>CALKZY010000017.1 GCA_938002965.1 uncultured Acidimicrobiales bacterium | reverse complement strand
TTGGGGATCGACGCCCCGATGCCCGATGGTGGCTTTTACCTTTGGGCGCCTGCCCCAGACGGCGACGCTTGGGTTCTGGCCGCACGCCTAGCCACCGAAGTTGGCGCGGTAGTAAGCCCGGGTGAGTTCTACGGACCGTTGGGAGCGGGCCACGTTCGAGTCGCGGTCGTTCAGTCCGACGAGCGACTGACGTTGCTGTCGGAGCGACTTGATGTCTGATCGGTCCTTCAGCTAAGACCGGCTGCGATTGCCGCTCCCAGCTCCCAGCAGCGGTCCAGGTCCTCGTCACTGGGTTGGCCGGTGACGATTACGGGAGGCTGAGCAGGCTGCCACCGAAGCCCGGTGGTGATGGTTTCGACGGCTCGCAGAGCCCCGGTGCAGTCGTCATTGCCGTGGAGGTAGACGCCGAATGGCCTGCCGCGCGTCTCCTCCAGGCAGGGGTAGTAGATGGTGTCAAAGAAGTGTTTCATTGCCCCGCTGAGGTAGCCGAGGTTGGCGGGGGAGCCCAAGAGATAGCCGTCGGCCTGGAGTACCTCTGCCGGCGAGGCCGCCAGCGCGGCGGCTGAGATCACATCGACGTCTGAGATGTCAGGGTGCCTGGCCCCCTCAAGTACCCGAAGGTACATGGAGTGCAGAGCGGGGGAGGGAGTGTGGTGTACCACTAGGAGTCGAGCCACGTGCTGCCTCCAATCAGATAGGCGAGCCCATCTTCAATCAGACGTTCTGCACTTCGTGTTCCAGTTCGGTTTGTAGCTCGTGTTCCAGGTTGTCTTGGAGTGCGGTTGGCCCAGCGGTGCATTGACCCAACCTAGCTTGCGGTTGTGTGTGGGATCTCGCATGGGGCCTCAGGTGCGAGACCTCTAGGATGAGGCCATGACTGCTTCAGCGACAGGGCACAGCTACGTAGATGCCGAAACAGGAGCGAGACTCGACGCTTGGTACCCATCAGAGGGCGTCGATCCGGCTCGAACATGTCTTGCCGAAAAGTTGGGTTTGATCAAAGGTGAAGTCATCACCACGACAATCGAGGACCTCTCCGCTCCTCCCGCTGATTCCGCCGATGCGTATCTCCGGCTGCACCTGTTGTCGAACCGCCAGGCGACGCCGAACTCAATAAGTGTCGATGGCATCTTTGGACAGATGACGAACGTGGCCTGGACCTCTGCCGGCCCTGTCGTGCCGGAGAATCTTGATCGGCTACGAGCCCTGGCCGGGGCCGAAGGGCACACCCTGATCGTGCGCGGCGTCGACAAGTTTCCCCACATGGCCGACTACGTCATGCCGTCAGGCGTTCGGATCGCTGACGCCACTCGAGTTCGGCTTGGAGCCCACCTGGCCGAAGGCACAACCGTGATGCACGAGGGTTTTGTCAACTTCAACGCCGGAACGCTCGGTCCGGCCATGGTCGAAGGTCGAATCAGCCAGGGAGTGGTGGTCGGTGCCCACAGTGATGTGGGCGGCGGCGCATCAATCATGGGAACCCTCTCGGGCGGTGGCACTGAACGAATTACGGTCGGTGAGAACTGTCTGATCGGTGCCAACGCAGGAATCGGGATCTCACTCGGAGATGGCTGTACCGTGGCCGCTGGTGTCTACGTCACGTCGGGGACCGTCATCACGTTGCCCGGGGGCGAACAGGTCAAGGCCAAAGAGTTGTCAGGGCGACCCGGACTGTTGTACCTGCAGAACTCGGTTACCGGTGTCATCGAAGCGCGAGAGTCCGACCCCGATCGTTGGGGCGGTATCAACGAAGCCCTTCACTCCGGCCAGTAGCAGTAGCTAGCTGGTCGCTTCGCTCTGATCGGGCAGATCCTGTTGTTCAGCCAAGACGGACTCCCGCGTAGGGATTCTGATTCCCACGAACCAAATGCCGAACGCCCCAACTGAGGCCACCAGTAAGCGAAGCCACATTGGGTTCAGAACAAAGCCCACGCTGTAGAAGCAGGCGACCGTGATGCACGACACTGCTATCACCTTGGCGCGGCGCGGCATGCCGAGACCACTTCGATAGTCCCTGACCATTGGGCCCACCGCTGGTATGTCCAGAACCCACTGTTCAAGCCGTGGATTGGAACGCGAGAAGCACCACGCTGCGCCCACGAAGAACACTGTTCCCGGGAGGCCGGGTGTCACCAGGCCAAGCCAGCCCATTCCGACGCAAAAGAAGCCGGCGACGAGGTACAGGGGTCGCATTCTAGGAGGTGAGTTCCAGGATGTCGCGTACAGCCAGGAACACCAGCAGCAGAATCACCGCAACGTGCAGCACGGTGACGGGGACCTTCAAACGGTGATCGGCCCGCCAGAATCGGCGGATACTGAACAGGTTCGCTGCGATGGCGAACACCCCTATCACCAGCCCGAAGCCAGCACCGACACCGGGGGCCAGGCCGACGAGGGGGGCAACGAAGGGAAAGATCAGGTACGTGAGAACACACCTGATCCCCGAGATAATGATCGAACTGCTGAATACCCGCTCAGGCTCGGCTGAGGCATCCGCTCGATCGCCGGAAGCGAGGCTTGAATCAGCAGGCGTGTTGGCCATTGTCATCACTTCCAGGTTACCCGGTGGGTAGGGGCTTAGAAGGTCCATCAGCCGGTCGTCGGACTGTGGGTGCGGTCCCGTCAGGCCCGACGGAACTGGCCGAACGGACAGAGTGCCTGTTATTATCCACCCAAGGCACTTGCCGGTCGGCATCGAACAGATGCCAAACCGGCGAATGGCAGCAATCGACCAGTGGCGAATAGGCGTGCGGCAATCAGCTTGCAGCGTGCCACGCTGCGGCAAAGAACTGCAATGCGTAAGAATCTTGATCCCTCCCAACTCGCTCGTGACGCTCGATTCGTCCGTCAGACGACTGAGCAGCGCTTCGAGGACACCCGAAACGGAACGCCCGTTGCCCGAGTTGATGCTGACGCCCTTGACGTAGGCGAGCGGGCTCGTCGGCGCATGCACGGCATCTTCGTAGGTGAGATTCAGGCGCTTGAAGGGGCAGGCCGCACCGCATTCGACTTCGACACCGATCAGGTGCCATTCGAGTTGAAGCTTGACATGGCCCGCCAATGCTGGGACGAAGCCCGGCATTGTGAGATCTCGGTCAAGCTGGCCGAACACATGGGTGGTCAGCTCGGAGAATATGTCGAGTCGACCACGCTGTTCGAGGCCGCTTGCCACCACGATCCGGCGTTTCGCCTTGCTGGAGTGAATCGCGGTCTGGAGGGCCTGGCGATCGACGTGTTCACTCAGATGAGAGAGTTCGGACGGGAAACCTCCGATCCGGTTCTGACGTTCTGCGAGGACTACATGTTGGCCGATGAAGTCACACATGTGAACATGGGTTCCCGATGGCTTCGCGAGATCACCAAAGATGACAAGGAACGGCGAAAGGGCGCCATCGAGTTCCAACGAGTGGTGGATGGCCTGTTCAACTTCCGAGGCCTGCGGGGAGAAGAGGCTGAGGCCCCGATTCGATTGGCACGCCAGTTCCGCAAGATGGCCGGTTTCACTGATGAAGAAGTCGACGACATCGTCGAGATGTCAAGGTCTGCTCGACAGGACGTGGCAGTAGCCGAGGCCTAGCTTGAGGGGGAACACCGCAATGGGTTGGCTCAGGGGAGATGAACCGCTGAGCCAGCCCATTGTACTTTTTCGGCTGCCAGCGTTTACAACCGGCGCATTACGGTGACGACCTTGCCGTAGATGGCGACGTCGTCTCCGGCGAACTCCATCGGCTCCATGGTTTCGTTGGCCGGTTCGAGAATGACCTTGGAGCCTCGGCGCCGGTAGGTCTTAACGGTGGCTTCCTCACCTGGAATACCGGCGACAACGGTGTCGCCGTTGTCGGCCGTGTTCTGCACCCGGGCGACGACAAAGTCACCGTCGAGGATGCCTGCCTCGATCATTGACTCACCACGCACGGTAAGCATGAACAGATCACCTTCGCCGGTCAGATCGGCCGGGACCGGCATGGTCTCTTCGATATGTTCTTCGGCCAGCACGTCGGTTCCGGCAGCTACCTGGCCGACGAGAGGGACGTGGCGCACCGGCCGTCGCTCTACATCGGCGGCGCCCGTCAGTGAATCCCATCGGACCTTAATCGCCCGGGGCTTGGTTTCGTCTCGAATCAGATAGCCGTTTTGTTGGAGAGTGGCGAGTTGGGAGTGAACCGATGAGGGCGATGCCAGACCGACCTCTGCGCCTATCTCGCGGACCGAAGGGGGAAATCCATGCTCTCTCATCTGACGATCGATGAATTCGAGTATCGCCAGTTGGCGCTTCGTCAGTTTGTGTTCTCCCATGGCTGCCTCCAAGAGTCGTCGGGCCACTGTTGTGGGTTCGCGGTGGTGTTGAACAGTTGTTCGAAAAACCACCCCGCCGGGTTTTGTATGCGTACGGTTGTTCGGTACTATATCGAACATCCGTGCGACGAACAATAGTTCGGCCGCCCGACGAGATGGTGGATACCGGCCCTTACGTTCACTGTCTTCAAACCCCCCCCAACTGTCCTCAGTTCGTTCGCCGTCCGTTCACTGTCACACCGCTTGGAGATACTCACATCATGGTTGCACATGTATCCGAATTCTCCGGATCGTTCAGACGTTCGTCATGCGACGTTCGTGTCCAGGCCGCTGAAGACGGCTGGGTGGCCCGGCGCCCCTCAGCGATCAGCTCTGCCCCCGTTGGCCGAGATGTCCGGGGCCGCAGCGCTAGGGGCCATCTCCGCTTGGTCGTTGACAATGGGCCGAACCAAAGAACACAACCGGATTGGCCGTTGCCGTCCGTTGGTGGGACGGCGCTCTCAGTCCGCCACACGATCGAGGAACGGTTGAACGCTGGGCTGCGCCAAATCGGTCTTCCGGGTGGGGTTACGGTTGCTGCGGTAACTGTCGCGGTGGTTCTGGTCGGTCTTTTGGTCACAGTCCGCGTGTCCCAGGGTGTGCCACCGGCCGACTTTGTCGTCAACGATGGTTCCGCCATGTCGTCTGGTGTGGCGTCACCGGGGGACATGGTCGTTGTCGCCGGGGCGGGGGATTCCTTGTGGTCGCTCGCCGGCGAGTACGCCTCTGATCTCGACAGGCGAACAGCCGTAGCCGCCCTGGTGGAGGCTAATGGCGGTGCAGCCATAGTCGTTGGTCAGGCAATTGTAATACCGGGCGAACTCCTGGCGTGATCGTCTCCGCTAGTGTTGGCAGGGTGCGATGCCCGGCCTGCGGAGAGAGTGAAACAAAGGTTGTAGATTCGCGATCGGCCGACGAGGAGACCTCGGTTCGGCGGCGTCGCAGCTGCACTGACTGTGATCACCGCTTTACCACGTTCGAGCGGGTGGAAGAAGTCCCGCTACGGGTACACAAGCGCTCCGGTTCAGTCACGGACTTCGACGAAGAGAAGATCGTGTCGGGTCTCATCGCAGCCTGTAAAGGTCGACCGCTGACTAGAGCAGACTTTGAGCAGATCGCCGTCCGAGTTGGTGAAGGTGCTCGATCCGAGGGTGGCGACGTTACCTCTGAGTGGGTGGGCTTGGCAGTGTTGGAACAGCTACGCGAGATGGATCCGGTGGCCTACCTTCGTTTCGCAAGCGTGTACAAAGGCTTCGACAATTTGGCCGACTTCGAACGCGAGGCGCGGTTGATAAAGGTCGACTCCGAGGCTGCGGCAGCCTCCGAGGCCGCAGAAGTCTAAGTCTCGGCGGTCCAGCGGCAGAACAAATAGCCGTCGTCGGTCCACACCCGCTGCAGCTGCATCCCAGGCGGTGGTCCTTCCGGCAGCGCTCCGACCGCGGCGCGAGGCGAGTTTCCTCCGAGCAGCAGGGGCGCCAACGTCAGATTCCACTCGTCCACCAGGCCCTCGGCCACCAACTGTCCGTTGATTGACGGTCCACCTTCGCAGAGAACTCGTGAGACACCTCGGCTGCCAAGTTCGTCGACAATGGCGCTCATCGAGAGCCTGCCATCTCGATCAGCGCTGGCGATCGGCACCAGATCAGCCCTTTGGGCTAGTTCGTCAACGCGAGCTCGATCGACGTCGAGCGGGTGGAAGATTATCGGTGGGGGATCGTCGTCGAGGAACGTCAACTCACGGTCGAAGCGGAGAGAACCGCTGATGACCGCAAGCCTCGGTCGTTCGCTCTGTTCCCTTTGAGCCCTCGTCTGCTTGGCGGCGATGTGCGCTTGCGGGGGTCGGTACTGCTCGTCTCGCACCGTTTGCCCTCCGACCAAGATGATGTCGGCGCTAGATCGAAGGCCTCGAAATATCAGTCGATCGCCCTCGGCGCCCAGACCTCCGGAGGTTCCATCGGTTGCGGTGGCCCCGTCGATGCTGGCCACCATGTTCACAAACAGCCACGGCCGTTCGCCAGGAGGGTTGCGGTTCTCATCGAGTACCGCCCGTATGACGTCGTCGGGGGAGCCAGGGGCAACGATGGAGTCATTGTCGGGGAATAATTCGCGCACCGGCTCAGTTTATGAGTCGTGCCGGAATGCGTTGCCCTCCAAGGGCGCCAAGATGCTTGTTGGGCCGACTAGTGGGAGCGAAACCCCGTCACCCACATGAACCTCACAGGATTTCCCGGGTTAATCCACAGTAATCCACAGGTTCCTCCTCTTCCGATCCACAGCCGACGTTGATTATGGTGGCGGTTACGCCCGTCGTGGGGCTGAGCAATTGTGACGGAGGTCGGGTTTAGACATCGGTATGGCAGGGTCTTGGAGGAGATTCAGGGCCCCTAGGTTTGGGTAGCGCCTGCGAAAGCGGGTGGGTCACTGAAAGAATTGACCTGTCTGATGATCGTTTGAGCGGTATGAGTGCCGTCTGGAGACAAACCTTGACCCGTGGTCCTCTAGGCCCGATCTTCGTTACGTGCGCAGTTCTGCTGATGTTGCTCCTTCTGGAGCGCCCAGTTGGCGGCCTCGGAAGGAATACACCTAAGAAAAACCTTGGATCCGTGTTGACATCGGCGTAATTACAGTGATGTAATGACTACCCACATCTTGTGCGTCGCTCTTTTTGAGCTGGCGGTTAGCACAAGATCTAGTGGCAGGTAGTTTGCGAGCTGTGTGCGGCGGAGTTTCCTTGCGGAAGTTCCGGAACAACAGCAAACGGGCTATGAACTATGCAATGCAGGTGCGCGCTGTCGGTGGAACGAAGGCGCGTGCGACAACGGAGGGACAGGAGGCAGCACCGCCGCAAACTGTCA
Source organism: uncultured Acidimicrobiales bacterium (assembly GCA_938002965.1). GTDB lineage: Bacteria > Actinomycetota > Acidimicrobiia > Acidimicrobiales > SZUA-35 > JAHELU01. The sequence continues at coordinate 122,974 of CALKZY010000017.1, read as the reverse complement.
CTCGACATGACTAGAAAGATGAGCTAGGGAACCTCCAACGCCAAGAATCGGGTCACCGAGTGGGCTGCGCCTCTCACCACCCTCCCTGGAATGAGGAGGTGAACGGTGACGGTGTGAGCCCGTCGAGCGGCAACAAGGTCGCTCCGAGCCGGTGTACCGGAATGATGTGCCGGACCCCTCTGGGGTTGGATCGCCTCCAAGCCATTGATCTGCAACCTCAACTACAAACCTCAGTTACGAAACCTCAGTTACGTAAGTAAGAAAGCGAATCGAAATCACCATGACTCTCGCACCCGGACAAACACACATCGGTCTGAAGCGGTATTACAGCACTGCGGGAGTCGACCCGTATGACACCGTTACGTGGGTGAAGCGCGACGCCCGGATTTCGAACTGGAAAACAGGCGAGGTCGCCTTCGAGCAGACTGACGTTGAGGTTCCCGAGTCATGGTCGGTAAACGCCACCAACATCTTGGCGCAAAAGTACTTCCGTGGCACGCTCAACACTGATGAGCGAGAGACGTCGCTCAAGCAGGTCGCCGATCGCGTCGTCGATACCATCACCGCATGGGGCGTCGAGGACGGCTATTTCAGCGACGATGAAGCGGAGATCTTCAGCGACGAACTGAAGTTCCTGATTATTCATCAAATGGGTGCGTTCAATTCTCCGGTTTGGTTCAACATCGGCGTTAAAGGTGTACCGCAGCAGGCCTCGGCGTGTTTCATCTTGGCCGTCGACGACACCATGGATGCCATCTTGAACTGGTACGTCGAAGAAGGCGTGATCTTCAAGGGCGGTTCGGGTGCCGGTATCAACCTGTCGGGTATCCGTTCCAGCGCAGAGCCGCTTCGCGGCGGCGGAACAGCATCCGGCCCCGTCAGCTTCATGCGCGGCGCTGACGCTTCAGCCGGAACCATCAAGTCCGGCGGCAAGACACGACGGGCGGCCAAGATGGTCATGCTCGACATCGATCACCCGGACATCGAAGAGTTCATCTGGTGTAAGGCCACCGAGGAGCGCAAAGCACGCGTTCTGCGAGAGGCCGGATTCGACATGGATCTGGACGGCTCCGACAGCCATTCAATCCAGTATCAGAACGCCAACAACTCGGTCAGAGTGACCGACGAGTTCATGCAGGCCGTGATCGACGGGGCCGACTGGAACCTGGTAGCCCGAACTGACGGACGAGTCATCCGCACGGTGAAGGCTCGTGATCTCATGCGCCAGTTCGCTCAGGCATCATGGGAGTGCGCAGACCCCGGAATGCAGTTCGATTCCACTATCAACCACTGGCACACTTCGGCCAACACCGGCAAGATCAACGGTTCAAACCCGTGCAGCGAATACATGCACCTGGACAACTCGGCCTGCAACCTGGCCAGCTTGAACCTGCTCAAGTACATGGGCGACGATGACACCTTCAACGTCGCTGGTTTCAAGAACGCCGTGGAGCACTTCTTCACCGCCCAAGAGATCCTTGTCGGCCGGGCTGACTACCCCACAGCGTCGATCGGCGAGACCTCTCACAAGTTCCGTCAGCTGGGCCTGGGCTACGCCAACATCGGCGCCCTACTGATGACCCTCGGTCTTCCCTACGACTCTGACGCCGGACGGGCCATGGCCGCCTCCATCACGTCGCTGATGACCGGGCACGCCTACCACACCTCGGCTCGAACCTCAGCCCGAATGGGCCCCCACGCCGGCTATGAGGAGAACCGTGACCACATGTTGCGTGTTCTCGATCAGCATCGGCGGGCCTGCGACAGCATCGACCAGTCGTTGGCCCCGGCAGCCATTCTCGACGAAGCTCGCCAATCATGGGATGGCGCTTGTGAGCTGGCTCCATCAGTTGGTGTTCGCAACGCCCAAGCCACGGTCCTTGCCCCAACCGGAACCATCGGTCTCTTGATGGACTGCGACACCACCGGCATCGAGCCTGATCTGGGCCTGTGCAAGATGAAGAAGCTGGTCGGCGGTGGCACGATGAGCATCGTGAACCAGTCGGTGCCGCGAGCGCTTAATCGTCTTGGCTATTCATCGACCGAGGCGACCGCAATCACCGATTACATCGACGAGAACAAGACCATCCTCGGGGCACCGAACCTCAAAGACGGCCACGTCCCCGTGTTCGCCTGCTCGATGGGCGACAACCCGATTCATTACCTGGGACACGTCAAGATGATGGCCGCAGTGCAGCCGTTTATCTCCGGAGCCATTTCCAAGACGGTCAACATGCCCGAAGAGGTATCGGTTGAAGAAGTAGAGCAGCTCCATATCGATGCATGGCAGATGGGCGTAAAGGCCATTGCTATCTACCGAGACAACTGCAAGGTTGCTCAGCCGTTGTCGATGGCCAAGAAGGACGACGCCGTCGATGACGATAAGGCGACCGACGGAGCCGAAGCCATTCTGGCCGCGGCTGAGCCAAAGATCATCTACAAGCCGATCCGCGAGAAGCTGGCCAGGGATCGTCGATCACGGACCTTTGAGTTCCGTGTGGCCGACTGCAAAGGCTTCGTCACGGTCGGAGAATATGACGACGGTAGGCCGGGGGAAATCTTCCTCCGCGTCTCGAAGCAGGGCTCAACGCTGGCCGGCATCATGGACGCTCTGGCCATCTCGCTGAGCCATGGCCTCCAGTACGGAGTTCCGTTACGTACCTACGTCGAGACCTTTACCGGTATGCGATTCGAGCCGGCAGGTATGACTGACGACCCGGACATCCGGATCGCCAACTCCATCATGGACTACCTCTTCCGCAAGCTTGCGGTCCTGTACCTGGGCAAGGAAGAGCGTGCTGGCTTGGGCATCTTCACCACCAACGAACGAAGCCAGCAGACTCTGCCTGGCGTCGACGAGGCGCTGTCTCAGCAGGGCGAGTTTCCGGCTGATCCACCGTCGGTCGAATCTGTGGATGAGATGATGGCCAAGGTCGAAGCTCAACAACTGGGTGCCAATCGTAAGATCGACGTCGATGCACCGATCTGTATGCAGTGCGGGATCACCATGCAGCGAGCTGGAAGCTGCCACGCCTGTCCAGGCTGCGGTAATACCAGCGGTTGCAGCTAAACGGAGTGGGAGGATTGCACCAACAGGCTGTGGTGCAATCCTCCGCCAGAACGGGGTCGAGAGCAGCTCGACCTCAAATGGGCGGCGTCGTGACCAACGCTGTACGGTGAGAGCGATATGAGCGAACCTGCGTTGGGCCGACAGGCTGGAGATCGGCGGTCCAGTGGCCATGGTGAGGTTGACGTCGTTGGCGTCGGCAATGCCATGGTCGACATCATCGGCACCGTGGCGGATGAAGTCGTTGTGGCCGAAGGGCTATCAAAGGGCGCCATGCATCTGATCGATGGGGACCGTGCCGATTACCTGTACGAGATGATGCAGAAGCTGGCCGGCGAGAACAGCCCAGATCTTGAACTGGTTGAGGCTTCGGGTGGATCGGCCGCCAACACGATGGCCGGCATCGCATCGTTTGGTGGAACATCGGCCTACATCGGCAAAGTCCGCCAAGACTACCTGGGCGACGTCTTCGCCCGGGACATGAACTCGCTCGGGGTCGCCTTTCAGGTGCCACTGGCTTCGAGCGGTCCGGCCACAGCCAGATGTCTCATAATGGTGACGCCGGACGCCCAGCGGACGTTGAACACCTATCTCGGGGTTTCGACGCTTCTCGAACCGGCAGACGTCGATCCTAATGTTGCCTCGGCCGGCCAAATATTGTTCTGTGAGGGTTACCTGTGGGACACCGACTCCGCCAAGGCGGCGATCCGCAAAGCAATGGATCTTGCCGCTGCCGCCGGTCGCAAGGTCGCGCTCACCTTGTCGGATCCATTCTGCGTGGAGCGACACCATCACGACTTTCTTGAGCTGGTGTCTGGGCCGGTAGATATCTTGTTCGCCAACGAAGATGAGCTCACCTCGCTCTTTGAGTCTGACCTTGAAGAGTCGGTCAAGAAAGTCAGTTCACAGGTCGACTTATCCTGTGTGACTCGAGGGAGTCAAGGCTCGTGGTTGGTCACCGACTCCGACATCATCGAGGTGAAAGCCGAAGAGGTGGCGCCGGTGGTTGATACAACCGGTGCAGGGGATCAGTACGCTGCCGGTGTCCTTTACGGGTTAAGCCGAGAGCTCCCGCTTGATGTCGTCGGACGGCTTGGGTCATTCGCCGCCGCCGAGGTTATCTCCCACATGGGACCGCGCCCTGAGCGTCCCTTGAGCGACTTTCTGGCTGAAGCCGGAGCCTGACCCGGTTCAGTCAGAGGGGAGCACCGTCGGGCCCCCGAACAGGAGGCCCTGTCCCCAGTCGACTTCGAGCTGGGTAAGCGTGGTGGCCTGAGCCTCATTCTCGATGCCTTCGGCTACGACCCAGGCGCCGGTTTGATGGGCAAGCCCGACAACGGCCTGAATGATGGCCGTTGCCTCGGAGCTGGGGAGCGAGGCAACCAGGTCACCGCTCAGTTTCAAGACATCAGGCTTAAAGCTTGTCGCTACTCGAAGCGTCGAGTAGCCGTCGCCCACGTCGTCGAGAGCGATTCGGACACCGGCATTTCGCAGCTTGGTCAGCTGGGCGGCGGCCAGATCAATGTCGATGTAGCGGTTTCGCTCGGCTGCTTCGAACACGATTTGATCGGGTTCGATCCCGATGTCCTCGGCGTGACGGATGGTGGCTCGAGCTGCGGCAAGATCGAAGCTGCCATCTGGCGCCATGATGTTCAAGAACAGCAAGCCGGCGCCAAGCCAGGAGCCAACGCCTTGGATGGCGTGGCGGCGACATGTCGTATCGAGTTCGGGCAACCAGCCACCTTTGGCTGCTCTACCGATGAGTTCTTCGGCCGTCAAGGTCATATCACCGAGGTGCGCCCGGATAAGTGCTTCGTAGCCGACGATTGATCGATTCCCCAGTCGAACGATCGGCTGATAGCGGACCTCATAGTCGATCTTGGAGTTGGCCATGTCCTCTTGTTCGAGGCTGATTGCTACGTCTGACAGCGTCACGCTGAGCATAGACTCGCTGACCAACTCGGCGGCACCGGCGTTCAGGTCGGCCATGGCCACTCGAACACCATCGCCATCGGAAATGTGCTCGACGAGGCGTCGGAGGTACTCACGGCAATCGGAGACTTCGATCCAGGCAACGCCGGACCGCACATCTACCGAGTCGGCTTCGGCGATAATGCGCTCGTCAAGAAGCCTGACGACGTTGACATCCGCCGACGTCAGGAGAATGAGCATAGGAGCCGCGCCAGGAAGCTGGATCATACGATCAGAAGCCTTCACCGCTAACCAGGTTACAGCTCTTCGCCTTCTTGCGCCGGTTGGTAGCTAAGTGGCAGATCACCGAGGCGCACGAGGGTTGAGGTAATCCAACCCCCGATGTGGGCAAAGTGTTCATCAAGCGCTGAACCATCTTCCAGCGTCTTTTCGTCCAGTTCATACAAACCCGAATAGGTAACCTCAATCGCATGGGAGGCCACCTGAAGATCAGCGTCGTACACGGTCTCAAGCGTCGGGCCCAAACCGGTAAGTTCATCGTTGCCGATCTGAGGCGAGAATGGCGACATCGCAGTCATCACCACCTTTGGGTCAGGTGCCACCGCTAGTCGTTGCATGTGGAACACGACCTCGATGTCGATGATCGGACTGTCGGTGAATTCCTCATCGAGGTACCAGGTTCGGTACGCCGTCTGAGCCCAGGTGGGCCACTCAAGGCTGAGGTCCACTTTGACCCGCGGTGGAAGACCCTCGCCGGGCAGGCTGTAGCTTGTCTGCCACGTGATGTCGCCAAGAAGAATGTCGGCTTGGAATCGTTCTTCGATTGCTTGACGTTCCAATAGCGCCGACTCGAGTGAATCCCTCAGTGCGCCGATGGCATCGGTGAAGACATGGTCAAGCATGGAATAGAGATTCGATCATTCGATGCATCATAGTGCTAGTGCTGATTGGGTGCCGGTCGGATAGCCCTATCGATTCTGCAGCGACGGTGTGGGCACAGGGTGGTGGCGCGGTGGATTAGACGGGTCGGCCAGATGGCATGGATTACAGTGAGGTGAACCAATGGACACGACACCCTTGCCACGCCAAATGAAACGCTGGGCCGATCTGGACCCGGACCGACAGACCGCTCGGCAGTTGGCCGACCTTCACCGCTCGGCGCCGGCTGAAGCGGATCTGCTCTTCGAGGGCCGAATTGGGTTCGGAACCGCTGGATTGCGTGCTGCCATGGACCCTGGCCCCAACCGTATGAATCGTGTCGTCGTCCGCCAGACGACGGCTGGTCTGTTTCGTTGGCTACGCCAGAAGGGCGAGGGGGTGGCTCCGCTGGTTGTGGTCGGTTTCGACGCCCGCCACAACTCTGAGCAGTTCGCAGCCGACGCCGCCCGAGAAGTGGTCGAGGGCGGCGGAGTCGTCCACCTTCTCGATGAGGCGACTCCCACTCCGGTTGTGGCTCATGAGGGGCTGCGACTCGGTGCCGACGCCACCATCGTCATAACGGCGAGCCACAATCCACCGGCCGACAACGGCTACAAGCTGTACCTGGGCGACGGCATCCAGCTGGTCTCTCCGGCAGACGAGGAAATCGCCCACGCCATCGACGACATCGCCTCCGAGCATTTGGAAAGTGACTCCGGCGACCACGGCAGATCGGTTGTGGACCTCGTTGGCCTGGCCCGACCCGGTGGTGAGCTACGGGTGGTCTCGGCCGCCGCGGCCACCGCCGCTCACCGGGCGATGGCGGTTTCGACGATTGGTGTTGCCCCCAGACAAGTCGACGTTCTGTACACCGCGATGCACGGGGTCGGTGGCCAGGCGCTAGTCGATGCCATGGTCGAAGCAGGATTTCCGGAACCGCTAGTGGTGGCAGAGCAATTCGCTCCCGACCCCGAGTTCCCGACCACCCCGTTCCCCAATCCCGAGGAGCCGGGCGCTCTCGATTTGGCTTTCCGTGCAGCGGAAGTGGCGCCGAGCACGCCGGATCTGATTTTGGCTAACGACCCCGATGCCGATCGTCTGGCCGTCGCGGTAGCAGGCAAAGATGGGTGGCGTCGGTTGTCGGGCGACGACGTCGGGGTGTTGCTGGCCGATCATCTTCTTCGCCACCACAGTCCTACGGCGACGGCCCCATTGCTGGTGGCCTCATCAATTGTCTCGTCTCGGTTCATAGACGTCATTGCCGCTCACCACGGCGCCGAGAGTATTCGGACGCTTACCGGCTTCAAGTGGGTGGCTCGCCCGATCGTCGAGCGACCGGACGCCGAGTACATCCTTGGCTATGAAGAGGCGCTGGGATATTGCGTCAATCCGGCGGTGCGGGACAAAGACGGCATCACCGCCGCCCTTGTCATGGCCGAGATCGCCGCCGGGTGCCGGCGAGACGGCACAACACTGACCGAACGACTTGACGAGCTGGCCGAGCAATTCGGGCTGTTCGCCACCAGCCAGGTCTCCATCGGCTTCGGTCATCTTGGTGTCGATGAGCAGCGACAGCTCAGGGAGCGTGCCGGTGGTCTGAGTCCCGCTGAGTTGGGCGGCGTGTCGGTCTCCTCGATCGAGTTCTTGGATCAGGGCCTCCATCTTCCACCGACCGCTGGCGTGCTCATCGAATTGTCCGACGGTAGTCGAGTTATCGTCAGGCCGAGCGGCACTGAACCCAAAGTCAAGGCCTACATCGAGGTGGTCTCGCCAAAGCGGGCCGATCTTACCATGGCCGAGGTCAAGGGAAACGCAAAAGACCGCCTCGCTCGCCTGGAGGAGGCGGTTACACGACTGCTAGTCGACTAGGGCTTGTGCGACACCGTTGACGGTGCCACGCATCAGCTAGCCGCGGCCGACGTTGGGTTTGCGGCCGTGGTTGGCTTTCCTGCGCCGGGCAAGCAGCCGCTTCTTTCGTCTGCGCTTTGACATAGCTGCTAAGGCTATCAGCTCAGCAGCGACACCAGATCGTCCGCTGACCTGGTATTGAGGATCTGATCGGCTTCTACGCCGCTGACGGCGGCTTTGTCACATCCGTAGTTGACCCATTCAAGCTGTCCGGGCGCATGGGCATCGGAGTCGATACTTAGGCGGCAATCCCACTCCAATGCGAGCTCCAGGAGTTCTTCAGGTGGATCCTGACGTTCGGGTCGGCAGTTGATTTCCACCGCGGTGTTGAACTGGGCGCAGGCGGCGAACACATAGTCGGCGTCGAAGTTTGACGGCCGGCGCTTGTTGCCCATGACCTTTCGGTTGGTGCAGTGACCAAGAATGTCGACATGAGGGTTGGCGACGGCGGTGACCAAACGCTTGGTCATGTGGGCGGGCTCTTGGTGTATCCGGTGGTGCACGGACCCAATCACAACATCCAGCCGGGCCAGCCACTCGTCAGGTAGGTCGAGCGAGCCGTCATCGAGGATGTCCACCTCCATACCGGTCAGGATTCTGAACGGGGCAAACTCGGCGTTCAACTGCTCAATCTCGTCCAGTTGTTGAGCAAGGCGTTCGACCGACAACCCGTGGGCCACAGTCAAACGGGCCGAGTGGTCGGTCGCCACTAGATAGTCATGGCCCAACGATTGGGCGGCGCGAGCCATTGCCCGTAGTTCGGCTCCGCCATCGGACCACGTTGAATGAGAATGGCAGTCACCTTTGAGCGCTGCCCGCAGCTCGGCTCCCGATCCGATCTCGACGACGGTCGAGGCCTCCAGGTCATCGAGGTAGTCAGTCGGGCCCACGCCATAAGCCCCGCGAACAACCGACTCGATGGAGGAACCGACGCCATCAAGACTGGTGAGCATTCCCTGTTGTGTCAGCGCCTCAACGGAACCCGGACCGCCAACTTCTTCAACGTTGTTGAGGATGGTTCGGCCTTTGCCGAACGCCCTGATCTTCTGAGTTGGGGCCAGACTTCGATCTAACAGGTAGATCGTCCGGTTCAGGGCCACAAGATAAGGGGGCTCGCTGGCGGTTGGCTCCATCACGCCAGTTTAGACCGACCGGTTGAATAGACTTTTGGTTATGAACGCAACACCGGGGCCCGCCATCAATGGCAAACCTGTCGAGTCGGTCTGGGACTATCCGCGGCCGCCGAGATTGGAGTGGGTCGACTGGCGGATACGTGTTCGACACGGCGGGGCGACGGTTGCTGACTCACCGGGAGCATTCCGAGTGCTGGAGACCAGCCAACCACCGGCCTACTACGTGCCACCCGCCGGAGTGAACATCGACGTTCTTCTCGCAAACGCCCGCGAGACCTTTTGTGAGTGGAAGGGGCTGGCCACGTATGCCGACGTTGTGGTTGATGGACACGCTCGAGTGGCCGCCGCCTGGGTATATCGACGGCCGTCGGTCTCGTTCGCCGACATGGTGGACCACTGGGCGTTTTACCCTCAGGCTGTCGATGAGTGTTGGGTTGACGACGAGCAGGTCAATGCCAACGAAGGCTCGTTCTACGGTGGCTGGATAACAGCTAACGTCACTGGGCCGTTCAAGGGTGGTCCGGGCACGCTCCACTGGTAGCGAGCCAGTACCAGGTTGAGAGTAGGGATCGCTGCGGGCGCAGGTAGTCGGTGCCGGGGCCGAGCGTCAGCCGTAGCATGACCGGGTATGGAAAAATTCGGTTTCGTCGGTCTTCCTAACGCCGGCAAGTCCTCGTTGTACAACGCCTTGACTGGCGGCGGAGCCCTAGCGGCCCCTTATGCCTTCGCAACCACCGATCCGAACATCGGTGTGGCCAAGGTCTTTGACGACCGCCTGGACGCCCTGGCTGAGATGAGTGGCTCGAAGAGCGTTGTTCCGGCTTCGGTTCAGTTCAACGACATCGGTGGTCTGGTAGAGGGTGCCAGCAAGGGTGAAGGTCTCGGCAACAAGTTTCTGGCCGGCATCCGAGAGGTCGACGCCATCGTATTTGTCCTCCGGGCCTTCCGGGACGACGACGTGCCCGGCCCGCAGGATCCGATGGAGCATCTCCGGGTAGTCGAAACGGAGCTGACGTTCGCCGACCTGGAAACTGTTGACCGACAGCTGGACAAGAAGCGCAAGGCGGCGAAGGGTGACCCCTCACTTCGAGACGAGGTCGAGGCGGCCGAGGCAGCGTTGGCCTACCTGTCAGAAGGTCGTCCGCTGTACGACAGCGACTTGTCTTCGGAGCATGCTGCGCTGTTGAAGCCATGGTTCTTGTTAACCAACAAGCCCGTTCTAGCCATCGTTAACATCGACGAAGATCAACTAGGTGAGGTTGAAAGCGTGATCGCTCCGGTCCAGGGGCGGCTTGGCGAACTGGCCCCGGTGTTCGGAGCCTGCATCCAGTTGGAGGCCGAAGCGGCCCAACTCCCGGCCGAGGACCGAGCCGAAATGCTCGACGGATTCGGGCTGGGCGAAGGCGCCTTGGTCCGATTCATTCAAGCGGCCTACCACACCCTTGGTCTTCGAACCTTCTTGACCACCGGTGAAAAGGAAAGTCGGGCCTGGACGTTCCGTGTCGGTTCCAATGCACCGCAGTGCGCCGGTCTGATCCATACCGACCTGGAAAGAGGCTTTATTCGGGCTGAAACCATTCGGTGGGATGAGCTTCTGGAGATCGGTTCGTGGGCCAAAGCCCGCGAATTAGGCAAGATTCGCCAAGAGGGCAAAGATTATGTGGTTGAAGACGGTGACGTTCTGGAAATACGATTCAACGTGTAGCCCGAGCACAAGCTCAACCGTCCAGACCGGGTCCGAACGTCGTGCCAAACAGGAGAATCCGACTTCCAGAGTTCCTACCAGCCGAACAGGGATGGCTCGTTCGCGACGGCCGCGTTCTGGCTTCGTTGGAAGTTGCTCGAGGGCGAGTCTCCAAAACCAGGGGGCTGTTGGGTCGCGAAGAGCTCGACGGGGCGATGTTGATAGTGGGGGCACGATCGGTGCACTCCTTCGCCATGGGTTTTGATCTCGATGTCGCGTTTCTCGACGCAGACAACCAGATCATCCGAACGTTGCGGCTCCACCGCAACCGGGTCACGCTTCCGGTTTGGAGCGCCAGATCAGTCTTGGAGGCACAGGCCGGGGCTTTCGATCACTGGGATTTGAACGTCGGCCAGGTTGTCGAACTCCGGGGATGTGACGGCACCGGGCGATCCACGTGACCGCAGCCGAGCCCGAGACCATGGAACCAGGTCTTTACGTTGTTGGAACCCCCATTGGCAACCTGCAAGATCTAACTCCGAGGGCAGCCATGGTTTTGACCGAAGCTGATGCCGTGATCTGTGAAGACACCCGCAGAACGGGCAAGCTCATCGGCTACGCCCGAGACGTCGTGGGAGTCGACGTCGACTTCAGGCGCCCGACGCTACTCGTCGGCAACGAACACACCGAACGAGCTCGCCTACCTGAAGTGCTCGATCGCCTCAGCCAAGGCCAGCGGCTCGCCCTGGTTACCGACGCCGGGATGCCAACCGTGTCCGATCCGGGAACAGCAGTGGTGTCTGCGGTGGCCGCCGCCGGCCATCGAACCTTTGTTGTCCCTGGGCCCAGCGCAGTTTCGGCTGCCCTGGCGGTAAGCGGTCTACTCAATGGCCGATACGTCTTCGAGGGCTTCCTTCCTCGTAAGGGTCAAAGCCGCAGCATTCGCCTTCAAGCGATCGCTGCTGATGACAGGGTCACGGTGCTTTACGAGTCTCCGAACCGAGTGGCTGCCACCCTCGTTGACCTGGCTGCGACCTGTGGAGCCGATAGGGAAGTGGCCGTCGCCCGTGAGCTGACTAAGCTCCACGAGGAGGTTGTGCGGGGGACGGTGGCTTCGGCAGCCGAACACTTCGCCTTGACCTCAACCAAGGGGGAGATCGTCATTGTCGTCGACGGTGCCTCCACTGAGTCCGGTCCGGTTGATGACGGCGACCTGCTCGAGATGCTGGGCGGCCACGTACGAGACGGCCTGTCCCGACGAGATGCTGTAACCGCCGTGGTGGCGGCAACCGGCACCGCCAAGCGTCGCGTCTATGATCTTGCCAATTCGCTCCACAGACAAGGCGAGGGGGACCGATGACCAAAAGCGTCCGGGTGGACAAGTGGCTCTGGGCCGTTCGAGTCTTCAAAACCAGAACGGCAGCCACCAATGCCTGCTCGACCGGTCGCGTCTTGATAAACGACGAGCCAGCCAAGCCTGCGACCAAGATCTCGGTCGGCGATTCGGTTTCGGCTCGCAAAGGTGATGTTCTTTTCGTCTACCGGCTGGTCGAGCCAATCGAAAAGCGAGTCGGAGCGCCTCGAGCAGCCGAGTGCTACGAGGACCTGTCGCCGCCCCGCCCATTGAAGTCCGACATGCCGCTCGCCCCGCCCGGTGGCGCCCGAGAACGAGGTGCCGGACGACCAACAAAACGCGAGCGTCGCCAGCTGGACAGGCTACGGAAAAGGAACGGACCATGACCGCAATCCCGACAGATGAGCCCGCGGCAGCCAAGAAACCCGAAGCGGGAGGGCGCACAGTTGTCGGGTCGTGCCCACTGGACTGCCCCGACGGATGTTCGTGGATCGTCACCGTCTCGGAAACCGGCAACGCTACACGTCTTAGGGGCAACCCCGACCATCCGTTTACCGCCGGTGGACTGTGCAAGAAAGTGAACCCGTGGCTGAAGATGGCCGAGGACCCGGCGCGCCTCATGCAACCGTTGCGCCGGGTCAAACCCAAGGGCCAACGTTCCGCCAATCGATTCGATGACTTCGAACCCATTTCGTGGGAGGAGGCGATGGACGACATCGCCTCCAGATTCAACAAGATTATTGCATCATCGGGACCGGCCGCCATTTGGCCGTTCGCTGGCACGGGAAACGTCGGTTTTGTGCAGGGTGGTGCGTTGCCGGTCGGTTCTCGACTGTGGAATCACTTGGGGGTGAGCAAGCATTTCTTGACCATCTGTTCGGTCAGCGGTCATGTTGGCCTGTCCTACAGCGTCGGCACGGGGACGGGGATGGATCCAGAAGACGTGGTCAACGCCGGCGCGGTGTTGATTTGGGGATCAAACACGTTGGTGGCCAATCAGCACTGGTGGCCATTCGTCGAAAGAGCCGGAGATACCGGGGCACCGATTGTGGTCATCGACCCGATCCGGACAAGGACGGCGGCTCGGGCCGATCTGCACATCGCCCCACGGCCCGGGACCGATGGGGCGCTGGCCTTGGGACTGTGTCGGGCCCTCATTGCCGCCGATGCCGTTGATCTCGAGTTCGTCCAGCAGTTCACGGTCGGCTACGACGAGTTTGCTGTGTCGGTGGACGAGTGGACACTGGAGCGGGTCTCGCAGGTTTGCGGGGTGCCCGTCGAGCGACTGGATGGGCTAGTTAACCTGCTTTGTGATCCGGGCCATAGACCGCTGGCGGTGAAGTTGGGACAGGGTATGCAGCGGCATGCTTACGGTGGCCAAACCAGCCGAATCGTGTCGTGTCTACCTGCCCTCACCGGTTCGTATCCGGTGAAGGGTCGTCCTGCCGGTGGTGGATTGGTCTACTCAACGCACGCCCCGTACAAGTTGAACACTCAGCTGGCCTCCGGTCGCCATCTTGGGGCGCGGCCGAGGGCGTTGGCCATGACCAATCTGGCCGCCAATCTGCTTGAGCTGGACGATCCTCCGGTTGAAGCGCTGTTTGTACACGGCGCCAATCCGGTGGTCTCAAACCCGGACGTCGACCGGGTTCGTCAGGGTCTAAGTCGTTCGGATCTGTTCTGCGTCGTGGCGGAAATCTACCTGACCGAGACGACTGACTACGCCGACATTGTGCTTCCGTCGACTATGCAGCACGAGCAGTGGGAAGTGAACGACTCATTCGCCCACATGTACCTGAACCTCAATCAGCCGGCCATTGAGCCGCCGGGCGAGTGCCTGGCTCATACCGAAATGTTCCGGCGCTTGGCTCGAGCGATGGATCTGGATGAGCCGGAGCTCTTTGCCTCCGACGAAGAGCTGGTGGCGGCCCTGATCGATACCGACGAGTACCGGGCCGCCGGCGTGACGTTGGAGTCCTGGAAGGAAGTCGGCTGGGTTCGGGCACCGGCCGCCGGCCGCCCGTATCAACCGTTCGATGATGGTTTCCCCACGACTTCAGGCCGATTCGAGTTTGTCTCGGAGCGAGCCGAACAACAGGGGCATGGCCGACTGCCCAACTACCGCCCACCGGCCGAGGCGGCCTCGGGTGCTAGCGACTCCTATGACCTGGTGGCCATCGGCAGCGACTGGCACATCAACTCGGTCTTTGCCGGCACTCAGGTGGTGGCCAATCGGACCAAAGCTCCACCCATCTCGCTTCACCCTGATGATGCGCTACGCGATGGAATCGAACATGGCGACAAGATTGTTGTGTTCAATGAGCGAGGCTCGTTCGACGCCGTGGCTGCAGTCGACAGCCGGGCTCGCCCAGGCGTAGCCGCTACCACGAAAGGGTGGTGGGCTATGGGAATCAACAACACAGTGGTAGAGCGGGATTCCGATATGGGGCGCGGAGCAGTCTTTCATGACAACCGGGTGCAGATCCGAGCATCGGATCAGACTGCCCGGTAGCCGTTTCACCCGCCACAACGATCTAAAGCAACGCTCGGACTGCGTCGAGCGTGTCGGCGTCGGCCGGCTCTTTGTCCTCCCGGTAGCCTCGCACCCGGGCGAAGCGAAGGGCTACGCCTCCCGGGTAGCGACTTGAGGATTGGGCCCCGTCTAACGCGATCTCAACTACCAGCTCCGGTCTGATCATCACGACATGGCGCCCGGGCTGTTCCTCTTCTGATCGCTTTAGCGCCTGGAACCGTTCGGTCTGCCAGGTCAGTAGCTCATCGGTCAAACCCTTGAAGGTCTTGCCAACCATGACGAACCCGCCACTGGCCGGGTCGCGGGCTCCGAGGTGGAGGTTGGACAGCCAGCCCTGGCGGCGGCCATGCCCCCACTCGGCCCCCAGGACCACCAGATCAAGGGTGTGAACTGGCTTGATCTTCAGCCAGCTTTTGCCTCTACGTCCTGCTTCGTAGGAGCTATTGGCAGCCTTGACCATCACGCCCTCGTGGCCGGCTTCGATAGCGGCTTCGAAGTGTTTCTCGGCCTTTGCCGCATCGTCGGTGAAAAGACCGGGAACGGCGGTTGAGGCAACGCCACTGCGTTCCAACAGGTCGGCGAGTAGCAACAGCCGTTGCTCCAATGGCTGGTCGATCAGACTGTTGCCGTCCAGAAACATAAGATCAAAGAAGTAGGGTCGCAGTCCTGGAGCCGTCCCGTGGGTGCCGAAGGTGCTCATGGTGTCCTGAAAGGCCTGAGGTTTGTGGTCTTCACCGAAGAATCCGAGGACTTCGCCGTCCAGAACAGCCGAGTGACAGTCGAGTTTGGCGACCACCTCCAACACGGCGGGTAAGCGGCTGGTCACGTCGTTCAGATTGCGGGTGTAGACGGCGGTCTCGAACGCATCACGTTTAGAGCCACCTCGGACCGTGTGGACTTGAATCCGAGCGCCGTCCAGCTTCCACTCCACCGACGCCCGCCCGACGCTTTCAATTGCCTCGGCGACGTCCGAAGCAGTGGACGCCAACATCGGTTGGATCGGCCGGTGAACGACGAGGTCGATGGCCGCCAATGCTTGAGGCCCATCGACGAGCGCTACCCGGGCGGCTTGTCCGAGATCGCCTTGGAGCATCACAGAACGTCGCATCACCGCGGTCTTGACTTCAGCCGCCTTGGCCGTCGCCTCGGTGAGGACCCCGGTCAGGGCTCCTTGCCGGGCGTCGCCCGTCAGTACCCGGCGGGCGTAGGAAGCTGTTTGTGGGTCGCAACGAGCCAAGAAGATGGACAACTCCGATACCCGGGCATCAACCGAGCCTTCGCCAGTGATGCTGTCCAGCCGGTCAATCAACGCGTCGAAGTCGCTGATCGAGACGTCGCCGTCGTCTGCTTCTCCACGGCGAAGGTCGTCGTTGGCTTCGGTGCCTCGGCCCGGTTCATCGGTCGCCGCCACTGTTGCCCACCCGACTCCGATGGCACCTTGGCGAGGCGAGGCCAACATGAACCCGATTGCGGGCTCGATCTCGTGGGGTCGCAATGAACGTAGAACAGCAGCTACCAGCTCGGTCTTGGCCTTACGGCTGGAGGTGGCCCGAAGTTGTTCGGTCAACTCTGCCAGCACCCTCAGCGCTGTTGGTCGGTTGTGCGATCTGCTCACTTTGGGTCTCAGTGCTTTCGTCGATCCTGGCTACAGTCGGTTGAATGACCGATGGCCCCGATACGCCTGATGGAGGATTCGGCCGCCGCCTTGATCGTAGTGAGGTCCATATCGAGGTTGTTGACCCGCAGTCTGATGAAGCATTGCTGGCGATGACTCGATACTTCGCCGAGCTTGACCAACGGTTTCCCGGCGGCTTTGATCCAGGGGACGCACTGGAAGCCGACGCCCCAGGGTTCCGTCCACCAGCCGGGGTCTTTCTCGTTGGGATGCCAGGATCGATGCCAGGGTCGTCCGAGGCCAGTTCGGTTGTCGCTTGCGGGGGTGTGCAGGTGCTGCCCGACGGTCCAGCGGAGATCAAACGGATGTGGGTTTCAGAGCAATGGCGGGGCGCGGGGCTGGGCAAGCGGATGTTGCAGCAGTTGGAACACCATGCGCGGGAATTGGGGAACGGTGTCATTCGCCTTGACACAAACAGCGTGCTGACAACGGCCATTGCCATGTATCAGCGGGCCGGCTACCGCGAGATACCGCGCTACAACGACAATCCGTTCGCCAAACACTGGTTTGAGAAGATGCCGGACGCCTGACCAGTGGCCGATGGCTATCCTGGGTTGACTGTTGCGCCAGACAGGTTGTTGTTAGTTGAGTGAGGGAGCTTGATGATGGGTATCGGTCGAAAACCCGGTGTAACCTTTGAGGACAGTGGGGACATGGTCGTCATCTTGGACGAGTCGGGTTCGGAGCTGACATCGCTGAATGCTGTCGGCTCGGTTGTTTGGCATGAGTTCGACGGCCAAAGAGATGTCGAACAGCTTGCCGCCGACTTGAGCGATCGATTCGAAGGGATCTCGCAAGAGGAGCTGGCTTCGGACATCGGACTGTTTGTCGATGAGCTGGCCGAGGCCGAGCTCATCGACGTTGATCGGCCGGAGGCGGATGCTTGAAGTCGACCGACTGACTGTCGTCTACCAGAAGCCTCCCGGGCTGCTGGGCTTGATCGTCAAGACCGCTGCAACCGAGCCACAGCGGGCGTTGAGTGATGTCTCGTTGAACGTCAAACGGGGTGAGGTTCTTGGAATCGTCGGACCCAATGGGGCGGGAAAGTCAACGTTGTTGAAGGCTATTGCTTCCTTGGTCGTCCCCACTTCGGGTGAAGTTCGGTTCGACGGCGAACCTATCGACCCGTCTTCTTTCAAACAGCGTCGCAGTTTCGGGCTGTCGCTTCCCGACGACCGGTCGTTCTATTGGCGGTTGACAGGGCGGCAGAACCTGGAATACTTCGCCGCCTTGGTCGGGCTTGATGGAGCACTCGTCAGTAGCCGGGTCGACGAAGTCATGAGAGAGAGAAACCTGGCCCACCGGGACAAGGCCGTTTTCGGATACTCGTCGGGAATGTTGGCTCAACTAGGGCTGGGCAGAGCGCTACTGCACGATCCACCCCTTCTCATCCTCGATGAGCCGACCCGCAGCTTGGATCCGCTGGCGGCAGAAGAGTTCTGCGCCCTCATTCGCGCCCAAGCAGCACAGGGCAAAGCGGTCGTTCTGGCCACCCACCGGCTGGAGGACGTTCTTGCCGCCTGTAACCGGGTAGTAGCATTGGTTGACAGTCGGGCTGTCTGGTCTGGGGCGACGTCGGACATCGACCGAGACGTGGCCGGGCTCGGCGCTCATCTGCGGGACATTGTCTCGGCCGCGGGTGAAAGCGGTGACTTGTGAGCGGCCACGCGCAGGTCGTCGTAGCCCGGCCTGCCGGGTCTCACTGGCGTCGAGTCAAGGCCATGGCCAAAAGGGAATTGATCACGCTCTCGTCGTATCGATTCGATCTCGTGCTAAGGATGGTCGAGATCTGGTATTTCGCCATCTCGTTCTACTTCATCGACAAGTTTGTCGGCGCGGTGGACCTCCTGGCCGACTTTGACGGCGGCTACTTCGAGTTCGTACTCGTCGGTTCAATCGTCACCAGTTTCGCCCGCGTCGGATTGTCCTCGTTCCCGGCGCTGATAGGGGAGGAGCAAGATGATGGCACGCTCGAGGTGACGCTGGCTACACCCACCCCGTCGTGGGTCCTGTTGGTTGGGAGCTTCGCCGTGCCGTTGATCTTCCTAGCCCTTGAAACGGTCCTGCTGGTTGGGATCGGGCTAGGGATCTTCGGTACTGGGGTGCCGGTAGGTGGCCTCCTACGGGCAATACCGCTGCTTATCCTTACCGCCCTGTCGTTCATTCCGCTCGGTGTGCTGGGGGCTTCGTTCATCGTCTTGGCTAAGCGGGGTGACCCCTTCTCGGCCCTGGGAAATCGATTGGCGATTCTGTTGTCCGGGGCCCTGTATCCGCTCGCTGTTCTTCCCGGTTGGCTGCAGGCGGCGTCATCGCTGATCCCATCCACCTACGGTGTCCGCGGCGTACGCCACCTGGCCCAATCGGGTGGAACGTTCGGTGGGGTGCTCGACGAGATGGCCGTTCTCGTAGTTTTTGTGGTCGTTGCTCTACCCGCGACTCTGCTGGTATTCGACTGGGCTCTTGGCGTAGCTCGCCGTTCCGGAAGTCTGGGTACGTACTAGGCCACCGACGAACCGGGCTGTAGGGGCTCAAAGTGGGCGAACGCCTCGCCCAGCAATTCGGCGCACCGATCGATACGCCGGTCGGGGTCGGCTGAGTGTAGGAGCTGCAGTGCCGGTAGACGGGCAAGACCACTCATGGCTGCAAGGTGCTTGCGGAGCACCAGAGGAAACGGGGGTATCGCCAGCGCCTGATCGAGAATGGCTAGATCTCCTCGGTCCAGTTCGACCAATGCCCCGTCAGTGTTGTGATGTCCAACCTCGATGATCCCGACGAGTTTGGTTGGTTGGGAATCGGTGGCAACGCCCTCAAGGCGGATGCGCCGCCGGCCGTCGTCACTGTCGACCGGCTCCCCGGTCAGGCCGCAGTGGACGGCCTGGTCGGCCGGGACCACTGGCTTTCGCTGGACTCCTGCGGCGGTGGCCTTCGGCAGGTTGATCACGGCCAGGTCATCGCCCAGCAGCGAATAGCCGCCGGCGATAGCAGCCAAGGCCGCCGTTGACTTTCCCTGTCCGCTGAGGCCGACGATAAGGACCGCTCGACCGGCCTGGGAGACAGCGGCACCATGGGCCAGCAGGTGATCTGAATCGGCGATAGCCAGGGCCACTGCAAACTGCAGGAGTGTCGCGGCTTGTTTCCGTTCGGATTCAGGTTCAGAGGCGGGTCCGAGGCGGATGGTGATCTGGCGTCCTTCGACAACGGCATCGGTGGTGCCCCCTAGATCCAAGATTGCGCCGCTATCGAACTCGGTCAGGTGGCAACCCTCAAGCTCGTGGCGAGATGCGCCGGCTGCGCCTGTGGGCAGCCGGTGATCTTCGGAAGTGCGTTGGCGAATCTGAAGGTGCAATGACGGCTCAGTAGACGAATGTTGGCGCTTGCCGAACCGGTCGTAAACGACTCGGCTTGCCATCGGCGAGGAAGTGGCAACCGCCATCGCGATTCCCCCAACATCGATGGTGTCGGTGGCCCCGATCCCAGTTTCGACTCCCGGTTTCATGACCGGCTGATCCCCCCATGAGTTGCTCCCACCGTTCACCACTCGACCGAAACCGTTGAGCGGTTGTCCACTTGGCAGTTCCACAACACTAGCAGCCGGGCTACCATCGCCTGATTGACAATGACGACGAACCCAGCGATCTGGCCCGCCGCGATCCTGACGCCGTAGCGGCGGTATTGCGTCGCCGTCTTTCCGAGGCCGGTTACCTGGAGATGCCGGTCAGCGGGTCGAGTATGGGGAGGATGATCGTGACCGGCTCGGATGTCACGGTCGTTGGCGCCAGCCCAGAACCCGGCGACGTGTGGGCCATGGTCGACGACGATGGGAGTATCGTTGTTCATCTCCTTCGCTACGTTAGCGATGACGTCGTCGTCGGCCGTGGAACCGCCAACGACATCGATGACCAGCCGGTCAGACGGACCCGGTTGATTGGCCGGGTCACCAGCGCCACGAGTTCTGGGGGAGTTACCTCAACCTTTGGTTGGCGGTCTCGGGTCACTCATCGGAAAGGAATGCAGATCCGTCGGATGGCACGGGTGGCGTTCGATCGTTGGTAGAGGTAGGCGCTTGGGCGACGTCAACAGCGGGGAAGTGCTAGGTAATTGGACATAGTTAGCCCAAGTTCTTCGTCGATATAGTAGATTTACTTGGGGTAAGAGTCGAGTGCATCTCGACGTATGTCACTTCCGTGCCGTCCAACTATGTGAGGGGAAGACCATGAAGTACCAACGTCCAGCCATTGTCGATCAGATGAGCGTGTCAGGCTCACTCGGTAGCAAAGGCAAGAAGAAGGGCAAAGGCAAACGACCGCCTAGAGGCGGCAACGGCCACGGGCGGGCAAGCTAGCCTCTCCCCGCCGAAGCGAACGGGCGCTTATGCCTGTTCTGCTACAAGCTCGTAGTAACGATGCCGGCCTTGGTCGGCATCGTTCGCGTTTTGGTGCCCGTCGTTGCCGTGATAGAGACGACTTGACGGGGCGGTGAAGTCCCACCGGGTAGCACCCGTCATCCTGCTGTAGGCATGATCAACTGCGACCTCGCCCAGTGCACGGACGGCTCCCGACCGGGAGTCGCGTGCGGTCGCAACGGTTGTGTGTCGCGCCCCGGCGAGGCGATCGACCACTCTCCGGGTCGATATGTGGGGCCCGGAGGTGAGCGTTCTTGCCGGTTCGGGCAATCGATAGCCGAGGGTCAACGCCGATCGGTCCAGCGCATGACCGACGAGATGGCGTACACCCCAGGTTCTGGCCCTGGCGTTGATGACCTCCCAGTCGAGAGATCGTTCGTGACCGCCGGCCAAGACGGCCAGATCTCGCAACTGATCGAGTCGAGTGGCTCCGCCGAGGGCGCAATGCGTGGCGGTATGTAGTAACTGGTCCTCGGCCGAGAGAGCCGGGATCGAGTCATCGTGCGACGATATATACCTCCGCCGCTCTAGTAGGGCGTTGATGTCAAAGCGAATTGTTCGCCGCGCTCGCTTGAGCGCAACAAGTTGCCAATGAAGGTCGACGGTTGCGCCGTGTCCCCCGAACGGCACCTCACCGACTACGTGATCGAGATAGGCACTCCAGTTCTGATTTAGTTCTTCAAATCCGGCATCGATGAGGGCCGTCGCCGCGTCGGCCATTTGTGTCGGGCCAACCAGCAGGTCGAGATCATTGAAGGTCCGCAGGTGCGGTCTGGGCATGGCGGCGGCAATCGTCTCGCCTTTTAACGTCACCCAATCCAGTCCAATGAGAGCTTCTGCAGCCGCCCTCCGGGCTCGAAGAACTCGTAACCTCGTTGCACGGTCATCGGCCTCTAGGTGGCGCAGTCGTTCACCTGTAGGGCCTGTGAGTTCGTAGCCTGCGCACCTGGCGGCGTCGACCAGCGAGAGAGTGAGACGGTGATGCTCGACTAATTCGAGATACCGATCGCGTTGGGTTCCATCCAGTGGAGTTAGAACTCGTCCAGGATCGGCTGGTCCGTCCGGTTGAGCCAGAATGACCAAGGTTTGATGGATGTTGTCAGATGTTCGGCGCATTCCCCCGCCAAGGCCACCACAGACGCTTCGGTGGTGGTGGCACAGCCTTGAATCTAGCTGGCAGGGTGGTGGGAGAGAACCGGTAGCATCGCAGCCGCTACTTCGGCCGGACGTTCCTCATGGGCGAACAGGCCGGCGTTAGCCACTGTAGTGATGGCGGCGTCGGGGAACGTGTCGACCATCTCTTTGGCCCGGGCAACTGGGAAGGACGGATCTTCTTCGCCCCAAACCAATCGGACCGGCACGTGGATTCGTTGGTGAATGGCGCCCAACTGCTCGACGTGTTCCTGTTTGAAGCTTCTGAGGATTCTGACGGCGGCTTTTTGGTGTTTCGGGGACCGATAGAGCGGCTGGAGAAAGAATTCGTCGAACTCTCCGTCCAAGAGCGAGGCGTCGTGGAAGGCGTCTCCCAGGATGAACGGATTGCGGCGTAGGACGGGCCGCCCTGCTGCCCAACCGAGAAGCTGCCCGAATCGGGGAACGTTGCGGGCTGCCAGGAATGCCTTGAAGCGCCATCCCAGGCCCTGAGGTTGCTCGGTGTTGATCAGGGCCATAGCTCGCAATCGGTGGTCGCCGACCAAGGCATGGCGAGCGATCATCCCGCCGCTGTTATGTCCGACCACGGCGAGTTCATCAAGTCCGAGAGCGCCGACAACTGTCTTGACGCTGTCGATGTGGTGCTCGACCGATAGTGGGCTTTGTTCGTCGAATCGGCTGTCGCCTGCCCCCGGTAGGTCGATCAGGTGGCAGGTGACCTGATCGGCGAGATGAGGTAGCAACAGACGGAAGGTGGCGCCGCTTGCCGGCCAACCGTGCACAAACAGCACGTCGGGACCTTGGCCAACACGTCGATATGCGACTTCGGAGTCGTTGACGCCGATCCATCGTTCTGGTGCTCGGCGGAACAGATCTGCCGCCTCGGCTCTGTTGACGGCGGGGTGAGGAGATGAACCGGGGTCTGTCACGATCGAGGCGCTCCAGGGATTCGAAGTAGTTGTAGTGGTAACTGCAAACATAATCGTAGTGATCACTACAATCAACCCAGTTGTTTGAAGGTTGAGGTTTGGTCCGGCTGTTCTCTGGCCGGCTGTCACACCGGCTTACTATGGTCCGCTCCCATGGACATCTACGTTGTGATCGTCGCGTGCTGCCTGGCACTGATAGCAGGTGGTTTCGGGTTTGCGTTGGCCCGAATTCGACCCGAGACCGCAGCGCAGGAGAGTCAACAGACTGCCCACGCCATTGATCAGCTTCGCCATGACCTTCAGGTCCATCAGGCGGAGGAATTCCGTCATGCTGTTGATGCTGTCGTTTCGTTGGCGTCATCGAAGTTGGGTGATCAGTTGTCCGCCGGAAAAATGGTCATCGATCGCGAGCATGACGCAGTGGCCAGCCAGGTCTCCGATGTGCAGCTGGAGCTCAGGCGCGTTGGTGACCTGGTGTCAAACCTGCAAAAGGAGCGCGCCGAGCAGGCTGGCCAGCTCTCTACCGGCCTTGAGCAGGCCATGAAGGTAACGTCCGCATTGGCCGAAACAACTAGCTCACTGCGACAGGCCCTGGCCTCGCCCAAAGCCCGCGGCCAGTGGGGTGAGCGGATGGCCGAGGACGTCCTGCGGGCTGCCGGGTTCCTTGAAGGAGCCAACTACCTCAAGCAAACCAAGCTCGACTCCGGAGGCATGCCCGATTACACCTTCCCCCTGCCGGGGAACCACGTTGTCCACATGGACGTCAAGTTCCCAGCCGACAACTACTTGCGCTGGCTCGAGATCGATGATTCCACCGAGAAGGCAAAGCTCGTCAAGGCCTTTCAGCGAGATGTCCGGCAACGGGTGAAGGAGTTGACCGAACGCTCGTACATCGAGCCTGGAGTCACCGTCGACTACCTGTTGATGTTCGTTCCGAACGAGAGCGTCTACGGATTCCTCCACGAACACGACCCGAAGCTGATCGACTTCGCACTTGGCCACAAGGTTGTACTGTGCTCGCCAACCACGCTGTTCGCCGTGCTGGCCATCATTCGCCAGGCCATGGACAACTTTCTGGTCGACCAACGAAGCCACGAGATTCTTGCCGCCCTGTCCTCGCTCCGACAACAGTGGGAGAAGTGGGGGGAGCCAATGGACAAGATGCGGCGGGGCTTGGATTCGGCCCAGAAGGCATTCGAGGATCTGTCGGGCCCCCGGACCAGGCAATTCGAGCGATCGCTTGAGAAGCTGGAAGCGTTCCGCGACGCTGAAAACCCGTCTGGCGAAGTCCCGGCGCTACGGCGGGTGATCTAGGCCGGCCAGGCCGAATTTGTGCCAGCGCTCGACCTAGGTTCCGGTAGTCTTTGCGCTGTGAGCCGGTTTTATATCACGACCCCCATCTACTACGTCAACGACGCACCCCACATCGGGCACGCCTACCCGACGGTGACCGCTGATGCCATCGCCCGCTGGCACCGTCTGCTTGGCGATGAGACGATGTTCTTGACCGGTACCGACGAGCACGGGCTGAAGATCCAACGGGCGGCCGAAGCCAACGGCATATCTCCTCAAGAGCAGGCTGACAACACGTCGCAACGTTTCAGGGATGCCTGGGATCTTCTTGACATCTCCAACGACCAGTTCATTCGTACCACCGAGCCTCGGCATCACACAGCGGTTCAAGAACTTCTCACCAGAGCCAAGGAAAACGGTTTCATCGAGAAGGGCTCATATGCCGGCTACTACTGCGTTGCCTGCGAGGCGTACTACAACGCCGACGACCTGGTCGACGGAACCAATTGCCCAATCCACGAGCGACCGGCTGAGTGGTTTGAGGAAGACAACTACTTCTTCAAGCTGTCTTCGCTCGAGGCTGAGTTGCTCGAGTGGTTGAACTCCGAAACGGTCTTTCCCGAAGGTAAGCGTAATGAGGCCTTGGGGATCATCAAGCTAGGCCTGGAGGATGTCTCCATCACCAGGACCTCCATTGACTGGGGTGTTCCCGTCCCATGGGACGACGACCACGTCTTTTATGTGTGGTATGACGCTCTGATCAACTACGCAACCGCGGTTGGCTTCGGGTCGGATATCGACGAATTCAACCTGTGGTGGCCCGAGACCCACCACATCATCGGCAAGGACATCCTCCGTTTCCACTGCGTGTACTGGCCGGCGATGCTGATTGCCGCCGGATTGCAGCCTCCGAAGCAAGTTCATGTCAGCGGCTTCCTCTTGGTCGGAGGCAAGAAGCTCTCGAAGACCGGCCTAACCCAGATCACTCCAGCCGATCTTGTCGAGGACTTCGGTGTTGACGGCTTCAGGTATCACTTCCTCCGCGATGTGTCGTTCGGGCCCGATTCGGAGTTCTCCTACGAGCAGATGGTTTCCCGTTACAACTCGGATCTGGCCAACACCTTGGGGAACCTGCTTTCCAGAGTGACCACTGTGGTGCACAAGAAGTGTGGGGGAGTGGGCCCGGCTCCAAATCCTGAAAGCGAACTAGCGGCCGTGGCAGCCTCCAGCTACCAGGGGGCAGCCGACGGGTGGGAAAGGCTTCAAGCCCCGGTCGCTCTAGAAGCCACGTGGAACCTACTGCGCGAGACCAACGCCTACCTGGAGCGAAACGAACCCTGGAAGATGGAAGAAGGCTCCGATGAGGTCGCCACCGTCATGGGTGATGCTCTAGAGGTCCTGCGGCTGACAGCCATTCTGGCCAGTCCCGCGCTGACAAGTGCTTCCGACGCCATTTGGACGGCAATCGGACTTGATGGATCGGCCGCCGACGAGCGGCTACCAGACGCCGCTCTGTGGGGCGGTTATCCGGGAGGTTTGCCGGTTATCAAAGGCACCCCATTGTTCCCTAGGCTCAAGGTGCCCGAGGCATAGCAGGCACGTACCTGGGCCCTGGTCATCAACAAAGACGGAGACCGCTGTGTGGTTTGACAATCACTGTCATCTGACAAGCCTGAAAACCGATCCCGCCGAAGCTGTGGCGGTGGCAGCGGAGGCCTCGGTGACCCGTCTGCTTACGGTTGGTTGCACGGTTGCCGATTCGGCCCGGGCGATTGATATCGCCGGTGAGTTCGACAATGTTTGGGCTACGGCTGGCGTGCATCCGCACGATGCCAAAGATGGACTGGATGGCTTGGCAGAGCTCCTCGATCACGAGCTTGCCGGTGTCCGGGCCGTGGTGGCCGTCGGGGAGTGCGGGCTCGATTATCACTACGACCACTCGCCTCGCCAACGCCAAGCCGATGTGTTTGCACAGCAGATCGAGATGGCGCACGAACGGGACCTGGCCCTGGTGATCCACACCCGCAGCGCCTGGGACGACACCTTTGCCATCCTTGATCGGTATGGCATGCCGGACCGCACGGTCTTCCACTGTTTCACTGGAGGGCCGGATGAGGCTGCCGAATCTATTTCACGTGGGGCGTACGTTTCCTTTAGCGGCATCGTCACCTTTCCCTCGGCACCAGAGCTGCGGGAAGCGGCCAAGATAACGCCTGCCGATCGAATCCTGATCGAGACCGACTCGCCCTACCTCGCACCAGTGCCACTGCGCGGCAAGGCCAACAAACCGGCCAATGTTGCCGTGGTGGGTGAGTTCCTGGCCGAACATCTGGAGTTGGACGCCAGTGACTTCGCGGCCGCCACTACGGCCAACGCCAATCGCCTGTTTGGGCTGTCGCCCAACGTTGCGGCCTGATTGTTGACGGTGCTGACTCGAACCCGGATCCGGGAACTGCTCGATTCCCATGACTTGAGCCCGAGCCGTGCCCTGGGCCAGAACTTTCTGTGCGACCCGGCCATGGTCGACAAGATCGTGCGGACCGCCGGTGTCGGTGAAGGAACGTCGGTTGTTGAGATCGGGCCCGGTTTGGGTTCGCTTACGCTGGGCCTGTGCCGGGCCGGAGCCCGGGTAACGGCCATCGAGGTAGACAAGTACTTAATCCCACCATTGCGGGAGGTCACGGCCGAGTTCTTGGACAACGGCCAGTTGACCATCGTCAACGCCGATGTAATGGAATTGGATTGGGACCCGGTTCTGGCAACGTCACAGCAGTGGTCGGTGGTGGCGAATCTTCCTTACAACATCGCCACGCCGTTGATCTTGGATCTGTTGGCCGAACAGCCGACGCTGACTCAGTGGGTCGTCATGGTTCAGCGCGAAGCGGGCGAACGTCTCGTAGCCGACTCCGGTTCTCGTACTTACGGCATCCCGTCGGTGCTGTTGGCGTTCTGGGCCGAAGCCCGGCTGGCCGGATCTGTTCCGGCCGAAGTGTTCCTGCCTCGTCCGAACGTTGAGTCGGTGTTGGTCAAGATCGTGCGGCGGCCGGATTCAGCCATGGCGTGCGAGTTCGACGAGCTTGCTCCGCTGGTTCGCCGAGCATTCGGTCAACGGCGGAAGATGTTGAGGCGCAGCCTTTCGGCTACACCTGCCGGCGCCTTTGAGGCGGCTTCCATCGAACCCACCGCTCGCCCAGAAGAGCTGTCATTGGAGGATTGGGTGCGGCTTGCCGGGGCGGTCGTCAGCCGCACGGACGACCCTCAGTAGATCGAAAACCACTGATACGGTGGCGATCGTGAGCGAAGGAACTGGACGTCATTGGTTGACGGCACCGGCCAAGGTGACTCTGTCGTTGCGAGTCACCGGCATTCGAGGTGACGGGATGCACCTCGTCGACGCCGAGATGGTCACCGTTGACCTAGTCGACGAGCTAGAAATCACTGAGGGTGCCGCTGGGGTGACCGTAAACGGCGGCTCGACCGATGTTCCGGCAGGCGAGGACAACCTCGTTCAGAAGGCCCTTGACCTCGCTGGGCGGTCGGCTGGCGTTGTGGTTACAAAGCGAATCCCTTCCCAAGCCGGTTTGGGCGGCGGGTCAGCCGATGCAGCTGCGGTCCTGCGGTGGGCTGATTTCACCGACCTGCAAGCAGCGGCGTCGATCGGCGCCGACGTTGCCTTCTGCCTTGTAGGGGGTCGTGCCCGGGTACGCGGAATCGGCGAGATCGTGACGCCTTTACCGCCGGTGGACCTGACGCTGACCTTGCTTACCCCGCCGGTTGGCTGCCCGACTCCTGCCGTCTACCGAATCTGGGATGAGATGGGCGGTCCGACCGGCCACAACGGCAACGATTTGGAGGCTGCGGCCCTTCAGCTGGTTCCAGAGCTTTCCGCATGGCGCGACGAACTGGCCGAGGTGAGTGGCGCTACGCCCCGCTTGGCCGGAAGTGGCTCAACGTGGTTCGTGGAAGGGGCATTCCCTGGAGCGGGCCGGGTCGTTTGCCGAACGGTGCCGTCACCGACCTAGCTTGTGTCGGTCGCCGGGTTACCCGAAGAGATCGAGAAACAGGTTGCCGAGGCATGCCCCGCAACCTGGAGCCTCGACTGAGACTAATGGGCCGGAGGCCGTCTACTTCTTGTTTCGACGTTGAACGCGAGTGCGCTTAAGCAATTTTCGGTGCTTCTTCTTGCGCATGCGCTTACGGCGCTTCTTAATTAGCGATCCCATGAAGTCTGCGAGACTAGCGGCTTGGACCATGCACTACCACCGTTGTAGCCAAACAATCTGAGATCGCAATGTCGTAGTTGCCAGTTCCCAAAGCTGAGACATCGAAACTGACGAGACTTTGTCTGGATAGGGCGCTAGCGTGAGTCCAACACCCAATCGCGGGTAGTTCAACTGGCAGAACACCAGACTTTGAATCTGGGGGTTGCAGGTTCGAGCCCTGCCCCGCGAGCAGCGTTGGCATAGAGATCTCACAGGTGAGGCTGGAGATCCAAAAATGGCGAGAAGCGGCCGTCGCGTGCTTGTCACGCCAGGTGGCGAGTAGTTCGGCGGTTCTGATTCGCGCCCTCATCGTGTTTGTTGTAGGTTTAACGTCCAGGTGCTCGTGTCGATTAGAAAGCTACTATGACCGTCCGATCCCTGTCCGCCCTGGTAGTCGCCACCGGTGATGGTGCCCCGATGCGGTCAGCTCGCCCAAAGCCAATTCATATGCTCTGCGGGCGACCAATGGCCTCGTATGTGCTGCGTTCGCTTGGAGCGGCCGGGGTGTCTGAGGCCGTGGTTGTGACTAGCCCCGATGGGGGTCGTGTCTCCAAGCGCCTCTTGGAGGATGCGCCGTCGTTTCGCCTGCGTTTCGTGGAGCATCCCGGGGGTTTGGGAACCGCCGACGCTGCCCTGGCTGGGGTAAGCGCACTTGATCTGTTCGAAGACGATGCAGACCTTGTCGTGCTTCCGGCTGATCTTCCGCTGCTGAGGCCAGGAACCATCGAGGGGCTGTTGCAAAAACACCGTTCTTCCGGTGCCGCCTGTACCTTGCTGACATCGCTGTCTGATGTGGTCGATCCTGTCCAGGAGCGCCAGCGGGCTCTGTCCGGTGCCCAACCGAGTTCGCCAGCCAAAGCCGCTGCGGTGAGTCGCGACCGGCGGGGGCGAGTTGTAGCCGTTGTCCCCAGGGAACAAGTCGAGGCCGAGCGAGCGGACCTGGCCGCCGAGGCGGCCAATCTGGTGGACGAGTCTACCCAAGGTGGTCAAAGCGTCGATCGCGACCCGGACACCGTTCGCCTGTCCCGCCGCAATCGGGAAGCTATACGCCGAGCGATGGATGCTGACACCGTTGATGCCGAACCGGTCGAGCTCTCGCTCGGCATCTTGTGCATTCGCAGTGGCCTATTGGCTCCAGCGCTTCGACGGCTGAATCCGAACCGGTTCCCAGCGAGCCGACGATTCCGAGAGCCGGTGGTTGAACAGTCAGTTACCGTTTCTGAACCGGTTGGTCCGGTTTCATTTGAAGATGTGATCGCGGTGCTTGCCGCTTCGGGGCATCCGTGTGAGACGGCAACGGTATCTGATGCCGAGGACCTGATCGCTGTCGATAGTCGTGTCCAGATGGCCGAGGCCGAGGCCGAGCTTCGACGGAGAACCAATCGGTTCTGGCTTGAGCGAGGCGTCTCGATGGTTGACCCTGACCGGACCTATCTTGATGCCACCGTCGAATTGGGAATGGACGTGACTCTGTTCCCTGGAACAATTCTTCAGGGCAACACCACGATTGGTGATAGTTGCGAGATCGGACCAGATGTCCACATGGACGGTTGCCGGGTGGGAGAGGGCTCTCGCGTAGCCAAAACCACAGCGGTTCGGTCGACGATTGGTCGTGACAGCGTCGTCGGTCCGTTCGCCGCGCTGGCTCCGGGATGCGAAATCGGTGATGGCACCGTAACCGGACCCTTCTATGCTGGAGAGAGCACGCAGTAGCAGCAGTCGCGCACGACTGGGCAGAACGGGAGATCCTCAGACATCCCACCCGCATTTCGGCGATCGGGCTGTTGAGGTTGTCTTCGCTCGTTCATCGAGTGCACGAGTTGGGAAGACATGGAAGTAGTAACGACTAAACGGCTTCACCTGTTCTCGGGGCGTCACAACCAGGAGTTGACCGAGCTCATCGGCGCCAACCTG
The DNA here is from genome assembly GCA_938002965.1 of uncultured Acidimicrobiales bacterium. Lineage (GTDB taxonomy): Bacteria > Actinomycetota > Acidimicrobiia > Acidimicrobiales > SZUA-35 > JAHELU01. The sequence continues at coordinate 92,818 of CALKZY010000017.1, read as the reverse complement.
GGCATTGAGGTAACCGAGGCAAACATTGGGGAGTTCGCTAACGGCGAACTCCATTGCAAGTTCTCCGAATCTGTTCGCGGCTCCGACGTCTTCATCGTGCAGAGCCACGGCGAAACTGATGGTCGATCGGTCAACGACTCGATCCTGGAGCACCTGATTATGGTCGATACCGCCAAGCGGGCATCGGCCAAGCGGATCACGGCCGTGATGCCCTTTTATGGGTACGGCCGACAAGATCGAAAAGCCGAAGGGCGCGAACCAATAACGGCTCGCCTGATGGCCGACTTGTTCAAAACCGCGGGTACCTCACGTTTGGTGTCGGTCGATCTCCACAGCGGTCAGGTCCAAGGCTTCTTCAGCGGACCCGTGGACCATCTCACGGCGATGCCAGTCCTCGTCGACCGTCTTCGCCAGGAAAAGTCCGACCTGGTCGTCGTGTCTCCCGACGCTGGCCGTGTAAAGGTGGCTGAGCGTTACGCCCAGCAACTGCACGCCGATCTGGCCATCGTTCACAAGCGCCGGGTCAAGGGGGCGAAGAACGTAGCCGAGGCCAAAGACATCGTCGGTGAGGTTTCGGGCCGCAATTGTGTGCTGATCGACGACATGATCGACACCGCAGGCACCATCTGCCAGGGCGCCGAGTTGCTGATCGAGAGGGGAGCGACCTCCGTCGTTGCCGCCGCCACCCACGGTGTCTTCAGCGGCCCTGCCATCGACCGACTCAAGAACTCAGTCTTGGAGAAGGTCATCGTTACCGACACACTGCCCATGCCGTCTGAGAAGCGTTTCGAGAATTTGGAGATTCTCTCTGTCTCTACGGTCATCGCTGATGCTGTCCGAGCTGTCTTTGAGGACACGTCCGTGAGCAGGATCTTCGACGGCCAGAATCAGCAGTAGGCGGCTGGACGGACAACAGCGCCGATAGCAGCGGGCGTAATAAGTGCCATCGATGGCTCCAACGCGGGTGGCTCGATCTTTGATCGGCGATATCATCGTCTGTTGGCGTTGATCGGTCGCTTCGACCTGATCCGCCTTACGCCCCCGGGCTGTGTGGCAGCAAACCTTCGTTGACACGCACTGGCAAGGACTTAGAGAACCATGAGCGAAACAGTTGTCAAAGCTTCAACAGGACGTGACCTCGGATCCCGTGCGTCACGCCGGCTCCGCAACGAGGGCAGCCTGCCTGCCGTCGTGTACGGACGTGGCAAGGATCCGATTGCCATATCGGTGTCTTACCTCGAGCTCAAGGACGCATTGAGTACCGAGGCTGGCCTCAACAAGCTACTGACGCTTGATGTCGACGGCAGCTCCGAGACCGTGCTGTGTCGATCGGTTCAGCGTGATCCGATCAAGCGTGTTGCCACTCACGCCGACTTCATGAGGGTTGATCCCGATGTGCCGGTGTTGGTAAAGGTTCCGATTCGACTGATCGGTGACAGCACAGCTGTCACCAGCGTCGGCGGCATGGTTGAGCAAAAGCGCTTCGAATTGGAGCTTGAGGTTGTGCCGGGGAATATCCCGCTCGCCATTGAAGCCGATATGTCGATGATGAGCCTCGACCGCAGAATTTCGGTAGCGGATCTCAACCTTCCCGCCGGAGCCACCACCAGCGTGCCCGATGAGATTTCCATCGCCGCTCCGGTTATCCCCCGTGCAGTCCTTCAGGCAACTGAGGAAGACGAAGCACTCGAGGGCGAAGCGACCGATGAGGCTGCCGAGGGCGATGCTGAAGGCTCCGAAGATGGGGATGACAGCGACGCCGACGGCGAATAGCCCGGCGCCTAGAGACCTAGCATGTCGGCGTTTTCCCGCCGCTTGGGGGACCCTAAACGTAAGGGCACCCCGGCCGACTGTTTGATCGTCGGACTCGGTAACCCGGGTTCGGAGTTCGAAGGGACGCGCCACAATGTTGGTGCCGACGTCATCGTGGAGTTGGCGGCGCGGGCGGAAACGCGGCTCCGCAAAACCAAAGCGAGAGCGTTGGCTGCTGGAGTCCTGATGAGCGACAAGAGGGTCGTCTTGGCCTTCCCACAGACGTTCATGAACAACTCCGGTGAGTCGGTACGACTGCTGGTGCGCAGTTTCGGTATCCAGGAGCCCAGCCACATCGTTATCGTGCACGACGAGTTGGATCTTGACGCCGGTCGCCTCCGACTTAAAGAGGGTGGAGGCTTAGCTGGACACAACGGCCTGCGCTCGATCACCCACCATCTGGGAACGACCGAGTACGTGCGGCTGCGAATAGGCGTTGGTCGCCCACCGGTCTCACAGTCAGGAGCCGACTACGTGCTGCGCCGGCCGGGCAAAGCAGATCAGAAAGTCTTGGCTGAAGCGGTGCAAACGGCTGCCGATGCCTTGGAGATGCTGATCGAAAGTGGCGTAGAACCAACAATGGCCCGCTATAACCGCCGTCAGCCTCCGTCGGGTGACGGAGCCTGAGTCGGGCGGAACCCCGTTTTGGGCCTCGCCGTCAGACTCAGCGGGGTTACCAACTTCCTCTGAGCCATACGTCTCTCGACCGGGGCGGCCCACAGCCTCCTAAGCTCGAATAGTGATCTTTCGCCATCTGGCTCAGCGCCTAGCACGAAGCGACCAGTTCGCCCCCGTCGTTGGACGGACTTCAGATGTGGTGGCCGTGGCCGAACCGGCCAGGGCGGTGACCCTGGCGGCGTTGGCCATAGGCACCGAGCGCCGCCCGGTGCTGGTGGCCGCTCCGACCACGGCGGAAGCCGATCGTCTGGCCGACGACCTCGAACTCTTCCTGGGCGACGACGAAGTCGCACGCTTCCCGGCGTGGGAGACGTTGCCCTTCGAGCGGATCAGCCCGTCAGTTGAGGTAATGGGCCGGCGAGTTGAGACGCTGTGGCGTCTCCAGCATCCTCACCATCGCCCGGCCGTGGTTGTCGCACCGTTGCGTGCACTGCTTCAGCAGTTAAGTCATCCGGCGCTCGACATCGAACCCATCGTCGTAGGGGCTGAAGACCAGGTCGACACCGAAGATCTGAGTAGACGACTTGTCGATTTCGGTTACCGCCGAGAATCCCAGGTGGAGCATCGAGGAGAATTCGCCGTTCGAGGGTCGATCGTTGACGTCTTTCCGTCAACCGCCGATGGACCCTACCGCATCGACCTTTGGGGTGATGAGGTTGACCGGCTCTGCGAGTTCACGGTGGCCGATCAGCGTTCAACCAACGATCGAGCCGAGATCCAAATTTTCCCCTGCCGCGAGGTCCTGATCACCGAAGAACTGATGACCAAGGCGGAGGAACTCATGGCCGGCGAGCCGTGGGGGCGCGAGCAGTGGCAGCGGTTGGCCGACGGTGAAGTATTCGATGGCATGGAGTCTTGGCTTCCCTGGTTATCAGGTGCCTACGGGACCGACGGGCCGCGCATGATCACCGATCTTCTTGATGGCGACGCTCTCATCGCCCTCATCGAGCCGACCATCATGCGCAACCGAGGCGCAGATCTGTTAGCCGAAGAGGCAGACCTCGCTCGCAGCTTGGCCCGTACCTGGGGAGCCGTCGGTGAGACCGATGACTCCGACGGGCCGGACTCTGCAGACGAGACAGTCTTCCCCGGCCTACATCAACCGTTTGATCGCCTTTTGGCCCGCACCTCGGCTCGGACGATCAGCCTTACCGCTGTTCCCGAAGGTCCCAGCGTTGTGACGCTTTCCGCCTCTGGTTGGGACGCTCCGGGCGAGGCGCTAACCGCTCGTCTTGGGCAGCTGACGTCCAAGAAGGCCACAGTGATGGTTGCCGCCGACGGCACGGGGTCGGCTGAACGAGTCAGCGACCTGTTGGCCGAGTGGGGAACGCCACCGGCCGCTCGTCGACCCGACAACGGCCCTCCTGGGCCGGGTCTCCACCTCGTGGTGGCCAGCCCTCGTCGCGGGTTTGTTCTACCCGATGTCGGTATCGCCGTCCTCAGTGAATCCGACTTGACCGGTCGGCGCAGAGCTCACCGTCGCCGATCGAGATCACGACGGCAGAGCGAAGGCTTCTTTGACGACCTGAAGCCGGGAAACTACGTAGTCCATCACCAGCATGGCGTTGGTCGATTCTCCGGCATGGTGAAGCGAGCCATCGGCGGCCACGAGCGTGACTATTTGCTGCTGGAATACAGGGGAGACGACAAGCTCTACCTTCCCACTGATCAGATTGATCTCATTCGACCGTTCACCTCCGGTGATCAGCCGACTCTGCATCGACTTGGTGGCGCCGACTTCGCCAAAACCAAGGCTAAGGTCCGCTCCGCCGTCGCCGAAATCGCCCAGGAGCTGGTTGTTCTCTACCAGAGCAGGGTTTCCACGCCCGGCCACACTTTTGCCGCTGACACACCATGGCAGCGCGAAGTCGAAGCTGCCTTCCCCTACGAGCTAACGCCGGATCAGGCGTCCGCCATTGTCGACATCAAGTCCGACATGGAGAAGGACGTTCCTATGGACCGTCTTGTTGTTGGCGACGTCGGCTTCGGTAAGACCGAAGTCGCCTTGAGGGCGATCTTCAAGGCGGTGCAGGACAACAAGCAGGCGGCGATTCTCGTCCCGACCACGCTGCTGGCCCATCAGCACCACCAGACGTTCACCGAGCGACTCGCCCCATACCCCCTGAGAGTCGAAGTCCTGAGCCGATTCTTAACCACAGCTCAGGCCAAGCAGGTGGTAGCGGCCACCGCCGCCGGTGAAGTCGATGTTCTGATCGGCACCCATCGCATCTTGTCGGGAGATATCACGTTTCAGGATCTGGGAATTCTGGTGGTGGATGAGGAGCAACGATTTGGGGTGTCGCACAAAGAGTCGTTGAAGCAGTTCGCCACCGGCGTCGACGTGCTGACCCTGTCGGCCACGCCTATCCCACGGACACTGGAGATGAGCCTCACCGGGATTCGAGACCTTTCGGTGCTCAACACCCCACCGGCCGATCGACAGCCGATCATGACCTACGTCGGCGAATACGACGAACGGGCAGCGGCCGAGGCCGTGCGTCGCGAACTGCTGCGAGAAGGCCAGGTCTTCTTCGTTCACAACCGAGTTCAGAGCATCGAAAAGGTGGCCAACGACCTCCAGAACCTGGTGCCGGAAGCTCGTATCGCCATTGCCCATGGCCAGATGGACGAGGCGGTGTTGGAGAAGACCGTCCTTGACTTCTGGGAGGGCGAGTATGACGTCTTGGTGTGCACCACCATCATCGAGTCCGGCATCGACATGCCCACCGTCAACACGTTGGTGGTCGATCGGGCCGAGCTTCTCGGCCTCGGTCAACTTCATCAGCTGCGAGGCAGGGTCGGCCGCTCCGGGCAGCGGGCGTACGCCTACCTGTTCACCCGCCCGGAGGCGGCATTGACCGAGGAAGCGTACGAACGGCTCAAAACCATCGGTGAGGCAACCGAGTTGGGGTCGGGCTTCCAGATCGCCATGCGGGATCTGGAGATTCGGGGAGCCGGCAACCTTCTGGGAACGGGACAGTCCGGACACATCGCTGCCGTGGGCTACGACCTCTACTGCCAGATGGTGACTGAGGCTGTCGCTGAGTTGAACGGCCAGAAGACTCCGGCAAAGGTTGAGGTCAAGATCGATCTTCCCGTGGCCGCCAATCTGCCTCCGTCGTACGTCGACGGCCAGTATCAGAGGCTGGAGGCGTACCGAAAGCTGGCGACTGTTCGAAGCCCGGGGGAAGTTGAAGATATTCGGTCGGAATGGCTGGATCGTTACGGGCCGGTGCCCGACGAGGCTGAGCGCTTGCTCGAAGTGGCTGTAATTCGCGCCTATTGTGTAACGCTCGGTGTCACCGAGGTGTTGCTAGTGAGTGGACCCGGATTCGGCGGGCCGGAGTTCATCGCCAAGGTTGGACCGCTCAGTCTCAAAGCCAGCGAGGAAGTCCGCTTTCGGCGGCTATTCGGCAGCGGTGTTTGGAAGCCACGCGAGTACGAAGATCGTGGTGGCCAAATGCAATTCGGTTTGATGAAGAAGAAAGCGGTCGGGGCCGACATCATCACCTTCTTTGAGAACATGTTCCCCGAGATCAGCTTTGAAGAGCCCGAGTCCACTGATGAGGCAAGCGGTGAGTCCGAGAGCGCAGCCGAGGTGTCGTCATGACCTTGACCGGAAGATTGTCGGGCCGCCGTCTCCAATCCCAACGATGGGAGCGGGCGCTAATTACCGGTGCGTCGTCGGGGATTGGCGAGGCGCTGGCGCGGAGGCTGAGCGCCAATGGTGTTGAGCTGGTCCTCGTCGCCCGTCGTCAGGACCGACTGGACGCTTTAGCGGCAGAACTTGATACGCCAGCGGAAGTTCTTACCGCTGACCTGGCTGACCGATCCCAGCTCGATGCTGTCGTGCAGCGGTTGGAAGCCTCTGAATCGCCGGTTGATCTGCTGGTCAACAATGCCGGGTTCGGTGCCGTGGGGGACTTCCTGGAGATCGACTCGCAGGCGGAAGCGGGAATGCTCGGGGTTAACGTCTCAGCCGTGCACACGTTATGCCGGGCTGCCGGTACGTCCATGGCAGCCCGGGGGAGCGGCGCGATCCTCAACGTGTCGTCGATTGCAGGCTTTGCTCCGAATCCACGCTCGGCTACCTATGGGGCCACCAAGGCCTTTGTCACCAGCTTGAGCGAGTCACTGCATCTTGAACTTGGCCCTCAAGGGGTTGTCGTCACCTGCGTATGCCCGGGCCTAACCAAGACTGAGTTTCATGACCAGGCCGGCTACCTGCCTGACGGTGTTCCTGTCCGTAGCTGGCAGACGGCTGACCAGGTGGCCCAAGCGGCTCTCGAAGGCTTGGCCGCCGCCAAGGCGCTTGTCGTGCCCGGAGGCCAGAACAAGGCTGCAGTCTTGGCCTCAAAGGTCGCCCCGCAGTCACTTGTCAGGCGAGCGGCCGCCCGGCTGGCCACAATCAACGGGAAGTAGGCCCCCCGAGTGCGTGGCCCGATCACCACCAGGACCGGGCCACGCTGATATCCCGTGGGATACCGGCGATGGACAAGAGATGTCCGTCGCTACAAGTCAGTGTGTCAAAGACCTCCTAGGTCTTGTGGGTAAACCTGGCTGGGTAGAGTTCCTCGCTATGCCAGAGTCAACAAACCAACCGTCCGACGATGCATCAAGTCCAGGCTCCGGCAAGCCAGCCGTGGTGATCTTCGATATGGGCGGGGTCTTGGTTCGGCTGGCGTCACTTCCCGATCTGTTGGGCGTTGGGCAAGAGACCGCCGACTTCTGGTCCCGTTGGTTGGCTAGTCCCGCTGTCCGCACCTTCGAGCGAGGTGACGGTGCCCCTGAAGTGTTCGCCGACCAGTTGGTCGAAGAGCTGGATTTGGCTATCACCCCCGACCAGTTCCTGGCCAATTTCGTCCGGTTCTGCACCGGTCTGTATCCGGGCGCCGCAGACCTCGTCAATGAGGTCGGTAGTCAGGTCCAGACTGCGGTGTTGAGCAATACCAACGCTCTTCACTGGAATAACCAAGCCGACGCGGCAGTCATACAAACGCTGTGCGACCGCAGCTACCTGTCGTTCCAACTCGGGCTCTTGAAGCCGGACGCCGCCATCTACCGCCATGTGGCGGCTGATCTTGGCGTTCGGGCTGAAGACATCGTATTCCTCGACGACAACCAGATCAATGTTGACGGTGCTCGCCGAGCCGGCTGGCAGGCCCATGTTGTCGCCGGACCGGGCCAGGCGCGTGATTGTCTTGTCCGCCTGGGATTGTTGGACGGTGGGACGAGCTGAACCCACAAGGTCAATCGTGGTGCACAGCTTGACCAGCGCGGCCTAGTGTTGGGCTGTGAACCCAGCCGACTACCTGCGCGTCGTTGTCGACCCGATCCGACTTGCCATTCTTGGTTCAGCTGCACGCGGCCGAGTTGACGCTGACCGCATCAGTGCCGAACTAGGCAAACCAAAGGTCAAGCTAGTGCGGGAGATTGAGCGGCTGCGGAGTCTGGTCTGCTGACTGATGACGATGGTCTGGACGTCGAGATAGTACGTCGAATGGCCAAGCGACTGCCCAGTGAGTTTGAACATGACCCTACGATCGTCGATGGCCCGTGGTCTGACTCCGAACAGCAGATATTGGCCAGGTTCTTTGTCGGAACCCGACCAGTCGGCGTGCCGTCCGGTGACGCCAAGAGGCGTGTGGTTCTTGAGCGCTTGGCCTTCGAATTCGAACCCGGCCTGCGGTACAGCGAACGTCAGGCCAACTCGGTCCTTCAGATTACAACGAGGACTACGCCACCCTGCGCCGATACTTGGTCGACTACCGCATGTTGACTCGAGCCGACGGCGTCTACTGGCGTTCTGGTGGCCGCCTCGAACTTGGCCGGCCCCCGGTGGAGAGCTGAGCGCCGAGCTGCTACGCCTGGCTGACACCTTCGAAGACGAAGGTGCGCCGACCCAAGGCAACCGTTTCACCCGAGTGCAACTCGACCGGCTGACCGGCGGCCAATTGGCTCCAACGGTCGTTCTCGGCGTCCCAGATGTAGGTGCCGTTTGTTGAGTTGAGATCGATGAGTTGGACCGTCCAGTCAGTGAGTCTCAGCTCAGCGTGTGTTCGACTCAACGTGTCATTGTTGTCGTGGATGACCAGCAGCTCGGGCGGCATGCGACTCGGTGTCCCATCGCTTGTCGAGGGCTCTCGACCAATCAGGTATGACCGGTCGAGGCCGAAGCTTGAACCGTCGTCGAAAACAATAAAGCCCAGGGTTGGGCGGGGGCGCCGGACAGGGTTTGGAGTCAGATGAAGCATCGAGACCCCGCAGACCATGCAGTAGGCCGAACGCGGGTTGTTGAAGTGATCGCGGGAGCAAAGGATGCCGTCGACCATCACCTGTTTGTCTGATGCATCGACCACCCGGCCTCCGTCACCGGCCATTGGAAGGGGCTCAAGACCGCTCATGGGCGGGACATCAAAAAGCAATACCGACTTGAACGGAGCGCTCAAGGGGCTGGGGTCCGAAGGGGAAGATGCGACTAAGGGAGATGGTCCGACCCCGACCGGGTCGGGTTCGACAACCGGCTGCGGCACAACGACAGCCGCTTGTTGTTCAGGTTCGACAGGGGCTGGCTCTTCGGGTTGTGGTTGGGCGGCAACAATCGGCTCGGCGATTGCCGGTGGACCATCGGGAGCGACGGCGACGAGGGTTAAGCCGGCGCCCGGGGCAATGCCCCGCCGAAGATCGAATGGCGCAATAGGCTCGCTTGCTTCCACGTAGTCAGTGGCCCGCATGGTCAATCGCTTGGCCTGATGGGAAAGTTGCTGCTTGGCGATGCCGCTAACGCCAGTGAGTACAACCTCGCCGTCGCTCAGGACTTCGACCGGGCCATAGGCGACGGCCATCGGCCCGCCAGTGGCTTCGACCACCATTCCCAGGGCATGGAGCCGATTGCTCGACAACAACTCGTTGATTGCCCGAATGACGGTCTGAGAGGCTGGATTAGGTTCCAGGTTGACCAGCATCTCATCCACGACGGCGTCGTGAGAAGGGTCACTTGGGATGACGATTGCGATATCGGGCCAACGGGCCACGATGCCGAGGCCACGGTGGATCTGGCCACCACGAAGATCGATGTCGGTCATGATCGAGGTCCTCCCTGCTGGCGGTTGGCCTCATCGTCGATGGCTTCCGCCACCTCAAGCGCTGTTGACGGTCGATCTGCTGGGTCCGGCTGGACCGTCGATTCGATGATGCGACGCTCGCCGTTGCGCAGAGCGTCTCCCATAACCGGTTGCTCGGTGAGTAGGAACCGAAGGGCGTCTACCAAGGATCCGCTCGGGATATCCGGGAAGATTGAGAAACCGGTGAGTGTCTTGTGAAGGGTGGCACCCAAGGCCCAGATGTCAGTTGCCCTCGAGGCCGGCTGGCCCTGAACAACTTCGGGTGCCAAGTAGTCAATGGCACCCATCTGGGCGGCTCCGGTGACCGTTTGGCCCGGGCTGAGAAGTTGAGAGATCCCGACGTCGCTTAGCCTGGACCGATCATCACTGAGAACGATGTTTCCTGGCCGGATGGAGCGGTGGGGAATGCCTACCTCATGGAGGGCGTGGGCGCCTCGGGCGGCTCCTGCCACGGCCCTCAGCACATCAACTCTTGATGACGGCCGGGCTGGCCTGGTCAAGGTGCCTCCGGTTTCGAAACGGCCGGCCAGGTACACAACTGAGCCCTGTTGGCCGATGTCAAAGATCTCGTGAAGGTAGGGTGATCGAACCGAGGCGTAGGCCCGGAGGTGCTCAGAAAGCCGGTCAAACTCAGCATCGCTGGCGGCGTGGATGATTGTCTTCACCGCTACTTGTGGATCGGCGACGCCCAAGCGCGGCGGTGTCTCGGCTAGCCAGTATTGGCCCTGGCTGCCTTCGCCCAACTGGTGAATGATCTTGTAGTCCGCGATCTCCTGCATCGCCTGATGCTGGCTCCTTCGTCAAGTGGTCAACGCCCTAGTCTAGGTGTCTCAAGCACCGCACGGTACTTTGCCCTGCCGGCGTCCGGCTTCGGTGGTGATTGAACCGTATCGCTAGAGATTGCGAGACGGCCCAACGGGCCACTATCAAATCGAATTGATCTAATTTCGGTTCTCTGCTGGTCTGGGCGGTCGGACTATCGGAATCGGCCAGGCCCGCCCTAACACGTGCTAGGTTGCGAGAAGACCACTGAGAGATACGCCGCCCAGGCGGCTGAAGAGAAGCTGCGGAAAGCGGCATGAGGAGTAAGTGATCATATGGGCGTGTTCGATTTTATTCGTGAGGCTGGCGCCAAGGTTGGCATTGGCGACAGTAAGGAAGAAAAGCAGGCTAAGGCTGAAGCCGCTTCCGCCGAGCGGGCCGCTGAAATGTCCAAGCGGGTGAAGGCTCGTAAAGCTGCGGCCGCCAAGCAGGCCAAGATGCGTCGACTCGACGACTCCAAGAAGGCCATCGGCCTCGAGCGCTACGTTCGAGAGCTGGGCTTTGACGTGAAGAACCTCGACATCCGCTATCACGACGGTGTAGCCACAATTTCCGGCACCGTGGCTGATCAGGAAACCCGTGAGCGGGTGATTTTGGCTGTCGGCAACGTCGCCGACGTCGGCACGGTGGAAGAAGAGATCGAGGTTGACACTCCGGCTGAAGAGTCCGACATGCATGTAGTCGTTTCCGGCGACACGCTGAGCGGAATCGCCAAGGACCACTACGGTGACGCCAACAAGTACATGGTTATCTTCGAGGCCAACCGCCCCATGCTCAGCGACCCGGACAAGATTTACATCGGCCAGGTGCTGCGTATTCCTGCTGCAGCCTGATAAGGACTGCATCCGATCGGCGCTGCCCGATGGAACATTCTGATAAGTCGGCGCCGGCATTTGTTCCGGCGCCGACTCGCGTAGAGCCATGAACACTCGAGACGACCGCGATCTTCTGATCCGACACGCACCGGTATTGCGCTTCGATCAGCGAGAGCTTTTCTTTCCCGCACCGGTGGATCCGTACGTTCAGTCGTGCTCACTTTGGTCCGACACCGAGCAGCTGGCCGAAGCCGGGCACGTTCGATTGGCCGATCTGACCGGTGAACTGCCGGTGGGCACCTACCTCCAGTTCATTTCCGACACCGAACGTCGAGCCGTAGTTCGGACCGACGCTCGTCAGCTGGCCCGCCGGTTGTTGGGCCCGCGTCTCGGTCGCGTCGGCCTCTTCGGTCGCATGGTTGATGCTCTCTTTTTAGCCAGCGTGTGGTTTAGGCCTACCACCCCTGGTTTGACGACCCCTGCCGCTGCTATCAAATCGGCGGAACTTGAAACTGGACCCCGGCCGGTCGTGTACGGTCGAGTGGCTGAAATCGCCAACTGGACGGTCCTCCACTACGCCTATTTCTACGCCATGAATGATTGGCGGTCCGGCTATCGGGGTTTGAACGATCATGAGGCTGACTGGGAACAGATCTGGATCATGTGTGATCCATCTGATCGCAGCCCCGTCTGGGTGGTGGTATCCAATCACGAGTTGGACGGTGCCAACCTTCGCCGGCACTGGGATGACGTCGAGCTACAGCGCCGCGGGGACCGTCCGGTCTTGTTCGTCGGAGCTGGATCACATGCGTTGTTCTTTTTGCCGGGTGACTACATAACCCGCATTGATGTCCCCGGACTGCGATGGCTGCTGCGTCTCCAACGATGGGTCCGCCGGGCTCTACAGATCCCTGACCAGGCAGCCGAACGAGGTCTCGGTCCGGCAGTTGGTGTCCCATTTGTCGATTCTGCCCCTGGAGACGGATTGGAGCACGGCGACTGGGACCTTCGTCTGTTGGACGACAGTGTTCCCTGGGCCGGTCAGTATCGCGGCCTCTGGGGCCTCGACACCGGAGACAGAACCAATGGAGAACGTGGACCTGCCGGACCAAAATTCACCCGGTCAGGCGATGTGCGGGCATCGTGGGCCGACCCTGTAGGTTTCGCCGGTCTTCACGGAACGAATCCGCCGTCCCAGGCTCGAGCGGTAGCGTCCGAGGAGAGCATTCGTCTGGCGTTGGAGGAGGTCGACTCTGAGATTGACCGGTCATCTCGGCTTCTTCCCGTGTTCGGCCAGGTGGATGACCCGGTCCGTCGTTATGAGGCTTCCGAACGGTTGAGCGACCTTCTTCGGCGACGGGTAGAACTATCCGACCTTCAGGCCCGACTGCGACGGGGCCAACAGAAGGTAACCGGAATTCGAGATCACCTTGTTCAGGCCGCAGTTCCGCTTGCGCCCCCACAGGAGGCCGGTTGGTTGTTGGCCGGCTGGGCCGCTGTCAGCGTCCCGCTACTAATCCTGGCCTTTGCCTCCATGCTGGTATTCGATCCGCTTCGGGTGACCACCGTGGTTGCCGTTGTGGCCGCCGGGTTCTCTCTGCTTGAGCAGTTGGTGCGCCGCCACTTCGGTCCAGCCCTTCGCTTGACCGCGGTCTACGCCGTGGTCGTAGCTGCCTTTCTTGCCCTAAGGGCGGTGGCATCGGGTGTGCTGAGTGTCAGCGTCTACGTAGTTGCCGCGCTTTTGACCGCGGCGGCAATTGTGCTGTTCGTCGCCAACCTGGGGGAGTTGACCGCGGTTCGTCGGCGGGCCGACACCGCCGAGGCGGTCACCGCTGGAAGGGCCGACGAGGCAGCCGAGCAGCTCCAAGACAACGCTGCTGACTAAGCCGTCGCCCCAAAGGTGTCGAGGCGACCTATCCGAACGTTGCTTGTAGCCGCTCGCCAGCCTCGATCAGTACCTCGTCGCGCTTGGTGAAGCAGAAACGCACCAGCGATGAGCCTTCGGACTGATCCTCGTAGAATACTTGGGCCGGTACGGCCACCACTCCGGCTCGTTCCGGAAGAGAAAGACAGAAACCGATCCCGTCCAGGTCACTCACTGGGCTGATGTCGACCATGGTGAAGTACGTTCCTTCGGGCTGGTAGACGTCGAACCCGGAGCGTTCCAGATAGTCGCCGAGAAGATCCCGTTTATGGCGGAGCTGCGATGTCAACCCGTCAAAGTAGTCGTCACCCAAGACCAATCCGGTGGCCACGGCCGGTTGGAACGGGGCGCCACTGACGAAGGTGAGGAACTGTTTGGCGGTGCGAATGGCCGTGAGGAGATCCGGCCGAGCGATGGCCCACCCGATCTTCCAGCCGGTGACCGAGAAGGTCTTTCCTGCCGACGAAATAGTGATGGTCCGTTCGGCCATACCGTCCAGGCCTGCTGGAGGTTGATGGACACCATCGAATACCATGTGTTCGTAGACTTCGTCGGTGATCAACAACAGATCGTTTTGGCGGCAGCAATCGGCGATCAGATTCAGCTCGTCAGAGGTGAATACTTTGCCGGTCGGGTTGTGCGGGGTGTTCAACAGCACCGCCCGTGTCTTGGCCGAGATGAGCGAGACGAACAGGTCGTGATCGAAGCTGAATCGTCCATCGTCGGAGGGCTTCAGGGTTACGGTCCGCAACCGGGCGCCGGCCATCGAAACCGCGGCGTTGTAGCTGTCGTAGGTCGGATCGAACGCCAACACCTCGTCGCCCGTTTCGCACAGGGCGAGCATGGTTGCGGTAAGTGCCTCGGTAGCCCCAGTAGTGACCAAGACATGGTCGGGGTCGGTGGCAAGGCCGTAGAAACGGGCCTGATGATCGGCTATGGCCTGGCGTAATTCAGCCGTGCCGGGGCCCGGAGGATATTGGTTGTGTCCAGCTCGCAGAGCGGCAACCGCGGCCTCAATGACCTCTTGGGGGCCGTCGGTGTCGGGAAACCCTTGTCCAAGGTTTATGGCGTTCGTCTTCGCTGCCAACGCCGACATCTCGGCGAAGATGGTGGTTCCGAAACCCTGCAACCTGGCGTTGAGATGAGGCTGTCGATTTGATGCGAATGTGGGAAGATCGGCCATGGGCGCTCCGGTTGATCTTGTTGGCGTGACACCGGGAATGTCCCCGAGATTCGTCAGGAGGACCGTCAACGCCGTTATCGTGGAAAAACCAGATCTGTGGTCCGGTGATTCCCTCGGGCAACTTACCAGAACGCAGATCCGACCGGCGAGAACAGTGTCGTTGTCGGCCATGATGTGTCGACAGTTTCACTGCCGAGCCGGGAATGCACAGTAGTAGTTTTGTCGACGTAGCGTTCCAACCCACCAGGGGCGCCGTCATATCAGAGGAACTACTGGAAGAGTGACTGTCGCCAGATCTCCGGATAGACATTACCGAGCGGCGATATCGATCTTCCTTCAACTAGTGGGAGTAGGGGATTCACGTGACAGACACCGCTGAACCGGTTGAGCAGACATCGCTCGATCAGGTTGTTATTCGTTTTGCCGGAGACTCGGGCGACGGTATGCAGTTGACTGGGGACCGTTTCACCTCGGCCAGTGCTTTAGCCGGAAACGACTTGGCGACATTGCCGGAGTTTCCGGCCGAAATTCGGGCGCCCCAGGGAACCTTGGCTGGCGTTTCGGCATTCCAGGTGCACATCTCGGATCACGAGATCTACACACCGGGTGACGCTCCCGATGTGCTGGTGGCCATGAACCCGGCTGCCCTCAAGTCCGAACTCAGCAGACTGCGCGACGGCGGCACACTCATCCTGAACGACGATGCCTTCGACGAGCGCAACCTCGAGAAGGCTGGATTCGAGTCCGATCCACGCGAAACGGGGGAGCTTGACGGATACGTCGTTCACCGGGTGAACATGACCAAGTTGACCCTTGGGGCCACCGAAGACATTGAGGTCAAGAAGCGGGACGCCGAGCGGGCCAAGAACTTTTTTGCCCTCGGTTTGGTCAGCTGGATGTACTCCCGTCCAACCCAGCCGACGTTCGAGTGGATTGACGGCAAGTTCGGCAAACTGCCGGCTGTGGCCGCGGCTAACACCGCCGCCTTCAAAGCCGGTCACGCCTTCGGCGAAACCGCCGAGATGTTCGGCTCGCCGTTCAAGGTCGACCCGGCCAAACAGCAACCCGGTGAGTACACCAACATCACCGGCAACGTAGCAACGGCATGGGGAATGGTGGCCGCTGGGGAACTGTCGAAGCTTCCGGTGTTTTTGGGCACGTACCCCATCACTCCTGCTTCGGACATCCTCCACGAACTGAGCAGGCACAAAAACTTTGGTGTCCGGACCTTCCAAGCTGAAGATGAGATAGCAGGCGTCGGAGCTGCACTTGGTGCAGCCTTTGGTGGCAGTCTGTCCTTCACGACCACGTCGGGTCCGGGAGTTGCGCTCAAGGGTGAGACAATCGGCCTGGCGGTAAGCATCGAGATTCCGCTGGTCATTGTCGACGTTCAGCGAGGTGGCCCGTCTACCGGTCTGCCAACCAAAACCGAGGCTTCGGATCTCATGATGGCGATGTACGGCCGTCACGGGGAAGCACCGCTTCCAATCGTCGCCGCTTCAACCCCGGCCGATTGTTTCTATGCGGCCATCGAGGCCTCGAGGCTGGCGCTCAAGTACCGAACACCGGTCATCTTGTTGACCGATGGCTACCTGGCCAACGGCGCCGAACCCTGGCTACTACCCGACGTCTCGACCCTGCCGGACATCAGCGTCGAGTTTGCTACTGAACCCAACGCCGAAGATCCAACCGGTCAACCGGTCTTCATGCCCTACAAGAGAGACCCTGAAACGCTGGCCCGTCCTTGGGCGGTTCCAGGCACCCCAGGCCTCGAGCACCGAGTGGGCGGTCTGGAAAAGCAGGATGTCACCGGCAACGTCAACTACGACCCTGCCAATCACGGCCGGATGACTGAACTTCGCGAAGCGAAAATCGCCGGTATCGCTTCGGACATTCCGCCGGTCTCAGTCGAGGGGCCGGGCAATGCTCCCATTCTCATCTTGGGTTGGGGATCAACCCGAGGGGCGATCACATCGGCCGCCGAACGGCTGCGGACTGCTGGGCTGGACGTCGACCATGCCAACCTGACGCACCTCAACCCGTTCCCACCGAATTTGGCCGAGGTGCTTAATGGTCGCCAACATGTATTTGTGCCTGAACTGAACCGGGGTCAACTGGTTCGGCTCATCCGAGCTGAATATCTGGTTGACGCCACGCCAATCAATAAAGTGATGGGTGTGCCGTTTACGGCCGCTGAACTCGCCGAAATCATTCAAACAGCTATGAACGGGTAGGAAGTGACACGATGACTGACGTACAACTCGATCCGACCAAGCGTCCGTTCTGGACTTCCGACCAGGAAGTTCGCTGGTGCCCAGGCTGCGGTGACTACGGCATTTTGGCCGCCATGCAGTTTCTACACACCGAACTAGACGTCAAGCGTGAAGACACGGCGTTCGTATCTGGTATCGGCTGCGCCGCCCGATTCCCGTACTACATGTCGACCTATGGGATGCACACCATTCACGGTCGCTCACCGGCAATCGCAACCGGGCTGGCCATGAGCCGTCCCGATCTCAACGTTTGGGTGGTCGGTGGTGATGGCGACATGCTGTCTATCGGTGGTAATCACCTGATCCACGCTCTCCGACGAAACGTCAACATGACGGTCCTGCTCTTCAACAACCAGATCTACGGGTTGACCAAGGGCCAGTACTCACCGACCAGTGAAGTTGGCAAGGTCACGAAGTCGACTCCGATGGGCTCAGTCGACCGTCCCTTCAATCCGATTGCTCTGGCCGCCGGTGCTGGGGCAACGTTTGTGGCTCGCACCCACGATCTCGACCGCAAGCACATGATTGAGGTCTTTCGTCGGGCCCACGAGCATCGTGGCGCGGCCTTCATCGAGATCTATCAGAACTGCAATGTCTTCAACGACGGTGCATACGACCCGATTCTCAAACGGGACAATCGGGCCGACATGATGATCAACTTGAGTCATGGCGAGCAGATTCGCTTCGGCGCTGACAACAACCGTGGACTTCACATGGTTGACGGTGCGGCTGAGGTCGTCGATGTCGCCGAAGTCGATGAGTCGGCACTTCTTGTTCACGACGAGTCGACCAGCAGCCCGGCCATGGCCTTCGCACTCGGGATGTTGTCTCAAGACAACTACAGCCCCACTCCGTTCGGCATTTTCCGAGCGGTGGATGCCCCCGAGTACGGCGAGGCCGTCAATCGTCAACTGGCAGAGGCGGCTGAGAAGAACGGCCCCGGCGATCTCGGTGAGTTACTACGATCGCTAGCGACCTGGAGTGTCGACTAGTCGGGGCTTTGATGACCGCTGGCTAGCCGTCTGAGCCGCTAGCCTGCCGGGGTGAGCAAATTCTTTTTGACCCTCCTCAGCTTGGTGCTGGTGGCATCGGCCTGCGGAGTAGACCGCACGTCGGACGATGCCCTAGACACCGAGGAGGAGACCAGCGCCACGGTCGCTTCTGACGAAGTCGAAGGCGGTGACTCCGACAGTGAGTCCGGTGACGATGATGGAGCTCTGCCGACCTCCACGGTGCCTCCCCTGCAACCATCGGAACCCCCGGTCACCTCACCGGCCGGTGAGGTTGCCATTGACGTCGACTTTGGTGACGAGCAGTGGCAGCTGACCCACGGTGAACTCAACGAGGTCGCCCTGTCGGTTTGGGAGAGCGAGGAATTCATCCGCCGAGGCTTCGGTGGCGTGGTTCCCCCTGGGTTCTACAGCACGGTGGCCGGCGAGCACATTGTTGGAAAGGTATTGGACCGACAACTAGCGGCGTTGGATGCTGAACCATCCGATGCCGAAGTTGAAGCCGCTCGTGGCTCGCTGTTGGAACTCATCGTCTCGTGGTACGGCGACAGCGATGACCCTGAGGGAGATGCTCAGGCGATGTTCGATGACGTGCCCTACCTCGGCTTTGTATCCGAGCTGCAGGCCGACCAGCAAGCACTGATCGAGGCGATAGCCGGTGGCGGCGGGGCCGTCGCCGAAGTCCCCTGTGTCCGACATATTCTCGTGGACGAGGAATCGGTCGCTCAAGAGGTTCTCACCGAACTGGAAGCCGGGGCTGATTTCGCCGAAACGGCCATCGTGCGCTCGACCGGGCCGTCAGGACCTTCAGGTGGCGATCTTGGTTGTGCCGCTTCCACCAATTACGTTCCCGAATTCGCGGCCGCTGTCGACGAGGCCGGAATCGGCGAGGTCGTCGGGCCCGTTCAGACTCAGTTCGGTTGGCATGTGATCGTGGTAGAAAGCTACGACGAACAGCCGGTCGACCCGTCGGCCGAGTTGAACAGTCGTATCACCGAAGCACTTTCAGGCGCAACCGTTGAGGTCGACCCGGTGATTGGATCGTGGGACACTGCGACGCTCAGAATCGTCGAGGGAGCCTCCGTCTCCGAGTGAGTGCAACGGCTTCGCGGCTGATCGTCTGTGGACTGGGGCCTGGCGGCCCCGGGTACCGCACTCGCCAAACCGAGGATCTCCTTAACTCTGGACTGCCGGTGTTCCTGCGCACGGCCAGGCACCCCAATATCGAGATGATCGAGAGCTACCGAAGCTTTGATCACCTCTACGAGGAATCTGAGACGTTTGATGACGTCTACCATCAAATAGCCGACTCGTTAGTGAACGAAACATCCAGCGCCGGTCAGGTCGTCTACGCTGTTCCCGGGTCTCCGCTGGTACTCGAGCGTTCGGTCCGGCACCTCCAAGACAGAGTCGGCGAACTGCCCGAGAGCATCGAGTTGGATCTCCTTCCGGCTATGTCGTTCCTCGACGTTGCCTGGAGTCGCCTGCGGGTGGACCCCGTTGATGAGGGTGTTCGCCTGATCGATGGACATCGATTCAACACTCAGGCTGCTGAGCAACGGGGCCCGTTGCTCGTGGCTCACACTCACGCGCAGTGGGTGTTGTCTGACATCAAGCTGGCGGTGGACCAGCCACCGTCTACCCCCGTTGTTGTGCTCCAGGGGCTTGGTACACAGAGCGAGACCATTACTGAGGTCCGATGGGACGAGTTGGACCGGGTCGAAGCCGATCACCTCACCACGTTGTTCATTCCCGAGATGGCCCAACCTGTGGGCTCCGAGTTGTTGTTGTCGATCGCCATGATGGACCGCCTGCGAGAGCAGTGCCCCTGGGATCA
This sequence comes from uncultured Acidimicrobiales bacterium, assembly GCA_938002965.1. Lineage (GTDB taxonomy): Bacteria > Actinomycetota > Acidimicrobiia > Acidimicrobiales > SZUA-35 > JAHELU01. The sequence goes on along the minus strand of CALKZY010000017.1, from coordinate 73,340 downwards.
GACTCAAGATCACGGGTCGTTGCGAAAGTACCTTCGTGAGGAGGCGTATGAAGTTCTTGACGCCTTGGACGGGGTCGTCGAGGCCGGTCCGGACGAGGCGGGTCTGGCCTATGAGGAGCTAGAGAGCGAGTTGGGCGATCTCTGGTTCCAGATCTTGTTTCACAGCAGGCTCGCCGCTGAAGAGGGGCAGTTCACCGTGGGCGACGTCGCCCGCACGCTCACTCAAAAGATGGTCGAGCGCCACCCACACGTTTTTGACCCTGCGGTCAGCTTCGACGGTGACATACTGCCGCCTCGCCCCGACGAAGGTGACGACGACACCCGGGATCTGTCGGCCATGGCCAAGACTTGGGAGGCTAAGAAGACACAGCAGTCCGGGCGCCGCTCGGTTTTTGACGGTATTCCGGCCGACCTTCCTTCGCTGGCCTTTGCCGACAAGGCACTGGGTAAAGCTATTCGGACCTTCGGCCTACCGGCGACGGGTCCGTACGCGTCGGTTTCAGAGTCGCTTCTTACCTTGTCGGAGCTGCAACCAAAGACCGAGACCGAAGTTGGTCGAACGCTGTTGGCGGTGGCCATGGCGGCCCGCACCCTTGGCCTCGACCTTGAGCATCTACTCCGGCAAGCCGTTCTGGATCTGCTCGCCGGGCTGCGGGCACAAGAGTCGAACGTTCAGCAGGAAGCCGAGGACGATCGGCCGTCCGGTTCTTGGGTGATCGGGTGATCGGGTGATCGGACGGCTACTGTCGCCACGCCCTAAGCCAGCCGCCCAGATGCGGGGGGGGCTAGAGAATCTGTGCTAACAACAGAATGAGAAGTAGGCCTACGATTAACGTAAGGGCGTAGGCGGCAGCGAACGCCCGGACCTTGGGCGAAATCTGATCCAGAAAGCCTTGCCCGGACTGGGCGAATCCGTCGGCTTGGCTGCTGGAGCCGGTGCTGATGGTTCTTGCCGGAGCACTTCCTAGACCGTTGGAGCCGGTCCAGTTTGAAGCAGTGGGACCCGTCGAACGGGTCGCCGGTTGGTTACCGAAAGCCGGACCGTTGTCGAAGGCCGGTGCCGGGGCAGGAGCTGAGCGGGTCGCCGGTCCACGATCGGTGAGTCCTCCAGATCCGATGGCTCCAGCTGCTGGCGCCGCCAGAGTCGACGACTGGGCTCGGCGCCCGATGGAGGTCGGGCCCTCGGATCCCAGCACCGATCCGGGTCCGCCTACAGGCTCGCTTCGCCGACGGTAGTAGAGCTCCTGGAAGAGTTGGTTCGCCTCTTCGGCCGATTGAGGCCGCTGCTCGGGCGACTTGTGTAGGAGTGCATCGATTAGGTCGGTTAGTTCTTCGGACAATCCTCGATTCCTCAGCGGCGGGTGAGCCTCGCTCATCACCCGGTTGATGATCGGGTGAATGGAGTCGTCCTTCTTGTCCACAAAGGGAACTGACTGAAGAATCGATGCGAGCAGACAGACGCCGAGACCGTACAAGTCGCTGGCGGCGCTGGCCTTGGTGCCACCCAGAACCTCAGGTGCAGCGTAAGCCACGCTGGCTGTAATGGCAGCCGATGTCGTGTTGGCACCGTCTTGAAGTCGGGCGATGCCGAAGTCACCGAGTACGGCATCGCCGTTGGATCGCATCAGAATGTTCTCGGGCTTGAGGTCACGGTGCAAGACGCCGGCCGAATGGGCAACGGTCAATGCTCCCGAAATCTGCTCGCCTAGTTGGCAGAGGTCGATCTCGCTCAGGCCTTGTCGTCGAAGTCGTTCCCAAAGCGTTCCGCCGTCGATGTATTCGAGGGCAAGATAAGGCCGTCCGTCGCCGAGGGTGCCTGCGGTATAGACATCAATGATGTTCGGATGACCTGACAGCCGCCCCAGGGCCTTGCACTCTCGTTCAAATCGGAGCTTGATGATGTTGTCTTGAATTGGAGCGTGGCCGACCTTCACCGCGACCTTGCGGTCGACGTTAGTCTGGCGGGCTAGCCAGACGTCGCCGAAGCCACCGCCACCGATGCGTTCAATGGGCTCAAATCCGTCGAGTTCGAAGGACGTTGCCATGGCTCAGGTAACCGACCTTCTTGCCCGATTGGCGCCGTGATTGAGATGTGTCATCGGGAAACGACCGTTCATTCATTGGACTCCGGCATGCCGCTCACGGCGATGGGCTCGTGGCCGGTGTCCGGTAGAGACTCGCAGCTCAGGTTCTACGGGGTAAGTACGTGGTGTCGGGGTTCTGTTTGAGCTGTCAAGAAAATCTTGTGCGTACCCATGCGATGATAGTGGTACGTACCGGCATCGACGTCGATGGATATCGAACTTCTGTCCGGAGATGGAGTGGCCAACCACTTTTGTTGTCGTCGATTTATCAACGCGGCGTGCTAGCATTTCGGGGCGGACGGTAGGAGGAACGCAACGCGTGACTGTTATTAATCATGTCTCGGCTCGCGAGATCTTGGACTCTCGAGGCAACCCGACAATTGAAGTTGAGGTTGTACTCGAGTCCGGTGCCTCTGGCCGTGCCCTCGTGCCGTCAGGAGCATCTACGGGCCAGTTTGAAGCCGTGGAGCTTCGAGACGGTGATGCTCGATATATGGGCAAGGGCGTGCAAACAGCTGTCGGCAACGTCAATGACTTGATCCATAGCGCCCTGGTTGGGGGGCCGGCCGACGAACAGCGCCAGATCGACCAGATCCTCAACGAGTTGGACGGTACCCCGAACAAGTCCAAGCTGGGTGCCAACGCCATTCTCGGCGTGAGCCTGGCCGCGGCTCATGCCGCCGCCGATGATCTCGGCTTGTCGCTGTTTCGGTATATAGGTGGCGTCAATGCCCACGTCCTCCCTGTACCGATGATGAACGTTCTCAATGGTGGCGCTCATGCTGACAACAGCGTCGACTTTCAGGAGTTCATGATCATGCCCGTCGGCGCAGCATCGTTCAGCGAAGGACTGCGCTGGGGTGTGGAGACATACCACACGTTGAAGGCGGTGCTCGCTGAGCGAGGTTTGTCTACCGCGGTCGGAGATGAGGGCGGGTTCGCCCCAGACCTGGCATCCAACGAAGAAGCTCTTCAGTTGCTGGTCGAGGCCATCGAACGGGCCGGGCGTACACCCGGTGACGAAATAGCGTTGACCATGGACGTGGCTTCGACCGAATTCTTTAGCGACGGTGCCTATCGACTGGCGAGCGAGGGGCGGGTCTTGGAGCCCGCAGCCATGGTTGATGAACTGGTCGGCATGGTTGATCGCTACCCGGTGGTCTCCATCGAAGATGGCATGGACGAGGAAGACTGGGACGGGTGGCGCGTGCTCACCGAGGCGGTGGGGGATCGATGTCAGCTTGTAGGCGACGACCTGTTCGTGACCAGCACCGAGCGGCTGGGGCGGGGAATCGACGAATCTATCGCCAACTCCATCCTGGTAAAGGTAAACCAGATCGGTTCCTTGACCGAAACCCTCGAGGCCGTCCGGTTGGCCGATGTAAATGGCTACACGTCGGTGATGTCCCATCGCTCCGGCGAAACCGAGGACACAACCATCAGTGACCTGGCTGTTGCTACAAACTGCGGTCAGATCAAGACCGGCGCACCGGCAAGAAGCGATCGCGTGGCCAAATACAACCAGCTACTTCGTATCGAAGATGAGCTGGGAGACACGGCTCGCTACGCCGGCACGATCCCGGGCCTTGTGCCTGGTGGGGGAGCGTCATGAGTAGACGCCGACGCGAACGTTCCGGGGTTACCCCCATGGCCCTAATGGTTGTCGCTCTTCTGGCCGTGCTGGGAGGGCTAGCCGCCGTGCCGGCCCGGACCTGGATGACGCAACAAGAGCAGGTTGAACAGGCCGACCGACAGCTCAGAACTCTTCGGTCGGACATTGGCGACCTGGAGCGGCAGCTTGAACGTCTCGAGACCTCAAGTGAGATCGAACGTCGGGCTCGCCAAGATTTCGACCTGGTGTATCCGGGTGAGGAAAGCTACCGGATTCTTCCCGACGGCGGTCAGCCCTCTGTCGATGGCTGATTCTGCCTTGCCCCGTTAGCGGTCGGTGGTACGGGCGTTCAAAATCGACCCCGGGCCATCACCGTCATCACGGGCCACCGCGCCTACGATTTAGGCAGTCGTCAGGTAATAATCCGCGACTTTTGCCGCCACAGACCGTCTGAACGATGACGAGTCCGCCAATGACTAGGGTTTGAGATGCCCGGACATCAGGAGTTGATGTGAATACTGCAGGGAGAAGCACGCTATCCGATGACGAGGGAGGCGGATACGGCGAGAAGCTCATTCCGGAGTGGCGGGTGTCGGCTGACGACCAGACGCTACTTGCCGGCCTTGCCGTTGTAGCCGCGCTGCTGCTGGCCTTTGGCTGGTCGGTCTGGCGAGGTGGCGACGGTGACATCGTTCCGGCGGCTATAGCCGTCGAGGACGACTCCGAAGGAGACGCCGAGGTAGCCGCTCCGGTCAGCACAACGGTGACCACGGCTGCGACCACCACAACCACAACCGAAGCCCCTACGACCACAACGACTGCGCCTCCGGCGCCCGTCATTGGTGACGTGCAGGCATCGGTCGATCCGTTCCCCGGTGATATCACCGGAACGAACGACGGTGCTGCCGCCATCCTCACCGGATACGTGGCCAACCAGGGTGAAAGCGACGAAGCTGAAACAGCTGCAGCCGCAGTTGAGGGAATCGAGTCGGTAGACAACCAACTGGAGATTCTTGAGCCCTCAGTGCTTTCAGCACTGCAGGACCAGGGCGTAACCGGGGCGACGGCCACCGGTGTGGGAACGGAAATCACCGTTGCTGGAACCATCGACGCTGAGGATGATCGTCAGCCCACGCTTGATGCTGCTGCTGCAGTTCCCGGCGTCACCAATGTGATCGACAACGAGCTCATGGTCAGCGTGACCGCTGATCTGAACGCTCTGCCTCAGGTTCAGTTCGCTACATCCTCAGCCCAGATTCTCCCCGAGTCCTTCGGTGACCTGGACGCTGCGGCCGAGATCCTGACTGCAGCTGGCGACGACGTCCGCATCGAAGTCCAGGGCTATACCGACATTCGAGGCGACGAAGCAGCCAACCTGCAACTGAGCGATGATCGAGCGAATGCCGTCAGACAGTACCTGGTCGATGCTGGAGCGAGCGGCGACGTTCTGACGTCCGTCGGCTACGGCGAGACCGAGGAGTTTGGCGCTGGCGATTCTGATGAAGCGCTGCGAGCCAACCGACTGGTTCGCTTTGAGCAGATCGGCTAAACCTTTAAAAACGTGACTACTCGTTGTGGGCAAGACCGAAGTTAGGGTCCATAATTAGTGGTTAGGGTCCATGAGTAGTCGGACCCAGTAGAGAGCGTTAACAAAGTTCGCCCGTCCGATTTCCCTCCCGGACGGTGTGAAGACGGCCAGCCGTAAGGCTGGCCGTCGCCTTTTTGGCGGCAACTCGATAAGCCTGCCCAAATTCTTGACCTCGAACTCGGCAGTCGGGGGCACAGTGTGCAAGAATCGGTGCTGGCGCCGACCGTACGCATGTCTTTGGGCTGCGGTGCGGCGATGTTTTAGCCCGGATCGTGGTTCTGCGATTCGGAGTATCTGACTCTATGAAGGGAGACTCAGTGGAGATCACCGTTGACGTCAACGGATCCAGCCATAGCCATGACGTGGAGCCTCGAACACTGCTCGTCCACTACATTCGCGATCAGGTTGGGTTGACCGGAACGAATATCGGTTGCGACACGTCCTCTTGCGGCGCATGCACGGTCCACGTGAACGGCGAAGCCGTGAAGTCGTGCACCATGCTGGCGGCTCAGGCCGACGGGCAACAGGTCAAAACCATCGAAGGCCTTGCCGACGGCGAAGAACTTCACCCGATGCAGGAAGCTTTCATGAACTGCCATGCGCTTCAGTGTGGCTACTGCACTCCGGGCATGGTCATGGCTTCCATCTCTCTGCTCGATGAGAATCCCAGCCCAAGCGAGGCCGAGGTGCGTGAAGGTCTGGAGGGCAACCTCTGCCGTTGCACCGGATACCACAACATCGTGAAGGCCGTTCTGTCGGCCAGCGGAGGTTCCCAGTGATTCCAGTCGCATTTGACTACGTACGGGCCGCTTCGGCCGATGAAGCCTTGGCGGCATTGGCCGAACACGGCGACGAAGCCAAGCTGTTGGCTGGCGGACATTCTTTGCTGCCGATGATGAAGCTTCGTTTGGCTTACCCATCGGTAGTCGTCGACATCGGTCGACTTGGTGACCTGTCGTATGTGAACGACGGCGGCGATCATTTGGCCATCGGGGCGTTGACTCGACACCGCGATATCGAGATCGATCCGTTGGTTGCCGAGCATGCACCGTTACTGGCCGAGGCCACCGCCCATGTCGGCGATCCTCAGGTTCGTCACCGCGGCACCATCGGAGGGTCACTGGCCCACGCCGATGCCGCCGCTGATCACCCTTCCGCCTTGTTGGCGCTTGGTGGCACTGTTGTGGCCCGTAGCGCATCAGGTGGCGAGCGAGAGATTGCCGCCGAGGACCTGTTCGCCGGATTCCTTGAGTCGAGCCTTGATCCCACTGAAATGATCACCGAGGTCCGCATTCCCAAGCACACTGGCGGCGGCTGGAACTTCCAGAAATTCAATCGCCGGGCGCAGGACTGGGCCATCGTCGGGGTCTCCGCTCAGCAGGTCAATGGATCAGCTCGCGTGGCTCTCGTCAACATGCACCCGACACCCGTACGTGCCGCTGCGGTTGAAGCCGCTTTGGCCGGTGGAGCATCAGCGAGTGAAGCAGCTGAGGTAGCGGCCGAAGGCATGGAGCCGTCGAGCGATCTCAATGCATCGGTCGACTATCGCCAGCACCTGGCCCGTGTACTAACCCGACGGGCCTTGGAAGGCGCCGGCTTCTCGTAGGTCGGACGAACTCGATCAGGAGATCCGTTAAACCGTGAAAGAGATTCTTCCCGACCTTCGCCGTTGGCGAAATCAAGGCCTCAAGGTGGCTCTGGCCCGCGTCGTCGATGTCGACGGCTCGGGACCGCGCCTGCCTGGAGCGGCGATGGCCGTCAACGAGAATGGCGAAGTAGCAGGATCAGTCTCAGGTGGGTGTGTCGAAGGCGCGGTGGTGACCGAGTCACTGCAGTGCCTGGAGGACGGTTCTCGTCGAATCGTGACCTTTGGTTACTCTGATGACGAGGCATTTGCTGTCGGACTTACCTGCGGAGGCACGATTCACCTGTATCTGGAGCCACTCGATTGGTAACACGGACAGCGCGATCCACTCGACCGAGAAAGCGCTCGCTCTCATGACGAGCGATTCGACCGACCTGTTCGACCTGTTGGGTCGGGCGATAGACGGCGAGACCCCGGCGGTTTTGGCCACCGTGGTCGCTTTGGAACCGGTCGATGAGACCGATCCAACCGACTTGCCCGAACTCGGCTCCAAGATCCTGATCGGCGTCGGTGACAAGCCGCTTGGTTCGTTCGGAAACGATGATCTTGATCGGGTCGTTATTCGTGATGCCACCGGAGAGCTATCAGCCGGTACCACCGGACTTCGTCACTACGGCCCACGGGGTGAAGCGAGAGCGGAGGATGTAGCAGTCTTTGTTGAGACGTTTGCCCCTCCTCCGCAGATGCTGATCTTCGGAGCCGTCGACTTCACCGCGGCGCTAACAAGGGTGGCGAAAGTACTCGGCTATCGCGTCACGGTTTGTGACGCCCGGCCGGTATTTGCCACCAACCAGCGTTTTCCCTATGCCGACGAGGTCGTCGTTGACTGGCCGAACCGGTTGCTGACGAAAGTTGGTCCTCAGTTGAGTGGCCGTGACGCGATCTGCATTCTGACTCATGATCCGAAGTTCGACATTCCTGCCGCCCTCGAGGCTCTGCAGACCGATGTCGGCTACATCGGGGCTATGGGATCGCGCCGAACGACTGAGGACCGCAACGAACGTCTGCGGGCCGAAGGCGTCACCGAAGCTGACATCAGCCGAATTAGGGGTCCTATTGGATTGGATCTTGGGGGACGTACTCCCGAGGAGACCGCAATTTCCATCTGTGCCGAAATTATTTCAATGCGCTCAGGCCGCAAGGCCGCAGCCCTGAAGGATGTTTCCGGCGCCATACATTGACCGGCTCAGTCCGGCATGGCGTCACTCTCGACGCCCAAAGAAATGGCGTCACTCTCGACGCCCAGAAAAAACGGCGTCGGCCCTGACGCCCGAAACAGTACTGAACAACATCGATCAAACCGACCAGCGCAAGCAACCAGAAGCACGAGGAGCAAGTACAAATGGCAGTAGAAGGTTCGATTCTCGGAAATGCGGTTCTACGCCGTGAAGACCCGGCCCTGCTCACTGGAGACGAACTGTACGTGGACGATATTGTCGTCGACGGCATTGGACACACGTTCTTCGTTCGCTCTCCGTTTGCCCACGCCACGATCACCTCGATTGACACCTCCGCCGCCGAGGGGATGCCCGGGGTAGCAGGCGTATGGCACGCAGGGAACCTCGAAATGCCGTCGTTCCAGGGTTTCGCCATGATGCCCGAGATCTTCAATCGGCCATGCTTCGCCGTAGGCAAAGTTCGCTGCGTTGGCGACGTTGTCGCCGTTGTCGTGGCCGACACCCGAGAGCAGGCTGCTGACGCCGCCGAGAACGTGGTCGTCGACTATGATCCGCTTCCGGTGGTTACCGACCCCGAGGCGGCGTTGGCCGAAGGCGCTCCGATTCTGTTCGAGGAAGCAGGCGGTAATCTTTGCTTCCCGACCGCCATCGAGTATGAGGGCGATCCCAACGAGGGCGCCGATCATGTCGCCGAGGTCAGGCTGGTTTCGCAACGCTTGGCCGGCGTGCCGATGGAACCAAACGGCTGTCTCGCCATTCCCGACGGCGACCATATGACCCTCTGGATGTCCAACCAGGCTCCGATCGCTCTGCGAGACGGCGTGGTCGGCATCTGCGGCATTGACACTGAGAATCTTCGGGTGGCGGCGCCTCCCGCCGTCGGTGGTGGCTTTGGCCCAAAGGCCAGCGGCTACGTCGAGTACTTCATCGTGACCAAGATCGCACAGCAACTCGGCCGGGCCATCCGCTGGACCGAGGAACGCACCGAGAACATGATCAACATGGTGCATGGCCGAGCCATGGTTCTCGACGCCAAGATGGGGTTCACCTCCGACGGCAAGATCGTCGGCATGGACTGCAACGTGGTTGCTGACGCCGGTGCGTACCCGTGCATTGGCGCCATCTTGACTCTGTTCACCCAGCAGATGATTCAGGGTGTCTACACCATTCCGAACATGAAGTTCGACGCCAAGACGGCCGTGACCAACACGGCCGCCATCGGCGCCTACCGAGGCGCTGGGCGCCCGGAAGCCACTCAGCTGTTGGAGCGCATCCTCGATGTCGCCGCAGATGAGCTTGGTATTGATCCGACCGAGATTCGGCGCAAGAACTTCATTCAGCCCGACGAGTTCCCCTTCACCACCCACGGTGGTGTTAACTACGACAGCGGCGAGTACGAGAAGTCACTCGATGCGTTGTTGGAGGCGGCTGACTACCAATCATTGTTGGCTCAGCAGGCCGCTCGACGATCCTCGGGTGACCCCAAGCAATTAGGAATTGGTGTGAGCTCCTATGTGGAGATCACGGCCCCAGCCGGATTGCACGTCGAATACGGAGCTGTTTCTGTGGCCGAAGACGGTCACATCACAGCGCGAGTCGGCACCAGCGCCCACGGGCAGGGTCACATCACCTCTTTCTCCATGATCGTGGCCGAGCACTTCGGTGTAGAGATGGACGACATCACAATCCTTCAGTCGGACACCGACGAGATCCCCAGGGGATCAGGAACGATGGGTTCACGATCGCTGCAGACCGCGGGGTCGGCGGTCTTTGTCGCCTCAGAAACGGTGGTGGCCAAGGCCAAGCAACTGGCGGCCCACATGCTCGAAGCCAACGAGGCCGACCTGGTTACCGGTGCCGGAGGCCTGCAGGTGGCCGGTGACCCCGGCTCAGCAGTGTCGTGGGCCGACCTGGCCAAGGCGGCAAATGACGACTCGAAGCGCCCGGCCGGGATGGATGCCGGACTGGCTCACGAGCTTGACTTCGATGGCACCGACGCCACCTTCCCATTCGGGGCTCATATCAGCCTGGTCGAGGTTGACACCGAAACCGGACATGTCACCATGTTGCGTCACATCGCTGTGGACGACTGCGGTCAGATCCTGAATCCGATGATCGTCACCGGTCAGCAGCATGGTGGTATCGCTCAGGGTGCCGCTCAGGCCCTCTACGAGGTATGCCATTACGACGATGACGGCAACCTTTTGACGAGCAACCTGATGGACTACGGGATTCCCTCGGCAGCTGAGCTGTGCTCATTCGAGACCTCAAACACCGAGACGCCGAGTCCCCGTAATCCTCTAGGGGCCAAGGGCATCGGCGAGTCGGGCACGATCGGATCGACCCCGGCCATTCACAATGCCGTCATCGATGCTGTCTCCCACCTCGGGGTAAAGCACATCGACATGCCGCTTACAGCTCAGACTGTTTGGCAGGCCATCAACGAAGCCGGTTAGAGCTCAGACCAGGCTGCTCCAGCAATCGGAGTAGCCTGGTCTGACCATCCACCACCGTCGAGGGAAGCCGCCGCCATGTCTCGAGAATTTGCCTACGTCCCGCCCCACCACGATTCATCGGAGCGGTACGTTTCTGACCCTGGCCCCCTGCCGGGAGACTCGGTGGAGGTCACCGTCGATCTCGGCACGGAAGCGATTGGGCGATCGTGGCTTCGGACCGTGCGTGACGGCGAACAAGAGTGGGTTGAAGGTAAAGAGGATGGTGGTCGGCTTCGCTTTCAACTGCCGTGCCATAACAATGTTGTCAACTACCGGTTCCACCTGGAGACACCCGACGGCCCTCGTTGGCTGAACGGTCTCGGTCTCATCGACTACGACCCGGGTGACGTCCACGACTTCCGTCTGACAACGACCGGTCAGCCGCCGGCGTGGGTGGGCGATGGGGTTTGGTATCAGATCTTCCCGGACCGATTCGCCACCACCGGCAACTACCGCTTCGGTGACTCCGATGGGCAGAGCGAGGTCGACGGACATGACGTGTCCTGGGTCGAGTGGTCGGCATGGGACGACCCGGTGGCCGACGGCCCGGCTGCTATGCCACAGCTGTACGGAGGCGACCTGGACGGCATCATCCAACACTTGGACCACATCGTCGGACTGGGAGTAAAGGGCATCTATCTGAACCCTGTCTTTCCAGCCCGATCAAACCATCGATACGACGCCTCAACGTTTGACCGGGTCGACCCTCTTTTGGGTGGCGATGAGGCATTGATTCGGCTGTCCAAGGCCGCCCATGACCGAGGCCTCAAGATCATGACCGATCTGACCTTGAACCACACCGGCGACCGACACGAGTGGTTTCAGGCGGCTCAAGCCGACGCTGACAGCGATGAAGCCGCCTTTTACTATTTCACCGATCACCCTGGTGCGTACGAGGCGTGGTTAGGGGTCTCCAGCCTGCCGAAACTTGATCACGGGTCCGACGAACTGCGGCGACGTTACTACAAAGGGCCTGACTCGGTGCTCGGTCGGTATCTGCGGGGACCGTTCAACATGGACGGCTGGCGTATCGACGTGGCCAACATGACGGGCCGTCTCGGCAGTCTCGACATGAACCAAGACGTAGCCCGCCAGACCCGGGCCACCATGGACGACATCGATCCTGATCTGTGGCTGGTGGGCGAGCACTTCTTTGACGCCAGCTTGGACGCGCCGGGCGATGGCTGGCACGGAGTGATGAACTACGCCGGCATTACTCGACCGGTTGTGTCCTGGCTCGGAGATTTCACCTCGCTCAGCGCCTTCACGGCCGGCCCCGGCCAGTCGAGTCGCAACGCAGTGCAGATGGCTCGTGCCATGGACGTAATTCGCGCTGCGATGCCGTGGTCGGTGACTAAGGCATCGATGAGTTTGCTAGCCTCGCACGACACCGCCCGGTGGCGCTCAATGGCTGTCAGCGACGATCTGGCCCTGGTGGGCTTCGGGCTCCTTCTTTGTCTTCCAGGCACTCCAACGTTCCTCTACGGAGACGAGGTCGGGTTAACCGGGGAAACGTCGGAAAAGGCCAGGGTGACCATGCCGTGGGACTCCTCGAAATGGAATAAGCGATTCCTCGACTGCTATCGGTCGATGATTGCTGTTCGCAACAACGAACGAGCCTTGCAACGAGGCGGGTTCCGCTGGGTATCGATTACCCCCGACGCCATCTGTTTCATGCGCGAAACCGCCGATGACCGCCTGTTGATTCGGGCTTCTCGGGGTGAGACCAAACCCACCCTGGTTGGATTGGTCGGGGCTTCGCGCCTTGAGCCGGTGCTGAACGGTGATGCCATCGACGTGAGCAATGGAATTGCCCGCCTTCCAGGAGACGGGCCGGACCTAACGATCTGGCGCCTGACCTGACGGCGTCTGCGTCGCAGCAGATCCGCCGCAGATGGTGATTGCAGCTAGCGTTGGCTACATGACCTTGGACCTCTTGGAACGCCGAATTAGCCGATGACGGTGGCCGGAGCGTTGTTGGCAGCCGGGGAGGGGAGCAGATTCGTCCACTCCATCTCTTCCGACGAAAGCGGTTCACCCGATCCCTCTTCGGCAGAACCTTCTTGGGTGCTGCACAAGCTGTTGGCTGACTTTCGGGGGCGTCCGCTAGCAACCTGGGCGGTCGGAGCTTTGCTCGAAGCTCTGGTTGAGGGAGCGCTCGACCAGGTTTATCTCGTGACCGGTTCGGTTGATCTAGGCCCGGTCCTCGCTTGGCTGAGGCATAACAGGTCGGGGCTCCCGCTGGACGAGTTGTTCATCGTCCACAACGATGACTGGAAGGCGGGCCAGGCGACGTCGGTCGGGGCAGCCATCGATGCCGCTGACGCCGATGGACACGGTGCGCTGGTAATTGGGCTGGCCGACCAACCCCTGGTACCTTCTTCGGCTTGGTCATCCGTTGCCGGCGGTGCCGCCCCACTAGTGGTTGCCAGTTTCGATGGCGTTCGACGACCCCCGGTCAAACTCGATCGAGAGGTGTGGCCGGAGGTGCCGAGAATCGGTGATGCCGGTGCCCGATCGGTGCTTCGAGCGCGCCCGGAGCTGGTTTCCGAGGTACCGTGCGTGGGTAACCCTGTAGATATCGACACAGTGAAGGATTTGCGGGCATGGAGCTGACAAACGACTTTGTAATCGAGCGGAACATCGAAGAGACGTGGAAGATTCTCAACGATCTTGAGTTCATTGCGCCGTGCATGCCCGGCGCTCAGTTGACCGAAATCGAAGGCGACGAGTACCGCGGGCTAGTCAAAATCAAGGTCGGCCCCATCTCAGCCAACTACAAAGGCAAAGCCTCCTTTGTTGAGCAGGATGCTGTCAACCATGTGGCGAGGTTGAAGGCCGAGGGGCGTGATCCCCGCCAAGGCAACGCCAACGCCATGGTCACCGCCACCATGGAAGAGCTCGCCGCCGAGCAAACTAAGGTGACCATTCACACGGACTTGGGCCTGACCGGCAAGATCGCCAGCTTCGGGCGCGGCGCCATCGAAGATGTCTCCAAGAAGATCCTCGGACAGTTCACCGACAACCTGCGGGACAAACTGGCGACCGATGGTGGGTCGTCCGCTTCGTCAGACTCCTCGTCAGTCACAGATGCCTCGATTGGTGACGCCACGGCAGCCACGGCGTCGAGTTCGTCTGCTTCGCCGTCCGTCTCTTCGGCCCCGGCCACCTCGTCTTCGCCGGCCGCTTCGTCCTCGCCGACGGGGTCTGCCAGCACTACACCCTCACCCGGGGTTCGCAAGATCGACAGCCCCGAGGCCGAAGCTGTGGACCTTTTGGATGTTGCCGGTGGAGCGGCGGCAAAGAGGTTTGTCCCCGCGGCCGGTGGAGCCGCCATCCTGGCCGCCATTATCTGGTGGGTCATAAACCGCTGATCGCTCTGGTGGGGTTTCGTTGACCAAGCCTTCAAGCTCTAATCAGCCGTCGGTTCCCAGTGGGGACGAACTCGTGGCCGAGCTTCTCGGCCGGCGCCCCCAGGGCGCATACGAAGTAGCCGTCGTCCGAAACGATGGTTCGCCAGTGGTCTTGGCCAACCATCCTCTGCTGGACGACGGACGGCCCATGCCGACGCGGTTCTGGTTGATCGACCCCAAGCTAAACAAGGCCATAGGACGCCTGGAGGCCCTAGGTGGGGTAAAGACGGCAGAACGCACAGTTGACCCTGACGAACTTCGTGAGACCCACGCCGCCTATGCCAGGGAACGTTCGAGGCTAATTCCTCAAGGTCACTCGGGTCCGGCACCGTCAGGAGGGGTGGGTGGCACCCGCCAGGGAGTCAAGTGTCTTCACGCCCACTACGCTCACTTTCTCGCTGGAGGGGCCGATCCCGTTGGAGCCTGGGTTCACCAACAGCTCTCAGAGCGGGGGGAGCAGTTCGGTGATGGCTAGGAGCGGCGGGGATGCCACATGGTTCGTGGAGATCGGATCGGGTTCGTTGAAGTGGCGCATCCTGGCCGACGGCTCCGCTGAGCGCCATAGCCGCGACATCGGCCTGTCGAGTGGTCTCGACCAGTCAGGAGAGCTTTCAGGTGCCGCCCTTATGTCGCTGGAGTCGGCGTTTTCGGACTTGAGTGCTGTCCAAGCCGACCGTGAACTTGGCCCGCCGGTGGTCGTGGCCAGCGAGGTGATGCGGCGAGCGCAAGCCAATCAAGATGCAGTTTCGAAACTGGCATCGAACCACCTTGACGCTGAACTGCGGGTGTTGACGTCGAATGAGGAGGCTGCACTGTCTCTCGCCGCCGTACGTTCTCAGGTGGCCTTTGCCGGGGAGTCGCTCTCGGTCGTTGATCTTGGAGCGGCGTCCACCGAGCTTGCGACACTGGGTGATGGATCGGGAGGCGTGGTCACGGTCGATCGGACCTTGTCTTTCTCGATGCCGCTCGGCGGCCGCACGCTTGCCGCTGAATACCTGCAGTTAGACCCGCCGGACCCTAGGGAATTGTCCGCCGCTTTGTCTGTGGTCGAGCTGCATCTCGATGATCTTCGACGCGAGCACCGGGAGCTGGCCGAAGCGATTTCCAGCGGGAAGCTGGTAGGGCTGGGGGCATGTGTGCAGATTGCTGCTGTTGAGATTGGAGTTGACATCGCCGATGGTCCTGACCCGGTTGCCGGCTACATCCTCGAACATGAAGCAGCCGAGGAGATCTTCCGGGTACTGGCTACCGAGAGTAGAGCGGACCGGCTGCACAATCCGGGCCTGCTGGCCCACCACGTCGACGGTGTTCTAGGCGCCCTTTGCATCGTTGTTGAGCTCTTTCGCCAGTTCGCCATCGACAGCATCGAGATCTCGACCGTTGACATGGTCGACGGCTTGGTCGTCGACCACATGTTGGGCGACGCTAAGATCGGGCTGTGACTCGCAGTCTCCTGGGCAGACGTATCCTGCTCCGGCCGCTGAAGCCTGAAGACTTCTGGCGGTGGCAGGAGGTCAGGCGGCGTAATGCTGACTGGCTGATCAAGTGGGAACCGTCACGACCGGCAGGATCACCGAACCCGGTTGAGGATCGCAGCGCCTTCGCCTTGCGATGTCATGCCCGTGACCGGGAGTGGCAGATGGGAACCGGCTACGGCTTCGGAATCTTTATCGGGGGCGTTTTCAGCGGTGAGGTGAACGTCAACGCTGTGCAGCGCGGTCCCTTCCAGAGTGCCTACCTCGGATACTGGGTCGACGAACAACAGGCAGGCAACAGCTACGTCCCGGAGGCGGTGGTGGCGGTATTGAAGTTTGCTTTCGAAGAACTGAAGCTACATCGCGTCCAGATCTCGATTGTGCCTCGCAACAGCGCCTCACTTCGCGTGGTCGAGAAGCTGGCATTACGGAACGAGGGTGTAGCCCAGCGCTATCTTGAGATAAACGGTGTCTGGGAGGACCACGTCCGATTCGCCATCACGGCCGAGGAGTGGATGGTGAGAAGTCGGGAGATCACGATTGCCTGGTTGTAGTCGTTGATTAGACCTGGCTCTATCGGGACGAGATTTTCGATTGAAGTTTGGCCAGCTTCTCAGCGAAGACTGGTTGGCGGGTTGACCAAACCTGAGGACCAAGCTCGGCGTGTACTGCGGCTCGCTGAGTCGGCGCAGTTCTGATGTCTTGCATGGTGCGCTTGGTGGTGATCACTAAGTCCCGTGGTGCCCGGCCGGCGCCCTCGGCCATGGCCTGGGCAGCGTCAAGCAACTCATCATCCTCGTAGACCTGATGAGCGAGCCCTACCCGGGCGGCCTCGGTTCCATCCATGATCTGACTGAACAAAATGGCGGCCGTGGCGGCTTGAGGCCCACAAATGTTCTGGAACATCCAGGTGTGACCGCCGCCGGGGTGCAATCCGAGATTCAAGAAGCGGTCGTCGAATTTGGCCGACTTGGCCGCTAAGCGAAGGTCGCAGATGAGGGCGAGATTCATACCGGCACCGACGGCGGCACCGTTGACCGCGGCGATGGTCGGTAGCGGGGATCGGCCGACTCGGAGGAATCCTTCGTAAATTGCCAGGAGTCCCTCTTCGGCCGAATCGCCGAGGTGCGAGAGGTCAGCTCCGGCGCAAAACGCCGGGGCTGCTCCGGTTATGACAATGGCGTGGACATCCTGGTTGGCTTCAAGCTCGGTAAAGGCTGCGCTCATTTCGTCACACATTTCCAGAGTGACGGCGTTACGCCGGCCGGGGTCGTTCAGTGTGACCGTTGCCACTCGCTCTCGAATTACTACTTCTACCAAGCTCATGGCGACAGTCTGGCACCTCACTTGGTTTGGTAGCCATACCGTTCGCCAAAACGACATGTGGACGACGGTGATGCCGATTTTCGTTCTACCATTAAGGTATGAATACGAGCGAGTCGTCGATGTCGGCGACTCTTGTGCTGGCGTCGGGTTCGCCGCGACGCATGGAGCTACTTCGTAATCTGGGCATCGTTCCATTTCGGTTTCCAACCGATGTTGACGAGACGCCTCAGCCGGGAGAATCTTCCGCCGCGCTCGTTGAACGGCTGGCCCGAGCAAAAGCTGAAGCTGGTTGGCAGGCTCGATTTCAGCTGGAGATTAATCCGGATGAGCTCGTTGTAGTCCTAGCTGCTGACACCGTGGTTGACATCCACGGCGAAACCCTGGGTAAGCCGTCTTCGATGGCCGAAGCGAAGAAGATGTTGAAGGCCCTATCCGGAGCTGATCACAAAGTCTTTACCGGCAGCGCAGTCAAGGTGGGCGATGAGCTATTCTCCACCGTGACCCAAACGACTGTCCGGTTCCGATCGCTCGATACGAATGACATTGACTGGTACGTGGGTACGGGCGAGCCGATGGACAAGGCCGGCGCCTATGGCATCCAGGGTCGAGGCTCAGTGTTCGTCGAGGGGATCATCGGAAGCTACGACAATGTCGTCGGTCTGCCGATGGTTAGTGTCGATCGGCTTCTTCGCCAGGCCGACCTCTCGATTCCACAGCTTGCATCGGTCGTCGACGAGCAATTGACACCTCCTTGTGGTCTCTCGGAATTGGGCGACTCGGTGAGCGATCCCGCGGGGCCTGCCGTTCGCTTGGATCTGGTGGAGCCGCCGGTTGCCAGCGGTGAGACATCAGCCGAGGTCGCTCGGCCGTGAGATTTGGCCGGATTCCGTCCGTCGAAGAAATACGCTCGGCGCCCGGTAGCACGGCCTTCGTCAAGCAGGTGCTGTGGTGGGGTGTTGCCCTTTCCATCAGTGTCGTAGCCTTCTACTTTCTGCAGGATCAGCTGCGCGACATTCTGTCGTCGGGGCCCAGGCTGAGGACGATTCGCCCCGGTTGGTTTGCTGTAATGCTGGCGCTTGAGCTGGCTAGCTTCGTTTGCCTGTGGTGGCTAACTCGACTTGTTCTTCCCGGCGTCTCCTGGTTTGTGGCCGCCACAAGCCAGTTGGTGTCGAACGCTGTCAGTCGGGTGATTCCCGGCGGTGCCGCCACCGGCGGAGCGGTCTACTACCGAATGCTCACCTCTTCGGGAGTGGATGCCGCCAAGGCCGGTGGGGCCTTGGCCGTAAGCTCGATCATCACTACCGCGGCGTTGGTGGCAATTCCAGCCGTGGCCAGCCTTCTTGCGCTGCTCGGCGCCCCTATTCCTGAAAGCTTGCTTCCGGCGGCTATCGCCGGCGGTGTGATGTTCGTGTCGCTGGCCGCATTGGGCGCGATCGGCATGGCCTTCAACAAACCGTTGCGCTACTGCGAGGAGGCGATTGCCCGTCTGGTGGAGACGACGGGGGGATTCCTCCGGCGTTCCTGGAGCATTGAGCGGGGCAAAGCACTGATTGAGCGGGATCGCCTGCTGGAGGTCGTTGGTGGCGGCTGGCCGCAGGTTGTCGGGGCAGCCGCTGGCAAGTGGGCGTTCGACTACTTGGCCCTGATCGCAGCTTTGTACAGCGTCGGTGCTGATCCCCGCCTCAGTATTGTTCTGCTGGCCTATGCCGGGGCTCAGGTTTTGGGAATGGTGCCGATCACACCGGGTGGCGTCGGCTTCGTCGAGGTCGGCCTGTATTACCTCTTGATCATCTCGGGTATTAGCGCTCAAGACGCCAGTTTGGCCACGATCGCCTACCGCCTTGTTTCGTGGTGGGTACCGATCGTGAGCGGCTTTGTCGCATGGGTGGCGTTTGTTCAGCGCAACCCGGAGTCGGCGTCGGGCGGCGCTTCGCAAGCTCGCCAGACGGTCCACTAGATTCTGTGACGTAGCTCCAAGAAACGGAGCGTCGCAGTGCGGTTCGCTGGCTTCGGGGCAGTGCGGTCTGTTGAGTGTCACAGCGTTCCGACATAGTGGATGACGTGGAGTCGTACACCGCTTCGGACGTTGAATCCGGGCTATTCGCTGATCCTGAGATCCTGACGTCATCTCTTAACTCGGTCGAGTTTGCCTATCTGGCTCGATCCCTCTGCGCTGCCGCGGAGGAACTGGGTCTGGCCGTGCCGACGTTCCGTAGTCCACCCACTGCGGGTGGAGCGGGACGCTCTATCCGGCGAAGCCCCGGCCAGCGGGCTACGGTAGCTGTGCGCTACCGATCCAGGCCCAAGGTGTCGGTAGCGGCCGACATGGTCGAAGGCGTGCTGCAGGCGGGTCGGATCTCCGCCTCCAACGAGCGTTCCGCAACAGGCGATCGACGCAACGCCGATTTCAGCGTTCGGGATCAGCTGTGGGTTGCCGCTATGGGCGCTTTGTCCGAGCTTGAACCGGAGAGTGGCCATGTCGACACGCCGACCCGGCGCTCCGAAGATCGACGGGCGGCCTAAGCCGGGTCCATCAACACTGACGAACAACAGATCTACAAATTGGGGTTGGCGGCGAGACATAGGTACCGACAGGAGAACAGGCGCTCGTTGGCATGTCGAATTGATCTTCCGGCGCCTTTTGGCTGAAGGCATCAGCCATACTGGTGTCCAGAGACTTCCGGAATGACTATGGCGACTGAAACCCCAACCACCCCAACCGCCGATGACCGACCCAACCCGCTAGCTGCCTTGGACCCTGCCGCTCTTGCGGTTCGAGGGGTGATCGTCGTTCTGATTCTGATCGGCTCGCTGTTTGTCTGGCGGTTCGCCCGTTCAGCCGTGGCCGCTCCTTTTGACTCGATTGTCACCGAACAGGCCTGCCGCAGCCAAGCCGAAGAGTTGGAGCGAAAGCTAGTCGACTTTGAGCGCTCCAACCGGTTCGGTTTGCGCGACCGAGCCTATGGATCGTGCCTCTTCGGGCCAGTAGAGGGCGGAACCGGAAACATGCGCGTCGACCATACCGAGCTCGAGTTCGGGACGCTGTATCGATTGGCAAAGGCAGCCGGAATCATCACCCAGCTTTTTATAGTCAGCATTTTCCTGCGACTAGTGGTTGATCCTGCCATGGATCTTTACCGATCCGTCGTCAGATTGATGAACCGAAGCTAAAGCAGCGCCTTCCTATCGCAAGGGCGGTGCACCGGGCCGTCTCAGGTGGGCTTCGGTAGTGCCGATTGTGAACTCATGTCCGGCCGCGCTGTTGTTATTGAGATCAACGAGATCCCGTTGCGGGTGATCTCCGACGTGGCGGAGCGAGGCCGAGCGCCGTTCCTCAAGTCCATGGTTGACGACAAGTTGCTCGTCGAAACGAAGATTGCGGAATCGCTGGATCGCGAGCTGTATCCGTCTCAGACCTGGGCCTCGGTCGGCACCGGCGTCCCCTATGCGCGGCACGGAATCTGGTGGTACAACGACCCGAAGCCGGCTGAGTTTCCCTTCTACTGGCAGCAGGCCGCTGCCAGTAGGTCAGTTGGACTGGTCAATGTGTTACATTCGTCGCCGCTGAAGCAGCAGTGCCGACCTGGTGATTACCGATTCGTCATTCCTGACTGTTTCGCCTCCGAGCCGACGACAGTGCCGTCGCGTTTTGAAGGATTTCAGCGACTGAATCTGGAGTTGACGGAGCGAAACTCACGTCAGAGCCGTTTGGCTGTGGACCGCTCTCAAGTGAAGTCGCTAATTGAAGGGGTGCGCCATCTACCCCTGCGTCCGGCGACAGCGGCAAACTTGGCCCGCATGCTCGGGCTGGTGGCTGCTGGAAAGGTACCGAAGGAGCGGCTGCGCTCAGCCCAGTTCTTGATCCTGTCGGACCTGTTCCTCCGGCTGTTGAACGATGAGGCGCCGGATCTGGCGGTGTTCTTCACCAATCACGTAGCGGCTGCGATGCATCGCTATTGGTACGCAATGTTTCCCAACGACTTCACCTCGAGCCACTACGACGAAGACTGGGTTAGTCGACACAACGATGAAATTGTCGTTGCGGTTGAACTGGTCGACCGGTTTCTTGGTGACGTGGCTCACTGGTGCCGCCTGAATGAACGCGTTCTCGTGATTGTTTCTTCCATGGGGCAGGGGCCCAGCGCTCGTTTGGATGCTTCGAGGTCCTTGGAAGCGGTTATTCGCGATCCGCAGCTTTTCCTTGATGCTATTGGGATCTCTGGGCGCTATGAGATCCTCGGAGCCATGACCCCCAATCTGACGTTGCGGTTCCCGACGGCCGATGAATGCGAGCAGGCTGAGAAGGTGCTGGCGAACCTGTCGGGAGGTAGCGATGAGGCTCGTGTCGACCGGACCGACGCAGTTCTTACCTTCACCTACGATCTCGAGGTTCTGGATGAGGGCAACCTGGCGTTGGGAGGCTCGATCGGCCGCCCTGGCGAGGTTGGGGTCGAGATCTTGAAGGTCGATGATCATTCGAGCGGTCGACACAGCCCGCTCGGGACACTGGGCGTCTGTAACTCTGGAAGATTTTCAAAGGTTGGTCTCGAACCCGTCGACGTGTTCGAGATCGCTCCGGCCATGTTGAATCTGCTTGGTGTTGCCACCTCTCCTAATCACGTAACGCCCGGTTTCCGGTTCTAGCCTGCGGTTGCGAGCCGGCAGACCAACTAGCCAACCCGGCGGTCGATGGTGCACCGTTCAGCGCCTCCTAGACTGGGCCCGGCGCAGTCCGTGCGCCAACTAGATCGGCCCGGGTGGCGGAATGGCAGACGCAGAGGGCTTAAACCCCTCGGGAGGGAAACCTCCGTGCGGGTTCGAGTCCCGCCCCGGGCACCGAGATAACCTCCACCTGTCGGACTTCTGATGATCAAACCCCGTCGCCTCGCAACGATGTATCTGTCGGCAATGGCCCCGGAATGGCTGGATGGGGACTTCGACGAGTCCGAACCGCTTGATCTCCGCCGTGTTGCCTTTTACCGGTGCCGACGCGGAGTTACTCTGCGGGACTCCGGTCTCCTTAGACGAGTGCAGTTTTGTTGGCTGCGACCTCTCGCTGTTCACGCTGGTCTCGGTCCGGAACTCGTTTTTCTCACAATCGAAGTTTGCCGGGACAAGATTCACCGAGAACCTTCTCAATGTCGTTTTTGAGAATTGCTTGTTGAGCGAGTGTCTCTTCCGCATGATCAGTATCGCGTCGACGGTCTTCGATAATTCGATTCTTCGTGATTGCGACTTCTACGGTTCAAGTCTGAGCAAGATCAACTTGCCATTTCAGTCGGTTCGCAGGCGTTGGGTTCGATCACTGCCGAATTCAAGAGGTCGATCTCGCTGATGCGGCTGAACTCCTGGTCGGTGACCCGCTGACACTGAGAGGAACCTCGATCTCCTCGGTTCATGTTCCGCTATTGGCGGAGCGGCTGGCCGAGAAGGTCGGTATCACCGTCGTCCATCAATAGATTTGAGGCGCGCAAGCAAGGTTGTTGCGTTCGCTCATGTCGATCTCCGGTCGCTAGTGTCATCGAGGTGTCGCCCTTTCTCTATGCCGTCGACGGATCTATTGCCCACCCGTCCGCTTTGACGATGGGGCCATGGATGGCTTCGGCCCAACACGGTGGCCCGCCGTCGGCCTTGCTCACCTATGTAGTTGAACAACACTTGGAGCCCGGTGAGAGATTGAACCGTATTCACGTCGACCTTTTGGCTGGTGTGCCGCTCAGCCCACTTCGTTTCCAGAGTACTCGCCTGCCCGTCAGCAGGCGAGTGGCTCATGTCGACGCTCGGCTACTGTCCGATGATCGAGTGGTAGCCCAGGCAAGAGGTCTTTTGGTCCGAACCTCGTCAGCTCCCGATCCGGATTGCGCTGCAGTTTACGTCGACCTGCCAGCCCCCGAAGAGGTGGCGACGGTCGATGCGCCGAGGTGGTGGACTCCAGCAGACAGCACCCCGTTTCATAGCCACGCTGTTGCTCATCGCTTTGTTTCCGGTCAGTTCGAAGAGGCGGGTCCGGCGGTGGACTGGATTGATCTCACTGTCGCAGTGGTCGAGGGGCAGATTCCGTCAGGGGCGCAGCGAGTGGCCGCCGTTAGCGATCTCGGGTCGGGGATTTCCGCAACGTTCGATCGGGAGGCTCGGTTCGGGATGATCAACACAGATCTGAACATCGCCTTCGCCGAGACGCCGAAGGGGCGCTGGTTCTGCCTAGACGCGGAGACCACGGTGACGTCTGACGGGACAGGTCTGGCGCTAACTCAAATCTATGACCAGGAGCGTCGGTTGGTGGCTGTAGCCGGCCAGTCGCTGCTTGGCCAGTATCTGAAGTAGGGCCGCATCCGTCTCCGGCCAAAGGTCGCAGACACTCAAACGTGTCGTCAAGTGCCGATAGATTTCAGGTACGACCATGAACTGCCGCTATGACACCACCGATCCCGGCCCGACCCGCAACCGAATGGAACAGGACCGACTTCGTCTGTTCCGGACCAGGAGCCGACTGCTGAGTCTGCTGATTGTGGTCGCCGGCCTGACGATTGGCGGTTGCACATCGGGTGACCGTGAAGCAGCGGACGATGGTCAGACACCTCAAGCATTGGAGGACACCGAGCTTGGAGCAGATGGCGTCATTGTGGTTGACGACTGCTCAACCGGCGATGATGCCGACCAGCTGTGTGTTGGCGTGGCTTCGGGAATGGCCACGGCGGCCGATGTGGGAATACAAAGCGCCGTCATAGACGCCGCGATCAAATGGGGCGATGATCATGACGGCACTGTGGTCGATCTCTCATCGGATAACGAAGAAGACTTCCGCAACAACATCGACATTTTGGTTGATCGCGGATATGACGTCGTGGTGGTCCCTGCGAGGAGCGGAACCTCGATCTTGTCCGAGGCCGTAGCCGCCTACCCCGAAACCTACTTTGTCGGTGTCGACCTCGTTGGTTTGAGTGAGGCGGAGAACCTAGGACTTCTCAGCTTTTCGGATCATGAGGTCGGATTTCTTGCAGGAGCACTGGCCGGACTTTTGACCGAATCGGGCGATGTCGCCCAAATTCTCGGCAGCGCTCTTGTACCACCGGTCTCGGACCTGCGTGATGGTTTCGCCAACGGCGTGCGGTACACGAATTCCCGGACCGATGTCGACGCCTTCTTCCACCCCGGCGATCTCGACACGGCGTTCGCTGATCCCGCTTGGGGAGCGGCTACCGCTGCCCAAGCTCTTGATGCCGGCGCAGATGTACTATTCGCAACCGGAGGAGAAACGGGCCACGGAGCCTTGGTCGAGACGGCCTCGTCGGGCGACTCGGTCTTTTGCATCGGAGTCGATTTCGACAAGTGGGACGTCATCTCCGACGCCCAGCCATGCTTGGTTAACAGCATTGTGAAGTTGGTTGGTGACGGCCTAGAAGAGATGCTTGATGCGGTGGCCGACGGCGAGCCAAAGTCGGGCGAAGTCCTAGGCATGGTGGGCTACAGCGACTATCACGACTTCGACAAGGACGTTCCTGGTGAGATTCGCGAAGCGGCCGAGGAGATTGCCGAGCAGGTACGGGCCGGTGACGTCTCCGCTACTCGTGAGCGCTGACCTCCGCTACTCCACAAGGTTGATTTGACCGGCACCCTCATCGGTTCGGCCGATGACGGCAGCTTGATGACCGGAATCGGTTAGCTGGTCGAGGCATTCGTTTGTCTTGTCCGCGGCGACCCCGAAGAGGAGTCCTCCGGATGTCTGAGCGTCTGCCAGGAGCAGGACACCGGTTTCGTCCGCCGATCCGACGTTCAGTTGAGAACGTACTGACTCCAAGTTTCTGCTTGACCCGCCAGGCACGAAACCGGCACGAGCCAGTTCGGCGACCCCAGCCAGGACTGGGACGTTAGGGATGTGAATTGAAACGTCGACTCTTGACTCCCGGGCTGCTCTGGCCATATGGCCTAGCAGGCCAAATCCGGTTATGTCCGTTGCCCCGGTCGCACCGGCTTCGAGGGCGACCTTGGCTGCCACATCATTTAGCTTCGTCATTGACTCGACGGCTGATTCGCTCAGGGCAGCGAACTCTGGACCAGCCAACGCTCCGCGCTTCATGGCGGTGGCGACAACCCCGATGCCGAGCGGCTTGGTCAATATAAGATCCTGGCCAGGTAAGAACCCGGCGTTGGTGAGGAGACGGTCAGGGTGAGCTTCTCCGACGACTGCCAGTCCAAATTTGGGCTCGGGATCGTCGACGGTGTGACCGCCGGCTATGACAAACCCTGCTTCGGCCGCAATTTCGCCTGCACCTGCCAGTACTTCGGCCAGCAGCTTAAGTGGGAGTTCGTCACGGTTCCATCCGACAAGGTTGAGCGCAACCAAAGGTCGGCCGCCCATGGCATAGACGTCCGATACGGCGTTGGCCGCAGCGATCCGTCCCCATTGTGTGGCGTCGTCGACGATGGGGGTGATGAAATCGGCAGTTAAGACGAGGGCTCGTTCGTCATCCATTCGCCAGATGGCAGCATCGTCACCGGTCGTGGCGTCAACCATGAGCCGTTCGTCAGCAACCGGGTTTAGATCGCGCAACACGTGCGCAAGCTCAGAAGGGCTGAGCTTGCAAGCTCAACCAGCGCCGTGACTGAATTCTGTGAGCCGTTTTCGTGGCGTTGCCATGGACGACATCGTTGACCCGTTCCTTGCAAATGTGAGCTGTAGTGCTGTCAGCCTCGAGGTCGAAGCTACCCGATTTCAACAGTTCGGAGCTGAAGGTTATTCGCGGTCGAAACCGCTGATCGTACTCAGTGACGGTCAAGATAGTCCAAGAGGCAGCGAGAAGAGCTGCCTGGGCGGGCAAAAGTCAGCGCGGATGGACTCTATGCTCTATGAGTGTTTCCCCCTGTCCTCGCCCAGCGTCTCGCCGCTGTCCCTTGGGTTGGTCCCCGCCTGCTCATCCGGTTTCACCGGCAGGGTTTCGGTCTGGAGCAGCTGTCGTGGCCGACGTTCGCCGACAGGGTTGTCCAGGATCGGCCCGATGCGGTCACGGTCGACGTTTTTGACACCTGTATCGTTCGTGACCTGGCCGGAGATGATCCGATAGAGCACGCCATCGACCATCGGGTGGCGCAGCGACATTCTGCAGCGGAGGGCCAAGGCCTGCGGGCGCAAGAGGCAGGCATTCTCGAGGTCGAAATGTGTCGGCCGGTTGCCGGTGTCCGGGCAGCGCTGGCCAAAGTTCGGTCTGTTGTGGGACATGTCACGTTCATCTCCGACACCGATCGATCCTCAGCCCTACTCCAACAGATTCTTGAGAGTTTCCATCTGTTTGAGGAGGGCGATCGGGTGATCGCCTCCTGTGAGGAGGGAACCACAAAGTCCGACGGGCGACTGTTCGACAGAATCTGGCCCGATCGACCGGTTGTGGTTTGGCACGCCGGGAACAATGCGTGGTCCGACGGTGTGATGGCCGCGGCCCACGGCTTCCGGCCGTTCATCGTCGATGACGGGAACCTCACCCGACACGAGGAGGCAATGAGTCATCGGCCGAGAAGTTTCGGCCCGGCGTTGGCGTCCGCCTCGCGACTTGCCCGACTCGAGTTGGAGGAGGAGCGGCGGGTCGGTTTGGTAAGTGAGCGTGAGTATCAGCTCCAGCTTGTTGGTACCCAGGTTGCCGGGCCCGTCATGGCCGCCTTTGTTTTGTGGGTGGCCGAGCAGTGTCGGCAACACGATGTCGGCCACGTCGGATTTCTAGCCCGAGACGGCGAGCTGCCCATGTTGGTCTCTGAAGTCATGAGTGGTGATCACCTGGGCGCCCTACCATCTTCATACCTGCACTGCAACCGTCTGATCGTTACCTTGGCCTCGGCATCAGCTGTCGGTATTGACCAATGGTTGAGCGACGGGACGGCCTCCGACGACGCCTTCCTTGAGGTGAACCGTCATGTCGTTCCGTTCTCTCTGCTTCTTGATCGAATCGGATTCGACACACAAGACGTAGCTGACGTTCTTGGCGTGGGCCATCCATTGGCCCGGCTGGCACCCGATAACGCATTGAGTCCGAAGAACGTTGCTCATTGGCATGAGCTGCTGTTTGATCCGATGGCTGCGAAGCTGATTCAGGCTCGGTCCGCCACTCGACGCGACCTGCTTTTGGATCATGTCCGCAGTCAGGGGATCGGCCGTGAACAACTGGCACTCATTGATGTTGGCTGGCGTGGTCGTTTGGCCTGGCTGCTGTCATCGGTGTTGCGGGAGTACTTGGAGCACGAGCCGCTGCATCTTCACTTTGGCGGTGACAAGGTCATACCAGGCATCGAAGATGGAGTGCGTATTCAACGGTTTGCATTCGACGGTGTCTCGTCTCCGGACCCGCTGGACGGCCCAGTGTCCACCGTGGAGACGATAACGGCATCAGGCAAGGCCAGAGTTGTCGACTATTCGCGCGGGCCCGGTGGTGAAGTCGAGCTCGTCTATGAACAAGGTCCGGCCGATCTGGGCCACGAGTATCGCAGCGAGATGTGGCGAGGAGCGACGAGAATGGCTGCTCTTGTGCCGTCACAAAAAACGTTGACCGGCTGGGGGGCTTCGCCGGTGGTGTTGGACAGCGAGGTTCGCACAACGCTGGGGCAGTGGTGGAATCGCCCTTCTAAGCAGGAAGCCGAGTCCATGACTGCTCTTGGCTTCGAACATGACGAGGCAGGGACGACGGTTCGACCCGTGGTCGCTCCGTACCACCTGTCCGATGTTTTGGGTTGCCGTCAGCCACGGCAGTGGAGTCAGGGCTCGGAGGTGCTGTCGTCACCGGCCAGTCGTGTCGGAGTTAGAACAGTCCGATTGGTTCGCCGATTGCGAGACCGCTACAGGTCCGGGTAGTGGCCTCTTGTTGTTGCTTCAGCGGCCAGTGGGAATGGATGCCGTGCTGGCCCATCCCGCTCAGAGGGTCTACAATTACTCGGCATGTCTAAGGGGGCAGAGGTCGTTGCAGTAGATCCAGGGTCACCTATGGTGGTGGACCGTCCGGACGATGCCGCATCGACGTGGGCGACAATTGCTGAGTACGGGCGTCGCTTGATCCCGGTGATCATTGGTGCCTTGCTGATCGTCAGTGTGATGCTTTTGGTCAGTCGGATCCGGTTTCTGACTTCATTTGATACCGAGTTCGCGGGTGCTGGTTCGTTCCAGGTAGCTCAATGTGACGAATCGGGTGGAGATAATGGTCAGTGGCGCTGTGCGGGCTCGCTCACCGTGGATGGCCGTTTGACTGAGGTGCCGGGACGGATGGTTGCCGCTCGCGGCTCGCTGACATCCTCTCGCCCTTACGTTGGGGAGCAGATTGATATCTTCTTTCCAACCGGTGACAACTCCGTCGTCTATCCCCGTTCGTCTCGACTCGGGGAGCTGACGAGGTTGTACATTCAGCTCGTTCCGATGCTTCTGCTCCTTTTCGGCTCGTTGCTATGGCTGATCGGCTGGGCGGGAAAGACCTACGGTAGAACCCCCGGTACGCCGGGCGAAATGATTGTCGTTGAGAAGGGCCGGCAATTGCAGCCGTCATGGGCGGTCCGGGATCTTGGATTTGGACCACTTCGTCTCGCCTCGGCTGGCTCGCTGCGACGTCGCGGCATTGTTTGGCTGGGAGCGGGGTTTGTGATCGCTGTTGCCGTCGCCATTTTGACCCGAGTCCTGCTCGGCTCGCTGGGTTTGCCCTAAATCCAGCCTGCGAGGTGCTGCCATTGTTGAGATCGGCCGACGCCATCGTTGTCGGCGGGGGAGTGAGTGGCTGCATTGTCGCTCGGCGTCTGGCTGAAGGCGGCCGATCGGTTGTCCTTATCGAGGCCGGACCGGGGCTGCCTCTGCCAGCTGAGCTGCGACACCTTGACGTTGAGCAAACCGGCCCGGAGAATCGGGCTTGGACCGACGCCACCCAGATGTCGGGTGGCCATGAGAGCGTCTATAGGCAGGGCCGTGGGCTCGGCGGCTCAGGGGCGGTTAACGGCGCTCTTTTGGCCAGACCCTCGAGATCTGAGCTGAACCGTTGGTCGGAAACCGGGGGTGTCGGCTGGGGATTCGACTCTTTTGACCCGTGGATAAAGCGAGCGTTGAGCGGTCTCGGCCCACCCTTTGAGGTGAGGGACGAGTCCAGTCTCATCTTCGACCAACTGCTTGCTCCGATTGGGACGGCCGGTACGGCAACAACCTTGAGTGGCGAGTCAGACAAGTTGTTGATTCCTACATTGGCGGCCGAAGGCGCCGAGGCGGGCACGCTCAGCCGAGTGCTAACTGCCGATCAACTGGCCGGGGTGGGGGAGTGTTTTGAATTGATGACCAACTCGACGGTGCATCGACTGCGACGCGAAGGTAGCCGAGCGACCGGTGTCGAGTTGGCCGATGGTGCGTTCGTGGCCGGCGACCTGATAGTGCTGTGTGCGGGAGCGTTGCAGACCCCTCTTCTGCTGGCCAGGTCCGGCATGTTGGAGGGCGATCAGATCGAGGCTCTCGACCATGGATCGATTGGACTGATGTTTGACTGGCCGAGCGTCGTTTCCTCGACTCCTGTCGGGCACCGTGCGTTGGTTCGTCGAGTCTGTCGGTGGACGCCCAGTTTGGACTGCATCGGAGATGGTTCGGGTCAGGCGGTTCTGCACCTGATTGGGCCGTTTACCAATGAAGGTGCTCGTGAACTTGCTAATGAAGAACGAGGGGAGAGGCGAGCGAGGGGACTGGCCTTGGTGTCATCGGCGTCGTCGGCGCGACGAGTGGTCACGGATGTTTCCGGCGGCCGGGGACCTGTCAGTATCGGGCCGTGTCAGTGGGGGCCTCGATCAAAGGTGGTAGCCGCCACGATGGGCGAAGCTGTGAGGCAACTGTCCGACCTGTTGGCTGTAGTCAATGCCAGGCCTTCAACAGGAGGTCGACCGCCTGAGCCGGACAGCCAATGTCTCAACAGCGCCGACGATTTGTTGGGTTGGATGGGTGAGCATCCGGGCCCGACCTTCCATCTGGCGGGAACGCTGCGGATGAGGACAGCCTCTGATTGCGATGGTGGAGTGGCCAGGTTCGAGGGTCTGTCTAACGTTGTGGTGGCAGACTCCTCAGTTCTTCCCGACTTGCCGTTCATCGGCCCTCAATTGACTGTCATGGCGGTGGCCGAGCGGGCCAGCGATCAACTGATCTATTGATGAGCGAAAAGATCGGGGTACCCGCTAATACGAAAGTCGTCTGGAACAAATCGGGTCCCGCTAGCGTTCTAACAAGCAGACATCTGTTTTGAGGCGTGTTGCATCGCCGGTTTGGGCCTTTGACCCTCGATCGGCTTCACATGCCAGGGAGATTCGGAAAATGGCATTCGCACAGACATCCAGCACCCCGGTTATTAATGCCGACGAGCAGACACGCTCGACGTTTCTGGTCAGGGTCTACCAGCACTTAGCCTTGGCCGTCGCGGCGTTCATTGGCTTCGAGGCTCTTCTCTTCACCCTCGGTATAGCCGAGGCCTTCTACAATTTCGTCGCTGGATCAGGTGGCTTTGCCTGGCTGTTGATTCTCGGTGGGTTTGCCATCGTCAGCTCAATAGCTACCCGCTCAGCCCATTCGCTTGGTGACACCAGGACGCAGTACGGGGCACTGTTCGCCATGGCCTTGGCCGAGGCGCTGATCTTTGCGCCCTTCCTGTACATGTTCTTCAATGGCAGCGGTGGTGGTACCTCGACGGTCTTGACCGCTGCGGTGATAACTATCGTCGGATTCGCCGCCCTGTCGGCAGTAGCGATGGTCACGCGACGCGATCTGTCACCGCTTCGCCCCCTGATTATGTGGGGCAGCATCGCCGCGATCGGCCTCATCATCGCTGCGGTGGTATTCGGCTTTGAACTCGGCCCGATCTTCTCAATCGCCATGATTGCGCTGGCCGGGGCGTCGATCCTCTACCAGACTCAGAACATCGTCCGGGAATACCCGGCCTGGGCCTACGTGGGTGCAGCGGTCAGCCTTTTCGGTTCGCTGATGATGATGTTCTGGTACATCCTCAGGTTGCTCCGGGACTAACTGCTCCCCAAAAGGTAGTCATCAGCCGCATAAGTCGGTGATGTCGAGCGTCGTCGTTGTGGTCCGTTCGAACCACCCTCGGCGCTGCAGTGGGACGCATGGCCTACGCTCAGGTCCCTTTTGCATCTGCCTTGTGGCTATCTTTACTCATCCTTGTCTTGCCGGGTCTCGGTGCCTTCCGTACCCTCCAAAAGAGAGGACATGAAGCGACTGGCTAGGCAGCTCAACTGAGCTGGGCGGTTGCAGTCATGCTCACTCTGGGTCCCGCGTTGAGGTGCTCGGAGGCGGTTGTTGAGGACGGTGGGTGTGCGTGGTTGCGCCGACCGAGGTCTGCCTTACGGGGCAGCACCGAACATGCGGTGGCAAGGAGCCGAGAATGGCAAGAAGAGTAGTTGGTCGAGGTCGAAGGCGACCTGCGAAGTACCGATCGGTGCCGGCGCTTATCGTCCTCGGCTTTGTCATCGCCATCGGGGCCATGACGGCAACTTCCATTGGGGTGGCCGACAGCAAGACCGGGCGGTCTGCGGCGACGGATCCGGCGGCAGAGGTCGTACGAAACCCCAAGGGCAAGGGAAAGGCGTTGGGCCTGCAGCGTGACCGGGTAACCAAGCGCGGCGTTCTGGTGGTAGAGAACAACGGCCGTGGCAGCTCTACCAGTAGTCAGACGTCGACGACGACGTCTGAGCCGGTCTCATCAACGGTGACAACGGACCCCGTTTCACCATCGACGTCTCCCACGACGTCTTCCAAGCGGTCTTCGACCACCGCCTCCACATCGAAGTCGTCTTCCACGACTGCCTCGACCGTCGGAACCACGTGGCCGTCCACAACTACGATCATGGCTACGACAACGACTACATCGAGGTCGACGAGTACCGCCGCTCCGTCTACAACATTGCGACCAGCAACCACGACGACCACTACACCGAGCGGCGCTGGTGAGTGGTTTGAGGGCTTTGATTCGCTCAACACCAGTCGCTGGCTTCGAGAGCATTCCACCTACGGAGATGGCAACGGGGAACGACAGTGCTACCAGCCGAACAACGTCGCAGTTGAAGCCGGCAAGCTGATCCTTCGGGCCGCCGACGAAACCGTCACATGCCCAGGGGGTTCTCAGCGGACGGTGAGCTCCGGCATGGTACGAAGCCGTGGGCTCTCTTTCTCCCCCGGCCAAGCCATTGAGTTTCGGGTGAAACTGACCGTGGCCGATTCTTCAAACCAGGCAGGGCTCTGGCCAGCCGTGTGGTCATCGAGCTGGGCGGGCGGCGGTTGGCCGACCGGCGGCGAGCTCGACTACCTCGAAGTCATGACAGCAGAGAATCCCAATCGAGCGATGTTCTCGATGCACTACGCAAATCAACAGGGCAGTCATTCCTTGCAGAACCGCCCCGCCTACCTCGACGGCCCCTTCAGCGACGAGTGGCATACCATTCGATTCGACTACGGCTACGGCGGCAAGCTCACCTGGTATATGGATGGTCGGGAGACATTCTCCGTCGACTCTGCAGCCACGAGACAGGGCTACCCCGCACCGTTCAACGAGACCATTCCCGAGATCAAGATCAACTTGGCTGTCGGGGGATCACCCGGTGGCCTTGGATCCGGCGTGCTGTCGAAGCACGCGACGTTTGAAGTGGACTACATCCGGGTGTTCAACCTCTAGCCCCCCTCTGTTGGGT
Source organism: uncultured Acidimicrobiales bacterium (assembly GCA_938002965.1). GTDB lineage: Bacteria > Actinomycetota > Acidimicrobiia > Acidimicrobiales > SZUA-35 > JAHELU01. The sequence goes on along the minus strand of CALKZY010000017.1, from coordinate 40,840 downwards.
GCCCCAGTGATCTCGGGTAATGAATCCTGAATCATGGGGCACCAGAGACGCGCAAATAGTGTTTCTATAGCGCGCGGGGGATCTGCCGACTAAAACGTTAGGTAGACGTTTCGGCCCGTGCCCCGGGTTAGATCAATCGAACCACCGTTGTTTCGCCCGTTAACTCGGCGTTTCTTCGCGACTTTTGGTGCTGGCCGTCCGTCTCCTGAGTGGTAAACAGATGCAGGAGTACAGATGCGAAACTTTCGAAGTTGGTGGCTTTGGCCACTGCTCGGCATGCTTCTCTGCGCGGCGATCATGGGCCTAATTATGGCCAGCGCTGCGAGAGGCCGTGCGGCGGATGCTGCAGTGGCAGCACTAGAAGGAGCAGGGCTTGACTCGGCCGTCAGCTACGTCGGCCTTCAGGGCCGTGGGCTCGATGGCCTTGGTGGCGATGGACTAAACGTAGTTCTAGAAGGCCCCGCAGCCAATCAGGATGCAGCGGTCCAGGCAGTGCGATCCCGGGATCAAATCGACAACGTCGAATACCGGATCACAGAGGGCGATGCTGAACCGGCGCCCGAACCCGAACCGGACCCAGAACCGGAGCCGGAGATTGAGCTGGCGCCAATGGGTCTGGCCGCAGCAGCTGCCGGAGGAGCCATCGTCCTCGATGGCACGGTGCCTGATGAGGCGACGCGCGAATCAATCGTCAGTAGCGCCGAAGCAGAGTACGGAGCGACCAACGTCACCGACAATCTCACGATTGATGGCGACAGCGTCGGTGAAGGTGGCGAGCTTGTCATCACCGGTGAGGCAGAGTCCGAGGCTCAAAAGACCGAGTGGATCAGTCAGGCGTCGGTGGTAGCCACCGCTGGCGGTCTTGATTTGGTGGATCGAGTCACCGTGGCGCCGATCGAACAGTCGCTTAACGACCTGTTCGAGCTGGAACCGATCGAGTTCGATGTCAACAGAGCAACGATCCGATCCGAATCGACCGCAACACTCGATGCTGCGGCCGAGATGATCAACGCCAACCCTGAGGTGGGTAACCTGCTCGTCGTCGGACACACCGACAGCGACGGAGACGAAGGTGCCAACCAGGCCCTGAGCGAGGCTCGGGCTGTGGCAGTAGTGGCCTACCTGGTTGAAACGGGCGAAGTCGATGCTGATCGACTGGCATCGGAAGGCCGGGGTGAAAGCGAACTGCTTATCGACCCTGAGGCCACACCTGAAGACAAGCAGCGAAATCGTCGCATTGCTTGGGAACTTCAATCATGACATTGACAGATCGAACGACAAGAACGAAATCGAAATCACGAGCCGACGTCGGCGACATCACAAAGGGAGCTAATTAGAAGATGGGTTGGTTATTCGGAACGATTGCATTGGCACTGCTGCTGTGCTTCCTCCTGGGATTGCTACTCGGACTGCTTTGGTGGTGGTGGCGTCGTCGTGGCGAAGTCGCCGAGCGGGAACGAATCCGCCTCGAGAGCGAAGCCGAGACCGATCGACTACGTCGTCGGGTTACGGAGCTGAAGACAGCAGAGACAAGGGCTGACGAGATTCAGCTTGAACTAGATGGAGTCCGGCAGCGAGCCGACAAGGTTCCAAGCCTCGAGTCAGAGCTGAAGGGCTTCAAGTCGAAAGCCGACTTGGTTCCCGGCCTTGAACAACAGGTCGTCGCCCTTCGCGGCAAGGCTGATCGGACCTCTGAGCTTGAGACCGAAATCAGCAGCCTGAAGGCTGAGGCCGGCAAGGTGTCCGGTCTACAAGCCGATCTTACGAAGTTCAAGGCTGAGGCTGGCAAGGTCGGTGGTCTTGAGGCTCGAGTTGCGTCTTTGTCGAAAGACTTGGACGTGTCAAAGGCTGATGCTGGCAAGGTGTCCGGTCTACAAGCCGATCTTACGAAGTTCAAGGCTGAGGCTGGCAAGGTTGCTGGTCTTGAGGCTGAGTTGGCTAAGGCGAAGGCTGATGCTGGCAAGGTTGGTGGACTGGAAGCCGAGTTGGCTAAGGCGAAGGCTGATGCTGGCAAGGTTGGTGGACTGGAAGCCGAGTTGGCGAAGTTCAAGGCTGAGGCTGGCAAGGTCGGTGGTCTGCAGTCGCAGATTCAGGGTTTCAAGGCAGAGGCTGATAAGTCAGCTGGTCTTGAGGCTGAGTTGGCTAAGGCGAAGGCTGATGCTGGCAAGGTTGCTGGTCTTGAGGCTGAGTTGGCTAAGGCGAAGGCTGATGCTGGCAAGGTTGCTGGTCTTGAGGCTCGGGTTGCGACTTTGTCTAAGGACTTGGACGTGTCGAAGGCTGAGGCTGGCAAGGTTGGTGGTCTGCAGTCGCAGATTCAGGGTTTCAAGGCAGAGGCTGATAAGTCAGCTGGTCTTGAGGCTGAGTTGGCTAAGTCACGGGCTGAGGCTGGCAAGGTTGCTGGTCTTGAGGCTGAGTTGGCTAAGGCGAAGGCTGATGCTGGCAAGGTTGCTGGTTTGCAGTCGGAGTTGGCTAGGGCGAAGGCTGATGCTGGCAAGGTTGCTGGTTTGCAGTCGGAGCTGGCCAAGTTCAAGGCTGACGCCAGCAAGGTGTCTGGCCTCGAGTCAAGGCTTACGACCACAAGCAAAGATCTTGAGACCGCTCGTGTTACAGCGAAGAGCGAGAGCGATCAGTCCAAGGATCTGCGCCGGCAACTGGCTGATGCGGAACGCAAGGCCGCACTGGTGCCGACACGGGACCGGACAATCGAGCAGCTCCGCAAGCAACTTGCTGACGCTGAGCGAGACGCCAAGGATGCCAAAAAGGCTGCTGGCAAGGCGAAGAAAAAGGCCAAGAAAGCATCGAAGAGTTCAGCCTCCAAGAGCAACTCATGGCGCCAGGGCACTACCAAGCTTGGAACGCCGGGAGCCAACCATCGCGACGACTTGAAGCGGATCAACGGTATCGGTCCGGTGATGGAGAAGACGCTGAATAGCTTCGGCATCCAAACCTGGGAGCAGGTGGCAGCCTTCACCAAGGGTGACGTCGACAAGGTCACCGAGGCAATCGATGCCTTCCCTGGTCGGATTGAACGTGATGATTGGAAGGGTGGAGCGCAGAAGCTCCTCGACGCCGGGCACGTTCCGGGGGAGAACACCTCAGCACCGAAGGCAAAGAAGAAGCCTGCCAAGAAGAAGGCCGCCAAGAAAGCGGTTAAGAAGGTGTCGAAGAAGCCGCCTTCAGGTTCGGACTGGCAGCGTGGAACGACCAAGCTCGGCACGGCCGGGGCAGTTCACAAAGATGATCTGAAGGTCGTGAACGGCATCGGTCCGGTGATGGAGAAGACGCTCAACGGCTTCGGTATCCAGACCTGGGAGCAGTTGTCAGCCTTTAAGAAAGCTGACGTAGCCAAGGTAACTGATGCGATTGACGCCTTCCCAGGCCGCATCGAGCGAGACGAGTGGGTGAGCCAAGCCAAGGGATTGGTGAAACGCTTCCCCCTACGCTCTCCGTACGACCGGCCGACTCGTAAGACGTTCCTGAACGAGTCGCCAAGCTAGTAACAGCAAACTCATAATCCGCTTAGGCGGAAGTTCTGCGGGCCCCGGGCTTACCAGCCGCTGGGGCCCGCAGACGTTTTCACTACCGAGCGTATTCGTAAAACCCGCGGCCGGTCTTGCGTCCGAGTAGTCCGGCGTCGACCATGCGGGCAAGGAGCGGCGGCGGGGCATAGAGCTGCTCGCGAAACTCTTCATAGAGTGATTCGGCCACCGCCATTGTTGTATCCAGGCCGATGAGGTCGGCCAAGGCTAAGGGCCCCATGGGATGAGCACACCCAACCACCATGCCTTGGTCGATGTCTTCTTTCGAGGCGAATCCCGACTCGAACATCCGGATTGCAGACAAGACGTAGGGGATAAGCAGCGCGTTCACGATGAACCCGGCGCGATCCTGAGACTCGATCACAGACTTGCCGAGCTGCGCCTCAGCGAAATTTCGGGCCATCTCGTGCGTCTCTGGAGATGTGTGCAGGGAGATAACGAGCTCGACCAGGTCGAGCACCGGGACCGGGTTGAAGAAGTGAATGCCAATGACTTTTTCGGGGCGCGAGGTAGCCATTGCCAATTTCATGATGGGGATTGACGATGTGTTGGATGCCAAGATGGCGTCGTCAGAGACGACTTCGTCGAGGTTGCGGAACAGATCGACTTTGATCTGCTCGTCTTCGACAACAGCTTCGATGACCATTTGACGGTCAGCCAAGCTGGCTAAGTCCTCGGAGATATGAATCCGTGACATGATGGCAGCCCCCTCGTCCTCGGCAAGCTTCGACTTGGCCACCGCCCGATCGATCGATTTGCGGATTCGGTTTAGTCCCGACTCGGCGGCAACCGATGACGCCTCGACAACCGTGACGTTAATTCCCGCCTTGGCCGCCACCTCGGCGATGCCAGAGCCCATGAGGCCGGCCCCGACGACGCCAACCCGTTCAAAGTTCGTTCCCAGTTCCATGTCGCCACATTGCCCCTGGGCAGGAGCTGTTCACAACCTCGGCACGCTCACCTGGGAGAATCGGATTGCCCAGAGCCTGCGTCAGACGTCGAGGGCGTCTGCGACGGCGGTCATTCCCGCCAATCCGTTTACAAGGCCGCGATGAGAAGACGAGACCTCGATCATACGGGCAGCGGGATCGCGGCTCGCTCTCCAGTCCACGATCCCGTCGTTTCTGGAGTACACCGACACAAAGCCGATCTGATCGGGGAAAGGCAGGAACCGGTCCCGGTCAACTGCGTCCTCTTGGACAACATCAACCGGGCCGAGAGCTCCGCTCCGCCAACTGACCTCGAGTACCTCAATCGGCACTCGGACTGGGGCAAATCTTGGATATTTGAGGAGCAATGGGGCACCCAGTGCCACCACCTGTCGAACCAGGTGTTCGTGCCGCACGGCCAATATTCGCCCGTACTGCCCGCCCCGGGAGTGTCCGACAATTGTTACCGGTGTGCGCCCGTCACCGGCCATTGCCTGAAGATGATCGGTACAAACGTCCAGCGAGGTGTAGGCGGGACCTGAGTTTCTTCCGATGTCGGCGACTTTCACCTGCCAGCCCGCCCGTTCAAGGATGGCTCGCATCGGATCGCAACTCATGGGGTTGGCCAGGAACCCGGGAATGAGGAGTAAGGGGCGACCGAGGCCTAAGGGGACGCCTTCAGCGTGCCACAGGGGACTCGCTTCCAAAGCACGGCGTTCATACCTGTTGCGAAGCTCAAGAAAGACCGGTCGACCAAACCACCCAGCGGGCCCTCGCTGTAGGCCGTCGGCACCATCTGCTCGTAGGCGGGTGTAGCTGGTCATAACCAGCTCTCTAGCATTCGTTCCGCAACGCCCATTTGCTCTTTATCGTACCGGTCACTCCTCTACATGACCGAAACGTTCTGACCCTGTTTATCCGTCAGCTGGGCAGTTTCGCCTAGGCATCGGCTCCACGGGACAGCATCGAGATGGCCCGCTATCGTCGTTGCGATGGCCGAACTTCGCTTCTTTTACGGGACCATGGGTTCCGGAAAGTCAACACAGGCGCTGCAGATCCACCACAATCTGAGCAAAGGTGGACTTCCGTGTTTGTTGGTGACACAGATGGATCGAAACGAGGGGGTTGTCTCCAGTCGCCTGGGTGTCTCGGCCGAAGCGGCGCTGATCGATGGAACAGTTGATCTGGAGCGCCTTGTCTTTCAAGAGCACCTGCTGCGAAATGGCCTGCACGCCGTGGTGTGCGACGAGGCCCAGTTCTATGAGCCCGGACAAATCGACCAACTGGCCAGAGTGGTCGACGAGTTAGGTGTCGAGGTCTATGCCTTCGGGCTGTTGACTTCGTTCCAGGGCAATCTTTTCCCCGGCACCCGTCGGTTGCTTGAGGTCGCTGACCGGCGAATGGAACTTCAGGTGGAGGCCCGGTGTTGGTGTGGGGCACGGGCAACCCACAATGCGCGCCTGGTAAACGGGCGTCAGGTGTACGAGGGCGATCTTAAGGTTGTTGGCGGCGCCGACCTTCAAGAAGATCGGCTTAGCGAACTGGCCGTCAGCTATGACCTGCGATGTCGGCGACACTGGTTGGCCGGTAAGAACGAGTCCAACCAGAACGCTCTTTTTGACGCCTATTGATCAGAGTTGGCCGATTGATTGGGCCATTCGGTCGAGCTGTGGCAAGCACTGTTGCCGAATGAGTACTGGCATTTGGCCTGATGCTGGCGGGTGTTTGAGGAAGGCGTTGGCCCGTTGTCGCTGGGCAGGTTGACCATCTGAGGTCGGTAGACATGCCTGAAACAGGAATGAAACGCTTCTGAAACGGCGGCTTTTTGGCCGAAACGGGCCTCACCAGTGTTCTGGGGCTGGTTTCGGTCGCCTTGACGCATTACACTAGTCAACGGATCTAACTGGGAACAGGATCGGCGGATACACAAAATGTGGAACTTGAATTTGGTGATCGGCCTCATGATCGGCCTCCTCATCGGAGGCGTCGGGATGTGGGTTCTTGACCGACGTCACCAAGCGATCACCCGGAAGCTTGTTGAGAGCCGCCGGAAAATAGAGCGTCAGCGAACTCAAGCCGTTAACGACCTCTTCGCCTTGCGCGCTGAGCTGGAAGACCCCATGCGCCAGCCCGTTGCGGCGGAAAGCCAGACCACCGGCGTTCACGACGCCAATATGGTCGCTGAGCTTGCCAACCTGCGCAGCTTGATAGCCCGAGCTGATGGCGCCCTCACCGCTGCCCGCCGGAAGCGAGATGAGCATGAGCGTGAGATCGCAAGGCTGCGAGGCATCCTCGAGGATCGAAAAAACGCCGACGTAATTGATCTCCACCGCCAGGATCGGTCTCAAACCGGCGGCGTGGCTCTCTAATCCTCATTCAACCGCCCACACCTAGTTCCCTCCATCCGCGAGGCCTGATCGGTCCGATTCCCGCCTGTCCAGTCGGTCGCGTCCCCCCTTCTTTTGTGATCTCGCTCTAGAGTAGAGCCGATCAACAATGGCTTAGGTTGGCTTCCAGGGAAGAGGATGGCATGAAGCGTTCGGTCGCGATACTCAACCAAAAGGGTGGCGTCGGCAAGACCACTGTGGTCTTGGGCTTGGCGTCGGCAGCGTTGAACGCTGGAATCCGGACGCTGGTTGTCGACCTTGACGCCCAGGCGAACGCGACCTGGTCACTCGGAGTGGAACCATCACTGGATAACTTCGGTACGGGTGACGCCATGCGATCGTCGAAGACCGGTTCTGCAGCCGACATGATCGTGCCGTCCGGGTGGGGCGAAGACGTCTGGCTTCTGCCAGGCGGCCATGACCTGACCGAACGAGAGAACGACCGTCAGGGACCCACTACGGCCCAGCGGCTGCGACGGGCGCTGGAAGGCGTCTCCGATGACTTCGAACTGGTCCTCATCGATTGTGCGCCGTCTCTCGGTCTGAACACATCTTGTGGTTTGACGGCCGCTGACGGTGCTCTCATCATTGTTGAGCCAACCGTGTTTGGTCTGCGCGGCATCAACCCTGTACTCGACCTCATCGACTCGATTTGGGATCAGCACAACAGCGAACTCGACATCGCCGGAGTGATTCTCAACCGCGTCCCCCCGACATCCAAAGATGCCAACAACCGGATCGAGGAACTCTACGGGATGGTAGGTCGACGGGCGGTATGGAGCCCGGTCATCCCCAATCGAGTTCTGATCAATGAGGCTCACAACGCCAGGGCGCCGATCCATACCTATGGGAGTAGGGCCCGCGGTCTACCCGAGATCTTCGATGAACTTCTGGTACGTCTGCGTCGTTGGTCGACTTCATGAGTGATCCGGCTGCGTAGAAAGCGGAACGTACAACCTATGCATGTGGTGATTGTTGGTGCCGGAGAGGTGGGCGGCTACCTCGCCGAGCGTCTGACCGGCGAAGGCGTGGACGTCGTTGTTATCGAGCAAGACGCTCATCGGGCGGCAGCGATAGGCGCCGAGTTGGACGTGCAAGTTATCGTCGGCTCCGGAACGTTGCCCTCCAATTTGGTTGAAGCCGGGGTTGAGAACGCCGGCTTGCTGGCGGCCGTCACCCAGTCCGATGAAGTGAATCTGGTGGCGTCGATGTTGGCCAAAGAGCGCGGCGTCCGAACGACCGTTGTTCGGGTTGAAACAGATGAGCTGCGTGGCGACGCTGGGAAGAAGCTACTTCGGCGGGTTGGTGCCGACGTGGTAATTGATCCAGACGCCGAAACCGCTGACGAGATTATCGAGCTTGTTCACTCGACCGGCGCCGACGAAATCTACCCGATGGCTGAAGGCCAGCTGGTCGTTGTTGGCGCCTATGTCGCCGATGGCGCATCGATAGCGGGCAAGACGCTGGAAGAAATCGGACAGGCGCGCTCCGACTTTCTCTGCGGGGCGATCACTCGCGACGACCGGACCATAATTCCCTCGGGGAACGACCGGCTGAACGCTGGTGATCACGTTCGAATTCTCTGTCCGGCGTCGGCCAAGCGAACCGTCTTGCAGCTGCTGGGCGTCGAATCGAAGCGTGTTCGCAAGGCCATGGTTCTTGGCGGTGGGGCAGTGGGAACCCGAGTTGCGGAGCATCTGGAATACGAAGGCGTCGACGTCGTGCTGGTGGAACGTGATCCCGATCGGGCAGAGATGCTGTCCAGCCGGTTGCGCCGAGTGGTTGTCGTTCAAGGCGACGTGACCAACACCAACATTCTTGTTGAGGAGGGGATCGGGTCAATGGACGTCGTGATCGCCGCCACCGGTGAGGACCCCTCCAACGTTCTGGCTTGCGCCTTTGCCATGGCCGAAGGCAGCGCATTCACCGTAGCGGTGCTTCACCGGCTGGAATTGTTGCCCCTCGTTCGACGTTTCGGCATTGACGCTGCTCTTAGCCCCAGGACCGCGTCGGCCAATGCCGTCCTGCGCTCCATGCGGGTCGGTGTGACGGCCGTAGCCACGTTCCTTGAAGGCAACTCGGAAGTTGACGAAGTTGAGATCAGGTTTGGGAGCGAAGCTGACGGCTCTCGAATAGCCGAACTTGAACTTCCCGACGACCTCCTCATCGGAGCCGTCATCAGGGCCGGCCAGGAGCCGGTCATCGCCCGAGGCGGAACCGAGCTTGAGGCAGGCGATCACGTTGTGGTGTTCGGCCACGCCGCGTCGCTTGCCGCAGCGAAGTCGATATTCGGCTCCGAATGAGCCTGCCCCAACGTCCAAGTGTCCTCGGTCAGGTTCTGGGGCTGACGCTTGCTGTTTGTGGAGCGGGTATGGTCGTAGCCGCTTTGGTTGAGCTGATCTACGGATCCTCAAGCGACTGGAGGGTTCTGACGGTGATCGGGCTCGTCGTCGTGACCCTTGGCTATTCGCTGCGCCTCCTCACCGAGGTGCCGGACCGCATCCCCAGACTCGATATCTTCTTTGCTGTGACCTCGGCTTGGGTAGCCATGTCTGTGGTGGGAGCTATGCCATATCTGGCCACCGGAACTCTAGTATCGGTGGAAGACGCCCTGTTCGAGTCCGTCTCGGGCTTCACTACCACCGGGGCCACGGTGCTCCAAGCAGCCGAAGACGACCCGACCACGTTCGCCGCCTCATCTGGAATTCTCTTCTGGCGGTCGATGACCCAGTGGCTGGGCGGAATGGGAGTAATCGTTCTCGTGGTGGCTGTGCTGCCTTCGGCCGGGAACTGGGGGATGAGCCTGTTCCAAGCCGAGGCCCCCGGTCCCACCGGGGAGCGGATCACGCCGAAGGTTCGAAGTACGGCCCGACATCTGTGGGGCGTCTACGCCGCCTTTACCGTCGTGGTCATCGTGGCATTTTTGATCGCTGGGATGGGATTGTATGACGCAGTGACTCACGCCTTTACCACGGTTTCCACTGGGGGTTTTTCGCGTCACACGCTGTCGATCGCTCACTTCGAGTCAGCGGCCATCGAATGGGTGATCATCGTGGCCATGTTTACAGCAGGTACGAGCTTCGTTCTGCTGTACCGGCTGTTTCGAGGGAGACCGGGTCCACTGTTGAGGTCGGTGGAGTTTCGAACCTACGTCGCCGTTGTCGCCTTGGCATCGATCATCACGTTTCTGTCAGCGTCGCCTGACGGTCGCGGCTTTGACGAGTTCCGAAGTGCGATGTTCACCGTGGTGTCGATCACGTCGACCACCGGCTACGGGACGGTGGATTTTGTCGCCGACTGGTCGCCGGCCGCGCAGAGTGTTCTTTTGATTCTGATGCCACTGGGCGCCATGGCCGGATCCACTTCGGGGGGCGTGAAACTGGTTCGGGTTTTGGCGGTCGCCAGCCTTGCTCATCGGGAGACGCTTAGCCAAATTCACGAGAACATGGTTCGTCCTATACGAGTTGGCGGCACCGTGGTTAGCGATCGCGTGGCCAGCAAGGTCGCCGGATTCCTCATCTTGGTGTTGGCGGCGTTCGGTGGTGGAGGATTGTTGATTGCCCTCACCGGGGAGGACCTCCTGACGGCCTTCTCCGCGTCGGCCACGATGATCGGCAACGTAGGCCCCGGCCTGGCGGATGTCGGACCACGGAGCGATTTCTCGGGCCTGAGCGCCTTCGCCAAGTTGGTCTGCATCGCCAACATGATTCTTGGGCGACTGGAGATCTACCCGATCCTGCTGGCTCTGGCCAAGATCCCAGTGCCTGGACTTAGACCTCTGATGGCTAGGACTTTCCGTGTCGCCGACTGAGGGGACAGGATCGGCCTCAGGCTGTTAGCTTGTCGTTGTTCGTTCCCAAACGCGGAGGCAGTAGCAGTGATCGCAAACGAGGTCAAGAAGACGTGGGCTGAGGGAGGAACGACCATAGGACTTTGGATGTCCACCCCAGACGTTGCCGCCGCTGAGCAGCTGGCAACGGTCGGCTATGACTACCTTTGCCTTGATCTTCAGCATGGGCTGTTGGACTATTCAGCCGTGCCGTCGATGCTTCAGGCCATGCGAACCACATCGGTTCCGTTGGCCCGCGCTCCATGGAACGAGCCGGGGATCATCGGCAAGCTTCTGGACGCCGGGACGATGGGAGTCATCATCCCGATGGTCAATTCACCGGAAGAGGCCGAGGCCGCTGTTCGGGCGTGTCGTTACGCTCCGCAGGGATCCCGAAGCTGGGGCCCAGCCCGGGCGGCCTCAGCTCTTGGCGGCGGCTACCACGCTGATGCCAATAGCCAGATTGCCTGCATCCCCATGATCGAAACCAGGCAGGCCGTCGAGCAGTTGGATCAGATACTCGACGTCGAAGGAATCGACGCGGTGTACGTTGGCCCGGCAGATCTGTCGATTAGCTATGGTCTGCCTCCCGCCACCGATCACCCGGACTCGGCCGTCTATCAGGAGGCCCTGTCGAAGATCGTCGAACTGTCAAACGCCAGGTCAATTGTGCCCGGCATCCATAGCACCCCAGCTATGACGGCGAAACGAGTCGAACAAGGATTCCGGATGGTTACGGCCACATCCAACCTGCTGGCCCAACTGGCCGGCGCCAGGTCAGCCCTAGCCCAGGTTCGAGGCGAGGATGGAGACGAGTCCGGTGCCTCGATGTATTAGTCGCCGGGTCTCAGCCAACACGTCGTAGCCGACAGGTCTCAGTCGATAGGCGCAGGCTGAGCCGAGGAATCGTGGGGAGCGGGATGGAGATTCCAATCAATGGGAGTCCGACCGGCCTCTTCGAGAAGGCTGTTCACCTGGGAGAACGGTCGCGAGCCGAGAAAACCTCGGTGAGCTGATAGCGGCGACGGGTGGGGCGACTCCACTACAGCGTGGCGGGAAAGATCAATCATCTGCTTCTTTCGCCGTGCTGCCGAGCCCCAGAGAACGAACACCACGCGGTCCGATTTGCCCGAAACAACTTCGATAATTCGGTCGGTGAACTTCTCCCACCCCTTGCCTTGATGCGACGCTGCCTGTCGAGCCCTGACCGTCAACGTGGTGTTGAGAAGCAGAACTCCCTGTTCTGCCCACCGGAGTAGGGAGCCATCTGCTGGGCGAGATAGGCCAAGATCGGTTTCTAGCTCCGAGAAGATGTTCTTCAATGACGGGGGAGCGGGAACACCTGGTCGCACCGAAAAACAGAGTCCATGAGCCTGCCCGGGACCGTGGTACGGGTCCTGCCCCAAGATGACCGCCCTGACCGACTCGAATGACGTCAGATGAAGGGCTGCGAACACCTCGTCGTGTGGTGGGTAGACCTGATGTTGACGTCGTTCGTCCTGAACAAACTTCGTGAGTTCTCGCCAGTAGGACTGATCGAACTCGGAGCGCAGCAGCGGGTTCCAGTCCGTCTTGGTCATGGGGGAACTTTATCCTGCGGCCCGAGCCATCTCAGAATTCGGAAAGAATCGGTCACATTTTTCACAACCTCCCTACTTTTTCGGAACTATGAGCCCCGTTGGCGACGAGAAATCCTACGCTCATAGGTGTCGGCTAACACGATGACGTGACCTTGAGTGCGTTGGTCTCGTTACCACCCGGTGTGTGGTTGCCGTCGGCGGGAGTGATCAACTACGTTCGCTCGCCCGGAGTGCCCGTGCCCACATGTAACCGAGACAGATTCATGTGGGACCCGATCGTGTATCGACCAGCGAAATCCGTGATGACAGACTTCAGCAGCAAATCTCCCACCGTCAGTGAGGACGGCCCACAGACCGGCGTTGTGAACTGCCGCGTTGATTTGCCCGCTGCTCGCCGCAATTGTGTCATGACGATGCTTCTCGTGGCCTTTGCATCACTGGTGGCATCATGTTCGGGAGCATCTGACCTCCTGTCGGATGTGGCCGGGTCTGATGGCGCAAGCGATGGCGCGGAGCAGGCCGTCGAAGCTACTGCGGCTACCACCACCACTGAACCGGAACTGATTGCAGTCTCGGCGAATGCCTCCGACCAAGCAGCGGCAGTGGAGCAGCAGATCCAGTCGATCATGTCGCAAATGACGGTTGAGCAAAAAGTTGGACAGCTACTGATGCCAGTGCTGTTCGGAACAGCCGGAGTAGCGGACTCCCCGGGCACCGCTCGCCAGAACGCCAGGTTTGCCGGTGTCGAGAACGCGGTCGACATCATTCGTGAGTATCACCTTGGTGGAGTGCTCTATCAAGAAGACAACGTCCAGACGGCCGAACAACTCCGACTGCTATCGAAAGAGCTGCGGGACGCTGAGGCATCTGATGGGAACCTCGGGCTGCTGATCGCGGTGGACCAAGAGGGAGGCAAGGTTAGTCGGGTGACCGACCAGGTCTCGGCCTACCCCGCCCCCGGCGTGCTATCCGGAGACATCGAGGCCGTCACTGAAGCGGCGTACGTCACCGGCCAGCAGGTACAGCAACAGGGGATCAACGTAGTCCTCGCGCCGGTAGCCGATGTCTTGTTGCCCGGCGGTGCGGGTTTCTTGGATCAACGGTCGTTCGGCGATGATCCTCAGCTCGTTGCCAACATGGTCGGAGCATCAATAACCGGTCTGCAACGGGCTGGCGTGGCCGCGGCAGCGAAGCACTGGCCGGGCCACGGTGGCACGGTGGATGACAGCCACGAAGGGCTTCCTTCCATCAACGTCTCGAGAGAAGACTGGGAGCAGAGAGATCGGGTCCCGTTTGATGCCGCCATTGCCCAAGGCGTTGAGATTATTATGGTCGGCCATCTCGTCATGCCGAATCTCGACAGCACCGGCGACCCGGCGACCGTTTCCCCGGTACTAATCCAAGATCTTCTTCGAGGTGAACTCGGATTCGACGGTGTTGTTATGACCGATGCCCTCAATATGGGTGGCGTGAATGCCTTTGAGGCAGGCGAGTTGGCCGTCGGGGCCGTCAACGCCGGGGCTGACGTGCTGCTTCAGCCCGCTGACCTCGTCTCGTCAGCCGACGCGCTGGTGGCTGCAGTGGCTTCAGGTGAGCTTCCGGTAGAGCGGCTCGATGCATCGGTCGAGCGGGTCCTGCGTCTCAAGCAGAAACTTGGCGTTCTAAACGCCCAATAGTCTGAGCGCTCCACCGCCTCGATCTACGATCTGGCCGACTAGCCGCCGTCTGCGCCTGAGTCGGAGCCAGATTGGTCAGCTGCAGCTGCGGTTGTCGACGTCGTCGACCCCTCGGGGACCGTCGTTGATTCGGGAAGCGACTCGGTTGAGATTGTCTGAACAACGGTTGTCGTGGTTGGCGCCGGCCTTGCTGGGGTCAAGGTGCCGGAGCGAATCACCAGGTCGGCGTCGACGGATTGGCGTTTGTCGATGATCAACGGCGACAAGGTCGTCGAGGTCACGCCGGAATCAGTGACGATCGAGTCCTCGGTCGGTTCGGGCTCGACAATATCGGCCAGTGGCGTTGTGACTTCTCCCGTGGCCGGATCATCTTGCTGGCCGGCGTCGGCCGCTCGGAACGCCAGTGGAACCGTCACCGCAAGCGCGGTAACCGATGACAGGGACAGGGCCAACCAAAAACGGCCCCGATTTCGAGCATCTGCTGGGCTTGAAGGATTCATAGCGTCCGGAAGATAGGTGTTGGCGGCACAACTTGCCTGTCTATGTTTCTACCGGCATTCCATCTCGTCCCGTGGGCGACGGGCGAAATATCCCACGCTTCAGCGGCCCAGCGGGGCTATTGACTTGCCGTCAGCCACTGCCGGTAGATCTGGCCGGCCTTGGTTAGCTCCGAAACGTCAACCCACTCCTGGGCCTTGTGCGCCTGATCGATCGATCCGGGTCCAAAGACGACGATGTCAGACGGAAGGTGGTCGTAAGCGACGGCGTTGGTGCCGTATGCCGCTACTGCGCCGTCCTCGCTGCTCAGCTCGGCCAACTCCGTGACCAACGAGGTGGTGGCATCTCGGTAGAAGGCCTGGAAAACCTTGCCGTAGGTCAACTCGATGTCCACCTCTTCTGGGTGAGCGGCTTGTCGGATCAGATCTTCAAGGTTCGGCAACATGGTTTCGGTGTTTTCACCGGGAGCGATTCGACGGTTTACCTGTATCTCGCAACGGTCTGGAATGATGTTGGGGGCCAGACCACCGTTGACCGTCGTCACCGCCAGGGTGCCATTGCCGACCTCCGTGGCCGCTTCTTCACTTGTCAGCCGGTGGTGCTCGCCTTCCAAAGCGGTGATCACTCGGGCCGCGGCCACGATGGCGTTGCGTCCCAACTCAGGTTTCGATGAGTGTGCCGCCTCGCCCCGCACGGCAATGGCTAGTCCGAGGCCACCCTTGTGCCCGTAGACCGGGGCGCACAGTGTCGGCTCGGCTACAACGATCTGATCGGGATGAGCGCGACCGGAGCCCAGCCACTCTTCGAGGCGGTAGGCACCGGCAAATCCGCCCGCTTCCTCGCCTACGGTCCCAGCCAGAATCAGGTTCGGTCGCAGCGCAAGATCTTCATCTCCAAGCGCGGCTAAGAGGTCGAGGACGACGGCAAAAGTGGCTTTGGTATCCACACTGCCTCGACCCCAGATTCGACCTTCCTCGTGGCGGCCATCGAACGGCGCATCGGTCATGTGCTCGACACCAACGGTGTCGAGGTGGACGTCGATGAGCACCGTCTTGTCGGTGGTTCCTTCGAAGTAGGCGTACACGTTCGGCCTTCCCGGCTCCAGGTCGTCAACTGTCACGTCGCCGCCGAGTTCACGGCTTGCGTCAGCCACCCAGTTGGCCAGCTCCTCTTCGCCCCCTGGGCCGGACTTCGGACCCGCCTGATCGGGATTCACACTGTTGATCTGAATAAGCTCGCTAAGGAGCGATGCGCTTCGAGGGTGGTTGCCGTTGGGGGAGCCGGAATCGTTTGCCATGGATGTACGTTAGACGCTCCGAACCCCAGACGCAGTCTTGGACGGATCCACAACGGGAGGCGAGCCGAAATGACTGGCGACCGCAAGTTGACATGGCGCAACCGACTCCGATCGGCTGAACTCGAAGAGGTTGAGGGAGCGGCCAGTAGCCGCATCTGTCGGCTGGTCAGCGACTATTTGGCAGCCGAGGTGCCGGCCGACCAGCGGGTCGTTGTCTACGATGCCTTGCCCGAAGAGGTCAATCTGAGCGAGGTCATGTCCAGCCACCCGACGCCCCACTCAAGGTTTGCCGTCACCCGGACACCCGATGAGGGGTATGCCCTGACTGTTCACCCCTTCGGTGGTCCGATGAAGCGTCATCGCTACGGGTACATGCAGCCGTGCGCTGATGCCCCTCAGATCGACGACGGCGACATCGGTGCGGTCCTTGTCCCCGCTCTAGGGTTTGACCGCACCGGGAACCGGTTGGGGCGCGGCAAAGGCTACTACGACCGCTTCTTAGCTCGCCTCACGTCGACGAATCGATTGCAGCCGGACTTCCTCGGTATCGCCGGGGGACACCTTGTCGATAAACTGCCGACCGACTCCCACGACGTCGCCATGACCCATTTGGTGTTGCCGTCTGGGGTTTGGCCAGTGCCGGTGCCTGGGCCAGCACTCGATGGTGTAGCCCTCATCCACTGACTGCCGCTAGAGGGCGTCTCAGCGCAGCGCTGCCTGCAGGTCGGCGTACACCTCTGCCCCATGTCCCGCTGGGTCGTCGACTTCGTATGCCTTGAGGATCACGCCGTCAGGATCGATCAGATAGCTGACCCGCTTAGGGAAGTCGGCGAAGGCCTCGTCTGGCCCGCGCTGGGCACCGTAGGCCGCGCCAATCGATCGATCGCTGTCTGATAGCAAGGGAAATGGAAGACAGCGGTCTTGGTGGAATGCATTGTTGTCTTCAGGGCTGTCGTATGAGATCCCGAGAATCTTGGCGCCCGCATCGTCGAACTGCTTGGCCTGATCACGCAGGCCGTCTGCTTCCATCGTTCAACCGGGAGTCGCTGCCTTTGGATACCACCACAGCAGAACCCAGGACCCTCGGAGGTCAGAAAGCGTCTGTTTCTCGCCATTGTTGCCCATGGCGGTGAAGTCCGGGGCCTCGGTTCCTGGTTCCAGCATCTGGCGATTCCTCTTGGTAGCGGTTGACGGTTGTCTTGGCGTCGGTGACGGGGCAGTAATTGTGCCAGCCCCTGTCGATCATAGGTGTGGGCCATCGGCGCCTCCACCGTATGTGCCGTTGCAGTACGGGGCTCATCTAGTATCAGGCCCTTCTAGTATCAGGCCCTTCTAGGATGAAGCTGTGCCTTCTCTGACTTCTGGAATCCAACAGTCACCGGTTAGCTCGTCGCCTGGGCCGTCAACGATTGTGGAGGAGATCGTTGATCCAAAGCTTGGCGATCCGATCTTGGACGACGGTGATCATGAAAAGTTCGCTCACTATGTCAAGAAGGACAAGATCCTGTCGGCTGCGGTGGAAGGGACTCCGGTGCGCGCTCTCTGCGGCAAGAAGTGGGTACCGAATCGTGACCCCAAGAAGTTTCCGGTGTGTCCCGAGTGCAAGGAAATCTACGAGTTCCTCGGCAAACGATGAAAGCTCGCCTAGTCACGTCCTGTGATCAAGCCCTGGCCGTCGGATGACAGGCTTGGGGGACCAAAACAGGCCCCGTCTCATCGTCGACTGCGACCCGGGCCAGGACGATGCTGTGGCATTGGTGGTTGCCGGTCATTATGGCGAGCTAATTGGAATCACCACCGTTGGAGGCAATGCGCCGCTGGCCGACGTTACCCGAAACGCCCTGTTGACCTGCCAATTGTTTGGCCTTGATGTCCCGGTTTACGTCGGGCAGGCACGACCCCTCGAAGCGGAGCCGTTGCACGCACCGGAGATCCACGGTGCTAGCGGGTTTGACGGACCGTCCCTTCCGGAGTTGACGAAAGAGCCCGAGGCGACTCATGCGGTCGAGTATTTGATTGAGACAGTGAGGTCTGAAGAGGGACTGTGGCTGATCCCAATCGGCCCTGCAACCAATATCGCTACCGCTTTGCGACGCGCTCCTGACTTGGCCGACCGCTTGGCCGGCATCAGCTTTATGGGGGGTTCGGCCTTAGGCGGAAATCGAACGGCGGCAGCCGAGTTCAATGCCCTTGCCGACCCTGAAGCGCTGGCCGTTGTACTCGAGTGTGGGGCCGAGATCAGAATGTGCGGCCTTGACCTGACCAGCCAGCTTGTGGTTGATGACGCTTTGGTCGCTGACATTCGAGCATTAACCGGTACCGAGGCGGGCCGACCCGTGAACCCTGGGGCTGGTGTGGTGGCGGATCTTTTTACGAGCTATTTGGATCGAGTCGAGGCCATCGGCGGTCGGCGAATTGGGGGACTACACGATCCCTGCGCAGTGTTGGCGGCAACGCATCCGGAATTGTTCGATATGGTCGAGCGTCCGGTCGGGGTCGAGCTCCGAGGAGCTCTGACGAGGGGCATGACAGTGGTCGACACCCGGTTCCGTCGTTCGGCGCTTGATACCGGCATCCCATGGGATGATGCCGGGGTCTTTCACCCGGTTCGCCATTGCGCTCGCCTTGATGCCGGCGAAGTGCGCCGGTTGGTGGTCAACGCCCTCGACGAGCTCGGCTCGCACGCCAGAGCCTGATATGGCCGAGATTGTGGTGCTCGGCAGCTTGAACCTGGATCTTTCGGTGCGAGTCGATCGTTTCGCCGACCCGGGCGAGACAGTGGTCGGGACCGACCTCGTATCCGGCGGCGGCGGCAAAGGTGCCAACCAGGCGGTGGCAGCGGCCCGTCTTGGCCGAAGTGTGGCAATGATCGGAGCAGTTGGTGACGACGACGCGGGACGCCGTCTCCTACGTGATCTCCGAGACGCCGAGGTGTCGGTGGAAACCGTTGGGATTGACCCGGACAATCCGACGGGTACAGCTCTAATCGAAGTTGACGCTTCAGGCGAAAACCGGATTGTGGTGGTTGCCGGTGCTAACGGAGCACTTGGCTACGAGGGGTTGATGGCGGCCAACGACGTGCTCGGATCGGCCGAGGTGGTGCTGACCCAATTCGAGACGCCGGTTGAACTCATCGGACACCTGCCGAAGTTGGCCCCGTCGGCCGTCGTCGTTGTCAATCCGGCTCCGACCGTGTCAGGTGATTCGGCGCAGGTTGCGGTCGCAGGGGCCGACTTTGTCGTACCGAATCGACATGAGTTGGCTGCCCTCGACAACGGTGACACGGCGGGCGACACCGATGAACTCGTCGCGCAGGCGAGACGAGTGCTCGGCCGCAATAGCCGCCTAAAGGCGGTCATTGTGACCTTGGGTGCCGATGGTGCGGTTGTGGTCGACGCTGATGGATCACATTTCGTCCCAGCGGTTGAGGTAGCCGCAGTCGACACAACTGCGGCCGGAGATGCGTTCTGTGCCGGGTTTGCCGACGGTCTGCTGACTTCAGGCGACCCAAGGCAGGCGGTGGCCTGGGCTGTGCGGGTAGCTGCCGGTGCCGTTACCAAGGTTGGGGCTCAGGCTTCGTTACCAACCCGCCACGAGGTTCTCGCCCTCTAGAGGTGTCCGGCCGACCGGCGGGCTAGTCGCTGCTATCGGCGAAGCCCATCGGATTCATGGACTGCCAACGCCAGGAATCGGTGAGCATTGCTTCGAGATTTCGGTCGGCTCGCCATCCGAGCTCCTGGTTGGCCTTGGAAGGATCGGCCAGTGAGGTGGCGATGTCGCCCGAGCGGCGCTCGACAATGTCATAGGGAATCGACTTGCCGCTGACCTGTTCGGCGGTACTGATGATGTCCAGAACCGAAGACCCGTTGCCGGTTCCAAGGTTGTACGCCTCGCACCCTTCGCTGAGTGTCTCCAGCGCCGCGAGGTGCCCAGCGGCCAGATCAACCACATGAATGTAATCGCGGACGCCTGATCCGTCGTGAGTGTCCCAGTCGCCACCGAAAACCTGTAGCTTGTCGCGACGGCCGACCGCCACCTGCATGACAAACGGGACGAGATTGTTGGGGATGCCGCGCGGGTCCTCCCCTAACTGCCCCGAAGCGTGGGCGCCTACGGGGTTGAAGTACCGAAGGAGGCTCATCCGCCAGCGGTCGTCCGCTGCGGCGAGATCTTGACAGATCTCTTCGATCATGAGCTTTGTTCGCCCGTAAGGGTTAGTGGCACCGGTTGGCGCTGTTTCTGGAATCGGAAGCTGCTCCGGCGTCCCGTAGACGGTGGCCGATGATGAGAACACAAAGTCCCATACCTGATGGTTCGCCATCTGGGACAGGAGGTTCATCGTGGAGATGAGATTCGTTCGGTAGTAATGGATGGGCTTCTCAACCGATTCACCCACCGCCTTGAGGCCGGCGAAGTGCACAACCGCCTCGATGGGGTGCTCGTCGAACAGTTCGGCCACCAGGGACTCGTCGGTCAGGTCGACTTTGTGGAAGGCAACATTGCCTCCGCCGCCGAGCGACGACACGACGTCGATGGCTTTGGCCGAGCTGTTGGACAGGTCGTCAGCGATTACAACGTCATAATCGCGTTGCAACAGCTCGACTGCGGTGTGGCTACCGATAAAACCGGCGCCGCCGGTCACGAGAATAGTCTTCGTCATAGTCTTCCGATCGGTCGGGCGTGGCCCGGCTCAAGTTCTTGGCACTTGCGGCGTCGCCATCGGTGGTGGGTGGACAACCGGGCGTGGTGGTGTCCAATCAGCCTACACGGGTGGGTTTTGGCCTCCCAGGTGTGGAGCTGAGAGACCCTATAGCGGGTGGACGTACCCGTGCTGAGGTAGACTTTGAACTAGGGAAATAGGTGGATTTCGGATTGCCGCCGATTGGCAGCCGGGCAAAAGACGTGGAGAGAACGCAGTGACTGACTACCCAACGCAACCAGCGGGTTGGTATTACGCCCAGGGCGACCCCCCTGGAACCCAGCGCTACTGGGACGGATCGGCATGGGTCGGAGGTCCCCAACCAGTAGCGGGTGCATCCGGCGCCGGCGGGTCCGTTGCATCAAGTAGTGCATTGGCCGAACCTGGAGCGAGGATTGGTGCTCGCATCATCGACGGCATTGTATGGGCCGTCATCGGTGGCATCGTAGGCGGGATTTTTGGAACCTTCTCCGCCGGTTTTGCATTGGCCAACGGTGACTCGGCCGACATCAGCGTGATAAGGGTTCTGCTTGCGGGCATCGTGTCGACTCTGTTGGTTGCCGCCTACGAAATTTTCATGGTTGGAAACCAGGGTGCCACCCTCGGCAAGATGGCTTTGGGAACCAAAGTCGTCAACGCCGATGGCTCTCCTGCTGACGTCCAAACCGGAACCCGGCGAATGTATCTCTACATTGCCGTCGGCATCCTTTCCGCCCTTCCGGTACTTGGCTTTGTCGGGTCACTGGCCAACTTCATAATCGCCGTCGCCGGTCTGATCATGTTGTTTACCGACGACCAGCGTCAAACACCGTGGGACAAGATCGGCAAGACCTTGGTGGTGAAGAAGTAAGATGGCTCGCCCGAAGGGAACCAGTCGTGTTGGAGGGGGGCCGGAGAAACGGCAACCCGTTGCCGCTCCAACCATCCCGTCCATGCGTGAGCGGCGCCCGGTCATGTTCTGGGTCGTCGTGATTGCCGTGGCTGCCATGGTTTTGACAACTGTGGCGGGGTTCTTCAGCGCAATCGTGTAACTTGACCTCATGGGGCGGCCTCTGCGGCACGCCTTCGCTACAAGGAGAGCAATGCCAACCTTTAAGTCGGGTGACCGTGTGGTGTATCCCCATCACGGCGCAGCCATCATTATCGATACCGAAACTCGGGTCATCGACGGTGAGAAGAAGAAGTATTTCGTTCTGCAGGCTGTACACGACAATCTGACGGTCCGCGTGCCGGTTGAGATGGCCGATGAAGTCGGAATGCGGATGCCGATCGGCGAAAAAGATGTTAAGGAACTCTTCGAGCTCCTGAGTATGAAGGACGTTCGTGAGCCAGCCAACTGGAGTCGTCGGTTCAAGAACCACCAGGAGAAGCTGAAGTCGGGCGACGTTTATCAAGTTGCTGAGGTTGTGCGTAATCTTGCCCTTCGGGAACGAAGCAAAGGTCTGTCGGCTGGCGAGAAGAGCATGTACACCCGTGCACGCAAGGTTCTGGTATCCGAACTGTCATTCGCGTTGGATGTCAGCGAAGACGACGCCATGGACAGGGTCGAAGCCCAACTGGCCTAAGTCGCGTGCGGCGTCCTCTACCCGAGGCCCAGCATCTGAAACATGGCCTGGGGAACTTCGTCGACGCCGTCGTTTAACCGGCGGGCTCGCTCCACGTTCACAGCATCGAAGCGGCGGTCGGACCACTCGTCCCAGGGACCTTTGCGAAGGGCGCCTTGTGGATCGGTGCATGCCCGAAGATACGTCGCCAGATCGCTGATGTCGGCCGACCCACCCGGAGGCCCGTGCCCGGGAACGACAGTCGAGGCCAGATCAGCCAGCGACTCGGCGCTATCCGCCCAATCCAGGGGGTAGCCGTCGTAGGCAAGTGGCGTAACGGCGAAGCTTGCCAATGCACCGGCAAACACGACGTCGGCCGACTCCACATAGACGGCGAGGTTCATGGATGATTCCCCTTTTAGGGGTATCACTGTGACCGACGGCGTCAGCTGAGCTGCTTCGGAGACGACGTGGGTAACCGGGCGGGTTGAGAACTCGTCATGATAGGTCGATGCCAGGTCGGGTAGCAGTCGACGAAAGGCTTCGGGATTGGCAGGTTGGTCGAGATCGTCGCTGGTGCGGCCCGATCCGTAGAAGGCTGCCGACCACAGGACCGAGCTTCCGCCGGTGAACACCACTCTGCTTGAGGTCAATACCACTCGCTTGATTGGAAGTTCGAGTTCGCGGGTCAATTCCAACACGGCGGAGACAGTGGTGGACGCCTGTGACGGGGTAGCTGTGGTGTCGACCAGTGTCAGTCCGTCGGAGTCAATGATGACGCCAACATTTGTCGCCCCGAACTTTGGCCTCGGGCTGACGAAGGAGAACACCCCTCGACCGAGTTCAACCAGGTTGGGTTGGAAGGTTTGTGGCGACGACGTCACGGCAAGCGGGTTCGGTTCTCTCGGAAGCGGGGCATAGCTCGTGTGCTGAGCTGAACCGCCGATCCTAGTGGTGTGGATCAACCCGTGGTCGAATTGGCACTAGACCTCCGGGCCCGAGGTGTGAATGCGGCCGCACGACCACGGTCTGTTTTCGTTGGATGACTAGAATTCGCTGGAGCGACCGTGTACTGCCGACAGGGTCGATGTATTGCCGACATGGTCGACGCCAAAGGAACAGATAATGACTGACTACGCGCCCCCGATGCAAGATATTCGTTTTGTACTCTCTGACGTCGTCAATCTCGGAGAGGTCTTGGATGGTGAGGCGTTCGATGCTGCCGACAGCGAAACCGTCTTTGCTGTTCTGGAGGAGGCGGGCCGCTTCATCGCCGAGGTCATTGCACCGGCAAATTCCGAAGGCGACAGCGTGGGGGCCACCTGGCTTGATGGGAAAGTCGAGTTACCGGACGGGTTTCGATCGGCCTACGCCCAGTACGTCGAGTCAGGATTCGGTGCGGCGCCTTTTGACCCTGAGTACGGGGGAGGGGGCCTGCCGTGGACCTTCGCCGTCGTCATCCAGGAGATGATGACCAGCGCATGTATGTCGTTGGCCCTGTGCCCCTTGCTAACCCAGGGTTCCATCGATGCCATCACCCATCACGGAACCGCAGACCAGCGTGCGATGTATCTTCCAAAGATGCTGACAGGGGAGTGGTCGGGAACGATGAATCTGACCGAACCCCAGGCCGGCTCCGATGTCGGCGCTCTTACCTCCAAGGCTGAGCCCGTCGGTGATGGCTCCTATCGAATCAGCGGGCAGAAGATCTACATCACCTATGGTGAGCACGATCTGACCGAGAACATCGTGCACCTTGTTCTGGCCCGAACTCCAGGATCACCCCCTGGGACAAAGGGAATCTCGATGTTCCTGGTGCCCAAGTTCCTCGTCGGTGACGATGGTTCTCTCGGCGACCGAAACGACATTTCCTGTGTCTCGATCGAACACAAGCTGGGCATCCACGGCAGCCCGACGTGCGTTCTCGCCTTTGGTGACAACGAGGGTGCGATCGGTTGGCTGGTCGGAGACGAAGGTGCAGGCATGCGGAACATGTTCACGATGATGAATAACGCACGCCTTTCGGTGGGTTTGCAGGGCTTGGCTTTGGCAGAGCGGGCCTATCAACAGGCACTGGCCTACTCACAAGACCGGCTACAGGGAACCGCCGTGGGTGCCGAGCCGGGAACCAAGAGTCCGATCATCGATCACGCCGATGTCAGGCGGCTGCTCATGACCCAGCGCTCGTGGATCGATGCCATGCGATGCCTCATCTACGAGAACGCCGCCGCCCTTGATCGCGTGCTTAGCGACCCGGAGAATGCGGCCAGCCATCAAGAGTGGGCCGACTTACTAATTCCTCTCAGCAAGAGCTTGTGCACCGACTTGGGCAACGAGCTCACGTCAATGGCATTGCAGGTTCACGGCGGCATGGGTTTTGTCGAGGAGACCGGGGTCGCCCAGCACTATCGGGACATCCGAATCGCCGCCATCTACGAAGGCACCAACGGTATTCAGGCCGCCGACCTAGTCGGTCGGAAGCTGTCGATGCGCGGTGGCGATGTCGTTCGTGAGGCTCTGGACGGCGTCGCTCGGCTGGCCAAGGATCTGGCCGGTGTGGAGTCGATGCAACGATTCTCAGCGAACCTTGTTGAAGCTGCGGAGGCCACCAGGCGTTCGACCGATTGGCTAGTGGTCAACGGAGCCCAGGACCCGAATCATGCTCTGGCAGGGTCAAGTCCTTATCTGCGGATGCTGGCCACCACCATTTCCGGCGGACTGATGGCCAAGATGGCCTTGGCCGGGAATAAGGCACTGGACAACTCGGTTGATGAGGAATTCCACAAGGCCAAAGTCATCTCGGCGAAGTTCTTTGGCGAGCAAATCCTTCCTACCGCAAGTGCCCTTGAAGGGCCAGCAACGGCTGGAGCCGAGGACCTGTTCGCATTGACTGCCGATCAGTTAGCCTGAAGTTACGGGCGGCCGGTTTTTCGGTTTCTGCCCGGACCCCAATGGCATGACCAGGCAAGACCTGAACAGGTGAGCATCGTGACCTTCTTGATTGCATCGATTCCCAGCCCTGGCACCAACTCGATCTCGGTCGGCCCGCTGACGTTCAACGCCTACGGGCTCTGCATCGGCATCGGGGCCATCGCTGCCATCTTCATCGCTCAACGACGTTGGGCTGAGCGTGGTGGAAATGCAGAAGACGTTTTTGAGGTAGCCAAGTGGGCCGTGCCTGCAGGCGTCGTTGGTGCCCGGATCTATCACCTGATCACCGACTGGCGTCCAATTGGAGAGTGGCTCAAAGTTTGGAACGGTGGCCTTGGAATTCCCGGCGGCCTGATCGCCGGAATCGGCGTCGGCTACCTGGTGGCGAAACGTCGCGGCATCGTAGATTTGCCGAACATGCTCGATGCTGCCATTCCAGGTATCGCCGTGGCTCAGGCCATCGGTCGGATCGGCAATTGGTTCAACCAGGAAATTTTCGGTGGCCCGTCTGACCTGCCGTGGGCGGTCGAGATCGATAACCCACCAGCCCCGTTTGAAGACGAGAGAACATTCCATCCGGCCTTCTTGTACGAAGCCACGTGGAATCTGTTCCTGTTCGGGTTTCTGGTATGGATCGACCGACGTGGCGTCTTGAAGAGAGGTATGATCCTGCCGCTGTATGTGGCTGGTTATGCCGTTGGACGTTTCATCGTCGAAGCGGTCAGAATTGATGCCGCAACAGAAATTCTCGGTATCCGGGTCAATCACTGGATGAGTGGCACGGCCATCTTGTTCTCGCTGCTGGCGCTAGTTTTCGCCTACCGCAAAGCTAAGCCCTCATACTGGGCCGATGGCGATGGTGAGCGGTCAGGTGACCGCAGCAAGGTTGAGCCTGCCACCGGTTGACAGGTGCGCTCAGGTGACGAGTCCGTCCGAAGTGGGATCCTCTAGTCTTCGGCTGGCAGCTTGACAGTCGTCCGCTTGATGTCGAGACCGAGTTGCTGGAAGTTCTCAATGGGGGTGTTGTACCCGCGGTCGAGGTGGTGGGTGTCAGCGATTGTCGTTGTTCCCTCAGCGGCGGCAGCGGCCAAGACATAGGCGAATCCGCCACGAATGTCGGGGACAACCACTTCTTCGCCTTTCAGCGGGGTCTTACCGCGTACGACGACCGAACACGGGGTCGGTGATCCAACAAAGCGTCCCTCGATTGATCCCAGCGGTGTGTTGTACGGCTGAATTTGGGCGCCCATCTTGTTGAGAGCAGGAACGTAGGTGAAGCGATTCTCGTAAACGGTCTCGTGCATCACCGAAAGACCGTCACACTGAGTGAACAGGGCGACCATCGGCGACTGCCAGTCGGTCATGAAGCCGGGGTGGGTGTCGGTCTCGACGGCGGCGGCCGTCAGGTGCTGGGCTCGAGCTGACACCGAATTCTCGCCGATCTCAAATATGGCACCCATACGTGAAAGTGTAGAAATAGCTGTGACCAGACGATCCTGCCCGCAGCCATGCACCGTGACCTGCCCACCGGTGATTAGCCCAGCGACCAAGTAGGAGAAGGTTTCGATTCGGTCGCCCTGCAGCCGCTGTTCTGCACCTGCAAGTTCGGGCACGCCGTCGATCACGTACCTGCGGTTTGGGTGCATCTCGATATGAGCACCCATGCGCTGAAGGAACAGGGCCAGCTCGATAACCTCAGGCTCGAGAGCTCCACCGTCGAGAACGGTTCGCCCTTCGGCCTTTACCGCTGACATCAGCACCGTTTCGGTGGCGCCGACGGATGGGTAGGGGAGTTCGATGTGAGCACCGCGGAGCCTACTGGCTTTCGCTTCCAGGCCTTCTCGGGTGACCTCGATTTCGGCGCCCATCTTGCGCAGAGCATCGACATGGAAATTCACGGGGCGAGATCCGATGTCGTCGCCACCGACCAGCGGTACAAAAGCCTCGCCTACCGAGTGCAGGAGCGGCCCGACCATGAGGATAGGGATTCGGTTCATCCCGCTGAAGGTCAGCGGTACGCGACTGCTGCTCAGGCTGCGGGCATCTACTGTGGCGTCACCGTTTGTGCGCTCGATTGTGCATCCGAGGGCCTCCAGCATCGACACGGTGATATCGACATCGCCGATGTCCGGACAGTTGCGAATCACCGACGGTGTGTTGCCGAGAAGAGTGGCCACGAGGTGCTTGGTGACGGCATTCTTGGAGCCTCGCACCGACACGTCACCAACAAGGGGCCCTGCTGGTTCGACGACCCAGGCGGAGACGTCGCGTGTGGCTCCGCTGGAAGGTGTTTGATTGGCGGGAGGTTGATCGGAATCGGTTGGGCTGACGGTGGAGTTCACGAAGATCCAATCTAGCGGGAGCGGTCGCGGCGGGTGGGTCGGTTGATTGTCTTGTACCCCAAATCGGAGATTCTTTGACGACTGTTAACCGTCGTCGTCATCTGTTGGGATCTATTTCGAGCCGTCTCTATCCAGCTCGGCCAACACGGCGTCACTAAATGGGGGCCAGGCCTGGGCGGCCCAAGGCCCGAACGGCTCGTTGGTCAGCACGACACATCCAGCCTTTGCTGTCGGATCGACCCAGATGAATGTCCCCGAGCGTCCGAAATGTCCGAAGGTTTCCGGTGGGTGGTGAAGGCCCGTCCAATGAGGAGACTTGTCCCCTCTGATCTCAAATCCCAATCCCCAGGGATTGGGGTCTTGTCGTCCGTAGCCGGGGAGCACTCCGGAGATGTCGGGTAGGAAGGCCGTCGTGGCCCGCTTCAGGGTCTGTTGACTGATCAGAGTCGGGTTCAGAAGTTCCACCACGAAGCGCGTCATGTCTTCGATGGTGGAGTGGGCGCCGTGAGCCGGGGAGCCATCCAGTTTCGTGTCGATCATGCCAAGCGGGGCGGCGATGGCTTCGCCGAGATACTCCGCAGCCGACATACCCGTCGAGTCTTCAAGAGCGAGCCCGAGAAGTTCAAAGCCAAAGTTCGAGTAGATACGGCGACTCCCCGGCGTAGCGAGGGTCGTCGGTTTCTGAGGGTCGACCGGCCTCTCGGGAGCAAGCCCTGAACTATGCGATAGAAGATGGGCCACGGTGATCTTGTGCCCACCGACCGGCTGGTTGAGAGGGAGGCTTTCCTCTTCGACCGCAATGAGGATGGTGTAGGCGAAGAGGACTTTGGTAACCGAGGCAAGATGGAAGTGATGGGTCCCTGGGCCAACCGTTGAAATCTTGCCCTGAGCGTCGACGACGGCTGCCGCCTTTTTGCTCGGTTCCCAGCCGACAAGTTGATCAAACGCCTTCACGAGACCGAACCGTATCGCTGATTGCAGTGGTGACCGTCGCTGTTGGCCGAGTTGTCGGTTCTGCGATGTTTTGGGCTTGCATGGGGGAACAGAGCCGGTGTGGCTAGGCTCGATGTGACCGAGAGCACCAAAATGGTGCCTGGTTGCCGATTGGGCATGAGTCTCCTTGTTTGATCTAGACAGGAGCAGTGTCCCCCCATCGAACCCTCACGCATCAATGACGACTTCTTTCGCTGAGCTGGGCGTAGACCCAGACCTCGTATCCATCCTGGCTGATGGAGGCATCAATGATGCCTTCCCCATCCAGGAACTGACCATTGCCGATGCTCTGGCCGGGCGAGACGTGTGCGGAAAGGCCAAGACCGGCTCCGGCAAAACTCTGGCGTTCGGGATTCCAACAGTTCAGAGCCTCGCGGATGGCGATCGCGGCAAGGTTCGGGCTCTCATCTTGGTTCCGACACGGGAACTGGCCAATCAGGTCCTAAAAGAGCTAGAGCCAATGGCCAAGGCCAAATCCCTGGGTGCCATGGCCATCTACGGCGGCGCCGACATGGATAAGCAGATTAACCGGCTTAAGAAGGGCGTTGAGCTCGTCGTCGCCACACCGGGCCGGATGATCGACTTGTTGGAGCGGAAAGCGGTATCGGTTAGCTCCGTGGAGTACGTCGTCATCGACGAGGCCGACCGAATGGCCGACATGGGATTCCTACCCCAGGTGGAATGGATTCTTCGGCGAATCGAAGGCGACCATCAGACCCTGCTGTTCTCAGCCACCCTCGATGGTGCTGTCGACTCTCTCGTTAGTCGCTTCCAGACCGACCCGGTGCGACACGAGGTGGAGGCGGCGGAAGTGACTGTGGAGGAGATGGGGCACCGCTTCGTCACCGTTCACGACATGGATCGCAACAAAGTTGTGGCCGCAATCGTCAATGCCTCCGGCCGTACGATGGTGTTCTGCAACACCAAGCGAGCCTGCGACCGTCTGTCCGCTGATTTACGGACGTTGAATGTCGCCGCTGAACCCATTCACGGCGACCTACGGCAGCGATATCGAGAAAAGGCCCTGCAGCGATTCGCCGATGGAGATCTCCAGGTTCTGGTGGCCACTGATGTCGCCGCCAGAGGCATTCACGTTGACAACGTCGATGTTGTTGTTCACTTCGATCCGCCCGATGACCACAAGACTTATCTCCACCGCTCAGGCCGTACGGCTCGGGCCGGCGGCACCGGCTTGGCTGTAACCCTGGTGCTGTGGAACCAAGAACTTGATGTCAAGCGTCTCCAGAAGCGCTTGGCTCTCGACATTCCCATCGTCGAGATGTTCTCCAATGACAAACGTCTGCAGGATCTAGCGGCGTGGGATCCATCGAGCGAGTAGTCGCTCGATCAACTCCGGGCCGGCGCTGGGCCCGAACCGTCGCACAGCGAGTTGAAACGCCAACGCTCGTCGTGGCGGCCCGAGTTGCCCATGAAATCGGGCTGTCTGAGGCCGAGATTGACGCTGTGGTGGGCACCCGAATTTCTACGAGCCGATTCGTCGAGCTGGAGGCCATCGGCGCACCGGAAACCGGTTGGGCTGATCCCTGGCTGATCGGCGAAGTCCACGAGTACGCCGTTTCAGAGGGCGAGCGACAGCGGCGAGGCGCCTGGTATACCCCGCGCCATGTGGCCACAAAGCTGGTCGACCTAACACTCGATGTAGCGGGGGCAGCCCTCTATACGGTTGACCCCTGCTGTGGGGGTGGTGGATTTCTACTAGCTGCCGCCGAGCGCTTGGCCACAGAGCGTGAACCGCTTGAGGTGCTCGACTTGCTGGGCGGCCACGACATTGATGCCGGTGCGGTTCGCGCTGCTCGCATTGCCGTGGCGACGTGGGCTGTCGCACGAGGGGTTTCGGTGGATGATGCCGTCACCCGAACGCGTGAGCGCGTCACCCAAGCCGACTCATTGACTCAAATCGACGAGACGTGGCCATCAAAACGCTGCGTGGTGGGAAATCCTCCGTTCGCATCGCCGCTAAAACTTGGTGCAGTCGCCCCCGATGCAGAGCGCTACCGCTCCGACCACAGCGACGACCTTGGCCCGTATGCAGATCTCGCTTCTTTGCACCTTCACCGAGCAGTGACAACCAGCGCTGTCGGCTCTGTAGTAACACTCGTGCAGCCTCAGTCGATTCTCGCTGGGCGAGATGGGATTGGGCTTAGGAAGATCGTGGAAGAGATCGCTCCGCTGGCGGCGCTTTGGGTGACCCGCCGAGCGGTCTTTGACGCTGGTGCCAGGGTGTGCGCCCCGGTGCTTGGCGTTGGCCGTGCCGCACAAGAAACGGTTCGGCTGATTTCTGATGATCACGATGCGCAGTCGAGTGCGGTTCTTGAGGCGAATGGCCCGAGACGACGCTCATGGTCTGAGCTTGCTGCCACGGCGCTTGGCGCTCCAGAGTTGCCTCTGGATCTGCGTCGACCGGTCCGCACGTTGGGGGCACTGGCCACAGCGACGGCCGGATTTCGCGACGAATTCTATGGGCTGGCGGGCGCAGCTCAGGAGTTAGTGGACGACTGCGCCGACAACGACGACTCCATTCTCAAGCTCTTGACCGTCGGCTCGGTCGAACCGCTGTCAACGACGTGGGGCGTCGAGCCGATACGTCTAGCCGGAACCCGGTGGACTCGGCCCGTGGTGCGAGTTGAAGACCTGGATGGCAAGGTTCGCCGCTGGACCGAAGGCCAACTTCACCCCAAGGTTGTTCTGGCCACTCAGTCAAAGGTCCTGGAGCCGGTCATTGACACGAAAGGCTCGTTGGTGCCCTTGACACCGTTGGTGTCGGTCATGTGCGAACCGGGCGACTTGGCTTTGGTCACAGCAGTATTGCTTTCCCCTCCGGTGGTAGCGCTGGCATGGCAACAGACCTTTGGCACCGCTATGTCAGTGGATGCTGTCAAGCTGGCGGCACGAGACGTGACAGGCCTCCCGCTACCTGGGAACCGGGCATGGTGGGACGATGCCGCTTGTCTGCTGGCTGAGGTAGACAACGCAACCGTCGAAGGTGACGTGACAGCGGGCTGGGCGCTGGCCGTAGAAGTTGCTGAGTTGATGACGAAGGCGTACGGCGCCGACCGCGCAGTATTCGACTGGTGGGTAGGTCGGGCCAAGAAATCGTGGGCGGCCGATGTCGCACTTCACGGCATCTGATGAAGCCTCTGTTGATCTAATTGCGGTCGGGGCAGTTCCTGATCCGACTAGGCTTAATGGTGTGCATCCCCTGCATCGCCCGCGGCAGACTCCGTCGGATATCCCAGCCTCTGGCGCTTGGCGCCCCGGCGATCCGGACGCTAATCGCCGCTTCGTTCGGACGTGCAGCGAAACCCGGCCTTTTGCTCTCGAGGGGGGTGGGTCTCTTGTCGAGATCGACGTTGCTTTCGAAACCTGGGGTGTGCTTGATACTGACGCTGGAAATGCCGTTCTTGTCTGTCATGCCCTGACCGGCGACGCTCATGCCGCCGGCGCCTCGGGTCCCGGCCAGCCAACCGATGGCTGGTGGAATGACTTGATCGGACCGGGCAAGGCCCTGGACACCGATAAGTACTTTGTCGTCTGTGCCAATGTGCTTGGTGGCTGTCAAGGGAGCACTGGTCCGGCCAGCGCTCACCCTGAGGACGGGCGGCCCTATGGCGCCCGATTCCCCATTGTCTCGATCCGAGACATGGTTCGGACTCAGGCCTCTGTCGCTGATCATCTTGGTATCGACCGATGGCTATCGGTGGTGGGCGGTTCGATGGGGGGAATGCAGGTTCTTGAGTGGGCCATCATGTTCCCCGACCGAGTCCAGTCGTTCGTATCGATTGCCTCAACAACCGAGGCTAGTCCGATGCAGATCGGCTGGTCTGAAGTCGGGCGCTTGGCCGTCACTCTCGACCCCAAGTGGAACGATGGCGACTACTACGATGCGGCCGCAGGTGAGGGCCCGCACGAGGGCCTTATGCTCGCCCGACGCATCGCTCAGATCCACTACCGCAGCGATCAGTCGATGTCGGATCGCTTTGGCAGGGCGACCTTGGACCGCATGGACACATTTCGGCTGTGGGACCGCTTCCAGGTGGAAAGCTATCTTGATCACCACGGGCAGAAGCTTGCCCGTCGATTCGACGCAAACAGCTACTTGATTCTGAACAAAGCCATGGATCTGCATGATGTGGGGCGCGGCCGTGGCGGCACGGTGGCCGCGTTGTCTCGAATTTGCGGTGAGGGTTTGGTAGTCAGCGTGGACAGCGACCAGTTGTACCATCCCCGACAACAGAACGAGCTTTGCCGGGACCTTGATACGGCGGGCGTCTCGTTCGACTACGCCGAGGTCAACTCCGACCATGGCCACGATGGGTTTCTGATGGAATTCGACCAGCTCGACCCGATTCTGGGCCAATTCCTGGAAGACCAGTTCAAGGGCGACGTCTAGGACGGGTCGGCTTCGTTCATGCCTGAGGGAGTTGAAGTTGAGATGTACCGGCAGCTGGCGGATAAGGCCGTTGGGTCGCGGGTGGAATCGATCGACGCTTCCGACTCCTGGTTCTTGAAGGGCGAGACCACCGACGATGAACTGATGGTGGCACTGGTGGGGGAGAAGATGATCGGTGCCCGTCGGATAGGCAAGTTGATGTTGCTCGACTTCTCCTCCGGACACCGTCTTGGTGTTCGATTTGGAATGACGGGCAGGCTGCTCGTCGGCGATGAGGCGGCGATTGACTACCTGGAATACTCCTCCCACCGAAACGACCCGGCATGGGATCGGTTCAAACTTGGACTGGCCGACGGGCGGGAGCTTGTGGTCAGAGATCCTCGCCGCCTTGGGGGAGTGGAGTTGGATCCCGACGAGGATCGTCTCGGCCACGACCTTTTCTCGGTGACGCTCGGACAGCTCCGATCCGACGTTTTTGTTGGTTCAGTGGCCATCAAAGCCAGACTCCTAGATCAAAAGCGACTGGCCGGGGTCGGCAACCTCATTGCCGACGAGACGCTCTGGCGGGCGGCCCTCGATCCTACTCGACCGGCTGGAGCGCTTTCGGCCGAAGAAGAACGTCGACTGCACCGCCGACTGCGCACGGTGGCGAAGCAGTTTCTCGCCCAGGGCGGTTCGCATACCGGTCAGCTCCAGTCCGAACGCCATCGCGAGGGTTTGTGTCCGACCGATGGCGCCGAATTGCAGCGGCGAACCGTCGGAGGTCGAACGACGTACTCATGCCCCGTTCACCAGCTATGAGCAGTTGTACATCTTCACCATGTAGTTACCGTCTTGGGCAAGGATCAACGGGTGGTGCTTTCTGCGGTTGAAGCCCGACCGGTCCTGCTAGCTTGGGTGGTGTGGAGCTGTTGGTTGCCGCCGCCAACGACCAGTCCGGCGAAGCCGTTCGATTGATCGTGATTCTCTTGCTTGTTGTCGCCGGGTGTCTCGCCGGTTTGACGGCTTGGTATTGGCGTTACACCGACCCGCGGCGTCGAGATACTGCCACGTCGGTTCAACCGGCTGAATCTGACCGACCTGAAGCCAAACCTAATTTGGATCAGTTGCCACTTCTTGCTGCGTCTTCGTACGTTCCAGCGGTCACCGGTCAGATGCCAGCTGTGCAGTTGCCGGCGCCGCCACCGACCCGGACTGCTCCGTCGGTCGAGCTGCCCGCTCCTGCCAGTGGGCTCTTGTCACCTGATGGCACCGGGTTTGCGGTGGTTGAAAAGCCTGAACCGGACGAGCCTGATGCGATTGTCGACGGACTCTCTGACAAGGGTGACGAGGGTGATCGTGAGCTCGACCCGCAGGACGACTTCGTCATTGTTGACGCAGCCAAGACCGGCGAGATCAACCTGACCGATGCCCAATGGGATCAATTGGCTGAAGCCGTCCTCGGTGCGATTGGTTGGGGCGAGACCGACCCGAGCGAAAACGTCGGGGTCTCAGAACAACAACCCCCGGTTGATGAGCGGGTGCGCGCTGTCGGAGCGGTCGATTAAGATTGAATAATGGGCAATAGCTTCAATGCTGACGAGATGATCGCCAGATTTCGCGAACGGGCACTAGCGGTGAAGAAACGGAATCTCCCACCGGTCGGTGGCGACGAGCGGCAGATGTTCATCAAGCAGGCTGAAGAGGACTTCAGAGACTTTTCAATGGTCAGCGATGCCACGGCCAGCTGGGAAGACGAGGGTGTCTTGGTGTTGCGCATCGACTTGCGCCCGCCGTCGCAGTAGAGCCAGCTGGATGACGAGAACAAGGGTCGAACACAGGTAAATCCGGTAGTTCGTCGTCGTCGGAAACCATCGAACGCGGTATAGTAAACACCTTCATGCGGACGTAGCTCAGCTGGTAGAGCATCACCTTGCCAAGGTGAGGGTCGCGGGTTCAAATCTCGTCGTCCGCTCGCAAAGTAGACCATTGCCCCCTGGACGGGGGCTTGGTCGCGAGATTGGTCTTACGGCGTGGGTAGCGACAGCTCGGAGCAAGCAGGATTGGGCGGGAATTTTTTTGCTGCCCGTTCACTTCTCGGCCTTTTGTTGGCTTCGGTTCTTGCCTCTTCCTGTGGACTTCTCACTGGTGAGGCGGCCGAGTCTGGAGTGCTGCAAAGCGAACCGACCGCCGAGGTAACCGCATCAGCGGACGATTCTCCTAACGTTGTCCAACAGACCCCTCAGACCCAGAGTGATGAGGAGCTGCGAGCCGGACTGGCCAGCCTGAAGCAGCGATGGAGCGAGGCCCGCTCAGAAAACGTCAGAGTCTTGACCGCCGCCCTGAACCGAGGGGCCGGTGAGGATGACGAAGCGGACGAAACCGACGTTGTGTCGTCGTTGGGTGACTTCGAGCTTGACCTGGGGGAATGCCCGCAAGACTGGAATGACACCGCAGGCGTCGACGACGAGACCATCAGAATCGCAATGGTCGTCGCCCAGACTGGTGCCCGCTGGCCTATCAAGGCGGTTGGAGACGGACTTGGCGCCTATATCGAGGCTGTGAACGATGACGGTGGCATTGACGGTCGACGAATCGAACTCGTTACCAAGGATGATGCTTTTGATTCCGAGTTGACAGAAACCGTGGTCGAAGAGCTAGTAACCGCTGATGCCGAGGCAGAGGCGGTCGCAGACGATGAAGACGCTGAAACCGCACCGGTTGATGAAGATGCCGTGCTGGCGGTGTCTACTGTTGGAGCTCAGCCTTCTCTTGCCGCCATGGAGATTCTCAACGAGGCCTGTGTGCCTCATCCGCTCGCCTTGGCCTCGCACCCTGGTCTCGGCGATCCGCAGGACAACCCGTGGACCACAAGCCTGCAGTTGGCGCACTCGACCGAGGCTCTTTTGTGGGGCAACTGGATGAAGCGAAACCTCATCGACGAATTGCCGGTTTCCGTCGGCCTGGTGGTGGTCGACAACGAGTTCGGTGACATGTACGGATCGGTGTTCGCCGACTGGGCCGAGTCCAGCCTGGACGTCGTGAGCGGGTTGACGACCGTGCGTCACGACCCGGTAGGCGAGGACTTCACAGAGGACCTCGTCGAGTTGTCCGAGTCGCCTCCCGACATCTTGCTGGTGGCGACCTCGGGTCCTGCCTGTACCGGCGTTCTGCGCGACGCTGCCGCGCTTGGACTGACCAACCGGGTCGCCACCGTCGTTTCTTCGACCTGCAAGGATCCGAATCGCTACATGGGTCCGGCTGGAAATGCCGCTGACAATGTTCTGATGCTGGATGGAAGCGTAAAGTCGACCGTCAACCCTCGTTTCCAGAACGACCCATTTGTGCACGAGATCTCCACTATCTTGGCCGACGCCGGAATTGAGAGCGACAATCCGCTTGCCGGAACCGGGGCAGGCCTTGTCGGCTGGACGCTTGTGGAGTCGCTTCGAATCGCTTCGGAGCTGCCCGGGGGTCTTACGAGGTCGAATCTGATTCTGGCCCAGCGGGCCCTTGATCTGGAACACCCGTATCTCATCGAAGGTATGCAATTCGCTACTCAAGGTGTTGATGACGCCTTCTTCATAGAGGCCTCGGAGCTGAGCCGCTTTGATGCGTCCGAAGGGGTGTGGATCACCGATCCCATCGTTGTCGATATCAATGGTGGGACACCGACCTGTAGCTGGACCGGGATCACCTGCCGGTAAGACCATTGGGCGCTGGAACAGCGGGTTTTGCTCCGGGTGGGTGAATGGCCACGCAAGTCTAAGAATCTCCCAAAATGTGGGTAATTGCCCCACGGTGGTGACACAGAAATGTAAAATCAGTGTCGATGGCTCAGGTGGAAAGGGACCCTGAACGAGCAGCAGCAGCTCTGCTTACTCGGCGAACGTTGATGCGCCCTTTGCCGTCCCGAATCGACGAGTTCCTCGGAATGGACCGAGAGACATCGGTTGCCTCTATTCTGGACGCTCCCTTGGACGACGCTCAGGCCCCTGAGGCTGAGAAGAGTGAGTCGACCCTGACCTGGTGGTTAAACCGGATCGGTGAGAACATCAACGGGTTGCAGGAGCGCATGACGTTCCTGTGGCACACGCTGATTCCCAGTCATCGCTATGCCGTCGGCAACCAGGCCTTTGTCGGCATGCAACTCAACATGATTCGATCCCGAGCGCTTGGGAACTTCCGAGACCTCATGCAGGCCTTTGCCGCTGACCCGGCGATGCTCAAGTACCTCGACGCCGAGAGTTCGACGGCCAAGAAGCCGAACGAGAACCTGGCCCGTGAAATCATGGAGCTGTTCACGGTCGGGCTCGGACACTACAGCGAAGAGGACGTCAAGCAGGCTGCTCTGGCCTTGGCCGGGTGGAGGGTCGACGGCGATGGCCGGCGAGCCTACATCGATCCAAAGCGGGCCTACGAGGGCGACACCACCTTCTTCGGCGAGACCAAGAAATGGGACACGGCTTCCATTGTCGACCGTCTCTGCGATCACCCTGCCACGGCCGCTCGAATTGGCTCCCGAGTCTGGTATCACTTCACTGGCCAGTACGTGTCAGGTGAAGCACGTGACGAACTCGGCGTCTGGTGGCAGGAACAGAATCTTGAGATTAGGCCGCTTCTGCAACGCATCTTTCTGTCCGAGCAGTTTTGGGCTGAACACTATGTCCGACCCCGAAGCGGCTTCGAGTTCTACTGCGCCGTGCAGAACATTTTGAATCTGGACCCTTCGCAACATTGGCGGGCCAACGAGCTCGGTCAGATGGTGTACGAGCCCCCGAACGTCGGCGGCTGGCCCGAGGGGGATCGGTGGCTGTCTCCGGACTCAATGCTCCGACGGTCGGGAATGATGTTCTCTCTCGATTTCAAAGACGTCCCCAACGGGTTGACGGCCACAACCGAAGAGATCCTCGATGCTTGTGGTCTTTACGTAGTGAACGATCAGGTCATTGCCTCGATGGCGGCGACCG
This sequence comes from uncultured Acidimicrobiales bacterium, assembly GCA_938002965.1. Classification (GTDB taxonomy): domain Bacteria; phylum Actinomycetota; class Acidimicrobiia; order Acidimicrobiales; family SZUA-35; genus JAHELU01. The sequence continues at coordinate 3,236 of CALKZY010000017.1, read as the reverse complement.
CAGACCACGTAGATGAAATCGGTGAAGAGGGGCCGCCGCAGCTTAAGTGGCGGATCGCCATGAGTTGTCCGGAGTTTCAGCTGCAATGACCGGATCCGACTACCGGGACTTCGAATACGGCGAAGAGCCGCTGGCCCCAGGGTCGGAAGGTGGTTTGCCGCATCTGGCCGGACAGCTGCCGTCAAAGGCTGCTGTTGACGGTCTACTTAGCAGACGCAAGCTGCTGCAAGGCCTGGGTGCGGCCGGTGCTGTCGGGGCAGGGGCCTGGTGGCAGCTGCGAAACAACGGTCAGCCGAAGTCGGCCGTCGCCTCAAAGTGGGTTGACACCAGTGTTCTGGAGATCGGGGCAACCGACGCCAGCCAAACCGAATCGCTTGCAGCCGGGTCGGTTGACGACCTGCTGAGCCAATTCGGAGTTGCCGATAATGTTCTGTTAACGCCGGCGCCCGTTGACCAGCGTGTGCTGGTTTTGATCGAGTTGGAGGGTGGCAACGATGGTCTGTCGACCGTCGTTCCGTACTCCGCCGGGGCGTACTACGACAGGCGACCAAACCTCTCGATTGCCCCGGAGTCGGTCATACCGATCGATAGCGAGGTGGGTCTGAATCCTCAGCTTGCCCGACTATCGCAGCGCCAAGTGGCGGTCGTCGAAGGCGTTGGCCCGGTCAACGGCAACCTCTCACACTTCGAGATGGTTGAGCGCTGGGACTACGGGTCCACAGCCGGTGGCAACGCCAGTCGGGCCGGGTTCTTGGCTCGGATAGTCGACCGAATCGACTCCGGCAGTCCGGTCACCGGCCTCTCGGTTGCGGGTCACACCCCCCGGTTTACCAATGCGTCCGCCTCCACGCTGTCGATCGAAAATCTCAATGCTCTTAAGGTGCTGACCAATAATGATTGGATCTATCCGATCTATCGTCAGAGTCTCTCTTCGGTAAGCGGTGGACCGGTGGCCGATACTCTGGCCGGCACCTGGGGCCAGCTGTTCTCAATGGGACGCTCGCTGGCTGGCGATATCGAGCGTTACGACGGAGATAGTGCCATCGTCAAGAACGGTGGCGGGCTCGGTCGCCAGCTAGCCATGGCCGCTGCCCTCATTAAGGCCGATCTCGGTATCCGAGTAGTCCATGCTCGCATGGGTGGATTTGATACCCACGACGGCCACAACGGTCGGCACGAGCGGCTGATGGGCCAGCTCGACGGGGCAGTAGACGGCTTCTTACAGATACTCGCCGATGCCGGTCTTGCCGACCGAGTTCTGGTCGCCACAACAAGTGAGTTCGGTCGCCGGGTCAGCGAAAACTCCAGTGGCCTTGATCACGGTGCTGCTTCGACCATGCTGCTCTTCGGGCCGGTCACGCCGGGCCGTGTCGGTGATCCGTCGCCGGTCAGCAATCTCGATGACCGCGGTAATCTGAAGACCACGATTGGCTTCGACCGCTATCTGGCCAGTCTTGCTCAAGACTGGCTGGGTGTGGATGCCGGTGCTGTCTTGGACGATGCGCCAGCTCCGATTGGCATCCTGGCCTAACGGCAAAGGGCTATGGCGTCGGCCCGTCTATTCCAACGGGCCGACCACCTCGGGCGATTTTAGGACGATGCCGGTACGGTCGGCAGCTCAAGGCCAATGCGGCCAGCGTCTTCGGCACAGAACACTGTGACGGCCGTGTCGACCACCAGGCTGAGTTCCTCGGCCCCCAACTCGTCATTCTGAGCAGCGGCCAATGCCTCGGTGCGGGTTGTCGTGTACTCGTCGAGACTCGCCGAGTTCTGTGCGTATCCACATGCGGTCTGGCCGAAGGCCAGCAGCTCTCCTGAACTGAGCGCCGCTGCTGTTATTTCAAGCTCGTCGAGCTTGGTGCGGAATTGGTCGATGAGCATCGCATCTTGTTCGCTGACAGCCGTTTGCTCGCCATCGGTTGTCCCGTCGTCGGTACCGTCTGTCATGGCGTCGCCGGTATCGTCTGTCGTGGCGTCGCCGGTATCGTCGGTCATCGGGTCGTCTGTCATGGCGTCGCCGGTATCGTCGGCCATCGGGTCGTCTGTCATGGCGTCGTCGGTGTCGTCGGTCATGGCGTCGCCCGCAGCAGGAAGACTGGTTTCGGAGCTCGACTCGGCTAAATCGCTGGGCGACTGAAGGGTGCTACCGTCACCGCCACTTTGTGTCATCAAGTAGCCGGCAATAGCCATGGCCACAACGATGAGCCCGCCAGCGGCGACCAGAGCCGGGTTGCGCTTGATAATGGAAGCTTTATCGCCGCCGGTGTCAGCAGCTGCCAGCGGCGCTTCGAGGATTCCACCGCCGTTGTGCTCCGCTTCGGGCGCATAGCCGGGAGGGGCGACGAGGGTACGATCTGCGACCGCAGTAGTTGCCCCTGTGCCATAGGCCGCCGAGGAGGTGTGCGAGCCCGGTCGACCCTGAACGGCGGTGGGGTCGTAGGTGTTGAGTGGGTTTTGTGTGTTGGTGGGGTCGTAGGTGTTGAGTGGGTTCTGTGTACTCACAGGGCTATTCGCTGCAACCTGGCGCGATGGGCCCGTCCCCGGATTGAACACCTGGGTTTGATCTTCACCCACCGGGCGACTCATTGTCGTGCGGACTTCAGCGTCGAAGGAAGCGGGGCCTACGCCGCCGGGTGTTGTGTCGGTGGGCTTCCAGTCACTTGGGCCTCCACTGGTGGGCGGAGCTGGCGGTCGGCCGCTTCGGGCTGCTGGACCAGGTCCGGTTCCCTCGGCCCACCAACGGCCGTCCGCGGCTAGGTACCAATCGTCCGGGGGAGGCCAAACGTAGCGCTCGCCATTCCATGCTTCGTAGTCGGTGTCCATTCGGCCCTCACCATCGCTTGGTTGTTACGACTGCAATATATCCGTAACAGTGTAGTTCCTTGCCGCTGCTGGCATACGTGTCCACGATGATTCGTATTCATGACGAGAAATCGTTCCATCTTGAAATGCCTGGGTGACGACACCCAGGCATCGTCCGATCCGAAATCCCGGCTATCGAACCCAACCCGGTTCGGGCTCCGCTAAGGTAGGTGCTTCCACGCGCGGATGCCCGAGCGGCCTAAGGGAGTGGCCTGCAAAGCCATGATTCGCGGGTTCAAATCCCGCTCCGCGCTCTGTCGGTTCGACAGCGGTTTCCGCTAGTCTGGACCAACGAAAATGGGCCATTAACTCAGTTGGCTAGAGTGCTTCCATGACATGGAAGAAGTCGGGGGTTCAAGTCCCTCATGGCCCAC
>CALKZY010000016.1 GCA_938002965.1 uncultured Acidimicrobiales bacterium | reverse complement strand
TAAGGCATGCAGCTTTTAAGTATCAAGTTGACTTAGAAATTGAATGGATTTCCTCAGACAAAGTTGAAGGCCTGCTTGTTGGGGAATCTTTAAAAGGTCTAGATGCTATTGTTCTGCCAGGAGGATTTGGTGAGAGAGGGGTTTCAGGCAAAATAGCAGCTGCTACATACGCTAGAGAAAATAATATTCCTCTTCTTGGGCTTTGTTTAGGCATGCAGGTTATGGTCATAGAGTTTGCACGCAATATTCTAGATATGGACGGTGCATATTCGTCTGAGTTCAACACTCAAGATCAAGTCACCCCTTATCCGGTTATAGATTTGATGCAAACCCAAAAAGATGTTACCCAAAAAGGTGGAACCATGCGACTGGGAGCATACGTTGCGAAGTTAGCCAAAGGGTCTCGAGTTGCTGCACTTTACCAAGACAATGTCGTTAGCGAACGCCACCGCCACCGTTATGAATTTAATCCACGGTTTCGTACCCGCTTCGACGACTCCGGCCTACTGTGCTCTGGCACATCGCCGGACGGTCAGCTGGTGGAGTTCGTTGAATTGAAGGGACATCGGTTTTGGATTGGCACTCAGGCTCATCCCGAGTTGAAGAGCCGCCCAGACCGGCCCGCTCCGCTTTTTGATGCGTTCGTAGGGGCCTGCCTTCAGCGGGCCGAGTCGCTTGATCCGGCGCGTTTCGAAGCCGTCAAACGCAGTGAGTCTGCCGTCGACAGCAAGGTCCCCTCGTGAGCGATGCCGATCTCAGTGCTCTGCGCCATTCACTGGCCGAGCAAGAAGGTCGGATCGAGACCGAGGACTTTCGCTACATCGACCAACAACTCATTCACCAGGGTGCGGTCGTTGCCTTTCACCAACTGACCGTTGCCGACCGTTCAGGCAACGAACATCCCCGAGATGTGGTACGCCACCCGGGAGCGGTATCTGTCATCCCCTTCGACGGCGAAAACATCACACTTGTACAGCAATACCGAGCTTCGATCGACGCTGACATGCTTGAAATTCCGGCCGGCAAGCGTGACGTCGACGGCGAGCCTCCGGTTGTGACCGCGGCCAGGGAGTTGGCGGAGGAAGTAGGCCTGTCGGCCGAGAGTCTCGAGCTACTGGTCAACATGCATCACTCGGCAGGCTTTTGTGATGAGTACGGCTACATCTTCTTGGCTACCGGCTTGAGCCCGGTGCCGTTCGAGCGTCAGGGCCCTGAAGAGGAGGTGATGTCGGTTCACACTGTGTCGTTGTCGGACGCGGTGAAAATGTGTTTCGAAGGCCGCATCACCGACGCCAAGACCTTGATTGGTGTTCTTGCCCTGGCGACCAGGTCGGGATTCGGCTAGCGCAGCGATGCCAGCGTCTAGGTCGATGTCTACAGCACTGCCGCCGGCTCAGGAGGGCCTCAGAACGGGGTTTCATCTGGCTCGACGCTTCGTTGGCTCGCTTAGTTCGCGGCCTCCGACCGATGCCGACGAGTCCTGGGTCTTGGGATTGTTGAATACGGGACAGGTGTCCATCTGGCAGCAGATGAGCCCACAGGATCAACGGCACGCCGTCGCCGTCGCTCGGGATGTCTCGCGACGTCTGGGTGAGGTTGAACAAGCGGCGATGGAGTCGACCTGGTTTGACAATGTGGAGCAGTTCAAGAGAGCAGCGACGGTGGCCGCGCTATTGCACGACTGTGGCAAGATCGTTTCTGATTTCGGGACAATGGCCAGAGTTGGGGCGACCGTGCTGTGGGCCGTCGCGCCGTCAGACACGGTGGCTGATTGGGAACGAAAGTCCGGACTCCGTCGTCGGCTGGTCGAGTACCGCAGACATCCGGCCATCGGCGGCCAAATGCTGCGGGCGGTCGGCTCTGATCGATTGGTACACAGCTGGGCGGCCGAGCATCATCGCAATCCGGAGACCTGGACAGTGCCTCGTGCGGTCGGGGTGTTGCTGAAAGACTGCGACGACGACTAGCCGTCGCCCTCTGATTCCTGTCGATAGCTGATCGACGTAACGACTATGGCGACCGCTGCGGACAGTAGCTGCGGTAGACCGTTCGAGACAGTCAGAGTCACGGCGGCGACGACACCGGCTACTGCCACAAATCCAAGGAAGCACAGCGCGATACGGAAGCTCCATTGCCGGTCCCGTATGGCCAATGACCACACCAGCCCGACCGCAAGGAACAAGTTGTAGAAACCTTGGTTCGTGGCGATTTCGGTGGTCTCGGCAAAGAGCTCAGGATCGACCGTGGTGAAGACCTCCGGGCCGACGTCTGTCCAGGCGAAGATCTCGAACCAAGCGATATAGACATGTAGCAAGGCCACGAGAGCAATTAGTGCCTTAGAGATCCACTTCATCTCGACACCGTAGTAGCCCTGTGAGCTGAGCGATAGATGGTCAATGCTGCCCGACCTGCTGGCTGCGTACGGCTTGCTAGAGGAGCTGGATGGCTCCCCGGACTCGCTCCATTACCTCGGTGGCCTTGGTTCGAGCCCGATCGCGGCCGTTGGCCAGGATCTGATGAACATCACCATCTTCAAGTTCGCTACGGCGTTTTTGGATGGGTCGTATCATCTCGAGTACAGCTTCAGCCGCATCGGATTTGAGCGGGCCGTACTGGCTGTAGCCTTCGGCCTCACTCTCGGCGTCGGTTCCGTTGGCCACCGCAAGAATGTTGAGCAAGTTTGAGACGCCGGGTTTCGACGCCGGGTCGAATCTGACTTCGCCGTCGTTGTCGGTTACGGCTTTCTTCAGTTTCTTGATGACATCGGCCTCGGTGTCGGTGAAGAGGATGGTTCCAAGTTCGGATGCCGCCGATTTGGACATCTTGTTGTCCGGATGCTGCAAATCCATGATTCGGGCGCCTGCCGGGGGAATGTAATGCTCGGGCACTACGAGGACATCGCCATAGGTGCCATTGAACCTTTGGGCGACATCGCGGGTGAACTCGACGTGTTGACGCTGATCGTCGCCGACGGGGACTACGTCGGTGTCGTAGAGCAAGATGTCGGCGGCCTGGAGAGCGGGGTAGGTGAACAGGCCGGCCGATACAAAATCGTTACTTTCGCTTTTGTCCTTGAACTGCGTCATTCGGCGGAGTTCTCCGAATGCAGCCGAGCACTGCATGAACCATGCCAGCTCGGTGTGTTCTGGAACGTGCGACTGCACGAACAGGATGGAGCGCTCGGGGTCAATGCCTATGGCCAGCAGGTCACGGGCGGCTTCCAGGGTTGCGGCTCCGACCTCACCCGGTTCTCGTGGGACTGAGAACGCATGAAGGTCGACGACGCAGTAGATGCCGTCAGTGGTGTCCTGAAAGTCAACCCAGTTCTTGATCGCTCCCAGGTAGTTGCCGAGGTGAATGGTGCCCGTCGGTTGGATGCCTGAGAAGGCTCGACCACGTGGTCCGGACCGATTTTCCGTTGCCATGAGGCTAAGACTACGCGCTATGACACCGGGTTAGCGCTGATTTCCGATGTAGAATCACAGCAATGTCGTTTACCGTTCGCACTGAGGTTTTCGAAGGCCCCTTCGATCTTCTACTGCATCTCATCCTCAAAGAGGATGTGGATCTCTACGAGATCGAGCTGGCCAAGATCGTCGACGCGTACCTCGGCGAGCTGGCAACCATGGAAGAGAACGACCTAGAGGTCTCAACCGAGTTCCTGTTGATCGCCGCCACGCTGGTTGAACTCAAGTGTCGGCGTCTGTTGCCGGTCGAGGATGATTTTGATCTCGACGAAGAATTGATGCTGTGGGAGGAGCGCGATCTGCTGCTCGCCCGGCTGCTTGAGTGCAAGACGTTCAAGGATGCGTCAGCGGTTCTGCGCCATCACATGGAACTGGCCGAGGAGACTGTGCCTCGCCAGTTTGGCTTGGAAGACCCATTCTTGGCCCTCACCCCGGATCCGCTGGCTGCGATGACGCCTCAGAAGTTGCGCCGGGCGTTCCTGCGAATGGTCTCGGAGAAGCCCGAGCCTTCGCTAACCCTCGATCACGTTTCCATACCTCGTGCCAGTGTCAACGAGGCCATCGAGACGCTCATTTACGATCTTCCCCGCAGCGGGCCTCGAAGCTTCAGGCAGTTGACCGAAGGCATGACCGAGCGGATCGAGGTCGTTGTGGTCTTCCTGGCGGTCCTCGAGCTGTACAAGCAGGGAATGGTTGACATGGAACAGCTTCACAGCTTTGGGGACCTAACCGTTTCCTGGCTAGCCGAGGGCGACCGCGACGAACAATCAGTGGTGGAGCTTGTCGTCTCCGGCGCCGACGCCTACGACGGCTGATTCGCCATGTCTCCCTCTGCCATCCACACCGAAGCTCGCCGTGCCATCGAGGCCATGGTTCTCGTCGCGTCCGAGCCGCTCCCCGAGGCGGTCTTGGCCCAGGTTGTCGAGCTGCCGGTCGATGAGGTGGCAGCGCTTTGTCAGGCCATGGCAGCCGAGTACGAAGAGCAACAACGGGGCTTCCAGCTTGTGTACGTCGCCGGTGGTTGGCGCTATCAGACCCACCCCGAGATGTACGCCTACGTCGAGCGTTATGCCCTTGAGGGCCTCCCGAATCGCATTTCGAGCGCGGCACTTGAGACCTTGGCCATCGTGGCCTACAAGCAGCCGATTTCGCGATCGCAGATCGCCGCCATTCGCGGTGTGAACGTCGACGGCGTTCTGCGAACTCTGGAGCAACGGGGTTACGTGATTGAGGTTGACCGCGATACCGGCCCCGGTCAGGCCGTGTTGTTCGGAACCACGCCGTTCTTTTTGGAGCGCCTCGGGCTGGCCAGTATTGACCAGCTGCCTGCGCTGGGTGAGTTTGTGCCCTCAGCGGAGGTCCTGGAGGCGCTGGAGAACACTCTGCGTATCGAGGACGATGTTGAACCGATCGTCGATCTGTCTGATGAGTCAGATACAGGCGCTGACGAGGCACCTGAGGTTGACACGCCTGATCTTGACACGCCGAATCACGAAACTCCGGACGAGGAAGATGCGCCGAGCCAAGACGCGCTGCCCGGTCAGGTTGATGCTTCCGTCGACCAGAACGTCCTCGACGGCGACTAGACGGCCTTAGGTCGGGGCGAGGTCCAAAGTTGGTGGAGAAAAGCAACGAGTCGGAGTCCGGCGAGCGAGTCCAGAAGGTTCTTGCTCGTGCTGGATTCGGTAGCCGTCGGACATGTGAGATCATGATTCGCGATCGCCGCGTGGCTATAAATCAGATCGTGGCCGAACTAGGTGCTCGCCTGTCGCCGGGAGATGAGCTCCAAGTTGACGGTGCTGTCATCTCGACATTTCCCGATGCCGTGACCTATCTGCTGAACAAGCCGGTTGCCGTGGTCACCACTGCATCGGATCCTCAGGGCCGGCCCACTGTTATCGACCTGGTGCCCGCCGATCCCAGGGTGTTCCCGGTCGGTCGACTGGACATGGACACCGAAGGATTGCTTCTGCTGACCAACGACGGCGACATGGCCAATCGACTCACCCATCCGAGCTACGGGGTCGAGAAAGAATACTTGGCTCACGTTTCCGGCGATCCAGGGCGCGCCGCGTTGCGCAGGCTTCGCGAAGGTGTTGAGCTTGATGACGGTCCAACAGCTCCGGCCAAAGTCTCCAGCCCGGGCCCCGGTCTTCTCCGCATCACGATTCACGAAGGCCGAAACCGTCAGGTGAGACGGATGTGCGACGCTGTCGGTTTCCCGGTGAAGCGGCTTGTTCGCGTCCGAGTCGGTCCGATCGCCGATCGGAACGTCAAGCCAGGTACGTGGCGCAAGTTGTCGATGAACGAAGTGCTGGAACTGCAACGGGCAACGGCGCAAGCCCGATAGATTGCCTGTCCAATGGCAGTTCGAGCAATACGCGGTGCAACGACGGTGGACGTCGATACGCCCAACGAGGTTTCAGCCCGTACCATTGAGCTGGTGGAGGCCTTGTTGGACAAGAACGAGTTGTCCGCCGACTCTTTGATTTCAATCCTGTTCTCGGCCACGGCGGACATCGTCAGCATGGCTCCGGCAACTGGCCTACGTGGAGGTTTAGACGTCGGTGACGTTCCCCTCCTGTGCGTGGGGGAGATGCAGGTGAACGGAGCTCTGAGAAGCTGTATCAGGCTATTGGCCCACGTCGAAACCGACAGTGCCCGCCAGGACCTGAACCACGTGTTCCTGCGAGGGGCAGCAGTGCTCCGCCCCGACTTGGTCGAGGACTCCGACCATGGTTGACGAGCCCGCCTCGATCTCTGCCCTGGAGTCACAGCGGGCGAATGTGGTTGGAGCCGGACTTATCGGTGGGTCGATCGCTCTTGCTCTGCGAGGTCAGGGTTGGCGCGTAGCCATCTCCGACGTCGACCAGCATTCGGCAGCTCGTGCCGTCGAGCTTGCAGTGGCCGACCAAGAGGGATTCGACCACGAGGCGGACCTCACGGTTATCGCCACCCCGGTTAGCTCGATCCCAGCGGCGGTCAAGATGGCGTTGGAGAAGACGGCAGGCATGGTCACCGACGTCGGTTCGACCAAGGCAGAAATTTGCGCCGCCGTCTCAGACCCTCGATTCGTCGGTGGACACCCGATGGCCGGATCCGAACAAGATGGCCTTGCCGGTTCCCGCCCGGATCTGTTCGAAGGTGCCATTTGGGTTCTTACTCCCAGCAACGAGACCGACGAGCGCGTCTTCGCCCGGGTTCGCAGTGTTATCCGGCGATTCGGTGCCGAAGTGATGACGCTGCCGGCCGAAACTCACGACGCGTTGGTCGCCCAGGTAAGTCACGTTCCGCACCTGACAGCGGCGGCCCTAATGAACCTGGCCGACGGTGGAGCGGTTGAACATCGCGCCCTGCTCCGGTTGGCGGCTGGCGGTTTTCGTGACATGACACGGATTTCAGCCGGTCGAGCAGCTATTTGGCCTGACATCTGTGTGGCCAACAGTCCGGCCATTGTCGGCGCACTCGACGACTTGGTCGAGCGGTTGCAAAGTATCAGAACAATGGTTGACCGCCAGGACAAGGTGGCTTTGTTCCAGATGCTCGACCGGGCCAGAACGGCCCGCTTGAATCTGCCGGTCGGCTACGGCACCGTCGAGCAGGTGACTGAGATCGCGGTACCTATTCCCGACCGTCCCGGCGAGCTGGCGGCCATTACGACGTTGGCTGCCGAGCTTGACGTAAATATCTTGGATCTAGGGATCTCCCATTCGGGAGAGGGTCGCGAAGGAACCGTTTCGCTGGTGGTGGATGCAGCCAAGTCCGAACGTCTGATGGGCGGCCTCATGGCTCGCCACTACAACCCAATGGTTCAGGGCTACAGCACGAACAGTGGCCGCGTGCCCAACGATCGTACGTCTGACAATTCAGCCCTTGGTGGCAAGGGCATCGTGGGTGACGGTTCTGATGGCTGACGGCGGCGCAATGCTTGTCGTGGCTATCGACGGCCCGGCAGGGTCCGGCAAGTCGACGGTGGCTCGACGTCTGGCTGAGACGCTCGGGTTGGAGTACCTCGACACCGGCGCAATGTATCGCGCCGTGACATTTGCTGTCTTAGCTCGAGGTGTGGAGCCCGACAATCATGATGTGGTGGCCGAGTTGGCTGAGGCATCGAAGATCGAGCTTGCCGCCGACGGAACTGTCCTGGTAGATGGAGTTGATGCCACCACGGAAATTCGAAGCGCTGAGGTTTCACGCTGCGTGTCCGAGGTTGCGAATAATCAGAGGGTTCGTCGAGAGCTTGTTTCGCAACAGCGAGAGTGGGCTCGCCTACGAGGCGGGGGAGTGTTGGAGGGACGAGACATCGGCTCGGTGGTGTATCCCGATGCCGATTTGAAGGTCTACCTAACCGCTAACGCCGAAGTTCGAGCACGTCGCCGGGCTATGGAGACAATCGAGGTCAGCGAGGAGTCTGTTGCTCGCGACCTGGCTCGCCGGGATGCCTACGATTCCCAACGGGAAAACGACCCACTCCGACAAGCCGATGACGCAGTAACCGTCGACACCAGCCACATGACGATCGACGAGGTGGTGGCGCACCTGGCGGGCCTAGTGCCACCAGGATCTGGTCAGGTCGAACAATCGGGCCAATGAGTGCCGAGGTGGCTGAGACGCCCAGCCACATGGGAGTCGCTGCCCGACGGATCTTTCGCGCTTTGCGTCTCGGATTGGTAGGCATTCTCAAGGTTTGGTTTCGGCTCTCGGTGTCTGGAGGGCACAACGTGCCGTCCACCGGCCCCTTCGTGCTGGCTCTGGGTGGCCATCGCTCGATTTTGGATACGCCTTTGGCATCGGCCACCACATCCAGGGTGCTTCGTTACATGGGCGCTGAAAGCTACTTTGCCACACCTCTCCTTGGTTCGTTTCTTGGCGCCATGGGCGGGTTCCCGGTCGAGCGTTCGGCTGCCGATCGTGCTGCCCTCAGAGCGGCAGAGTCGATCTTGGCCGGCGGTGAGCCCCTTGTGATCTTCCCCGAGGGCACCAGGCAAAGCGGTCCCGTCATCGAGGATCTCCGGCAGGGCGCGGCCTTCCTAGCATGTCGGGCCAATGTCCCTATTGTCCCGGTCGGAATCGGGGGAGCGGAGCGGGCAATGCCCATTGGGCGCAGGTGGGCCAAACCTCGTCGTGTCGCGCTTGTCATTGGCCCTCCGATAGAACCGCCGATCGAGCCGGGCTCAAGGCGCGTTCGGCGATCCACCGTTCAACAGGTGAACGATGAACTTCAGGGCTCACTCCAGAAGCTGTTCGATCAGGCCCAACAGCAGGTCGGGGCTACTAGAGCGAAGTAAGTACCTCGGATGCTCCGATGGTGCGATCCTTGAGCTCAGGATGATCTCCCACCGGGCCGCCAAGCCCGAGTGTGGCCACCGCTCCGATTCCGGCCAGCAGCTCACGGAGATTGCGTGGCGGCGGGAAGTATTCGTCTTCGTCGGTGATTGATACCTCGTCCACCCCGTTGCTCGGGTTGAGAAAGGCGATAACTGCCTGCACGACGTCCTCGGGAGCTGAGGCTCCGGCGGTGACCCCAATAGTTCCTACCAGGTCATCTGGGAGTTCATCGGGTCCGTTGACCCGAAAGACCCGTTCACAGCCGGCCTCAGAAGCCAGTTTGGCCAAGGCGTTGGTGTTCGAGCTGTTCGAGGATCCGATGACCACGAACGCGTCGCACCGGTCGGCGACGTTCATCAGTGCTGATTGACGGTTGGTGGTAGCGAAGCAAAGATCAGAACGCCCTGGAGTGAAGAGATCAGGAAAGCGCTCGCCAGCAGCATCGGCCACATCGGCCCAGTCCCTGTGGCTGAGGGTTGTTTGTGCCAACAATGCGGTCGGTTCGGTGAACTCCGGCAACTGCTGAACGTCGGCCACGGTCTCGACCCTATGGATCGACTCGGGGGCGACGGCCATGGTGCCGACCGCTTCCTCGTGTCCCTCGTGGCCTATGTACACGATCTGATATCCCTTGCCGGCCCGCACCTTGACTTCGTGGTGAACCTTGGTTACAAGAGGGCATACCGCATCGACGACGTAGCTGCCCCGCTCCCGGGCGGCTACGACAACTTCCGGGGCGGAGCCATGAGCCGACAACATGATCGGCCGTCCAGGGGGCGCATCGGCGATGTCGTCGACGAAGATGACGCCTCGCTCTCGAAAGCGGTCGACCACCAGTTTGTTGTGAACGATTTCGTGATAGCAGTAGACCGGCGGTTCGAAGGCACGGACCATCCAGGCCAACGCCTTGATGGCCATCTCAACACCGGCGCAGAATCCGCGGGGTGCACAGAGCACGACTTTGTCGACCATGGCTTCAGCATAGGTCGCCTTTGATCGGGTCTCGGGCTTTGGGCATACCACCTGAGGCACCTGTCACCCGCAGTATCCTTGGAGGGTGGCCATTCCTCAAGTTCTCACGGTGACACCCGGTTCACCGGCCGAAGCGGCTGGTGTTCTCGCCGGCGACGGGTTGGCCGCCATCAACGGCGAAATGCCGCGCGACGTCATTCAGTACCAACTGCTGATCGACGGGCCGACAGTCGATCTCGATCTGGATCGCGGCGGGGTCGTGCGCTCGATCAGCATCGACAAGTCCGATGGACAGCCGTTGGGTATTGAAGTCCAGAGCGCTTTGTTCGATCAGGTCAGAACCTGTGACAACCACTGCAGCTTCTGTTTCATCTATCAACTGCCACCGGGCATGCGAAAGAGTCTCTACCTTAAAGACGACGACTACAGACTGTCGTTTCTCTACGGGAACTTCACCACCCTCACCCGATTCACCGAGGCCGACCTTGAGCGGATCATAACCGAGCGTCTGTCGCCCCTGTATGTCAGCATTCATGCCACCAACGGTGAGGATCGAAGCGCTCTGCTACGGAATCGTCGGGGAGCAACAAGCCTCCGCTGGTTGCGGGCACTCCTCGACGAGGGCATCGAGGTTCACGGCCAGATTGTTGTTTGCCCGGGAGTGAACGACGGCGAGGTTCTGGCGGAGACCATGCTCGGAATCTGTGACGAATTCTCCGAGTTGGCTTCGGTCGCAGTCGTACCGCTTGGCGTATCCGATCACTCTGATGAAGCCGATATGCGGCCCCACACCAGCGACGAGGCTGCCGCCGTCGTTGACCTGGTCGAGAGTTGGCAAGCGACGTTCAGTTCGCTGTTCGGCCGACCGCTGGTGTATCTGGCTGATGAGTACTATCTGCTGGCTGATCGCTCATTCCCTTCAGCCGAGATCTACGGCGACTTCGATATGCATGAAGACGGGGTCGGCATGGCCCGAAACTTCGAGTTGGAGTTCACCGGGTCCAAGGCGGAAGCCGTCGGCACCGCCAGTGGATTCTTCGCCTGGGTCGACGGCGCCCCCGCCGCTGGCTATCGGGCACCTCGACAGGACGGCCAGTTGCGCGTTGACGGCCGAATGGCCGGACTGCTGGAGCCAACCGAGAGCTGCGGCGACCAGGGCGCTGACACGGCGGGAGGCTTGGCTCAGGCCGTAACTCTTCGCCCATCGCGCTCTGCTCCTGTGGGTATTCTGACCAGCACCTACGGCAGTCAGGTTCTGGAGCCTCTGCTACGTGACACCGCTGGGTTTGAGTCTGGCCGGATCCGACTGGTCGAAGTGCCCAACAAGTTCTTCGGCGGCAACATCGGTGTCACCGGGCTGCTTGTCGGGCAAGACATTGCCGCTGTCCTCGAAACCGAGCCGGAAGGGCATCGGTATTTACTTCCCGATGTGTGCCTTTCCGGCGATCGATTCCTAGATGGAACGAGTACTGAAGACCTACCCCGACCCGTCGAGGTAGTGGCCACAGACGGCCATGCTCTACGAGAGGCATGCGGACTATGACAGCATCGACCAACCTCAACGCCGCGGGTGTTGAGCACGACCTGCCCGAGGTGGTAATTGTCGGGCGTCCAAACGTCGGCAAATCAACGTTACTAAATCGCATTCTCGGACGGCGTGAAGCGATCGTTGAAGAGCGGCCTGGGGTTACCCGGGACCGCAAAGCCGTGGAGGCCGACTGGCAGGGACGGGCCTTCACGGTGGTGGACACCGGTGGCTGGCTGGCCACCGGAACGGAACTTGATCAGAAAGTTTCTCGCCAGTCTGAGAATGCGCTTGACAGCGCTGCTGTGGTTCTCTTTGTGGTTGACGCCATGGTTGGTGTGACGACTGAGGATGCTCAAGCGGCACAAACCCTTCGGTCAGCCAATCGACCCATGTTTCTCGTTGCCAACAAGGTCGACCACGACGGACAGCAAAACGAAATTTGGGATCTGGTCCGACTCGGCTTGGGTGATCCGTTCCCGGTGAGCGCGATTCACGGTGCCGGTGTGGCCGATCTGTTGGACGCCATCGTTGATGCGCTGCCTCAGCTTGACACCTCAGCTGATCGCCTGACGTCGCCGGAAGAAGCCGAGGCCAAATCGGAGCGAACGTTCAGCATCGCTCTGGTCGGTCGCCCGAACGTCGGCAAATCGACATTGTTCAACTGTCTCCTGGGCGAAGAGCGGTCGGTCGTCCACGACATGCCTGGCACCACCCGAGATGCGGTGGACACGGTGATCAACACCGAAATCGGCCAGGTTCGTTTCATCGATACCGCCGGTATGCGGCGTAAGTCACGAATAAGCGAGGACACCGAGTATTACTCAGTCATGCGCTCATTGAAGGCAGTTGACAAGGCCGACGTCGCCCTCCTGGTCGTTGATGCCAGCGAAGGCGTTACCCATCAAGATCAGCGCCTGGCCGAACGGGTCGACGCTGCCGGATGCCCGATTGTGGTCATCTTGAACAAAGCCGATCTGCTTTCGACCGATCAGCGCGAGGATCTGACTGATCAACTCCATCGGAAGTTGAGCTTCTTGCCCGACGGGGGAGTGCACCGGATCTCGGCCTTAACCGGCAAAGGTGTTCAGGCGATTCTTCCATCGCTTCGCTCGGCTCTAGAGGCCTATCAGGTTCGCGCTCCGACCCGCAAGGTCAACGACATCGTGCGCCTAGCCCAGCAAGCACAGCCGGGCCCCGGTGGCGCCAGAATTTTGTACGCAACTCAGGGGGCGACCGATCCGCCCACGTTTACGCTTTTCACTAACCGAAACATCCCGGATCACTATCTGCGCTACATCGAGCGAAGTCTTCGAGACAGCCTTGACCTTGGCCCCACGCCGGTCAAGATGCGGGTACGTAGGCGCTCGGAGTAGTACTCAGGATCGCTACGCTCGGCGCAGCGGAAGGCTGGACTCAACATCTGAGGCGTCCGGAGTCCCTGTGAGCTAGCATTAGCCATCATGGAACGGCTCCTTCCCGCGCTCGCGGCCATCGTATGTACCGCTGCTGCCGTTGCCTGGGCCAGGGCCACCATTCAGCGCCATCGAGTCGCGGCTCGACTGGCCGAAGATCAAACTGACGCCGACATCTGGCGGTTGGCCAACAACGACTACCGCCGTGACCTGCTAACAACGATTTTCATGGCGATCGCCGCCGTTGGCCTCATTACGGTGACCCTGACCGGTGTTGGTTTCGTCACCGCCCTGATCTTGTCCTTGTTGGCCGTGCCCGCCGTCATCTCCCTGGTCGGACGAGGATCACAGACCGAAATTGCTCGAATCGCTGCCAGTCGGGCCGACATCGAGCAGAAAGCCCGCGAGGTGTTGACACAAGAACAGCTCGCACCACTCCAGTGGGCCGCCCGTCTGGCCCCATCGGACCTACCTGATCTACCCGGTTTTGAGATCGGGCAGGCCTATCAGGCCGGTAGCGGCGCCATGGCCGGCGACTTCTACGACGTCTTTAAGGTCGATGAATCCAGGGTGGCCGCGGTAATCGGCGATGTAACCGGCCACGGAATCGAGCCGTCCATCACCGCGCTTCAGGCCAAGTATCTCCTTCGCGCCTTCCTTCTTCAGTTCCGAGACCCCGGCCAGGCGCTTGAGCAGCTGAATACACAGTTGTCGGTTCTCGAGCGAGGCGAGGAGTTTATTTCGCTGTGCGTTCTGGTCTTCGATCTCGACGTGGAGACGCTGAGGTACGCCTCGGCCGGACACCCTGCGGCATTTGTTTGGCATGAACGGGAGGTGCGCCCACTGGGCGCAACCGGTCCGTTGCTGATGCTTGACTCGACCGCTCCCTACCATTCACGGGAGCTTCCGTGGATGCACGACGACGTCGCTGTGCTTTACACCGATGGTTTGGCCGAGGCCCGCAACGGCCAGATCCTCTTTGGCGAGGACGGTATTGCCGCCATGATTCGCCGTGACCCGACAGCCTCGCCCGATGTGCTTACCAAGCAGCTGGTTGAGGCTGCGCGGGATTTTGCCGGTGGTCCGATCAGTGATGATGTGGCCGTTCTCGTACTACGCCGGGTCTAAGGCGCGATCGGCTAGTCGACAGCGACGGTGATTTATCCTGAAATCCCGTCGAAGCGGGTCAGGGTCGCGATACGATTCGAGTCGCCACGGGCTGTGGCGCAGCTTGGTTAGCGCGCTTGACTGGGGGTCAAGAGGTCGGGAGTTCAAATCTCCCCAGCCCGACACTAAAACACGTAGGTTTGATGCCGCCGCACTTGCCAGAATCCGCTCAGGGAGCCAAGTCGGGAGCCAACGCCTCGACACTCCTCGGGTTCTGACCCCTAGGAGATCTTGATGATGGAAGCTCATGCCCTGCTTATCCGGGCCACAAAGGACTCGTTCTGCGAATTGGACGTGGTCTCGCAACTCTTCAAGTATCACGGCGTTTCACCAACCGAGCTTGATCTCACGTTCGGGGAGAGGCTCTTGGACAGGGAGCCCGTCATATCGTCACAACAATGGACATACGTCTACGTATGTGGCCACGGCAACGAAGAAGGGTTTGGCGAAGCTGGCCCTGACTCGTACAGCGACCCTCTGGTCTGGGAGACGTGGTCCGAGTTTTCCGAGCTGATCTGTGACCGGCTTGAGCCGGGGGCGACAGTGCTGACCGCTTGCTGCCGCGGGGGATTCGAGCAAGTTGCCTGGCAGATATTCACAGAGTGCAAGCAGGTAGGCCTAGTCACCGGTCCACGGTTCAATGTGACCGAGAGCACGCTTAACGCTGGATTCACCGCCTTCTTGCACCACATCGAGCACAAGAAGAATGACCCAACTGTTGCGGTCGCGGCAGCGACAGCTGCGTCGGGGGCCGAGTTTCTTTCATACGACCGGCTGGAGACGGAATCCAGTCAGCGATACACAGATTGGCTAGCGGCCAGATCTGATAACGATCAAAGCCTCAACGGTCACGCAGCACCGAAGGTTCCGAGGGCAAGCATGGTGTCACCGTCCGAATAGACCGTCCATAGCTTCAGCCCCGGTTTCAATGACCGGTCGGAGTTGGTGGCGATACACCGTCTCTGTAACGGTGGTGCTGCTATGGCCAACCAGCCTTGAGATCTCTTCGATCGGCACGCCCTGGTCGGAGAGCAACGAGACGAAGGAATGTCGCAACTCCCTAGGTGTCCAATCGGCTGGGTTAATGCCTACGACATTCGACATGGCATATCGAAACGACCGTCGGACGTTGGCCGCATCGAGTTCTGAACCGAGCGCCGATGCGAAGACGAGATCGTTTTCTTGCCACTTGTTGCCAGCCCTTGCTCGCTGTCGGTCCTGAACAAATCGATGCTCGGCCAGCACGTCGACGCATCGTTCGGGCAACGCTAGCGAGCGACGAGACCGCCTAGTCTTAGTGTCGCCCGAACGTCGAACTGACCGAAACACGTTCAAACGAGGCGGCAGGGGAGGGTCAACTGACGTGTCCGGCTCAAGGAACGTGTTCGACCACGTCAGCGGCCGCATCTCTTCGGTTCGGGCTCCCGTCAGCAGCGACACCACGATGTAAGCATGCAACGGACTGTTCCGAGCGGCCTCAAGAACTGCCTCAGCTTGGATCACCGTGAGCGACTTTGACGGACGACCGGGACGACCCTCAGGAATCGTTGCCAGCTCAACGACATTCCGAGCGATCAAATCACGAGCCAGAGCCCGCTTTGCCGCTCGGTTCAATAAACCGTGAACAAGACGTAGCGTCCTGGTGCTCATCACTGGGCGCAGATCGTCAAGCCAGTCCTCGACATGTCTCGCCCTCAAGTCCTTGAGCTTGAGGCTTCCCAGATGCGGGACGATGTGCTTTCGAGCCAATGTGGCGTAGTTGTCGCTCGTCGCCTGCGAAACGCCACCCAAGCCACGATGCAGCCAGTCCTCAACAGCGTCTTCGACCGTCAAGGAGCGATCACCGGCGGGCAGTCCCTTCTCAACCTCTCGCTGCAGATCCCGAAGCCTCTGCTTCGTTTCGGTCTTCGTCCGGCCTGACACCTTCCGCCGAATCCGTTTACCTCGGCCGTCGAAGCCAACCGAGACGACGCCAACCCAACGGTTCTTACTGGCATCCCAGAACAATGACCCATCGCCATGACTACGCCGCTTCGACATCTACGCCGCCTGCTCATCAAGCGAGGCAACAAAAGCCACAAGCGCCGACTTCGGAATCAATCGGGTCCGGCCTTGCTTGACTGATCTGAGTTCACCGGAACGAAGAAGTTCGAACACTCGGGAACGACTCAGGCTCAACAGCTCACACGCCTCGGGAACCCGATACAGCAAACGGTCAGGTACCCCACTCATGTTCCGCCCTTTCCAGTGATGCCGATGTACGGGATGTCGTTCGTGTATCGCAGAATGCCTACCTGCCCGTCTGGGACTGCCCGGTTGAGCGCCTGCATCAACGCAGCGAGGTTGCCGGTCTCAAAGGCCGTGAGAGCCTGGCCGATGACGGCGGCTCGTCGGTGTTGGCGGGCTTTGCGCCAGAGTTTGGCGTCGATGTAGGCGACGATGGTTCCGTCTTGTGTTTCTTGAGCAGCCTCTTCATCGGTCAGGTCGGCGGCGGCGATCTTGTAGATCTTGCGGAGCGCTGGGAGGCCGGAGACGATCCAGCGGCCTTTGGTGGCTTTGCAGTATTCGGCCCAGCGTGCGATGTCTCGGCAGTCGCCGGTGTCGGCAGCGTCCAGGGCGATCTGCCACGGTGTCCGGTTCTTGCGACGGCCGGTCTTGAGATCGGCTCGTACGAGTTCGTAGTGGATCTTTGAGACATAGGAGCCGAGGCCTTCGGCGTCTTTGACGGGTACGGCGTCGACGCCTCGTTCTGCGTGGATGTCTCGGCCGAGTGTTCGTTTGACCCAGCGTGCCCACCGGTCGGACCACCAGGCCCGGAACTCTTGCAGCGAGCCGTCTTCCGGTGACAGTTGTTCTTCGTGGAAGCACAGGACGTGCAAATGTGGGTGCCATCCGAATGACAGGCCGTCGGTGATCTCGACGGCTCGGATGTTGCCGAGGATGCCCCAGCGGTTCTTGGCTCCGCCGATGGTTTCGCCGTTGTCGGTCTTTTTGCCGTGATACCCCGACCCCGAGACGAGCGAGCGCCAGCCTTTGGCCACGGTTTCTAGGCCGTCTTGAAGGCTGTCGGTCAGGCCGTGCGGGAATGTCAACGTGATGAACGTCAGCCCCTTCCCGGCCGCCAAGTGAGCCTTAGCCAGTTGGTCGATCTCGGTGGCCCGGTGTGCTCTGATCTTCCCGGCGCACGACAGACACGCCCAAGGGCTCTTGCAGGTAGCGATTGATGTTGGTTGCATGGTCCCTCTTTCGTTGTCGAGTTGCTTGATGGCCACGTGTGAGCCGACCGGGTTACCGCAGTCGCCCCATGCCGATGTGGTGCCGAACAGTGTTTGATTCAACGCCCGGACGATCCACGCGCCGTCTCTACGTGCCCGGCTCCGCTTGACCGCTGCGTCTCCATCCGTGGAAGCAGCCGACGGTCCAACACAGTTGCCAAGAACATTCGCACTCATCGCTGCGTCCTCTCCGTTGCCTGCCGGGGGAAGCAGACTCTACGTATTACCAAGAGGGCCTTCGGCCCTGGCCCGGTCCGGCCGCCTCGCTTCGCTCGGCTCGCATCGGCCGGGCGCCTCTGCTTGGGGCGGCGGCGCTGGGCCTGCTCGCCCTGCGGGCTCGCCCGTCCCGGTCTGTTCCGCTCGTCGTTGGTCACCGTTTGTCTGTTCTCGTCGTCACGTCGTGGCCCGCTCATCGCGCGAGGTTCTGCCATCGGTTGTCCCTGCGGGTCTTCTGCGGTTGTGTGACGTTCAGTCATGGCGTGTGCCGTCACGAGAAGAGCGGTGCAGATCCCGATCGCTGTGATCGTCACAGTCACCAACGCATCGGCCGGGTCCACGAGTTGGACGACGGCCCAGGTGAGCCACATGGCAACCGCTCCGAGAGCGATGCTCCACGTTCGCCTGACCAAGACCGCCAGGGCGCTGCCTTCGTGGTCTCGGCCGGTGATGGTCGGTTCGGCTTGCTTGGTGGCGTGGTTGGTTGCGTTGAAGGTGTCGAGGGTTCGGGTCGGGGGCCGTGACGGGGACAACTCCCAATCGATTCGCTGTTCGGTCGGTGTGTCGTGGGTAGGCAGCGCACCACCCTGTTCGGGTGGTGAAACCAGTAGGGTGCGGGCGACCCACGTCGACAGTGGCCAGGGGGTTCGGTTCCTCACTGGCCGTTCGGCTCCGGTGTAAGCGGTCATGACAGACCCTTTCGATCAGCGACGGTTTGCAGCGACAGGAGTTGTTCCCACGTCCACGCCGCTGACGCTGTCCGGGTGGCGAGTGTTGGAATGTCGGCGGCGTCCACGTAGGTGGAGCGGGCTAGTACCGGGTCGTTGTAGTCCTCCGACCCGACGACCCACAGACCGCCAGGCATCGACGCCGGGATCGAGTTCGCTCCGACTTGTTGCGCCCGTCCGGCACCCATTGAGACTTTGACCTGTTCGTCGCCTGAGACTCGGTGCATGAAACGGGTGTCGAGCTGGTTGCGGATTTGTGTGTCCAACACTTCAGCGGTCGGGTATTGGGTGGAGATGATCAACTTGATGCCGAGCCCGGCACCGAGACGAGCCAGCGAGCCGATGTCGGTAATCCGCATCGAGGCCAACGCTTTCGACCGCTTCAACCCCTTATCAATGTCAGTGCCTTCGCCTGCCCGGTCGATCCCGTCAGTAGAGATCCCGACCAGTTCGGCGTACTCATCGATGATGATGAACACCCACGGCCCAAGCTCAGCCGTCCACTTCGTCAAACCCTGTAGCTCAAGGAACTGTTGACGGACTTTCATCAACCGGACAGCCCGCACGATTGCCTGATCGATGTCGGCCAGATCCACGGCCACCTGGGTGAACCGAGGCCGCCACAACCCCAGCTCAGTGCGTTTCGGATCAATCCCAACGAACGCAGCATCAACCGAGGTTGAGAACGCTGTGATGATGGCATGAACAGTGCAGGACTTCCCCGAACGAGTCAGCCCGACCACCAGGCGGTGATCACCCGGGAACCGGTGAATCAACGGAGCGCCCGTCGAGGTCAACCCGGCACGAAACCGGTCAGCACCAACTCGGGCGATATCCCACGCTGACACCGGATCGACCACAGGTGTACGGTTGCGGTCAACAGGCCGGGAGATGACCCCGAGTAGAGCGAACCACACAACGATGGTTCCGATAACGCCAAGTAGATACAGCATCGACTCAGGCGCTTTCCGGTAGATCGCCAGGCGAAACCGCAAGGTCGCCCAGGGTGACCACGTCGCCGCCGGCCACAAGCTCCAATCGAGCCCGAGGAACTTCCGCCGGCGGTTCAGCGGCTACCGGGTCGCTCAGTGTGGCGAGTGGGGGAGTGGTCACGGTTTGGTCTTCGAGTACGTCATCGAAGGTGAACGAGATCCGACCAAACGAATCCGTCGGACGCAAGTACTCGACGGTCACGGAATGGCAGCGAGGAAGATTCGCCGCCAGGACGTCGGCCATCTCGTCTAACGCTGCGAATGTGCGACCAGGTGGAGGGCCAACCCAGAACGAAACAGTCGGCCATTCCACCAACGGCACAAACGACAACTTCGGATGATCCGCCACCGGGCGCAACTTGGCCGGGGCCGTCGGTTCAGACGACGTACCAACCTCGGCTTGCACAGCAGCAGTCTTCGCAGCGCCATCAGCCCACGCCGCCGGAAGATACGCACGCACCGCCCAGCCCTCACGCCACCCAACCGGCCACAGCAACCAACCAAAGCGGGCCGGAAAGTAGAAACCGAGCTGCAGAAACAGCTCACCGACAGCGCCAAATCCGACACCGGACCAGGCGGCCGGGGCGAACCCGAACATCGGCCACAACCACCACGCCACCACCAATCCAGCAGTGACATGGAAGTTGCCGACCAAGACATGAGTCAACATCCGCAAACGGACCGCCCACGGAGCAAACCACGGAAACCGAGCCGCCAAGAACCGCAGATTACGGCGGCGGCGCATCAGAAGATTCCAGACAAAACGATGAACCGGGTTCATAGCCCTACCTCATCGCAGATGCAGAACTCCGCCGAGAAGGTTCCGTTCAAACGGATCTCCGCATCAAACAGCGAAGACCCACCGAACGGTTCCAACGCCAACCGCAAACGGCCCATATCCCGGGCCCGGTCAGCCACCTCAACAATCGCATCAACCAACTCGGTCAACTCACGATCCATCCGAGCAGGCCTAAAGCCGAGCCCAGGACGCTCCACCACACGGCCAGCCATCGGATCAGGCCTTACCTTCAGGAACCGAAGGCTTAGCTGTACTCGTGTCAGGCGCAGGCTTAGCCGTGGCCGCCCGCTTGGCTGACGGGGCCGGTTCCTGCGTCCACGTGTCGGCCGTGATCGACAGGCCCTTCTTACCGTTCATGTTCCACGTACGAAACGCCAAACCACCAAACCGGATCGGACCCGGCGTAATCCCCGGATCATCACCCGATGCAATCCGAACCTGAAAGTTCTCAGGCTCAAAATCCATCTCATGCTCATACGAAGCCGTCACCGACCACAACGGCAACCTTGACTTCCGATGCAACTGCTGCACCGGAGCCTTATCCGCATCCTCCTGAAACTCCATCAACGGCTCAACCTTCAACACCGTCAAAATCGAATCATTAAACTCACTGTCACTAACTGGCAAAAACATCTTCGTACCCTTTTCCCTTCGCGAACGTCCTGGCGTTCCGGACGTAACGTCTGATTGTGTCGGACGTTATGATCAGACTATAACGTACGCTTCTATCAGTCAAGAAG
This sequence comes from uncultured Acidimicrobiales bacterium, assembly GCA_938002965.1. Taxonomy (GTDB): domain Bacteria; phylum Actinomycetota; class Acidimicrobiia; order Acidimicrobiales; family SZUA-35; genus JAHELU01. The sequence continues at coordinate 354,136 of CALKZY010000016.1, read as the reverse complement.
TACGACGCAATCGGCTATTGATGGAGAATTTGAGTACGATTCGATGGCCGATTGGGGCAAACTGTATGTATGGACACATTGGACGGTCTGATCAAACGCTCAGCACTGAGCTATCAGGAGGTCGCTGACGGCCTGGAGATCAGCAGATCGACGCTCCACATCTGGCGATCGAAGAACGAAGTACCACCAGGGCGAATAGCTGATGTGGCGAACCTGCTCGACATCCACGAGGAGAGCATCCCGACATTGGTGGCCAGGACGCCAAGCGCCGAGACCGGCTACGCGTCCCTCCACGCTCTCTCGGATAAGTTCATTGCTGAGCTTGGCAACTACCCAGCTACCTCGGATCAGATAACGTTGCTAGGCCTCGCCGGTGTCTACCCAATCGAACAACTTCCTTTGTTCAAGGAACGGACTGCACTAGCCGTGGCCGAGGGATCTCTTTCAGTGCGGGTGCTGATCGCCAACCCAAACTCGGAGTACGCGATCGCGCGGGCTGCAGAAGAAGGCCACACAGCCGAGTCGTACGCTGAGCGCGTTGGGTTCGCCGTCGACAAGTGGGGTCAAGTCCTCGGGAGCGCAGCAGGAGAGTCGATAAGATTCTATGACTTCTGGCCAGCGGCGATGGTCTATCAATTCGGCGATCACGGAGTGCTGGCCATGCCGCATCTTCCTTACACGGGTGGATATGACCTACCCGCAGTTTGGCACAGTGGTCAATCGCCAGCATTCAAGCCGTACGCCGAGTTTCTGAATCGAGCCTGGGAACTGGCCAAACCAACCGATTAGCACTTCACGTAGGCGGCAAGATGGTCAACACGCAAGCGAAGCGTCGTGACTTCGGGCGCGGTCTAGTTGAAGGATTTGTCAATACGGCCTTCTGGATCGGCCTCTTTGCTGGCGGTTATGCGACATCTCGCCTAATCGTGTTCTCTGCGCTCGTAGCTGACGTCAATCACGACTACAAGGCGGCGCGAGATGCCTTCTTGTTTACCGGCGCTCTGCTTCTCGTAGCCATTTGCTTGACAATCGTGGGCTGGCTAGAAATCATCCGCCAAGATCTGCCACCGGATCACCCTTGGAGCATGCGCCTATTCGATAGGAGGAGCCTTCACTTGGCGGCGACGTGCTTTGGAACTGCGTTAGGAGTCGGATCCATCTCCCGCTTCGCAGCTGTCGCAGCACACGAGGGGGGTCCGATCCGAGACGGTGTTCAGCTCGAATGGTGGTCGTCGCTGTTTCTAGGTCTAACAGAGGCACTCTGTCTCGCAGGAGTGATTGCTCTTGGAGCACACCTGGCCAGGTACAAGTTGGCAGAACCGAACTGGCGGCGGAATCCCCAAGGGCACACGCGCTAGCTGCGGAGCCAATCAGGGAGCCAACCGGCCTTGACGCCGATGGACTTCTCTGGACTTCTCTCTACTAGGCGCCAACGTTTACGGGCTGCAAGCCCTGACTGGAGATGCCTGGGGGTCAAGAGGTCGGGAGTTCGAATCTCCCCAGCCCGACACTAAAACACTCGTAGTTTTTTGGTCGCCGAACATCTGAGGCGCTGGGCAGACTGGGGACATGGCCCCGCAGCAGCATCTCCAATGGTTTGAACACAACATCGGTTGGTTCGAGTCGCTCGAAATCGCTGATCTCCAGGAGTCGGTGCCGAATTGTCCCGGATGGACGGTTGAAGATGTTCTCAATCATCTTTCATACGGACTTGGACGCGGGTACCAGGTAGCGCTGACTCAGCCGGCGGGCGTCGCTGATGAGCAAGTCTTTGACGGTGTCGAACGGCCCACGACGTATCCGATCGGTGAAGCGGCGATGGCTGCGTTCACAACGAACATGCGCTCTTGTCTGGAGACCTTTCGGAAAACCGACCCTGAGCGCGTGGCCTGGACGTACGAGGGGCAGGGCAGAGCCCGATTTTGGTTCCGTCGTGCGGCAATCGAGACCGCTCTCCATCGCCTCGACGTGCAGGATGCGCTGCCACGACCTCGAGACCAGATCCCGCCGGAGCGGCTCGCTGATGGTATCGCCGAGACTGTTGAGTTTGCGCTGCCACTGGCAGCCAGAATCGCCGGTGAACCCCAAGGCGGCCTGACCGTCGCTGTTGCTGATCTGAATCTTCGCCTAGGGGTCGGAAACCAGTCTCCTCTGGCCACGATCTCGGGCAGTGGGGAGGATGTACTTGTCGCCCTTTGGGGTCGGCGCTGCGATCGTGTTCAGGTCGTAGGGGACGGCAATCTGGCTGCAGATTGGCTCTCGCTTGTTGAGCAGGCCTTCTCAGGCCGGTAGCAGTCCGAAGGCTTTGTCGGCGATTGCCCAGGTCTCGTCGAGATCGGTATTGGTGTGAGCGGCTGAGACGAAGTTGTTGTGGAAGTCCAAGAAGTAGGCGCCGAGTCGTCCGCACTCGGTCACCCATTGCTTCAACACGTCGTGCCCGTGGTCGCCGTTGATTTGGTAAAACGGCATTCCTGGTACGCCTGATACAGCCAAATCGTGGCCGTGGGAAGCGGCGACGTCGATGAGGCCCTTGTTCAGGCGGTCGCCGAGGTTGGTTATGACGCTTGCCGCGTCGATCGCTTGGAGTTCGCCGAGTGTTGCTAGAGCGGCGGCCATCGGTACAGCATTGAAGAACTGGGTCCCGGTGTAGAACGTGGCCTCGGCGCCATGGCGTACCGAGTCGGTTCCGAGGAGTGCCGAGATCGGGTGGCCGTTGGCAATGGCCTTGCCGAAGCACATCAAGTCGGGTTGGAAGCCGTAGGCGGCGTGCGAGCCGGCGAGGTCGATCCGGAACCCGGTTCGAACATCGTCGAGAATCGTAAGGATTCCGGCCTCAGCACACAGTTGGGCCGCTGATGTCCAGTACCCGTCAGCGGGCAGAACATTGCTGGCAAAGACCGGGTGATGATACGGCGATGAGATGAAGCAGGCGATGTCGGGTCCATCGGCGGCTACAACTGACTTGAGTGCTTCGAGGTCGTTCCACGCAATGGTGATCACCGACTCCTGGTCATTTGCCGTGGTGCCTGGGCTGCCCTGTGCTTGCATCCATGGGGCGGTCCCGTGATAGCCGCCGTCTATCTTGATGATCTTCCGTCGCCCCGTCGCAGCTTTGGACACCATCACGGCGAGTCCAGTGGCGTCCGCTCCGTTCTTCCCGAACAGGGCCCACTCTGCTCCTTGGACCAGTTCAACTAGTGTCTCTGCTAATTGCACCATTACTGGCGAAGCGAGGCTGACGGTGCCACCCTTTGCCGCTTGGCGTGCCGCTGCCTGTTCTACAACGGGATGGTTATAACCAAGGATCATCGGGCCGTAGGCGCACATCCAGTCGATGAAGGTATTGCCGTCAACGTCGGTGAAGCGGGATCCGGCGCTTGATTCGAAGAAGTTCGGGCTGTGGCGGAGGTGGGCACCGCCATAGTGCCCGTAGATTCCGTTAGGGATCACGGCCTGAGCCCTGTTGAACAGTTCATCTGAGTTGGACATTCTGAGCCTCTCATCCCCGGTCAGGCCTTCGTTGCCGTGACATGTCGGCATAGGGTTCCGGGCTCAGCATCACACGGGTTGTCCGGTGCTGACAACTGCAGTAGCGTCCGATCGGGAACAGGGGAGGTTCCAGATGAACGAGTCTTCAATGAGCCCGCAGGAAGTGAGTGAACTCGAGGAGATCGTTCTCGCTTCGTTGGAGTCACGTGATGATTCAGCGTTGCTCGTGCTCGGCTACGGGGAAATATCGGTTGCTCTTGGATGGCCGATCACGTCGCCTCGTTTCGTTTGCAAACGGACACCCCCGTTCAATCCGGCTGAGTTTACGCACTACAGCGATCTCGTTACCGAGTACATCGCTGGAATCGAGGCTAGAGGTCTCGCTGTTGCCGAGACGAGTATCGTGCGACGTGATCGTGGGCCGCAAGTGATTTCATATCTGGTTCAACCAATGTTGGATCCGGCGTCGCTGGGCCACAACGTGCTCAGGGCCGCTGAGCCCGACCCGAATCACCCCTTCCTAGCCGCGCTGGCCGAGACCCTTGGCGTTGTCTCCTCCGACCTCAGCATCGACGCTCAGGTAACCAATTTCTCCTGGAGCGGCTCAAATCTGACGCTGGTTGATGTCGGCACACCGTTCCTGTGGGATCCAGCCGGACGTCTTCGATTCGACATGAAGCCCTTCGTTCGACCGCTCCCGGCCCTGAGTCGGCCACTTGTGGCTCGTCAGATGACGAGGCTTGTGACCCGTTGGAACGATCCGCGACGGGTTGGCCTCGATATCGTCGCCAACCTCCACCGGGAAGGTCTCCCCGAGTGGGTCGACGCGACGGTTGTAGCCCTGAACAGACATCTCAGCGGCGACCCTGTCACTGCCGAAGAGGCACGACAGCTGTATGAGGAAGACGTGAAGATTTGGCCCCTTCTCAAGAAGCTGCAGGCGGTCGAAAGATGGTGGCAGACGTCCGTCCGGCGACGATCGTACGACTGGTTTATTCACTCCAGCTTCGATTGAGAAGAAGCCACTTTGGTGTCGGGAGGATGATTCCGGGTACCAGTTCAACGCCGTCCACGTAGAATCTGATCGATGCCCTGGTGTGATTCATGCGACAAATACCTTGCGCCCAGCGCGGCCAAAGCTGATGGGTCTTGTCCTGACTGTGGAACCGAGGTTGATGTTGGTGACACCGTGGCTCAGGTTGAACAACCAGTGCCCTGGCACTTTTGGATTGTGGTCGTTGCGCTGGTGGCCTATCTCGGCTGGCGCCTTGTCGATGGTGCCCGATGGGTGCTTGAGCGGACCTGACAGGTGCGTTAGTCGACTGGTCGGCCGTGCGCTTCGACGTGTTCGTACCGATTGAGCCCGTTAAATCGAGTACGGTATTGGGCAATGTGCGGTCGATTTGTCTCAGCATCGAGCCCAGAGGACTTGGCCGACTACTTTGACGCAGCCATCGACCAGGCGGCGCTCGGGGCAAACTTCAACGTCGCTCCCACGCACGAGGTCCCGATCGTCAGGGCCGTTGACCACAATCGCAACATCAGCGTCGTTCGTTGGGGCCTGGTGCCGTTCTGGGCCAAGGATCTCAAGATCGGCTCAAAAATGATCAACGCCCGGGCCGAAACTGTTGCCGAGAAACCAGCGTTTCGCAGCGCCTTCGGCAAACGCCGCTGTCTGATCCCGGCTGACGGCTTCTACGAATGGGCCAAAGTAGAGGGCCAAAAGAACAAACAGCCCTACTACATCTATCGGTCTGACGGTGATCCGCTCGTGTTCGCCGGTTTGTGGGAGCGTTGGAAACCGAAGGCCGAGGAGAACAAAGCCGACGTTGACGCGTCTGAAGTCATCGAGACGTTCACGGTCCTCACGACCAGTGCCAATACCGACATGGAGCCCGTTCACAACCGAATGCCGGTAATGGTGGCGCCGTCGGCCTGGGACTCCTGGCTTGACCCGGCCACCGCCAAGAGTGATTTGGTCGAGCTGACCGTTCCAGCTCCGCCCGGCCTTTTGGAGCTTCGACCGGTTTCCACCGCGGTCAACCGAGTTGCGAACAACGCGGAGCATCTCCTCGATGCTTTCGAGCTGCCGAGGCAGGGATAGTGGCAGTTCTACGTCAGGAAGCGAACAGTCGCCGTCTCAATCGTGCTGTCGTTCGGGCTCAAGCGCGACTGGAGGCAGGCGACGGGGACCGCTGGATCCCACTGACGCTGGCGACTCTGTTGGGAACCTTTTTGGCCTGGGCCGGTTTGGAGCGGGTCGAAGGGCTGATGACCGGTGATGACCTCGCCGGGTACAGCCAAGCGCTTTGGCTCATCACGGAGGGTTACGAGCCTCGGGCATCGATGTTCGGTACAGGCGTCCATCTGCTCGAACTTCGATGGTCATTCATCATGTACCCGTTGGCCGTGGCTGGTTTGGTATTCGAGCCGGCCAAGGTGCTGGTCGTGACTCAAGGGGTCGCGCTGGGGCTTGCGGTGCTACCAATCTGGGGCTTAGCCCGACAGGTAGCCAAGCTAAGAGTCGGGGCCAGCTCGGCCCTGAGCCTGGCGTATTGCCTCCACCCGGCGACCCACCGAATCGGAGCCATCGACTTTCACCCGGGGGCATTGGCTATACCGGTGCTCATTGGTGCCGCCTATTTCGGTGCGACGAAAAAGTGGACTTTGTATTGGACCTGTGTGGTCGTAGCTCTTCTGTGTCGGGCCGACATTGGCTTAGCCGTGGGGCTTTGGGGTGTTGTGTTGCTCGGTGATGGCGAGCGAAGGGCTGGGATTTGGACACTTGGGGTAGGGCTGGTCTGGTCCTTGGCGCTTCTTCTCGTGGGGCAACCGATCATCGCTGAGCCCGGCTTGGCTGTTTCCTGGAGCGCCTACAACGGACAGACGCTCGGGGACACTGTCCTCGGATCGCTTCGAGATCCGATGATGTCACTGGGTGATCTCTTCACTCAGGACAACATCACCCTCGTTGTTTCACTGCTTACTCCTGTGATCTTCTTGCCCGTGTTGTCGCCTCGCCACCTGTTGCCGGTGGCCCCTCTCGCCGGTCTGCTATTAGTGACGAGCTCGGATCAAACCCCGTTCGCCGAACAGTCAGCAGTGCTGTTGGCTTTTGTGGTGATCGCCTGCGCCTACGCTTTGAACCGACTTGGCACAATGGGCGTTGATCGTGTGTTCTTGGACGTGCGAATACTGTTCGCCTTGGCCGTTGCCAGCGGTCTGTCGTTTGTGGTTTCGTCGCCGATGTCGCCGTACGAGCAACCGTGGACGTGGGGCGATCAAGACGCCGTTGACGTAGCGATTCAAGAAGCCATCGAGGAGCTCGAGCCTGATACTCCCGTGCGGGCGTCCCCGTCGGCTCTAGTCAAGCTCTCGGACCGGCCGTGGTTATACCCACTGGCCACTGATATCGCCCCTGCCGCGGTCAATATGGGCTTTCCTGATTTCACCCGAGCGGTGTTGACTGTTGACCGTGACATCCCAGAGAGAACAATCGAAGAGAGACAGGACTTCGACGCCCGTATGGCCCGAGACCTTGAGTTCGAACTCGAATACGACAGCCTGGACAATGGTGTCGCGCTCTACGTCCGCTGATCCCGTAGACGGTCATTGGGGGTCGATCCTGACATGGCCGAATGCGTTCACGCTGCTCAGATTGTTGTGCATCCCCGTGTTCCTCTGGCTGTTGTTCGGAGCCGAAGATCGTGGCGCCTCGGCCTGGCTGCTCGGACTGCTCGGTGCAACCGATTGGGTTGACGGGTGGCTGGCCCGGCGACTCAATCAGCACAGCGATTTCGGTGCTGCCTTCGACCCCGTGGTCGATCGTCTGCTCTTTGTGGTGGCTGTTCCGAGCCTGCTCGTGGTTTCGTCCATTCCGATCATTGTTGCCGTGGCCGCGTTGGTGCGTGAGGCGGTAACGGTTGTGTTGGCCATCATTGCTGCCACCAGGGGCCCTTCGCGAATTGACGTTAGCTGGGAGGGCAAAACCGGCGCTTTTCTGTTGATGTTCGCCGTGCCGATGTTTCTCGGAGCGACCAGCGAGCTCAGCTACGCTCCGATTCTTGCCTGGCTGGCGTGGATGTTTGCCGTTCCCGGCCTGTTGTACGGGTGGTTCGCCACGCTGTTTCAGTATTTGCCGCACGTTCGCGGCGACGTCGGCTGACAGTCGAATTTCAGATTCCCAAGCATGTGCAGAGTCGTGTCGGGCTCGGCTAGCGTAGTGGAAATGTTGATACCGGATAATCTTCGCTATTCGAGTGATCATGAGTGGATTCTTCTCGACGGAACCCGTGCCAAGGTCGGCATCACCGACTACGCACAGGACGCCCTGGGCGACATCGTGTTCATCGATCTTCCACAAATCGGCGCTGAGGTCGAGATCGGCCAGTCCATCAGCGAAGTCGAGTCGACAAAGTCGGTCTCCGACATCTACGCTCCGCTGACCGGAACCGTGGTGGAAGTCAACTCGGAGTTGCCTGACGCCCCGGACAAGCTCAACTCCGATCCCTACGGTGATGGTTGGATATTTGTCATCGAGCTTCCCGACGCTGCCGCGGCAGATTCGTTACTCGATGCAGCGCAGTATGCCGAGCTGACGGAAGGCTGAGATGACTTCCAGTTGCCCCAGCTGCGGTTACGAGAACCCGAGTGCTTCTCGTTTCTGTAGCTCTTGTGGGACCCCGCTACAAGATCGATCTGACGTCGATGCCACTGAGGCGTTCGACTTTCCTCAGGACCCCGAGAGTTCGGAGGTCGATCTTGATGTCGACTTCCCAGAGGGCACCGTCGGGATGTTCGTGGTTCGCCAAGGTCCCAAGAAGGGGAGTCGAATTGCGTTGGACAGCGAGGAGATCTCGATTGGGCGGCATCCTGAGAGCGACATTTTTCTCGATGACGTGACGGTCTCGCGCCGTCATGCGCTCGTGCGTCGCAATGGCGGCGGCTACATCGTGTCCGACGCTGGCAGTTTGAACGGCACGTACGTAAACCAGGAGCGGGTGGAGGAGCAGGATCTTTCCGATGGCGATGAGGTTCAAGTCGGAAAGTTCAAGCTCGTGTACCTTGCCCTTGCACGGCAGGACTGACGGGAAACGATGCACGATTCGTACGCCGATCCGGCCTCGAGAAGTTCGCAGACTGCCAAGTCAGTTTCGGCCCGACAGCGATCGGTTCGATCATGACAGTTGAGATGGAGCTTGTTGGCGTTCGAGTCCAGATGCCCACCAACACACCGATTCTTCTGCTTCGCGAGTCAACCGGCCGCCGACGAATCGTACCCATCTACATCGGTGGGCCCGAAGCCCATGCCATCGACCTGGCATTGCAGGGCGAACCCCCGCCTCGACCGATGACCCATGATCTTTTTGCCGAGGTCATTGACGGCTTGGGCGCCGCGCTCGACCGGGTAGTCGTTACCGAGTTGCGAAGCGGGACGTTCTTCGCTGAGCTGCACCTCAAAGACGTGTCGGGTGGAAATCAGGTCATTTCCGCTCGGCCGTCCGACGCCGTGGCATTGGCGGCCCGGACCGGAAGTCCGATCTTTGCCAATGAGGATCTCATCGAACAGGCGGGCATCGAAGAACCCCAGAGCGACGAGGAGGGCGACGAGGAGGAGATGGTTCTTGAACTCCGCCGATTCCTTGACCAGGTGAACCCCGAGGACTTCCTCCCGGACTAGACCCAGCGGTCGGCTATATCCAAGTCGACTAGTGCCTGACCTATACGCTTGAGGCTTGCTTCGGTAACGTCTTTGAGACGGCCAGAGCGCATCTGTCGTTGAACCAGCATGAGGACGAGAGTCGCTGGTATGGCGAAGCCCGCACGGTAGACGTCGAAGTCTCCTCCATAGGCCTCAATCAGGTTCCGTTCGAACCGCCGCCGATTCTCGACCGTGAGACTGGTGGCCGTCAGCCAAGCGAGGTCGTACTCGCCCGGGTTGATCATTACTTGTTGCCAGTCGAACAGTACGGGTCCGTCACTCGCGTCGAACACGACGTTGTCGGCTCGGGGGTCGCCGTGACACAGGGTGATGTTATTTATGTCCTCGATTGGCCGGTTGTGGCGCCTCACCGCCTCGGCGACACGCTCAAATCCCGCCAGCAATTCGTCGCTGAGCTCGTTTCCCCATGTTCGTCGGAGTTCCGCCAGCCCTGCCTGAATCGACGTCGGATCAATGGAGCCGAGAACGTCTCTTCTGGCGGACTGTGAACTGACTGGACCGGTTTGGCCCGCCCAATGTCGATGCAGTCTGCCAAGGGCAAGAGCCACTGCGGTAGCGTCCTGTTCGCCGAGCCCATCCAACTGGTCCACCCGTCTCAACAGGGTCAAGTCATCGAGGAGAAAGGCGTACCCTCCCTCGCCGGTTTCAACCACGGCCAATGCCCCTGGGGCCTGTACCGGCGAACCGACCAGTATCCGGCGATAGGCTTCAGCCTCACGGCGATAGGCCCCCGACGCCACCGCGGCTGCACCGTTGGGTCCAGCCAGAGGAAGTTTGGCTACGACGTGGCGTGGCTGTTGCGGTTTCGATGGCGATCTCCACTGGAGTTCGATCCGGACAACAGTGCTGAAGACGCCGCGGCCCTGACCAGCGTCGGTCACGGCAACCACCGCGGGGGCGGCGTGCCCGAAAGCCGTGGCCAGCAGGCGATGAATGAGTTGACGGTCGACGCTCATGAGTAGTCCCTGAAGTCCTTGAGAATGACGCTGGGAAGATACCGGGAATTGACGCTGTCCGCGCGAATGATTGACTCTGCGCGCGCAGCTCACTACGATCATAGGCAGGCAAACACGCAGCCCGTAATTACGCTCTTCGTAGTAACGCGGCAGGCGGCGGAATAGCGACGATATTGGCTGCTACTGCCATGAAGTGGCGAGGAGACTTGGATCTACATGTCGGTAGAGGCAAATTTTTCAGGAAAGCGAACAGCTGAGATTGTCGGTATAACGTACCGCCAGCTTGATTATTGGGCTCGAACCGATCTGCTTCGCCCGTCAGTTTCCGATGCTCAGGGATCCGGGTCACGTCGACGGTACTCGTACAAGGATCTACTTGAGTTGAAGGTCATCAAGACCCTTCTCGATGCTGGAATACGTTTGGAGTCGGTTCGAGAGGTCTTCACCTTCATGCGTGAGCAACTGGGTGAAGACATCGCGTCGGCAAACCTGGTCATCCACGGCTCTACGTCGGTTCTGACCCGCAGTGGCGAGGAACTGATCGACCTGGTCCGCAACGGTCAGGGTGTGCTGAATGTTCTCCCGCTGGCCGGGATCAAAGACGAGGTCGACGCTCAGATCGTGGCACTCTCGCCGCAGGAGGCTCCAGTTCAAGCTCCGGCGGAGGCACCCAGAGCCGAACTCGGCTGACTACCAGAGCTGAACCTGGTTCTTGCCCGCCTCTTTGGCTTGGTACAGGGCCTGGTCGGCCCGATCGAACGTTTCGGCGACGTCCACTTGAGTGTCGTGTAGGGCGACACCAGCGCTGAGCGTCGTTGAGTGGCCAGCGTCGGCCCAGCCCCGCAGAATCCGCTTGGCCACGGCGGCGGGATCAGCGAATGCTCGCCGGGCCACCACCAAAAACTCGTCGCCACCCAACCGAGCTGAGGTGTCGGAGTCTCGAAGACATCGTTGCAAGTGGTGCCCTAGGTCCAAGAGAACCTGGTCGCCGGCGGCGTGGCCAAAGGTGTCGTTGACGGCCTTGAAGCCGTCGAGGTCAAGCAGGATCAGGGCGTCTCCACCGTCGAGCGAGTTCAGCAAGGCGTCGGCGTGTTTGCGATTGCCGATGCCCGTGAGTTCATCTCGGGTCGTCGCCCGCTCCAACTGGTTGATGACGAAGAGATGCTCGATGGCGATGCCGACCTGTGTGCCGAAGAGACGTGCCAGGTCAACGGTGTAGGCCGGGTCCTCATTTGGAACCGGATGAACAACGACCGCACCGGCCGGTACTTCGGCGGCAGGCAGTGGCAGGACGAGCATGGTGTCGTTGCCTGATGGCACGAGCCGTGGTTCATCGCCACCAATAGCCTCGGCCACCAGAACAGCCGTTTCGGCATCGGGTGTCTCGCCGCTGAAGGGGCCGATCGTGACAGGGATTAGTCCTCCGCTCACATCCCGGAGGACGACGGTGGAGCGGGTTGCCTCGAATATCTCCCGGGCTGCCTGAGCAACCTCTTCGGCGGCCTCGGGCAGCGTCGACGGCCGCCGAAAGCGGCGGAGAACATCGTCAAGTCGGGCGAGTCGCTCGGTCCGGGACGAGAACCACCGCGCCGTTCGTAGGCTCCTGTCGACCAGGGCCGAGATCAGTTCGCCGACGGCTGCCGCCACCGGCACACCAATCAGAGGCACGGCCAGGCTGACCCTGAACGCATCCTGGCGGTTGGCCAAAAGAACGACACCGATGACCAACGGACTGAAGAGCAGCGACGAGCCGGGAGGCAGGACGAAGCCGATGTAAGCCAAGATGAGCACCGACGCCGCAGCGAAGCCGATCACGGCATGTGAAGTGTCCGCTGCCTGCGCCCAGTAGATGGATGCCACCATGGCACCCAGGACCGCCAGAGCAGGAAGCAACCGAAAGGGCTGGGCCAAACGATCCCAATCGGTGAAGAAAGACCAGATGCCAGCGAAAACCAGCGCCAACCCCAAGTAGAGAACCGAAGCGCCGCGCTGGGACGGGTCGCGGGCCAAGAAATCCAAGACGGCAAGAACCGCGCCCATGAACAGCAGGGTGCTCGAGGCTATTTTGTACCGTTCTCGCCAGAACAACTACAGCTCCATGGGTGCCGGTGGCGCTCCCCAAACGATGTGTAAGGGTGTGGCCGTTAGTGACAATCTACGTGAGCCAATGCTACGGGCAGCTACGCATTTGCTGCCACCAGGCGTGTCGCTATCGATACGCTAAGTGGCCAAGGTAGGACCTAGGGTACTTGCCCGCCCGTGGCAAGCAGTGCGACTGGGTCGTTTATCCGTTCGGCCCGGGTGTTGAAGCAAATTTTGTTCCCGATGGACACAAAAATGGTCTTTCGAAGTCCTCCACTCGGAGCACCAAAGCATGATGCACAAGCATGGCGTCACCCGGCGTTGATCGGGTCTAAGATCGTCCGCTATGGCCCAAGCACCCAGGGAGGCCACCATGGAGCTTTCCCCACCCCAAGCTCGTAAAGAGCCATTCGAACGAACCTTTTGGAGCGACACGGTTACCGACGACTATCGATGGCTCGAAGATCGCCATTCGACTGAGGTCCTGGACCACCTTCGAGCCGAGAATTCCTACACCGATCAGGTGCTCGGCGAAACTTCTGCGCTGCGGGCCGAAATCTACGAGGAGATTAAGGGCCGAATCAAGGAAACGGATCTATCAGTGCCCGTCATCCATGATGACTGGGTCTACTACAGCCGGACGGTGGAAGGCCAGGCCTATCCCATTCACTGTCGCCGCTCGATGGGCCATGAAGGTCGGCTTGCCCCTGTCGAACTGCTTCGGTCAATGGCCGCTGGAGAGGACCTGACTAGCGACCTGGCCGGGCCCGAATACGTGCTTCTTGACGAGAACGTGGAAGCGGGGGATGCACCGTTCTTCCAAATCGGAATCTTCGACGTCTCGCCGGATCATAGTCAGCTCCTGTGGGGCTTCGATCGCCAAGGCGACGAGCGTTTCACCGCCGTACTGCGTGATCTTGGTAGCGGGGCTGATACGCCCCAGGACCTGGAGGGGCTCAGCTACGGTTCGGCCTGGGCTACCGACAACAAGACGTTCTTCTATATTCGGGCTGACGATGCCAACCGGCCCCACCAGGTTTGGCGCCACGAAGCAGGCACGCCCGTCGAGGCCGACCTCTGTATACACGATGAGACAGACGAACGATTCTTCGTCGGGATTGGGCGGGAAAAAGACGACTCTTACATCCAGATCGCTATGTCGTCGAAGATGACAGACGAGGTTTGGGTCGTACCGGCCGATCGGCCGACCGAAGACAAGCGTTTGATCGCCGCCAGAAAACAAGGCATCGAATACAGCGTCGTCCATGCCGTTGATCGATTCGTCATCCTGACCAACGACTCGGCGCTCAACTTCCGGGTTGTCAATGCTCCCGAGGATTCTCCCGGGCCGGCGAATTGGACTGAGCTGGTACCGGCTTCCGATGACGTGACCATCGGCGACATTGACGTCTGTCGTCGACACCTCACGCTGTACGAGCGCTCGGCCGGGACCACCCGAATTCGGTTGCGGAGCTGGGAGACGGGTGAGTTCGAGCTAGTAGACCAGCCCGAGGAAGTGTCTTCCGCGTGGCCAGGAGCCAACCCGGATTTCGAATCCCCGATGCTTCGATACGGCTATTCGTCAATGGTGACGCCGCCGTCGGTGATTGTCTTTGACCCAACCATCGGCAGCCGGACGGTGGTCAAGCAACAAGAGGTGCTCGGTGGCTATGACAGCGACAACTACCGAACCGAGCGACGTTGGGCAGAGGCCGCGGACGGAACTCGCATTCCAGTAAGCCTGGTCGGCAGGTCGGAGCGAGTTGGCTCACCCGGGCCGACGTTGCTCTACGCCTACGGGTCGTACGAAGCTTCGATGGATCCGGCCTTCTCGTCGGCTCGGCTGTCGCTTCTTGATCGTGGTTTTGTCTTCGCCATTGCCCATGTGAGGGGCGGTGGCGAGATGGGCCGCCAGTGGTATCTGGACGGCAAGATGGCGAACAAGATGAATACCTTCACCGACGTGATTGCCGTGGCTGATCATCTGATTGATAGTGGAATCTCGTCACCTGAACAGCTGGTCCTGCGCGGCGGTTCGGCCGGTGGGTTGATGGCCGGGGCAGTTATGAACCTGGCTCCCGAACGCTTTACTGCCGTTGTAGCGCAGGTTCCGTTCGTTGATGCCCTCACAACGATCTTGAACCCGGAGCTACCGCTCACGGTGACTGAGTGGGAGGAGTGGGGCAATCCACTCGAAGACCGACACGCTTACGCCGACATGCGGGCCTACTCACCGATCGACAATGTCAGCTCACTTCCGTACCCGTCGGTGTTGGCAACCGCCGGACTCAACGACACCAGGGTTAGCTACTGGGAGGCGGCCAAGTGGGTCCAGAAACTACGCCAATGGTCGACCTCTGAAAGCCACGTTCTGTTGTGGACCGACCTTGAGTCCGGCCACAGCGGACCATCGGGTCGCTATGAGGCTTGGAAAGAAGAAGCTCGAATCCTGGCATATATCGTCTGGTCGGCTGGTTTAAGCACCCAAGCCCATGAGTCAGACCAGTGAGGACGGACCGGTGACGAGGAGCTATAGCAAGCCTTTGCTTGACGCATTCGGCATCGAGCCGACAAGAGGTGTAGGGTCCGTACGAAGACCTGGTAGAGGAGGTGGTCGCCGTCGGGACCGCAGACAGTGAAGCTCAACCGCCAGACAATCTCGCTGAAGTCCGGGAGCTGCAAAGCCAGCTAGCCGCGATGGAGGATGAGGTTGTTGCCTTGCGGCGGCGCCTTCAAGACGCACCAAAGAGAGTTCGCACCCTTGAGGAGCGTTTGCTCGATACAAAGGGCCAGCTCGCTCAGGCCGTGAGCCAGAACGAGAAGCTCACTTATACCCTTCGCGAAGCCAGGGAACACATTGCTGCCCTTCGCGAAGAGGTCGACAAGTTGACCCAGCCCCCGAGCGCCTACGGGACGCTCCTTGGGCCTAACGACGACGGAACCGTTGACGTCTACGCCAGCGGGCGCAAGATGCGGGTGGAAGCTCATCCGTCAATCGAGATGACCGAATTGACCCGGGGTGCCGAGGTCGTACTAAACGAGTCTCTCAACGTGGTCATGGTGCGGGATCCGGAGCAGTCCGGTGAAGTTGTCACCATCAAAGAGATGTTCCCCGATGGGCGTCGGGCCTTTATCGTCGGTCGGGCCGACGAAGAGCGGGTAGTCGAGTTGTCCGAGAGTCTGGTCGGTACCGGTGTTCGCGCCGGTGACTCGATGTTGCTCGACGGTCGATCATCAGTCTTGGTCGAGAAGCTACCGAAGGCCGAGGTCGAGGATCTGGTACTCGAAGAGGTTCCCGACGTCAGCTATGACGACATCGGCGGCCTTGATGACCAGATCGAGACGATCATGGACGCGGTGGAACTACCGTTCCTGCACGCCGACCTTTACGCCGAGCATCAGCTTCCCGCCCCCAAAGGCATTTTGCTTTACGGCCCTCCGGGTTGCGGCAAGACGTTGATCGCCAAGGCGGTAGCCAACTCGCTGGCCAAGAAAGTGGGCGAGGTTGCCGGTGATCACGAGACGCGCAGCTTCTTCCTGAATATCAAGGGACCCGAGCTGCTTAACAAGTACGTCGGAGAGACCGAGCGGCAAATCCGCCTCATCTTCCAGCGTGCCCGTGAGAAGTCAGCCGAAGGTTGGCCGGTCATCATCTTCTTCGACGAGATGGAATCGCTCTTCCGTACCCGGGGGAGCGGCATCAGCTCCGATATCGAGAGCACTATTGTGCCCCAGTTGCTGGCGGAAATCGATGGCGTCGAGACGTTGAAGAACGTGATCGTCATCGGTGCCTCTAACCGCGAGGACTTGATCGACCCGGCGATTCTTCGCCCGGGCCGACTGGACGTGAAGATCAAGATCGAGCGGCCGGATCCCGACTCCGCACGATCGATCTTCGCCAACTATCTCACCAAGGAGATCCCGATTCACGAGGCTGAGCTGCGTGACCACGGAGAGATTGAGGCGGCACTAGCAGCCATGATCGACTCCACTGTTGACTTCATGTACCGCTCCGACGATGACACCCGCTTCCTCGAAGTCACCTACCAGAACGGTGACAAGGAAGTCCTGTACTTCCGTGACTTCGCCTCGGGGGCCATGATCGAGAACATCGTCCGTCGATCGAAGAAGCTAGCTATCAAGCGTTTCTTGGGAACTCAGGAAAAAGGCATCAAGACCGAGGATCTCTTAACTTCTGTGACTCAGGAATACAAAGAGCACGAGGATCTGCCGAACACCACGAACCCTGACGACTGGGCCAAGATTTCCGGCAAGAAGGGTGAGCGTATTGTTTATGTCCGTACGCTTGTAGGTCCATCAGGCGCGGAGAAGTCCGGCGGTAGGGCCATCGAACAAGTGGCCACCGGTCAGTATCTCTAGGCGCCTTACGTCGCCGTCCACAGGGCTATATGGCTGTCAACAAGATTGTTGGAATTGAAACCGAGTACGGAATTATGGTCCGGGGATCGGCGGACTGGAACCCGGTCTCGGCTTCGTCGCTACTGATCAATTCCTACGTGGGTTCAGACGTGGGTAGCATCGAAGACCGAACTGCTCCGGTGGCCTGGGATTTCATCGACGAGTCCCCTGGAGCCGACGCCCGAGATGCGTTGGCTCCCGATTTCGCCATGCCGCCTGAGGTCGAAACTCATCTGGTTAACGCCGTGCTTACCAATGGGGCGCGATATTACGTCGACCATGCCCACCCCGAGTTGTCGACCCCGGAATGCCGGGATGCTCTTTCACTGGTCTTGTACGATCGAGCAGCCGATCTGATCCTTGCCGACTCTATGGTGGCTGCCTCCGATGCGCTGCCTCCCGGCCAGGAAGTTGTCATCTATAAAGACAACAGCGACCGCAAAGGCAACGCCTACGGCTGCCATGAAAACTACCTTCTGGATCGAAACCTGCCGTTTGGCCAGATCATAAGCCTGGCCACGACCCATTTCGTGTCTCGGCAGATCTATACCGGTTCGGGCAAGGTCGGAAGCGAGCTCCCGGGAGTGAGCGCCCGGGACGTTCCCTATCAGCTAACTCAGCGGGCCGAGCACTTTGAAGAGGAAGTTGGCCTTGAGACCACGCTGAAACGCCCCATCGTCAATACACGCGACGAACCTCATGCCGACAGCAATAAGTACCGTCGGCTGCACGTCATTGCCGGTGACGCCAATATGTCCCAGACGGCCACGCTGCTTAAGGTCGGCACCAGTGCGATCCTCTTCGCCATGCTGGAAGACGGTGCCTACGACATCCCAATTCTTTTGGATCAACCGGTTGAAGCGATGCACGCCGTTAGCCACGACCTGTCGCTCAAGTTGCCGCTGCGGCTAGATGACGGCTCGTCGGCAACCCCCATCGAAATTCAGTGGCACCTGTTGGAACAAGCTCGGTCGTGGGCTGATAGTCATGGCCTCGAAGCCATTGGTGAAGAGTGCGGCAAGTTGGTCTTCGAGCGTTGGGAACGTGTTCTCACCGGTCTTGAGTCGGACCCCAAGTCGGTCGCTCCCTGGGTTGATTGGGTTGCAAAGCAGCGACTCCTCGAGGGATTTATGGATCGTCACGATTGTGAGTGGGACGATTCCAGGCTTCGGGCGCTTGATCTTCAATACCACGATCTTCGTCCGGCCAAGTCGCTAGCAGCTCGAGCTGGTTTGGAACAGTTGGTGTCCGACGACGATGCGAGGGTGGCCACCGCCGAACCTCCGGCTGACACCAGGGCGTTCTTCCGCGGTAAGTGTTTGCAGAAGTTCGCAGATCAGATTGTGGCCGCTAACTGGGACTCCATCGTCTTTGACGTGGGGGAGGATCCGTTGCGACGAGTTCCGATGTTGGAGCCAAATCGTGGTACTGCGACACATGTGGCAACTATTCTGGAAGAAAGCGCATCCGTAACCGAGTTGCTTGACAAACTAGGTGCATAGGCGGATGAGCCGAGGAGAATCTGATCGGTTGTCCCCACCCGGGGTAGGCCCCGACGAGGAGAACGAGAATGGCTGAACGGGAACAGAAACGAAAGCCCAGACCTGAATCCGAAGAAGAGGTCGTTGAGGACGTGCCAGCTGGTAGCGAGTCCGGTGAAGCGCTCAAGGCTGAGCTCGACGACCTACTGGACGAAATCGACGACGTCCTTGAGACTAACGCTGAGGATTTCGTGAAGAGCTACATCCAAAAAGGCGGTGAGTAGCCGCACCTGTCAGCGACAGTGGGAAGCCGCCGTTCGGTGACTCAAAGCCCGGGGTCGCTCCGCTAGGCTTAGCGGCAATATGAACTTTCCAGTGTTTGATCCCACCGATGATCCTGGACCCAGTTTCGGAGAGCTGCTGAAGAAGACCGGCCTGGCTTCTTCTACTTCGGCTGACGTGAGCCAGGGTGGCGCATCGGAAAAAGCTGAAGTCGCTCATGGAACGACGGTGGTCTCGGCCAAGTACGACGGTGGCGTTATCATCGCCGGTGATCGTAGGGCCACTGCCGGCAACCTAATCAGCCATCGCACCATGAAAAAGGTGTTCCCAGCTGACCGCTGGTCCGGGGTCGCCATCGCCGGCGCCGCCGGTCCCGCCCTTGAGATGGTGAAGGTGTTCCAGCTCCAGCTTGAGCACTATGAGAAGGTGGAAGGCCACCCGCTGTCGCTCGAAGGCAAGGCCAACCAGTTGTCCCAGATGCTCCGCGGTAACCTGCCGGCAGCCATGCAGGGCCTGGTCGTCGTTCCCATCTTCGCCGGCTTCGACCGCCGCCGAAGCTACGGACGATTGTTTGCCTATGACGTGACTGGTGGCCGGTACGAGGAAGAAGACTTTGTCGCCTCCGGGTCGGGAAGCCTTTTTGCCCGGACCGTTATCAAGATGGGGCACCGGGAGAACATAAGTCGAGACGATGCCGTCAATCTTATGATCAGGGCACTCTTCGCCGCCGCCGATGACGATTCGGCCACCGGTGGACCCGACAGCATGCGAGGGATTTACCCGATCGTCGCCACTATTTCCTCAGAGGGTTATGAGGAGCTGGAGGAGGCGGACATCGCCGCCCGCTTCGAAGACGTCCTCACCGAATTCTCCGAGCAGCAAGGCTCGTCGACCGCTGGAGGTCAAGCCTGATGAATATGCCGTTCTACGTTGCTCCCGAGCAACTAATGAAAGATCGGGCTGACTTCGCGCAAAAGGGAATCGCCCGGGGTCGGAGCCTAGCTGCGGTCGAGTTTGCCGATGGCATGTTGCTTTGCGCCGAGAACCCGTCGCGCAACCTTCGCAAGGTTTCCGAGATCTACGACCGCATTGCCTTCGCCGGGGTGGGTCGCTACAACGAGTACGACCAACTTCGGATTGCCGGTATTCGTCACGCCGACATCAAGGGCTACACCTATTCGCGCGATGACGTTGATTCCCAGGCGCTGGCCAACCAGTACGCACAGATGCTGGGTCAGATCTTCACCCACGAGACCAAACCGCTTGAAGTAGAGATTCTCGTTGCCTCCGTCGGGTTTGACACCGCTGGCGACAGGCTCTTCCACATTCGATACGACGGTTCGGTCAGCGACGAAGAAGGCTTCGCCGTGCTCGGTGGTGAGGCCGAGGCCATCCGTGAACGCCTGGGTGCCTCTTACACAGCCGGTATGAGCCTCCAAGGCGGTTTGCGTGCCGCCGTTTCAGCATTGGCTGGCGACGAACGCTCCCTGAGTAGCCCAGAGCTCGAAGTGGCAGTTCTGGATCGGCTGGAGAACGGGCGCTGCTTCCGTCGACTTGAGAACGGCGAGATAGACGACCTGATGTCGTGAGCACTCGGCCTAACGTGAGGATCGGCCGAAGCACCACGAGATTGCCACTACGACCGCGATCTGCGTCACCGGCCGGTGGCGAGTAAGTTGGTAGCTGTGTTCAAACGCCGCATCTACGGCATCGAGACCGAGTACGGGGTCACCTGTACCTTGCGGGGACAACGACGGCTAAGTCCCGACGAGGTCGCCCGCTACCTGTTCCGACGGGTCGTATCGTGGGGCCGCTCGTCCAACGTCTTCCTGGTCAACGGGGCGCGGCTGTATCTTGACGTTGGCTCCCATCCTGAATATGCCACAGCTGAGTGCGACTCGATCGGTGAAGTCGTGGTTCACGACAAAGCCGGTGAACGAATCCTTGAGGAGCTGTTGAGCTCTGCGGAGGATCGTCTGTTGGATGAAGGAATCCGGGGCACCGTTCATCTCTTTAAGAACAACACCGACTCAGCAGGAAACTCCTACGGCTGTCACGAAAACTATCTGACCACCCGAACTGATGAGCTCAATCACTACGACGAGATCCTCATCCCGTTCCTGGTCAGTAGACAGATTTACTCCGGTGCGGGCAAGGTACTCCAAACAGCTCGAGGCCCAATGTTTGCCCTAAGCCAGCGGGCTGAGCACATTTGGGAAGGCGTTTCGTCGGCCACCACGCGATCACGCCCAATCATCAACACGCGAGATGAGCCGCACGCAGATGCCGAGCATTACCGGCGGCTCCATGTCATCGTTGGTGACTCCAACATGAGCGAGTACACGACCTACCTCAAAGTTGGGGTCATGGCGATCCTGCTTCGGATGGTTGAGGACCCCTCATGCATTCTGCGTGACTTCACCCTGGAGAATCCGATCCGAGCAATTCGGGAAATTAGCCACGACCTGTCGCTCACCCGCAAGGTTCGGTTGGCCGACGGACGTGAGATCTCGGCGTTGGAGATGCAAGCTGAGTACCTAGACCGGGCACTGCGCTACGCCGCCAACAGCGGGCTTCCTGACGACGAACAAAAAGCTCTGCAGATGTGGGAGCACGTCATGACTCAACTGGAGAGTGACCCGTTCAAGCTCGACAGTCAGCTGGACTGGGTTATCAAACACAATCTGATCGAGGCTTACCGGGAGAAGCACGGCCTCAGTTTGTCTCATCCCAGGGTCGCTCTGATGGACCTGCAATATCACGATATATCTCGCCATCGCGGTCTCTTCTACCGCCTACAGGCCAGAGATCTGGTCGAGCGTACGCTGGATGATTCGGAGATGTTTGCTGCGGTTGATCAGCCACCGCAGACCACCCGGGCGAAGCTTCGGGGCGATTTCATACGGCGGGCCAAAGAGCGCAAGCGCGACTACACAGTCGATTGGGTTCATCTGAAGTTGAACGATCAGGCGCAGCGAACGGTGCTTTGCAAAGATCCGTTCCGTAGCGCCGATGACAGGGTCGCCAAACTCATCGAAAGCCTCTAGACACCGCGGTACTTGCCCAGGTGGCTAGGGTTATCTCGTCATGTCGGTCAACAAGCTAGAACGTCTGCTCAACCTGACGGCTGTGCTCCTCGATACCCGGCGTTTGCTGACCGCCGAGGAGCTTCGGCAAAAGGTTGAAGGCTACCCGCCGCCCGGCCCGGCCTTCCACCGGGCCTTTGAACGCGATAAAGATGACCTCAGAGTCTTGGGAATCCCACTGACGGTCGACAAAGTACCGACAACAGATCCACCAATCGATGGTTATCGGATCGACCCCGACCAGTACTATCTAGCCGATCCGGCCCTCGAACCTGACGAGCTGGCCGCGCTCCACTTAGCCTCGCTGGCAGTCCGGCTGGAAGGCCTGGAAGACCGCGAGGCGCTGTGGAAGCTAGGAGGACTGGATCCCGCCAGCCATCTCGACGTCGGCCCTGTCAACCCAAGCCCGGCGGCACCTGAGACATCATCGGGTGTGGTGGCATCGCTTCCCGTTGACCCAGCTCTAACCCCACTCTTTGAAGGGATAACCAGGCGACGGTCCGTCCTCTTCACCCATAAGGGTCAGGAACGGCGGCTTGACCCCTGGCGGCTCGACTTTCAACGCGGCCGATGGTATGTGTCTGGATTCGACCACCTTCGTCAAGATGAGCGAAATTTTCGCCTCGACCGCATCGAAGGCCTGGTGACCGTCACCGATGAGGTCAGCGAAAGCAGACCGTCGCAGCCAAGGACTCAGCCTCTACAAGCCTGGGAGATTGGAACTGAGGAGCCGACGAAAGCCCGTTTGTGGATCGACGCATCCCGGGTTGACAGCGCGGCCCGCCATTTGGGGCCCTACGTGCGCCGGGTCGGCAACGACGATGGATCGGCCGTATTTGAGATGGAAGTGGTCAACTTCGACGCCTTCCGGACGTTTGTTCTGGGCTTCTTGGACCGGGCCGAGGTGTTAGATCCTCCTGCTTGGCGATCGGCGATGGTCGATTGGTTGAAGGCGATAGCGGTCGGCACCGTCGAAGGAAGCGGCCGCCCTCAGGGAGGCACAGCGAATGGCTAGATCTACGGCGTCCGACCGAATGCGGCGCGTGCTGGCCATCGTCCCGTGGATCGTGGCCAACCCCGGCCGCCACACCTCTGAGGTGGCGGCCCGATTCGGCTTGACCGAAGCTGAGCTACTCAATGATCTCAGCGTCGTGTTCATGGTCGGGCTGCCCCCGTATTCACCTGACGCTCTGGTCGATGTACAGATAGACGACGACGGTCGGGTCTCGATCAACCTGGCCGACTTCTTCTCCCGGCCACTGCGGCTGACGGCAGCCCAGGGGCTTGCCTTGGTCGCTGCCTCGGATGCATTGCTCTCGGTTCCGGGCATGGACTCCGACGGTGCGTTAGCCCGGGCGATCGGCAAGTTGGCTGATGCGCTGGGAGTCGATGATGTCAATCCGGTTGACATCCACCTGGGCAACGCTGAGGCTGAGCATCTCGAACTTCTTCGGTCGGCAGTTGCCGATGGCCAGGAAGTGGAAATCGACTACTACTCGTTCGGCCGAGATGTGCGAACCCGTCGGCGAATCGCGCCTTGGCGGGTTTTCGCCGATTCGGGAAGTTGGTACGTCCATGCCTGGTGCACCCTGGCCGATGGCGAACGTATCTTCCGTCTTGATCGAATTGAGTCGCTGAACGTCGTCGAGTCCCAGGACCCGACTCTGCCCGGTGCTGGCGATCGAGCACCGGCAATATTCAACCCGCAAGAACAAACGCCGCTCATCACACTTGTTTTGGATGTCGATGCCGCTTGGGTTGCGGAGACGTATCCGTGCGAACGTGTTGTTCAACTCGATGATGGGGGCACTCAGGTCACGCTGGCCGTTACCGCCATGCCATGGCTTGAGCGACTGCTGGTTCGACTTGGGCCGCACGGCCGCGTGGTCGGCGCAGAATCATTTGACGGAGCCGATGACCTGGCGTCAACGGCCGCTTCTCGGATTCTGGCTCGTTATGCCATGTCGTAGGCCGCTTCCGCTCATCAGCGCGAAGTGGGAGCCGACGATGCCAGTACAGATGCAGTGGTCTAGAATGCTAGAGGCGTAGGGTTCTTCACTTTCGAGGCTATTTCGGAGTCGCATGCAGCAAAACAATAGTCGGGGGCCAGGGCAACCTTCCTCCGAGGAATCCACTGCCTCGATGGAACGCACCTCGGTCGGCCGTTGGGTCGCACCTCCGGCGCCAGAGGTTGGATCGAATCCTTCGCCGAGGCCACCTCAGCCGGTGGTGGAGCACGAGATCGAATCGGCGCCAGTCGTCCATTCGGGTCCGCCAAAGGGATCGGTTGGCGCTCCGTCGGCCGGGGATGACGGACGTTGGGTTCCCGACCCGACAGTCCAGCTGACCAGGGGTGTCCCCGAAACGTCCCAGACACCTAATCCTTCGACCGGTTCACACGGCGCCATCGGGTGGGTGCCCGATAATGTCGACGAGACCAGTGGCTATGCCGACAACGGTTACGGCGATACGTCGGCCTTTGAGGGCACTGGCCGCCATCGCCAAGTCGACGACTACGGCGTCAGCGACGGCTACAACAACGCCAACAGCTTTGATGCCAATGGCTTCGATGCCGCCAACGGCTATGGCACCGATGATCTTCATGCACCCAACGGCTTTGGTGCCCAGGAATTTGTTGGCCCGAACGGCTACGACTCCACCTGGGGTGGAGAACAGCCGGTGACTCCGCCCCATCCGCATGACTATCCAGGGCCTAGTGGCGACAACCAGGGAATGGACGGGCAGGACTTCTTTGATCAGCCGGCCTACGGCGACGGTGGCTTGACCGATGGTCCCGACCCCTATGGATCCAACGCCACGGGAGCCTACGACGTCGTCGACGGTCTTGGCAGCCCAGGTGATCCCGGATCATTCGGCGGTGGCCAGGGCCACGGCTATCAAGATCCGATCGGCATGAATCCCTACGAAGGAGGATTCGGCGACGACGAGTTCGGCGGCGCCGAGCCGATTGACGCAATCGACAACGCTGGTCGAAACTTCGATGAAGAAGAGCTTGAGACTGGCATGGCGGCGCGACGCAACGCCATCGAGTGGGCCGTAGTGCTTGTTGCCGCCGTGCTGTTGGCGCTGGTGTTGCGAGCTGTCCTGCTCCAGGCGTTCTACATTCCGTCACCCTCGATGGAGGACACGCTGCTAGTTGACGATCGTGTCCTGGTCAACAAGCTGAGCTATCGGCTCAACGACATCAGCCGCGGCGACATTGTGGTGTTTCACCGGACCGATGCAGAGATAGCAGCGTCGTCTCCTGACGACCCAAAGGATGTCATCAAACGCGTGATCGCCACCGAAGGTGAGCGAATTGAGATTCGAGATAACCAGGTTCTCATTGACGAGCAACTGCTCGTCGAGCCGTATCTTGATCCCAATGTTTCCATGGCTGATTTCGGTCCACAAATTGTTCCCGATGGACACATCTTTGTGATGGGTGACAACCGTAATCTTTCCTCGGACTCCAGAGGAGAGACAGGCCCCGTTCCCGAGGAACGAGTCGTTGGTCGTGCGTTCTTCTTGTTCTGGCCGCTGAACCGCTTGTCTGCTCTTTAGCGAGGCTGCGGCGCCGGGCCGGCCGCCCCGGGAGAGGGTTCGATCGCTTCGGTGAGCAGGATCCCGGATACTCCTCGTTCGGTTAGCACGCTGTCAATAACGTCGATGAACTGCTGAAAGGCTTGGGCATCGGCCCCGGTGGGCGCGGCGTGAACACAGACCAAATTGTTGGCATCAGATGCAAGACGGTCGTGGAGCGCCTCATGAGCGGCATCAAGGTTGTGTCCGAACCAATCGGGAAGGCCGAGGCTTTCGGCGAACTCAGCCAGCATGTCGGCCTTGGTTGTCGAGCGATCCGTTCTGATGGCCAAGAGTTGGCGACCAAAGCTGGGAACCAGCAGGTCTGCCGCTTTGGATAGCCGTCGCATTGGAATGAGACCGGACTCATGAGCGCCCAACAAGACCTTGAGAAGTGGGGTCATGACCACCACCCGACTATCTCGGCGAACGATGAGTAATGGTCTGAGGTGTAGTACAGCTCGCCGTCAGATCCGGCGACAATTCGTCTGGCGCCACGATCGTCGCTACCGGGGGTAATTACCGTGAACTCTTGATAGTGATCCCCGGGCCGATCTGGCAGGATTCCCTCCCGGTTCTGAAACGTTAGGCCATCACGATCGAACGGGAACGGGCCCCCCAAGTCGATCAGTGTCAGTGTGTCCAACGCCTCACCCGGTAGATCGGTTGGTGCCACAACCGGGAGGTCGGAAAATTGGGATTGATCGACGCTAAAGGTCTCGGTCTCAATGGCGGTGCTGTCTTCAGCGTCGGTGCTGTCATCGACGATGACAGCTGGCTCCACCGGTCGCGGCCCGTCGTTCGACTGCAGTGCGTCAGCACCCCAAACAAGGCCGATCAGTGCGGCGATTACGGCTGCCGCCAAACCCATACCTGATTGACCGCGGGATTTTGCCGTGGTCCGTCGCCCTTCGGATGTCGCCATAGCCAACTACTCTATCGAGCGCTCCAGGTCGATATCTGCTGGCCTCTTGACCGAGGTCGGTTGCCTACTGGTACTGCTGTAGCACGGCGACCAAACGGTCAGGGAAGGAGGTCTGAATGGCGTCGATGCCGTTGTCGACGAGGGAGGCCATCTCGCGCTCGTACTCACACCCCCAGCCATAGGCCAGGAGCCCAAAGCGGTGGCAAAGAGCTATAGATCCTGCCGACCACTCCTTGTGGGGGAGGGCCACGGCGTCAATGCCGTCGCCATGCAGCGTGGCCGCCCGTCGCTCTAGGCCCCCGTCAGGCGAGACAGTGGTGCCCCAGTCGACCAAGCATGCCGATGTTCGCGTACGGTAAAGCGACAACAACTCCATGTCGGCCGAGGCGATCCAAACGTTTGGCGCTGTATTGGGGTCGGCCGAGCGGAGCGTCGAGGCGACACGTTCCATTGCCTCTGCGCCATCAACCGTCAGCAGCAGATGGGCTGGCCCGGTACCGTCGTCCAAGACGTCGGTCAGACGCGGTATTGTCTCGTCGATTTGCTCGCTGGACAGCTTTTCAAGCCGACGACGGCGCAGTCCTTGACCGAACATGCTGGTCGGGTGAAGCATCACCTGATCATCGGTGGTTGACCAAGTCGGTGATGCCCAACCGTCTGTGCCGGGTGGGAAGTGACCGTCGGCGGTTCTAGCACCGCTATCAGCGAAAGCCAGAACTCTGTTTCGGAAAGATGAGTGGCGGGTCCGCACGAGTACATAGTGCCGCATTTCGACAGGATCTGCGACGGGTCTTTGGGTCGCGCTTTTGTGCCTTCCGGCGCCCACCAGAGCACCGAAAGTAGTGCTGATCACTCAGTGTGGTCGCCTGGTTGGCGGGTGGTCCTACCCATCACATGCGCCGGACTGGTGAATCCTCACCGCAATCCTTAAGGCGTCCAAATCGGCTGCCGAAACAAAGGAACGACCAGTCGAAAGAGACGGGCGAGAGGATCTGCTAAATGGCGACAATTCGTGCAAGCTGCCCAGATTGTGGTGACGTAGAGCTGACAACGGTTGATGTTCATGTTCGCATCTGTGACGATAACAATCAGGGGACGTATGCCTTTCGATGCCCTCACTGCTCGATGATGGTCGTCAAGCCGGCCGAGAGCAGGACGATCGACCTGTTGGTTGCATCCGGCGTTGCGTTCACTACCTGGCGGCTTCCCGCCGAGCTCCGCGAAGTTCATATCGGTGCGCCAATCAGCCACGACGATCTGCTGGACTTCCATCACTTTGTCCAAGATGACATGAGACTGAACGCAGCTCTGTCCGAGCTCACTCAGTAACGGCAACAATTCCGCGCGAGACCTGGGACCCTACCTAGGCGCAGCCCGCTAGTCTGAAGGGGTGTTTTTCAACATCGGGACCGGTGAGATGATGCTGATCGCCGTGGCCCTGTTGATCGCGGTGGGCCCTGAGCAGCTGCCAGGCCTGGTCCGGCGTGTCGGATCCGCTGTCGGTCAATTCCGATCGATGAGTGAGCGACTGCGAGCCGACTTTACCGCTGGCATGGAAGAGCTCGATCGGGCTACCGATGTCAAGGGCTGGACGGACATCGCAACCCCCGACTTCACCGGGCGTGATCCGGCCGCCGACTCAGCCCGGCCGCCGAACCGCCCCAAGGTCGAGGACTATGACCCGGCCTCAGTGGAAGACGGTATATCGTCGCCCGAGTCGGGCGTCCTCGATGGAGCTGGTGTCGATGATGCGATCGGCGAGGATGTGGACGCTGGCGGTGTAGCTGTCGCTGATCTGGCGGCCGAAAATGTAGTTGCTAGTGATGTAGTTGCTAGTGATTCGGTCGCCAACGATAATGACGCCATCGGCGACGGCTCTCATACATGGCCGACGGTGAACCCGGACGACACGCTTCACGCCACCGACGGGGAGCCTGAGGCATGAAGTTGCCGTTTCGCAAGAAGGTGCCCGAGGCCGAGCTAGGGGAAATGTCGTTGCTCGACCATCTGGTCGAGTTGCGCAAGCGTCTCATTCGGTCGGTTATCGCTGTTGTTGTGGGAGCCATCGTGGTGTGGATCTTCCGCATCCCGGTTCTTGAGTTTATGGAGGCCCCGTACTGCTCGTTCCAGCAGGCCAACTCTGACGAGGAGACCTGTCGATTTCTGCAGAGCGCCCCGATGGAGGGCTTCTCGGTTTCGTTGACCGTGTCGGGGTACGGCGGCATTCTTGCCGCTACACCGATCATTCTTTACCAAATCGGTCGCTTCGTGCTACCTGGCCTGTATCCGAACGAGAAGCGGATGCTGTTCCCGTTCATCGGGGTGTCGGTCGTGCTGCTGGTTGCCGGCATGGTCTCGGCATTTGCTCTTCTCCCCAAGGCCCTGGACGTGCTGTTCGGTTTTGGGCCGGAAAGCTACGAACCGCTGTTCGCCCCCCGGGAGTACATCGGCTTTTTCGTCAAGATGCTCTTCGCCTTCGGGCTGGCGGCCCAGTTCCCTCTGGTGCTCATCTTCTTGCAGCTCGTCGGCGTTGTTAAGACGTCGACGTTGTCCAGCAACCGGCGAATCGCCTTTGTCGGCGTTCTCATTCTCGGAGCAGTGATCACCCCGACCGGCGATCCATTCATGCTGGCTGTGATATCAGTCCCGATGTACATCTCCTACGAGCTTGCTATCTTGGTGGGTAGACAGATGTCCAAACGCCGCGAGGTAAAGAGCGCCGCCGGGGGATTTGCCACCTGACGTGAGCGACTCCTCAACTGACGTCAGAGAGCGTTTTCTCTCCGCACTGTCCTTCACCCCCGATCGGTTTCAGCTGGAAGGCTGCGACGCCATCGATCGGGAGGAGAACCTGGTGGTGGCGGCACCCACAGGGGCTGGTAAGACCCTGGTTGCCGCCTACGCGGTGGATGTTACCGTGCGGCGTGGCCGTCGAATCTTCTACACAACGCCGATTAAGGCGCTGTCGAACCAGAAGTATCAGGACTTCTGTGCTGAGCACGGCGCAGACAATGTCGGTCTGCTAACCGGAGACAACAATATCAATGGTGATGCGCCCGTGGTCGTGATGACCACCGAAGTGCTGCGCAACATGTTGTATGCCGGTTCGACACTGGACGCCCTCGACATGGTGGTCCTCGATGAGGTGCACTACCTTCAAGACGCCTACCGAGGTCTCGTGTGGGAAGAGGTGATCATCCACCTACCGCGGTCGGTGCGGCTAGTCTGCCTGTCTGCCACCGTCTCAAACGCCGACGAGTTAGCCGGCTGGATCCGCACGGTTCGAGGCGACACTGCCCTCATCACCGAGTCCCGGAGACCAGTTGACCTCACGAACCACTACGCCGTCGGTGAGCGCTCCGGATCCAAGCTGCAGATCATCAAGACGCTGCAAGGCGGTGATGCCAACAGCAAAGGATTCCGTTTCGACCCTGGCTCTGTCGACAGTCGCTCCCGATCGAAGCGGCAGCGAGGTCGGGGCGGCCCCAAGGGTTCCCAACGGCGCTGGCGTACGCCGCGTCGAGATGGTTTGATCGCCAGCCTGGCCGCCCGGGACTTGCTTCCTGCCATCTTCTTCGTTTTCAGTCGAGCCGGTTGCGACGATGCAGCGACTGCGCTCAGCCAAACTGGGCTGATCTCGATCTCGCCAGACGAGAAACGTGAGATCACCGATATCGTCGCCAGACACACCGGTGCCCTTAGTGCCTCTGACCTTGACATCTTGGGGTTCGATCGCTTCCTGGCGAGCCTGCACGCCGGTGTCGCCGCTCACCATGCCGGCATGGTGCCGCCAATGAAGGAGGCTGTAGAAGCATGCTTTGTTGCCGGGCTCATCAAAGTGGTTTTCGCCACCGAAACTCTGGCGTTGGGTGTCAACATGCCAGCCCGAACTGTTGTCATCGAGAAGCTGACCAAATACAACGGCGAAGGTCACGAGTTCCTGACTCCTGCTCAGTACACACAGCTCACCGGGCGAGCCGGGCGTAGAGGTATTGACACCGCCGGTCATGCCGTTGTGCTGTGGTCGCCGTACGTCGAGTTTGAGAAGGTCGCCGAGCTGGCTTCCAGCCGGCACTACGTTCTCAAATCATCGTTCAGGCCTACGTACAACATGGCCGCCAATCTGATCCGACGGTACACGCCGGAACGATCTCGCCAGCTGCTCAACCTCTCCTTCGGTCAGTATCGCTCGGACACCGAAGTGGTCGAATTGGAAAAGCGACTTGAACGCCTCGAACAGCGGCGAGCCAAAATCATCGGTGATCTTGAACGTGAATACGGGCCTATTGAACGTTTGCGTGCTGACCGCTCAAGCGGGGCATCCAACCACGGAACCGACGACGACGGATTGCTCGAGGCAGCCACGTCCGCTTTGTCATTGAGCAAGCCGGGTGACGTGCTAAGGGTTCGCCTGACCGACCCGCAGGGCCATTCGGTTGAATCTGTGGTGGCGCTGCTCAGCGTTGCCTACCGAAAGAAGGGTCGAATCCGCATCGCCGCTGTTGACGCTGAGGGCCAGCCGATGGAGTTCACCGCCAAAGACCTTCAACAGGTGCCTGAATCGGTCGGAAGCGTCGAACTACCCCAGCCATACATGCCGTCGAGTATCAGCTACGGATTCGAGGTGGCTACCCTGCTCCGGCGATCACGGGCGACTAAGTCCAAAAGCGCCGGCGGCAAAAAGGGAGCGGCCAAACGCAACAAGTCAGGCGGAAGTGTGAACGATGCAGTTGGCCGGCGGGGAAACTCCAGCGTCTTGGACAACGCTGCGGTTCGCAAGCTGCAACGCCTGGAGCGAGTCGAGGCCGAGATGGACCGCCATCGACGTTCGACTGCGAAGTCAGTGGACTCGCTTGCCACACAGTTTGACCGTGTTATCGACTTGCTCGAAGAACGCGGTCACGTGGCCGGATGGTCGCTCACCGAGAGCGGCGAGCGAATCGCCCGGCTTTACCACGAGACCGACCTAGTCGTTGTTGAGGCGATGGAGCAAGGGGTCTTTGATGGGCTGAAGCCGGCTGACGTTGCCGCTCTGGCATCGGTGTTCGTCTACGAAGAGCGGAGTTCGACCGCCTCGCAGCCGTGGTACCCGTCGAAGGAACTCCGTCGTAGCTACCGCGAGATCGTCGCTGTGCACCTTTCAGTGGCGAGCAGTGAGCGGGCCCACCGTCTTCCCGAGTCGCGCCCTCCGGACTCAGGATTTCTCGCCGCTGCCCATGCCTGGGCGTACGGGGCTTCCCTTGAAGACGTCCTAGCCGAAGAAGACTTCACCGCAGGAGACTTTGTTCGAGTAGCACGGCAGCTCATCGATCTGCTCCGCCAGCTCGGACAATTGGCACCGGCTCCGTCGACGGCGAAGGCTGCTCGTAGCGCGGCAGAGGCGCTAAACCGAGACTTGGTAGCAGCCTCATCGCAAATCTCGACCGGCGGTGCCCCCGACGGTTCCAATGACGATTCCAATGACGATTGAACGTTTCAGTGGGTGGGGCAGCCCGGTGGAAGATCAAGCTGAGGTAGAGATATTCGCCGACGATGCCGAGCTGGCAGCGGCCGCCTACGGCGCAATAGAGACCGGTCAGCGCCTGCAAGCCTCGGTGGCGGCGGGGGATTTACTGACAACGCTGGGTCTCGAGTCACCTCGGAGTGGCAGCGAGCGATTCCAGTATCCCATCGACTTGGGGTTGGTTCGAGCGAGAGGCCAGGGCGGGAACGACAACTGGGACAACTGGAAGCCGTTCGTTGCCCACGCGGTGGCGGGACGGGCGCTTGGACCGGGCTGGTTCTGCGTCGTCATGAACACACCGTGGCTCGGCTCGTGGCGCCTTGGTCCCCGGGCCCATCCCAACGACGGCAAGCTTGACATTACGAGCGGAGCCCTACCGCTCGGAGAAATCCCAGAGGCCCGCCGTAGGGCTCTGGGCGGAACCCACATACCTCATCCACTTCTTGAGCACCGGCGCAAGAGTGAGTTCGAAATCGACTTTCGCCGCAAGGCGGTCGTTCACCTCGATGGACGTCGACTCGGCAGGTGCCAGGCTATGGCTGTCAAGACGATTCCCGATGCGCTGTTGTTGATCGCGTGAAGGTAAATCGCGTGAAAGTAAGGGGTTGGCGAGCGATCGCGGCGACAAGCGTGTCAACGGCACGTGATCCTGTAGCTTGACGTCGTGGACCCAATGACGACCAACCGGGTGCCGTCCAAGGCTCGCCGCACGCCGGCTGGTTCCGGCAGTGCGCTCAAGCGCCGAAGCCATTTCTGGGTCAGATGGATCCACGTCTACACCAGCATGCTGGCACTGATTCTGATGCTGTTCTTCGGGGTGACTGGGGTGACGTTAAACCATCCGGACTGGAGCATCAGCGACAGTGAGCGACTGACTGACTCGACGGGCATCCTCCCCCCAGAGAGGCTGTTGGGGTCAGTCGAGGGAACGGAAGTCCTGATCGCGGTAAGCGAATACGCACGGTCGGATCTCGGTGTTTCAGGTGAGGTCGTCGACTTCGGGCTGGAACAACCAGACGGATTCATCAACTATCGTTCGCCCGGCTACGCCGCCGACCTGTTCTTTGATGCCGCCACCGGTGATTATCAGCTGACCACCCGTCAACAGGGCTTTGTTGGCGTGATGAACGCACTGCACGCCGGCCGAGACGCCGGGAGCGGGTGGAAGCTGGTCATCGACGTCAGCGGCATTCTGCTTACCGTGATCGCTGTCACCGGCATCGCAATACAGCTGTTCATGCGCAAACGTCGTCGTAGCGCATTGACAGTAATGTTCGCCGGAGCATTGCTGACAATTCTGTTGATCCTCATCGCCATGCCTTAACGGGGTTTGACCTTGGAGCGATGACACCGCGGTGTATCACTTGGACCGTTACTTGTAGTCGCCTACCATCCGGGGCGTGGTCATTACTCCTGTCGAATTCTCCCGGGCCCGCTCAGTTCTCATCGCGCCCGCTGTCCGCCCGGACTTTCTGGCCAAACTCGGTGGCCGCGGCGCTGACGTAGTTTTTATCGACTGCGAAGACGCAGTTCCTGCAGGGGCCAAGGAGCAGGCTCGCGGCCTGGCATCCGATGCGGCAACCAACCTCGTCGGTGCCGGTTGCACGGTGGTGGTAAGGGTGAACGCCACCG
The DNA here is from genome assembly GCA_938002965.1 of uncultured Acidimicrobiales bacterium. GTDB lineage: Bacteria > Actinomycetota > Acidimicrobiia > Acidimicrobiales > SZUA-35 > JAHELU01. The sequence continues at coordinate 320,977 of CALKZY010000016.1, read as the reverse complement.
GCTCAAGCTGGTTTGTCGGCGACATCGCCGCGTTGGCGCCCCAAGTCGCCGCTGTCGTCGTACCGAAGATTGAAAGCGTCGAACAGCTCGACGGTGTAGCAGAGAGCCTCAACGAATCGGGGTTGTCAGCCATTGGGGTAGTGGCGGGCTTGGAGACGGCGCTGGGCGTCCACGATGCTCGCAAGCTACTTGAGCATGATCGGGTTGTCGGTGCCTACTTTGGCGCTGAGGACCTAATCGCCGATCTAGGTGGTGTGAGAACCGAGTCGAACGCCGAGGTCGATGCGGTACGAGCACTGACCGCCATCGCCGCGCGGATTGCCAATAAGCCACTCTGGGATCAGGTTGTGACCGATTTCCGCAACGACACGCGGTTTGAGCGTGAAGCATCTGAGGCTCGGAACATGGGATATGCCGGCAAGCTGTGCATCCATCCCGGTCAGGTTGAGCTGGCCAACATGGCCTTCACCCCCTCACCAGCGGAAATTGAGCATGCTCGTCGGCTACTGCAGGCATACGGCGAAGCCTCGGCCAAGGGTGTGGCCGCTATCGACCTGGACGGTCAAATGGTTGACGAACCTTTGGCTGTACAGGCCCGGAGACTGCTAGAACGAGCAGGGGAGTAGAACAACCGTGGGAACACAGTGATGAGCGATCAGACACTAGCGCAGCGACAAGGCGGTCAGCCATGAGCGACGGTCCACGGCCACATACCGGTCGGTGGCTTGAGGAGCTGGAGCCCGGCACCGTTATCCACCACGCAATTCGACGGTCAATCACCGAGTCAGACAACGTGATGTTTACGTCGATGACAATGAATCCGGCGTGGCTTCATCTCGACTTCGACTACGCCGAAAACGAGACGGAGTTCGGTCGGCCACTGGTCAACTCGATGCTGACGTTGGCCATGGTGGTCGGCATCAGCGTGCACGAGACCACGCTGGGTACGACGGTCGCCAACCTCGGCTTCTCGGAGATCGCCTTTCCGGCGCCGATGTTTCACGGCGACACGCTACGGGTCGAAACTGAAGTTTCGGCGGCCCGGGAGTCGAAGTCCCGACCAGGCCAGGGTGTCGTGACCTTCGAACATCGAGGCTTTAACCAGGACGACGTACTGTGTTGCCGAGCGGTGCGAAACGCTCTGATGCTGGCTCGTCCTGACGGCGGAGATTGACCTATCCGGTCGCCTTCGGGCCGTCGCTGGCCCCACCGGCAAAGGCCTGAGCCTTCACCATCCAATCGAAGGCGCTAAAGCCTTCGATCTCTAGGTCGGTGTCGTCGGGGTGGCGCCGTTGGGTTACGACCAGACAAAAGTCCTCGGCCGAGCCTGCTATTCGATTCGCACTGTCGGCTTCGCCGAACCGCCAGGCTTGACCGGAGGGGCTGGTCAACTCAACCAGAATCGGCTCCTCGGGCGGAGTCAGTCCGCGGTTGACATACGACCAGTTTCGGGTGTTGATCCCCAGTCGGACGATGTGGCCAAGTCGATCTGTTGAGGCGACCTCGACCCCGACCGCCTGGGCGATGTCGCGCCCATGAGCCCAGGTTTCCATAAGACGAGCGGTCAGGAACGATTTTGCTCCCATCGACGGCCCGTACCAGGGGACTCTGTCGTGGTCACCGAGCGAACCGGCTTCGTCGATTAAGGCCTGTCGATTTGTCCGCCAGGTGGCCAGGAGTTCGTCCGGTGGCATCTGCCTGAAGACTCCCAACGTCATGTCATCGACGCTGTTCTCACTAGCAGGCGCCATGGCCTCGATGAGTTCGGCCTTCTTGGCTTCGAAGTCCTCGGGCGAAGCTATCGCCAATCGAGCGGTGTCATCGAAGTAGGTGAGATGCCCGACTTGATCTCGCACCGACCAGCCCGGGCTGGCCGTAGCCTGTTCCCACTGAGCGGCGTCTAAGCCGTCGACGACGCGGTCGAGATCGTCGTGCTCGGTCGCCAAATCGGTCACAAGGTCTGTGGCACTGACATTCGCATCGCTCACTGGTAAAGGCTCCTGACTCAGTTGGCCCACGTGCCGCAACTAGATGACTGGAAGTCTAGCTCTCGACCAGATGGCGGAACAGGTGGACTGCTTTCAGCTGACAGATTGGGGGAGATGTGGCCAAAGCTGGATTACCGCAGCCTGGCCACGCCACACTGGTTACATGCGAAACCACGTCACGGATATGCTCGCCGAAGCTATCCGGCGAATCGACAGGTCCGCTCACAAGTCCGGATCTGGGGCCGAACAGTTGGCCAACTACCACCTGGGTTAGATTGTTGGAGAAATGGACAAGATCAAGCTGACAGGCGCGGTAGGTTCGCTCGGAGTGTACGTTGAGCGAACTTGACCGCGAGCGGATCGCTGTAGCCCGAATCTGGGCTGTCCATTCGGCGTACTTGGACCAGGTTCGGCAGGTGGCCGAAGGCTTGGCTGCCGAGGCGGCCGAAGCCGTTGATGATGGCATCCGAGATCTGGTTGATGAAGACGCTGAGGCGGACGCAGCGGTTCAGGCGGTGCTCGTCCGCCAAATGTCGGAGCGGGCCATGTACGCTGCCCGCCGAGTAACCGACCTCGAATCCCAGGGTGACGCCTTGGCGTTCGGCAAGATGATCTCACCTGAAGACGGTGACCTCTACGTCGGCCGCAGAACTGTTCTCGACGGTGACGAACCGCTCCTGGTGGACTGGCGGGCCCGGGCTTCGGTGCCGTTCTACCGGGCGACGCCAATAGAACCAATGGGTCTCACGGGTCGGCGACACTTGTTGTACGACGACCCGTCACCTGGGAGCGAGTCAACACTGACCGACTACTCCGACGAGTGGTTTGACATCGGTGCGATGGAGGAGCTGCGGGACCGGAGCCGAAGGGGCGAACTTCGCGGCGAGGCTGCCTTACTAGCCTCGCTCACCGCTCCCACCAGCGACCGAATGAGATCGGTCGTCAGTACGATCCAGGCGGAACAAGATGCCGTCGTTCGGGCACCGGCCAACAGGCCGCTGCTGGTCCAAGGAGGACCGGGAACCGGCAAGACGGTCGTTGCCCTCCATCGGGCCGCGTACCTTCTGTACGACCAACGAGAAGAGCTAGAGGAATCCGGCGTACTCATTGTCGGTCCGTCGAAACGGTTCCTCAGCTATATCTCCGGGGTGCTGCCATCGTTGGGTGAGAGTGGTGTCGTATCGGTGACGGTTCCACGGCTGCTGCGAGATGTCCGGCTTGGCTACAACGAGAACATCGACGTGGCCGCCATCAAGGGCGATCGACGGATGGTCTCGGTCGTTGCCGCGTCGGTGGCAGCTCGCCAGCGACCGCCCGAGGCGGACCTTGTCGCCTGGTACGGATCACAGCGAGTTCGAATACCCGTCGACGACCTGGTCCGAATGTTCAAAGAGGCCCAGCGCAACGCCCTCCACAACGACGGGGCCCGGCAACTGCGTCGTATGGTCGTTGATGCCGCCGCCAGCCAGGTCTACGACCGGGCCTTTCACAACCTGGACGATGCCCGCCACTCCTTTGAGCGAAATACCGACCTCAAAGAGTTCTGCCTTCGACACTTTCCTCCGCTGTCGCCCGAACAGGCTCTCAACGACTTGTTGGGCTCGCCCAATTTGCTGGGTGACGTGCTGCGTTCGGCCGGAGCGCCCGCAGGTTGGTCCACGTCACTTCGCCGCCAGCGGGCAGCCGAATCGGACCTGGAACGCCGTGAGTGGTCAGACGCCGACAGCGCGTTGTTGGACGAACTATTGTCCCGTCTAGGTCCAACCGCAAGCGAGGATGTGGACGGACCGGTCTCGGCTCTTGAGCTTCGTGTAGCCGAAGACGAGTTTGCCGAGATGTACCGGGAAGAGGATCTCTTTGACCAGCCGGCGGAGCGAATTGACGACCCCGACGATGTCGCCTTTGGTTTGTCGTTCGACGACCCATATATCGAGCCTGTTGAGGAAGGACAAAAACCGGCAGCCGCTGATTCGTCCAAGGCGACATCAGAGGAACCAATGGGCTTGGACGAGGCTGCGGCATTGGAGGAGCAGGATCAGCAGCGATGGCAGGATGGTCGAGCTGCACCCGAGTACGACGGCGCTCCAGCCGAGGATCTCAAGTTGGAAGGTGTTGACGTCGTTGACGAGGACGGCGCCACGGTGGTCGAACTGGTGGCGCACGAGCGCAGCTGGCAGTTCGGACACGTCATCGTTGACGAAGCGCAGGAGTTGTCGGCCATGGAATGGCGGATGGTAGCCCGCCGTGCATTCGACGGCTCGATCACGATCGTCGGTGACCTGGCGCAACGTAGTTCAGGTGCAGCAGCGTCATGGGCTGAGCTATTGCCTGCCACGTTCCAGAATCACCTGTACCGGGAGTTGACGATCAACTACCGTTCACCCACCGAACTTCAGGCGCTGTCTAGTGCCTTGCTCGATCGCATTGCTCCCTCAATCCAGCCTGCGGAGGCCATCCGCTCATCGCAACGACCAGTGCAGGTACATCACGTCGACGATTCGGTCGCGGCGCTGAGCGATGTGCTCTCCTGCCCTGCGTTCGGTGAGCAGTCTGAGCGCGTCGCCGTGTTGGCACCTGCCGCCATCATTGCCGATGTGGCCGCCCAATGTTCGGCCCTCGATTACGTCGGTCCGCTCGAGGTCTTGACTACTGCACAGTGCAAGGGCCTCGAATTTGATGTTGTTGTGCTGCTGGAGCCGGGCCGAATAGAGCGAGAGGACGGTGGACTGCCAGCGGTCTATGTTGCCGTCACCCGGCCGACCCAGGAGCTCATTGTGCTTACCACCGAATCATTGCATCCGGCTTTCGATAGAGCCGATGAGCCAGCGGAGGCACGGTGAGGTTCAGGTGGTAGGCGAAGAGGCGCAGCCAGACGACAACAAGGTGCAGTTGTTCGCCGATGCGGCCAAGTTGGCTGAGCGCTACATACGTCACGAGCGGCATGGTCGGGTCTTTCCCGATGCCCAAGCTCAGGAGGTACTGAAGGGTCTGGACGACTGGTCGCTCGAGTCTCCTCGCCCGGCCGATCGGGTGCTGGCTGACCTGGCGGAGATCGGAGAGGCTGCCGCCGTTCGATCAACGGGTGGGCGTTACCTCGGTTTCGTGACCGGAGGGACCGAACCCACAGCTCTTGCCGCTTCACTTTTGGCCGCGGCCTGGGACCAGAACGGCGCATTGCCTGCCATGTCCCCGATGGCGGCAGCCATTGACGCCATCGCCGCTCGTTGGGTAGTGGAGCTTCTTGGTCTGCCCACCGAATCGGTAGCGGTCTTTTGCGGTGGAGCGTCGGTTGCCAACCTAATCGCCGTGGTCGCCGCTCGTGATTCGCTCCTGATGAAGCAGGGATGGTCAGTGGCTCAGGCCGGTCTTCGGGGCTCGCCGCCAGTGTCGGTAATCACGTCAACGGAGGCACACTCATCGGTTCTCAAAGCTCTACGGGTCGCAGGTTGGGGCACCGCCGAAGTCCACATCGTAGAGACTGACGCCCTAGGTCGGTTGAGGGTGGATGCGATTCCCCACGTGCCGTCACCCGCGTTGATTGTCGCCCAGATGGGGAATGTAAACACCGGCCACTGTGATCCGTTGGCCGATCTGGCAGCATGGGCCGAAGCCAACTACTCACCGGACGAGTATTGGCTCCACGTCGACGGCGCCTTCGGCTTGTGGTCGGCCGCATCGGCGACCCAACGGCATCACGCAACCGGCGCCGAGCTGGCTGACTCGTGGGCCACGGATGCCCACAAATGGCTCAATACGCCGTACGACTCGGGAATCGTCATCGGCCGCAATGGATTGGACCTGCGGCGAGCGATGTCGGCCACCGCCGCGTACCTGCCGGGCCAGAGTCCGGAGGCGGTCGGGGGGTGGAGCGACGATCTGCGAGAGCCGATGAACCTCGGTCTGCAGATGTCTCAGGCGGTGAGAGCAATACCGGTGTTTGCCGAACTGGCGGTATTGGGTTCGGCCGGGATAGCTGAGCTGATCGACCGTTGCTGCCGCCACGTGTCCGAATTGGCCGCCCGGCTTGAACAAGGCGGTGTCGAGATCCCGGCCCCACCGGGTTTGAACCAAGCCCTGGCTCGATTCGGAACCGACGAAGTTACCAACGCTGTTGTGACCGCAACCCAAGACGGGGGCGTCTGCTGGGCCGGTGCCACCACCTGGCAGGGCCATCGGGCAATGCGTCTGAGTGTTTGCGATGCCTCAACAACAGAGGCCGACATTGAGAGATCGGCTGAAGCCATCCTGGCTGCCTGGCGCTCGGTGCGGTAGTCCGGGCGTCTCTTCGGATTCGCTCCCGGTCGACGACAGCACGCTATCGTCGCTGTTAATGACAGAGAACAGCTTTGTGGTACCCGACGACGGCCCGTTCTACGACGATCTGGAACCGGGGATGGACCTCACCCCTCAGCCTCCGGTCACCATCGACAGTGGCTTGGCCGCTTGGTATCAGTCCATAGTTGGTGAGGTGTTCCCGCTCTGCCTGGACCACCGTCTCTCGTCTCGAACGACAGGTCAGGCCGCGCCGTTGGCATCGCCAGGCCTTGTCGTCAACCTGGCCGTGGGCCAGTCGACCGTTGCCACCAGGCGGGCTATCGCCAACCTCTTCTACCGGAACATGCGAATCGCCCGCCCGGTCCACGTGGGAGAAACTCTGCACACCAAGGTCCGCATCGAAGCGATGTCGGACGCCACGCCGCGAGACGACCGGCCCAACCGCGGCAAGGTTCTACTTGGGATCCAAACGACGGCCGACGACGACGTCGTCCTCGACTGCCAGCGTTGCGCCCTGCTCCCGATGCGAGGCAGTCACCTTCCAGGGCATGTCGAGGACACCGGCCGGGCCCCCGAAGGAATCGACATCGGGGACTACGCCGATCTACTTCCCGATGGCTGGGACAGCTCTGCCCTCCCAATCCTCCGGGCATGGACAATTGATGAGGAACGTAGCGATATCACTCGAGACGTCGTTGATCAGGCCACCGGGTTGGCTCGCCTTACTCACAACCGGGCGATCGTCCACCGCGATGCCGCAGCATCGGCATATGGACAACGTTTGGTCTATGGCGGTCACGTTCAAGCCCTTGCCCAGGCCTCGCTTACCCGAATGGACCCGGGGATGGGGACGATCGTGGCCTGGCACACGTGCAATCACCTTGCGCCCGCATTCGAAGGCGATCTGTTGGCATTCTCACATCGTCTTATCGCCGAGCACGTTACTGATGCCGGGCTAGCTGTTCGAGCCTTTGAGGCCGTCGGGACCGCACACCGTCACGTTGAACCAGGCTCCAACCTTCCCGAGACTGCCGAAGTGCTGAAGTGGATACCGGTCGTCATCGGCCGGGCTGTCTGACGGTGACCGCAAGAGGCGAGATCTGGATACCGACTGCGGACGAACTCCGGTCCGCCGCTGATCGGATTGCCGGCCATATACATGAGACCCCTCTGCTGACCTCGCAGACTGTTGACACCGAGCTCGGTTGTAGGGTTTCACTGAAGAGCGAGCACCTGCAGAAGGCCGGGGCCTTCAAAGCCAGGGGTGCCCACAACGCGGTATTCAGTCTTAGCGACGACGATGCGTCCAACGGTGTCCTAACTCACTCTTCAGGGAACCACGGTGCGGCCTTGGCCCTGGCCGCCCGGTCGCGAGGGATCCCGGCCCACATCGTGATGCCCGCCAACGCTCCTCAGGTGAAGAAGGCGGCCGTGTTCGGCTATGGCGCCGAGGTCACCGAATGTCAACCGACCCTTGAGGCTCGCGAGACGACGGTCGACTCGCTCCAGCGCTCGACAAGAGGTTATGTCGTGCATGCTTACGATGATCGAGACGTGATTTGTGGTCAGTCGAGTGTGGGACTTGAAATCGTGGACCAACTGGTCCACGATCCACCTGATGCCGTAGTTGTACCCGTCGGTGGCGGCGGACTGCTGGCAGGAGTCGCTACCGCGCTCAGCCATCTCTTGCCGAACTGTGTTGTCTATGGGGCTGAGCCGACCGGTGCTGATGACGCCAAGCGCAGCTTTGACAGGGGTCTTCTGATACCTCAAACGGCTCCGGACACCATCGCCGACGGCCTGCTGACCTCGCTCGGGACCCTGACGTTTCCCCTAATTCAGCGAAGCGTTGAGGACATCCTGCTGGTTGACGACCGTCAGATCGTCGAGGCCATGCAGCTCCTGTACACACGGACCAAGCAGGTGGTCGAACCGTCGGGAGCTGTCTCGGTCGCCGCTATCTCAGCCCATCGTCATCTCTTCGAGCAGGCTCATGTTGTGGCCGTGCTCTCCGGCGGAAATGTCGACCTGGCCGAGTTGCCGTGGTGAGGTATGGAGCCATACCGTCAGGACCTATGAGAGAGAGCTGTCATGCTGTCGTTTAAACCGGACCCCGAGCTTGAAGCGCTCCGTGGCCGAGCTCGAGAGTTGGCCACCGTCGGTGTTGAGCGCTTCGGCCGATCGAACGACAGTTGGATCAACGGCTTCTCCAAAGAGTTCGCCGCCATGATGGCCGCCGAAGGCTGGATCGGAATGGGTTGGCCGAAGGAGTTTGGCGGAGGCGAGCGGCCGGCTATCGAACGGGTCATTGTGGCGGAAGAGATGATTAGTGCCGGTGCGCCGATCGCCGCCATGTGGTTTGCCGACAGGCAAATGGGCCCAGCGCTGATCTCCTACGGCAGCCAAGACCAACGCAGCGAGTTTCTTCCGGGGATGCTGTCGGGAGAGACGACCTGGTGCATTGGAATGAGCGAGCCGGACTCGGGCTCGGATCTTGCTTCGCTGATAACGTCGGCCGAGCGGCGTGGTGACCGCTGGGTCATCAACGGCCAGAAGATCTGGACCAGTTTTGGCGAGGTGGCCGACTACTGCTACCTGATTTGTCGAACCACCACCGAAGGCCCGCCTCACCGAGGGATCTCCGAGATCATCGTGCCGATGGATTCTGAGGGAATCGAGGTACGGCCAATCAGCGATATGACGACCAACCGGCACTTCTGCGAGATCTACTTCTCCGACGTCGAAGTACCGGTTGAGAACCTGGTCGGAGTTGAAGGCGACGCCTTCAAACAGACAATGCGTCAGCTCGAACACGAGCGCGGTGGTATCGATCGTCTGGTTTCCAACAAGGCCCTCTACGACATGGCTATTGAGCTAGCCGACCGGTCGGATCCGTTGATTCGTCAGGAAATCGCAGACTTGGAGATCGGCTATCGGGTCGGACGCTTGCTCGTTTACCGCGAGGTACTCCGGCAGGCCCCCGCCGGTTTCAGTGCGGCCACCAAGTGCTTTTGTACCGAACATCAGTGGCGAGTGGCTCAGTTCGCCTCCCGGATACTCGGGCCCAAGGCCGCGCTGGCAGACGACATCGGGCTGGGATTGGCCTACGCTCCGGCATACACCATCATGGGCGGGACGTCGAACATCATGCGCAACATCTTAGGTGAGCGAGTTCTCGGCCTGCCTCGCGAGCCGAGGCGCTAGTCCTCGCCGCCAAAAAGCTCGTTGGCCAGCTCTCTAACCTGCGCCACCAGTGGCGACGATTCGTCACTCCTGGTCATAAGTAGCAAGGGAATGGAGGCGTCCTCGTCGTCGATGGCAAGAAACGTCAGGTTGGGCGGACGCAGAGTGCGGACGCTGTTGGGTACCAACGAGACACCCTGTCCGGAGGCGACGAGGCCAAGGATGGTTGCGTACTCGGTCGCTTCGATGATCGGTTCGTAGTCGATGCCCCGGCTCTTGAGTTTGCCTACCAGTTCCCGGTGTAGGCTCGGCGACACTTTGCGATCGAAACCGATGAACATGGCTCCTTCCAACTCGGCCAGTGAAATCGAGCCTTGCCCGGCCAGCGGATTATCAGCTGGCACCGCAACCGCCAAGGGTTCTCGTTGGAGCACGAGGGCCTCAAGAGCGTCATGGACGCCGGCGTGAACCCCGGCTGTTCGGCTGAGCCCAAGATCGATCTTGTCCTGGTTGAGGGCCGCAATCTGTTCGTCTGATGACATGCTTCGGAGCTCGTATTCAACGCTGGGCCATCGCAAACGGTAAGCCTTCAACAGGCGTGGCATTGTGTCGTAGCTCGCCGAGTCGACGAAGCCGATTCGCAGTGTGCCCCTAGTCCCGGACCTGACCTCTCTCACCCGCTGCTCGAAGCGGTCGTATTCGGCCAGAACTCGGCTGGCCTCGACGTACAGTTCTCGCCCTGCCGCGGTAAGCGACACTTTCCGAGTCGTGCGCTCGAACAAGGTCAGGTCCAGCTGTTCTTCCAGGAGGCGGATCTGCTGGCTAAGCGGCGGCTGCGCCATGTGAAGCCGTGCCGCTGCCTTGCCAAAGTGAAGCTCCTCGGCCACGGCGCAAAAGTAGCGAAGGCGGTTTACGTTCAACGACGACTCCCGTTACTGACTGGGCAACATGCAGTAAGACCATACTAGTACCAATAATTAGCTGACTAATACTTAAGTCAGATGAAGTCTCGTAGTAGGGTTTCCCCTTATGGCTGACCGATCGCTACTGTCATGGCGGAATGGAAACGGCAAGGGGCCCGAGCGTTACTCGGCATGGGGCCTGCTGCGGAAAGGCTTGGCCCAGGAAACCTGGCCGCGGGCCTGGCGGGAAGTTCCACTGCGTGACACATACGATGTCGTGATCATTGGTGGCGGGGTGCACGGCCTGGCGACCGCCTACTACCTGGCAGCCAACTACGGGATCACCAACGTCGCCGTAGTCGATAAGGCCTACATCGGAAGCGGGGGGTCGGGTCGCAACACAGCTATTGTGCGGTCGAACTACCTGACTCCCGAAGGGGTGGCCTTCTACGATCGCTCACTCGAGTTGTACAACTCGATGGCCACTGACCTCAACATCAACGTGATGTTCTCCGAGCGAGGTCACCTTACTCTGGCCCACAACGATGGTGCAGTCAGAACAATGCGTTGGCGAGCCGAGGTCAACAAGCTCCAAAACATCGACTCATCAGTTATCGGACCGGACGAAATCAAGAAACTCGTACCGAGCCTCGACACGTCATCTGAGTCCCGCTATCCCATCCTGGGGGCGCTGTATCATCCGCCCGGCGGCATTATTCGGCACGATGCCGTAGTGTGGGGCTATGCCCGAGCCGCAGATCATCACGGCGTAGAAATTCACCAAAAGACCGAAGTGTTGGACATCCTGGTCGAGGGTGGATCAGGGCCAGAGGGGAAGGGGCCTGGTGGTCGGGTCACGGGCGTTAGGACGAACAAAGGTGATATCTCAGCTCCGATCGTGGTGAATGCCACGGCTGGCTGGGCGTCACTAATCGCCTCTATGGCCGGAATCAAACTGCCGATCTACACACGTCCACTCCAGGCGGCGGTCACCGAACCGGTAAAGGTCTTTCTCCCGGCGGTTGTTGTCTCAGGATCCCTTCACGTCTACGTCAGCCAGACAGACCGCGGAGAGTTGGTATTCGGAGCGGCCGTCGATCCGTTCAACAACTACAACATCGCCGGATCCCTCGACTTCACCGAGGGTCTGGCGGGCCACATACTGGAGCTGATGCCCGGTTTGTCCAAGATGCGCCTTCTCCGGCAGTGGGCCGGTCTGTGCGACATGACGCCTGACTACTCACCGGTGATGGGCTTCACCCCGGTTGAGGGATTCCTGTGTGACGTCGGTTGGGGGACCTACGGCTTCAAAGCCGGGCCGGTGTCCGGCGAGACGATGGCCGAATGCATCGCCACCAATCAAACTCCAAAGCTGATCGCCCCATTCGCCCTTGACCGGTTCCCCGAAGGAACACTGGTTGGCGAGAAGGGAGCGGCTTCCGTTGGCCACTAAGCAGTGCTTCGCTGCAATCGCCGTTGACGAGAACGTAGGTGCCCCGACATGTTGATTGTCCCCTGTCCTCATTGCGGTCCACGCAACTCATCCGATCTGCACTACGTCGGGGAATCGCACAGCCGGCCCGATCCGAACCGCGCCACGCCCGAGCAGTGGCGTGACTACCTGTACATGGAAGACAACCCGGCCGACTGGCTCAAAGAGACGTGGTACTGCCGTTCGGGCTGCCGTCGTTACTTTTCTCTGGAGCGCCACACCGGTTCAAACGAGTTCCGCAACCCGCCGATTCCGGGCAACAAGAAGGGGACCAAGGCATGAGCACCTCTCGACTATCGGCCCGCCCCGGCGAGGTCATCAATCGCGACGAGACCGTTCGATTCACCTGGAACGGTCGAGCGTTGTCCGGGTACGCAGGAGACACGATTGGGTCGGCTCTCTTGGCCAACAACGTCCAAGTCGTCTCCCGAAGCATGAAGTACCATCGTCCACGCTCTTATATGAGCATGGACTACTGGGATCCGAACGCCCTCGTTCAGGTGGGCGATGAGCCCAACGTGCGGTCAGCTCACCGCCAGCTGGCTGAAGGCATGGAAGTCTCGGCCCAAAATGTTTGGCCGTCGGTCGACCGCGATATCAAGGCTGCCAACGGCCTAGTCGGGCGTTTCCTGACCGCCGGCTTCTATTACAAGACGTTCATCCATCCCCAGCGGCTCTGGCCACTGTACGAGAAGGTCTTGGCCACCTTCGCCCCTGGCGGCACGATCGACCTGGACACGCCTCACGGCAACTACGACAAGCGCTACGCCCACCCTGACGTAGTTGTGGCCGGAGGCGGCCCGTCGGGCATGGCGGCGGCCATCGCTGCCGCTGAGGCAGGGGCCACCGTCATGTTGGTCGAGCACGAGTATGGACTCGGCGGCCACCTGCGTTGGGGGAGTGAAGCCGATAGAGCAGCAGTCGCTGAGATGAGCCAACGTCTCGTCGATCTCGGAGTTGAGATACTGGTGGACTCAACCGTTACCGGTCGCTACGACGACAACTGGGTCTCGATTGCTCAGCGAAGCCACCCCGGAGTCATCGAGCGCTTGATCAAGGCCAGAGCGAAAGTCCTGGTCGTCGCCGCGGGCCTCATTGAACGGCCCTATGTATTCGCCGGAAACGACAAGCCAGGTGTGATGCTGTCGGGCGGCGTCCGCCGCCTCGTGAACATGTACGGCGTCCGCCCAGGAAGTCGAGCCGTCGTCTTGGCGGCCAATGAGTCTGGAGACCAGGCAGCCGCCGACCTTGAAGCGGCGGGGGTTTCGGTGGTCGAGCTGGTCGATGCCCGAAGCGGTGGTGGCATCACTTCAGCTGATGGCTCCCCGAGCCAGCTTGAGCGCGTGACCCTTGCCGACGGATCGAGCCGGGATGCCGATCTCCTTGTGACCGCAGTGGGTTGGACCGCGCCGACGTCGCTACTCAACATGTCGGGCGACCGGCCGGTCTACGACGCCTCAGCCGCCAGGTTTTTCCCCGCCGATCCCCCCGACACCGTCTTGGCCACCGGGGGAATGATCGGCGACGGATCTCTCGACGAGCTGGTAGAACACGGCCGTGCCACCGGTCATCTAGCCGCTTCTCGCTCTGCGGTCACGTCTCATCGGCTGCAGGCGACCACTGCGAGGGCACGAACAGTCCAAGGACCGGAACCGTCCTGGCCCGCTGACGACCGGAGTGGTTTGGCGCATCGTCATCACCCCGAGCTGTATCGATCATCCACTCACGGCACGGTCGACTTCTCCGAGGACGTTTCGTCCAAAGACCTGGTGTCGGCGGCAGCCGAGGGGTTCGACTCGGTCGAACTGCTGAAACGCTTCACCACAGCCACGATGGGACCCTCCCAAGGCAAGCTGGAGACCGTCAATACAGTGGCCGTTCTGGCCGAAGCCCGAGGCGAGACGATTGCAGAGGTCGGAACCACCGTATGGCGTCCGCCGTTTGCACCGATCTCGTTGGGCGGTCTGGCCGGACGTATCTTCGAACCGGTCCGCCGCTCTCCGATCCAGGATTGGCACGAGGCGCGCGGTGCCTCGCCGCTAGTGGCCGGAGCATGGATTCGGCCCGACCACTACGGTGATGCCGCCCAAGAGGTGCGCAATACCAGACAGAACGTCGGCATCATCGACGTCAGTCCTCTCGGAAAGCTGGACCTCCAAGGGCCCGACGTCCCACAGCTACTCAACCTCCTCTACACCAACAAGTGGTCAAAGCTTCCCATCGGCGGCGTCCGCTACGGCATCATGTGCGCCGAGGACGGTGTCGTGCTTGACGACGGCGTCACCGGTCGCTTGAGCGAAAACCGCTATCTCATGACCACCACCAGTTCTGGCGCCGGGACCGTTTGGGAGTGGGCGGAGAATTGGTTGCAGACCGAGCGGCCGTCATGGCAGGTTGACATCACCCCGGTGACCGGTGCCTACGCCAGCATCAATGTGGCCGGTCCGAAGAGCCGGGAGTTGATCGGACGCCTTGCTCCGCAACTCGACCTCGATCCCGACAACTTCAAGTACATGCAGGTGCGTACTGCAACCGTGGCCGGAGTCGACGACTGCATCGTGTGGCGTATCGGCTTCACCGGGGAGCTGTCATACGAGATTCATGTGCCCGCCGGGCACGCCCTGCACCTTTGGCTGCAACTTCTGGAACAGGGCGACGACCTCGGCATTGCCCCGTTTGGGATTGAAGCCCAGAGGATCATGCGTCTTGAGAAGGGGCACTTCATCGTCGGTCAAGACACCGATGGCCTGACCAAGGCTCCGTCCACCGGAATGACGCCGCTGATCAAGATGGACAAAGAGGACTTCGTCGGCAAGCCTGAGCTGGCTTGGGAACTTGAGAACACTAACCCCGATGTCGTCAAACGGCGCCCGGCCGTCGTTGCCCTTCAGACGCTGGATCCGCAGATTGTGCCAGAGGAGGCATCACAGTTGGTTCGCGGTACAACGAGCGAAATCATTGGCCGGATAACGTCGAGTCGAATGTCGCCGACGCTCGGGCGATCGATATGCCTCGGTCAGATTGAACAGCAGTACGCCGATGCTGGAACGATTGTCACTGTCTTGCTGACGGATGGACGTCGCATCGAGGCTGAGGTCCAAGCCCATCACGCCCACTACGATCCCGAAGGAGTTCGACTTCGTGGTTAGCACAACAGATTTAGATCTCACCTCGTCGACAGTTGACGCCCCGACCTACCGGTCAAGCGCGGTTGTCACGCCTTCGACCTCGGCCCGAGCCGATGGCTCCGGTGGAGTAACCCTCACTGACCGGGCGAATGTGACCAAGCTTGTTCTTCGCTGCGCCCCTGACAGTGCCGCCGCCCGGTGGATGGCAGTGGAGTTCGGGAGCTGCAGAACCGAAGGCGACGACGTTCTGGTCGTGGGAATGCGTCCTGATGAGTACTGGATAATCGGCTCGCCGTCGTCAGTGTCAGGCGTGCGGTCTGCTGTACCGACCGCAGGGTTGAGGTCAGAGGTGGACCTGACCCACGGTCGGGCCTTCATTGAGGTCTCAGGGCCTAAGGCCACCAAGATGCTGGAAAAGGTCTGCGGACTGGATTGGTCGGACAACATGACGCCACCTGGGTCGGCGACATCGGCCAGCGTAGCCAAGGTCAGCTGCGACGTTGTCCGGTCCGGTGACAGCTATTTCATTTCGTGTGATCGGTCCTTCGGCCAGTATCTTGTCGAGTCGTTGGCCGACGCCGCCGAGGAGTTTGGGCTTACGCTGGAAAGCTGAAGGCCGTCCACCCGCCGTAGAACCACGAGCGGTCTCACGGTGGGTCAAACCGAAAGTGTCGAATCACCTATGAGTCCCGAAGAGCTGTCGCTTGACCAAGCCTGGGAGTTGCTACAGGAACCCAACTCCGTGCTCATAGATGTTCGCACTACTGCGGAGTGGACGTTTGTGGGCGTTCCAGACTTAGGCTCATTGGGCAAAGAGGCTCGTCTGGTCGAATGGACCGCGTTTCCCTCCGGCGAGAAGAACCCTGAGTTCTTGGCTGCCGCTACCCAGGGTTTGGACACCGACCAACCCATTCTGCTGCTGTGCCGATCAGGGGCGCGGTCTAGAGCGGCGGGCGAAGCGCTGACAGCGGCCGGATACACCCGGACCTACAACGTGACCGCCGGATTCGAAGGTCCGCTTGGGCCGGGCTCGCACCGTGTGGATGGCTGGAAGTCGAAGTTGCCCTGGCAGCAGTCCTGAGCCAACGTCGAGACAAGACTTCGCATTCAGGGGCTGGGCGATCACGGGCAGCGAGGCGAAGATGACGAAACCTCAAGTTGAACCGGGCGCGTCCATCGATGCCTGAGGGCGACACGATCCACCAGTCTCGCCTCCAGGTGACTCCCGTGCTTGTGGGCTATCGGGTCGATCAGTTTTGGGCTCGCAAGATTCGTGGACATCGGCCGAGAACCGGTCAACTGGTTGAGGAAATTCGGGTACACGGGAAGCACTTGCTGATCGACTTCGACCGGCGCCTCAGCCTTCGGGTGCACCTCGGCATGGGCGGCTTCTGGCGGACGTCGGTGTCGCCGTCAACACCGCCACGCCACCGCGATCCGAAGCTTCGTTTAGAGATACTCACCGAGGCCGGGGTGGTCCGGTGCTACAGCGCTCCGGCTATCGAAACGTTCATTCGCGACAGCGAGCTCTCACCGCTGGCCAACCTCGGCCCCGACCTTGTGGTTTCACCTGCTGAACGTGACCAGGTCGTCACTTCGGCTGTTCGTCGAGCACGGCTGCGGTGCAAACCTGTCGAGGTGATGGCTGATGTGGTTCTCGACCAGGAGGTGGCGGGTGGAATCGGCAATGTCTACAAGTCAGAAGTGCTATTTCTGGCTGGGGTTCATCCGCTAAGTCCGCTTGGCTCGGTTTCCGATGCTTCGCTCACAGAAATCTATGCGGCGGCATCTCGGCTGTTGTACCTCCACTCGCAACCAGGCAACGCGTTCAGGGTGACGACTGCTAGTCGACCTCGATTCGATGGGTTGCCGGTCGAACGGTCGATTCGGCGGCCAGTCGGCGGCCTGCCACGACACTACGTCTATGAGCGATGGCGAGCCCCGTGCCTGCGTTGCCACACCCCAGTCAGGCGAACCTACGACGGGCGTTTGGGTCGTAGCAGCTACTGGTGTCCAACCTGTCAGCCGTTGTCGCCTGCTGCGGAGACTGCCTCACCCAGGTAGGCGGCTGATTCCGGTAGAGTCGGCAACGGCCACAGGCCCAGTCGACTGAGATGGAGAGGACACCTATGACCGACAAGATCCCGCCTCGATTCCGCAAAACCAAAACCGAAAAGTGGGCGGTTATGGCTCCGGCTGAGGATCTTGAGAAGGCATTGGCCGAGGGCGGGAAAATTGACGTCCAGAAGAAGTCCGGTGATTGGTCGTCGTTTACCGTGGGCTCGCTAGGACGCCCGTTCGACGTCGACGGTGTCCAAATGTGCTACGGCTACGCTCCCGAAGCTGAAGGCGAGGACAACGGTGAAGGTCGATCGTCGGTGGGCAGCGGAAATCAGGGTGGCTCCGGTGCAGCCAGGGGAGCGGACAGAGGCCCACGACAACAGAACTATGTGGCCCCGTCCACCGATCCGTCTGAGCCGATTCCCGAGTACCAGGGTGATGCCGCTGACGAATGGGACGGCGGCTTCTAGCAACCCATCCGGCCTGCAGATACCTAGCCTCGAAAGTCGGCGATAATCTGGTTGAGCGTCGAGCTGGGGCGCATTGCCGCATCGGCTAGATCGGAATTCGGATAGTAATACCCGCCGATGTCCATCGGTTGGCCTTGAACGTCGTTCAATTCGCCGACGATTATGGTCTCGTTCTCAGCCAGTGCAGCTGCCAGGGGCGCAAATGCCGAGGCCAGGTCGCCGTCTTCGGTCTGTCCCGCCAAGGCCTCGGCCCAGTAGAGGGCCAGGTAGAAGTGCGACCCGCGATTATCGAGTTCATTGACCTTGCGAGATGGCGAGCGACCTTCATCCAGTAGGCGGCCAGTGGCGGCATCGATGGTGTCCGACAATGCTCGGGCCCGAGCGTTGTCGGCTGAATCGGCCAGATGTTCAAACGAAACCGATAGCGCCAGGAATTCACCGAGGGAGTCCCAGCGGAGATGGTTCTCGGCTTCGAATTGTTGCACGTGTTTTGGGGCAGAGCCCCCGGCGCCGGTCTCGAAAAGCCCGCCACCGTTCATGAGCGGAACAATGGACAGCATCTTGGCGCTGGTTCCCAGCTCGAGGATGGGGAAGAGGTCCGTAAGGTAGTCTCGCAGGACGTTGCCCGTTACCGAGATGGTGTTCTCGCCAGCTTTGCTGCGTTCGAGCGTGAACTGGGTTGCTTCGGCCGGTGCCAAAATCTCGATCTGGAGCCCGTCGGTCTCGTGATCGGTCAAGTAACTGTTGACCTTTGTAATGAGCTGGCGATCGTGGGCGCGTTCGGAGTTTAGCCAGAATACAGCCGGCCAACCGGTGGCTCGTGCCCGAGACACCGCCAATTTCACCCAGTCTCGGACGGCTTCGTCCTTGACGGTACACATTCGCCAGATGTCGCCTTGGTCGACGCCGTGGTCCATGACCGTGGCCCCCGACGAGTCGACAACCCGGATGGTGCCTTCGGCCGGTAGCTCGAAGGTCTTGTCATGTGAGCCGTACTCTTCAGCTTTCTTGGCCATCAAGCCAACGTTGGGCACGGTTCCCATGGTGGTTGGATCGAAGGCGCCGTTCTCTCGGCAGAAGTCGATGGTCGCTTGATAGAGCGAGGCATAGCTGCTGTCGGGAATGACTGCCTTTGTATCTTGGAGCTCACCGGCCGCATTCCACATTTGACCGGAGGTTCGGATCATAGCTGGCATCGAGGCATCGATGATCACGTCGCTGGGAACGTGCAGGTTGGTGATTCCCTTGTCAGAGTTCACCATTGCTAGCGGTGGGCCTTCAGCGAGATCCTCAGCCAGGGCGGCTTCGGCTGCTGCCCGGGTTGTCTCGTCCAGGTTCTCAAAGGCTGAGATGACATTGCCGAGGCCGTTGTTGGGATTGGCTCCTGCTTCGTCAAGCGCAGCACCGTGTTGCGTGAACAGACGACTGAAATAGGCTCTCACACCGTGTCCGAAGATGATGGGGTCCGAGATCTTCATCATTGTTGCCTTCAGGTGAAGTGAGAACAACACGCCGGATGACTTGGCGTCAGCCACCTGCCGGGCCAGGAACGACCCAAGTGCTGCCTTCGACATGAAACTGGAGTCAACGATTTCGTCGGCCAGGACGGCAATGCCGTCGGCCAATACGAGCGCATCCGAACCGTCGCCCGGGTGAAACTCGATTCGATAGGTGTCATCAGAGGCGGCGGTGATCGACTTCTCGTTGGAGCGGAAATCACCGGCCGACATGGTGGCGACATGCGAAGTCGAATCTGAGGACCAGGCGCCCATGCTGTGTGGGTGCTTCTTGGCGTACTCCTTGACCGCACGGGGAGCCCGGCGATCGGAGTTGCCTTCTCGAAGGACGGGGTTGACGGCGCTGCCCTTCACCTTGTCGTAGAGAGTTCGGATAGCTTGTTCCTCGTCTGAATCCGGTTCGTCCGGATAGTCGGGGAGCGAGGCGTAACCTGCGCCCTGCAGTTCTGCGATGGTCGCCTTCAACTGGGGAACAGAAGCACTGATGTTCGGCAGCTTGATGATGTTGGCCTGCGGAGTGAGAGCCATCTGGCCGAGCTCGGCCAAGGCATCCGGTACTCGCTGGTCGGCGGGCAGGAACTCGGACAGTGTTGCCAGGACACGACCGGCGAGCGATATGTCGCGTGTTTCCACTGATACATCAGCTGCGTCGGCGAAAGCCTCGATGATTGGAAGCAATGACCTGGTGGCTAGTGCCGGGGCTTCGTCGGTATAGGTGTAGATAATCTTGCCTGAGCTCATGGCCGTCGTTCTCCACTTGGCGATTACGCGTTCTCGGGTGCGCATCCTATCGTAGGCGTCTAGCAGCAGGACGATCGGAGGAACGAATGACGACCGCCAAAAACCAAGGCGCTGGTGCCGAAATCGTCGGGGATCGTCGCCCCGGCGACGCTGTCGAGTGGACGGCGATGGAAGACGGCACTCACGATGACTACCAGTGGTTGGGCGCGCTCTATGAAGATCATGCCCGCCTGACTTTGGTCGACAGTCTTCTTGGCGTGCTAACCGGTCTTGCCGGACCGAAATTGGGCTATCAGATTGATCGCTACGATCACTCCCTCCAGGCGGCGAGCCGGGCTCTGCGTGCGGACGAGTCGGCTGACATGGTGGTCGGGGCGCTCCTTCACGACATCGGCGATGTCCTCGCTCCTCACAACCACAGCGAGACAGCAGCAGTGATACTTGCTCCATACGTAGATGACGAGACTCACTGGATCGTGAAACATCACGGTCTCTTCCAGGGCTACTACTACTTCCATCACCACGGCGGAGACAGAAATGCACGTGAGCTCTACAGCGACGCACCGCACTACGACGCCTGTGTACGTTTCTGCGCCCGATACGACCAGAACTGTTTCGACCCGGACTACGAAAACTTCACGGTCGAAGCGTTTCGGCCTGCCTTGGCCGAAGTCTTCGGTCGCTCCTCAAAGGTGTCCGGAATCGCCCCGATGGCCTAACCTCCCGTAGAGACATAAGCTGTCGATGGATTACGACGGCGGCTCGAAGCCGCTGGAATCGAGGAGATGCGATGACTGTTCCCCACAACCTGCTTCACCCGTTCGCCTATCCGGCGAAAGGTGAAACTGAATTCGTGAACGTCGTGTCGGCGCATGGTGCTGTCATCACTGACGACACCGGAAAGCAATACATCGACGGTATGGCCAGTCTTTGGTACTGCCAGGTTGGGCACGGTCAGCGGCCGATCATTGAGGCCGTGCAGCAGCAGGCCGAAAAGCTCGTCACCTACAACATTTTCGATCCGTTCACCAACGAGCCTGCCCGGGAAGTTGCGGCGCTGATTGCCGAGAAGTCGCCCTTCGAGGATCCTCGTGTCTTTCTCGGTTGTTCCGGCTCCGAGGCGGTTGACTCGGCGCTGAAGATCGCACGGATTGTTCAACAACGGCGTGGGCACACTGGCAAACAAATCTTCGTCCGAAGGACCCATGGCTATCACGGCACCAACTTCGGTGGTACCTCAGCGCAGGGAATCGCTCCCAACCGGGAGGGGTGGGGTGATCTGGTACCCCACTTCCTAGAGGTGCCGAACGACAACATCGAGGAACTGTCGAAGGTGTTCGCCGAGCACGGTGACAATATTGCAGCGGTAATCTCCGAACCGGTTCAGGGTGCCGGTGGTGTCTGGCCTCCCGAGGACGGCTATTTGCAAGGCATGCGAAAGCTGTGTGATCAACATGACGCGTTGCTCATTTTCGACGAGGTCATCTGCGGATTTGGCCGAACGGGCTCATGGTTTGGGGCTCAAACCTTCGGCGTAACGCCGGACCTCATGACATTCGCCAAGGGGGTCAGCTCCGGTTATGTCCCCCTTAGCGGTGTGATCGTCGGTGATTCTGTGGCCGAAGAGATGGCAGCCGAATCAGACTTCTTGTTCCGCCACGGATACACCTACTCCGGCCATCCGCTCTCGGCTGCCGCCGGTGTGGCCAATATCAAACTGATCGAGTCCGAGGGCCTGGTCGATAGAGCCAACCACGTTGGCAAGAAAACGGTTGAAGGGCTCGACGCGCTGGTCGCCGACGGGATCATCCACGGATACCGAGGCGTGGGCGCCATGTGGGCGGCCGACATCGGACGGGATTCCATCCCGGTTCGAAACGACATGTTGTCCCGAGGGGTCATCGTCAGAGGCGTTGGCGACGCCATCATCTGGTGCCCGCCGCTGGTCGTTGAGGACGAACAGGTAGGACAGTTCGTCGAAACGCTGGCCGCCAGCTTGTCCGAGGGTTAGCCCGCAGTAGCAACGACCGTAGTCAACACAGTAGAGATTGAGCACCTGTGCCGCATGCAGAATTAGTTGTTCACCTGGATCGGGTGGCCGATAACTATCGGAAGATTCAGACTCAAATAGGACCGCAGGTGTCTGCGGCAGCGATGGTCAAGGCGGACGGCTATGGACTCGGGGCCAGTGAGATTGTTCCTACGCTGCGGGCCGCGGGGTGCCGAATGTTCTTCGTGGCCCGGCTGGATGAGGCGCTGGCGGTTCGAGATAACGCGACGGACTGCTCGATACTCGTGCTCGACGGTCCAGGTGACGGCGACGTCGACCAGTTCGTTCCGAATGGCGTCTTTCCCGTGATTAACAGCCTTCACCAGCTGGCACTGTGGCGACAGCAGGCAGCTCACGGCGATCATCCATTACCTGCTGTCCTGCACGTCGACACCGGTATGTCCCGACTGGGATTTCCGCCTGATGAATTCGAAGCCTTGGCAGCCGCCCCGACAGAGTTGCTGGAGGGGTTACAAGTTCAGCTTGTAATGAGCCATCTCGCCTCGGCCGACGAGCGAGACATCGCGCAGAGCTCGGATCAACTCGACCGATTCCTGGCGGTGAGGGCCGCACTCGGTGCCGGGTCGGCTTCGCTGGCCAACTCGGCCGGAATCTTCTTAGGCGACGAATACCACTTCGAGATGGTCAGACCGGGCTATGCGCTGTACGGGGGGAATCCGCAGCCGGAACGGCTTGAGCACAACCCTATGGCTGCTGTTGTACAACTGCATGCACCGGTACTCCAGGTCTTTGAGGCTGAGCCTGGATCGACGGTTGGCTACGGAGCGACACATCGGGTTGACCGCCCGATGCGACTGGCCACGTTGGCCGTTGGCTACGGCGACGGATTTCTACGCGCTGGCTCAGGTCGTGGATCGGTTTTTGTCAACGGTCACGAGGCCCCGATCGTCGGACGCATCTCAATGGACCTGACGACGGTCGATGTGGGTGATATTCCGGCACCCCTCGTTCAGCCTGGGACCATGGTTGAGATCATCGGCGACGGTCGCACCGTCGATCACGTAGCCGCTGACGCAGGAACTATCGGCTACGAAGTGCTCACCGACCTTGGGCGACGTTACCACCGCCGATATTCCGGTCGACCACTGTCGATCAACGAGGTCTTCGAACATGTTGGAGGAAAGCCCTACTTCGATGCGCTGGTTGACCGGTTCTACCAGGGAGTGCTGTCGGACAAGGTGCTAAGCGCAATGTACCCAGAGGACCTATCCGAGGCACGACGTAACACGGCGGACTTCTTGGCTCAATACTGGGGCGGACCCGACGACTACAACCAACGCCGAGGTCATCCTCGATTGCGGATGCGACATGCCCCGTTCCACATCAACCAGGCGGCCCGAGATGCCTGGATACATCACATGACCGAAGCAGTGGACGAGACCGACGGGGCGTCGGAGGAAGCAAAGGCGATGCTGCTTCAATACTTCTCGACGGCAGCGGATCACATGATCAATCAACCCGGGTGAGGACCGCAGAACTCGGCCGCGACTAGACCGTCGCTGCGGCCTGGGCCTACAGTCGCAGTCGTATCGAGAAGGGGAGGACAGGATGCACCCAGGTGTCTACGCCAAGACGAATCCGAACAAGCCGGCCGCCATTTTGCATGGGTCAGACCAGGTTCTCACGTTCAAGGAGCTGAACGAGCGGTCCATCCAATTGGCCCGCCTACTTCAGCAGAGAGGCCTCGGTCCGGGCGACCACATCTCGGTCTTCATGGATAACCGCCTCGAATACTTCGAGTGCTATTGGGCTGGTGTCCGATCGGGAATGTATGTCACCGCCATCAACCGGTACCTCAAACCGGAGGAAACGGCCTACATCCTGAACGACTCAACCAGCAAAGCCGTGATCAGCTCGGCCACTATGAGTGGGCTGGCCGGTGAGCTTCCGTCATTGGTCCCTGAGATTGACGTCTGGCTTTCGGTCGACGGCGGCATCGATGGCTATGAGGACTATCGCTCGACCGTCGGTCAGATGTCGACCGAACCGCTGGCCGAACAGCTCAAGGGCGACACGATGCTGTATAGCTCGGGCACGACCGGGCGGCCGAAGGGCATCAAGCGGCCACTGCCGGGATTGGATATCGACGACCCGGAGGCCGCTCCACGACTCGTTCCGCTGTTGCAGTTGTTGTTCGAGGTCGAAGAGTCTTCGGTGTACCTTTCGCCCGCTCCGCTTTATCACTCGGCGCCTCTGGGCTTCACCACAACCGTGCAGTCTCTTGGAGGCACTGTGGTGGTTATGGAACGGTTTGACGCCGAGGAGTCGTTGCGGGCTATCGAGGAGCATCAGATCACCCATTCGCAGTGGGTTCCGACCATGTTCAGTAGGATGCTGAAGCTGCCGCAGGAAGCGCGCCGGGACTACGACTGGTCCAGCCACAAAGTCGCCATCCACGCCGCCGCGCCGTGCCCGGTTGAGGTCAAGAAGCAGATGTTCGAGCTGTGGGGTCCGATTATCTACGAGTACTACGCCGGTACGGAGGTCAACGGCTTTGTCTTTTGTTCGCCCGATGATTGGCTGGGGCAACCGGGGACGGTCGGGCGGTCCGTCCTCGGCACTATCCATATTTGCGATGACGACGGAGTCGAGGTACCAACCGGCCAACCGGGCACGATCTACTTCGAGCGCGACGAAGTCACGTTTGAGTACCACAACGACCCGGCCAAGACCCGAGGGTCACAGCACCCCGAACACATCACCTGGTCGACGCTGGGCGACATCGGCTACGTCGACGAAGAGGGCTATCTCTTCCTCACCGATCGCAAGGCCTTCATGATCATTTCCGGTGGAGTAAACATCTACCCCCAAGAGATCGAAGATTGCCTGATCATGCATCCCAAGATCGCTGATGTGGCGGTGATCGGCGTTCCTAACGCCGACATGGGTGAAGAGGTAAAGGCAGTGGTGCAAATTGAACAAAGCGTTGCCGGCGACGACAACCTTGCTGCCGAACTCCTCGACTACGCAGCTCAGCACCTTGCCCGCTACAAGGTCCCGGCCAGCATCGACTTCCGAGCTGAGCTGCCAAGGCTGCCGACGGGGAAGCTCTACAAGCGTCTGTTGAGAGACGAATACTGGAGCAGTGGGGACTCCGCCTAGCGGCAGCGGCGACGGCCTCCTGCCCACCGATACAAACCCATGCTCAGCCGACTGGAGGCTAGTGAAGATGACCGATCTTGGAACACTTGAAACGATTACCTATGACGTAGACGGCGGGGTGGCCCACATCAGGTTTAGTCGGCCTGATGGAGCCAACGCCGTCAACCCAACCTTTGCCCGCGAGCTTCGCGAGGTTGTGTTGGCCGTCGAGTTCGACGACTCCGTTCGTGCCGCATCGGTGACTGCCGAGGGAAAGGTCTTCTGCGCTGGCGGTGATCTGAAAGAGTTTCACGCTGTGGGTACCGATCTTCCGGCATATGCCTCGGCGATGTTGGTCGACTTTCATGCCGCCATCTATCGGATGAACCGAATACCCAAGCCGTTCGTCGCCGGTGTGCGGGGCGCAGCAGGGGGAGCGGGGTTCTCGTTGATGGCGGCATTTGATCTTGTTGTGAGTGGCGAGTCCACTAACTACACCATGGCCTACACCCGGGCTGGTGTTACCCCCGATGGAACGTCCAGCTATTTCGTTGCCCGCCATATCGGCCTTCGTCGGATGCTTGATCTGACACTCACGAATCGTGTGCTATCGGCCGCCGAGGCTGAATCCTGGGGTTTGGTCAACCGTGTCGTGGCTGACGATGATGTCGACTCGGCAACGGCGGCGTTGGCCCAACAGCTGGCCGACGGCGCTTGGGCGGTTGGACCGGCCAAGCGAGTTGTCTACGAGGGCTACGAGATGGCGCTCGAAGCGGCTGGCGAGAACGAAGCCACGGCCATTGCCGCAGCGATGGGGACACACGATGGACAAGAAGGAATCGCTGCGTTTGTGGAGAAGCGGAAGCCCAACTTCGAAGCTCGATAGCAGGGCGCAGTTGTCGCCGCTGGCACGACTACATCATGAGGACGTGTCCCCGATTTGTAGCTTGGGCCTGCTGCAGGGCACCCCGGATTCGTTCGTTTACCGTGTCAGCCGGTTCATTCGGCTGACGAATCGCCGCGCCCATGTAGACGGGAACACGCACGGCACCGGACCATAACGGGTGGGGCTCGGCTAGGGACTGTGAGATCTGGTTGAGTCGGGTGTTCAGAATCGGCGCATCGGCCAACGTCCGGATTACAAGTAGGAAGGAAGCTCCGTCGACCTGGGCGACAGTGTCGTATTTGCGTCGCTGGATTTCCAGGCGCTCGTACAACGAGTCGGCCACGATCGCCTCGGCTTCGGCGAAGCTTGGGCGAGGGTCGATGATGTCTTGAATTCGAGCCTGACGTACGTGAGCCAAGACGGCGACAGCGCACATGGGCTGGTTTTCTTCGACGACGTTGCGTATCGCTTCTCGAAAGTCGACGGCTACGGAAAGTGTCTGAGCGCCGACGGCTTCTGGGTTGGACTCGGCCATACCAAATCCGTCGGTAGACAATGGTGCCGAGTAAAGCCGTTTAGTCAAGCCGATGGCGTAAATATCAGGTTGAGGGGACGGATCGGGCGGTTAGCGGCCGACGCCGAAGGTCGTGGCCAAGATTTCGATGACCCGATCCACTTCTGATGGATGCACGGTGGCGAGAATCTCACCCTCGTGTGGGGGCTCCCATGTCTCATCGGCTGCGTCGGGCCTTTGAACAATGATGCTGGGTAACCCGGCCGAGCGAAATCCCTCAACCAAGATGATGTCGACTCGTTGTTCCATCAGTGGAATGAGCTCCTGCAGGTTGGGACCGGAGTTCACGGCGCTCATCCACGCGTGTTGATTTTCGCCCACCAGAAGCGTTTCCGCTGCCCCGGCCTGTCGGAGGCGCCAGGAGTCTTTGCCCTCCGTGTCGAGTTCGATTCGGTGGGCATCGTGCTTGATAGCGCCTACGCGCACCCGTTGGGATGCCAGGTGGCCGATTACCTCGGCCATCAACGTCGTCTTTCCGGTCCCCGACGGCGCTACGAAGGAGACAACGGGTATGGATCGAACCGGCGTATCGCGGTCCTGGGCTGCTTCGGCTTGGGCCGACGGCCCGTTAGAGGGCTGTGAAGCCACCATCGGCTGCTCCTGCTCGTTGATCTGGCACCGCCTGGAACTGATGGTCTTGCGTGTTCGATTTCGGACGGCTGTTTCGGGCTCCGCGAAGCATATCGGCTAGCTTGGTTCGACGATGGAGCTAAACCTCGATGGCCGGAAGGCATTGATAACTGGCGGGTCCAAGGGCATAGGTTGGGCGTGTGCCCGCGCTCTAGCGGCCGAAGGTGTAAATCTAGCCGTCGCCGCCCGGACTATCGGACCGCTCAAGAAGGCCACTCTGGAGCTCCGTCGCGAATTCGGAGTTGAAGTCTCAAGCCACTCGTGTGATCTAACCAAGCCTGCGCATCGGGCGGCACTGGTCGACGTCGCCGGCGACGTGGACATCGTGATCAACAATGCCGGTGCCATTCCCGCCGGGTCATTCGTCGATGTTGACGACGAGGTGCTACGCAGCTCGTGGGAACTGAAGGTCTTCGGCTACCTGGATGTGGCCCGGCAGTTCCTGCCCATCATGATGAAACGAGGCTCTGGCGTCATCGTCAACGTCATTGGGTCGGCCGCCGACCATCCTCGTTCCAACTATGCCATTGGCGCAGCGGCCAACGCCGCGTTGGCCGCTTTTACCAAGGCGGAGGGCGCTGAGTCCTACCGACATGGCGTGCGGATTGTGGGCGTGAATCCGGGTTTGACCAAAACCGATCGGCTGGAGACGCTTCTTCGCCAGCAGGCTCAGATCTCGCTTGGGAGCGAGGAGCTTTGGGAGGAGCTGATTCCAAAAGATCCGGAACCGGCTGACCCTGATGATGTCGCCAGCGTGGTGGTTTTCGCCTGTTCGGAAAAGGCACGTCTGCTGTCCGGGGCGACCATCACCTTGGACGGTGGCGCCGGCTATCTGAGCCAGTGACTGAAGTCAGTCTGACCTGAAGGGAAATTGATACCAGTGAGTTCATCTACGGAGTCCCAGGACATCATCGGGCAGTTGGATGAGTGTTATGGGAACATCCTCGCTCTGGCTCGATCCATGACTGAGCCAGAGTGGGCGACGCAGTCGCTGTGCCCCGACTGGAATAGCCGGGGCGTCATTTTGCATCTCGTCGCCGTGGAGAACATGCTGCTTGGTTGGCGGCCGATGTCCGCCGAAGAGGCGCTGCCCTTCGGTTCCATTGTCGAGTTCATTTCGCAGGCTGAGCCGTGGGGGCGTGACGAGCTGGCAGAGCATTGCAGCCGAATATTCGCAGCACGAGCCTCAGAGCTGGTGAACCTGTCGGATGATCAATGGGCCCAACCCTGCCCCACACCGGTCGGTCCGGCCACCTACCAGGATTTCATGAACATTCGAGTGTTCGACTTCTGGGTTCACGAGCGTGACATGGCAACACCACTTGGCCGCGTCACTAACGATGCCACACCAGCGGCGGTCACGTCGCTTGATCAAGTACACACATCGATGGGCTATATCGTCGGGAAACGGATCGGTCTTCCCGATGGAATGTCGATCCTGTTCGACGTCGAGGGCGACATGGGGCGCAAGATGGCGGTGGCCGTTGACGGTCGGGCAAAGGTGGTAGAACACGTCGAGAATCCTGACGTGACGGTTGCCACCGATGTCGTGACCTTCATGCAGCTTGCCTGCGGTCGTATCGACCCGTTAACGCAAATCGATTCTGGTCGTATTACCTGGACCGGCGATGACAAGTGGGGGCGCAAGGCGGCCTCAAATCTCCGCTTCACGATGTAGGCGTCGCTCCCGGCTTCATTTGCAAGTTGGACGGCGCCACTAGCGGCGGCCGGCGACCCATTTCATGAACTTCTTCTCCGTCCAGCTGTTGACTACCAGCTCTCGGGGTGCCCAGCCTCGTTGAGCGGTGCGAACGCCATATTCCATTCGGCCGAGTTCGGACGTGTGGTGACTGTCGGTGTTGATTACCAACTTCACCCCTTGCTCGACAGCCCGTCGCACGACGTTTGAAGCGGCGTCGAGGCGCTGGAGCGCTCCGTTTACTTCCAGCGCTACGTCGTTGGCTACGAGGGCGGCAATGACCTCGTCGTAGTTGATCTCAATGCCAGGTCGACGGCCGATGTAGCGGCCGGTCAAATGCCCGATCGAGTTCACGGTCGGATCCTCGATGGCACATATCAGGCGTTGGGTCTGATCTTCGGGGGACAGGTCGAAGTGTGAGTGCACCGAAGCAACGGTGTATTCGAACTCACGGCGGAACTCAGGATCGTAGTCAAGGCCCCCTTCGGGGCCGATGTTCAGCTCGCACCCGAACAGGATCAGCATTTTGGGGAACTGAGGTTGGAGGTCTCGTATTCGTTCACGATGCGCCTCCATTTCGGCCTGGGATGAGCCGTTGATGGCCAGGTCCTCCCCATGGTCGGTGATGGCCAGATAGCTGTACCCGTTGGCACTGGCGGACGCAACCATGTCCTCAAGGCTGGATCGTCCATCACCGGACTGATCGGTGTGATAGTGGAGATCTCCGCGTATGTGCTGTCGCTGTATCACCTCCGGCAGTGAGCCATCCCCGGCGGCCGCCACTTCTCCGGCCCCTTCTCGCATAGGCGGGGGTACGAAGCTCAAGTCAAGCGATTGATAGATCGCCGTCTCGGTCTTGGCCGCCACCAGAGTTTGTTCTCCGTCCTGATCAAGGGCGAACAGGCCGTACTCGTTGAGCAAGAGTCCGCGATCAATAGCGCGCTGTCGCAACGCGATGTTGTGGGCCTTCGACCCGGTGAAGTACAAGCTGGCCGCGCCGAATTGATCCGGCTCGACGACGCGCACGTCGACTTGTAGACCGGCCGTCGTGAGAAACGACGTCTTTGTCGCTCCGCTCAGAAGAAGCTCCTCAACGTCCGGCAGCTTGACGATTTCGGCCATGACGTCTTCGGCCCGCTCAGACGCCACTGTTATGTCGACGTCACCGATTGTCTCAGCCATGCGCCGAAGACTTCCGCAGTAGCGAATGTCGACCACGGCTGGATGCTCCCGCAGGCGATCGACCAGCCGCTCGGCCACCCCCATGACGTCTGCCACCGGAGTTCGATTGTCCTTTCCGCCGAGGCCCAAGCGGTCGATAGCTTGTTTGATCTTTGCCTCGCTGGCGGCTCCCATCCGGGGGAGTGTCCTGACCTGTTCTTCGTCGAGTGCTCGTCTGAGGTCGTCCAGGTTCTGCACTCCGAGTTGATCGCGCATCGCCTTGAGTGTCTTCGGACCAACGCCAGGGATCTTGGCCAGGTCAGCGAATTCGCGGGGATAGGACGACCGGAGGGCGTCGAGTTTGTCCACCGTTCCAGTGTCAAGGAATTGACGGATCTTGGCGGCCGTCGACTTGCCGATGCCATCCAAACCGGCCAGAGCGGTTGCCGACATCGGACGGAGGTCGGCTGTACTTGCCTCAATGGCCAACGATGCCTTCTCGTAGGCTCGGACCTTGAACGATTGGGGGCTCTCTTCCTCGAGTGTGGTGAGGCGTGCCAGTTCGTTGAGCATCTCTTTCACGGCCCTGGCGGCGTCTTCGCTTGAAGTGAACCTGCTGTCTTCGGCTTCGGCCATGTAGCCACAACTAGCGGCACCGGACTGGAAATCCTCGGAAACGGTGGGCGGCCACCTGGTTTCGGTGCATCGACAAGCCGACAGTCTCCCATGGCTCAGGGGACTCGACCTTGGTATTGATTCTTTCGTACCCTAAGGTTGGGAGGGATTCGGCGACACGGACTTCAGGCTCATGAAAATCGCAGCCAACTTGGGATACCTCTGGACAGAGCTTGAACTTTGCGATGCCATACGGCAGGCACAGCGCTACGGGTTCGACGCGGTTGAGTTTCACTGGCCCTACATCACCCACGCGCTGGATGTCGCCTTGACGCTTGAGGAGTTGGCGATACCCCTGGTTTGCCTCAACACGGTCGCTGGGGATCTTCCCGCTGGCGAGTTTGGCCTGGCGGCGCTGCCAGGTCGCGAACAGCAGGCTCGTGCCGCCATTGACAAAGCCTTTGCCTACGCCGCCGATTCTTCGGCTTCGGCCATTCACGTGCTGGCCGGCGTGGCCGACGGGAAGCAGGCCGCCGATACGTACCTTGCCAACTTGCGCTATGCCGCTGACCAAGGTGAGTCGTACGGCATCGGAGTCTTAATCGAACCGATATCATCGCACGCTCGTCCCGGCTACTTTCTGCGAACAGTGAACCAGGCGGCCGATGTCATCGACCAGCTGCCGACCGACAACGTCTCGGTGCTGTTCGACTGCTTTCATGCCGTTCACGAGGGTTACGAGCTATTGACGACAATAGAGCGTTTCCTGCCCCGAATCGGACACATTCAGTTCAGCTCGATTCCGGATCGGAGCGAGCCTGATCACGGAGACGTCAACTACGCCGCTCTTATCCCGGCGGTCATTGACCTAGGTTACGACGGCCTTTTCGGTGCCGAGTACATTCCAGCAACGACCACCATTGATGGCCTAAGCTGGCTTACGGAGCTGAAAGGGTAACTAGCCCGCGACATTATCTTGTCTTTGTGCGTCAGTACGGATGGCCGGATTCCGAAGCTGTGGGCTGGAACCGACCTGTCATGAGTGGGTCAAATCGGCCCGCTCCTTATCGTGACTCCGTTGCTCCCGCGTCGCTCGGTTCGCTCGAGAAACGCCAAACGGGATTATGCACAAAGGGAGATGCAACCGTGAATACAAGCAAGGAACTTGCAGCTGAGTTCTTCGGAACACTGTGGCTCGTCCTCGGAGGGTGTGGGTCGGCGATTTTCGCCGCTCAGTTCCTTACCGGTGACGGTGCCTGGGACCTCGGCATCGGCTTGCTGGGCGTAAGCCTGGCGTTCGGCCTGACTGTCGTAACCGGGGCTTACGCCTTGGGCCACATTTCTGGAGGCCACTTCAACCCGGCGGTTACGCTGGGATTGGTCGCCGGAGGAAAGTTTCCCGCCGCCAAGGTCGTTCAGTACATCGTCGCTCAGGTGCTCGGTGCACTGGCAGCCGGCCTTGTAATCTACGCCATTGCCAGCGGCCAGGACGGCTGGGGCGGAATTGGTGAGGGTGCCGGTACTTTTGCCACCAATGGCTACGGTACCGACGGCTCACCGGGTGGATACAACGCCATGTCGGTGTTCATCGCTGAGGCAGTGCTTACGGCACTCTTCTTGATGGTCATCCTCGGAGCAACCGCAAAGAGGGCGGCAGCAGGTATGGGTGGACTGGCCATCGGCCTTATGCTGACCCTGATCCACTTGGTGTCGATTCCGATCAGCAACACCAGTGTGAATCCCGCTCGATCAACCTCACAGGCTGTCGTCGCTGCCATCTTTGGTGACGGCGTGTCGACACCCGTGGCTCAGCTGTGGATGTTCTGGGTCGCCCCGATCGTTGGTGCTGTTATTGGTGGCACGCTTTACCGCGCGCTGCTCGACACCGACGACGACGTCTAGAGCGAGTCGAGTTGGCTAGTCAGCTGGACCTCTAAGGTCCTGAAACTGAAAGGCCGATAGAGGCCGGGTGGAATGGCGCCCGGCCCCTATCGGCTCTTTGCGGGTCGGTTGGCCGCCGGTTCCGTTTGGGGGGATGTTGGCCATTGTGCTTAGGGTGAGGTAGAATCAGTCACCTGGCGCTGAGCGGGCGCCACAATCCGGGTCGTGCTGGCCCGGAGCGGCGAATTAGCTGGTTTCCCCCAGTGTCTGCCGCAACAAGGCTTCCAGCACGTTGGTCTGGCGCATTCGTCATGTTGACGGTATTGCGTCACAGGCAATTTGGAGAGACAACACCACTATGAACGCGGCTGTTTTGCCGGTTTCGCCCAGTGAATTTGTTGAGGTAGTTCAAGCACACCTTGATGACCGCGCCTCGACAGAGGAACTGGCGCTGCTGGACAGTAATCGCAAAGCTTGGGCATCAGCCCTGCTTCGTCTTCTCGACGACGCGGTGATGGCCATTGATCGGGTCAACCAGACACTTCAGGGCGCCGAGCGCAGCCTGGTGGTCACCGACTTCGAACAAGAGCGCAAACGTATCGACGAGGTATTGACCTCACTCATCGGGCCACCACCGGAATCGACTCCCAGGCAGCCCCAGACCAAGAATCAGCAGGCCCAAACTGAGTCCGCCGTACCGGCGGGAGAAGTTCAGCTCCAGCTTTCATGGACACCGGGTCGTGTCGTTGCCTGGGCCGCTGGCTATCGGGCCGATGCGGCCGATGAAGAAGGTCTTGACGAAATGCTGGTAGCCGTGGGTGCGGACTCGATCGGGTGGGAGCCATACAACCCGGTGAAGATTCCCAATCAGGGTCGCGCTCCGGCCGTTTCCGCCCCAATCCGAGCTTGCCTCGGCTGGCTCGTGGCCCAGCGGGCGGCGGTTGAAAACGATAGCGCCGGAGCGAGTGTTGCCTGGATGGGGCACCTGACGGCGCTGGCGGTGCGACTGGCCACTCAAGGCCGAGTTGTTCCGCAGCTGAAGAAGGCCCGTCGGACCGCGGCAACGCCGACAGGCGATGACGGCATGACTCCGTTCGAGGTTCGTTGGGCTCCGGCACTCCTTAACTCGCAGGAGCATTCGGCGCTGGCGAAATCACTGCCGGGAGCCGTCGGCGTTATCGAAAGTCGACCTGATGCGTCGGCCATGACCGACGCCATCCTTTCCGATCTCATAACCGCCATTTGTCATGAGGCGGCAGGCAGGCTCGACGTGCCAGCACCGCCGCCCGATCCGTCGACGAAGGCCGATGTGGCCGAGAGTTTCCTTGCATTGCTCGATGGCACAGCGTTTTTGGCCCCCAGCCGCATGGGTTCGGAGCTGGCTCGTCGAATCGATCAGTGGACCAAGCCTGTAACGGCCGTCAAACAGTTCCAACTTGTCATTCAGCTCGATCCACCCGACGAATCAAACGCTTGGTATCTGTCGGTTCTTGCACCCGGCACGGAGGGTCGCCTACTGCCGGTTGAGCAGGTCATCGTGAACTCACCGGCGGCCCGCCGCAAAGAAGTAGAGCAAGAACTCTCTCGCCTTGAGCGCCTCTACCCTGAGCTACTCCGTCCGGGGGCGAGACGACGAGGTGAGGTTGTCCTCAGCCAAGATGAGGCATGGCAGCTGATGACCGCCGACGGAGCCGTTCTCATAGCTTCAGGTTACGAGGTGCGAGCACCTGCACTGTCGAAGAAGCGAACTAGTCCGGCCCTCCGTCTTACGTCCGAGGATGCGCAAGAAAGCGTCGTCGGCGCTCAGCAGCTGGCAAATGTTCGTTGGAGCGTGGTGTTCGATGACGTCGAGTTGTCTGCTGGCGACATCGATGACCTGGCGTTACAAGCCCGCCCTCTAGTCAAGAGCGGCGGTCGCTGGATAGAACTCGACAAGGCCGACTTGGCTGAGGCTGCGGCGGCGCTGGCCGAGCGAGCCGATCAGTCAAGGATGAGTGGCGCAGACATGCTGCGGCACGTTCTCGGTCTCGACGGATCGCCGTTTTCCGGTGGTATTTCGCTCGCCGGCGACGGCTGGGCTGCTGATCTCCTTCAGAGCGCGGCCGACCTTCCGAAGGATCCTCCGACAACACTCGACGGCTTCAGTGGCGAACTACGAACCTACCAAGCCGAGGCCCGCACCTGGCTTTCGTTCCTTGACGACGCCGGCCTTGGTGGATGTCTCGCCCTGGATATGGGTCTGGGCAAGACGCCGACCATGTTGGCTCACGTCATGACAACAGCCGGAAACGGGCCTGGTCTGGTAATAGCTCCTCCTGCCGTCGTCGGAAACTGGGCTTCGGAGGCGGACAAATTCGTGCCCGACCTCAAGGTTTTGGTTCATCACGGCCCAGGTCGTGCCTCAGCGGGCAAGATTGCTGAAGCCTTTGAGGGTTACGATCTCATCATCACCACGTACGGAACCGCCGTCCGGGACATGAACGATCTCGAAAAGATCGAGTGGGACAAGATCGTTCTGGATGAGGCACAGGCCATCAAGAATCCGGCATCGGACACCGCTCAAACGCTGCGGCGGCTCGAAGCCAGGACGCGAGTAGCCCTCACCGGTACCCCGATCGAAAATGGTCTCGGCGACCTTTGGGCGATCATCGACTTTACCAACCCGGGACTGGTCGGTCCCCGTGCCGCATTCGTTGCCAATCTGTCGGCGAACGGTGAAGGCAGTGCTGAACGGGCGCTCCGGGCGTTGAACGGCATCTTGGTCTTCCGCCGAACGAAGGCCGAGCCGAGCATCGCCGCAGAGCTTCCCGACCGTATTGACGAACTCGATCACTGCGCCATGACACCTGAACAGATTGGCTTGTACCAGGCGGTGCTCGATAACCTCATGGTCGAAACTACGAAGGATGACGGGACGCCTCGCCAAAAGGGTGCGGTTCTGGCCGCCATCACTGCCTTGAAGCAGATTTGCAACCACCCGGTGGCCTACCGGGCCGACGAAGAAGCGCTTGATGGCCGCTCGGGCAAGCTGGCACGCCTTAACCAGATCGTCGACAACGTATTCACCTCAGGTGAGCGGATGCTCATTTTCACTCACTTTGCTACGTGGGGCGAGAAGCTGGCCACATACATGTCGGACCGGACCGGTCTGCCGATCGGTTGCTATCACGGCGGCCTCACCCGCACGGCACGGGACAAGATGGTTGAGGAGTTCCAGGCCGGTGAGGGGCCTGGAGCGATGGTTCTGTCACTCAAAGCCGGCGGCACCGGACTCAACCTCACCGCCGCCAGTCACGTTGTTCTGTACGACCGCTGGTGGAACCCGGCGGTCGAAGATCAGGCAAGGGATCGCGTCTGGAGAATCGGTCAGAAGAACACGGTCATCTGCCATCGCTTGGTCTGCCCAGGAACGGTGGACGAGCGGGTGGAAGAGGTCGTGTCGGGCAAACGACAGATCGCCGAAATGGTTCTGCCGAAGTCGAGTTCTGTCGACGACCTGGATGCAGAACAGCTTCGAGTTGCTCTCGGGCTCAACCCGGATCTCTTGGTGGCAGACCTGGATACTGACACGTACGAGGCACCTTCCCCCGACTTCAGTGCCGATGACACCGAGAACGGATCGGCTTCAGCTTCTGGTGACGAGGCAGATGACGGTGCCCAGCCACCGGTTGACGGAGAGCTCGACGACGCCGTATTGGCGGGGCAAGGATGAGAAGCCGGTTGGGGATAAGCGCCACTGGAGCGAGGTATACGAACAATGGCAGCTAAGCGATCTCGAAAGTCATCGAATCAAAAGTCGTCGGGTAAGTCCAAGGGCAGTGCTCGGCGCAAAAAGAAGACCGGCAAAGTCAACGCCGTCAATCCCACCCAGTTTTGGGGAGCCAAAGCAGATCTGCCTGATGCCGATGCTGAGGCCCACGTTTCCGCCTATCCCCAGGCCATCGTGAAGTCGCTTGGTCGCCCGCCACTCTCCGGGCACCAGAACGCATCAGAGCACTACTTCGCCGCTGTCTATGAGCGGACCGTAGTTCTAGGTTCGGCCTTGGCGGCTGCCGGTGATCTGATCGAGGCCGACGAACTTACCAGGTAGAGCATCCGGACCTCAGTCGACTGCAGCCTGCCGGGCGCGTTCGTCGGCTAACAGCCGCTCGATCCGTCGCCCGGACTCTGTGATCGTTTCGGCGAACCTTGGGGCAGCAACGGCGTGCGAAAGGTGGTCTCCCTGCACCTGGTCAAGCGAGTACGCCTTGGCGGCCAAGAACTGCTGCTTGGTTTCCACCCGAGAGGCTGTTACGACCAGACTTCGTTGATCCGATATCTCCATCACCGCCTCAGCGAGACGGTTGACCGCTTTGTCGTGCCCGAGGAGCTTGGTGAACGTGCCATTCAAATTGACGCCGACGAGTGGGAGGCTGCGTACTCTCTCGATTGAGATCGTGCCGGGGTCGACACCGTCGAGAATGAATCCGCATCCGTTACCTGCCTCCCGTTCAAGGGTTCGACGTACGAGCGGAAGGTCGAGCAGTCGACAATCGGGAAGTTCAAGCAGGATTTCGGTCGACGGGAAGAGCCGCTGAACCTCTCGAAGCGAGGACCGAAACGACCGATGGCAGACTTCAATCGGAGCAACGTTGCAGTACAACTCTTGGTTGGACAGCAAGCCCTTGGTGCACCAATGATGAGCGGCTTCGGCCGCGCTGAGCCGCAGTCGGCGACCTAGGGCTGGAAGTTGACCAGTCCGTTCGGCGACAGCCAGGAGATCCTCGCTCGCCACCGGACCCCGTTGCCAGTGATACCAGCGGGCCAGTGCCTCAACCCCTACCGCTGGACCCGACAGGCTTCGACGGACCTGGTAACCGAGGCGAACGTCGTTGGTCTCAATTGCCTCGCTCAGGTCAGCGGCCAGCGCATCAGCTTCGGCTGAAAGCCGCGCCACCGCACTGTCATAAACCATTAGGGGAGCATCATCGCTGGTTTCGCCCAATGCCTGCTCGGCACAGTCGATTGAGGCCAGGCCCGGTTCGGAGAACCGCTCGACGGTCGGTTGGTCGCCAAGGAAGGCAATGCCGACCCTGAAGTCAATTAGTGCCGTGTGGTCGTTTCTCAGGGCCATCTCTGCTATCTGGGAGAAGGCTTTGGCGATCTGACCTGCAGTCTGCTTCCGGTTGCCGATCCCAGTAGCCAAGCCGACATAGTTGCGGTTTCCCATTGGCCAGAGTTTGAGCTGGTATTGCATTGTCTCAGCGACTGCGGTCGCCATCCGTGCAGGTGATGCGCCGGGTGGTTGGGTACTGCTCGGCGACCAGCAAGCCAGATCTTCTACTTGTTGCTGTACCCGGATAGCGGCAACCTCGACGGTGCCTGGGTCCCATTGGGACTCCGCCTCGGCCAGGCAGCGCTCGACGTCTTTCCAGGGGCGCGGAAGTTCAGGCTGCGGTGTATGCCCTGCTGCGGCATTGCCCGAGCGATCTGCAGTCAGGCCGGATCGGGGCCGAGTCGGCCCTGGACGCGATCGCAATGAACGAAGGGTCGGAGGTCTGATGCCATCATTTGGGAAACTCACTTGCGACTCCTAACGCCGGATCGGCATTTACGAGGGACTCAGACGTTCGTCGGTCCTCGTCAACCCTCTTACTGTCCAATCGGACGGTTTGTCAGCGGTATTACGAGATGGCGTCGCCTGGAATTGGCAAGCACTGAAATCGGTTACTGTTGAGTCTGCTGAGACGGCCCGGAGTCACATGCGTGGGCATCGGCACCGTCGTAGCCGTCACCTGAGAGAGGAGCTCAATGTCATGGCCCAGAGGAAACGTTCACATATCGAACAACAACGCCACAATCGCTGGGCGAACTTACAGTGGGCCGTGTTGGTCGTGCTGGTTCTACTGGCCAGCGTTGCGGCCTTTGTTCTCTTCGACGGCGCCGGCGTGACGGGTGGCCACTCCAACTAGTCTCGCGAGCGTCGGCCTGAGTTGGCGAAGCGATCGTCGAGCCAGGCTCCTGGGCGATAAGGGCCCGGCCTAGATGCTCCAGCTGATCGAGTACCAGGCTTCGAAGGTTGACTTCGGTCCGATTGTGTCCGGCTCGGTATTGAACTGGTTGGGTGGACCCGATTGTGGCTCGACACACAGCGCATGGTCCGGTTCGGTATAGAGCACCCAATGGTCACACGACGACTGAAGCTCGATGGACAACGTGTCGCCCCAATCGATGCGGGGGCGTTCGGTAAGGTCG
This sequence comes from uncultured Acidimicrobiales bacterium, assembly GCA_938002965.1. Lineage (GTDB taxonomy): Bacteria > Actinomycetota > Acidimicrobiia > Acidimicrobiales > SZUA-35 > JAHELU01. Next base: position 282,388 of record CALKZY010000016.1, on the reverse strand, counting down.
GTGAAGCAATCGTCCCATGGGCCATCAGGCACGTCGATCAGTTGACCGGTCGGTATTCCGTCTTGGCCGCGTTCGTACATCCGAGCTTCTCCGAAACTCAATGTCGCTTCCTGTCCGTCCAATTGACGGACGAACCAAGGGTGCCAACCGATCATGACGGGCATTGCCTGTTGGGCTGTCACCGTCATCCGGCAGCGAAAGAAGCTTGCTGTCAGCTCGAACGTTTGTGAGACGGTGCCGCCGAAAGGCCAGGGGTCCTCGAGTGTCAAAGACACAGCGTCTGAACCCACTCGCCGCCAACCGGCAGTAAAACCGGTTCCGTGAAGCGAGTGGTCGCCCATGTTTATGGGCATTTGGTGCTGGTCGCCTTGGAAGGCGAATTGGCCTCGTGCCACCCGCCCGGCCCACGGAACCATGGGGTAGGCACCCCAGCCGAAGGGATCGCCGGCTCGATGCTCGATTGGCATCGTGACGAGCAACTCGTGGGAGTCGACAACAAGCGATGCTAACCGCCCACCATGGCTGGTATCTATGGTGGCGCTAGCACTGTCGGCGGTCAGCGTGAATTCTTCAGATGAGGTAGCCACGGAGCAACCGTAGTCGTGGCCGACGATTTGCGGGTGAATGGGGATTCCCGCCCAGGGCAGGTTCATCGCTAGGTCTGGATGGTGGATAGTTCTCCTGTCGCATGGCGAGCCCGAAGTGCCTTCTTGTCGAACTTTCCCACCGATGTTTTTGGGATCTCGTCGATGATGGAGAATTGCTCGGGTAGCCACCATTTCGCCACCTGTGTTTCGAGGTGTCTCCGTAGTGCGGTGGGTTCGGGATTGGTGCCTGAGGAAGGCACGATGCAAGCCAGGGGCCTTTCGTCCCAGCGATCATCGGGTATTCCGATGACGGCTGCCTCACGAACGTCGGGATGTGACATCAGTAGATTCTCAAGGTCGACGCTTGAAATCCACTCTCCACCCGACTTGATGACGTCTTTTGCCCGGTCCGTTATTTGCATGAAGCCTTCGGCGGTTATCGTGCCGACGTCACCGGTTCTCAACCATCCGTCGTGGAATTTCTCTTCGGCTGTGTCGTGAACATAGTGTCCTGTGATCCAAGGACCCCGGATCTCAATCTCACCCTGAGCCTGGCCGTCGTTAGGCAGTACCTTGCCCGCGTCATCGCAGATCCGAATTTCAACGCCGGGAAGAGTGCGTCCCGTCTTGGCTCTCCACTGCATCGCATCATCGGTCGGACACCTCTTGGGCGGTCGTGCTATGGCCGCCAGGGGGCTCGTCTCGGTCATTCCCCATGCTTGGGTCACAGTGACCTGATAGGTGTCGTCGTAGGCTTCCATGAGACTGACCGGAACAGCCGAACCGCCGCAGATGATCTCGCGGAGCGACGACAAGTCGGCGTCGGGCCGGTTGTGTAGAAGATCGTTGAGAACCGTTGGGACCGCACCCGAGTAGGTCGGGCGAGTCGATTCGATGATTTCCGCCAGCGGAGCGGCTTGTAGGTGCGGTCCTGGCAGGATCAGGTCGGCGCCCACCATCCACCCGGCATAAGGCATGCCCCAGGCCATGGCGTGGAACATGGGAACAACAAGCAGAATGCGTTCATCTTCAGTGAAGGCCATCGCCTGGGCGCCCGTGACTCCAAAGGAGTGAATGAAGATTGAACGCTGTGAATAGGCAACCCCTTTTGGGTCACCGGTGGTTCCGCTGGTGTAGCACAGAGCGGCTGCGGAGCGCTCAGGAACGGTTGGGTAGGTGAAGGCGGGCTCGCACTCGGCGAGCAGTTGACGGTAGTCAAGCGTCGGTCCCAGATCGTCGAATTCGCCATCGCCAACTGTGATGATGTGCTCAACGGTCGTCAACTGGGAACGGACTTTGGCCAGCAGGGGAGCGAGTGATGCGTCAACGATCAGAACCTTGTCTTGGGCGTGATTGATGACATAGGCCAGTTGGTCAGGGAACAGCCGAATATTGAGTGTGTGGAGGACGGCTCCCATGCTTGGTACAGCGAGGTAAGCCTCGAGGTGATGCTGGTTGTTCCAGCAGAAAGTCCCCACCCGGTCATTTGGGCCGATCCCTAGAGATCCCAGGGCGTTAGCCAGCCGGTCGGCATTGGCGGCCACCTCAGCGTAGGTAGCAGTGCTGGGGCCGTCTTCTCCCCAGGTAATAACCGTGGAGTTGGCGTGGACGGATCGTCCATGGCGAAACAGGTGTAGAACGCCCAGATCAACGTCTTGCATGGTGCTGGCAAACATGACGTCCAGTTTCGCCCCTTCAACGATGGTACGCCAAGCCGGTCGGCCTGCTGCGCTTCGTCAAGCCCGAGTCCGAGCCTGTTGAAGAGCGTAGAACGCCACAGCGGCGGCAGAGCCGACGTTGATCGAGTCGACCTCTCCGGACATTGGGATTCGGACGCGCTCATCTGCGGCGCTCAGCGTGGCTGAGCTGAGGCCGGGTCCCTCGGAACCGAGTAGCAAACCTATTGAGTCATCAGCGGCGATTTCCAGCTCTGCGATGGCCGTCGCGTCGGGATCTGGGGTTAGAGCCACCAAACGAAAGCCTTTGTCCGTTAGTTGCTGTAGATCCTGGGGGAACGGGCCTAGCCGGGCGTATGGCATCGAGTAGGCCTCACCCATGGACACTCTTCCGCTTCGTCGATAAAGCGGATCGCAGCAGCTCTTGTCCATCACGAATGCTTCGACGCCGAGGGCGGCTGCGCACCGCAGCATGACCCCCAGGTTGGTCGGGTTGTTGATGTTCTCGAGAACCGCTGCAGTTCGGACTCCGGCCAGCGCTTCGTCGGCCGAGAGCAGTGGCCGTCGGCGAAAGCAGGCGAGGGTACCGCGATGGAGGTGATAGCCGGTGACGCGAATCAGCACTTCGGGCCCGCAGGCATAGAGAGGTACGTCACCGGGGACTGTGGCTGGTAGTGGTTTCGTCCTAGCTCCATCGACAAGCATGGACTCAAGGCGATAGCCGGCTCGAATGGCACGCTCCACGACGACGTCGCCTTCGGCGATGAAGAAGCCAGCCATGTCGCCGCCGGGCAGCTCGCGCTCGCGCCGCAGAACATGGTCACGAAGCCCCTGAAAGACCTCTATTCGAGGGTCGTCGGGTTCGTTGATTTCGATGCGGTTGATGTCAGCGAGGGTACCGGGCCACGTCGGGACCGACATGCTCGGTGAACAGTTTCAAGACTTCTCCGGGCTCAGCGTGTCTCCCAGTCTGATCCTTGCTGTATATCGCCTCTCCATTGACCGTGACATCGAAGACGCCTTTGCCGCCGGTGATCAGCTTCAAGCTCTCGATCGTGTTCTGGTAGTTGTAGAGAAGATCATTGGTCACGCTCACGGCGTGCTCGGAATAGTCTCAAGGAACGCAGTACGTTATTTCAACCGTGTAGCTCATGGCGCACTAGCCTAGCGCCCGCCGAGTACCGGTCCCGCCATCAGCCTGGCCTTCATCGTTGCACATCTGATGGCCACCCGATAGCCCACGGAGTTCACGGCACCCGCTATATTCGGTGCTATGAAGGCGTTGGTAATCTATGAGAGCTTGACGGGCAACACGAGGACGGCCTCGTACGAGATGGCTGGGCGGCTAGCAGCTGCCGGTGTGCCCACAGAGGTGTCTTCGATCACCAGTATCGACCTTCAGGCATTGTCAGAAGCCGACGTGGTCATTGTCGGTAGCTGGACGGACGGAATCTTCTTCTTCGGCCAGCGTCCAGGTCGGGCCAGCCGGATAGCAAAGAAACTGCCCCGCATTGATGGCAAGAGGGCTGTGGTCTTTTGCACCTATGCCCTAGATTGCGGACCAACGCTTGAAAAACTCGAACGAATTGTCGGCCACGCCGGTGGCGACGTTCTCGGTGGCTACTCGATTCGTCGAGATGATCTTGCCGGTGGGTCCCAGGAGCTGGTTGACCGCTTGCTGGGCGTCCTTCAGGCTTCCTAGGTCGCGCAGCAGCGGCTAGTCGAGGCTCAAGAAGCTCGTTGGGGCATCGCGGCGCTTCTCGCCTTCCATTGCGGAGCGTTCGCCCTCGGTTCCGGCCGCCAGCGCCCTCCAGAGGCTGGTGTAGGACCGGTACTCTATTTCCGTGACGAGCCAACCGGATGCAACTAGTTCGCGGTGCAACGCTGGCAAATTACGCCACGGCACTCCCATGTCCACATGATGGGCGAGGTGCCAACCCGTGTTGTACGGCGCCATCCAAAAGCGGGCCAGTCGACTCTGTTGAATGACGTGGGTCGTTTCTCTGCGGTCCTTTGACCGGATCATCCCCCCGTGCTCTGCCAGAGCCCGTAGACGATTCGAAACCTTCCATCCGGTCGACCAAGCCGCTATCCAGGTCAGATAAAGCAACGGGCGCCCGGTGGCGATACAGGCGGCGAGCAAAACGAGTTGGACGGCGACAATTTGCAAGGCCTCGGTTCGACCCTTGAGGACAGCTCGACCTAGAACTCTCAGGTTCTTGTAGGCGCTGATACCCACCGCATCCCTCGTTAGCTTTCGTCGCATCGACGCCCGACTGATCGGATAGCCCTGATACAGGCTGAGGTCCGGTTCACCTGGGCCCATCTCGTCGCGGTGGTGGGCGAAGTGCGCCCGCCGGTACGCGAGCATGGCCTGGAGGGAGGGATAGGCCAGAAGCCAACGTCCAGCGAAGTCGTTGGCCCGTCGGTTGGAGAACAGGAGTCGATGCGAGGCCTCATGGGCCAAGATATTTAGCAGGGCGTGCCCTCGGAACATCAGAACGAACCCCAGCAGGTACGCCCACCAGGTGTGCAGATACCCGACCAGGCTCATCAGCCCGAATGTTTGAACTAGCGCACCGGCCAGCGTGACAACGTTGCGCGGATTGTCTATTCGGCGGAGCCGCCGACGGATGTCGGGCTGGGGCTTGCCGGATGACGTCAACCGGTCCGTGGGTAGAACATCGGGTAGTAGCCCGCTTGGCGGGACCATGGTCGAGGCCATCGACCCATTCTAGTTGTTGAGTGGCGAAGGGCTGAAAGCGCGGCTCAGACTCACCCCAACGGGGGAGCGACGAAGCCGCCCATGGTCTGCTCCAACAGCTCGGCTACGGCGAGGCAGGTGTGGTCCTCCAGGTACGGACCGACCACCTGAAGACCTATAGGTAGACCACTCGAATGTAGACCAACGGGAACCGTGGTGACCGGCAGATACACCACGCCGAACAGGCCCATCCACTTGAGCTGATCGGTGTACGGGCGTTCCTGTCCGGTAACAAGAATCGTTCGATCGCTCATTGGGTCGCTGTGGTCATGCGGTATTGCCACGGTTGGCGAGATCGGGGCTAGAACCACATCCCAGTCGTTGAAGAATCGCAACCAACTCTGTCTCATCTGAAGCCGGCGCTCATTGCGCGACAACCACGTTCGATGGCGTAGCGCCGCGCCCCGAACTCCAAGCCCACCAGCCACAGGGCGGCCTTCGGTCAGGGCATCGGTGATGTCTTCAAGTTCGGCCGGCGACCAGCTACCCGATAAAGCCGCGCCCAGCAGGTCTTCGAAGGTAGCGTCGGCCTTGGCGAAGTCGAAGCCGTTGGGACGGGCACTCATATCAACATGAGCTCCGGCTTGGGTCAGCGATTCTCCCGCTGCGATTACTGCATCTTTGATTTCGGGGTCGACGGGGCAGTAGTCATCGTCAGCCCACACGGCAACTCTCAGGCCGCTGTCGGTAACTTGTCGAGCCGGCGGTAGCTGAAGCGACCATGCGGCAGCTTCCCAATCGTTGGGCCCGGCAAGTAGCTGAAGTGCATTGCGACAGTCGGCGACGGTCCGGGCCATAGGCCCAACGACGGCAATGTCGCCGAGGGTCAGAGTGCCCGGCGGTCCAGGGATCTGCCCCCGGCCGGAAACTACTCCGTAGCTCGGCTTGTGCCCGACAACTCCGCACATGCCCGCCGGGTTCCGGATTGAACCGGCGATGTCGCTTCCTATCTCGAGGGCGGTGAAACCGGCTGCCAATGCTCCGGCCGATCCCCCTGAGCTGCCTCCCACGCTTTTCGTTACGTCCCACGGATTGTTGGAGGTTCCGAAGACTTGGTTGAAACTCTGCACATCGCCGGCATAGATCGGGAGATTGGTCTTCCCGAAAACGATCGCCCCAGCGGACTTGAGGCGACGAACGGTGTCGGCATCTCGCTCCGGCACGTAGTCTCGGAGTTCCTCCGCCCCCGAAGTGGTAGGCATGCCGGTGACCATGAACGAATCCTTGACCGTCATTGGCAGACCGGCCAGTGGCGATTGCGCTTCGTCGAGGCGGCCGCTTGCCCTGTCGTCATCGATTGTTGCCGCCTCTTGGCGGGCAGCCTCAACGTTTGTTGCCACAACCAAATTGAAGTCCGTGTTCAGGCGGTCCACGCGCTGGACCGTCAGTTCAAGTAGCTCTCGCGCCGCTATGCGACCGGACCGTAGCTCGGCCATCTGTTGTTCGGCCGAAGCGTAGAGTAGGGATGTCTCATCCACGGGACTGGCAACTCCCTTTCCATCCAGACCGGACTGAGGGTCTGTGAGCTAGGGGCGAACGAAATGACGTCGGAGGCTTTGCGGTTGAATCGCGCACCAAACTGCTCAAATTTGGCCAAATTCGGGGCGAGATCCGCGTTTGCAACCAGCTGTAAGCCTACGCTTATCTCAGCCCGAGTGGGTGGCGCTCTGGGTTTAAGGCAGCCGTGCGCCGCTCGGCGGCATTCATGGTGGTCGTCCGGTCATCTTGGGAGGAACTATATGACCAGCGGAGTGTGGAGGAGAGTCTCGGTCTTGGTCGGATGTGGGTTGATGCTGGCCCTGTTGTCCAGCTGTGCCGACCGGCCGTCCTCCGAGGCGCTCATCGATTCGATCCTACGAGCGAGCGACTCCCAGTCGATAGAGCTGTCCAATGATCAAGCCGAGTGCATAGCTGAGGCGCTTCTTGACAGCGACTTGGCCGACATCACCGTCACCGGTTTAGCTGAGAACTTCGATCAGCCCGCAGTCGCTGCGGCGGACGCCGACGATGTTGAGGCCATCGTGTCCAACGCCGCCGTTGGCTGTTCCGGAAACTAGGGCTGCAGCGCGCGGCCTGTGACGATGGTGAATCAATCAGGTGCGCTAGCCCTTCGACTAAACGACAGCGTGGCTTCGGCGCTCAAGGCTGGCAGTGCAGTCGTGGCCCTTGAAAGCACGATCTTTTCGAACTTGGGTTTGCCCGCTCCATACAACTCAGAGGCATTGGCTCGAGTTATGGCAGCCGTTGTCTCCGGCGGTGCTGTCCCGGCCTTGACCGCCGTATTGGACGGCGAGATCTGGTGCGGGGTTACCGAATCGACTCATGATACGATTTGTGGGCCCACCCAGAAAGTGGCCTACCGCGACGTTGCGTCGGCTGTTGGCCACAAAGCTACCTACGGAGCGACAACCGTTTCCGCCTCGGTTGCCATTGCCGCCGCTGCCGGTGTCGATGTGTTCGCTACAGGCGGCATTGGCGGAGTCCACCGAAACTGGGAGCAGTCGCTTGATGTCAGCGCGGACCTGGGGGCAATCGCTAAACATCAGGTGATCACCGTCTGCGCTGGAGCAAAGTCTTTTCTTGACCTACCAGCCACCCTCGAGAGGTTGGAGACGCTGAGTGTGCCAGTTGTCGGCTGGCGGACCGACGAATTTCCGGCTTTCTACGCCACCTCCAGTGGGCTTCCGCTCAACGCGGTGGTCCACTCGGCCACAGAGCTGGCCGAGATCGCGCAGCTTCACTGGAGTTTGGGTGGGGGAGGGCTCCTAGTGGTGAACCCCGTACCCGAGGAACACGCCATCGATTTAGCGGAGCTCGACGAGTGGACGGTTGAAGCACTTCGTCGCGAGGGCTTAGCCCCTGGCGCACAACCTAACGTCGAATTGGCGGGACCTTCGGTCACCCCTCGAGTCCTGGCCGGGCTGGTGGATCTGAGCGGGGGGCGGACGTTGCAGGCCAACCTGGCTTTGGCTGAGTCCAACGCCGAAGTCGGCGCCAGCATTGCCGTTGCTTTGCGTTCAGGCGACTAGCTTTTACTATCTGTCCCCGGGGCTTGGTCGGGCGACGACATCGCCGCAGGAAATGGAGCCTCCGTCATCGACCAGCGCGCCTACCCCCAACAGACCGGAGCGTTCGGCATTGATGATCTTGAGAACATCGAGATCTCGTTCTAACGCGGGCTCACCGAGCATGCCCGGGTGCGGGCGGGTCACCATGACGCAGCGGTCGATCTGCTTGACCACGTTTAGTCTCACAGATGATCCGACGGAAAGCGAGCTGCCAACGAGGGCGTCCTCGTTTCTACCGTCGGTGATGATGTTGATGCGGAATCGGCGCCGATCCCATGCTCTCAATGTCTCGGTCGAGACCAGCGAGATCTTGGTCCGGGTCGAGTCATGGAATGAGCCGACCGGTCCGCTCCACTCGAACCAATCCCCGGTCTCGGTGATATCGGCCTGAGACTCGAACGTACCGACAGAGTTAGATGAGGCGCGACGCAGTTCGACATCTAATCCGAGCCACCGGGAAAGGGCGTCGTCGTCGTTAGTCTCCGTCCCGTCAGGCAGCGTGATTACGACCTGGTCGCGGTCGCCGACCCTGGCTTCGGCTGTCAACAACTCCGGACGTTTCCGGCCTGTCAGACTAATTCCCGATGTCGGCTCGACCAAAGACCATGAGCGGTCACCGACAACGCCGTGAGAGCCGATCTGGGCGTTCTCAAGGCGCTCACCCAACATGGACTTCACCGGATACCGCCAGATCTCAACGACGTTGCCGTGTGTTTCCGTCATCTCCCGAGCCTAGAGGACAGACAGGTGGGGGAGAAGCCGTCGCTGTTAAGGGTCAGGCGTCGTTGACCGAGAAGGTGTCGCATTGCTCGGGATCGCCACCGTCGAAGCCGATCCGGAACCAGCGGATTCGCTGCTCGGAGGAGCCATGTGTCCAGGTGTGGGGATCGACAGTCATGCCTGACTGGGCTTGAATTCGGTCGTCTCCGACTGCGGCGGCCGCTTCGAGACCTTCCTCGATGTCCCCCGGTTCGATGATCGATTGACCAGTGTCTTCGGTTAGGCGGCGGTTGGCGGAGTGAGCCCAAACACCTGCCAGGCAGTCGGCCTGCAGCTCTTGACGAATCGAATACTCGTTTTTGTTGGCGGGGTCCTGCGACTGAGCTTGGCGAACCTGATCGCTAATGCCGGTGATCGACTGGATGTGGTGTCCGACCTCGTGGGCAATCACATAGGCCTGAGCGAAGTCCCCGGGAGCGCCGAAGCGCCGGGACAATTCGGTGTAGAACGAGAAGTCGACGTACACCTTCTGGTCGTTGGGAGCGGGGCAGTAGAACGGACCGACAGCAGATGTGGCCTGACCACAACCGGTCGAAACGACATCATCGAAGATGACTAGTGTTGTCGGCTGGTAGGCAAGTCCGGCCTGATCGAAGTAGACGTCCCAGGTGTCCTGGATGTCGAACATAAGGAACTCCATGAACTCTTTGGTGTCGGCATCAGCGTCGACAATTTCGGATCCACCGGTGGGGATCTGTCCGGATGACTCCCCAAAGCCGGCGTCGACCGGTGCGCCGAGCCCACCGCTTCCGCCCGTCAAGTCCAAACCAAAAATGGCGCCTAGCAAGATGATCAGCAAGCCGCCGATGCCGCCGACGGCTACGCCGCCCCGGCGTGCACCGCCTCCACCTGTTCGGCCTCGACCGCCGTCACGGCGGTCCTCGACGTAGCGAGAACCCTTGTTTGCGGTGCTTTTGTCATATCGAACCATGACACATCTCCTGTCGCCCGACACGGCCACAATTTGTCCCTCGCCTGCGCCGAGCGTCGTGGCCTTACCTAGCGTCCAGCCTAACGGAAAGCACGCCGCTACCCGGTGGTAACGCCGCTATCCCGCCAGCGGACGGCCGAAGGGGAGTGAGTTCTGCCAGCCGGAAAGAAAGGTCTCAGCGCTTCGGCATGCGGCTAGGAAAAGAGGCTCTGAGGAGGCAGCTCCCGCCGCTCCGGTCTCATCCAAGAATGCTGTGATAATCGACGGAACATCACCGTCAGGTTTTGCGTCGCCAAGTCCGGCCAACAACGGACCGGATGCCGTGATGAAGTCGGGAACATACACGACGTCGTTCTTGAGCATCACGGCCAGTGCTTTGGTTGTTATCGGAGTCGGCCCCCAGGGGACAACGGCGGGGGCTTGCAACATTTCTGCGCCCTGATGGTTCATGGCTCCAGGCTTGGAGCCCACCAAGATGACGTCGGCGTCGGCACCCCAGACAAGCCAGGGCTTGTCTGCTACTCCGTCTACGGTAACCAGCTCGGCTCCGTTGGTCGACAGCTGTGTCAACAAGCCGTCGGGAACAGCCTCGCCGCCCTCGACGGCTACCTTGCGGCCCGCCAACGAACCACCAAGCGCCCATTCGGCAGCGGCCACGACTCCGGCCACCAGGGCCTCCTCATTGTCGTGGCTGTCAGAGACTGGGCGAACACCTTTGCCAGCCAGCAGCAACAATCGGCCGTCCTCGGCCTCCCCAGCCAATTCAGCCCGTAGCGATGCGATGGCATCACCGGCCACGTCATCAACAGCGTTGATGCCAGCCGAGGCGCCGCCTCGCTGTACACCGAAGGAGGCAAAGGTGTAGGTAGCTGAGCGGGCGAGGTCCCAGGTGCTGCTCTGGAGGATCTTTCGAGCCCGCCTTACATAGCCCGATGCCGGGACATCGGCGAAGTCGGTTAGAACAAATGCGTCTACCGTCTCCAGCTTCCGTACCGGCATCGGACCTAGCTTAGATCAGATCGTCTTAGGCGAAGGGGCCGTTGACAAAGGCTGAGGCGAACACCAAGCTGACGATGGTCATGACCTTGATCAAGATGTTCATGGCCGGTCCGGAGGTGTCCTTGAACGGATCACCAACGGTGTCGCCGACAACAGCGGCCTTGTGAGGCTCGGAGCCCTTACCACCGTGATGTCCGGACTCGATGTACTTCTTGGCGTTGTCCCAGGCTCCACCGGCGTTAGCCATGAAGATAGCCAAGGCGAAGCCGCTGACAAGCGCACCGGCCAGGAAGCCACCGAGGGCGTTGATGCCGTTGGGCATGAAGCCGATGGCCAGCGGCACGATGATGGCGAGGCCACCAGGGATGACCATTTCGCGCAGCGATGCTTGAGTGGAGATGGCCACGCAACGGGCGGAGTCAGGCACGACGCCCTCCTTGCCTTCACGCAGACCAGGAATTTCGCGGAACTGGCGGCGAACCTCTTCGATCATCTCGTTTGCGGCACGACCGACAGCGTCGATGGTCAGAGCGGCGAAGAGGAACGGCAACATGGCACCGGCGAACAGACCGAGGAAGACCTCAACTTCACCGATGTCGAGGTTCAAGGCAATGGCGCCGTCAGATGCTGAAAGGACAGCAAACTCGAAGCTCTTGAACAGAGCGAGAGCGGTTAGGGCAGCCGAGCCGACGGCGAAGCCCTTGGCTACTGCAGCCGTCGTATTGCCGAGCGAGTCCAAAGCATCGGTTACCTCGCGGACACTGGGATCGAGCTCGGCCATTTCGGCGATACCGCCAGCGTTGTCGGCGATCGGCCCGTAGGCGTCAACCGAAACCACCACTCCGGTGGTGGCCAACATGCCAATGGCGGCTACGGCAATCCCATAGATACCACCGTCGAAGCCCCGTCCGACCAGCTCGTCGGACAATGCCATTTGACCGCCCCAGTAGGCGATGCCGATGCCAAGAACAAGGAGAAGCACCGAAGCGGCGACCGAGATCATCCCAGCTGAGATGCCCTTCAAGATGGTCGTAGCGGGGCCTGTCTCACTCTGGGCGGCGATCTGCTTAACGGGCTTGAAGTGATCAGACGTGTAGTACTCGGCCGTCTTGCCGAGAGCCCAACCGACGATGAGACCGCCGATAACCGAGATGGCCAGACCGAGAGGGTTATCGAAGAACGTGCTGTCGCCAAAGATCCAGAAAGCGCCGATGAGCGTTCCAACTACGGTGAGTCCCATGGCCACGTTGGTGCCCATGTGAAGGGCTCGGCTGAGAGCTTGTGAATCGGTGGAGGTTCCGCCCTTTACCAAGAACGAGCCGATGATCGAAGCGATCATGCCGATGAAAGCCACGAACATGGGGAACATGAGCAGTGACAGAACACCGTCGCTGCTTGGTGCGGCGTCGCCCGTGCCGTCGGCCAGCAGGCCGAGGCTGAATGCCGTCAGTGCGACGGGAGCGATGATCGAACCGGCGTAGCTCTCGAACAGGTCAGCGCCCATTCCGGCTACGTCGCCGACATTGTCGCCGACATTGTCAGCAATGGTGGCCGGGTTGCGAGGATCGTCCTCGGGGATGCCTGCTTCAACCTTACCGACGAGGTCGGCGCCGACGTCTGCGGCCTTGGTGTAGATACCGCCACCGACACGGGAGAACAGAGCGATGGATGAGGCGCCGAGACCGAAGGCGGTAACCACCTCGAATGCATCATCAACCTTCAGCCAAAGCACGAAGACGATATAGATCAGCATGAGACCGCCGAGAGCGAGGCCGGCTACGGAAAAGCCCATGACCGCTCCACCACGGAATGCGATTGGAAGAGCCTTGCCAGGTCCCTCCTTGGCTGCCTCGGTGGTGCGGGCATTGGCCATCGTGGCCACCGTCATACCGGCGTACCCGGCTGTGGCAGACAAAATGGCGCCGATTACATAGGTGACAGCGGCAGGTAGGCCAATCAACGCTGCGATGAGTACCGCCAGCACGGCGACGAAAGCCGCCACCCAGGTGTACTCCTGGCGCAGGAAGGCGCGAGCGCCGTTCTGGATCTCCGTCATCAAGAAGACCATCCGCTCGTTGCCAGGGCTGGCCTTCTTCACGTCAGCGAAGAAGAAGCCGGCTAGACCCAAAGCGGCGAGTGCGGAAACAAAGGCAAGATAGGGAACTATTCCCACGACATTCCTCCAGGTAGCGGACACAGGTCGCGATCAGTTGGCTGCACTGGCCCACGAGCGACTGCTGCAAGCTAGTTCCGTTAGGAAGCAACAACAACGGTCAGAACCGGATTTGGCCAGATAGCAACAGAGAGAGCCTACTGGCTAGTAGGCCTAGGGACGCGGAGAAGGCGTCATCCAACTGCCGAGCAAGGTGTCGCGGAGATGAATGGCATCCAGCGTGCCGGCTGTTTCGCGAATGCTATGCATCGAAAGCTGCGGTGCCCCGAGGTCCACAGTCGGCATACCGAGCCGAGCCGCTGTGATGGGGCCGATGGTCGAGCCGCATGGCAGATCGTTGCGGTGATGGTAGAGCTGGTGCGGAATCTCGTGATCCCGACACACCCGCCTTATGAACGACTCACTGAGGGCCTCGGTTGCGTAACGCTGGTTGCCGTTGCGTTTAATGGCGATACCACCGTTCATCTTGATGTTGTGAGTCGGGTCGTGGCGGTCGGGGTAGTTCGGGTGCGTGGCGTGTGCGCCATCGGCTGAAATGACTATTGACCGGTGGCACGAAGCGAGGAACTCAGGTCGGCTCATTCCCACCGTCGACGCAATTCGCTCGAGCAACGAGGCCAGAAACGCTCCGGCGGCGCCGGTTGCCGACTGGGATCCGACTTCCTCGTGGTCGTATAGCACGAGAACGGGAATGCTGTCCGGGGCCGCTGACGATTGCTGGTAGAGCGCCACCAACGCATGCACGCCGGCGAAGGCCGAAAGCAAATTGTCGATACGAGCCGATGCGATGAACTCGCCAGACCCACCTATGAGCGAGGGTGCCTGGAGGTCAAACGCCATGAGGTCCCATGACAAGATCTGCTCAGGAGGCACGTCAACGACATCGGCCAAGAAGCCGATGAAGCGGCCCGGCTCGTCACTTCGTTCGTCGTCGCCTGCCTGATCGCCGTCGGGGTCACCTTGAAGAGCCCAGATGGGCTTCAGATGTTTCTGAGGATTGAGGGTGAGTCCATTTCGGTTCACGTCTCGGTCGAGGTGAATGGCCAATTGGGGAATCGTCAAGACGGCGTCGTCAATCGAGATGAGCAGCTCGACCAACTCGCCGTCTTCGGCCTCGTAGTGAAGTCGACCTGCCAGGCCAAGATCACGGTTGAGCCACGAGCTAGTGAGTACTCCGCCGTACACCTCGACGTTCAGCTGGTGATATCCCGAGTTCTCGATATCGGCATTTCCCTTGATCCGCAGATTAGGGGAGTCTGTGTGGGCGCCGACAACAGTAAAGGATGTTGTTGATGAACCTCCGGCAGGCAGGATCCAGGCCGTCATAGACCCTCCACTCATCGCGAAGTAGGCTCCTGGATCCTGGGGGAGATCCGCAGTCAGGTCGACCCGCTGGAAGCCAGCTGCGATTAGGCGCTCCGAAGAACGTTCCACTGCGTGATATGGGGTCGGACTAAAGCCGAGATCGTCGAGAAGATCGGTGATGAACGAACGTTCCTCGTCGGATCGCTCATCGAGCACGGATCGCCCTAGCTGGTCCCTGCTGACTCTCAACGACGTTGATCCTTCATGGCCGGGCTGCTCCGGGCGGTTAGCTACCATTTCGACTACCATAACCCGACCGGCTAGGGCACCGATAGCGCCGCCTCCAGTAGCCGTACCGGTACGTTGACCCTGGTAGTGGTACTGCCTAGTCACCGGGCCTCTGGGCACGCTCTATTGGCGGTGGCTATTGGCCATCGCCAGTACAGATTCGGACTTGCTCATTAAGCTCTAGGTGCGATAACTTGTAAGTCGCGCGGTGTGCCGAGCCAATCCGGATTCCATAGGGCATCCGACCAGCTTCTCTCGGCTCCCCAACCCGGGCCAATGTCGTCCCCAATTCCCGACAATGCTGTCGGAACCCGTATTTGAACGCCCTCGGACGAAAATTGGAGGAGTGTTGCTTCAGCAACCCGGGCCCCAAGGCCTTTACGACCCCCGTTATGAACATGACGCCTGCGGTGTGGCTTTTGTCGCCGATCTCAACGGCCGAGCCAGCAACGCCATTGTGCGAAACGGGCTGGACGCACTGATAAACCTCCAGCACCGAGGCGCAACCAACGCCGAGCCGAACACCGGTGACGGAGCAGGCTTGCTGATTCAAGTTCCTGACCTGTTCTTCCGGAGCCTCATGGAAGATCTGCCACCGGCCGGGTACTACGCCACCGGAATGGCCTTTCTTCCTCCAGGGCCCGATTTGTGCCAAAAGTCGATGGGTTTGATCGACACGATCATGTCGGAAGAAGGTCTCCGAGTGCTTGGTTGGCGCGAAGTGCCGGTCGAAGCGGACTCATTAGGATCTCAAGCCCTTGGCGTCATGCCATCGTTCCGACAGATCTTCGTGGCTGATGTCGAAGGCGAAGCCAGCGGTTTGGCGCTTGACCGCAAAGTCTTTGTCGCTCGTAAACGAGCCGAACACGAACTCGCACCTGAACTGGGAGTTGGAACCTACTTTCCGAGCCTGAGCTCAAGGACCTTCGTCTACAAAGGAATGTTGACGACACCGCAACTCGAGTCGTTCTTCCCCGACCTGAGCGACGAGCGGATCGAGAGCGGTGTCGCTCTCGTTCACTCCAGGTTCTCGACCAACACGTTCCCGTCTTGGCCTCGGGCCCATCCATATCGTTTCGTCGCCCACAACGGCGAGATCAATACGGTCATGGGCAACCGCAACTGGATGAGGGCACGCGAGTCCCTGCTGGCCGCCGACCATTGGGGGGAGCGAATCGGACGTCTTTTCCCGGTGTGCACCGATGGAGCCTCGGATACCGCAAGCCTGGACGAGGCGCTTGAGCTGCTGCATCTGGGGGGTTATCCGATTCATCAAGCCGTTTTGATGATGATCCCCGAGGCCTGGGAGGGAAACCCGTCTATCCCCGACGATCAACGAGCGTTCTACGACTTCTATTCGTCCGGTATGGAACCGTGGGACGGCCCGGCATCTGTCACGTTCACCGATGGAAAGACGGTTGGTGCGATCCTCGATCGAAACGGGCTACGTCCCAGTCGATACTGGGTGACTGCAGATGGACGGGTCATCATGGCATCCGAGGTCGGTGTGCTCGACGTTGATCCCTCCGAGGTCGTTCGCAAGGGGCGACTTGAGCCGGGAAAGATGTTCTTGGTCGACACCGAGCAGGGTCGAATCGTGGACGACCACGAGATCATGTCCGAGCTGGCGTCGCGCAATCCCTACGCCGAGTGGCTCAGTGAGCGGGTCTGCCTTGACGACCTGCCCTTGCCGTCCGATGACGTTTCGGTAGTTGATCGAGATCAACTTCGATCAGAGCAGTCGGCCAACGGCTATACGCTCGAAGAGCTGGATCTGTTAGTCGACCCCATGGCCTCGGAAGGCAAAGAGAGCATTGGGTCGATGGGTACAGACACGCCGCCGGCTGTGCTTTCCAATCGGCCCCGATTGCTCTTCGACTACTTCAGTCAACTCTTCGCCCAAGTCACGAACCCGCCACTGGACGCAATCCGTGAAGAATTGGTGACCAGCCATCGGGCTCTCATCGGACCGTCGTCCAACGTCTTGGTTCCCGGACCGGACTGGTGCAAGCAACTTGTCTTAGACCACCCGGTGATGACCTCGGCCACGCTTGACCGAATCAAGGCCGCCGACAAGGACCCGAATCTCGCTCACCTGAAAGTTGCCGAGCTGGTGGGCCTTTACCCGGTGAGCGAGGGCGCCGAGGGTCTGCTGGCAGTTCTCAATGAGCTTCGGGCTCAGGCGACACGAGCCGTGTCTTCAGGGGCGACCATCCTCGTCATTTCCAACAGGGGTACGACGAGCGACATGGTTCCCGTTCCATCACTATTGCTGACAGGGGCAATCCACCATCACCTCACCCGGGAGAAGTTGCGCACCCAGGCCGGTCTGATCGTTGAGGCGGCCGATGCCAAGGAAGTTCATCACTTCGCCCTTCTTCTCGGCTGCGGTGCCAACGCCGTATGCCCATCGTTGGCATTTGAGACAATCGCCGATCGGGTTGATTCCGGTCGTGTCCCCGGACCGATGAGCTCGGCCGAGGCCAACTACATCAAGGCCGCATCGAAGGGCATCATCAAGGTCATGTCCAAGATGGGCATTTCAACCGTGGCGTCGTACACGGGCGCCCAGATCTTTGAAGCGCTGGGCTTGGACCAGAATCTGGTCGACGAGTACTTCACCGGAGTCACATCAAAACTGGGAGGCATCGGTCTGTCCGAGATCGCCCTCGAATGTCAACTCCGACACCGTAGGGCGTTCCCGGATCGAAAAGAGGCGCTGGTCTACCGTGATCTCGACGCCGGTGGTGAGTACCAGTGGCGCCGCGAAGGTGAGTACCACCTGTTCAACCCGGAGACGGTCTTCAAACTGCAGCACGCCACTCGAAACGAACGATTCGACGTGTTCAAGGAGTACACCGAGCTGGTTGATGGGCAAGCCGAGCGGCTGGCCACGTTGCGGGGTCTCTTCAAGCTTCGATCGGACCGGACTCCTATTCCGATCGAGGAGGTAGAGCCAGCATCCGAAATCTTCCCCCGGTTTGCCACCGGTGCTATGAGCTACGGATCGATATCAGCCGAAGCCCACGAAACCCTTGCAATCGCCATGAATCGGCTAGGCGGGAAGTCGAACACCGGTGAAGGCGGCGAGGACCCTGAGCGTTTCGTTACCACCGAAGACGGCGACTCAAAGCGATCAGCCATTAAGCAGGTCGCGTCGGGCCGCTTCGGTGTGACTGCCGACTACCTGACCAACTCCGACGACATACAGATCAAGATGGCCCAGGGCGCCAAGCCAGGTGAAGGCGGACAGTTGCCGGGGCCTAAGGTATATCCGTGGATTGCCAAGACCCGGCATTCAACCCCCGGCGTCGGCCTCATTTCACCGCCTCCGCACCACGACATTTACTCAATCGAGGACTTGGCTCAGCTCATTCACGATTTGAAGAACGCCAACCCTTCGGCCCGAATTCACGTCAAGTTGGTGGCTGAGGTCGGTGTGGGGACCGTGGCCGCAGGTGTGTCGAAGGCCAAGTCCGACGTGGTGCTCATTTCCGGCCACGACGGTGGTACCGGAGCGTCGCCGCTGACGTCTTTGAAACATGCAGGCGGGCCGTGGGAACTTGGCTTGGCCGAGACGCAACAAACCCTGTTGCTCAATGACCTACGCGACCGTATTGTCGTGCAGGTCGATGGCCAGTTGAAGACTGGTAGAGATGTCGTCATCGCCGCGCTACTAGGAGGCGAAGAGTTCGGGTTTGCCACGGCACCCTTGGTTGTGTCGGGCTGCGTGATGATGAGAGTCTGCCATCTCGACACTTGCCCGGTAGGCGTCGCTACTCAGAATCCGGAGCTGCGGGCGAAGTTCTCTGGTCAACCTGAGTTTGTCGAGACATTCTTTGAGTACATCGCCGAGGAAGTCCGCGAATATCTGGCCGAGCTCGGATTCCGGTCGCTTGAGGAGGCGATCGGACACGTCGAGTGCCTCGATACTGACGGAGCAATCGAGCACTGGAAAGCATCCGGTGTTGATCTCACTCCGATTCTCTACGTCCCTGAACTCGATGACGGTGAGTCCCGCATCTCTTGCCAAGAACAAGACCATGGCTTGGAGAACGCTTTGGACAACGTTCTTATCGAAGAGGCGCGCGAAGCAATCGAGACCGGCTTCCCGGTGGCCATGTGGTATCCAATATCGAACACCAATCGCACTGTTGGAACCATGCTCGGTCACGAGGTGACGAAACGCCACGGCGGAGACGGACTGCCTCCTGACACCATCACCATCAATTTCACCGGCTCCGCTGGTCAGTCGTTCGGTGCCTTCGTTCCGAAGGGCGTGACGTTGCGGCTTGAAGGCGACTCCAATGACTATTTCGGTAAAGGCCTTTCGGGCGGACGACTGGCACTACGAACCCCCTCCACCTCAACGTTCGTCGCCAGGGAAAATGTGATCGCCGGAAACGTGATCCTCTATGGCGCTACCGGGGGACAAGCGTTTATCGAGGGCCGTGTAGGCGAACGATTCTGTGTGAGGAATTCCGGCGCCGAGGCGGTGGTGGAAGGTGTCGGTGATCACGGTTGCGAATACATGACTGGCGGGGTCGCCCTCGTCCTTGGACCAACCGGCCGGAACTTCGGTGCCGGAATGTCAGGTGGCGTTGCCTATCTCTATGACCCCCACAGTCGCCTTCCGAGCAATCTGAATGGCGAAATGGTTCAACTTGAGAAGCTTGATGGCGAAGACTACGACACCGTGAGCCGCCTGTTAGCAGCTCACGTGTCGGAGACTGGCTCAGATCTCGGCCAGGAACTGATCGACCGATGGGACGAGTGCCGACGGCAATTCGTCAAGGTAATGCCCACCGACTATCGACGGGTACTTGAAGCACGAGAGCGGGCAGAACGCCTCGGGCTCGATCCGACTACGGCAATGATGGAGGCCACACATGGGTGATCCAAAGGGTTTCCTGACAGTAGAACGCAAGACCCCGGGGTCCCGACCGGTCCCCGTCCGCCTCAAAGATTGGCGCGAAGTATACGAGCCGATGTCCAACGATGATCTGGTCGATCAGGCGTCGCGCTGTATGGATTGCGGCATTCCTTTTTGCAATCACGGTTGTCCGCTGGGCAACCTCATCCCTGACTGGAACGACCTGGTCTATCGGGATGACTGGCGCCGGGCGATCGAGGCACTGCACGCCACCAACAACTTCCCCGAGTTCACCGGCCGGCTGTGTCCGGCACCCTGTGAGTCGGCTTGCGTCGCCGGCATCAACACCGATGCAGTGACCATCAAGAACATCGAGTTGAGCATTATCGAGCGGGCCTGGGATGAAGGCTGGGTCACGCCGGTCATCGCCTCAAAGCCGACCGGCAAGAGCGTGGCAGTCGTTGGATCGGGCCCGGCAGGCTTGGCCGCTGCCCAGCAGCTGACGCGAGCCGGACACCAAGTAACGGTTTTCGAGCGGGCCGATCGTATCGGGGGTCTACTCCGTTACGGCATTCCCGAGTTCAAGATGGAGAAACGAATCCTCGACCGTCGTCTCGGGCAGATGGAAGCCGAGGGAACAATATTTCGGACCAATGCCGACGTAGGCGGACCTGAAGGGTCACAGACTTCCGTGCCGGTCAGCCAGCTTCGAGAAGAGTTTGACGCCATTGTGTTGGCCGGCGGTGCTACCGACTGGCGCGACCTACCGATCCCCGGCCGGGACCTTGAAGGCGTCTACCAGGCAATGGAGTATCTGCCGCACGCCAACCGTGTCCAGGAGGGTGATCTCAGCGAGCCGCCGATCTCAGCGGCAGGCAAGTCAGTCATCATCATCGGCGGTGGAGACACCGGCGCCGACTGTTTAGGTACGGCAAATCGACAGGGAGCCAAATCCGTCCACCAATTCGAGATCATGCCCCGCCCGCCGGAGGCGCGAGCCGAGACGACGCCGTGGCCGACCTGGCCGCTAATGCTGCGAACGTCGTCGGCTCACGAGGAGGGCGTGGTGAGGATGTACTCCGTAAGCACCACCGAGCTCGTCGGTGAGCAGGGACACGTCACCTCGCTGCATGGTCATGAGGTCGAGGTCACGTTTGAAGATGGCCGACCGAGCTTCGATAAGGTCGAAGGGAGCGCCTTTGACCTGGATGCAGACCTCGTTCTGTTGGCGATGGGGTTCGGTGGCCCGGAAACGACTGGAGTGGTGTCTGCTCTCGAGTTGGAGATGACCGGACCAAACGTCCGTCGGGACGACCAGTGGCGTTCGTCGGAGGCCGAGGTGTTTGTTTGCGGCGACATGGGACGGGGCCAGAGCCTCATCGTGTGGGCTATCGCCGAAGGACGAGCCTGCGCGGCATCAGTGGACGCCACTTTGATGGGCGACAGTCATCTGCCCTCGCCGGTTCGGCCCGGAGATCGACCGTTGCGATAGCCAAAGGTGGCTAGGCGTGTTCGATCAGGCCTTCCAACAAGAATCGATACAACGTGGAGCAGACTTGGAAGGCTGATGCACCGGTAGCTGAAACCAGATCGGCGACAGTGCGATGGCCATCAACCAGTGCGAGGTACCGCCAGTCGTCGGCTGCTATTTCCCTGCTGGAGGCGTCTGCCGGTAACGACGGTGTGAGCCTGTATACAGCCGACGTTGACGGCACGTGTTCGGCGATCTCGCGCCAAATGCTCATTCGTTGTTCGGCCCGGGCGACCAACGCCTCGGTGTCGTGACTTAGTTCGGTCCCAAGGATGTGAACTGGACCGGGTTGGAAGAAGAACCCGACCTCTGAGGGAATCAGAAGTTCGAACACTGCGTTCAGATTGTATTCGTACAGCGTGCGCGCAACTCGGCGGGCCAACTGCGGTTCAGTCACGAGCACCTTGGCCAGAAGTGAGGGAGAGGAGTCGGGGCTCGTGCCGCTCATCGACTCCGAGCCGTGAGAATGGCCGACCAAGGACTCGAGGTACGCCGCTGAGCCAGCACCTGCGCTGCTGAGAACCGTGGTAACTGGAGTGGCGTTCGGGCTAGTCGCCAGGTATAGGCGTCCCTCCGACAGCCAAATCTCGTCGCCTCCTTCAAGCTGAAGCACCCCTGTTCGTTGCGCTCCGGCCAAAGTTCGGAGAAGGGTCGGAAGGGGAAAGTCCCTCAGTGAGCCCTGTAGTGCCTCATCGGTCGCTGCTAGTACCACACAGTCCATTCGGCCGCTCTCTTCATTCGTTTAAGTGATTCGCTTGACTCAAGTCGCGGGTGAGCCAGCCGATTCAACTACCTGACGGCTACCGGAGCAAACCGCTTCCACCTGTCGGTCACTACTGATATGGATGATGACATCAGCGCGGGAATAGGACAACGTATTGCAGGCATGTGCCTGGCTCCGCTTCTGGCATTCGCTTCATTGGCTGTGCTGGCGGTTCGGCAGTTGGACGGAAGACCGGAGCAGTCGATCTTCATCGCGGTAGCGGTACTGGGGGCGCTCGTGACTGCAATCGGTGGCGTGCTGACAATCCGCTCGGTGGGCTCAATGCTCAGCGATGCCCATCAGAGATCAGAGATCTTGGCCAGACGAGAATTGGCACCAACTCGTTGGCAGCTGTCATCAGATCACGACATCATGTCCGACCCAGGCGAGGAAGTTCGATTCGACCAGGCTGCGACAGAACAAGATCGCAACCTGGCCAACACGGCCCGGTTGAACGAGCAACCAATGCATGCAGTGGATGCGGCGCATGCGCTCGGTGACCATCCGGCGGCACCCGAACAGCCTGATGGGTCTCAGCCCATCGTCGACCGCGCACTGACAGCGCCGTCGTCGGTATCTCCAAGGTCGGCTAGTTCAGCGGATGAATCGCCGAGTTCGAGTTCGAGTTCGGCTGCGGACCTAGCGACCGCTAGTGCGATGAACGGCTCCCCGGACGGGGTGACCGGAACGGAGTCCGCCCGCGTTGCCCCAGTGGTACGAAATCTAGTGAAGCGTATTCAGGCCATGCTCGACCGCCAGATCGACCTTGTAGATGAGCTGGAGTCAAAAGAGGAAGATCCGGTCTATTTGGAAAAGCTGTTCAAGATCGACCATCTTGCAAACCGAATGCGTCGGACCGCGGATGGGCTGCTTGTCCTGGCCGGTGCCGACCTTGATCGTCGCCTCGGTGGCCCAGTCCCTGTTCTAGACGTACTTCGCGTATCGATCGGCGAGGTGGAAGATCACCGCCGGGTCACGACGGCCAGGGCAGAAACCGCATCGGTATCAGCCGGGTCTGCTCTTCCCCTTGCCCACCTAGCGGCCGAGCTGATCGAAAATGCCATAGAGTTTTCCCCGCCGACAGCTGGGGTTGAGGTCATTGGTCGACGGAGTTCTACCCAAAGCCCAGCGGCCTACGAGATTCTGATCGCCGATCAGGGCATCGGAATGTCCGAAGCGCAGCTGGCCGAAATGAATAGACTTCTGACCGATCCACCGGATCTGTCCACGCTGTCGGGGCACGCCATGGGACTTTCTGTTGTCGGGCACCTGGCCCGACGCCTCGGAGCTGTCGTTGACCTGTCCGGTAATGGTGCTGGAGGGGTCACTGCCTCCATTCAGCTGCCACTGGCGGTGTTAGACGGCACTACCTCGGGCGCCGCCGAAGGCCTCGACAACGCCGACTCAGTACAGGCAGGGTCCGCAGTCGAAGGTCGAGGGCCGGCCGCAGTTCCCCCGCTGCCTCCCAAATCGCCTGAGCGACGCAACGACTTTGCTCGGGCCGAACGAATGCGTCTCAGCGACGACACGGGGGCGCTGCCGCCGCTATCTCCGGTTTCGACCGACCTTGCTGTGGCCGAACTTGGCGCTAGCGGTTCGCTCGGCGAAGGTCCACTGGAACATATGCCATCGGGCCTTCCGGTTCTCGACCGTGAACGGCTTGGATCCCCCGAACGATTGATGGGCGAGGAGGTCGGTCTGTCTGACTTGGCGAACGAGCATCGGCCGCCTTCTCGTCCAAGTCACCGCAACCCGGACGAGATTGAGGACATGCTGCGACGCTACCGGCAAGGTCAACAGGGTCTCGAACCGACCTCGTCGGAGCGGCATGGAGAGCGCTGATGAGTGATGAATCGGAACGCCTCGCCTGGCTCTTGGACGGCTTTGTCGACAAGACACCCGGTGCTCATGAGGCAGTCGTGGTCTCGGTTGACGGCCTCGTGATGGCGTCGTCGTCCTCAATGGATCGAGATTCTGCCGATCGATTCGCCGCTGTGGCTTCAGGGCTGGTTGGTCTGAGCTATGGGGCGGCCGGCCGTTTTGGCGGGGGCGCGGTGTTGCAGGTGATCGTGGAAATGGAGAATGCCTTTTTGCTGGTGACTGGGATCGGAGCCGGGTCACTGCTGGCGACAGTCGCCGAATCATCGGCCGATATTGGCATGATCGCCTACCAGATGGCCGTGATGGTCGACCGGGTGGGCGAGGTGCTGACGCCTGCGGTGCGGTCGAGCGCAGGAAGTGGTCCGTCGCGATGACTGCGGACGACGCTTCTGCTTCCATTCGGGTTCCGCCGTATCTGCTAACCGAGGGTCGGACGTCACCGACAGTGGTCTTGGCCCTCGAGTCTCGGGTTCAGCGGGTTGTCGGCGGTTCACTCAGCAGCCTGGCGGGAACCGCTATGCCGGAGAAGGCCGCAATTCTGGCCGCCTGTCGTATGCCGACGCCGGTGGTCGAAGTCGCAGGGCGCACAAGGCTTCCCATCCAGGTCACAAGAATTCTTATCGGCGATTTGATTGATGAAGGTCTTGTGACCGTTGAAACAGGAAGCACCAATATCAACGATCGCCCAGACATTCAGCTGCTTGAGCGAGTTCTCAGCGGACTGAGGGAGAATCGATGAACTCGACGGCAGAACACCTGGCCGTCAAGATTGTGGTAGCCGGAGGCTTCTCAGTCGGGAAAACGACGATGGTCAAGGCCATTTCCGACATCGAGCCGTTGTCGACCGAAGCCGATCTGACGATGGAAAGTGTCGGTGTCGACGAGTTCGGGGCGTCTCAACCGAAGGCATCCACGACGGTGGCCCTCGACTTTGGACGAGTCAGCCTTGATCCCGGTTTGACGCTCTATCTCTTCGGCGCACCCGGCCAGGAACGATTTAGGTTCATGTGGGATGAGCTGATCCGTGGCAGCGTCGGCGCCGTTGTTCTGGTCGACACACTGAGGCTGGCCGACTGCTTCTCAGCTGTCACGTTCTTCGAGAACGCCCGCATACCATTTGTCGTCGCCATCAACACGTTTGACAATGTGCTTCATCACCATCCCGACGATGTTCGAAAGGCACTCGGTTTGTCGGATTCTGTACCGGTCGTGATCTCGGACGCCCGTGAGCGCGAGTCCGTAAGCGACTGCCTCGTGGCTCTAGTCGAGCATGCCATCGTCTCCTCTCGGAGCCAGACGCATGAGACACCACATCCCAGTTCCCAGCGACCGGTCAGAAGGTCGGAGCTGCTCCGATAAAGTCCAGCGCCTTGTCGAGGAAGTCGAATGCTTTAGGTAACCCGAAGTGATCGACCCCTCGTACGACCGCGAGCCGTCCGTTCGGCAAGCGGTCGGCTAACGGCTCGGCTGGCCGCGCAAAGTCATGCTCTCCGACGACAACCAGCGTGGGCGAAGTGATCTGCTCAATCGCCTCGGCCGACAATGGAGGTGAACGGCGATCGGCAAGCGCAGCGAGGGCCAACGGGTCGTTTCCGTCGGAGCTGGCCATTGTCAGGAATCGAGTTTCGATTGGGTTCGCCGGCTCACGCTCACCTCGTAGCATCGGTGCCAGATCCAGTCTTGGCGTGGTTTCGTCACGACTAGCCAGGCCGACCGCCGCGGCCCCGATTCCGGCCAATACCAATCGCCGAAACCGATCAGGTCGCTCGGCGGCCAAGCTCAACACTACTCGCGCCCCAGCCGAGTATCCGATGGCGTCGACGGCCCCGTCAGCCGGCAGCTGCTCGGCGATGTTCGACTCAAGGCGCTCGTAGGCGTCGGAATCATGTGACCGAGCAGCCGTCCCGTGGCCCAAAAGGTCAGGGGCGATTACTGATCGGCCCGACTCGACAATGAGGTCGACCCAGCCCGGCTCCTTCCAGGTTCGATCGGCCGATGTGGCAAAGCCGTGAACGAGGAGGACCGGTGGTTTCTCGATATCAGCTGGCAAGGGAAACCTCACCGGCTGTAGCAGCGAGCCCACTACTGTCGAATGATGTGATCGCCGAAGGCGAGCTGCGTCGTATGGCGGTGATATCGGCGGTCCGATACGAAGCAAGGCGAACACTCCACGAGTCGATGATCTCGCGTTGGTTAGTGAAGGCGAAGAACGTAGTCAGCGGCCCTTCCTGTTGGTACGCATCGGCGTCTTCGACAAAGTCTGTGGTCTGATCGTTGAGGGTCACGGCATAGAAGGCCACTGAATTCTCCTTTCACGGGCTACGAACCGGATGTGGATGGCAATGTTTGCCCCGGTAGTTGTCTACGCTACGTCACGTGGCCTGTGCGGTGCTAGAGGGGAAACCCTGTGGATTCTGAAAGTTATCCACAGAAGCAGGTGTCAGATGGCCCTCAGCTTCGGGTTGACGGAATCGACCGGCCGAGGCCGGACCGATTCGATGACAGCACGACAGGATTCGCAGCGGCCATGGATCGACATCGAGAGGCTGTTGAGGGCGGGTCCCCGGGCTACTTGGATCCGACCTCGGGTCTCTTTGTCATGACGGCCGCCTACTTACGCGATCGAGGCTACTGCTGTGATCGAGGCTGCCGCCATTGCCCCTTTGAGTCCGGCTCTGCCGGCAAGTGAGCAGCGGCTCTTAAAGCCCGATGGCGGCAGAAGTACCGGTTCGAGGCTCGGCGGCTCCATAGAGCGTCCCTTCGGCGTCGATGTCGATTAGGTGGGCGTGACCAAACAGCGACTGCCCCCAGGGTCTCTCGTCCACGTCGTGGCCCAGCGACCGTAGACCGTCGGCCCAACCTGACCCATGTTCCAACGCCACTGAGACCGAATCGGCCTTGTCCCAGGTGTCGAAGCCGAGAGCATCGGGCACCGTTAGCGTGAAGCGAGGGGCTGATACTGCTGTGCCGGGTGCACGCTCCGCCGCCAACAACTGAGCCAACATTTGAAGAACGACCTGTGGCTGTCCGTCGCCGCCCATCGTTCCCAGCACCGCCCGTCGCCGACCGCTTGTGCCGGTGACGAGAGCGGGTGCCAGCGTACTTGGTGGCCGCCGACCGGGCGCGAGCTCAGCCGAGTGACCGGGGTCCAGCGAGAATCCAATTCCCCGGTTGTGCAGGAAGACGCCGACCTCTGGGACAGCCAGGTGGGACCCGAATCCGGCGGCGTTGGAGTTCATTAGCGAAACGCTCATATTTTCGTCTGCAGCGCAGAGGTAGATCGTGCCTCCGCCCACGGTCGGGGCCGAGAGCTGGCTGGCTTGATCGAGGGAGAGACCGCTCACCCGTTGATCCAATGCGGGCCCGGAGAGAAGCTTCTGGAGGTCGGCGCCTTCGAACAATTGCTCCTTGCGGTCCGAGGCCGCCTGCTTGCTGGCTTCGATCAGTAGATGCGCCCATCGAGGATCGTCAACATCATCGGGCAGTCCAACGGCATCAGCAATGGCGGCACCCAGCAGGCTGAGGTATCCCTGTGAGTTCGCAGGCACCGTCCAAATGGTATGTCCCCAGGCCTCGGAGCTCAGAGGTGGCACCCAATCGGCGTTTGGTTGCTGCAGGTCAGCGGGGGAGTAAAGGCCGGCACCGAGCCGTATGAGTCCCTCGCCGAACTCGCCTTCGTACCACCCGGATCGGCCTACCCGTGAGATTTCTCTTAGCGATCTCGCCAAGCCATGGCGCCGAACGGTCTGACCTGGCGAAGGGGTCGTCCCGCCACTGGTGTAGTCAGAGGCTCCGTCAACATCGGCAATCAGGTGGGTTGCGGCTGCCAGTGAATCGGTTGCCGGGAAGCCCTCCTCAGCAAGAGCGATCGCCGGTGTCAGAATTGTCTCTAGGTCGAGGGATCCGTAGCGCTCGTGGAGTGCCATCCAGCCATCTACACATCCAGGAACCGGGATCGACCGTACGTCGCCTCGGAACGGCATGGCGGTCATTCCCTCGGCCCTCATGGAGACCGGATCTGTACCCGAGCCGCTGCGACCCGAAGCGTTAAGGGCGCTCGGGTCGTCGTCGCCGACTTGTACAAGAGCCCACAAGTCGCCTCCCATGCCACACATGTGCTGGGTGGTGACGGCTAATGCTGCAGATGCGGCGATGGCCGCATCGGCGGCGTTACCTCCCTGGTGGAGGATGCGCAGACCGGCACCTGACCCCAGATGGTCGACGGTGCAGACCATGGCTCTTGCTGCACTTCGTGCCGGTTCAACTCTTGGACTGGATGTTTGAGCCATCGCTATGGTCCCTTCCTAGGGGCAGAAGTTCATTGAGACTACGAGCCTGGTGACGCTGACTTCCTATTGCCGAGGACCTCTCGTAGGGTCTCGGTTTCGTCGGTGATAATAGCATCGGCCCCGGCCTCCAGTAGCCGTTCCATCTCGCCTCGATCGTTCACGGTCCAGTAGTGAATCTGAAGCCCGGCTTCATGAAAACGGGACACCAGCCAGTGGCCGTCGAGTCGGACACCGAGGTGCGATGTCGGAATCTGGAGGCAGTTGTGATCCGTTTCAAAACTGCGACCGGCTCTGGCTTGGACCAGAAGTCCAGCCAACTCTTTTGGGCCTGGAGACGTGCAGAGCTCCGGTCCAAGAAGCTCTTTTGCTCGACGGATACGGCGATCCGAGAATGCTCCGATACAGACCCGATCGACGGCGTCGGCCTGTTGTATCAGCTTACATAGCGGCTCTACCGCCTCGTCCGCCTTGGGGTCGATGTTGAAGCGGGTGTCCGGTAACAAATGCAACAGGTCGTCGAATCGCGGAATTGCATGCCCGCCACCGAACTTGAGCTGTGACAGTTCGAGCCATGTGTGGTCGGCTATTCGGCCTGCATGGTCCATCATGCGATCAAGGTTCTCGTCGTGGAAGGCGACGACCACCCCGTCGCTGGTGAGGTGCACATCGGTTTCGAGGTGGCTGAAGCCAAGCTCGACTGCATGGAGGAAGGCGGCGGTTGTATTCTCCGGTCCTCCTCCTCGGCCACCTCGATGAGCGATCCCGAACGGTGTCTGCGACGGAAGGAACCCTACACCCATGGAAAACGACGTTAGCGGCAAGCATGGCTTCGTACCTCTACCGGGTACTCGATTTGTCGTGCGGCGAGATCGACGCTGTAGCGTCGAAGCCGTGACAGGTGTAGTGCATCTAGAACGTTCGGACGCGGTGGCGACACTGGTGTTCGACAACCCGAACCGACGGAACGCCATGTCGGTTTCCATGTGGGAGCAGGTAGCGCAACACTGTCAAACCATTGCTTTGGAACCGGCAATTCGACTTGTCGTGCTCGCCGGAGCGGGGCCGGATGCTTTCGTGGCCGGCGCCGACATTTCCGAGTTCGCCTCCCATCGCACTCCAGAACTCGCCGCCTCCTACGATGAGATGACCGCCCAGACCCAAGAGTCTATTCGTAGGCTCCCCATCCCGGTGATAGCCAAGATCCACGGATTCTGCATCGGAGGTGGATTGGCGCTGGCCTTGGCCGCCGACATCCGCTTCTGCGATGATGAGGCAGTCTTCGGACTACCACCTGCCAGGCTTGGAATCGGCTATTCGCCTAGCGGAGTTGGAACTTTGGTCGATGTGGTTGGCCCCGGTCAGGCCGCCGAGTTGCTTTACGGTGCTGCGTGGGTTGATGCGGACAAGGCGCAACGATGGGGACTGGTCAACGACGTTGTGTCCGCCGCCGAGCTGGATGCCTTCGTCGATGAGTGGGTCGCTACGGCCCTGTCTCGCGCCCCGCTGCCACAACAGGCGGCCAAGTTGGCCATCCGCGCCCACCTGGCATCAGGCGCCAATAGGGGAGTACTCGAGTATGAGGCAAACGGCATGGTCCAGGCATGTTTCCGTTCAGATGACTATCTGGAAGGAATCGCTGCCTTCACTGAGAAGAGACCCCCTGAATTCAGAGGCCGCTGAGTTGGCGGCCGTCGGAGTGCCCCGGCTTTCGCCGGTACCCGACTACACGCAGAGGAGAACTACCGCATGATCGACCGGCAAATCAAGAAGTGCCTTGGGCAGATGATCAAAGGTGTGCAGGTCGTCGCCGCCAGACACGATGGCGTCACGCGGGCATACACATCCCACTGGGTTAGTCAGATCTCGTTCGATGAACCCATTGTGATGGCCTCAGTTAGCCCGAAACACGACACGTATCCGTTGATGATCGGCTCGGGGCGGTTCACCGTGTCACTTCTGGCAGCAGATCAAGTCATGGAAGGTCAATACTTCTCCTATCCGGGACGAAAATTCAACTATGTTGCGCCGGAGTTCATTGACCATGACGACAACGAAGACCCTTATGTTCCAAACTCCGTTGCTTGGCTAACCTGCGAGACGTTTGATCGCATCGAGCGGTTCGACCACGATCTGTTTCTGGCGACCGTGACCGCCGTGAGAGAGGGCCGCCTGGGCGAACCCCCTTTGCTTTACTCGGCCCGGCACGGCTGGCGTAAGACAGGGGACAACGCAAGAGAAAGAGGTGTTTCGATTCGTGACGAACTGCTGGCAAGAGTCGAAGATCAGCAGTCGTAATTCGACGGGCTATTGCTTCCTCTTCGGGCAGACAGCGTCGCCTGTGTAGCCTCATGTGCCCGACGATCGACCGGTAGAGTCAAAAGGTGAAACGCCGCACCAAGATCATTGCCACGATCGGCCCGGCCTGTTCCGACGAGACAACAATGAAGTCGATGATCGAAGCAGGTATGGACGTCGCCCGCCTCAATCTCTCACACGGAGAACTGGACGAGCACATCATCCGTCTCGGTCAACTCCGCAAGATCGCCGATTCGCTCGGTAGCACGTTGGGTGTTATGGCCGACCTGCCAGGGCCCAAGGTTCGTCTGGGTGAGTTCAGCGAAGCTGTTTATCTGGATATCAACGACGAGATGGAGTTAGTGCCTGGCGGTGGCACCTCCGACCGAGCCCGATTCTCGGTCGGCTACGACGGTTTACTCACCGATGTCCAGGTGGGCGATCGCATGGCGATAGGTGACGGGACGATTGTGCTCGAAGTCGCCGATCGCAACGAGTCGAGCCTGCGAGCCAGGGTTCTGTACGGGGGGAAGGTCCAGGGGCGACCTGGGTTGCACATACCATCGGACCGACTGAAGCTGACCACCCCCACCAGCAATGACCTTCGGCTCCTCGATGCCATGGTTGAGCATGACGTCGACATGGTTGCGCTGTCGTTCGTTCGATCTGCTCACGACGTCCGCCGGATTGGTTTGGAGCCCGCCCCTCGGGGTCCACTCGTCGTAGCCAAGATCGAGACTCGAGCGGCGGTTGACAACCTGGACGGAATCATCACCGAATCAGGCGCCATTATGGTGGCTCGCGGTGACCTTGGAACCGAGTGCAGCATTCAGGATCTCCCGCACCTGCAAAAGGCCATAATCAGTCGCTGCATCGCCCTTGGTCGGCCTGCCATCACGGCCACCCAAATGCTGGAGTCGATGATTACTGCTCCGGCTCCGACCAGGGCTGAGGCCTCAGATGTGGCCAACGCCGTTTTCGATGGTACCTCGGCTGTCATGTTGTCAGCCGAGACAGCTATTGGGCATGACCCGGCTCATGTGGTGTCCACGATGGCCAGCGTCGCTCAGCGAGCCGACCAGGAGTTCAACTACGAGACCTGGGGCAAGGATTTGCGACGTGAGCACTTGACCGAGCGTCAGGGGCTCGACGCTGCGGTCACCGACGTGATGACAATGGCAACGTGGCAGGCGGCCAAAGAGATCAATGCCAAAGCCATCTTGTGCATATCGAAGTCCGGCTTCACGGTGCGAGCGATCGCCAGGTTCCGTCCAGAGGCTCCGATCCTCGGGTTTACGCCTGAAGACCGAACTGTGCGCCAGCTGAGCATGAGTTGGGGGGCGACACCGATCAAGATGGATCGAATCGACGACAACGTCACCACAGTTCATAAGGCTCTCGAATTAGCCAAGTCCCACGGACACATCCGAACCGGCGATGCAGTGGCTGTGTTGGCCGGAAGCACGGCCACCATCGGCGCTACTGACACGCTGAGGATGGTACGCTGCCCGTAGCTGGCAGCTCAGGGTCGGCGCTACGCCAGTAGCGCCTCTAGGTCCGCAACGCTAGCCGAATCGCCCAAAGTGTTTCCTTCCGATCCGTCTGATTCTCGCTCCCCGGTCCGCAGCCGACTGACGGCCTTTGCTGGCCGGTTTCGGCCTCGGCGGACTGCTTTTGTCTTGTCAGGCGGCGGAAATTTGGGTGCTGTACAGGTGGGAATGCTTCGGGCCCTGGTGGAAGCCGATATCCAACCCGACATCATCTTGGGCTGCTCGGTCGGGGCAGTCAATGGAGCAGGCTTTGCCGCTGAGCCCAACGCCGATGGCGTAGCGCGACTGAGCCGTATCTGGGGGCGCCTTAGCGATGGCGAGCCCGATCTAATGCCATCCCGCTTCGTTCATGTGGCCGCCCAAATGGCCCGCAAGGGTGAAGCTCTGCATGATCCTGAGACCTTGGCCGGGCTGCTAGAGGAAGAGCTAGCCGTTACAAGGTTTGAGGAGTTGGCCGTGCCATTCTCCTGCGTTGCCACCGATGTCGCCTCTGCCGAAGAGCACTGGTTTGAAAGTGGCGCTCTTATCCCGGCGCTACTAGCGTCAGCTGCGCTACCCGCGGTCTACCCGGCCAAGCGGGTCGGAAGCCGTGAGTTCATCGACGGGGGAGTGCTCCGCGAGATTCACGCTCATCAGGCTGTCCTGGCTGGAGCAACCGAGCTGTTTATTTTGCATGTGGGGCACCTCCACGATCGAATAGCGGAGGTGACCCGTCCGTTTGACGCCGCAACTCGGGCCTACTGGTTGGCCCGGAAGTATCGGATGGCTGATGATCTGAAGCGGATTCCCGACTGGTGCCAGGTTCACCACCTGTCGGCCGGATGCAGTCCTCGTCTTCGCTTCGACGATTTCAGTCGTGGACGTGAGCTCGAACAATACGCCTATGAAGCGAGCGCCCAGCTGTTGCGGACTGGCATTGCGCCTCCGCTGGTGCCGGGGCCGTACTCAAAGGACAACCCGAACGAGGAAGATATCGCCGACGATGCCGTCATGGACGGTATTGCGTCCCGGCTGTCGGAGTCGAGACGCATCTTCCGCCGAGCACAGTAGTCGGCTCGCTGCCACGAGAGCTGCGAGGCCGCGCTCAGCCTGCTAGTTCACCACCGAGGTAGGCAGCAATTACGTCGGGGTTCTTCTGGATTTCCTCCGGAAGGCCCTCCGCAATCTTCTGACCGAAGTCGAGAACCATGATCCGGTCAGCAATGTCCATGACCAGGCCCATGTCGTGTTCAACCAAGATCATAGCGATGCCAAGCTCACGGCGTATGTCCAAGATGAACCGAGCCATGTCCTCGGTCTCCTCCTGGTTCATGCCTGCCACTGGTTCGTCGAGGAGTAGCAGTTCGGGATCCATCGACAGTGCTCGGCCCAGCTCAACCCGCTTTTGGATGCCGTAGGGGAGCATGGCCACTGGAAGCTTGCGGAACTGTTCGATCTCCAAGAAGTCGATGATGTCCTCAACCTTGCGGCGATTCTCCATCTCACGCTTCTTGGCCGGCCCGAACCACAGTGCGTCGGTTAGCCAAGAACCTGTCATGCGAACATGGCGACCGGTCAGGAGGTTGTCGACCACGGTCATGTTGGCGAACAGCTCGATGTTTTGGAAGGTTCGAGCGATACCAAGCTCGGCGATGCGATCTGGACGTCCTCCCATGATCGACTCGCCTTTCCACACGATGTCGCCCTCTTGGGGGCGGTACACCTGGGACAGCGTGTTGAAGATCGACGTCTTACCGGCACCGTTCGGGCCGATGATGGAAAACAGCTCCCCATCGTTCACATGAAAAGAGACGTCGTTAATGGCCGTTACGCCTCCGAATCGGAGGGTTATGTCCTTGACCTGCAGAATTTCACTCATGACAACCACCTCTTGCGCCGCTTGTAGTGTTTAACGTCCCTGAAGCTCTTGCGTTCTCCAGACTCGTCAGTGTGCAGGCCGAGGTAGAACTCCTGCACGTCTTCGTCGTTCCGGAGCTTGTCGGCGTCGCCGTCCATGACGATCTTGCCGGTTTCCATGATGTATCCATAGTCGGCGATAGATAGGGCCATCGCCGCGTTCTGCTCGATGAGCATGACGGACACGCCCTGTTTGTTGATGTCGACGATGATGTCACGAATCTGCTCTACCAGTAGGGGAGCGAGACCTAGTGACGGTTCGTCGAGGATCAGAAGCTCGGGGTCGGACATCATTGCTCGACCGATGGCCAACATTTGCTGTTCGCCACCTGACAAGTAGCCAGCTGTGGAGTTGCGTCGTTCCTTGAGAACTGGGAACAGCTCCATCGCTCGGTTGTAGGCCGAGTCGCGGCTGCCCTTGTCTTTGTTGGTGAACGCCCCAGTTCGGAGGTTCTCATCAACGGTCAGCTCAGCGAAGATTCGTCGACCTTCCATCACCTGGGTGATACCGCTGGTGACAATCTTGGATGCCTCAGACCCCTGGATCTCGTTGCCTTTCCAGGTGACGGTCCCCTTGGTTACCTGTCCTTCATGGACACCCAACAGGCCGCTGATTGCTCGCAGCGTCGTGGTCTTGCCGGCGCCGTTGCTACCTAGCAGCGCAATGATCTTCCCGTCGGGCACTTCTAAGGACAAGCCCCGAAGGACCAAGATCACGTCGTTATAGACGACTTCCAAATTGGCGACATCCAGCACGCCGTACCTCGATTGCTGATTGATCAACTGTGTTTAGGAACGAATCGGCCCCACATGGCGCCGATTAGCGAGGGGTGATCGACCGACTAGATCGATCACCCCTCAAAGTCCGGACTCAGAGCCCGGTTTCACGGGATCAGCTGGCTTTGAAGCAAGCGCTCTCGTAGGTGTAGTTTGCTGCCGCATCAGAGACGTAAGGTCCCTCAAGCAACGTAAACCCGGTTCCGGCGCCATCATCTGAGACGGTTCCGTCTGGGGTGAAGTTTTCCAGCGACACGTCGTACAGGTAGGACTCTCGCACCACAAAGTCGTTTGGATCGCCGGCCCATGTCTGGTTCGGAGCGAGACCCTTCAAATCGACTGTTACCTCGTTGGCGGCAGCTACGACACCAGCTCGGGTCATGTCGCCATTGGCAGCAGCTTGCTCCAGGATGGCTTGGACGATGTAGCCGCCAATCCAGCTCTGAATATAGGTGTCGGAGACTGGAGCATCCGGACGCTTGGCCCGCATGCCCTCAACCATCTCGACCATGCCCGGCGTGTCGTCAGTGTTCCACAGCGCGGTGTAGGTCGAGTGGATGTAGTACTGATCAAGAGCTGGGCCCAAGTCAGTGCCTAGCAGCTGGAAGTTATATGTTGGCGAACTTCCGGCCCACATACCGGTGAAGCCCTGGGTAACAGCGCCACCCATAACCTCAGCCAGTGTCGATGGGTTGACTGTTGCAAACACCCAGTCAGCGCCTGAGTCGACAATCTCCGTGATGACCGGGGTCTGGTCAGCACCAGGCACAACAGCGCCTTCGCCGTCGTAAACCACTTCGAGACCGAGAGCCTCAGCGGCCAGCTTGGCGCCTTGGGCGCCGTCTTGACCGTACTCACCGGGGAACGAGATGATGGCTGCCTTAGTGCCATGGTTCTCTGACATGTAGGTCACGGCATTCATGGCCTCGAGGCAGTAGTTTGTCTGCACCTCGAAGACATTCTGGCCGAGCGCTGGGTCGGCCCAGCCTGAGTACCACGACAGCGGGATGGCGACGAGATCGTCTTTGACGAGATCCTCAGCCGTTGCCGCCGTGTGGGGTGAACCGGTTGAGGTACCAAAGATGACCACACCATCGGTACCGTCACCGGCGAACTTTTCATAGTTCTCCAAGTGCTTGGGAACGTCGTAAGCGTTGTCAAGCACAACTGGCTCGACCATTCGGCCGGCAATGCCGCCATTGTCATTGACGAGCTCCCAGTAGGCTTCGCTGCCGTCGAGGATCTGGGTCGTGAGACCAGCGAAGAGACCTGAAAGGTCAGTGTTGTAGCCAACTTTGATGACTTCGTCATCGACGCCGATGTCGGTGGCGATGTCGCCACCAGCATCGTCCATTGCCTCTTCAGAATCCTCTTCCATGGCGTCGTCGCCGGACTCGTCGTCGTCCATCGCCTCGTCTTCCTCAGCTGCTTCTTCGTCAGTAGCTTCGGTGTCGGAGCCGGAGTCCTCGGCGTCGTCGGATGAATCGTCACTACCACCACAGGCAGCAGCAATCATGGCCATTGCCATAAGCAATGCCATGATTCTCTTCCAATACTTCATCACTCTCTCCTTAGGTTTGACTGGTTGTACGTTCGGCGTCGGGAGTGCACGATGCCAGAGACGGGACCCGACGCGAGCCCGGTACTGACGAAAACTAGGCGATTGAAATCAGTAGCTGAACGGCCAGCCCTTCCAATAGTTCCGAATCGAGATCCATATGCCGTACAGGCCAAGTGGCTCGAAGATAAGGAACACAACAATGAGCAGACCGTAGAGCGCAATATTCCAATCGAACACGTTGAGTGGCCATCCGGGCGTCTGTGTCGCTATCGAAATCGGGCCGAAGTCATCCGGACCTTCAGTGAGCAAGAAGTTTGCGACCGGGGAGAAGATTCCTCCGGCTTCGATCTGGTCAGCCAGCCAAACGGTCATCTCCTCAATCATCAGTGGCAGCAGGATGACAAACACGGTTCCCATAACGGTGCCAGCTACTGTGCCTGCACCGCCGATCAAGATGATGGCGACGAACTCCACCGACAGGAAGAGGTCCCACTCAATCGCCGGAAGCTTGCCAGCTAGAGATGCGAACATAGCCCCCGAGATGCCAGCAAAGAAGGAGGAGACAGCAAAGGCAATCACCTTGTACTTGAACTCGGGAACACCCATAACCTCTGCAGCGATATCTCGATCGCGGATGGCCTGTAGCGCGCGCCCTGTTCGGGAACGGGCCAAGTTCTTGGCCAACAGCAGAGCGATCATGGCAATGATCAGCGTAAAGAAATACGTCTTCTGGGCATCGCTGACGTCGACCCAAAGCCACCGGCTGTCGTCGTCCATCAATAACAGGGGCTCCTCTTCTTTCCAGAATCTGATGTCAAAGGTCGGGAAACTACGACCGAGGCCAGGATCACCGGCGAACTTCTTGCCCCAGTTGGTGTTGCCCATGTGGATTCCGATGAAGACAAGGCCGAGGGTCACAATAGCTAGGTAGAGTCCTCGAAGTTTGACGGCAACCGGGGCGATGAGTGTTCCAATCAAGGCTGCGCCAATGCCTGCGCCGGGCAACCAGATCCAGATTGGGAGACCGAGTCCGTAGACGGATTCGGTGCCTTCGCCGCCGAGGAAGGCAGCCGAGTATGCCCCAACGCCCATGAAGAACGCATGGCCCAACGAAACTTGGCCGGCAACGCCTGCGAGCAAGTTAAAGCCAAGCGCACCAACAAGAATAATGAATGTCGTTGCCACGGGGCGAAGCCAATTGCTGTCACCCAGGAACCTCACCACCGGTATCTGGCTGATCACCGGCAGATCGAACGGCATCAGGAACAAGATGATGACGGCAATGGCGGCGAGACCCCGCTGAGTCCAGGTTGGGAAGATCTGATTCTCGGCCTCGTACGAGGTGTACAGGTTAGGTCTACGAAACATGTGCGCCCCCCTATACCCGTCGAATCTCAGGTGTGCCGAACACGCCGTAAGGCCGAATCAGCAAGCCGATAATCATCACGACGTATGGCACGATAAGTGGATAGCCGGCGCCAAGGATGCCGATCTGCCCAGACGCGTACTGGCCAGCCATGATCTCGGCAAACCCGATAATAAGGCCGCCGATCAAAGCACCCTGGACGGAGTCCAAGCCGCCAAGAATTACCGCTGGCAATGATCGGAACGCGATCAACTGTGTCTCAACTTGCACCGCTCCTGTTTGAGCGATTGGTGGTTGAGTTGCAAAGATGCCACCGAGGGCCGCTAGCACTGCGCCAGCCGCCCAAGCAATAGCGAACACCCGGCCAACGTTAATCCCCTGGGCCATCGCCGCCTCTTGGTCGTAGGCCACGGCCCTCATGGCGATACCCATACGAGATCGGTAGAAGAAGAACACCGTCACGAAGGCAACAGCCGCCGTAATCATGGCTGCGATGTAGCTCCAGGCGACAAAGGCCTCGCCGATGTTGAATCCGTCAACGCCCCAAGGGACGTTGAGCGATCGGAACTGAATCTTGACGGTGTCGTTCACGAAGACTCGCAGAAAGATCTCGAGGCCCAAGGTAAGGACGGCAACCGAGAACAGCGGTTCACCGACCATCGGTCGGATCGTCAAGCGTTCGATAACCAAGCCAACGGCCGCTGCGAAGGCTAACGCCACCAGAACACTAAGGAACCAGCCAAGCCAAGCGGGCTGGAGGTCAACTAGTGGGTTTGGCAGAGTCGTGAATGGAATGTTCCCGTCGGCGACAAGAAACGACACGAACAGCGCACCGATCATGGCCAACGCGCCTTGAGCGAAGTTGACCACTTGAGTTGCTTTGAAGATCAGTACAAATCCGAGAGCGATGAGGGCGTAGACCGCACCAAGCCCGAACGACTTCATCAGAGCCTGCAGGAACGTGAACGGATCGCCGATTGCCTGCAGCACGAGAAACACTGCTGCAGCGGCCAGGATCACGGCAAGAACCATCAAGCCGGGGCTTTTGGCGATTTTTGCCAACGGAGAAGAAGACGAAGAATCTGCCACTAGTACATTTCCTCAATGAGCTCGTCGAAGGTAGCACTCATGGCTGATCGCTTGAGTTTCTGGGTTGCGGTCAATTCACCGTCCTCATGATCTAACTCCTTTGGGAGCATCTTGAACTTCTTGATCTGTTCGACGCGAGCGAACTTCTCGTTGGTCTCATCAACAATTTTCTGAACCATCTGCTGGATCTCGGCTTTCTCAGTGAGGTCCCGGTAGGTCGTATAAGGAATGTTCCTTCGTAGCGCCCAGTTACCGACCGTGTCGAGTTCGATACCGATGAGGGCAGTCAAGTACTTCCGACCGTCCCCGACAACCATTGCCTCTTTGATCATCGGTGATGCTTTGAGGCTGTTCTCGATCTCCGATGGCGAGATGTTCTTGCCGCCAGAGGTGATGATGATGTCTTTCATGCGATCCACGATTTTGACGTGGGTGCCGTCAACCCATTCGCCGACATCGCCGGTTCGTAGCCAGCCGTCAGCTGTCATTGTCTCGGCGGTCTTGTCCGGCTTGTTCCAGTAGCCCTTGAATACGCCGTCATGGTTCGACTGGATCTCGCCGGTCTCGTCGTCAATCCGTAGGCCTGTTCCCGGGTAGGGCTCACCGACGGTTCCAAGCTTGAGTCGGCCCGGATAGTTGCATGTGGCCACGGCACTATTCTCGGTCATGCCGTAGAGCTCGTACACGTCGAGTCCCAGACCCATAAAGAACTGAAGGACCTCGGGGGCGATGGGGGCGGCACCACTACTGGCCCGCCGGCAATGACGCAGACCGATTCGCTCCAGCATCGCCCGGAACAACAGTGGATAGAAGACCGCGTGGAGTACGCGACTAATGGCGGTGTGATTTCCGCCATTGTCCACCTTCGCCTGACCGATGTAAGTGGCAGCCTTCATTCCGGTGTCCAGCACCAACTTTTTGAACCGTGATGAGTCGCTGCCGCGGATCAAAACACCGGCGTGCAGCCGCTCCCAGATTCGCGGAACGGCGAAGAACAGCGTCGGTTGGACCTCTCGAAGATTGGCGGCCACAGTCTCGATCGACTCGGCGAAGTTCAACGTGGGCCCGCCGGAGAGCATTGTCCAAGTGGAGAAGATCCGCTCGGCTACGTGACACAACGGCAGGTAGGTCAGGATTTGATCGGAGGTGTTTGGTGCCTTGCCATCTGGGTAGGCGGCCAGCTCTTCAATGATGCGACCCATGGCGAAGTCGGCATTGGTATTGGTCAACATGGCGCCCTTGGGAGGGCCTGTCGTCCCCGACGTGTAGACCAGCGTCATGACATCGTCAGCCTCAGCTGTCGCCATCCTGGCGGCAACGGCACCGGGATTCGCTTCACGATGCTTTCGTCCGACCTCGAGGAACTCGTCCCAGAAGATCAGACGTGGATCATCAAATCCAGCGAAGCCCCGGGGTTCGCAGTAGATGAGGCGGCGAACGTTCGGAACCTGCGCCGGGTCCATCTCGAAAACCTTGTCGGCTTGCTCCTGATCCTCGGCCAGGTGCACGCAGGCGCCCGAGTCGTTCAGAAGGTATTCGACTTCGGCCATGGGGTTGGTGGGGTAGAAGCCAACGGCGATCCCTCGTACGGCAACCGTCGCCAGATCCAAGATGACCCACTCGGGCCTGTCCTCGGAGTGAATCGAAACACGATCGCCAACCTCAACACCAAACTCGAGAAGCCCATGGGCCGCCAGTTCGATGAGTTCCCAGGTTTCTGCCCAGGTGTATTCCTGCCAGATGCCGTAGCTCTTCTCGCGGAACGCAATGTGTCCCGGATCGGTCTCGGCCCAAGCCTTGGCGCGCGCTGCGACGGTGCGAAAGCCGCTTCCAGCGGCACCGGTCGACGGTGCCTCCTCGACGAGTGTCATGATCCTCCCCTTGTTGAATCCTGGACAAGTCCCAAGTAACGCCTGACGTTACCACGTCGTTAGCCCTTGTCTAGGCAATGAGTCCGATTGATACGGCGATGCGACAAAATCACGACAAAGCGTCTACGCCAAGTCCCTGCTGCGTCACATTCGCCCCAACTACGCTGTTGAGGGTCCTTAGAGTAGCGAGGGCCCGGTGCGCTATGTCAAACCGCGCCGACTCAGCTCTCTCAGGCCGCCGAACCGATTGGCAGTAAGCCTGTCTAGGCTCAGAGTCATGAGCAACGTGAACATGTCGAGGGGCCTTCCAGAAACCGTCCTTCCTCCCGCACCGGCCGATCTCGATGCGCAGTTGCAGGCGGCCTTGGCCCTGGAAGGTGACGAGCTTCGGAGTGCATTGGGCGACGTTATCCGTCGTGCCCCGGCCTATCTGTTGGCCTGGGCCGAGCTTGGTGACATCGGGCGAGACGACATCGAGCGGTACGCCGCCTACCGGGTCGGCTACCACCGGGGCCTGGATCAACTTCGTCAAAATGGATGGCGTGGTTCGGGATTCGTGCGTTGGTCCCAGCCGTCCAATCACGGCTTCTTGCGTGCCCTTGACGGTCTCCGTCAATCTGCGGCAGCGATAGGTGAAGACGACGAGGCTCTTCGATGTCAGACGTTCTTGAGCCAGCTCGACCCCGACTGGTCGGCTAGCGCCTAGCTGTAGGCCTCGGCGACATTGCCCATGAACCGATTGTCCGGTGCCGTCTTGTGCGGTGGAGCCTCTTCTAGGTTCGGAACGGACAAAGCACTCAGTCCGGTAGCGGGCGAACCAATGGCCATGAAGGCCGTTCGAGCGATGAGAGTGATCGGTGTCGATCCGATTGTTGCCGTCGCCGCTAATGAGGAGCAGGCAGGCCGACTGTCTGCAGCACTTTCGATGCCATCGATTGTTGATCGATGGCCGGGCGAGGGGCCGCTCGGAGGCCTGCTGACAGCCTTACTGTGGTTCCGAACAGGGTCAGTCCTCGTTCTGCCCTGCGATCTTCCATTGGTCGACGGCGATCGCCTGGAGCCGCTGGCCGTGCGTTTCAGATCCCAAGGAGGAGCGGTAGTTGCGTCTGACATCTCCGGTCGGCCCAACTGCACGATAGGCATTTGGCCGAGCGCCGTCGGCCCGAAGCTGAAGACGCACTTTGATGCCGGGGCTCGTCGGCTCGACACAGTCTTGAAGGCAACGGACTACACATCGGTCGCCCTGCAACCTGAGTCAATCGACGACGCCGACACCGTCGAAGAGCTACAACAGCTGCTGGCGCGCCAGTCGGCGCCTGACGATGTGCCGTCAGAGGCAGGTTGATTCTCGATTCACAAACACACACGAAAACTAGCGATCAAGCCCGATGCTGGTCGCTATGAGTCGTTGAGAGTTTGAGTCAACCAACCGATGGAGTCGAGAACCCGGCCAGGCTGATGCTATGTTCGTCAATGGCCGTATGGTCGTGATTACATGAACGCTCCCAACTACCAGCTCGTAACGACGGCAGACGAGTTCGACACCGTCATCGAGCAACTCGTCGATGCTGATCGGTATGCCATCGATACCGAGTTTCACCGCGAGCGGACATACTTTCCGCAGGTGGCG
Organism: uncultured Acidimicrobiales bacterium; assembly: GCA_938002965.1. Classification (GTDB taxonomy): domain Bacteria; phylum Actinomycetota; class Acidimicrobiia; order Acidimicrobiales; family SZUA-35; genus JAHELU01. The sequence goes on along the minus strand of CALKZY010000016.1, from coordinate 240,445 downwards.
CTTGTTCAGCTGACAGCCGGTGACGAAATCTGGCTTATCGATCCGCTTGAAGTGGACCTCGCGCCGTTGGCTAAGATTCTCGACGGCGACGGACTCTGCCTTATTCACGCAGGGAGTCAGGACCTCGAAGTTCTGGATCTCGTTTGTGGAACGGCTCCGAAGCGCCTGCTCGATACGCAGATTGCCGCTGGGTTTGTCGGCGTCTCCAGCGGCTCGCTGGCCTCTCTGGTCAACCAGTTCCTCGGTGTCCATCTTCCGAAAGGGGACAGGCTCACCGACTGGCTTCGTCGCCCACTGACTGATGATCAGCTGCGATACGCCGCGTCCGATGTTGAGCACCTTCACGGGTTGATCTCGACCATCGAAGAAAAGCTGGAAGCGCTGGACCGCATCTCATGGGTCGAAGAAGAGTGTCGCATTCTGCTCGATCGGCCAAGAGGTCGGCGAGTCCCCGAAGATGCCATCCTACGCCTTAAGGAAGCTCGAAGCCTGTCCGGTGAGGCGTTCCAGGTCGGGGCGTCTGTGGCTGCGTGGCGCGAACGGCGTGCCGCCGAATCGAATGTACCTGTACGGCAGGTCCTGTCAGACCTTGGTGTTGTCGCCATTGCACAGCGAGCCCCGACAACGCCGAAGCAGCTACGAAGTCTTCGAGGTGTCGAGCAACGCCACCTCAAGAATGGAGCAGACACGGAGATCCTGACGGCCGTTCGTGCCGCCCGTACGATGGAGATAGACGTTGAGCCGGGCAACAAGAACGCTCAGCTGTCTCGTCAGCTGCGGCCCGTTGTCAGTCTCATAACCGCCTGGGTATCGCAGTTGGCCCGCGACAACAAGCTTGATCCGGCGATTCTGGCCACCAGGTCGGACATTGAAGGTCTGCTCAAAAAGGACCCGCAGTGTCGACTCAATTTCGGCTGGCGTCAGGAGCTGGTTGGCGGCCCCATAGACAAGCTTGTCTCTGGCACCGCAGCCGTTGCCTTCAACGGTGATGGGCGACTGTTGCTGGAGGAACGCAGTGGGCGAGAGCTCAGTCTAGGAAATGGTGACGCGTGAAGGCCCGTCTCAACTACTAGACTAGGGCTGAAGCGTAAGTAGTTGGCGGTTCGCTTGGCCCTAGATTCGCCGTCTACACTTAAAAAGCTTTAGATTCACCTGGGCCGTCGCATTGACAGTCGAAATTTGCAGGAGTGTCCCATGAAAAAGGGGCGTCATCGCCGGTACGAAGAAGCAAGAGCACTGAAGCGTTCCCGCGACGGAGACGACATTGAGTCGTTGATGGATCGACTCAGCGACGATCCGTTTGACTTGCCTACTACCGCTGAGGCGGAGCAAGTCAATGGTTACGACGACGACGAAGATGAGTACGAAGACTACGAGGACGACTAGTCAGTAGCGCGCTCGACGAACCGTACCGGGCTAGTTCCCGGCGCACCGGTTGGCGGGTGTAGGCGAATGAGTTCGGCGCAGAGCTGATCGTAGATGTTGGCTCCGACCATTTCGGTCAACTCATCCCTACACGAGATGTACAGACACTTGTCGTGGTTGTACGTCGACACATCTTCGATGCACCACCAGTTGAAGTCGTCGCCTCCCGGACCCCAGTCGCGCCGCTGCCACGGTCGAACCATTACTGTTTCATGGCCGTAGTCATCGGTGTGGATCTCGGTTCTGATCGGTACCTGCCAGCAAACGTCGGGCTTCCAGTCCATGGGGCGTTCGCCCCGTCGCTCCGCTGCAGCATGCAGCGAGCAACCGGCCCCACCTTCGAAACCGTCTCGATTCAAGAAGATGCAAGCGCCGGCAGCTTTGCGGCTGACCCAATCACCCTTCTTCGTCTTGCGTAGGGGGCCGCCCTTCTTGGCGGCACGATCAGCAAATTGCCACTCGTGGTCTTCGAGTAGTCGGACCTTGGATTCCACCTTCTTGCGGTCGGCTTTGTCCAGCAAGTGAGCACCGTGAACGCAACATCCCAATGTTTCGGAGCGATCGATCTCTGTGTCGATGGATTTGCACCCAGCACCGTAGATGCAACCGAAGCCCGAGAGCATGAAGTCGATGTCGAACATCCACGTCGTTGAGGAACCGTCCTCGATGGCCAACCAACGTGTGGCGGATTCAGATGTAGGCACCACCGGTAGGCTACCGCTGCCGATCGTTCTCCGGGTTTCTTCGAAGAAGCGGTGAGAGTCCTTGAGTCACGATGTCACGATGCGATGTCACCATGCGATGTCACTGGGTGGGGGCAAACTTAACTCGATGACCAATCCAGAGGAAACACTCGACGGTGAACTCGACAGCGCAAACGGTGCCACATCTAGCGGTGCATTCGAACTTGACCAAAGCACGTTGGTTCGCCTTGACGAAATGACTGCACTACTCGACGGCTTGAGCGAGCAAATTGGTGACGTCTCAATCGATCTGATCCGTTCAGCAATAGAGGCCGGAGGCGGTCGCCCGCCTGCCGACAAGATCTTGGCCCGAGCCAGACGATCGGTAGACAAGGCGTCGACACTTTTGACTAGCATCCAGCCTTAGCCGGATAGCGCTAGCGTCCGAGCCTAGTTGCGGCTTTCAGTCGGCTGAGGCTGCCTCGTCGGGGTGGGGGCCGAAGTCGTGGACCAATCCGGACGTGTTCTCTTCGTCTGCTCCGTCAAGTTCGTTGATTCGCCTGATCATTGCGACGAGGCGGGCGAAGCTGCGATTGTCGAATCGCAGAGCGAGCCGGGGCATCTCTAGATGATCCTCATCGCTGATCTCGGCCTTTGTTGGTTGCGTCTCTTTGATGCGGCCGTCGGCGACGAGGTCGGCGAATTCATCGTTAAGGCTTTCAAGCGCCGACTCGCTCAAGGCCCGGCGAAGACGGACAATTAGCTGGCCTCTGACGAACCGGATCGAGTGGTAGCAGGAGTAGAACGAGCATATGTAATCAACGGCCTCGTTGACATCGTGAGTGTGTAGGTAGAGGCTGGTGTCGGCTGCTGAGATCATCCCCGCCCCACCAAGCTCGGTGTCGATGAACTGGCGCAAGCTCGACCAATACGACGAGCCCTCGTGGTCGAGCAGGACGATGGGTACCGGATAGCTCTTGCCGGTTTGAACCAGGGTCAATAGCTCAAAGGTTTCGTCGAGCGTTCCGAAACCTCCGGGGACCAGAGCAAAGGCGTCTGTCTCCTTCATGAATGTGAGCTTGCGGGTGAAGAAGTACCGAAACGTGGCAAGCTTCTCGTCACCGGCGATGGCATCGATCGCATCCTGTTCGAACGGCAGCACGATGTTGACCCCGAAGGCGTTCTCCCGCCCGGCCCCCTCGATGCCTGCCTCCATGATCCCGGGCCCGGCCCCTGTGATGGTCATCCAACCCCGGCTCGACATCGCCTCAGCAAAGCTGCTGGTCAATTGATAGTCCGGCTGATCCGCCTTGGTTCTGGCCGAACCAAAGATGGAGACCTTGGGCCGGTCATCCCAGGGTGAGAACACCCGCCAGGCATTTAGCATCTCGACAAGCGATTGACTGGCGATCTTCAGTTCAAGCCGATCTACGTCGGCGGCATCCATGTCGAGGGCCGTAATCACCATCGAGCGGACAATGTCGTCGTTGCGGTCGTCACCAAGACTCGACAGCAACTGTGAGAGCTGGCGGTCGACGGATTCCTCGCCGTAGGTCTTCCTGGGCCTGGGTGCGGTCATGTGGTTCACCTGGGTTGATAGCGAGTGGTTGGAGCGAGAGGCTTGGAGCGACTCGATCCTAGTCCCCGCCAACCACTATGTCGGGCAGGCTGTTCCCCGTGGTGTCCGCCAGGTGCTCTAGGGCCTCTCGTACAGTGTGGTCCGCTGCACTAGGGGCCGACCAAGTTCGTCAGCCAGTTGTTGGAAATCGTCAACAGCCATCTTTTGACCATGGTCGGCGCCGGCCGCTCGGGAGATGTTCTCATCCATCAGCGTGCCGCCAACGTCGTTGCAGCCTGCTTGCAGGAGCTGTCTGACGCTATCGAGCCCGATCTTGACCCATCCGGATTGAATGTTGTCGATATACCCGCGGTAGGCGATTCGGGCCACGGCGTGAACGAGCAGATTCTCACGGAAGGTGGGGCCCCTCCTGGCTTTGCGTTGGAGATAAATGGGGGAGGCCATATGTACAAATGGCAAACCGACGAACTCTGTGAATCCGCCCGTTTCGGATTGAAGCTCCCTGGTGACCAGCAGATGCTTGACCCAGTGTTCCGGTTGCTCAACCGCGCCGAACATCATTGTCACGTTGGACCGCAAACCCACTCCGTGGGCGATTCGATGAGCCTCGAGCCATTCTTCGGTTGACAATTTGTCAGGACATAGGATGTCTCGAATCGAGTCATCGAGTATCTCCGCAGCGGTGCCGGGCAGTGAGCGAAGGCCGGCGTCCATGCACCGTTGGAGGTAGGTTTCCAGCGGTTCGCCGAGTCGCTTTGCTCCTTCGGTTACTTCGAGCGCGGTAAAGCCGTGAACGTGGATGTCGGGTGCTGCGTCCTTGACGGCGCGGCAGACGTCGATGTAGTAATCGCCGTCGAAGTCCGGATGGATACCGCCCTGGAGGCAGACTTCAGTGGCGCCGAGTTCTTCGGCTTCGACCACTCGTTCCTGCATCTGTTCGAGGGTCAGGAGGTACGGGGCTCCTCGGAGGTTGAGGCTTAGTGGGCCTTTTGAGAAGCCGCAGAACCGGCATTTGAACGTGCATACGTTGGTGTAGTTGATGTTTCGGTTTACGACGTACGTGATTGGGTCGCCGACGGCATCCACTCGGAGCTCGTCAGCCAGGTGGGCTACCGCCGAGACATCCGAGCCGCGGGCGGAGAAAAGGGCAAGAAGTTCGTCGAATCCGGGTTCTTGTCCTTGTCGTACGCCTTGAAGTACTTCGGCGACCCGGCCGGTCGGTCGAGCATCCGGATCAATGAGATGAGCAGGAGAACTTGGCGACCCCGAATACCACTGGGTGGATCGGTCACCGATCTGCACAACGGCGGCGCCATCAGTCTCCTTGGCTACGAACTCGGTCTTCTGAGGAAAGACCGCTCCAGGGTCGTCACGGCCGAGGCCCTCGGCATCGGATCGATCCATGACTGGAAAACGAGTGTCCTCCGATAGCCAACGGTCGGGCTGGAGTACGTATTCGGGGTAGACGGTCAATCGGGGGGCCAAGCGGAAACCTGCCTGCTCTGAAACCGCACGCAGGCGATCCAAGGCAGGCCATGGCCGCTCGGGGTTGACATGGTCGGCGGTAACCGGCGAGACGCCTCCCCAGTCATCGATTCCGGCCGACAGCAGCGACCCGAAGTCATCGGACAGATTTGGCGGCGCTTGAAGGTGGATTTCGGGTGGCAGCACTATGCGGGCAATGGCGATCGCCCGCATGAAGCGGTCCTCGGGGCAGGGGTCCGACTTCCACATTGCCGTGCCTGGTTTCGGCAAGAAGTTCTGGACGATCACCTCTTGGACATGTCCGTGCCTGGCGTGGGACTCGGCGATGGCGACGAGAGCGTCGATCCAGTCGTCCTCGTCCTCGCCTATCCCGACGAGAATGCCCGTGGTGAAGGGAATGTGTAGTCGGCCTGCCGACTCCAAGGTGGCTAGTCGACGAGCTGGCTCCTTGTCCGGAGCGTTGAAATGGCAGTCGAGGTCGGCACGAAGAGACTCGAGCATCATCCCTTGACTTGGAGCGACGGCTCTCAAGGCCGCCAACTCCTCCTCGTACAGTGCTCCGGCATTGGCGTGTGGGAGCAGACCTGTCTCGGTCAGAACCAACCGAGCCATTGCCGCCAGATAATCGACGGTCGAGTTGTATCCGTTGTCCTCCAGCCATTGCTGGGCTGCCGGGTAGCGGAGCTCGGGTCGTTCGCCGAGCGTAAACAAAGCCTCATGACAGCCGTGCTTGGCGCCGGTGCGAGCTATCTTCAAGACCTCATCGGGGCTCAGGTACGGTTCATCGAGCCGAGCTGGTGGCTGAGCGAACGTGCAGTAGCCACATTGATCTCGGCAAAGCTTGGTGAGTGGGATGAAGACCTTGGGGGAGTAGGTCACCCTTGATCCGTAGGACTCGTCGCGAATTGACGCTGCCCGGTTAAGAGCCTCTTCGGTTGAAAGTGCTCCGAAGTGGTCATGCCAGTCGCTTGTTGATTGCAGCGTGTTGTCGATTGCCACCATTGTTCTATTACCTTCTTTCAACCAAACTCGGCTTCGGATCCAGGGCGACTTGCGACCTGGGCAGGACGAACAGCGGTGTCACATTTGTCGCATCTGACAGCGAGGTCCAACGGGTGCCCGCACTCCTGGTGGACTAGAACGGTTGGAGGATCGCCGTCGCTGTACCACCGGTCACCCCAGCGCATCAACGAGATAAGGGCTTCGTAGAGATCGGCGCCTTTGCTGGTGAGACGGTATTCGTGACGAACGGGGCGTTCCTGATACTGGACCTTGTGGAGGATTCCGTGATCAACGAGACTGCGCAGTCGATTGGAGAGCAGATTCTTGGCAATTCCCAGTTCACATTGCAGCTCACCGAATCGGTGTCGCCCTCGGAATATGCTGCGGAGGACGAGAATGCTCCACCGGTCGCCTACGACGTCGGCTGTTGCCGCTATTGAGCAGCTGACCTGCCGATGTGGATACGTCGCAGTATCCACTTCCTCAGACGCATTATTGGACGCACCGTTTGATGCCGCTGACCCGACCACCGACAAGACGCTAGATGACTTGGTTTCAAAATGCAACTCACTCGCCTGAGGGCGCTACGCAGCACCGTGACGGCCGGAAGGCTGGCCGGTGCGCACGGCAGCTGTCCGTCGTCGTCTTGCTAGTGGTCCTCATTGGTTCATGCCGCGATTCGACAGCGCCTGACGCGGTGTCGAGTGACGCGGTGTCGATTGATAAGACCGAGGATCAGCCAGCTGACTCAATCAATGCCGAAGCGTTGGAGGAGGGAGATGGACCTGAGTACGTCAATAACGCGGGACACGCCGATGACGCAGACCACAACGACACGGCGACGAGACCCGACGGCGAGGCAGGAGGATCTGGCGCTCAGACACCGGTCGGTGATCCACCAGGTGCCGATTCGTCAGCCGATTTCGCCCTGGAGCGGAGCGGATCTTTTCGATGGATCGAGCTTGCCGGCCACCGGGTTCAGTTGCTATGGACAGACGACGCGAACACACCGTTCGGGCAGATGGAGGTGGCCAGGCAGAGTCTGGAGGCCGACGGGTGGACGGTTCTGGCGGTGGCCAACGGAGGCATCTATGACACCTCGCTCAAACCCTTGGGGCTCCACATCGAGGACGGCACGGAGCTTGTGCCGTTGAATACAAAATCCGGCGGAGGTAACTTCTACCTCCAACCGAACGGAGTGTTTGTCATCGCCGAGTCTGGCTTCCACCTGTTCACCACTGAGCAATTCGCTGACGGTTACAGCCCCGGGCCGCAGCCCTCGTTGTCGAGCCCGGGCAATGGGCCTTCAATGATTCTGCATGCTCTGCAATCAGGACCCATGCTGCTTCAAGACGGAACCATCAACGAACTGTTCACATCGGGCTCTCAGTCACGAACCATTCGAACGGCCATTGGTATCGAAGGGAGTGGCCGAGCGGTTCTGTTGATGGCGGACCGACCAGTCAATATGTGGGAGCTGGCTGATCAAGGCCGACAGCTCGGCCTCACCGATCTGTTGTATCTGGACGGAAGCGTCGCCCGCCTCGACAACGTCACGCAAGGGCGGCGGATCTTTCCCAACGTACCCTTGGCGGCTATGATTGCCGTCGTCGAAATCGACGGCTAGCAGTCGACCGACCAGCGGTGGCAACCAAGGCGACTGCAGCGGCTGATAGATGAAAATCAGCTCTTAGCTTGCTCGTCCAGGCTCGCTAGGGCCTCATCGAAGCTCTTTGAGAACGACGAGACGCCTTCTGTCTCCAACTTCACAGCCACATCTTCAAGATCGATCCCCAACTCGCCGAGGTCGGCGACGATGCCCCGAGCCCAGTCCGGGTCGGCATCGACCGTGCGGGCCAGCGTTCCGTGATCATCGAAGGCCAACAGTGTGTTATCCGGCAACGTGTTTACGGTATTGGGCCCAATGAGAGAGTCAACGTAGAGCGTGTCGGGGTAGGAGGGGTCCTTGGTTGACGTAGAGGCCCAAAGCGGTCTCTGCAGGCGAGCACCACGCTCAGACAAGGCATTCCAACGTGGCCCACTGAAGGTCTCCAGAAATTGCTGATAGGCGATCTGGCCTTGCGCAACCGCCGCCTTGCCTCGTAGGCCGAGAGCATGCTCAGTGCCGATTTCGTCCAGTCGACGGTCGACTTCGACGTCGACCCGGCTGATGAAGAACGAGGCAACGGACGAGATGTCGCCCAGCGGCCCGTCAGCAGCCTCGAGGCCGCTCAGATACGCCTCCATAACTGCCTGGTATCGGTTGAGGCTGAAGATCAACGTGACGTTGATCGAACGTTTCTCTCCGACCAGCGTGGCGATGGCCGGAACGCCCTCGGCCGTTGCCGGCACCTTGATGTACAAGTTCGGAGCTGACAGCTCATCGTCCAGAACACGTGCAGCCTCGACCGTGCCGGTCTCGTCATGGGCAAGACCAGGATCGACCTCTACCGAGACGTAGCCGTCTTCGCCACTCGACTCATGGTGTATCGGCGCCAGCAATTCCAGGGCCTGGGCGATGTCGGCGGACACAAGTCGCCAGTAGACATCTTCGATCGGCATGCCCTCGCCGGCCAGGCGCTCGATGTCGGTGTCGTAATCGTCGGTCTCGGTCATTGCCTTGGCGAAAATGGACGGGTTTGACGTTAGGCCCCGAACACCTCGATCGATCCATGTCTGTAGCTCGCCGCTGGCCATCCAGCCCCGCCGCAGATTGTCCAGCCAGGGACTCTGGCCGTGGTCGTTGTAAAGGTCGTGTAGTCGGCCCATGGGACATGCCTCCTCGGCACAGTGAAGTTGGGGGGTGGTACGGCTTTAGCTACGCAGATTCGACGGCTTGCCGAGCCGTTTCGACGACATTCTCAACGTTGAGACCGAGGCGCTCCATCACAAGCGATCCTGGCGCTGACGCACCGAAACGATCAATTCCTATGCTAGCCGTGGCGTAGCGGGCCCAGCCGAGCGTCGTGCCGGCCTCGACCGATACCACTGGACGACCTGCAGGCAGGATCTCTGCCCGGTAGTCGTCGGGCTGCTGCTCGAAGAGTTCCCAACTTGGCATTGAGACGACAGCCACCGTGATGGAGGATTGATTGAGTTGTTCAGCTGCGTCGACGCAGAGTGCTACCTCGCTGCCTGATCCGACGAGCGTGATATCGGCCGCGGCGTCTCCGATCAGACGGTATGCGCCACGAGAAACCGACTGAGCATCGGAATGCTGCAGAACTGGAAGTCCTTGGCGGCTGAGAATGAGGCCGGTTGGACCGTCGTGACTCATGGCGGCGGCCCATGCGCCGGCTGTCTCCGTTGCGTCAGCGGGTCGGATGATGCGGAGATCGGGGATGGCACGAAGGCTCATCAACTGTTCGATGGGTTGGTGCGTCGGCCCGTCTTCGCCTACGCCAACCGAGTCATGACTCCAGATGAAGACACACTTGGCTTTGGACATAGCGGCCAATCTGACGGACGGTCGCATGTAGTCGGCAAAGACGAGAAACGTTCCGCCGACCGGGATGACACCTCCATGGTGGGCGGCCCCAACCATTGCTGCTCCCATGGCATGTTCTCGGACGCCAAAGAAAATTTGGCGTCCGCCGGGGGAGTCAGCGTCGTGTGCTTCGGCTGCGACCTTTGCGCCGTTGCTTCCGGTGAGGTCAGCCGATCCACCAACAACGTGGGGAACGGCTTCGGCCACGGCGGTCAAGACCTGTTGTGAGGCTTTGCGGGTGGCGACGGAGGCCCCGACGTCGAATGAATCGGCTGCCTTCAGAGCAGCTGCGGCACCGACATCGGAGTCGGCCGAGGCATCCCATGCCGACGCCCACTCCCCAACGCTCGGTGATGCGGCAAGGCGCTTTGACCATGCTGCTCGACGATCTGCTCCATGGGAACCGGCGCTGCGATACATGGCCAGCACATCGTCGGGTACCCAGAATCGTTGATCAACCGGGAGGTCCATGACCGCCTTCGTCAGCGCTGTCTCCTCGTCATTGAACGGGTTGCCGTGGGCGCTGTGATGATCGGTCAGATTCGGTGATGGGAAACCAATGTGGCTTCGCACCACGATCATGGTGGGTGCCTCGGAGTGCGACCTGGCCTCTTCTAGAGCCGAGGTGAGCACATCGAGATCGTTGGCGGCGTCACCAATGTCAATGACCTGCCAGCCGTACGCCGCGAAGCGCGAGACCGGATCATCTGAAAGGGAGAGATCGGTCGAACCATCGATGGTGATCCGGTTGTCATCGTAAATGGCAATAAGGCGTCCGAGCTTCTGGTGCCCGGCGAGTGATGCCGCTTCGTGGCTGACTCCTTCGGAGAGGTCACCGTCGCCGCAGGTGACGTAAACGTAGTGGTCGCATAGTTCGTCGCCGAACCTGGCCCGCAGCATGCGTTCAGCTATCGCCATTCCAACAGCGTTGCCAAAGCCTTGCCCCAACGGTCCGGTGGTCACTTCAACGCCTGGAGTATGCCCAACCTCGGGATGACCTGGTGTACGTGAGTCCCACTGTCGGAAGTCCCTCAATTCGTCGAGTTCTAGACCGAACCCGGTGAGATGCAGCATCGAGTACAACAGGATTGATGCGTGGCCGCCAGACAGCACGAACCGGTCGCGGTCGGGCCAATCCGGCGTCGAAGCGTCGTAGTTCATGATGCGGGTGAACAGAACGTGGGCCAGAGGGGCGAGAGCCATCGCCGTTCCCTGATGACCGGAGTTGGCCTGAAGAGGGCCGTCCATGGCCAGACCCCGAATCACGTTGATGCCTTTGAGCTCAAGTTCAGGGGTCAGGTCCGACGGTGAAGTTGATGTTCCAGCTGACATTGGCAGGGTGCGCTTCCTTCTCAGAAGTTGAGGCGATATAAGTCTGCGGTGGTTGTAGTGGACGGCCGTGTCCAAGGCCTTCGGCTCACGGTACCGATCGGGTGATGTCTCGTTGTGGATCCGGTGGTCTATTCGACCGGCGGCATGAGTGTGTATGGCACGACCAACTCGTCGCCGCCGTCGATACGGCACCGAGCGACGACGGTTGTGTATTCGTCGAACTCGATCTCGGCCCGGACTAGTCGATAGTTGAACTTGCCCGCCTCGATCTGAAGAGGCTGGACGTTGCGGGCCAGAGGCTCAAGCTCGTCACCTGCCGATGCTTGGTGGTCGGCAAGCTTGACGAAGGTGACTTCAAGTGCTGCGAGCTCTTTGCCGTCCGGTGGATTCCAAATTAGTACCACCAGGTGAGGGGCAACGGTCACCGGACATGGTGCCGGCGCCGGTGCGGAGAACTGAATGCCGGCCAAGTCGATTCTCGTGGAAGGCCCGGGTACCTGGCGTAGCTCAAGGTCATCCATGAAAAGTGCCGCGATGATCTTCATGGTCATGACCATACCGCTCGGCAACCGGGCGGACTCGGCCCGACTCAAGGTGTCCAAAAACCAACCAGGCAAGCACACTTGAGCTGGTAGAAACAGTAGCTTGGTGGCTAGTGGCCGACTCATCGACCAAAGACCTCATTGTTCGCGAAGCCCGTATTTGCTTTGCCAACCAGGGTTTCGACGGCACCTCGCTGAATGACATCGCCGCAGGAGTCGGAATACGCCGTCCGAGTCTGCTCCACTACTTCCCGTCCAAGGACGCGATTTATCAGCACATTCTCCAGCAAGCCTTGAAAGATTGGGGACGTCAGATCGACGAGCGCCCGACAGGTGACACCGACTGCTGGGCTCAGGTGGATTCGATCCTGGAGGTCAGCTTCGAGTTTTTCCGTCTCAATCCTGAGATCGTCAGAATTGTCCGGCGGGAGGCCCTCACCGAGAAGGGCCATCTGGACTTCGACCTGGGCACTGCGTTGAGACCCTACTTTCTTCGAGCAGTGCGGTTCTTCGAGCAGGAGATGGACGCAGGTCGCTTTCGGCGCCATGACCCCCGAAATCTGGTGCTCACCGGATACGGCGCGCTGCTTACGTATTTCTCCGACCATCGCATGTTGACTGGTCTTCTTGATGAGGATCCGTTCTCACCGCATGCCCTCGATGCCCACTTCGCCCACATTCGGGACTTCGTACGCTCTGCGTTGGAGCCGTTGGTGATCGAACCGACAGCGACCGACCGCTAGTCTGGTCTCTTCATGTCGCCCACCACCGTGTTCCGCCAGCTGTTCCTGCCAATCGCTTTGGCCGCGACATCACTTGGACTATGGCAGACGGCCGAGCGAATGGACTTCGCCCCGGTAGTCATCGAGGAAATCACGTTTGAAGCAGAGCCCCAGACTCCGGCCTTTGCCGCCCGTCGAATACCCCGCACGTTGTTGGCACCAATCCGCGAAGCCGAGATCAGCAGCGATATCGCTTCTGTTATCGAACTGGCACCTCCCGACACCTGCCTGTCGGTCACGGTCCCGGGAGGCCCGGTGGAACCGGCTTTAGAAGTCCAAGGCGGCGTGGTTCCCGCATCCAACATGAAGGTGCTGACCACTTTTGCCGCATTGGAGATCTTGGGACCCGAGTTCACCTACCGAACAGTTGTCGTGGCCGACGGCCCACCGACCGGTGGTGTAATAGTCGGCAATTTGTACCTTGTGGGGTCGGGCGACCCTTTCTTGGCCACCGACGACTGGGTCAGCCAATATGAGCCCTCGGCAGCCAGAACGTTCACGCGGCTGGAGGACCTTGCAGATGCGGTTGTCAATGCTGGAGTGACTTCAATCGTTGGCAGCGTGATCGGCGACGAATCGCTGCTTGACGGTGTTCGATTCGGCGACTGGCCTTCAGTGGACATCACCAACAACCAGACCGGACCGATGTCAGCGCTGACGGTGAACGAGGGCTTTACCGGGTGGCCCGAAGTCTATGGAGGATCTGTTCGCCCTCGAGAGCAGGCTGAGGACCCGGCGGTCCATGCCGCTCAGGTCTTCGAGAGTCTCCTCGTTGATCGTGGAGTATCCACCAACGGCGCCGAACGTGGGCTTGCCCCTGGGTCGACCTCGGAGGTGGCTCATGTCGAGTCACCACCGATGTCACAGGCTGCGACCCACATCAACAGCTTTAGTTCCAACATCGGGGCCGAACTTGTCCTGAAGCGAATTGGACTCGAACAGTTCAACGAGGGAAGCACCGCGGCGGGAGCGGAAGCGGTCCGGACGTTGCTGTCAGAGCGTGGCGTGCAACTCGATGACGTCGCTATCGCTGACGGATCTGGGCTCTCGCAGAACAACAGGCTGACTTGTGAGGCGCTGACCGAGCTCCTGACGCTGTCTGGCGGCGATTCTGTGCTGGCCGACACCATGGCCGTCGGGGGAGTCCGGGGCACTCTCCTCGAGCGCTTTACCTCCCCGCTGCTAACAGGTCGGGTAGAGGCCAAGACCGGCACGTTGAATAACTCCAGGGCGTTGGCGGGCTACGTGACGTCTCTAGTGGATGGATCGTCTTCACAATTTGCCGTCATCACAAATCAGGAGCGCATCGTGGACGATGATGTCGACGAGCTACATGATGCGCTAGCCGAGACACTAGTTCGTCAGCCGGGCGGACCGCCGTTGGGTCAGCTGTCTCCCCTTGACCCGGTCCCGGTAGGAGCCGATGGCTGATCGAGAGGCGATGGGACCGACGGCGACATGACTAACGTAGATGAGGGCAACGGGGACATGACCGATAACGATGCACCGGGTCGTCTCGTGCTGCCACAGTTTCCGCTGGAGTCGGTCGTCCTTCCGTCTCAGGTGCTGTCGCTTCATATTTTCGAGCCGCGCTACCGGCAGCTGATCCAAGACCTAGTCGATGGCGAAACCCGCTTCGGAGTGGTGTTGATCACTCGAGGTTCGGAAGTCGGAGGCGACGATCAGCGGGCGGCAAGGGGGACGGTCGCTGAATTGCAGGAGGCCGTCAAACTTGACGACGGCCGCTGGCTGGTCACCGTCGCCGGTACACAGCGCTACCAGATCGAACGCTGGCTGGAGGACGATCCCTACCCGCAGGCTGAGGTGGTGGTTCTTGATGAACAACTACTCGAAGCTGGCGACGAAGATGTGGAGCGTCGGTACACATTGCTTCTGCGCGACTTCACGAAAGCGATGGCCATGGTGGCCGAACTTGGGGGATCGGGCACGCTCAGCGACCTGTCGGCCGATCTTGACGTCGCTTTGTACCAAATGTCTGTACTGTTGCCTGTCGGCCCTCTGGACAAGTACCAGCTGCTGGAAGCCGATTCATCGCTCATGCGATTGGCCAAACTTGAGCAGCTTGTCTCCGAAGCCAACGACCTGTTGAGATTCCAACTCTCGCATCCCGACGAGTAGCGCCGGGCCACAACTGCATTTGTCTGCGTTATTGCCGTAGGGAGTGCACAACAGATCACGAGCCGTTGGTTAGACTAAGCCTCTTGTTGCTCTCGACCATGTCCGGTCGGTCTTACGTTTGGACCTGGTCAGATGATTCCACTGTTTCACGACGAGAAAGAAGTAGATGGCGACACCAAACCCTGTGCGCGGCGTTCAGGACATCCAAGAAACTCTGATCGCCTACGCCAAGCAGGAAACCGTGCAGCCCCTGAAAACTCTCGGGCGCTATCTCGGGTTCGGCGTCGCCGGATCCCTGTTTGTCTTCCTCGGCTTCTTCTTCGTCATGCTGGCCACCCTGCGACTTCTTCAGAGTCTCGACACCTTCGGCGGGTCGTCGTGGGCTTCGCTGGGTCCATACGGAATTGCAATTGCGGTTCTGGTGTTGGCCATGGTGATCATCTACGCAGCCTTGAGTCGTGCCCGAAAGAAGGTTTTTGAATGACCGAAACAACCGGAATCACCCCGGCCGACATCGAGGCCAAGTTCCGTGATATTCAGGGACAGGTTGACGTCGTCGCTGAGGACTCGAAGAAACGGATCGCCCTGGCCGGTGGAGCAGTCAGCATTATTATCTTCTTGATTATCTACGTTCTTGGGCGCCGCGCAGGCAAGCGGTCAAGTTCGGTTGTCGAGATTCGGCGAATCTAAGATCGTGCTGGCGCCGAAGCGCTCTTACCGTTGCTGCCGATCGCTGCTCCGTAGGTTGTCTTAGAACATGCTGCAACGAGTAATCCAGATGGCGATCCGCTCATACGTCGGCGGACCAGCCCGCTCGTGGCTGTACACCTCGGCAGCCCTATGGCTGTTTCGCAAGGTCCAGTCGACGGTCGGTCGGCAGGAACTGGTGGACATGTCGTCGCTGAAGCCAGGTGAGACGATCGTGATTACGAACCTCGACGTCTCCCATAAACGCCAAATACGGGACCTTCGTCGGACGGCCAAAGCTGAACGCAAAGGCGGGCGATTCTTCCGTCGAGCCGGCCGAGGGTAGAGCCCTTGACAGAGGCGAAGCCCCCAGGGGCAGTCAAGGTGACGCTCAGAAACCCCAGCCGAGAGTTGGAGATGAGTGCACCCATTTCCATTCCCAAGCTTTTGAAGAAGCTGCAGATGAACAGGGAAGCCGTACTCGTCATCCGAAACGGAACATTGGTTCCCGGTGACGCAGTGCTGAGCTGCGGCGACGATGTGGAGATCCGACCAGTCATCAGCGGGGGTTGAAACTGATGAAATGCCGGGTCTGTCGGCAGGCTGCCGTCATCGACGTTCGTCGCCACAACGCCTATTTCTGCGAAGAACATTTCGTTCGTCATTGCCACCGGCAGGTCGAGCGAGCCATTTCCGATCACAAGATGCTCAATAGCGATGAGCGCGTTCTGGTCGCGGTATCGGGAGGCAAAGACAGTCTGGCGTTGTGGGAGATCTTGCTCACGCTGGGCTACAAGGCTGACGGTGTGTTCATTGGATTGGGGATCACCGAATACTCGGACGACTCCAGCCGATTCGTCGAGCGGTTCGTAAAAGACGTTGCTGCCCCGGCCGGAGGAAGCCTCGTCCGACTCGATCTTCAAACCGACTTCGGATTCGACGTCGAGGGTGCGGCGGACGCAACCGGGCGAGCTCCGTGTTCGGCTTGCGGTTTGTCCAAACGACACTTGTTTAATACAGCGGCACTCAATGGCAACTACCACGCTGTGGCGACTGGGCACAATCTTGACGACGAAGCTGCTGTGCTATTTGGCAACACGCTGAGGTGGCAGACCGACTTCCTTCGTCGTCAACGTCCGGTTCTGCCTGATGGCAACGGATTTCCCAGGAAAGTCAAACCTATGATCCGACTCTCTGAACGGGAAACCGCTGCCTATTGCATCGTGCAGGGCATCGACTACCAGGTCGATGAATGCCCGATGTCGGCCGGCAACAGCCATATCCGGTACAAGGAGATGCTCAACATGTTGGAAGAATCTTCTCCCGGGTCGAAGGCCGAGTTCTACGGCGGGTTTCTCCGAAACCTCGCTCCGATCCTCGATGAGGCGACGCCGGACGGTGAGACGCAGCGAACGATCAGGCCGTGTGACCAATGTGGATCTCCGACCGACAACGAGGTCTGCTCATTTTGCCGTCTGCTCCAGAGGGTTCGCCCGGAGACTTCGCCTACTGGAGGAACGAGAAGTGACTGATCTGGACGAGCAGTTCGATGAAGATCATCCGCAAGTCCCGCCGGCCGGTGAGGACATGGCTGCCAACGTCTTGGCTGTTGGTGAGCTTGTCATGTTGGTCGACACCAAGAACCGCCGCTACGTATTCCGCCTGGAAGACGACGGCGATTTTCAGACCCACGCCGGCCGCCTCCCTCACCAAGAGCTCGTAGGAACGGCCGAAGGAGCGCAGGTTTCCACCACCCGTGGTCAGCGTTTCCGGCTGTATCGTCCGACGCTTAGCGACTTCATCGTTGCAATGCCCAGGGGTGCCCAGGTCATCTACCCCAAAGATATTGGAGCCATGCTGCTCATGGCCGATATCGGGCCCGGGATGAGCGTCTTCGAGACGGGCATTGGGTCCGGGGCATTGTCGATGGCCATGCTGCGAACGGGAGCCGTTATCCACGGCCTCGAGCTCCGGGAAGACTTTGCCGCCCGGGCGCAAAAGAACGTCGAGACGTTTCTGGGCTCGAGGGCCGATGGTCGCTATCTGGTCGAGTTGGGGGACAGCTATGACGCTGCTAGTTACTGCGGTCATTGCCGCGGACCGTTTGATCGGGCGGTGCTCGACCTTCCAGAACCCTGGGAGGCTATTCCTCATGTCGCCACTCGCATGAAGCAAGGTGCAATACTGGTTTCGTACAGCCCGTCGGTGATGCAGGTGTCGAAGGTGCACCAGGCATTGGACCGAAACGGCTTCGGTGACACGTCCACGACTGAGGTGCTTCACCGGGGTTGGCATGTTGCCGGTGAAGCCGTCAGGCCGGAGCATCGAATGGTCGGTCACACAGGATTCCTAACTCGTGCCAGGCTGCTGGCCGAATAGGGACGGGACCGAAGAAACACCGACAAGGCCAACTTGTCATCGAGATCAAAACGCCAGAGGCAAGCAGGAAGGAGTGAGGCCCAATGAAGAGAATTGAGATCCACGACCTGGTGAACGCTGCACTGCTCATGCTTGCCCTCGCCCTCTGCGGCTACTTCGCTTTGCAGTGGATCGGCACTGCTGGCGATACCTGGGAAGAAGGATTCTTCAACTCGGAGAAAGTAGACACGATCGACGACGAAGAACTGGCCGCACGGGCCGCCGAGGTCGATGTGGTTGGCAGCCGTCCCCCCAATGAAGTCAGCGTGATCGTCGGTAACGGCTCCGAGGGCAGAGACGGCCTGGCCGGAAGGGCCTCTGAACGGCTCGCCCTGTTCGGCTACGGGATGATTGCCCCGGCCAACAAAGACGGAGACCCCGAAGACGACAGCTTCATTTACTACGCTGACGGCTACCGCCTGGACGCGGTACGTGTGGCGCTGCTACTCGGATTCGAGGAGGATTTGGTCCAACCGCTCCTTGACCGCAGCACGGGTATCTCGACCGATGGCGCAGACGTTGTTGTCGTTCTTGGCAACAGTGCTCCGATCTAGCAACCTTCTCTGCATCCCTGGTCGGGCACTCTCAGACCGGTGACAGTACAGTTGGCGCTGTGGCGAGATGGGTTCTTAAACGCCAAGCTTCGCGAGTGGTGGTTCTCAATGATCTGGATGAGGTGTTCCTCATTCAGTCCCGCGACCCGGCCAACGCTGAGAAGGGTCTGTGGTGGGAGATCCCCGGTGGGGGAGTTGATCCCGGCGAGACCTCAGCCGATGCGGCCGGGCGTGAACTTGTCGAAGAGGCCGGCATCGCACAAGCGAAGATGGGCCCGGTGGTGTGGCAACAGCACGTCGAGTTCGATTTCGGTGGCTATCACTTCGATCAAGATGAGGTGATTCATATCGCCTGGACGACTCAACGCGACATCCGTGCGGGACAAGGCCTTGAGGCCCTGGAAGCATTGGCATTCCAACGGGCCAGGTGGTGGCCCTGGGAAGAGCTGGCTGCGTCGAACGAAACCTTCCTGCCGCCCGAGTTACCTTCACTGATCGGGCAATTGGTAAAAGGGAAACTGCCTGATCCGGCGATCGACCTCAACGCTGGCCGATCGACGCGCTAGGACTTCATGAGCACCACCGACCGTGAAGCGGCCCAAGACCTTCAGTCGCCGTATGTGACTTTCTCGGCCGACGAGTGGGCAGCGCTCCGGGCCTCCACGCCGCTTTCGCTGACCGAGGAGGATCTTCAGGCCGTACGAGGTTTGAATGTCTCGCTTAGTTTGACCGAGGTCGTCCGCTTCTTCCTGCCCTTGTCGCGGCTGCTCAACCTGCATGTTCGCTCGTCGCAGGAGTTGTATCGGGCGACCGACACGTTTCTGGGGAAATTGCCGGCCAAGACTCCCTTTGTCATCGGTGTTGCCGGGTCAGTGGCCGTAGGCAAGTCGACCACGTCTCGGGTATTGCGTCAGGTTCTAGCTCGTTGGCCAAATCATCCGAGAGTCGAACTTGTAACCACCGACGGATTCCTTCACCCAAATCGCGTTCTCGAAGAGCGGGGTTTGATGGATCGCAAGGGGTTCCCGGAGAGCTACGACCGACGCCGTTTGTTGGAGTTTCTTGACGCCGTTAAGTCCGGGCACCCGAAGGTTGAGGCGCCCGTGTACTCCCATCTGGTGTACGACGTCGAACCTGACCGTGCGGTCGCTGTGCATCAGCCCGACATTCTTATTGTCGAAGGTCTGAATGTTTTGCAGACCGGCTCAGCTGAGTCCGCCACGCCGACTTTCGTATCCGACTACTTTGACTTCTCGGTCTATGTCGACGCACCGACCGACTACATACGGAAGTGGTACGTCGAGCGATTCCTTACGTTACGAGAGACAGCGTTCCAAGATCCTCGCTCGTACTTCAGACGCTACGGCGATTTGAGCGATGAGGAAGCCGTCGCTACTGCTACCGACATTTGGGTTCGGATCAATGAACGCAATTTGGTTGAGAATATTCTGCCGACGCGTGATCGCGCCGACCTGGTTGTCGTGAAGAACATCGATCACGCGGTCAACGAAGTTCGACTGCGTCGCCTTTAGACCAAGCTGCTTCGCCTGGGCTGACAGGGCGAGGTTACAGTGCTCAGAGATGGTTCAGCTGTCCGATCGAAGCGACGTCCCCCCGTTCTACGTCATGGAAGTTATGCGCGAAGCCGAGCGGCTGGAGTCCGAGGGTAGAGACATCCTCCACCTTGAAGTCGGACAGCCATCCACGGCGGCGCCGGCTGGAGCGTTGGAGGCGGTCGAGGGACTGTTGGGGACAGACCGGCTCGGTTACACGGGTGCGGCCGGTTTGCCCGCTCTTCGCAAGCGGATAACCCAGTGGTATCAGTGGCGATACGAAACTGATATCGACGTTGATCAGGTTGTCGTGACGACTGGCGCATCAGGAAGCTTCGTGCTTTCGTTCCTGGCCCTGTTCGACCCCGGGCAGCGGGTGGTCGTTCTCGAGCCCGGGTATCCCTGCTATCGAAACGATCTGGCAGCGCTCGGTGTCTCAGCGGTTCCGGTCGCTCTCAGCGCCGACAACGACTATCGGCCTTCGCTATCGGACCTGGAGAGTTGTCTGCCGCTGGACGGATTGGTGGTCGCCAGTCCGAGCAATCCGACAGGCACGGTCATACCTGAGGACCAGATGCGAAATCTGATCAGTTGGTGCCGCGGCAACAACGTCACCCTGATCGTTGATGAGATCTATCACGGCATTACCTTCGGGGACGCCCCGCCAACAGCTCTTGGCCTGCTCGACCAATCACCCGGCGAGACCGATGCACCGGTTGTTGTGATCAACAGCTTCTCCAAATACTTCTCGATGACAGGATGGCGTGTTGGCTGGGTTGCAACACAACCCGCCGTCGCCGCTCGAATTGAACGCTTGTCCCAGAGCCTGACCATCGCACCCCCAACGGTTAGCCAGCACTGTGCATTGGCTGCTTTTGACTGCATAGATGAGTTGGAGGCCAACGTCGCCCGCTACCGCGACAACCGTCGGATCCTTCTGGAAGGGCTCGCATCGGCCGGTTTGGACAAAACTGCCCCAGCAGACGGTGCCTTCTACGTGTGGTGTGATGTCTCGCTCCTCGGTCACGGGAGCCAGCATCTCGCTGCCCGCTGGTTGGACGAAATTGGTGTGGCGACGACGCCCGGAATCGACTTCGACCAACGGCGAGGCAGCGACTTCATACGTTTCTCCTATGCCGGTGGGGCCGACGAACTGGAACGAGCCTGCCAGGCCTTGGCCCATTGGATGAACACGTCGACTTGAACGCTGCAGGCGACGGCACAGCTCCGCCACCGATCGGCCTGCGAAGGCTGCTTGTTCGAGGCTGTCTTCGACGATGCCCAGCCTGTGGTCAAGGTCGCCTGTTTCGATACTGGTTCAAGATGGCTCCCGACTGCCCGCGGTGCAGCCTTCACTTCGAGAGAATCGAGGGACACTGGCTGGGGGCTATTGGGATCAACACGGTTCTCAGCTTCGGACTACTGCTGGTCGCCCTGGTCACCGGGCTGGTAGTAAGCTTTCCTGAGTTTCCGATGGCGACGTTGATCGCCGTCAATGTCAGTGTCGCTGTTCTCGCTCCGCTACTGCTTTGGCCGGTGAGTAGGACGCTGTGGACCGCCATCGATATCGCAATGAGACCATTGCAGCCGGGTGAGAACAGCCCGGTCACAGCCGATCAAGGTCGGCAGATGTAGGATCTTGTCTCGTGACCCCGACAGGAGACGCCCAAACGATGAGTACTGACTTTGCCTACGATCTGGCCATCATCGGAAGCGGATCGGGCAACGCTATACCCGACGAACTTGCCGACCGGTGGAAGATAGCGGTCATCGAACGGGGAACATTCGGGGGGACATGCCTGAACGTGGGCTGTATCCCATCGAAAATGTTTGTTCTTCCTGCTGATCTCGTCAGGTCTGCTCAAGGATCCGAACGCCTCGGGGTGTCCCTCAAAGTTGAGTCAGTCGATTGGCCGGCCATTCGTGACCGGGTCTTCGGGCGTATCGATCCCATTGCCGAGGGGGGCCGAGAATACCGAGCAGGCGGTCACCCCAACATCAACTTGATTGAAGGGACCGCCCGCTTTGCCGGGCCGAACAGGCTCGAGGTTGACGGTCAGGCCCTCGCGGCCGAACGGATTCTTGTGGCCTGCGGGGCGCGCCCGGTTGCACCACCGATTGATGGGTTGGACTCCGTCAACTACCACACGTCGGACACGGTGATGCGATTGGACACGCTTCCGGCGACGCTGGCCGTCATCGGAGGAGGATTCATTGCCGCGGAGATGTCGCATGTCTTCTCCTCGCTCGGCAGCAAGGTCACGTTGTTCAATCGCTCGGGGACCCTTTTGCGCTCACACGACCCTGACTTGGCGCGTACCTTCACCGAAGTCTTTGGCCGACGAGTCGACCTGCGGCTGGAGCAGTTGCCAACCGTCGTCCGTCAGGCTGGCGCAGGTGTCGAACTTGACGTCGGCGGGAAGTCAGAACGGTTCGACGCCCTCCTCGTAGCCACAGGGCGTACCCCGAACAGCGACCTGGTTGAAGCAAAGCAAGGCGGCTTGGAACTCGACGACGGCGGTCGGATCGTCGTCGATTCGACCATGGCCACTTCCGTTCCAGGTATCTGGGCTATCGGAGATGTGGCCAACGCCTACCAACTCAAGCATCTGGCGAACCGCGAAGCCGAAGCTGCCTTCCACAACATGGCCCATCCGGACCAAAAGCTGACGGTTGACTACAGCGCAGTTCCTCAAGCAGTGTTCAGCAATCCACAGATTGCGTCGGTCGGGTTAACCGAACCACAAGCCGAACAGGCCGGGCTGGATGTGGTTGTCGGTCGTCGTGACTACGGCGGAACTGCCTACGGTTGGGCCCTCGAGGACGAACACTCATTCGCCAAGGTCTTGATCGAACGCGGCTCCAAACGGATCGTTGGGGCCCACATACTCGGGCCGCAGGCCGCCTCGTTGCTTCAGCCGTTGATCCAAGCCATGACGTTGGGCACCTCCGCTGACGTCGTGGCCAACGACGTGTTCTACATCCACCCGGCATTGACCGAGGTTGTCGAGAACGCGCTGCTCGATGGACTAGATCAACTCGAACAGACGGCCTAGGCGCTTCGGACCGAATCCGGCCCCTGAACCCGCAGCCCTACGCCTGTTGGGCAACCCGCCTCTGACCAAACGCTTGTCAATGCTGTACCAATAGACAACCGTGAGGTGCGACCGATGAGTGTTGAGATCGAGCAACTGGCCCAACTAAGCGAACTCGCCCCGGTTGGCTGCCTGATTCTGAAAGATGGTGTGATTCATCACGCCTCTGGGGAGGCGGTGCAGACCATGGGGATTCCGCGTGAGCGGCTCATTGATGTTCCGCTGACCGAGCTGATGGTGCCAGACTTTGAGGAGACCTGTGCTGACTTGCTGACCCGAGTGGGGGAGCGGCCTGAGCAAGTGGCAGTAAGGCTGGCGGCCGGACTGGCCCCGGTTGAACTTCGGGCAAGATCGTTCGGCGACGCCGTCACCGTCGTTGCCGTCCGTTCCATGGCCAGTGAGGAGCACTATTCGTCGCTGGCAGGAGGAAGCCTCACCCATGATCTGGTGACTGGCCTTCCGAACCACTTCCACGTTCTACTCCAGTTGAACGAACGATTCGATCAGCCGCGACGGGTCCCGTCGGCCATCATGGCTCTCTGGATCGACGAGTTGCCCGGCATGACCGAGGCATACGGTGCCCGAACCGTTCAGCGGATCGTCAAGGAGGTCGGGCGTCGCCTGCAGGACAAGTTGAGGGCACCTGATCTACTTGGGCGCTTCGATGAGGCGGGGTTCCTCGTTCTGATGACAACTGACGCCTCGGCCGACCAGTTGACAGAGATCGCCGCCCGTCTTCGTGATGAAGTCGCCTTCCCGGTAGAGCTGAACCAGAATTTGGCTTCGTTCACGGCCAGCGTTGTTGTCGGATCGGTTTCCGAGACCCGACCATCGGTCGAGCGGATACTGGCTCAACTCGAAGCCGCAGCCAACCGGGCTGCCAACACAGGTGGCAACAGAACTGACGTCTTAGCTCTCTAGGAGTAAGACTCGACGCTGCCAGCGCACAGCTTCCAGACAGGCAGATAACCCCGCCTACACCAGATTCAGGAGCTTGGCGTGGCTTTCTAAGGTCTCGCGGACGACCGACGGTTCGGCTGAT
Organism: uncultured Acidimicrobiales bacterium; assembly: GCA_938002965.1. Lineage (GTDB taxonomy): Bacteria > Actinomycetota > Acidimicrobiia > Acidimicrobiales > SZUA-35 > JAHELU01. The sequence goes on along the minus strand of CALKZY010000016.1, from coordinate 216,640 downwards.
GGCAGCTCGAACAAGATTCGATCCATGCCGTCAGCGGCGAGACTTTCGACCGCCTCGGGGGCGGGGTCCGCCCTGAAGACACCTAAGTGGAGATCGGCCGGATCACGGCCAGCATCGCTCATTGCCCCGTTAACGACGTTCAGCGCCTCGCTCTTTGGGGCCGATATCGGCATCCAGCCATCACAGAACTCAGCGATGTGTGCCGCCGTCTTGGGCCCTGCGGCGCCGCCCATGATGATAGGAGGGTGGGGGGACTGTGTCGGTTTGGGCCATACCCAGCTTGGCTCGATTGACAGATGTTCGCCTTCGAACGATGGCTCTTCGCCTGTCCAGAGCTCTTTCATGGCCAGTACACACTCCCGTAGTCGGTCTCGCCGGGAGCTGAACTCGAGACCGTGGTTGTGGTATTCCTCGACATTCCAGCCGTAGCCAATTCCGAACAGCACCCGCCCCTCGGAGACGACGTCCAGGCTTGCCACCGATTTGGCCGTCCATAGCGGATCACGCTGCGCAACCAGGCATATGCCGGTTCCCAGTCGCAGAGTGCTCGTAGTGGAGGCAATGGCCGCTAGAGCTACAAATTGGTCGTGGGTGCGCCAGTACTGCTCCGGCAGCGGCGGCGCTCCCTTCCGGCCGCCCCACGGCGACGTCCTCGACGATGGGATATGGGAATGCTCGGGGAACCAGAGCGATTCGAACCCGAGGTCTTCAACCATGCGGCCCAGTTCGACCACGTTGATCGTATTGTCAGTCGGAAAGATAAAGACGCCGATATCCACCTGTCTTGCATAGCACAGCTCGGTGTCCGCGGCCCAGTTCGGCCCGTCGCCGGCGCATCGGATGCCGGGGCGTCAACCTCGATGCGGGTAGAGGGCCCTGGCTGTCCGGGGATTGCCGCCGAGGGCAACAGTTAGCGGTGACGGAAGTTCGTGAGCGAGGACGTCCCACATGCGGTCAAGTAGCTCGGCCTCCATCAGTAGCTCCTTGGAAACGTGCACCGAACCCTGCCGTCGAACCTGATCTGCCACCGACCGGATGCCGACAAGCGTGGCGGCGACACCAAGGTCAAGGGGCGCAGCGCCGCCTGCCCGTGCAGCCCGAACCCTTGACTCAACATCGGCGGCCAGCCGAGCTACCAAGTCGTCGACGAGGAGGTCGTAGTCGCTGCGTTCGCCACGGGCATTGCGGACCAAAAGCGTTTGTGTCGCACTTCGTCCCGCCTGGAGGGCCAAACGGGCCATTTGGGCCTGAACGCCGGCAACCCAGGCCTGTCGGCGCCGGGCAGCCTTTGTCTGCGTTGTGGCCTGGGGATGGGTGGGAGTGTCCCAGAACTGCGTGGGAGGACGAACCCGGGTGGCCACGGCCAAACCCCTCAGGTCAGCGTCGTAGCGACGCCTGGCGTCTGGGTCGGATAGCACACGCCAGGCCTCATTGATCTCGGCCATGCTCGACGTTCCATCGGCTCCGTCGTCGCCGACGTCTGGGTGGGCGGTCCAGGCCAGACGACGATAGGCGGCCCGAAGCTCCTCGGCCTCGCAGCCGCGGTCTACTCCGAGAACGTCGTAGTGGGTTTCTTCAGGCGATCGGCGTCGTGTGCCCGACATGCCACCAGTCTGGCACCTTGAGAGATCGGCCACTCAACATCGTCTGCGCTACCCGATCAGCCTGACGACATCGAGGGCGCTACGATCGGTGCTGCAATGTCGTCGCGGATCTACCACATCACCACCAGGGCGGATGCCAACGCGGCGGCAGCGTCGGGCCTATACACCCACCGCTCGCTCTCCGAGGAGGGATTCATCCACTGCTCGACGGCAGGTCAGTTGTTGACTCCGGCCAACGAACGGTTTCGCGGCCGCGAAGACTTAGTTCTGTTGGAGTTGGACGAAGAAGCGCTGGGCGATCGGGTTGTCTACGAAGACAGCTATGGGTCGGGTACCGAATTTCCCCATGTCTACGGCACCATCGTGTGGTCGGCGGTGCTTGCCTTGGTTGAGTTCCCTTGCAGCGACGACGGGCGGTTCTCGCTACCGGCTTCGCTGCGCTCCGACCAGGATTAGTCGTTTTGACGACTAGTGGCGCTGAGCTAGTTGTGGGCGGCCGGTTCTGCTGGATTCGGCGCTAGCCACCCTCAAAGGTGCGGTGCTTCCTCAACAGAATCTCCTGAGCAATGGTGGCAATATGCACGCCATCGGAGGAGAACAGGTTGCCGACCGTCATACCCCGTGCGCTGATCAGGCCGTGACAGGTCCAGTCGTAGAGGTGCCATTGGTCGGCTCGCAGTGGCCGATGGAACCATATGGCATGGTCAAGACTTGCTCCCATGAACGCTTGGCGATACTCGTCGGGGTCGACCTGAAGAGGATGAATACTTCGAGCTGATTGGAACTGGAAGGCGTCTGAGGTAAAGGCCATCCCGCAGTAATGCATCCGAGGGTCGTCGGAGAGCTCGTCGACCAAGCGGGCCCAGCCGACCGATCGCCCTGCTCCCGGGTAGCTCGGCAGGTCGCGGCGCTCCATGATCCAGGGCCAATTCGTACTTTGCGGATAGATATCGCCGGGCGGTGGGACAATCGGCATTCTGGCTGTCTGAACCTCGGCCGCCTCCTCCGGGCGCTGGAATGAGCAGGAAAGATGTAAAATGGCGCCGGCCGATTGGCGAGCGACGACTGCTCGTGTGCAGAAACTGCGGCCGTCGCGAAGCCGGTCAACACTGAGGCGAACCGGCTCTTCAACATTTCCGGGCCGGATGAAGTAGGCGTGCAACGAATGTGGCGCATAGCCGTCTTCGACAGTACGACAAGCTGCCATGAGCGCCTGCGCCACCACCTGGCCGCCGTAGATACGGGTTCCCCATGGATACTTCGGACTTTGGGCCACCCAGGTGTCCGGCCCGTGATCGGTCAGGTCCAACAAGACGTTGAAATCAGACGGCGATGGGGCCTTAACGCCTGACGTTTCATCGGGGGAAGCCTGGCCGCTGGATGCACTCACGCCGGTCAGACTACGTCACCACCGCGTCATGCACACCTTTCCGCTCCGGGTTCCCAGCTCTGGCTTCGTGGGTGTTGTCAGCTCGGCAACGCTCGCCACCAACGCGCCGGATTACAAATTGACACCGGAGAAACACAATGTTTACGTTCCGCTTCAGACTGTGGCCCATCGCCAGTACTGGACCAACAAACGCTGCTAAACTGCATCTCGTCCAAGTCGTGGGGTGTTCAGCATGCCCTACCGATCGATAATGGGAGAGGACATGAAGAAGTTTCTAGCGATTCTCGGCCTCATGCTGTCGTTCACTTTGGTGGCGGCTGCATGTGGTGCTGCGGAAGATGCTGCTGATACTGCAACCGACGCTGCCGAAGATGTGGCCGAGGAAGTAGAAGAAGCAGTAGACGAAGCCACCGATGGTGACGACGAAGAGGCAATGGAAGAAGAAGGCGACGGCGAGGCCATGGAAGATGGTGGCCTCGGAACCGTTGTTGTTGAGGCGGGGGCTGAAGTTCAGGTCCGTTCCCTCAACGCCATCACCGGCGACGTTGCCTTCTTGGGTCTACCGAACCAGCGTGGTGTCGAGCAGGCAATCGCCGACTACGGCGATATCAAGGGCTTCAGCATCAGCATGGGTGAAGGTCTTGATGATCTCTGCTCCGCCGATGGTGGCCAGGCTGCCGCGCAGTCGATCGTTGCCGACGAGCAGGTCGTTGGCGTTATCGGAACCTCGTGCTCCGGTGCCGCTACCGCTGCCGCCCCGCTGATCAGCGAGGCCGGCATGGTCATGATTTCGCCGTCGAACACCTCACCGGCCCTGACCTCGGACCAGCAGGGTAACGCTGGCGACAACTACAACGTCGGCTACTACCGCACCGCTCACAACGACCTGTTCCAGGGTGCCGCTATGGCCGAGTTCGTCTTCACGGATCTCGGACTAACCACAGCTGCTTCCATCCACGACGGTGACCCCTACACCGAGGGTCTGGCTTCCGCTTTCAATAACGCTTTTGAGGCGCTTGGCGGCGAGATCACCGGCTTCACCGCTGTGGCCAAGGAAGACACCGACATGGTTCCGGTTCTGACCGAAATCGCCCAGGGTTCGCCCGAGGCGCTTTTCTTCCCGATCTTCCAGCCAGCCGGTGACTTCGTTGCCGACCAGGCTCCTGGCGTATCGGGTCTCGAGAACACCACCCTGCTGGCCGCTGACGGCCTGTTGGTCGACGGCTACCTCGAGCTGGAGCAGAGCGAAGGCATGTACTTCTCCGGTCCCGACACCCGCTTCGGTACCAACGCCAACCAGAGCACCGGCGTAACCGCCGAGGAGTTCCTGGCCACCTACGAGTCCAACAACGGCCAGGCGCCGGAAGCCCCGTTCTGGGGCCACGCCTACGACGCCACCGCCATGTTGCTGGACGCCATTGACGCCGCCTCCACCGAAGGTGACGACGGCTCGCTGGTTATCGACCGCCAGGGAGTCCGTGACTTCCTGAACGGCATCCAGGGCTACGAAGGCATCATCGGCACCATCAACTGTGACGAGTTCGGTGACTGCGGTTCGCAGAAGATCACCGTGATCGAGCACCTGAGTGCAGATGACCTCGACGCCTCCAAGGCCAACGTCGTATTTGAGTACGCCCCGTAAGCATCGCTTGCGGCGAAGGTCCGCCTTCGTGTACATCTAGTGAATGGCCCCCGCCCTGAAATGGGGTGGGGGCCATTTACATGTTCAGGCTAGGAAGTAATGCGGATTCGACGTGGATCGGTCTACAGGCCAGGTCCACCAGACTTGAGAAGTCAGTCCACTACCATGTAGAAATACCCCCGGGGAGAGGGTCTAGAAACCTGGGTTTCGCTTGTAGGGACGCTAGAGAGGTAAAGGGAGAGGATGACAACCGCAATGCGGGTGAAAGGTGCCGGTCGCACGAATATTGACCGGTTCCTCACGTTATTGAGGGTCTTTTTGATCGGCCTGATCGTGGTCGGACTATTGGCTTTCATTTGGCAGCAGATCGATCCAGGCAATCCGTTTGCCCGGTGGACACATGACGGCGAAGCAGCCAATCGCTTGACCGCCGACCAGTTCCAGGGGCTAGTTGTAACCGGACTCAGCCAGGGGGCCATGTACGGCCTCATCGCGCTGGGTTATTCGATGGTCTACGGCGTGTTGGGCTTTATTAACTTCGCCCACGGCGAGGTCTTCATGGTTGCAGCCTTCACCGGGTTCATCATGGCCAACAAGCTAGATGACGCGGGCTACTGGGAAGGCGGATCGTTCATACCGGCAGTGCTCTTCACGGTGCTGATCTGTACGTTGGTGGCCACGCTGACCGCCGTGGTGATGGAGCGGGTGGCTTATCGCCCCCTTCGTGGTTCGCCTCGGCTCATTCCACTGATTACGTCGATCGGTGTTTCGTTCTTCATTCAAAACGCGGTGATCCTTCTCTTCGGCCCTGGCGCCAAGAGCTACCCTTCGAACCCGGATTGGCTAGGGGAGAAGCGTACGTTCCTACAACTTGAGGGTACGAAAATTCTGGTGATCGTCGTGGCCGCCATCTCCATGGCTGGCCTTTGGTACTTCGTCGAGCGAACTAAGACCGGCAAGGCCATGAGGGCGGTGGCCGAAGACAAAGAGATCGCATCACTCATGGGCATTAATGTCGATCGGACCATTGTCACAACCTTCGCCGTTGGTGGCGCCATGGCTGGCATCGCAGGAATTCTGTGGGGTCTGCTGTTCCGCTCCGTGATTGCCACTACCGGCTTTCTGCCTGGCATCAAGGCCTTTACCGCCGCCGTGGTCGGCGGTGTCGGCAACCTAGGCGGTGCGATGGCTGGCGGTGTTTCACTGGGAAGCGCTGAGGCGCTGGCACCGCTTGTGCTGCTTGAGCCTCTCGGCGTTGACGGGGTATCACAGCTTCGAGACGCTGTCGCTTTCACCCTCTTGATTCTCGTCTTGCTGGTCAAACCGACCGGCTTGTTCGGCGAACGACTTTCATCGGAGGACCGGGCATGACGCTAGCTGTTGAAACCACTGAGACAAAGGCTCCGGACGAGGTCGTCCGCGGTGCCTTCGATCTTGACTGGCGCGATCTCATTCGTACTGGCGCCATCCTCGCCGTTGGGCTTGTCTTCCTTGCTCTGGCTGGTATGCCAGAAGGGCTTGACAGTCGAGTCTTGATCGATCCCTTCTTGTCGCTTGGCTACGTTTCGCTGTTTTGGCTTCCCCTCATCGTGGGCTGGTCCGTCGCCAACGAAAAGGTACTTGAGGGCATGGCGGCGACTCGAAAGAGCGCCCGTGATGTCGTAGCAGGTGGCGTGGTCGGTGCTGTCGGGGGAGCGGGACTGTCGCTTCTCATCTTGTTGATCAGCGCCTTCGATATTCGCGATCCGCTGGTCAACTGGAACGAAAACACCCAGGCCTTTCTGAGCTTCCAACGAGGAACAGGGTTCGGCGTCGTTGCCAGCATTGTCTTGTGCGCCGCGCTCGGTGCATTTGCAGCGTCGCTTCATCTCATGCCTCGAAAGGTTAGGCGGGCGGTTGTTTCCGCTCTGCTGGCTGTGATTGCTGTGGCCGTCTTCGAGTCGTTCCTAGTTGACGTCGCAGATACGCTGTCGTTCTTGTACAGCAAGACAGGCGGCCTGATCCCATTGTGGGCCGCCGCAGTTGCACTCGGGGCTTTGGCCTTCACGCTCCTGGGGGGTGGTGACCGCATTGGCAAAGCCCGCAGCGACTATCAGGCATTGACCGGGCCAGCCAAGACCAGACAGGACACGATTCTCATCGTCTTGTCCGTCTTGGCCCTCATCATCATCCCCATGATCACCGGCAAGATCACGCAGGAGCTTCTAGCCAATGTCGGCATCTTCCTGCTTCTTGCTCTGGGATTGAACATTGTCGTTGGTCTGGCCGGAATCCTCGACTTGGGTTACGTGGCGTTCTTTGCCGTCGGTGGGTACACCACGGCTGTGCTGACGTCGCCTAACAGAGGCCCCGATTGGCCCGAGTGGTTCCCGACGATGCCGTGGTGGGGAGCTTTCCTCGTCACCTTGCTTATGGCCGGATTGGTCGGCTTGTTCATCGGTGCTCCGGTTATCCGGATGCGTGGTGACTACCTCGCCATCGTCACGCTCGGCTTTGGCGAGATCATACGTATCTTGTTCTTGTCAGACTGGCTCAACGGCTACTTCAATGGTGCTCAAGGCATCACTAATATTCCGCCGGCCGACTTCGGAATCTTCGAAGTGAAGGGCACCGACCCGCGATCGGTGTTCTATCTGGTGCTGGTCTTCGCCGCTATTTCCATCTACGTTTCCTGGAGGTTGGAGCGAAGCCGCCTGGGCCGTGCCTGGATGGCCGTCCGCGAAGACGAGAGCGTGGCCGAGGCCATGGGCATCAACACCGTCAACGTTAAGTTGATGGCGTTTGTCGTCGGCGCTGTCCTGGCATCGTTCGCCGGCTCGGTCTTCTCGGCCAAAGTCGGGTCGATCTTCCCCACAAGCTTCCTAATCTTGGTTTCGATCATCATCTTGGTCATCGTGATTGTGGGAGGCATGGGCAACATTGTCGGCATCATCGTCGGCTCGGTTGTCCTGGTAGGCGTCCTCGGTGGACCCAAGCAGCCGGGACTGTTGCAGGAGTTCAGCGAGTACAAGCTGCTGATTTACGGTGCGCTCCTCATCTGGATGATGCTTCAACGGCCTGAGGGGCTTGTGCCGAATGCTCGTCGGAGTCGCGAGCTCCATCAAGATGAGTTCCTCCAAGACGCATGGTTGAAGGGCAAAGTTGATGATGAAGACGAAAACGGCAACGGCGCTGCAACTGGCGACGTCGCTCCTGGTTTGGCCGGAGGTGCCTCGTGAGCCACTTGCTCGAGATTGATTCTCTCAGCGTGACCTTCGGTGGTCTACACGCCCTCAAGGATTTGGACTTCCATGTCGACGAGGGCGAAATCGTCGGCGTTATCGGACCGAACGGCGCCGGTAAGACGACCTTCTTCAACATGATCTCCGGCATGGTCACACCAACATCTGGTGATATCCGCTTCGAAGGTCAATCGCTGATCGGTCTAGATCCGAACCAGGTCACCCAACGGGGCATTGCCCGAACCTTCCAGAACGTTCGACTGTTCGCCAACATGACGATTCTTGAGAACGTCATGGTGAGTCAACACTGCCGGACGAAACAGGGAATCTGGGGATCGCTGCTGAATACCAGCGGCTTTCGAAAAGAGGAACAGGAGATTCGCGAGCACGCTGAAGAAGTGCTCGGTTTCTTTGGCTCTCGACTGGTTGGGTTCCGTTTGGGACAGCCGGCATCGGTTCTGAGCTACGCCAACCGGCGGCGGCTCGAGATTGCTAGAGCAATGGCAACTCGCCCGAAGCTGATCCTCTTGGACGAGCCGGTTGCCGGCATGAACCCAAAGGAATCGGCCGAGCTAACCGGCCTGATCGGGAAACTCCGGAGCGAGTGGGGCTTCACCATCGTGCTGATCGAACACGACATGAACGTTGTACGCGACGTTTCTGACCGGGTTGTGTGTCTCGATCACGGTGAGACGTTGGCGCAAGGCAGTTTCGAGGAGGTCTCCAATGACCCCGCTGTCATCGAGGCCTACCTTGGCCGACCGCTGGAGAAGAAGGCATGAGCGACGCAACACCTATTCTCGAATTCAGAGACATCAACACGCACTACGGGGCTGTTCACATCCTCAAAGATGTAAACCTGGCCATTTATCCCGGTGAACTCGTCTGTCTGCTTGGCGGCAATGCCTCAGGTAAGTCGACGACGCTGAAGACCCTGTTGGGCATGGTGACGCCGACAACGGGAAGTGTCGTGCTCGACGGTGAGGTGGTCAACAATCAGCCCACCTCATACCGGGTCGAGCGAGGCATCACGATGGTTCCCGAGAATCGGCGCCTCTTCAAGCGGTTGACCGTGCTGGAGAACCTGCAACTTGGTGCCTATCTTCGTGATGACAAAGAAGGCATCGAATCGGATCTTGAGCGGATCTACACGATGTTCCCACGAGTGAAGGAGCGACTCACCCAGAGAGCGGGAACTCTCTCCGGTGGCGAGCAGCAAATGGTGGCCATGGGCCGAGCCTTGATGGCCCAGCCCCGGGTTCTTTTGATGGATGAACCGTCGATGGGCCTTGCGCCTAGTTTGGTTCAGACTAACTTTGAGTTGATCCAGCAGATTCACGAGGAAGGCATCGCCATCTTTATGGTGGAGCAGAACGCCAACATGGCGCTGTCCATCGCAGACCGTGGCTGGGTACTGCAAACCGGCCGAGTGGTGCTGGACGATACCGCTGACGCATTGCTTGCCAATCCGGATCTGCGGAAGTCCTACCTTGGTGAGGTTGGCGGACCGTAGGCTTTCCGCTGGGTCAACGAAGCTTGAAAAACAAAGAGCCGCCTCGGACCGGTTTAGGTCGAGGCGGCTCTTCGCGTCGAGACTATGGTGCGCTTCCTGTGAGGCGCTCGCTGTGGGCCAGACAGGTTGTGAGGCTCTGGGAGCCTAGTAGGCGCGTTGTACGGGGTCGACGCTTGCCGACGTGCTGCGTCGTGTCGCTGTCCGGAGAAGAGCGTCGCCGGGACCGGAGAACTGGAATCCGGGGCCGAGGGCGTCTCGCAGGGTGTGCTGGAGTGAGCTGGCGTTGGTGATGGAATCGTTCCTCATCTAGTCATTGTCGGCCCACCCAGGCCATGACGCAACCAACGTTGTTTTCTACTTTCAGCCAATATTTGTCATGTGTAGCGGCTTTGTAGATACTCTGGCCTAGGTGCAACTCGACGTTGAGTCCTTGAGAACGTTTATCGCCGTGGTCGAGCTTGGGGGAATGACAAAGGCGGCTGATGCACTCGGCTTGAGCCAGTCAGCCGTTAGTTGGAAGATCAAACGTCTTGAGGCGAAGGCGGGGCGCATTCTGCTCGTGCGTGACGGTCGATCGGTCGCTCCATCTCGCGAAGGTCGAGAACTCCTGCGGTACGCACGTTCCATCGTCGAGACCCATGACGAGGCGGTCAATCGCTTAGGCCGGTCCGACCTCACAGGCACGGTCAAGCTCGGCGCGACAGAAGAGGTGACCGCCTCTCGAATGGCGGCCATCCTCGGTCGATTCAACCGACTTCATTCCGCCGCCACCATCGAGTTTCGGGTTGACTATGGGGCGGCCCTGCAGGCCATGCTGGTCCGTAACGAACTCGATGTCGCGGTGCTCCAGGTTTCCGCTGAAGACTACCTGCCCAGCGACACCCATCTCTGGACTAACGATCTCATATGGGTTACAGCCTTCGACCACCCCTACGACACCGGTGAAGTGCCTCTCCTTACGTTTGGTGAGAACAGTTACTATCGGCCGTTAGCGATAAGTCGGTTGCGGGCGGCTGGCATTCCATACCGGATCGGTCTTTCCGCTCCGAGCACGGCCGCAATTTTGGCCGGCGCCGAGGCCGGACTCGGGGTGGCCGTTGTTGCCCAGATGTCGGTCGACCCTAAGAGGCTGGGCAACAGTCTGGTTGAATGGCAGCCGAATATCCCGCCCGAACCATTGCCGGTTACGTTTCAGGTCGCCAGGGCATCGCCAGGGGAGGTGCCGAGCGTTGCCAGCGAGCTCATCAGCCACATCGAGGCTGAGCTTGGTCAACCGGCGTCGGTCGCTTCTCATTAGCGTGGCTGTTGTTCGCCCTCGACCTAGTTACTGGTTCCAGGTGGAGCGGAGCCGGGGCTTCAGGACTTTGCCGACGGCGTTGCGAGGCAGTTGGTCGATCAGCTCGAGCCGCTCGGGAAGCTTGTAGCTGGCGACCCCGGCTGATCGCATGGTGTTCACGATTGTTGCCAATGTCGGATCAGTTTGCTTTGTATTGGCGACCACGAATACACCGACCCGTTCACCTAGGTCGAGGTCGGGGTAACCGACAACGGCGCATTCGGCCACTCCGGGATGAGACGAGATCAGCGATTCGACCTCAGCGGCCGAGATATTCATCCCTCCGCGAATAATGATGTCCTTCGCCCGGTCGACGAACCGTAAGAGTCGAGGTCCCGTGGCCGTTGACTCGGTCGCCCATTCAAAGACGTCTCCTGTACGAAACCAACCGTCGACGAATTCGTTGCCATCGGAGTCGAGATAGCCGTCGAACACCGTTGGACCGCGGAATAGTAGTTCGCCAGGCCGTTCCGCTTCATCAATCTGTTGGCCAGTCTGCTGGTCGACGATCGAGACCTCAACCCCCGGGCGGTCGGGTTCTGGGAACAATCGGGCGCGTTTGGCAGGATCAGGGACGGTGGCCCGGGTCGACAATAACGAGGCCCCTTCGTTGGGCCCGAACGCATTGCAAATCTCGACACCCAACGATTCCCACCCCTCGATCATCCAGGGATCGAGCGGTGCCGAGCCGGATGTGATGACCCTGAGGTCCGACAGGTCGACATCTTCCAGCATCTCCGGGCTTCGAATCAGCATGTTGAGCAGCGGGGGAGGGACGACTGTGTAGGTCACCCGCTCGGACTGGATCTGCTCAAGGAAGATCGCGAGGTCGAGGGGTTGATGAAGGAACAGCGCTGATCGGCTCATCAGCCATGGCACAAGCATTCCGCCGATACCGGCCATGTTGACCAGCGGGAACGGGCAGAGAATGTGATCGGTCTGGGTGAGGCCAAGCTGCTCGACCTGGAACTGAGCGGTTTCGCCCCACATGGCGTGTGTCCGCGGTACTCCTTTAGGCGTTCCGGTTGTCCCGGAGGTCCAACAGATAGTTGCGAGGGACCCAGGCTCGGGTTCACGCATCGTCGTAATCGGACCTGCACCCAAATCAAGGTCTGATGCGGAATCGATGGAGACGACGGCAATGCGATTACTCGCACCGATCTCGTCGACAACCGAGTCAACCATGTCCAGTTGACCGGGGCGGTCGGGGCGATTTGCCGTTATGGCCACCGTGACGTCGGCTGCTCGGAAACCGTGTCGTAGTTCATGGGATCGGTGTTGAATCGGAAACGGCACTGCAATCGCTCCAATCCGCGAGCAGGCCAAGATGAGTATGGGTAGTTCAATGATGTTAGGAAGTTGGATGGCAACACGGTCGCCTGGTCGAACCCCGAGGGAGCTCAACCATCGGGCGACACCGGCAATCGAACTGGCCAGATCACTCCAGCCAAGTCGTTTGGGCGGACCCAAAGCGAACGCCTCACGGTTGGGGGCGTCGGCCAGCGCGATCCCTGGTTGGCCGTCGCGGACCGCCCCGTCGAACAGTCTGGCGAGTGTCGTGTCCATTGGTTCCCTTCAACCGAGCACGTGGCGTAATGACGCTAGCACGGCCTCGTTCGGGCCGACGGACGGAAGGAGGTCTGCAAGCACGGACGAGGAGGCGTCGTGATTGGCACTGGGGCCGCAATGTCACGCCATGGCCCTCGAACATCTATTCTCAAGGCGTTCCATGACGGAGGTTCACTATGGCCAGCACCGTTCGCCAAACCTATGACTCGGCTCTGCCCGCCGATGATGACCACCCCTATCGCACCGGGGTATGGAAACCACAGCACAGAACGTTCGAGGCGTGGGACATGCCGGTCGAGGGAGAGATCCCAGAGGATCTGAGCGGGGTATACATCCGCAATACCGAGACAGCGGTCTTCGATCCAATCAAGCGGTACCACCCATTCGATGGCGACGCGCTCTTGCATGCTATGTCGTTCGAAAACGGCGAAGCTCGATACGCATCGGAGTTCGTTCACACCGAAGGCTTCTTGGCCGAGCAGGACGCCAAACGATCGCTTTGGGCAGGTATCACCGAACACCCATCCAACGCCGTGGCCGACCGCGGCTGGGGGGCTCGCACCATGATGAAAGACAACGCGTCGACCGATGTGGTTGTACACCGAGGTCGGGCCTTGGCCAGCTTTTACCAGTGCGGCGAACTGTATGCATTGGACCCAATCACCCTGGCCAACCTCGGTACGGAGGACATGGGCGGCCTCGTTCCGATTGAAGGGGTTTCCGCTCACCCGAAGGTCGACGAACACACCGGCGAAATGCTGTTCTTCAACTACTCGGCTAAAGATCCGTTCATGCACTACGGCGTCTTGGACGCTCAGGGCCAGCTCGCCACCTATATCGACGTACCCCTCCCTGGACCTCGGCTTCCCCACGACATGGCCTTCACCCCGAACTGGTCGATACTCAACGATTTCCCGCTTTTCTGGGAACCGCAGGCTCTGGCCGATGGCTATTACTCGAACAAGTTCGATCGGAACCTGCCCAGCCGTTTCGCCCTCGTACCCCGGCATGGGACGACAGAGGACATTCGGTGGTTCGAGGCTGCGCCTACGTTCGTTCTGCATTGGACTAACGCCTTTGAAGAGGGCGACGAAGTAGTCCTGGACGGTTTCTTCCAACACAACCCAACAGCCAGCGGAGCCGATCGCTTCGGCGGATCACACAAGGGTTTTGAGACTCTCGATATGAATGTGCTGCAAGCTCGGCACCATCGGTGGCGATTCAACCTGATAAGTGGGGAGACACGAGAGGAAGAACTGAGCGATCGGTGCCTGGAGTTTCCAATGATCAACGGCCAATATTGGGGGAGGCCGTATCGTTATTCGTACCAGGCCCGCTGTTACAACGGTCTCTTCGCATTCGACGGTCTGGTCAAGGCCGACGTAGTGGCTGGGACCGAGGAGCTGCTGGAGTTCGATGAAGGCGTGTTCGTCTCCGAGACCGTCATGGCTCCAAGGGATGGATCGACGGCTGAAGATGATGGCTACCTGATCACGTTTGCATCGGACATCATCAACGATCTGTCCGACTGCTACATCATGGATGCCAGCGACATCTCGGCGGGTCCAATCGCCAAGATCCGACTACCGGAACGAATGTCATCCGGCACCCACTCGACGTGGGCTCCAGCCGGGGCTCTCTAGCGAGCGCGGCGGATGAACGTTCACGCGCCCGGACGGTCGCGGTGACGGTTCAGATCCAGCTCGATTCGTTGGGCTGTCGGGGTAACGGCCAAACCGCCTAAACCAGTGCATCTGAGCTCGCGGGCCATCATTTCACTGACTTGTCGATGAGCGTCGATCACCTCGTCGAACGGGATCAGGTGGTCATAGCCGGCCAGGGCCATGTTGGCGCAAGTGAGGGCGTTGGCCGCCCCCGACACGTTTCGTCCGAGACAGGGCGCCTCGACCCGGTTTGCCACCGGATCACAAATCAGTCCAAGCACGTTCTGGATCGCCTGGCTGGCGGCCGACAGTGCTCGGTCGGCGGTTGCGCCTGACATCGTTACCAGAGCGGCCGCGGCCATAGCCGCACCGGCGCCAGTCTCCGCCTGGCAACCTCCGACCTCTGCGGCGAAGCTCGAGCGATTCGTGATGAACACGCCGACGAGGCCCCCGGCCAGCAGGCCGCGGCTGACCTCTTCATCGGTGAGATCAAGCTCATGAGCAGTTGCCAACAGTGCTCCGGGAAATGTGGCACAGGCCCCGGCCGTTGGAGCAGCCACGATGACCTCCATGGCACTCTTGGCTTCCATCAAGGCAGTGACGTACTCGATCATTCGGTTGAGAAGGTCACCGCCCAGTAGGTTGCCGGCCTGTCGCATTTCGCTGAACCGTCCACTTTGGCGTCCCAGAATTCGATCGCTGTAGGTGGTTCCCGCCAGTCCGGTCTCGACAGACCGTCGCATTACTTCAACGATCCGGTGGGCCTGATCGAGAACCTCTGCCTCGCTGAGGCCGCCTCGGGCTTGTTCGTACTGAATGGCGTACGTATCGAGGGTGTAGTCCGATCCGTCAGACCCGATCTCCAAATCGTCGGCACAATTGAATGGCACCGCCAGGTCAGGTCCTGACTGGACAGGGAGGATGGGCCGAAGGGTTCTCATCGCTGTGACACCGTTGAGGCCTTCTAAAGCGGCGTGGTCGAGGACCGACGCCGACCGAAGGACAACCAGGCCCTGGTGGTGATCGCTCCCGTGAACGGCTGCCGGGAGACTGTTAGTGGAGATCGACGAATCGCCGTCAACGTACAGCAGGGTGGTATGGCAGTCGCCGTACAGACTGACGTCGGTGCCGTCGATCTGAACCAGCTCGATAATGCCGCCACCGGTTGAGAGAGCGACAACCGAGTGTTCACGGTCGCCCCGCCACAACTCAATGCGGTAGGTGTTTGGATGTGGATCGTGCAGTTCTGCCAGATCAATGGAGATACTGGTGCCCGACCGACGAAGTACGTCGGGTGCTGTCGGGAGCCGCTCGTCATCAGCCTCCCACCCGAGCAGCCCGGCAAAAAGTCCCATATCGGTGCCCTGGCTCTCGTGGGTGGTCGCCAGTGAACCCATTTTGTCAAACGTCACCCGTACGCCGTCAGGACGCCCGCCGACCAGGTCGTGTAACAGGAGTCCAATCCGAACCGAGGCCGCCGAGTGGGAACTAGACGGACCCCGCATGACCGGACCTATCACATCGTTGAAGATGCTGGCGATGAGACGAGCCATGCCTCAACGGTACCGATGCCACGGGGCCGGTCGACAGTATCCGTCCTGGTCCCTTCTTCGGGTGCCGTTTGACAGTGCTTCAAACCTCCTTTATGCCAAATGAGCGACAGTGAGGTAACGGTCATGGCAGCAGGTCGAACACGATAGGCGAACCGGCTGGTAGGATCGCAGGTAGCGCGGGCAGAAGCGCCCGGATCTGGACGACTCGTCCAGGCCGAGATCTCCAGGCGTCGTCGTGGCGTCGGCAGAAGATTCCTTGGGAGGGGATCAAATGTCTAAAAAACTTTCAGCCGTACTGGCAATCCTATTCTCTTTCGCCCTGGTAGCGGCCGCCTGTGGTGGCAGCGACGATGCCTCCGGCGGAGACAGCGACCTAACAACGGGCTTGGTCTACGACATCGGTGGTCGCGGTGACCAGTCGTTCAACGACTCGGCCGCCGCAGGTCTCGAACGGGCCGAGTCCGAACTGGGAATCTCGTTCACCGAAGCTTCACCAAACGATGACGGATCGAACCGGGCCGAGCTGCTTCAGCTCCAGGCCGATTCGAATCCACTGGTGGTGGCAGTCGGGTTCCTTTTCGCCGGTGACGCAGCAGCTGTCGCCGCTGACAATCCCGAAACGAATTTCGCCGTCATCGACGATGCCATGCTTGACTTCGACAACGGTGGCGTACCGCTGGCCGAGAACGCTGCCGGTCTGACCTTTGCCGAAGAGCAGGGTTCGTACCTGGTCGGTGCAGCCGCAGCCTCGCAAAGCGAAACAGGCAAGATCGGCTTCATCGGCGGCGTCTGCTGCTTTGGTCTGATCGAGAAGTTCGAGGCCGGCTACATTGCCGGGGCCAAGGCTGTGAACCCGGACATCGAGATCGTCTCGGAGTACATCACCGAGTTCCCTGACTTCGACGGCTTCAACGCTCCGGACCGGGCTAAAGAAATTGCTGCCGCCATGTACGACGGTGGCTCTGACATCGTTTACCACGCCGCCGGCGGTGCCGGTGCTGGCATGTTCGAAGCAGCCAAAGAGTACAGCGAGACCAGCGGCTCGAAGGTTTGGGGAATCGGAGTCGACTCCGATCAGTTCAACACTGTTGACCCGGGTGTTCAGGAGTACGTTCTGACCTCGATGCTCAAGCGGGTAGACAACGCAGTCTTTGAGATCATCAAAGCTCAGGAGTCCGGGACGTTTGCCGGCGGCAACACTGTCTACGACCTGAAGACCGACGGTGTCGGCTACTCAACGTCCGGTGACTTCCTCACTGATGACACGATCGCTACGCTTGAGGATCTGAAGGCCCAGATCGTGGCCGGCGACATTGCCGTACCCACCGATCCCGCTGACGCCTAAGTCAACGGCGAAGAATGTCTAGTTGGTGAGGACCGGGTTTCGCCCCGGTCCTCACCTGTACCCGCCGTCTGATTGACGGATGTCTACACCTAGTGTCCCGGCGAGCAGCATGACTCAAGCCAACCAAACCCCGGAAGTGGCGTCACCGGCAATCGAGCTGCGGGGAATCACCAAGCGATTCCCCGGCGTGGTCGCTAACGATGACGTGTCCATGACTGTTGCTGATGGCGAGATACACGCCATCTGCGGTGAGAACGGCGCAGGCAAGTCGACGTTGATGAAGATCCTCTACGGCATGCAACCGGCCGACGAGGGCGTCATGAAGGTCTTCGGTGACGAAGTCGACTTTCGTTCACCGACTGACGCCATCGAGCTCGGGATCGGAATGGTGCACCAGCATTTCATGTTGGCCGATCAGCTGACTGTGCTGGAGAACGTCGTCCTCGGTGCTGAGCCGACCAAATCGGGTGGCCGCATCGACTTTGCCGCAGCCAAGACCCACCTGGCCGAAGTCAGTGAGTCCTACGGACTTGATCTCGATCCCGACGATCTGGTTGAGACACTTGGAGTGGGGGAGAGGCAGCGAGTCGAGATCATCAAGGTGCTGTATCGCGGCGCCAAGATCTTGATCCTTGATGAGCCGACGGCGGTCTTGGTGCCTCAAGAGGTCGAAGAGCTGTTCCGCAACATGCGGGACCTGAAGGCCAGCGGGGCGACCATCCTCTTCATCGACCACAAACTCGATGAAGTTTTGGCTATCGCCGATTCAATCACGGTGCTGCGTCACGGCAAGACCGTGGCAACGATGACCAACGACGGTGTGACCGCTTCCGAACTGGCTGAGCTAATGGTTGGGTCAGAACTACCTTCACCGGAGATCACCGAATCTACGGTGACCGACAAGGTCACCCTTGAAGTCAAGAACATCACCGTAACCAGCGGAGACGACCGACCTGCGGTTGACGATGTGTCACTGTCGGTTCACGCCGGTGAAATTGTCGGGGTAGCCGGTGTCGAAGGCAATGGCCAGAGTGAGCTGGTTGAAGCCATCATCGGCACGGCCAACCCAGCCCGCGGATCGGTGCATCTGCTTGGCCAGGACATCACTCGAAGGAACGTTCGCAATCGGCGGGAGCGAGGCATTGGCTATGTCCCCGAGGATCGACACCGCGAAGGCTTGCTGTTGCCTGCGCCGCTGTGGGAAAACGCCGCGCTTGGTCATCAGACCAAACCCCCGTACGCCAAGGGATTTTTCATCGACCGCGACGGCGCTCGAGATCATACCGAGACCATCCGAGCGGACTTCGACGTACGCACCCCGAACATCGATGTGTCGGCCCAGACGCTGTCCGGGGGTAATCAGCAAAAGCTGATACTGGGCCGTGAGCTTACTGCCAACCCGAAACTCCTGGTCGCTGCCCACCCGACGAGAGGTATCGACGTCGGGGCCCAAGCGGCGGTCTGGGACGTTATGAGGCAGGCCCGCAAGGATGGCCTGGCCACGCTGCTCATCTCCGCTGATCTCGATGAGCTCATTGGGTTGTCCGACACGATCGTCGTGATGTTCCGGGGACGTGTGGTAGCCGAATTGGACCCGGCCGACGTCACTCCGCGAACGCTAGGGGCATACATGACAGGGGCCCAAGCCGAATCTGGGGACACAGGGGAGAACGGCTGATGAACAACACACTGCGCCGAATCGCCCTGAGCGCAAGTGCGCCGGTAATTGCTTTGCTCTTCGCCGTTCTTGTGTCCTCAGTTGTGTTGCTTGCCTCGGGCTCAAATCCGGTTGAGGCCTTCGGTGACATGATCACCCACGCTCTGAAATTGGGCACGATCATCGACATTCTCAACCGGGCAACTCCGCTCTATCTATCAGGGGTGGCCGCCGCCATCGGGTTTAGGATGAACCTGTTCAACATCGGCGTCGAGGGCCAGTATCGCTTCGCCGCAATTGTTTCGGCCTACGTGGGTGCGCAGCTGGCCTTGCCCGGCGTGCTGCATGTTGCCGTCATTCTTGTGGTCGCCATGCTCGTTGGTGGCGCAACGGCTGGTGTGGCCGGAGCACTGAAGGTGACCAGGGGAATCAACGAGGTCATCTCAACCATCATGATCAACGCCATCTTGATCTCCGGTGTTATCGCCGCGTTGTCGAAACGTTGGCAGGCCGGTGGCAGTGTCGACGCCACCTCGTCGAACGCAGGCGTAGGGACCGATCCCATTCCCGAGTCAGGCCTGATACCAAACCTGAACGGCTTGATCGAACCGATCACCGGCGAGATAAGTCGAGGTAAGGAACTCACAGGAATGTTCCTAGTGGCCGTCGCCGTCGGCGTGGCCTACCACATCATCTTGAACCGGACGCGATTTGGCTATGACCTGCGGGCCAGCGGAATCAATCCATTCGCCGCTAGCGCCGGAGGTGTCTCCTCCAAGCGCATGATCGTGACCGCCATGGTGTTGTCGGGCATGGTCGCCGGCCTAGTCGGTATGCCGAGCTTGATGGCACTGGGACGATTCAATCCGAACTTTGTCAGCCTGTTGGGCTTCGGTGGTATCGCCGTTGCCCTCCTCGGTAGAAACAATCCGGGTGGCATCGTGTTTGGCGCACTGATCTTCGCCTTCCTTGACGTGTCCTCCGGCATCCTTCAGATCAGCGGGTCGGCCAGTCGGGAAATCAAGGACATCATTCAGGGCATCATCCTGCTGGCCGCTGTTGTTGCCTACGAGGTCGTGCGCCGCTACCGCGAGCGTGAAGAGGCACGTATGGCGGCGGAAGCGTTGGCGGCCGCCGACCCTGATCCACCGACCGTCGGTGGGGGATCGGCTCCGTCGGTGGCGGGAGCATGACGATGGGCTGGATGACATCACTTCCTGGATGGGCTCGGTGGGCGCTGTACGCCGCTATTGGCATTCTCGTCTTGTCGTTGGTCCAAACACTTACGGGCGAGACGACAGACCTAACGTCAGTCGGAACATCTCAGGCCATGCTTCGCTGGGGTGTGCCGATCCTCCTCGCCGGTCTCGGCGGGCTCTTTTCGGAGCGGGCCGGAGTCATCAACATCGGGCTTGAGGGCATGATGGTGCTCGGCATGTGGTTCGGTGCATGGGGAGCAATCAACTTCGGTGGCTGGATCGGACTCTTGATCGGTGTCTTGGGGGGCGTAATCGGTGCCCTGATCCACGCAATCGCCACGGTGAATTTCGGAGTCGATCACATCATCTCCGGCGTGGCCATTAACATCATCGGCCCGGCAGCAGCCCGCTATCTCTCCAGTGAGATCTTCTCCGGCTATGACGGTGGGTCGATCACCCAGTCGCCTCGGGTCCCCGGTGTTGGCAAGTTCGATATGCCGTTCCTTGCCGGTGGGGACGTGTTTGGATGGCCAAGCCCGGATCTGCTCGGGACAGTCGCCGACCTTGAGATGTTCTTCGTCTCCGATGCGGCCAAGCTGTCGCGGGGTCTGATCTCACAGGTGGCACCGTCGACCATGGTAGCCATCGCTTTGGTTCCCATTTCTTGGTATGTACTGTGGCGGACGCGGTTCGGGTTGCGTCTGAGAATCTGTGGCGAGTCGCCTATTCAGGGCGAAGCCCAAGGCATCGATGTCTACCGGTACAAGTACTACGGCGTGCTTCTCAGCGGAGCACTGGCCGGCTTGGGTGGTGCGTTCATCGCCAGCCCGGAGCTAGGTGGCATTTACCTTGAGGGACAGGTCAACAATCGTGGTTTCATCGGGCTAGCCGCTCTGATCTTCGGCAATTATCGACCGGCCGGCATTCTTGTTGGCGCAATGCTTTTCGCCTACCCGTTCGGTCTCGGACTTCGCGACATCGATGAGACGGCATCGCACGCTCTGCTTTTGGTGACTGCCGTCGCCATGGTCGCATTGGCGTTGTGGGCCGCATCCAAAGGCCGCCGACTGGACATGGTGGTGGCCGGCGCAATGGCAGGACTGTGTGCAGCTTGGTACTTCCTGTCGGACACGGTTCCAGACTGGTGGGTGAACATCTTGCCGTTCGTCATCGTGTTGCTTGTATTGTTCTTCAACTCGCAGCGGTTGCGGGTTCCCGCCGCCGACGGGATGCCGTACCGGCGAGGCGAGTAGACAAATGGTTGAGGTAATGTCGCGTCTTAATGGTGACCAGCTGTCCTGTTGGGAACGCGATGGGTTTCTGGTTGTCGAAGACGCCTTCTCTGCCGCTGCCTGCGAGACATTACGAGCGCGGGCCCTTGATCTGGTTGACGCCTTTGATCCCACTGACGACGTCAGCGTGTTCGACACGAATGATCAGAGTCATGCTCAAGATGACTACTTTCTTGGCTCCGGCGATCAAATTCGCTTCTTTCTCGAAGAGGGTGTGACCGATGGGTCTGGCAGGTTGACTACTGCAAAGTCTGAAGCCGTCAACAAGATCGGCCATGCCATGCATGACCTCGATGATGTCTTCGACGGTTTCTCCCGCGACCAGACCGTCGAGTCGATTGCCTCTGACATTGGTTTCATCGACCCGCTCCTTCTTCAGTCGATGTACATCTTCAAGTCACCTCGAGTCGGGGGTGAGGTGACCTGGCATACCGATCACACCTTCTTGTGGACCGAGCCTCAATCTGTGGTGGGTTTCTGGGTTGCCATCGATGACGCCACGGTGGAAAACGGTTGCATGTGGGCGGTTCCGGGAGGGCACACTGGACTGCCTCGACGGCGATTCCGGCGGGACGGTTCGGGCGGCACAACCATGGACGTGTTCAATCCGGATCCGTGGAACATTGATTCTGCTGTGCCCATTGAAGCCAGGCAGGGAACGTTGGTGCTGCTTCACGGCTCCCTTCCGCACGGAAGCGGACCGAACACATCAGATAAGTCCCGTCATGCCTATACGGTCCACGTGATCGAGGGCCAGTCCGTTTACCCAGCCGACAACTGGTTGCAGCGGGCTGAGTCCATTCCGTTCAGAGGCTTCCAACCCCGAAGCTAGAGGGCGTTTGCGGGGTAAACGCCGTTTCCAAAACGAGGTTCGGCGATGGGGAAGTCTTTAGCGCAAGGCACCGCGCTTGAGTAGTGACGCTCGTGCTATATTAACTGGCTCTACTGATCATGACCGACGTTGTTCTGTTTCACCACGTGCAAGGGCTCACCAGCGGGATCCGGGACTTCGCTGACCGCTTGGCCGGTGCGGCCCACACCGTGCACACGCCCGACCTTTATCGGGGGGGGGGCGGTAGCGGCAACTCTTGAGGATGGCTTCGCCATCAAGAACGACATCGGCGATGAGACCTTGGCTGAACGAGCCGAGCGAACGCTCGATGATCTTGGCCCAGGCATTGTCTACGCCGGTATGTCCCTTGGTGTGATGACCGCCCAGCGTATGGCCCAAACCCGCCCAGGTGCGCTCGGTGCGCTGCTTTATGAGTCCTGTGTGCCTGCGATCGGGGAGTGGTCCTTCGGTCCCTGGCCCGACGGCCTTCCAGTTCAGGTCCACGGCATGGATGACGACGAGTTCTTCGCCCACGAGGGCGACATTGACGCTGCACGAGATCTGGTCGCATTGCTCGGCCCTGAAATGGGTGCGCTTTACACCTATCCGGGCAACGGCCACCTGTTCCTCGACAGCTCGCTCGCCAGCTACGACGCTGAAGCCACCAAGCTCACCATCGACCGATCGCGAACCCTCCTCGATCGGGTCGCGGGGGTATGAACGGCGAGGGGCTCGCGCCAGCGCCCTAGACTTGTGATGTCTAAAAGTACGCCTGGCCGGGGCCGACTGGCGGCTGCCATTCGCAGTCGCCGAACGGCCCGTCGCCGTTAGTGGCGGCGTAGCGCGGACCTCAACGGCAGGGGACGGTGTTCACTCGAAAGACCATGAGCTGGCGCATGGGAGCGACGATTGGTCCTGGGCCGGAGTGAAGCTGAGCGAACTGTGGGAAGAGAGCAACACGGTTCTGATCAACATTCATGCTCTCGGTCACGCCGGCGGTGAAGTCAGACCTTTGACGCTCCGACACCTCGACAAGAGTGCCTGCCCTCAGGTGAACACCCGACAGTGGGGTAGTGGCTACCCTGGGTCCGGCTCCGCTGCCGACAACGGCGACGGCCCCAACGCCAGCTGTCGGTTCGAACAAGCTGTCGTCGAAGTGTGGTTCGTCGTTGACCGCATTACCTGGCGTCAACGAGCCGGTAGCGAAAGCCTGTGTTGCAATCTTGATCCCGGATTTTTCCAACCTGTCTAGAACCAGCACTGACAAACGGTCGATTGGGCCCGTCCAGTAGCTGGTTTGATGGATGTCATCGCCAAGCGGCTCGATGGAGCAGTTCACGGTGTCGATCATGAACGTAGTGATCGACGGCTCGGCAATCATCAATTCGTCGGGCACTGCGGGAAACTGGATGTTCGTCGTCAGGACCTCGGCGCCAACCTGCACGACTTCATCTGGCTGACCTACATCAGCTAGCTGCTGTTTGCTCATCCGAAGAGCGTCGTCGAGAGCGGGGATGGCCATCTGCATGAATCTACACGACTGATTCCGCTGTTTAGGAAGGTAGAGGCAGTTTGGCCGTTTGCTGCATAATGACGCTTATGTCTGAAACATTCCTAGAATTCGACCATTCCCGGCCAATCAGGTTCCTCTTGGAAGGTCACCCTACGATGCCACCTGCCGGCAAATCGGCTCCAGCGCCTCAGCGATAGCCAATAAGCGATTGTCAGCCATGCCCGGAGCCATCAGCATGAGACCGACGGGCGGCGCCTCAGCTCGATCGTTGGAATGACACAACGGCAACGAGATGGCGCACGAATCAAGCATGTTGCCGACGGACGTATTCCGCAAGACAGCCAGATTGGCTTGACGGTAGAAATCGTCGGTACCGCCGTCAAAGGCTGGAAAGTCGGACATCCGAGGCGGCAGGATCGCCACCGTAGGCAGCACCCAGGCATCAAATCCGTCCGATGCGCCAGCGAACGACGAAATCAAATCAGCCCGATATTCAGTGACTGCAGCCAGAGCGGTGTCAGTTACAGCTGAGCCAGCTTCAATCCGTATACGAACTCGGGGGTCGTACTGATCCGCTGCTTGACCCAACAGGTCCTCGTGCCAGCGGTAGGCTTCCGCTGCCGCCAGTCCGCCGTTGCTGTTAACCGATGCCAGGTCATCTAGTTTCGGCAGGCCCTGTTCAACGACTTCAACTCCGGCCGCGCTTAGAACACTTAACGCTCGCTCGAATGCATCCTCGACCTCGCTATCGAGGCCATCCAGAACCATTGTGTTGAGTAACGCCAGGCGTACACCTGCTGGTTCAACCGATCCGGCAGCGTGCTCATCAAGAGCCGCCCGCACCCGCGACGGCCTCTCCCCTGCCAAAAGTCGGTGAACAGCGCCACAGGTGATGGCGGATTCCGCCAGTGGGCCAACCGAGTCGAGGCTCGGAGCCAGCGGTACGACGCCGTCAAGAGGAACTACTCTCGCCGTGGGCTTGTAGCCGACGATGTTTGAGAAGGCCGCTGGAATTCGGCAACTACCACCGGTATCGGTTCCAAGACCCGCGACAGCTTGCCGATCCGCCACGGCGACAGCACTGCCTGCTGACGATCCACCTGGGATTCGTCCCTCTTCTCTTCGCCAAATTGACCTGGGCGTGTCGTAGTGCGGATTCAGTCCAAGACCCGAGTACGCGAATTCGGTCATGTTCGTGCGGCCGACGATGATCATGCCTGCCTGGCGTAGGCGGGCGACACATGTTGCGTCGGCTTCAGCTGGTGGGTTCTGAGCCAACACTCTTGCTCCGGCAGGGGTGGTTTCACCTTCCACGTCGAAGAGATCTTTCACGGCGATGGGTATGCCTGCGAATGGTCCAACAGGGTGGCCTTCGGCCCGCCTGCGATCGATCTCGCCAGCTTCTGACCGAGCCCGATCATGGCAAACGTTGAGGAACGAGCGTCTCCCCTCCCCTGCCGGATCATCGATTCGCTGGAGGTAGTGGTCGACTAACTGGGACGCGGTGACCTCGCCCTGCTCAAGCGATCGGCACATCTCGGCGAGGGACTCCTCCAGACCTGGGCGCAGCTGTTGGGTCATCTGGGGATCAACACCTCTCGGGTTCGATGTCACAGCAATCGAACATACTAGATCCATGGGCTCAACCCGATTCCCAGGCGGCAGTGACCGTCAGTCGACGACGCTGAGTCGTAGCGATGACGGTTGCACTGTTCGTTGCACTATTCGTTGCGCGGAACTGGCGATGCCCGTTGTCACCCTAAACGAGCAAAGCTTCATTTACCGTGAGTTGGCGCGTGCCATTCATGGTCGGGCGCACTTCTTCTCCGATGCCGGAATCAGCAGTCTCAAAGACGGACTGGTATCCCGCTTTGGGTTCATGCTCGGCGAACAGCATCAGATGCTTGTAGACAGCTTGATTGAGTTGGCCTGCCACCACCACGCCACCGCCGGACTGAATACCAGTTGAGCATCCAACATCGGTGTCGGGCCGCGTTAGAGTTTGCCAGAAGAAGTGAGTAGTTAGAGGAGGCGGAATGAGCACAAGCCCTACGGTGCTTCGGAACAGCGGTATACCGTTCTTGACGATTGCAAGCGGCGTCTTGGTCATCTACTTCGTAGCTAAGGCAGTGCTGATTCCGGGCGCCGCTGCCGTGTTCTCGCTAATAATGGGTGCACTGGTTGCGCTGGCAGGCTTCTGGTGGTTTCGGCGCTCGCAGAACTCAACGGTCATCATCGACAAGGACACCTTTACTGTCAGCCGGGCCGGGCACTCGGAATCGTTTAATCGCTCAGAGGTGACGTCGATCGACCTGAGCTCGCCGCTTGAGCAGGTGAAGTTCCGAGACGGCACCGGGGTTGCACTGCCGCTCGAGGGTCGATCGCTTGTCCAGGCCGGTATTTTGCTTAGCCCTCGGACTGACTTCTAGCAATCGGGCGCTCCACATCGTTGGTCCATTCCGACCATGACCCGACGTACAGCTTGCCACCTTGCAGACCCGCGATACGGGCGGCGAGCAGGTTGTGACAGGCCGTCACCCCGGATCCGCAGGTGGCGATCCAGTCCTGTTCGCCGTTGACGCCGAGCTGCTCAAACTGAGCTCGTAGCTCAGTTGGTGGCAAGAACCTTCCATGCTGATCAAGGTTTGACTGCCACGGCCGTGAGTGTGCTCCAGGCATATGGCCAGGGGGTTTGTCGACGTCATTGGGCAGACCGGCAAACCGGCCGGCCGATCTTGCGTCGATAATGCGAGTATGAGCTCCGGTGACGGCAGCGACGACACCGTCGACTTCGACAACAGTCTCGATGGGCCACTCAGTCGGAGCGCCAGCCACCGGACGGGCGGTAATGTCCTTATGCGGACTTGTGTGATCGGTCGAGGACTCAAGCTCACCGGGCCACGCAGCCACTCCCCCATCAAGCACTGCCGCGGAGAATCCGAGAGCATCGAGCATCCACCACAGGCGGGCGGCAATTCCGCCACCAACGTCGTCGTAGCAGACGACGGGAATCGAATCTCGGCCCGTCGCCTCGAGGAAAGAGAGGAACCGGCCGACTGGCGGCAACGGATGTCGGCCGTGGCTACCTGGAGGGTCCGACAATTCGGTGTCAAGGTCGACGAATACCGCACCGGGAATGTGGCCCTTGCGGTAGTCATCTACCTTGGGTCCACACTCAAACGACCACCGGACATCGGCCACGGCGACCAGGTGGTGGTTGGCGGCCAACCACTCCCCGTCGACAACGGGGCCTGGGAGTAGATTCTCCGCCATGGGTAGATCCTAGGGCGAATCGACTGTAAAGGTGAGGGTAGCCTGGCGACCGCCATCGCCTTCGGATTCAAAGATATGGATGTGTTGACCGTCAGCCCCGAACACCGCCGTTATGGTATTCACGCCGTATGCCGCATCCTCAGGATTCAGGTTCTTCGCCGCCCCTGCCGTGAGGGTCACGACCTGAGGTCCGACGGTCGTTCCATTGCTACGTGGCTCGTGGGTCACGGTGCCGGAAACACCTTCGCTCAAGGCGACACCCATGATGTCGTTGTGCCACGGGCCCTCGAATCCTTCTATAGATAGACGACCTCCGCCGGTACAAGAGATCGTCCCGGTCAAAAGGAGTGACTTCCGCACATCCACTGTGCAGGTCACCGGCAGAGTGACACCCGACGGTGCAGCGGTCGTGGCGGTCGTATCGGTAGTGGCCCCGCCACTGTCGTCGTCTGTCGAATCATTGGCTGAGCCTGTTCGGCTTCCGGTCCCCACAGCTGTGGTTGAAGTCGCCGGCAGCAAGGCTGTGTCATCCTCGGAACTACCTGTTCCGGCACCGGCGTCGCCATCGACATTAGTCCCGGCCAGCTCAGAGTCGCCGTCGAGTTCAGCCCGAGCATCGAGCTCGGGACCAGCCGGCGCGCCAGAACTTAGCGAAGAGGCAACGTCGTCCAGCTCCACGGTCTCGCTTCCGCCACCCAAGCCCTGAATGATCAAGACTAGAGGAATGAGAGCAATGAGAAAGACAGCGGCCAACATGGCCCAGCCGAGTCGAAGATCGCTTGACTGCACTTGCTGGCGAATAGGTACATGGCGGTGCAACTCGCCACTGACCTGCGGGTACTGGCTGGACAAGAACGTCACGATCTCGTCGCGGGCCTCCATCGGACGACCACTCGGATAGCGGATCTGAGTTACCGGTGGGGCTTCCAGCCGATCAACGGTGTCCTCGACAAGCAGGCAAACCTTGCCTCGCGACAGTCGAGCCTCAAGAAACCCTGCGGCATGTAGTGTCCTCTGAATGCGATGCTCGGTGGCGGCCGCAACTGCGGGATCGATGTCATTGATGACAAGAATGGCCATGTCGAACTTACTCAAGGACACTTCGACGGGCATCGACGCGAACGTCTGAACCGAGCAGCCCTCGGCCTCAAGAGAGTTGGCGAGCTCCTCTATGTCCTTCATTGAACCCGTCGGACCCATCAAGATCCGCGGGTAGTTACCGCTGGCGTTCGCTAACGTCACAGTTCCGAAGTATAACACCGGCGCTATAGGTGGCTATGGTGTGACACCGAGTCGAGCGTATTGGACCACATCTACACTGACTCGGACGAGGACATATACCTATTGGATTGCGGCTGGCCGACGACGGTTGGGTCTATTTCCAGGTCCGGGTCTGTTTCGGTTCGAGATGGAACGATCGGTGTTTGAGGTCGAAGCTGTCTGTGTCTTCCTACTAGGCTTGCGTTAGGCGTGGATCACCAAGGCGGATCAATGACCGGAACAGTCCGACGAGAAGAAGACGACACACCGGCGGTGGCCGACGACATCGGACTTAGAGGAAGTTCCTTTGTCTCCTGGCTGGTGATGGCCGTCAGCCTGCTGATCGTTGCCCTACTCACCTGGCTCACCATCAGCGTGATTCGCGGCGACTCCAGGAGCGACGAGGCGACCGATGAGAGTGCGGACTCCATCGAATCGACTCCAGGCGACCAAACGGCCAGCGACGAAGTTATCGTCACCATCGGTTCGCAGGGACATCAAGTCATCGTTGCGTGCTTCCTTCCATCGGCGACCGCCCCGCCTCTGGTCGTCTTCGCAAGCTCAGCCCCTACCGCTGTGGATTTGAAGGCTGAGGCAACCCTGATCGACAGCTCAGGCACGGTGTTCAGAACCGTTGCGCTGGCTGAACAACTGCGTCCTGGCGAGCAACGAGAGGCCGTGCCCAGAACCACTGCGACCTCTACCGTCGTCATAGATGAAGAGGTCGTGGATTGTCAGATCCTCAGCGTCCAGGCTGACCGCCAAATCGTGAGATTCGGTTAGACGAGACAGCAAGCTGGAGCCAACGCGCAGCGAGCGGGCCGTGCGGCCGCTACCCTTCCACAACTATGGACTGGTTCGCAAACAACTGGCCGATATTGCTTATCGCTCTGGGCGTGTTCATCGTTCTATCCGGTGTCATCCGGAAATTGGCGAAGATAGCGTTTTTGGGCGTCGGATTAGCCGTACTGGGGCTGCTTATCTGGCCGTCGGTAAGCAGCTCCTTTTAGCCTGGCCGACTAGGGAACGAATAGACCGCCGCTGAGCATGGCGAACGGGGGCACCGTCTCGTCCTGTGTTGACGCGCTGGCCTCCACTGAGATTCGATCTCGAGGCACACCGAGACTCTCGAGCGTTGCCAACAAGGTGTCAATGCGTTCGTCACCAGGTTCTGCCTCAGACTGACTTTCGCCACTCTCCAGGCCGGGCACAATCACGGTAAGCCTGGCGTCGGGGTAAATCGCCATCAGGGCGCCGGCCGTCTCCAAAAGGAATGCTGAGGATGAGTCCAGAGCATCGGCAGTATCGGCGAACAGCAGTGGCTGATCGATGAACAGCACCGGGCTGGCGCCGTCGGAGGACTCCCCTGTTCCAGCTACGAAGTCGACGTCATAAACAATATTCTGACGTCCAACAAGTATTGACGCTCTATCGCCCAACGCTTCGGCCGACTCCTGGTCAGCCCAGGTTCCCAAGATATGCAGCCGGCCAGAGGCAAAGACGCCATAGGCGTCTCGCGAGCGGGCGGAAGCCTCGCTGGCGAACAGCTCCATCGAGTCAGCTCTGGAGAGCTGAGCTGCGTCGTCGATGGATGCCGTTGAGTCTGAGTCGTTCGACCCGGCCTCTGTCTCCACGCCAAGATCGTTGTCAGTTGTGTCGGCGTCGAGCTGGCCGGAGACGTCCAACGAGTCACCTTCGCCCAACGTCTCGGTCTCGCTATCAGAGCCGACCAAGGCGGCATCGACTTCGGAGGTCGACGACGCATCGTCAGGTCGATTGTTCAAGGCCACTATAGCCAGTGCGAGAACAACGACCGCACCTGCGCCAAATAGTGCGGCGGCACGGCGTCCAGAAGCACCTCGGTTAGGTTCGTAGGGGGCCAAGGCGCCAGATTCGGGGACGGACTTGCTGTCAGATCGAAGTCCGTCGCTTCTAGGAGTCTCGGACCGGACAATGCCTCCGGCTGAATCAGGCTTCGGTTCGTGTGCGGCCTCGCCGTCGACCGCTATGTCCAACGTCGACAATTCAGACGTATCCACAACTTTGCCGACCCATGTCGGAACCCGATCCACTGCTTCGCTCAACGTTCCCGCACCTTCACTAACTGTGTTGAAGCTTTAGTCATGATAGTCCAGCCGCACCATTGGATTACCGGGTGGCCCTAAGCAATTGCACCGAAGCGATAGGACCGTTTTACCCACCGCCACCTGGGAACTCTCGCCCAGCGTCGTTGTGACATTCAATCGAGTTGCTGACTACGAAACGACGGCGACAACCGCCGGTACGGTAACTGCGGCCAGAAGCGTTGCCAACACGACCGTCGAGGTAACAGTCTTGGGTGCCAAGTCCTGCTCGAGCGCTATCACCATGCAAAACACGGCCGGAGGCATCGCGGACTGGATGACGGCTACGGCCAGCAAGTCGTCCTCCAGGCCGATCAAGGCTGCTGCGACACCGGCTACGGCCGGCGCCACAATCAGTTTGGCTGCAGCTGGAATCGTCACCGAACCCGCCAACGACACCTGCCGGGTCTCTGCTAGCTGAACACCCAGGGTGTACAACATCACCGGAATCAACGCACCCGCTACAAGCGAGATAGATCTCGTAGCGATTAGAGGTGGAACCGATCCGGAAACGTTGACGGCGAAAGCGACGAAGCTGGCAACTGGCATGGGAGACAAAAGCGCAAGCCGGGCAGCCTGAAAAAGGGACGATCGGCCAGCCTGGGCGAGGCCAATCCCCAACATCATCCCCGGCACGTTGATTGCCAACATAAAGACACCGGCAGCGGGGAGGATCTCGGGTCCCAAGGCGAACGCTGAAATCGCCAACCCGGTATTGCCGACGTTTCCGTAACTCGCAGTCATGGCAGCAGCCGACAAGTCTTTGCGGTCGCCACCGATCATCCGAACCCCGACGGCCCCCACCACAGCTGCAGCCGCCATGCCGGCCAGGCCCGCTGCTGTCAGACGAATGGCGACGCCACCCGAGAGATCAGTGTCCCAGAGGATGTCGAACATGAATGCGGGCCCCAGGATCCAGAAAGCCAGGCGGGAAAGCGGTCGAGCCTCGACCCCAAGCCGTGGACCTGAGAAGTATCCCCCGGCGATGACGACGGCCACTGGACCCAACACATTGAGGAAGACACCCAGGAAACCCACCGGAATAACGATAAAGCGCCGTCTGACCTTTCGGTGGCCCCGTTGATGTCGCTAAACTTTAGCGTTCTAGGAGGATGTGGTGGCAGATTCAGACGACCGAACCCGAGGCGGATTCTCACCCGAAGCGAAAGCATTGTTTTCGAGAGCTGAGAAGTTTCACAGCACTACCGTTCACGCCAACGCGGCGCGGTGGGAGCTGCATGATCGGGCGAGTAATCAAGGAGCAATGCGGGAGGCGGCCAAGCTTGGCTTCACCGGCATTGAAGTCGAACGCGAGCGTGGTGGCCTAGGACTAGGGGCTCGGGAGAAGCTGAGGGTGGCTGAGATTCTCGGTCGTTCTTCTCTGAGCTTCGCTCTTGGGCTTCTGGCCAGCCAGAATGTGGCCGTTCGGTTGGCAACCAGTGGATCGGCCCGACATCGTACCGATCTTCTGCCCGGGCTGTTGGCCGGCACTCGCTTTGGCGCAATGACGCCTCCGCCACGTCCGTCGGACACAAACGAGCGAACGCTAACCGCTACGAGAAACCCCAGCGGCTGGATTCTCAACGGATCAGGCAGCTGGATTGTCAACGCAGCGGTATCCGACGTCTTCGTTTGCTACGCCGACACCGGTACTACTGGTGCCAAGGAGGATTTGGCCTGCTTCGTCGTGCGATCCGGCCAGGTCGGATTCAAGCTGACGCAACCCTACCGATTGGTCGCTGGCGCTCCGGTCGGCGTGGCGGGTTTTGAGGTCGCGGACTATCAGTGCCTTGACGCTGACATGCTCGTCGAGCCCGGTGACGGATGGCGGTTGGCCGATGAGGACATCAACTGCCAACGACTCGAAGTGGCCGTATTGGCTTGTACGGCCGTCAGATCAGCGCTTGCGTCGGTCGCCGACGAGTTTGACGATACGCACGCCTACGGTGACCCGGCTCTTGCCGACGCCGTGACCCTGCTCGAGGCTTGTGAGGCACTAACTGCGACAGCCGTAGATCACTACTGCCTTGATCCTGCCAGTGAGCGGACGTCTTCTCTTGCGCTGCAGGCGAAGCAGTTTTCGTGCAGAGCCGCGGAGCGCTCCATCTCAACGTGCCTCAACCATCTCGGCCGAGCCGGGCTGATGGAAAGCGAGGCCACCGGCCGTTTAATCAGCGAGTGTCGAATTCTTGCGGGTTTGGCCGGGAGCACAGCAGAGCTTCAACAAGAAACGCTGCGACGTTTGAAAGCCAACTATGCGTCAACGGCTTCATCTGACTCGACAGTCACGCTTTTGAGGAATACAGAACGGCCCGAGGCGGCTACAGAAGCAATCGTCGATCTTCGGGAACCAGGAGCCGATTCCCTGGCTTCGTGGGCCACGTCAGATTCCAAAGCTGCTGCTACAACCGCAGCAGCCTCTGCGTCGGTCCCGTCTGTGCCGCCTATGCCGCCGCCTGACACCCAGTTGAGCCCGGTTGCGGCGGCTGTCACTCACAACGATGAGGTTGCGTCGGCTGGCCTGGACCCTGAGCCCGACAACCGTACGCTCCCGCCGATGCCGCCTCCGGACCTGCGACGTGCAGGCTCCTGAATCAGTCGGTGATCTGAACCCGGAAGAGGCGTTCCCGGAGGAGCGCGGCTGGTTTGCCGACCCCTGGCAGGCAGGCCAGTGGCGCTGGTTCGACGGCACCGCATGGAGTAGCCACATTGGTCGGGCCGGGGACGCACCGCCACGACTACCGGCCGTGTTCAGTTGGCCGGTAGCGCTCAGCTTGGTCGCCACCTCGCTGGCGATTCTGGCGTTGCTGGTTGTGTCGCCGGTGGCTACGGCATCCGGCCTGCTCCTTGGAATAGTCCCCATGGCTATAGTCTTGCCAGTCTTGGCCTGGCTCGATCGTGTCGAACCTGAACCGATCCGCTCCCGAGTTCACGCACTGCTATGGGGCGCTGTGGTCGCTGGCTTCGGCTCCGGCGTGGTTAATACTGTTGTGGCGCTGTTGACGAGCGATGCCTGGGCGGCGATCGCTTCTGCTCCCATCGTTGAAGAAGCGCTCAAGGGGCTTGGGCTTTTTTGGGCCATCAGGCGGCGTGAGCTTGACGGGGTCATGGATGGAATCGTGTACGCCGGGTGGATCGCAGTTGGATTCGCTGCTGCCGAGAACGTCTTGTACTTCTCATCGGCGGCCGACGGCGGTTTCCTGCTGGAGATCTTCGTCGTCCGTGGTCTTCTTACCCCGTTCGCCCATCCGCTGTTCACCGCCTGGATCGGACTGGCCTTGGGCCTCGCTACTTCGAAGGGACAACCTCTGGCTATCAATGCCGCCTGGGGGTACGGATTAGCCGTAGCTTCTCATGCCGCATGGAACAGCACGCTGGCGTACACGCAGGACAGCGGCAGCACCACGGTCCTGGCCGTTGCAATGCTGGCGTTCGTCGGGTTGTTCGTCGCCGCGGCGGTGGCCGTGGTAGCACTCAGACGACGAGACGAGTCCGCATTCGTACGTCTGATTCCGGTTCTGGCGCAGCGCTACGGCATGTCTGACCAGGAGGTCAGCAGTTTCGCTACCTGGCCTAGGGTCCTGGCCACGCGGCGGAATCTGAACCGTCACCGTCGCAAGGACTTTGACTCGATTCACGCCTCGCTGGCCCAACTGGCTGAGTCGCACCGACGAGCAGATGCCATCGACCCCGTGCTGGAAGCAGTTCTCCGGCATCGCCTCAGGGCAGCGCGAGCCAAGATGAGCGAAACGACGGTCTAGCCGCCACGACCCTCGGTCGGTGGAAAGCCTTGTCATAACAGACCAGGACGGGTTGTGGCGAAAATTGCCAGCACTCTGAGTCCCTATCTGTTCAAACGAAGGTTGGAACCGGCCGATAGGACGATCATGGCGCTACGCCCCGAAACTCTGGCCAAGCTCAGTCCACCCACCGACGTCACCCAATTGGGAGTGTCCGTCGTTTTGGCCGAGGAACTCTACGCCCGCCGTGTCCTGACGGACCGCTCGAGCACGATTGCCGAGGTGGCCCGAGCACTGTGCATCTCGCCGAACGTCTCGCAACAGATCGCCACCACGCTTCGGGAGAAGGCTCTCCTCGAATTCCAAGGCATGGACGGCCGTGATTACCGAATAACGCTGACCGAGCAAGGCCGCTCAGTCACATCCGAGCTCATGAAGGTCGGACGCCACGTTGCCGCGATGCCGGTGCCACTCGATGTCTACCGAACAATCGTTGAGGAGCAACGACCCGACTTGGACGTTGACAGGGCGATGGTTAAGCAAGCCTTTTCCGACCTCGTCATCGAGGACTCGGTTCTCGATCAAATCGGGCCAGCCTTCGTAAGTGGCGGCCCAATTTTCTTCTACGGTCCACCCGGAACCGGTAAGACAAGCCTGGCCGAGCGGATGGGACGCTTTCACCAGGACTACGTACTCATTCCGCGATTCGTCTCAGTAGACGGTGACCTCATCGCCGTTTACGACCCTGCTGTTCATACTCAGGCCAAAGGCGACCACGGCATCGATCCACGATGGGTTGTCTGTGAGCGCCCCCTCGTCGTCGTAGGCGGTGAGCTGACGCTGCCGATGATGGACCTTCAATACAACGAGCACTCAGGGCTAAGCTCGGCGCCGATTCAGATGCTCGCCAACAACGGCATTCTCGTCATCGACGACTTCGGCCGCCAGGCGCCGAAGCCGGACGAGATTCTCAACCGGTGGATCCTGCCGCTCTCTCGTGGCTACGACTTCCTGCGCCCCAAGTCCGGTATCAAGGTGACAGTACCATTCGAGCTCAAGCTGGTGGTCTCCACCAACCTCGAACCCAGGTCACTTGGGGACGATGCGTTTCTACGCCGTCTCCGAAACAAGGTGTTTGTCGGGCCCTGTTCTGAGACAGCATTCAACTGGATCTTGGTTCGGGCCGCCGAGGAGCACGACCTTCAGGTTGACGCCGAAAGCGCGTCATTCCTAAGCGAGTTGACCAAGCACAATCTTGGGGAGCTACGGCCCTATGTCGCCATAGACTTCTGCGAGCTGGCCGGAAGCATCTGCGACTATGACGGCCTGCCCCGGGTTCTTGATCGGCCACTTATCCGCCGAGTCGGTGCTCTGTGTTTCGTTAACTCAGAGCAGGGTCCGCCCGCCAATGCCGTCAGTCGATCGAGTTCCGCCCCCGATGACCGACGCCGGGTTGGCACGGCCGCTGACCACTCCGACAGCCCAGCGCCGGCTAATCCGCAACCCGAGATGCCCACTCAGCCTGGCACCGCAATCAGGTAATCCTGCCCAAGCTGAACCATCGAACCCGCCAGGGCTCAGGTTTCCTCATCCAGTGCATCGCTCACCAGGGCCGCGATAGCACTGCGCTCGCTGCGAGTCAGGGTGATGTGGGCGAAGAGTTCGTGCCCACGCAACGAAGCAACTACTGAGGCGATCCCATCATGGCGTCCAACGCGGAGGTTGTCTCTCTGGGCGACGTCGTGGGTCAGGATCACTCGGCTGCCCGGCCCGAGCCGACTTAGGGCTGTCAGCAGGACACTGCGTTCGAGGTTCTGAGCCTCATCGATAATCACGAATACGTCGGTCAGCGTACGCCCACGGATGTAGGTGAGCGGGAGAACCTCGATCAGTTCCTGACGTTCGATCTCCTCGATGGCCTCACGATTGGCGATCGCCTCGAGAGCGTCGCCGACGGCGTCGGTCCACGGCCGCATTTTCTCGTCCTCGGTGCCGGGAAGAAAACCAAGATCCTGGCCTCCGACTGCGTAGAGCGGTCGGAAAATCATGATCTTACGGTGCGTCCGGCGCTCCAGAACGGACTCGAGCCCGGCGGCCAGGGCTAGAACCGACTTTCCGGTACCGGCTGGGCCCCCGATGCTGATGATTCCAATGCTCTCATCGCTCAGCAAGCCCAAGGCAAGCCGTTGCTCGGCGTTTCTGCCCCGAACGCCGAACATAGGACGGTCGCCGACCAGTCCGATCTTGTGGCCGGGGCCGACGATGGCCAACGCCGATTGCTGTTGGCTTTCAAGAATCAAGGTTGTATTCACGGGCAGGTCAGCGACCTGTTCGCTATCGAGCACTCCGGTCTCGTACAGCAGGTCGATTTCCTGCCCGGGCACGTTCAATGTCACCATGCCGCGCCACTCGAGATCAGCAGAGCTCTGATGGCGATACTCGACGCTCTCGACACCTACGACGGCAGCTCGAAGGCGAAGCGGTAAATCCTGGGATACGAGAACGACCGCTTGGCCTTCCGCTTGGAGGTTGAGGGCCACCAACAGAATACGGTGGTCGTTGCCTGAAGTATCACGCATCGACTCCGGCACCAGGTCGGTCGAACGATGATTTAGTTCGACTCGAACGGTGCCGCCGGAGTCGTTGAGCGGCTGTGGCTCGGACAGCAGGCCCTCGCTCGATTCCCGGACTCTTTCGAGACGGCGAAGGACTGACCGAGCCGCCCAACCAAGTTCCGGATGGTGGCGTTTAGCCTCCAACTCCGTCAGAACGATGATCGGTAGGACAACGTCATTGTTGCCGAAGGCGTCAAGCGCAGCCGGGGCGCTTAGCAGCACCGAAGTGTCGAGTACGTAGGTCGTTCTTGTCTTGATACGTGGCACAATATTGCCAATCGGACGAGCGCGCCAGTCAGCAAGGTAAAACGCCTACCTTCGCCTTCATCCAAGAAAGCGCGAGCAGCTGCGTGCAGCTGTCAGCTGTACAAGATAGAGGCCGACGGTGTCCGGTCGATCTCTTCTCCAGCGAAGCCGTAAGCGAAGTTGAGAACCGTTCGCAGGCACCCGTCATGGATTGGTTGAACTCGGTGATTCAGGCGGTCAGACCGCAGAACGTAAGCGTCTCCAGCCTCGTGAGATCGCGTGTACGGAGGGTGCCCCTCGGGGCCTCTACCGTCGTCGGTCGCAGGGCAGAATTCCAGCCGGCCACAGCCTTCGGGGCATGTCGGGCTATCGATGAACATTACTAGCGCAATCGGGTAGTCATCGACGTGGTAGCCATGAGTGTCCCCTGCCTTGTGGAGAATGTTCAGAACGTGACGTTCAACAGGATCGTCCGCCACCACAATCTGCTTGCCCAACAAGGTTCCCAGTGCACCCATCAACTCCGTACTCTGGTACAGATTGGAGACTCCGGGAGCCCGTTGGGTGATCACTTCACCACCGAGCGTTGTCATGTTGCGGGGCGTGCCCCCCATGCATTCCATGACGAAGTCGCGCCGCTGCGTCAGCGGAGCCAGCCCCGCCACATCAGCTCGAAGACGCTGCAGTCCTGAAGTAGTCAGCAGACCCGGAAGTGGGAGGTAGCCGCAGTCATCGAAGCGTTCAGCAGCCTGAATGCAACCCTCAGTAGCGAAGACAGCAAGATCAATATCGATGCCGACCATGGGCTGAACGGCGGCCAATCCGGGCGTCGCCGCTACCGGCGATGTCGAGATATTCGTCACCAAGTCAAGAGTATCGGTGGTCAAGCTGGTCGAGTCAGATCATGGCTGCTGTTAGGGGTGACGACCGTCTCGTCGCTAGTCTCAGCCAGGCAATGGCCGTTGAACTAGCGCCCTGATCGATGTTGTATTGCCTTGATGCGAATCCTGCCAGCGTGCCGCGGATCGACCACGGCCTCATTGCCGGAAACGAACCTGACGGAGTGTTCCGGGCCGAACAGCCCGACCAACGCTTCGGCTGAGAACGGATCTTCGACATCGACTTCCAGCTCGATTCGAGGAAGCGACCAAGCCCGCTCGGGATGCTGGCTCGCCAGCTCTCCGCGAGCTGAACGAACTCGTTTGAATGCAAACGGGATGTCAGCGACGCCGTTCATCGCCTGCTCAATGTCAGCATGGTTGGAGTACAGCTCGAGGCGCCAACGTTGGCCGGACTGCTCGGCCCCAGATGAGCGTCGCGTTGCTCGGTCTCCCGTCAAGTTCCACTGGATGGCGGCCAGGGGCAGCAGCATCAGGGCGACCCCGACAATTTGAAGTAGGACACCTCGCATTGCTATCCCCCACTCCCAGTCTCGGACATCAAGATTGCTAGCTCTCCGCCGACCGCGGTCGGCGTCAGATCGGAGCTCTCAGGCATCTGTCCGAACCGGATCAACAAAAAGATAGGAAGCGAAATAGCGATGAGGACGGGGATAAGCAAGGTGGCTGCTTCCCGCCTGGCTGCTGCAAGCAATCGGCCGCCCAAGATCGAAGCAAATACCGCAGTAACGGCTACTACGTGTGCCGCCGCTTCGTCAGCCGGTGAGGTGACCACAACTGCAAGCGAGGACACAACGGCCAATGGAACCAGCGGCACGGTCGGTCTCAGGGCGGAGAATCGACTCCGGGTCATCAAGAACCCGGCCAAGGCCACGAACAGAAGCACGAACAGGCTGCTCCACCCCGCAACCCGCTGACCGAGCAACGCGCCGGAGGAGTTAGCCAGCAATGCGTCGTTGAGGCGACCTGGATGACCAGTGATCTCACTTAGACCCCGACTCCACCACGGCTGTTCAGCTAGCAGTGACCAAACCGTATAGACCGCTGTCAAGACGACCCACAGTCGCAGAGCTACCGTCCGCCCGTAGAGACTCAAGACCAAGAAGACGCCGCAGAGGGCTGCAGGCAAAACCGGATCGTTCACAACGGTGCCGAACCCGACGAGCAAGACAGCGACGAAGACCGGAACCGAGTACGACTCGGGCCGATCTCCCGGAGACTCGGCCTGTCTCGACAGCGCCGCAATAGTCGATGCAGAGCCCTGATCGCTCTGAAGTGGTCCGCTCTCCATCAATACGAGCACACCGAGCACCATGACCAGGCCGACTGCACTTGATCCAAGATACCCGACCTCGAACCAGGCGATTAGGACATACACCAGTGCCGCCAGCGGTCCAACCGCTCCTGCTCTTGGGTAGGAACGGCTGGCCAACGCAGACACGAGCAGAGCTGAAACTCCGGCAATCACCGCAGGCCACAACCGGCTGCCCCACTCCAACACACTAAGCGGGAGACCGCTGGTGATGGTTGAGAGCATGCCGTGGAACCCCGAAGGGTCGGCGATCTGCTCGGCTATCAAACCGTCGTCGGTCATCGCCGTAGTTCGATCCAGGCTGGCCACGGAACCGGCGGGCAAAAGCCCGCTGGCGGCAAAGGCCGGTGCTAGATGCAACACCACGATCCAGAGTGGTACGAGCACAAGAAGGATGTAGCGGCCACCACTAGATCGAGTCCATAGAACCGACGCCGTGACCACGATGGCCAAGCCGACCGCAATCCAGTAAACGGTTGGCAACGAGGCCAAGATCCCGAGTCGTTCGTCCTCAATGGATCGGTCGGACGACAGCGCTGCCACCGTGGCTGTTATCGCGGAGACTCCGGCTAGGAGAAACGTCACGATCAGTCGAAGACCACGGGACTCTCGGACTGGCTCGGCCTCCAT
This sequence comes from uncultured Acidimicrobiales bacterium, assembly GCA_938002965.1. Taxonomy (GTDB): domain Bacteria; phylum Actinomycetota; class Acidimicrobiia; order Acidimicrobiales; family SZUA-35; genus JAHELU01. Next base: position 177,212 of record CALKZY010000016.1, on the reverse strand, counting down.
AGCACGAGCTGGCCCTGTACGGCCTAAGTCGTAGCCGTCAACCACGTCGGTCATATGGCCCCTCCAGCCCGCCAGCCATAGGTTCGGTTGCCGGAGGGCACCAACCAGCCAAGGGCTAGACCGTAGATGGTCGCTAAGGCCACTACGGCGACAGGTGCGGCAAAGCCGAACCAGTAAAGCGACTGAAACGAGAGTGCGCTAACAGCCAAGGAGAAGACCACCGACAGAGCTGCTCTGTTCAGCCGGGAGCGAACGACAGCACCGAATGAGGCGCTCAGAGGCCAGCCCACCAATCCAACGAGGTGAACCGCAGCCAGGATGCCGCCCAGTGCGGGAGCGGCCGCAATAGCGGCGGCCGTGGCCACACCGAAAGCGCCGACTACGGCCAAGGGCAATCGTACTGTTGCTGTCTCCGTGTCGTCCATGCTCTCCTACACGCGTGACCGCCGCTGTGTTGCCGAGCCCGCCACCTGGCCGGGAACCCAAACAGGTGAGAAGGCTACCCAGCCTCAAACCCCGTTCTGTGCTCTCTCTCACTACGGTCGCGCTGCTCAAGCGACACGCCTCAGGGTAACCCGATAGCCACCGATGCACATTGTTCAAGTACTAGCCTTAGTGTACTCGGTGTCCCGAGGAGCGACCGTAGATGTCTTCCGAACAACCGTCCAACGTCCACGAAGCACACCTTGAGGCCACGTCAGGCGATCCGCTCCTCGTAGCGGCCATCGAAGAGTTCTTCTTAGCCCGCATGCCTCGGAAGCATTCCCAGCACACGTTGAGCGCCTATCGACGGGACTTCAGTTCGATTATCGTCGAGCTGCAGCAGCTCGTGGGTGCCGCCGAACCCGAGCTCAGAATCTCCTGCCTTGACATTCCTACGCTACGCAGAGCATTTGCCGCCGTCTCAGGTCTTTCAGCCTCAACGGTCTCGCGTACCTGGTCGACGTGGAATCAGTTCTTCACCTTCCTCGTGGCAGAGCAGGTGGTCTCAGGCAACCCGATGGCAGCAATCGACAAGCCCCGGGTTCCTAAGAGCAGACCCAAAGCCATCACAGGCGATGATTCCGTTCAACGTCTGCTGGAAGCGGCATCCCAGGGTCGGCAGGGGGCCCGAGATCCTTGGCCAGAGCGCGACTTCGCCGTCATCGTCACGCTGGTGACCTGTGGGCTGCGACTGTCGGAGCTACTCGATCTGAAGATCCAATCCATCGACGGGGTCAAAGGCGACCGAGTCATCGGCGTCCGCGGCAAGGGGAACAAAGAACGAACAGTGCCCCTCGAACCTGAGGTCGAACAGATCATCACTACCTATATGGAGAGCCGGCTGCGACGGTTCCCCGGACGGATTAAGGCCGGAGATGCATTGTTCGTGGCCAACAGCGGTGAGGCGATGAAACGAGGCGGCCTCCAGTACATGGTCGAGCAGCTCTACCGGCAAGCCGGGATTCGTTCGAAGGTTCCGGCCGGCGCACTCGTGCATGCTCTGCGGCATACGTTCGCCACCAGCTTGGCTAGGAACGGAGCATCCGGAACCGAGCTGCAACGGCTACTCGGACACGAGTCTCTGGCCACGACGCAACGCTATGTGGACGCCACGGCGCGAGAGGTGAGGGCTGCGGCGCGGAGCAACGAGGCCTATCAGATCCTGAACACTATGGATCAGGATCGGTGACCCGACGCCGACGAAGATCGCTTGCTTTGGGCCAGCCACGCTCGCAAAACCAGTCCCCACCAAACGTTGGACTGTGTCACCTGTATTTCAGTACTTGTGAAGACGCCATCTGCGTCCAGCTACCAATAGGATTTTGAGGTTCGATTGTTGGCGTCGGCTAGGGCTGCCGTTCGCCCGTTACTAGCGCAGAGGTGCGTCGACTAAATGGGCCGCAGGATTGATGTTGAGCTGACCAGTAGCAAAGAGGACGGCACGTGGACATGGCGTGCCGCCGGTGCCAAACAGCCCAAGGGCGATATGGCGGCCTCATTGCTTTACGAAGGCGCCAAAGTTGGTGATGTTGTTCGTGTGGACGCTGACTTCCACCTCGACGGCATCGAGGTGGTCGAAGTATTCCCTCCCGCGTCGAAGAAGGAGCGGTCCAACCTCCTCGAGCTGAAGTCTCGGCCGTTCCGAGACGATGAGCTGGTCACCGAACAGCGGGCACCGCGATCTGGTCGCGGACGCCGAGGTGAACGAGGAGATCGAGGCCAGCGTGGCACCCGTCGAGACGGCGGCGACCGCCGACCCCGACGCGACGACTCACGTGGTCAGCGACGTTCCGAGCCGGACCGACCCAAAGCCAAGCGGTTGAAGCCTAGGCGAGAGCATCGCACAGCGTTGCTAGCAGCCACGACGGAGGAACATAAACCAATCGTAGAACAACTGCTTCGTGATGGTATGCCCGGAGTCAGGGCAGCGATCAAGAAGCAGAACGAAGACAACGTGGCCGCCGGACGACCGGAAATTGAGGCGACTCCCCTACTCGACATAGCTGAGAAGAACCTCTCAGCCGCACGCTTGGCCGAATGGCGTGACAGGGCTGATGCAGCATTGGCCATTGGCGACGAACTCGATCTTCGAGACCTTCGATCGGTAGTGGTCGCCGGAGCGGACGTCGCTCGCGACGATGAGAGCAAAGCACTGGCCGAACAGCTGAAAACTCTGCTGGACTCTCGGATGGAATCAGATCACGCCAAGTGGCTCTCTGACCTCCGGAGCGCCATTCAAGATCGGCGAGTGGTCAGAGCTTTGAGGCTGAGCTCTCGCCCAGTCAAGGCCGGAGCGCCCCTTCCGGTGGAGCTCGCGAACGAACTGGCGCAACAGACGTCTGATTCACTCACTCCCGAAACTGAACAGCGACGGTGGGCAACAGTCCTGGACGCGGTTGCTTACTCACCGGTTCGAGGTGCCGTAACCCCGGCCGGTCTCCCTGAGAGCCCAGGCGAAGAGTTGATCGCCGAGGTTCGGCGACTGTCAGATCGCATTCCGGCCATTGCCGAATCCTTCGGAGTTGATCCGGCTTCGGTACCTAAGTCCGAGCGACGTGGGCGAAGGCGACGAGACGGCAAAGATAAGCCGAAGTCGCCACGAGGTGATTCTCGTCCTCAATCGGACAAGTCACGTTCAGAATCAAAGTCGAAGCCTCGTTCTGAGAAGGGCGAGAAGGGCAAAGACACATCAGCCGCAGCTGATCCAAAGCCCGCTGGTACAGCCGACCCGGCCCCATCTCAAGCATCCGGTGTTGAATCCCTACCAGCGGAGCAGGAGACAGCTGTCGACGCTTCTATAACCACGGAAGAGCCTACGGTTGTCGAAGAGTCGGCTCCGGCTGAAGAGCCAACGGTTGTCGAAGAGTCCGCTCCGGTTGAAGAGCCAACAGTTGTTGAGGAGTCCACGGCAACGGCGCAGGCACCAGCTATCGAAGAGCAGACAGAGCCCGCCTCTGAGTCACACGATGCGCCTGCCTCCGCAACAACCGACAAGCCGGCCCCGGCGGAAGATGGCGATGAGTCCGGTTGGTCATCAGAGCCTGCTGCGTCGTCGGACGAAGCCGAATAGCGCTTCCACAATTTGGCAGGCGCTGACGGCCAAGTGGCGATGTCTCAGAGTACGCCGTGACCCACTAGGAAGCTTCCGAGACCATCGACAAGATCTAGGTCCAAGACGTCCCTTTTGTCGATCCAACGCGCCTCATCGGCGTCATCAGCGGCCGTGGGCTTCGGCTTCGCCGTTGAGGGCTCTACCGATGCCCAAAAGTCCATGATTACAAAGTGGTAGGCGTCCGAAATGCGCTCGACCCAACCAACAAAGGCGCCACAGGTGACCGCCACGCCGGTTTCCTCCATAACCTCGCGCTCGACGGCCGAGGCCATTGATTCGCCTGGTTGAAGCCGCCCGCCGGGCAGAGACCATTGCCCTTGCCCAGGGGCTCGGCCCCGGACGATCAAGAGCAAATGACCATTACTCTCGACGATGGCACCTACAGCAACCTCGACGCTGACACCAGCGGCGGGATCAGTCAAGGACTCGATGAACCACCAGAAGGCGGGCCTTCAAGCCGAAAGACTCGAAAAAGTTCTTGGTTTCCCGGTCCCCGGGGAGAGCCCGGCTATCAATACCGAAGCAGCCGCGCGCTCGGGCAAGCTCAACCAACTGGTTCATGATGGTCTCGCCGAGCCCAACGTGGCGGGCATCGGCTTCTACGACAAGGTCCTCGACAACCGCCAAAATGCGATCGGCGTCCAGGTGCGAAATCGACATAAGGCCGTACCCGAATGGATAGCCGTCAAGCGTGCCGACCACCAGCTCATGTTCAGCACTGGCCAGTAGCTGTTGAAGGTAGTCGAGGTGATCCGCTCCGTTGTCCGATTGGTCCTGCTCACCCAGCAGGCCGCCTCCCCGACTTTCGGCAATAGCCAAAAGCTGCCCTTGTCGAATTCCGGCCAGAACGGCCACATCAGGTGGTGTCGCGGCGCGGGCCAGCACCTCAAGATCCTCAATCATGCCGTCAGGCGTTCGATCTTGGACAACACGGTCTTCCTGTTGCGGTTCGCTGCCTCGTAGGAGCGGACCCGCCCAAGCTGTGCATCGGTCAAATCATCGAGTAGACCGACGATCGACCGTGCTGTGAGGTCGTCGTAACCTGCGATCGGGAGTGGGACCGGCTCCCTTGTGGTTTGGCCGCTTTCGGTTGATGCGCTTTCGGGCGGTGATCTACGAACCTCGGGTGTTGTCTCAGCTGCAGAGTCGGTTTCGCTGGTGGAGTCGTCTTCGGTTGCCGTAGCTGGCGGCGCCAAACCAACCGTAGATCCCAATTCGGTCAGCGCATTGGCCAATAGCCCCAATGCGGACTCTGCTACCTGCGTTGACTGGCGATTGACCTGCTTGGAGCCCTGTTTGACTGCGAACTGGCCTACGATTCGAGCCAGCTTGACCTGGGACTTACCACGCTTGATCAGCTGCGGTAGAACATTCTGGTACTCATACAGAAGACCTATGGGCGCATAGACAAGCAGATCAGCCAACTGCTCAAGGTCCGGGAGTTCGTTTTCGTTCGCCTGCTCATCCACTGCATCTGCCTTCCTGTTCCGACCAGTTCGCCCGGGCAGTTCCATCTCTATCGGCTGAACGGCCGCAGTACGTGTGTGGCATGGGCCACTATGGAGAGCGACAGGATGGCGCCGCTACCGACTTAGATCAATGTACTCGCCACAGTGGGGGCAGAGTGGCTCCGCCTGGCTGGCTATTTGCGTTCGATTGACCAGCAGGAAGCAGTTTTCGCAAGGAAACTCCTCACCCCGACGTGCTGCCGACTCCTCTTTCGGACTGTCGCCCTCTTCGTCGTCGTCATCGTCATCGTCTGAGGTGGCAAGGCGATCCCGCAAGATGGCGTCAAGATCTGCCTCAACATCATCGGGGTCGACATCTTCGTCGTCGTCATCGTCGCTATCGGCGACCTTGCGGGCCTTGGGCTGGCTAGAGCCGTCGTCCTCGTCTTCCTCATCTTCGATCTCTTCTTCGAGATCCAGATCAGCGTCTTCCTCGATGTCGAGAGTCTCCTCGTCTACATCCTCTTCATCGATGTCCTCAAGATCGACCTCTTCATCGGGGTCCTGATCCTCAGTGAATTCTTCATCTTCGTTTTCATCGATCATTGACTGGGCCTTGGCTCAAAAATTTTGGGTGTACACCAGCCGCCTGCGGCGGCTTGGCTTGCGAAGCGGAGCGGTCGACAACAATGTAGCGACCAACGGCCGGACTCTAGCCTCTGGTAGCCCAAATCCGTTGCTTAGCTGGAATTTTTTGTTCGTCTAGCCGTCTCGGACTCCCAATACCTTCGACAGTGCCTAGGCGCGCTGGAAGTACGGCCTCAGCGCATTGACATTGGTGACGTACTCAACCGTGTCGTCATAGAGACCTACAGCCCTGACCGCTCCGGGTCCCTGGTAGTACGCGGCCAACGCCAGATCCATATCGCCCATATACCCCGAGAGCCAGCTTAGGTACTTGGCGGACATCCGAATGTTGTCGTCTGGATTCCAACGATCGAGGCCGGGCTCACCGATCAGATCGGTGGCTATCCATTCACCGGTCTTCGGCATGATCTGGCCCACACCGACCGCCCCTGATGAACTGACGACATCGGTCTGCCACCCGGACTCTCTGTAAGCCACAGCCATCAGTAGCGCCGGATCCACCCCGTAGTGGGCAGCCCAGCGCTCGAAGGACGGTAGAAGAAGCAACCGCTCAGGGGCCGAGGTCAACTTGGATGGCAACCCAGGGTAGGACGCTGTGGGTGCCAGGGCTGAAACTGACGATCCTGCTGGCAACTGAAGGGTCTGGCCGACCTTGATTACGTCGGCATTCTCCAAGCCGTTCATCTCCACCAGCTCGGCTGTACTGACCCCGATCGACTTGGCGATGAGACTCAAGCTCTCCCCGGGCGAGACTGTGTGAGACACAGGCTGCGACTTGGGAATCTGAATAACCTGGCCGATCCGGATGAGGTGCACATCCGAAATACCGTTGGCCGCGGCCAGTTCCGGCAGTGCGACTCCGTGGTCGCGGGCGATGATCGACAGTGAGTCACCGGGCCGGACCTCATATGACGAGTGGGCCGCAGTCCCTGCGTGGGCCGAAGCCGGCGTCGCCGCAACCAGAGATACCAGGGCAACCATGGCCAACACGACTGCGGGGCCGGCGCGAAGACGTGAATCGGCACGAGAGCTCCGTTGAGCAGAGCGCAAGTTCCTCGATTGTTTGCGAATGTCTGATTCCGCGTATGACGGATCGGCAATGGACGTTTTGGCCATTTCGGCCTCCTGCAAAGACGGTGGGTCCAAAGAACCCAGGTTCCCTACCTTTGAACAGCGCTACCTGTCCGCTTTGCTTCTGCCCGTCTTTCAGCTTCCAACCGCTCCAGATCCGCCTCTGTTGAGTGGTTGACGAACGACATCATAGCTGCAATCGCTCGATGACCTGCATTCTTGGCGATAAGTTCGTGCATCCGCTGTGCCACAACTCGATATGCGGGGTGCCCCTGTGGGGTCGTTCTCAGCTCCAAGGTGTGCATGGCCGAGCGTGCATTCATCGTCATCGAGAACCGAACGCGATAGGCCAACGAAACGGCATACGGGGCTTGGTTGACGAAGCCCTCTTCATGCAAGGTGTCATACAGATCGGCCGAGCGGTCCATTGCCTCATCGAAGGCACCGGTCATCCCGGCTTCATCGACTAGTTCGGGTCGCGTGTAGCCGTGCCACGGATTGAGTGGCTGCCATTCAACCGTCAACATTCGGTGCCGTTGGAGGTCCCTGAAGGCGCCGTAGTCGGCCAGCACGTCGAACCGATAGAACGGTCTTTCCAGCGCCCGACCCGGGCGATGACGTCGATTGTCCCGCTCCCCCACGTAGGCCTTCATGATCCGAAGTCGATCTTCGACCGACATGGTCTCAACCTGACGAAGCAACTCGGATTCGGAGAGATTGGTGTGCGGGTAGAGCATGGCGGCTACAAGCTTGATCTCTGCGTCAGGATCAAAGTCGATCAGCTCGACACGCGCTTCGTCGTCGAGCACGTCAGGAACGTCGAGCAGCTCGTCTGCCGCTGTTTCCATCGCTTCTCGGTTTCTCTCCAGGTACGCGGTGGCGGCCACGCCCCTGTCTGGGAGGTCAACCCTCCTCACGAACGATGGAATTACCTTCCTGAGTTCTTCGAGCATCATGTCGGCGTAAGTCCGGGCCTCTGGCAACGGATCAGCCCGCATCCGAAGCAGCATTTGCTCGTAGCTCTGGCCGGTGCCGTAGATGCCGACATTGGATTGGGCGGCCGCCGGCAGGATCCCACGCACGGCGTCCAGCGCCTTTGCCTTGGTCGCCGAGCGGTATACGAAGTCGCTGTCCGAAGGGTGCTTCGGATTGGCATTGCGGACGAAATCCAGTGCTACTGGGAACAGTTCGGAATAGGTGTCGAACTGCCGGTCCATCTCGCCGATAAATCGCGCACCGAGCGCTGATGACAGGACGCTCGGGTCGCGGTAGTAGAGGTAGCGACCATTTCGCCGCAGATCGTATGCGATGTAGCGAGTCGACTGCTCCAGGTAGGCCGCTAGTCGGCCCCACTCCAGGATCTTGGTAAGCAGATTAGACGCCTGCTCACAGGCAAGATGCACACCACCTAGCTGAGCTACCGAGTCGTCACCGTACTCAAGGAAGACCCTGTCGTACAGCTGCTCAGCCTTGGCCAGGCCAACGGTGGCGTCAACCGACTCGTCGCCGTTGATGTCGAGGTCACCGACAAACTCGTCGAGGAACAAGCGGCGTAGAGATTTTGGTGAACGCGAGTAGCGGGCAAAGAGTGCCCCCTTCACAACCTCCGGCAGATTGACCAGGCAAAAAACCGGGCGATCCAGGTTGGTGAAGTATCGCCGAAGAACATCCTGCTCCTCAGCGCTGAACTCCTCGACGTAGTACGTGGTCACTCACGCCGAGAGTAGGCGCTGGACGGAGCCGACTGGCGGATCGCTTCGAACTTCTGACGACAACAATCGACATCAAGGAGTGAGCCTGGCCAGTGGCCTCTTGGCCCAGTAACCGCCGGGCCCCAAAGTGGTTCCCGAACAGCCTAAAGTGCGTGCTGATGAAACTTGAATCCTTGACCTGCCACGTAACGTCGCCGCCTGACGGGATTGGAGGCGGCTATTTGCTACTCCTCGAGGTCGAAACCGATAGCGGTATCGTGGGCGTCGGTGAGTGCTATGGCATCCCGTTCGGTGGTGATGTGGCCGCCCGAATGACTGAGGACGTATTCGATCGGTTCATTGCCGGAGAGGATCCTCGAAATATCGAGGCGATGTTCCGGCGGGTGTACTCCGCCGGATTCACTCAACGACCCGACGTGAGCCTCATGGGTGTCTTCAGCGGCATCGAGATAGCGTGCTGGGACATTTTGGGCAAGGCCTTGGGGCAGCCGGTTTGGGGCCTGTTGGGCGGGGCGTTCCACCCGAGGCTCAGAACCTATACCTACCTTTATCCGCCAAGCGTTCATGACAAGTCGTTGAGCCCGTCCGACGATCGCGACGTGTATCACGACCCAGACGCCGCAGCTGCACAGGCGCTTTACTACGTTGATCAGGGCTTCACCGCCGTGAAGCAGGACCCGACCGGTCCGTACAGCTTTCAAGGAGGGCGAGAGCTCTCACTGCCGGAACTGAATCGATCGGTGGCCAACGCGGCTGCAATCCGCGAGGCAGTCGGCGACCGGGCCGACCTACTGTTTGGTACCCATGGCCAGATGAGTACCGGTTCCGCCGTCCGGCTCGCCCGACGACTTGAGGCCTACGATCCTCTGTGGTTTGAGGAGCCTTGCCCGCCTGATCAGCTTTCGTCGCTAGCGCGCATCGCCGGATCAACGACTATTCCTGTGGCGACCGGGGAGAGGCTAGCCACTCGGGTTGAGTTTCGAGCCGCCTTGGAAGCCGGCGCTGCCATTGTCCAACCCGATGTCGGTCGGGTCGGCGGTATCTGGGAAATGCGCAAGGTGGCGGCCCTGGCCGAACTCTACAACGCCCTAGTGGCTCCACACATCTACTGTGGCCCTGTGGCCCACGCCGCCGCGGCTCAGGTGGCCTTCACCTGCCCAAACTTTCTTATTCTCGAAACAATCCAGACGCCGTTTCATCGTGATCTCGTCGTTGACCCGTTGCCGTGGGAAGACGGCTACACACCCTCGACAAGCCGCCCGGGTATTGGAGTCGATTTGAATCACGCCACCATCGCCGCCAACCCCTACCGCGCCGACCGCCCTCTACATCTCAACATGACCAACGTCGCTCTGCCGTCCGACAACGTGAAGACTGTCGACGAGCTCTAACCCTAGAGCTAGTGGGGTCGGTGGTTTTGGGTCGAACTTCGGCGCCTGGCTCCCCAAGCGATTTGGTCGTCGGCTCCATTGGGTGGCCAGTGCTCGTCCCTGCGGTATGCCCAGTACTCGAAGGGATTGTTGTAGTAGGCCACGGTTTCCACCACCGAAAGTATCGATCCTTTGGCAAAGGGAGAAATGATGATGCCAGCGACGGCGCCGGCCACCATCCAAATCAGGTAGGTGGCCTGGAACAGGGGCCCAAAGATTCGACTCTGCCAAATGTGCAACTCTTCGTGAGCGGTGACAAACCTTCGTCGGCGATCAGAAGCCGGTGAATGGCCTACCAAGCCGACATGACCGCCACCGTTGCTGATTACGTTCCCACCGGCCAGAGCAAACGCTCCCCTCAGCCGGACACCTCGGTCATAGACGTGCCTATTCCTGCGATAGCTCTGCGCCTCCAGATAGTCCGACCGAGGAACGAAGACATTGGCTACGTGGAGCGCCAGAGCCTGGGTTGTTCCCACAAGACCCCATGTGGAGTCGAGCAGTATTGCCAACCACCCGCGCCGCGTTCGCCACTCGTAGATCCCGAACAAGCCCGACAACAGGCCGTTCACTCCGGCGATCGAGGCCGACCACATTTCGAAGCCGAAGACGAGTCCAATCAGCCAACCGCTCAGGCCTCCTAGCCCGGATGCCAAAGCAGCCTCAGCCAACCTCAGCGGCGTGGTCCGTCTGTCGGGTAGTTCAGCCACTGCTAAGCCCGTCACTGAGACCATCCGATGGCCAGCGCATCCATGATCAGTGCTACCGAGGTGTGCAGCAGCGCTCCCCACCAGACGGTCTTCGTCTTCAGCGCCAGGGTTCCGAGAACCAAGCCTCCGACAATGGCTGCCACCGCCTCCACCAGCGGTTTGTCGAAGTGGAGCATCGTGTAGGGCACCACCATGATCGGTACGGCCAACATCCCGGTTGATCTAACCAGGCCGTGGATAAGAAAGCCACGAAAGAAGAACTCCAGCGCTGCGAATTGGACAGCGTAGAGCAGCCACCATAAGTACATGTATGGCCACAGGGATTGCCCGACGGCAAGATCAAGGAACGGGTACTTGTCTTGGAAAACGTTAGTGGTCGAGGCAACAGCCACAAATGGCGCTGCGACGGCTAGGAGCAACAGGTAGGGGGCCGCATCCGGGAGCGATGGTCGCAGCCCTAATCCGTAGTCGGCCAACGATCGCCGCAACAAGATGCGGATCAGCAGCGCCGGCGCCACCACGTAGCTCCCAATCTGGATCACAGCCCAGAAAGCCAAGCCGTTGAACTTCCGGTTGTCCGACTCGAAGAAGGCACCATCAAGCCGGGTCGAGAGTCCGTCGAGGCCCACGGCTTCGACCACAGAGACGAACCAGTGGGGCTGGGTCGTCGCCCCAAAGCTCAACAGCGTAAGGCTGATAGCGGCAACGACGAGGACAGCGAAGCCCTCGACCTCTGGACTTACCGAGGCCAGGTCAGATCGCTGCTCGACCTCCGCCCCTTCCAACTTGAACCGAGCAGCCCGCTTTCGAGCGTCGCCATACAGGCGTCCGATCGGCCCACCGGGCCAGACGCCCGACCTCTCCGCTGCCGACGTTGCGTCCGTCAATTTTTTGAAGCTAGTCGACCGAACGGAGGGCGGTAACGTTACTCCGATAGGCGGCCGGGCCATTTTGGAAGGCGGCCGAGCCGGCGACAAGTACGGTGGCGCCCGCCGCAACCAGTGCAGGTGAGTTTTCCGAGTTCACTCCCCCGTCGACTTCGATGTCGATCGGCCGATCCTCGATCATTTGTGCGAGCCTGTGAATCTTCTCAAGCGTTGACGGAATGAACGTCTGGCCGCCGAAGCCGGGATTGACCGACATCACAAGGATCAAGTCGACCCGGTCGAGAACCCACTTAACGGCTTCCGGCGGCGTCGCCGGATTGAGTGAGACACCAGCACGCTTCCCAAGGTCACGGATCCGTTGTAGGGAACGGTCCAAATGGGCTCCCGCTTCGGCGTGGATAGTGATGCCGTCGCATCCGGCGGCGGCAAAGGTTTCCAGGTAGGGATCGACCGGGGCGATCATCAAGTGGGCGTCGAAGTAGAGATCGGTGACCTTGCGAATCGACTCGATCACTGGCGGGCCAAAGGTCATGTTGGGCACGAAGTGGCCGTCCATGACGTCGAGATGTATCCAATCTGCCCCTGCGTGCTCCATCGCCCGAACCTCGTCTCCAAGAGAAGCGAAGTCGGCTGACAGGATGGACGGGGCGATGCGAACCGGAACCTGCTCACCCATTAGTGCGTCAGTGGCCATACCACAATGATAGTGCTAGGTGCTTCGAGTAGACGCTGCCGCGTGCCACCCATCGTGGCTGAATCTGTAGTTTCGACCTGGCTGTGTTGTAGTGGTCCTAGGGGGTGTACCTCGTCTGCGTTCAATTGATCGGTTCTGTCCTCGCCGTCGGCCAGGTTTGTCCCCGTTGCGATCGCGCGAATCGTCTATGGTGACATCCTCTGGGCTCGATGTGCTCTGGCTTTCGGAATCAAGGTCGTCAGTCGCCGGAATCGGGCCGACGCTGTCTCCCGAAAGTGACGTCGTCGGCGGTCGTTGGCTGTCCGATCCGGCATCGGCTGTAGTTGAGGTATCGGTTTCGTCGCTGTCGACAGGAGATCCGGGAACCGTGGTCGATGGTCCGTCGGTGCTCCTAACCACAGAGGTTGTCGGTCTCGCCGAGGTGTCGTCGCTGGAGCCCAGCGGCTGGGCTGGGTTCATGACGGTCGTTGTCCGATCACGCTCCGTGCTGATGGGTGGTCCGTCGCCCGCTCCACCGTCTGCATCGGGTTCATCGGAGGACCCGGCAACGTTGGTCGTCTCGGTCTGTTCATCGCCGCTAGGCCTGGTCGATGTCGTCGTCGTTGTTGTCGGCGGAGAGGTCGTAGTCAACGAGGTGGACGTGTCTGCGGCGACAGGTTGGATCGTTGTCGTTGTTGTGCTGGTGGACGTGGTCGTTTCGACCGAGGTTCTAAGGGCTAAGCCTGAGCCGGGACCGGAGCCGCTGTCGGCGGGCCCCACCGTGGGTCCTACGAAGTCGCTCTCCCCTACAACCGCCTCAGCTGTCACTCTCAACAATCCGGCCGATGCCGCTGTGACGACGTTGCCTTCCACATTCACTTCTGGAGCAATGGCCGATGGGTCGGCGTAGCTGCTGATGCAACTCTCTGAGCACCCATGGATGGTGTTGTCGACAATAGAGACCTGATTGTTGGCCGGCGACCCGAACGCCGAGGCCCAGTCGGCCGGATTGTCATCGCCGTGCACCTGGATCACATGCTTTCCCGGCCAAGTTGACTGCCGATCCACATCGACATTCCAGATTGTGTTGTTTCTAATCTCGGTCGGTCCGTGAGCGACGGCGATGGCCTGGGCGTAGTGCATTCCGTTCGATACGTTCCAAATCTGATTGCCTTCGACCAGATAGTTTGCCGGCCCCCAGTTGCTTCGATTAAGTCCGAGCGAGATCGCCCCTCCATAGTTCGGGGTGACGTCATGGATTCGGTTGCGACGAATCGTCACGTTTGTGGTGTTGTGCTTGACGTCGATTGCCTCATTGGAGAGGTCGTGAAGCTCGTTGTATTCGACCAATATGTCATGGGACTTGTCGGTTACGCTGAACGTTCCGGTTCCGATGTAGATCCCCTCTCCGTACTCAGGGTCAATCTTTCCGGTTCGCGAGATCGTGTTGCAGCGAATGGTCGTATTCGACGAAACCATGGACTGGTCGCTCCAAAACGCTTGGGTGATAATTGCCGAGTGTCCCACGTCGGAGAGCTCGTTGTATTCGAACGTCACATGGTGGGAGGCTGACGAGCGGGCACCGAACATCGCATTGCCGATGCGCAGTCCCCTGATCGTGACATGTTCGACTCGGACGACATCGACTGCCGGCTTAGAGTTCGCCGGATCGATCGATGCACCGCCGATAATCGGCTCTGCACCGGCAGCTGCTTGGATGACGACCGGCCGGTCTGCAAGCCCAGATTGATGCCCGTATCCCTGACGGTAGTGAAGCTGTTCGTATCGGCCTGATGCCAGATTGATGGTGTCTCCAGCCTTCGCAGCGCCAAGCGCTGTAGCCAGTTCCGTCTGGTTCGATACCTGTCGCACCACACCGGACCCGGTGGGAGCCAGAGGAGCATAGTTGGTGCACCCGCTCGGGCCCGCCGCCGGACTCGACTGGTTAGAGCTTCGTGGAATGGCAATGACAAGAGCAACGAAGAGAATCGCAAGAGAAACGGCGGCGGCAACGCGATGGCTGGACGGGGTCTGAGACGCACGGGTCGGGTGGCTGGTGAAAAGGCCGCCCGAAGGGGTCTTTTCGTTAGGGGTGCCCGGATGGTACGCCTCGGCCTTGGGGGCCGGGGGTATGGGGGTCACTCTTGGATCTCCTTGCGGGGCTCAACGCCGGTTGGCGGGTGTTGATGCGTCCGGCAACGTCGTGTTGCTACAAGGGATCCTTAAAGGTTTAGCGGCGGATTGTGACCTGAAGCGCGCTAAACAATGCTTCTGCACCACGTCGGACGGATTATTGTGCAGGTCTTACGGATAGAGTCCAATGCGCCTCACGACCCATCGACGACAGTGGTCGGAATCCGACGAAACTTACACTGGCGTGGGCGGGTGTAAGGATACCGGGAGGACTACGTACCGTCGGGCGTGGTCGACTCGGTAGACGTGGTCGTCGACTCGTCTGGCTGCGACTCCGACGTCTGCTCCGTGGTGGTGGCCTCGGTCGAGCTCGTGGTGGTCTGAGCAGTTGTCGACGTCGTTGTCTCGCTGGCAACCGTCGTCTCGTTCGCCGCCGTCGTCTCGGACCCGCTGGAGGTCGTCGTAGTGGACTCCGGGACCGAGGAACTCGTGGTGGTGGTGCTTGTCGCGCTGGCTGGCGGTTTCGCCGATGCATAGCGGGAGTCAATCGTGGGTGAGTCCCAGCAGGCCCGGCTGGCGGCCCAAGGCCGTGCGCCGGATTTCTCCAGAGTGACTACGGCAGCCTCGTCCTGTTGGGCCGGAGTCGCTAGGTCTGCTGATGGGACACCGTAACGGGCTGCGTGACCGTACCAATCCCAACTGCCAGCCAGGAACTGATAGGCCCCTCGGGCACTGGACACGACATGAGAGGCAACATAGTTGTTGGTTGATTCGCAGAAGCGAATGCGCAAGAGAAGGTCGGGGACAACCACTCCATGCCCGGCATCGACCCACTGTGCCTGAGGTTCGACGTCCGGCTCCACCCAAACGGTCGTCGTGGTGGTTTCGACCACTTCCTCATCATCAGCGACGGACCCATTGCTCCCACGCATGCGATTGAGGAGCGGAAGCTCATCGAACCACGAGCTGCTTTCGGCCTGAGTCCCGGTATTGATCTCGACCGACTCACCGTCATCGATAGAGGGCGACGAGGCGATCTCAAAGGCACGACCGGCCTGAGTAACCGACAGCAACACTACGCCGAGACCAACAAGGGCGGTGATTCCCAACATTGATCCCATGCGTGCCAGCCGGGCCGCCAGCGAAGTCGGGTGAGTTGGCCGAATTCCCTCGATCCAGTCACGGCCCGAAAGTCGGATCTCGTCGTCGTGATCATCCAGCCAATACCGCTCACCTTGGACGGGGGCAGCGTAGTCATCGACTGCAGGGCTATTCCAACGCTCGATGAGCTCGAGTTCCGACGTCTCATACCACGTCGGATCGCCGTAGTCGTAGGGATCACCGGACTGGCTCCGGTAACCAACCTCGGCTCTGCCGTACCCGTCGGCTGCTCCACGGTTTGATGTGTTCAGGTGGTCGTCCGCCGAGTATGGCCTCGACCGCCCGTCGACTCTGCCTAGCATGAAACTCCGTCTGCCCTAGCTCCCACAAACACTTTACCCGTGTTGCGAACGTGTTACGAGTATTTGCTTCAAATCTTTGGTCAACGGGCTAATGGTCATCGTTTGACGCTTAGGCCGAAGAGCACTCCGGCTACCCGCCGAATCTGAATCTCCTCTGAGCCTTCGGTAATCCGATACCGGCGATGGTGACGGTAAATGTGTTCAAACGGCTTGTGTCGGGAATAGCCCAGGCCTCCGCACGTCTGCATGGCCTGGTCGGCTGCTTGGCAAACAAGGCGATTGGCCCGGTAGTTGCACATGCTGACGGCGTCACTGACTTCCATGTGATGCACGCGGTCCATCTTCCACGCCGTCTCGCGGATCAGCGCCCGCAGCATCGCAGCCTCAGTGTGCAACTCGGCAAGGGGAAACTGGATGGCTTGATTCAGCCACAACGGCTTACCGAATGGCGCTCTGTCCCGGGCGTAGGCGACGGCCTCGTTGATGCAGTACTGCGCCGCTCCAAGCGAGCTGGCCGCCTGCCTAATGCGATTCTCATGGACGAAGATCTGGGCTAGGGACAGACCTTCACCCTCGCGGCCTAAAACGGTTGAGGCCGGAACCCGAACGCCGGTGAGACCGACGTCGGGATGGTCGGTCGGCATGTTAAACGTCCACCAGAATGGGCCGACTTCGATTCCTGGCGTCGCTGTCGGCACGAGGAAACAAGTGATTCCTCGTCCGTCGCCCGCCTGGCCGGAGGTACGAGCGAACACCGCCATGTGAGTGGCGTGGTGCATGCCTGTTATCCAGCGCTTCTTTCCGTTGATAACCCATGAGTCGCCATCACGCTCAGCGATGGTCTCCATGTGGGTGGCGTCACTTCCGTGCTCAGGTTCGGTGAGTCCGAATGACATCCGTTTGTCACCGACGATGAGGCTCTCGCAGAAGTCTGCCCGCTGAGCCTCAGTCCCTTGGTCCAGGACCATGAGCACGGTGGGAAAGTTGCCAACGATGGACGACTCGTTCTGCAGATCATTGTGAAGCCCAAGCCCTTTCGTCGCTAGGTGCTCGCGAATCACCGCCATGGCCAGGTTGGACCCGGCTTGGCCTCCGAGCTCACGGGGCAACGCATAGCGGAGGTGACCGGCAGCGTCGGCTTTGCGACGCATTTCGCTCAGCAGCGCCTCCCACTCAGGGTGCGGCTGTCCGTCGTTGTCCCAGTCGGTTCGTGCATGCTCACGCCGATGGTCGAAATAGTGCACGTTCTCAGACTCGAGCGGCTTGATCTCACGATCGATGAAGTCATCTAACTCCAGCAGGTAGTCGGTGATGTCAACCGGCAAATCAAAGTTCATCTAGGTCTCCAATCAGCTTCAGAAGGTCATACTCAAGCTCAACAACCCGGCGGCCACTGGCAGCGTGCACCAGCGAGGCAGGCAGGCCACGCTGTCGATGGTCATCAAAGGTCTTGGCCTGGGTCGCCAGGCCGGTACCCCACCAGACGGTCCTGGCCACAGTCCACCAGGCGAACCGTCTGGCATCCCAGGAGCCGCCGGCATCGCTATAGGCCGATCGAAGATCATCCAGTAGGCCGAAGCCCCCGACTTCGAGGTCGTCGTGCCCGAAGCGCCATGTTCGCAGACACATCCAGGCCAGATCACACATCGGGTCACCAGCGTGGGCAAGTTCCCAATCGACAACTGCACCAAGACGGCCATCGTCGACTAGCAGGTTCCCCAGGCGGAAGTCACCGTGAACCAGCTTTGGTTCAGGGAAATCCTCTGGCGTGTTTACCGACAGCCACCAAATGCCGTACCGAAGCGCTGGGTAGGCCGTCGAGAGATCGTCGAGAGCAGCATTCAGGTCGTCGATATGAGACAGATACGGTCGCTCTAGATCAAACTGAGGAAGGCCACTGATCGCCTTGGGCTCGACCTCATGCAGCGCAGCCATGGCGCGACCGCATTCGATCGCAAGAGCTTGTCCCCGGTCGGGTCGACTGGCGAGACTACGAAGAATCCGACGTGGAATCGACTCCCCTGGCTTCCATCCCGTAATTAGGACATCGGCGTCGAGCGCCTCGCTGTAGCCTGCCGCCAGAACGGGTGCCACCGGCACATTGGCCCGGTCGGCGGCCAGAAGCGCTCGCCACTCAACGCTGGCAGGAATCCGACTAAGCGGCCCAGATCTCGCTGTGGCACTCTTCTCATCGTGCTGGGAGACCTGGATCACTGCCTTGTTTTGGGCCGAAGCTAGTCGCCCACTGGTCCCCGGGCTGTGCTGCGTCGCTGGCAGAAGAAACGAAGATCGTACGGCTCCGGCGGACAGCGTCGACAGATCAGACTGAAGCTCACCCTCCCAGCCCCACTCCGCCAAGAGGCGCCGACACTCGGCGACCAGGATTGCCGGTTTCCCTCCCACATCGATCATGGTTGCACGCTGAAGCTAGCCCGATTGCCGGTAGCCGGGACGTTGAATGTCTAAGCGCCGCTCGACTGAATCAAGAAGATGATCGTGAAAGCGTTGGCGCTCCGCCATTGGCTCCTCCGAGCCGTCCGCCGACTGTCGGTCTTGGCTGCTAACTGCCGCGCGTAGCATTCGATCGATAACTGCCGCTGGGCTGACCCCCGCCCCCAAGTGATCCAGCCCCATTGCGTCCACCGCAGCCTCCAGTTCGTCTTCGAGCGCGGTGGCCGCCGGATAGCCTTCGCCCAGTTCCCTGGCCACAATTCCTGTCAGATTAGCCAGAATGCGAAGCTCGTAGCGGGTCGCGCTATCCAAAGGCTCGTCCGACGGCATGCGAGACAACCGAGCAAGATGCTCACTGGCCGCCTGGAGCAGTACTCCCGAAGGCGGCTGCTCGTTCATGCGATGTTCGCTCCGTCGGCATCGGCATCAAACCAATGGTGGCGCTGAACCTCTGCCACTTTGAGGTCATACGCTCGGTAGAAGGCCTCTCGCCCACGGCTTTGAGCGTGCCGGTGCTCGGGGTGTTCAGCCCAGGCATCGTGATGCTGCCAGCTGTCGAACTCGACGATGGTGCAACGCTCGCCGTCCTCGGCCACAAAGCCCTTGACCGAAACGAACCCTGGCATCGCGGTGGCCAACTCGATCATGCGGGCTGAAGTGGAGCCGTACTCATCGACAGATTCATCGGCCAGGCGGGATCGAAAGATGGTGACGATCATGATTCGCCTGACCTGTCGGGCGTTTCGAAACCGTCGGGGATCTGAAGATGAGTCCGATCCAAGGCCGAGACCGAAGAGCAGCCGATACCCATCATCGTAGAATCGATGCCCATCCGGAGAACATCAAGGACGTTCTCGACGCCGGCTTGTCCGTTGACGGCCAAGCCCCACAGATATGCTCGACCGATCATGACCGCTCTGGCCCCGAGGGCCACAGCCTTCACGACATCGCTTCCTCGTCGGACGCCGCCGTCCAACACGACATCGATTGATTCTCCGACCGCTGAGGCGATGGCGGGAAGCGCTCGAATCGAAGCAGGCGTGCCATCAAGATTGTTGCCGCCGTGGTTTGAAACTGAGATGGCGTTGAAGCCAGCGTCCACGGCCCGTCGGGCCTCGTCTACCCGCATCACGCCTTTGAGCATGACCGGCCCATCCCACTGTTGGCAAAGCCACGCCGCGTCCTCCCAGGTCGGTGGCGGCGTCTGCATCCAGGTTCCGTATGCCTCGAAGAAGTTGGGCGCTGACTGTTCGGCCGTGGCAAAGTTCGGGACGGCAAGCGTAGGCGGTTTCCAACCGGCTTTCATCCAGGTCCGACACCACTGGGGTCGAACAAGAACTTCGGGGAGGTGTTTGATCATCGTCCGAAGGTCCATTGCCTGCGGAATCTCCGGGCTCCCCCAGTCTCGGGAGTGGGAGAACGACCAGTCAGCGGTAAGGATCAGTCCGACGGCCCCGGCAGCCTTGGCTCTCGACAAGCGCTCAAGGATGGAGTCCCGATCACCCGCCCAGTAGACCTGGAAGAACGTTTGAGGATTGGCTGCGACGACGTCTTCAATCGGTTTGCTGGCGAAGGAGCTCAATCCCATGGCCACACCTCTGGCTGCAGCCGCCCTTCCCACGGCAACTTCGGCCTCCGGGTGGACAGCCTGTACTCCCGTCGGCGAGATCAAGACCGGCATTGATATCGGCTGGCCCATGACTTCGGTTGCCAGTTCCCGTTCGGGCGGTTGACCAATCGTAATCGGCGAAAAACCGATCTGGCCGAAGGCAGCAGTGTTGTCCTTGACCGTGGCTCCACGTTCGGATCCGGCAATAAGAGCCCCGTAGACCGACGTAGGCAGAACCTTCTTGGCCCTTTGCTGGGCAACAGCCACGGACTCGAACCAATCATTGGCCATCTTCTACCGCACTCTCCTCACTATGTCCTGACGTTTCGCCCTGACGGATTCCTTGTTTCGCCTGGGACCAGACTCCTGGTGGTCGTCTGCGACCAGACCTATTGTGTCGCCTGTGACCAGGTGCCACCAACTCACACGGTCGTTCTAGTCCACCGTGAGCAACAGGCCCTTTAGGTAGCGTCCTTCGGCAAACCCGACCGGATGATCGATGTCGGGCCCGGTCTCTTCCACCACGGTGGCCCGAACACCAGCTTGTCGGAGGCCGTCGAATGACGTGTCCCGAAAGTCGGCTGAGCTGACCCGCGCCGTACACGAGGCTAGGTACAGCATTCCCCCCGGTCTGACCAGCCGACCGGCCAATGATGACAGTCGCCGATAGGCATCAAGGGCTCGCTCGACATGATCTTGCCGGGCCGCCATTGACGGCGGATCCACGATCACCAGGTCAAAGTTGCTTCCACCGGCGACCAGTTTGTCGAGCAAATCGAACGCGTCACCCCGTAGGGTCGTGAAAAACGGCCTTTGTGCGTCGAATCCGTTGAGTGTCATCGTGCGGGCAGCCTGAGTGAGTGCCGGTTCGGCGATGTCGATGGCGGTAATGTCAACAGCACCCCCGCGGGCTGCGTGGACCGAGAATCCTCCGCTGCTGGCAAACACGTCCAAGACCGATCGACCTCCGCTGTGAGCCTCCACCAGCGCACGATTGTGGCGCTGATCCAGGAAATAGCCGGTCTTGTGACCTCGTCTGAGATCAACTTCGATATTGATCCCGTTCTCAACGATGACGATGGGTTCCAATGGCAGCGTGCCGAACAGGACGGTCGACTCGTCATCAGTCAAATCAACGTTGCGTCCTGAACGGACGCTGACGGACCAGATCTGCTCACCAAGTGCTGCCTGCAGCGCCTCGGTGAGCGCTGGAAGCCAAGACACCCAGGCATCGCTGTAGATCTTCAAAACGACATGTCGGTCGTACAGGTCCGCCACCAACCCGCCTAGACCGTCGTTCTCGCCGTGGATGATTCGGTAAGCGGTCGTGTCCGATCGATCGCGTAGCGGCTGGCGTCGATCCACAGCGCTCTGGACCGTCGAGGCCAACCACGTGCCGTCGATGGTGACTGGATCACCACGGTGGAGAATCCGAACCCGAATGGGCGACATCGGGTCATACAGTCCGATGGCGGCGAACTTTCGCTCGTCGTCGAATACAACAGCTAAGTCGCCGGGGCGACCTTCCTGCGAGATCGACTTGATCGAACCGTCGAACAGCCAAGGGTGGCCGCGTCGAATCTCTCGTAGGGCAGCCGGCTTCACCCGAACCGCTAGTCGCTTACGGTCCCACGGATTGGCGTTACGAGCTGCTGAACCTATCGGCGAGTCAGCGATACCGAACCAACCCCGTCAAACGTCGCTGTGGCCATGGAACCTGCATGCAGCGGCGCGACCTGAGTCGCCGTTCCAGTGGAAACGAGTTGGCCGGCATCCAGACCGATGCCTCTGCTCAGCAGGTGGTCAACCAGCCAGTGCAGTGCGTTCAGCGGGTCGCCTAGGACATCAGCACCGGTTCCCGAACCGGTTTGTTGTCCGTCTACCACCATGGCTGCTTCCGTCGACTTCAGCATGGCTAGATCGACACCAGTGGCCCGTGGACCCAACAAAACCAGACTGTTTGCACCGGCATCGGCAATAATCAGGCGAACATCGAGCCCGACAAAGTTGGCGTAGCGTCCGCCGACCACCTCGATAGCCGGGCGCACGTCGGCAATGGCCTCAATCAACCGCTCTCGATCCACAGAACCAGCTTCTGCTGGGATCGACTCGCCCATAGTGAAGGCCAACTCCCCTTCCAAAAGGGGCTCAGCGGGCACCTCGGCACCGTCCAGAATGGCACCGGACTCCAAGACCCTGTAGACCCGGCCAGCGAAGGGACCATCAGCTCCAAGTAGTTCCTGGGCGTAGGTCGATGTGCAACCAATCTTCCATCCCAGAACCGGCCATTGAGTCAGGCTGGCGACGGTGTCATCGACAGCTTGGGCGTCCTCGATGGTGGTGGGGACCAACTCATCAGGCACCGGCCCAACAGGCGTACCTGCGAGTCGCGCCTCAATGAGAAGTTCAGCCAGTCTTAGGACATCAGACACGACGGACCTCGGAAGTTAGGTAGATCTGAACTCTCAGCCCTTTGACCGGAGTTTCGGGTCAAGAGCGTCTCGAAGACCGTCACCGATGAAGTTGACGCACAACACGGTGAGCGAGATTAGGACGCCAGGGGCGATCGTCCGCCACGGGTTGATCTGCATGTAGTCCTTGGCCAACGACAGCAACACGCCCCATGTGGGCAGATCTTGAGGGAAGCCCAGCCCAAGGAACGACAGAGCGGACTCGGTGATGATGGCGGTCGCCACACCCAGTGAGCTGGCAACCATCACCGCACTTAGGACGTTGGGCAAGATGTGGCGGGCCAGAATGCTTCGCCGCCGTGTGCCCAAGCTGAGTGCCGCCGTTACGTAGTCTTCTTGTTTGGCCGCAAGCACATCACCACGCACAATACGCGCCGTCTGCATCCAGCTAAAGATGCCAATCACCGTTACCACAAGTAGGAAGACACCGAACCTGGCCCCAAAGGACTCTTTCAGTGGCTCGCGGAATAGTACGACGATAACCAAGAGGGCCGGAAGCTGCGGGATAGCTATGAACAAATCGGTGAGGCGCATCAACGGCCCGTCAAGCGGCTTGAAGTAGCCCGAGAGAACGCCGACTGCGGTGCCGATTACGATTCCGACCAGCATGGCGGCGATACCGACCGACATGGAGATGCGGCCTCCGACAAGGACGCGGGCCAGGACGTCACGACCGACGTTGTCGGTGCCCAACAGATGAGCGCCACTGGGTCCTTGATTCAAGTTTTCGAGATCGAGTTCGAACGGGTCGTACGGGTAGAAGAACGGCCCGATGTAGACCGCCAGCATGATGAAGGCCAAAATGAAGAGGCCGGCCATTGCACCCTTGTGCTTGCGGAACTGACGCCAAACGTCTGACCAGAGCGATCGGTATTCGCCGAACTCTTCCTCAGCGGCCAGAGCGCCGGTCGACTCAGCGGGTAGGTCTGTTGCAGTCATCTCCTGTAAACCTCCCTCAGTCGTACCGGATCCGGGGATCCAGTAGGCCGTATAAGACATCTGCGATCAGGTTGAACACCACCGTCAGCAGCGCAAATATGAACGAGATCGATTGCACCATGGGTACGTCGCCCTGGCCTATCGCTGTAATCAAGAGTTGGCCGATTCCGTTGATCCTGAAGACGGTCTCGGTGATGATTGCCCCAGTGAAGATGCCGGGCACCGAAAGGGCGATGAGCGTCACAACGGGTATAAGACTGTTGCGAACAACGTGTCGATTGACGACCGCCGCCTCGCCCAGGCCTTTGGACCGGGCAGTGCGGACATAGTCGGCGTTCAAGCTGTCCAGGACCGACGATCTCGTAAAACGGCTCAGCGCCGAGGCGTTAAACAAGGTCAGCACGGCCACAGGCATGGCCATCTGTTTGGCCTGAGTAACGATGCTGTCCCAGTCGCTCAAGCTCACTTCGTGGGTTGTGTCGTAGAAAGACGGGAACCACCCGAGCCAGACACTGAATATCAAGATGGCCACCAAACCCGTGAAGAAGACCGGCAGTGAGAAGCCGATCATGGTGACGAAGGTACCGATGTTGTCGAAGGCTGAGTACTGACGGTAGGCGGAGTAGATGCCAACCGGGATGGCTAGCAAGGTCCCGAGGACGAAGGCTACGCCGAGGATCCACATGGTCTGTGGCAGGCGCTGATAGATAATGTCCACCGCGGGCGAACGAGAGGACCACGAGATAATGCGGTCCCGATCACAATCGCCGCCATCGCAGAGATTGAAGGCCGAATCGATCAGGTGTAGTGGCTCGTTGATGAGCATCACCCGGCACCACTTCAGCCACTTAATAAAGAAGGGGTCGTTCAGCCCGAGAGCTTCACGCATCCGTTCCCGCACTTCGGCTGGAACAGTCAGCGGCACGTTGCTGGTCGGATCGCCCGGTGCCATCTCCAGAATTCCGAAGATGACAAGGCTGATGAGCAGCAAGGTTGGTATGGCGAACAGTGTCCGCCTAATGACGTACTGGAGCATGTCGGTTCTCGAAGATCCCTTCCACCAAAGCTATAGCAGTGGGGCCTCCCCGTTCAAAGGGAGGCCCCACCAGCTACTTGCTAACTACTGACGAGACGATCCGCTTTAGCGGGTCCAGTCCTGAATGTTCCAGTACTCCGAGTCCCAGCCATTGAGCTCGCCGAAGCCTTGAATGTCGCTGGCAATAGCCGAAACGCTGGCCCGGTGGATCAGCGGAATGACAGCGCCGGACTCGATCATAAGGTCCTGGAGCTTCTCAACGTTGCCGGCGTAGGCCGGGTCGGTAGAAGCTAGGCCAGATGTCTCGAGCCAGAGGGCGTCGTACTCATCGGACTGCATGCGAGGCATGTTCGATCCGCCCCAGCTGGTGGCGGAAGTCGGGATCTGCTCCTGGGTCCAACCGTTTAGGTAGGAAACCGCGTCGGGCACAGTGGAGCCGTTGGTGAACATCTCCATGTCATTGAAGAACTTCCAGATGCAAGCATCGGAAGCGCAGGTGCCGTCGAAGAACAGCGAAGCGTCCTCGTTGAGCATCTCGACCTCAACACCGATCTCGGCCCAGTTGGCCTTGACAATGTCCTGGTTCGACTGACGCACGGCGTTGGTGGAGGTGGCATAGGTGAAGCTCAGCGGCTCCCCGTCGGCCTCACGTACACCGTCACCGTCGGTGTCCTCGTAACCCAGGTCATCGAGGATGGTGTTGGCCTCATCGACGTTGCGGGTCTTGCACCAGTCGTTGTTGGCTGACTGCTGACCGGGTACCGGCCAGATGGTGCAGGTCGCAGCACCAGCAGCGCCGTAACCGACGGCTACTAGGGCATCACGATCGATGGCCAGAGACAGGGCCCGAGCTAGTTCAGGGTTGTTGAACAGAATCGGGTGATCCACGCCCTCGGACGGTGTTGCTGCCCGGGGGTCGGTCTGGTTCAAGTTGATGTGCTCAACGTTGCCGGCGAAACCGGACACCAATGCGGCATTGCCTGCAGCTTCCATCGGAGCGAGAATCTCAGGTGCTACCTGCAGGTTCCAGCCGTAGTCGGCTTCGCCAATTTCCAGCACTGAACGAGCAGCAGCCTCAGCGTCGCCGCCACCCTTAATGGTTACGGCCTGGAAGAAGGGCTTGCCTTCGCCAGCCAGTCGGTAGTTCTCATTGGCGGCGTAGGTAGCAGTGTCCTCAGGCTTGAGCTCAGTGACAACGTACGGACCGGTGCCTACCGGAGTGAAGTTCTGGTCCGAACAACCAGCAGCAGCTGCACCAACGCAATCAGCGAACTGGGCCCGCTGGATGATTGGGTGCAGGTAGCCGACGAAGTAGCTGTAGGGGAACGGCTGCGGCTCGGTGAACGTCACGGTGATGGACGTGGCGTCAGCAGCCTCGACCTTATCAATGGTGGTGAGATCGACCGAGCAGCCAGTGGCCTCGTCCGAGCAGTACTCGTGGGTGAAGAGAACATCGTCGGAGGTGAACGGTGTGCCGTCCGACCAAACAATGTCGTCACGAAGAGTCCAGGTGATGGACGAGAAGTCCTCGGCCACGCCACCATTGTCCACTGTCGGGATCTCAGCAGCGAGTACTGGAATCAGCGTTCCAGTGGGATCAAATTTCGCCAGCGGCTCAATTGCCAGTGACGCAGCCAAGGCGTCCTTGGTGCCACCGGAGAGCAGCACGTTGGCCTGCGAAGGCGCCTGCCACTGCAGGAGGAGAAGTTCGTCGCTTCCGGCTTCTTCTTCAGCCGGGGCTTCCTCTTCTTCCTCGTCGTCTTCCATTGCCTCTTCTTCCTCAGCGTCGGCGTCTTCACCGCTCGCTTCGGTTTCAGTGGCTTCGTCATTTGCTGCGTCGTCGTCACTTGAACCACCACAGGATGCGGCAACTAAAGCGAAGACGGCCAGCAAGAGTGCTAGCAATCTCAGTCTCTTCATTTTGTTCATTCCTCCCTTGCCAAGGATTGGCTTTCGGCGTATCGGGTATGTTACGGGTTACTCGGGGACTTCTGGGTGGCTGAGCGACAATCAGGTCGACTTGTCATCAACCAGATGGCAGGCCACATAGTGGCCGCCGCCGATATCGCGCCATTCAGGCACCTCTGTGCGACATCGATCTTCTGCCAGCGGGCAGCGGGTGTTGAACACGCAGCCCGGGGGCGGATTAGAAGGGCTGGGAATATCGCCCTCGAGGATTTGCCGACGCCTGCTTGCTTCGACAACGGGATCCGGTACCGGAACAGCAGAGTTCAGCGCCTGCGTATACGGGTGCTGCGGATCATCGTAGAGAGCGTCAACACTGGCCAGTTCGACAATGCGGCCCAAATACATAACGGCGACGCGATCAGCGATGTGGCGGACCATAGAAAGGTCGTGCGAGATGAAGAGGTACGTCAAGCCGAGTTCGTTCTGCAGTTCCTCAAGCAGGTTTACGACCTGAGCCTGGATAGAGACATCAAGCGCTGCAATCGGCTCGTCGCAGACAACAAAATCGGGGTTCAGGGCGATGGCACGGGCGATACCAATGCGTTGACGTTGGCCACCGGAGAACTCGTGCGGATAACGGTTGGCGTGCATTGGCGAAAGGCCGACTTGGCTCAGCAGCTCGTCGATCCGCTTACGTTGGCTCTCAGCATTGCCTTGCCCATGTTCTCTGAGGGGCTCGGCGATGATCGACGCCACCGTCATGCGAGGGTTCAACGACGAGTGCGGATCTTGGAAGATCATCTGCATTCGGGGCCGGAGTTTCCGGAGCTCCTCCCCTTTGGTTTCGGTTAGCTCGATTCCATCAAAGGTTGCAGTGCCTTCTGTGGCTTGCTCCAGCTGAAGGATCACCTTGCCTGTGGTGGACTTACCTGATCCGCTCTCGCCCACCAAACCCAGGGTCTCACCCCTGTAGATATCAAACGAGATCCCATCGACGGCTCGTACCGCCCCGACCTGCCGGCGAAAGACGCCCTTCATGATCGGGAAGTGTTTCTTCAGGCTTCGTACCGAGACCAGGACTTCGCGGTCGCCCTGCTCCAACGTCTCAACGGTGGCCTGGACAACGTCATCAGAGTTGGCCGCAATCTCCTTTGATTTGGTGTCAAGTGCATCGGCTGACGGGTCGGCTGCTTTTTCAGAGCTCATCTCGGGGCCTTTCGTTGTCAAGGTCCCACCAGCAGGCGGTCCGGTGTTCGAAGCCAACCGATTCCAACTGTGGTGTGTCCGTGAGGCACCGATCAAACGCGAACTCACACCTGGGAGCAAATGAGCACCCGACAGGTGCGCTTCTTAAGCTTGGAGGCTGCCCCTCGATTGTCTGTAGATCGCTGCCTTTTTGATCGAGCCGAGGGATGGATCTCAGAAGTCCGCGGGTGTACGGATGCTGCGGCTGGGCGTAGAGGTCGGCAACTCGTGCCTCTTCGACGATCCGACCGCCGTACATCACGATGACCCGATCAGCCAGGCCTGCAACGACGCCGAGATCGTGGGTGATCCAGATGACAGCCGTTCCAAGCTTGGTTCGCAGATCTCGAACGATCTCGATGATTTGGGCCTGAATCGTGACATCCAGAGCGGTCGTCGGCTCATCAGCAATGATGACCTTCGGAGAGCAGGCCAACGCAATGGCGATCATGACTCTCTGGCGCATACCGCCTGATAGTTCGTGGGGGTACGACTTCAGCCGCTGCTCGGCGTCAGGAATACCAACAAGTTCAAGCAACTCAAGTGATCGCCGCTTGGCGTCCCGAGTGGTGGCATCGGTGTGCAGTTTGAGCGATTCACCGATCTGTTTGCCGACCGTCAACACAGGGTTGAGCGACGTCATCGGGTCCTGGAAGATGAAACCGATCTTGCCGCCTCGCACCTTTCGAAGATCAGACGTCTCCATCTCAAGCAGATCGTCGCCGTCGAACATGGCCGAGCCACTGACGATCTTTCCCGGAGGCATAGGAATCAGACGCAGCAATGACATCATCGTCACGCTCTTGCCCGAGCCGCTTTCGCCCACAACGCCGAGGAACTCTCCTTGGCGAAGCTCGAAATCAATACCGTTCACGGCATGAACGACGCCATCGGGTGTATGGAACTCCGTGGCCAGGTTGGAAACCTCGAGCACCGCTTCGGTCCCGCTCAACCGCTCTCCCCTATTCGACTCGTCTTCTGGGCTGCGGCCATCGTAGCGGGCAGTCAACCTCTGGATCTAGCCATGTTCCCAATTGGTAACAATCCGTTTACACAGAAACGGCCCGCGGAGCCATTGAGAATGGTGTTAGAAGGGTCGCCAGAGATTCCGGGCTCGGATCCACGAGGCAACGGCGAACCCGCCGATAGCCATCGCCTTGCCTCCTGCCGCTCCGTAGTCGACACAGCCTGTGTTTCCGGCCTCCATACAGCGCTCAACCAGCAGGCGAGATGTCGCTTCCATCCCTGCCACAAGTAGAGCCAGCGCAGCAGCGATTCCGGCATAGCGAATCAGAACTTTCGGACGTCTCAGCCGCCTCGCTACGTAGAACAGAGGCAACGCCACTACGACCATGATGACCAAAGCTTGCGCAAAGCTACTGAGAAAACTCATGGGCGTTCCCTTCCACTTGGGCCCAGGGGCCAACACGTTCCCGAGGCCTGATGGTAATTGGCAAGCCGACGGAGCGCTTCGAATAACGTCTCGCGGGCACGTGATTCCGTTACACGAGCCAGGGTGACGGAGACGGCTAGATGATGTTGTGATCAGCGCCGTAGGGAAAACCGGTGATGTTCTCGGATCCGGTTTCGGTCACAACCAGGATGTCGTGCTCGCGATAGCCACCGGCCCCCGGACTTCCTTCGGGGACCATGATCATCGGCTCCATCGAAACCACCATGCCAGGTCTGAGTTCGGTATCGATGTCTTCGCGGAGCTCGACGCCAGCCTCCCGACCGTAGTAATGGCATAGCACGCCGAACGAATGCCCGTATCCGAACGATCTGTACTGAAGTAGATCGTGGGCGGCATACATTTCGTTCAGCTCAGTGGCGATGTCTCCGCACCTTGCACCCGGTTTGATCAACTCCAGGCCACGCTCATGGACCTTGACGTTGACGTCCCAAAGCCGAAGATGGTCGTCCGAGGCGGTCTGGCAAAACAGCGTTCGCTCCAAGGCGACGTAGTAGCCGAACACCATGGGGAAACAGTTCAGGCTCAAAATATCGCCCGGCCCCATCTGCCTGTTGGTCACCGGATTGTGGGCTCCATCGGTGTTGATGCCGGACTGGAACCAGGTCCATGTGTCCATCAGCTCAACGAAGGGAAAGCTCTCGGCGATCCGTCGAATCATGGCTCCGGTCGACGCCAACGCCACCTCATGCTCAGGCACCCCGGGGGCAATCGCCTGGGCGCATGCTTCACCACCCAGGTCGGCGATTGCCGTCAGGGTCTTGATGTGTGCAATCTCTTCATCTGACTTGATGGTCCGCATCCACATCGTCGGCTGTCCGACATCTACGAACTCAACTCCTGGAAAGGCGTCGCCGAGTCGCTCACGCAGATCAAGGGTCACGTGATCGAACTCGATACCCAATCGTTTGACACCCGGCGCTAGTTGCTGAACGGCGAACAGGAAGTTGTCTCGACGCCAATCGGTGTAGACCACATTCTCGCCGTGGGTCATTCGCCACGGTTGGCCTCCGTCGATTCCGGCGCTGATAGTGGTCGTGCTCTCGGGAGTAATCACGCAGCCGTAGTTGCGCCCGAACGAGCAATACAAGAAGCCCGTGTAATAGCAGATGTTGTGGTAGCTGGTCAGCAGGCAGGCGTCGAGGCTCATGTCTGCCATCAGGTTGCGTAGGCCGTCTTGACGCCGATCCATCTCGCTGTGGCTAAAGGGACTGTATGCTCGCTCGCCGTTGTGCCACGTCAACAACCGATCTCGCCCATTACCGTCTTGGACCTGGAGGATTCCCTGCTCGCTACCCATACAAACGACCACCTTTCCTTAGTGAAGCTGACAGAGTATGCCAGCGCTGGTCACCTGGGGCAAGCATCATGCCGGACCCCTCGGGAGGTGACCGGCTCCTGAAGTATTGGGCAGGTCCTACTCCGGCCAATAGCCTTTGTTCCAAGGCGAACGCGCCCACAAGTCACCCACGGAGGTTGCAGTCGCCATGACGGTCAAAGTCGGCATTAACGGTTTCGGTCGAATCGGTCGGCTGGCCGCCCGGGCAATGCTGGGCGTCCCATCTCTACAGCTGGCTCATGTCAACGAGCCGATGGCTAGCAGTTCAACTTCGGCGCACCTCCTTGAGTTCGACTCGGTTCACGGTCGCTTCGATGCCACCATCAGCGCCGACGAGTCGGCGCTCTTCATCGAAGAACTGGCGGGCCACGAACCGATTGTCTACACCACCCACGACATGCCCGGTGATGTCGTCTGGGGCGCATCAGGGGTTGATGTCGTTCTGGAATGCTCTGGACGGTTCCGCACGCTCGAAAGTCTGACCCCGCATCTCGACCGCGGCGCCCGAAAAGTCGTCGTTTCCGCTCCCGTCAACGATCGCCGTGCGCTGAACGTCGTTATGGGCTGCAACGACCATCTCTATCGCGACGAGGTGCATAACGTCGTGACAGCCGCTTCGTGCACGACCAACTGCCTAGCGCCTGTAGTGAAGGTTCTTCAGGAGTCGATCGGTATTGAACGCGGCGTGGTAACCACCATTCACGATGTGACCAACACCCAAGTGGTCGTCGACACCGCTCACGCTGATCTACGCCGTGCTCGATCGGCGCTCAATTCATTAATACCTACCTCAACCGGCTCGGCCACTGCGATTGGGATGATCTTCCCCGAACTAGTTGGCAAGCTGAACGGTGTGGCGGTACGGGTCCCGTTGTTGAATGCGTCGCTAGTCGACGCGGTCTTCACGATGGATCGCCCTGTCGACCGAGAGGAGGTAAATCAGCTCTTCAAAACGGCGGCTGCTGGCTCGCTGGCTGGGATTTTGGGGTATGAAGAGCGACCGCTGGTATCGGCCGACTTCGTTAATGACACGCGGTCAGCCATCGTCGACGGGCCATCGACCATGGTAGTCGACGGTCACATGGTCAAAGTCCTGGCCTGGTACGACAACGAAGTCGGCTACGCCCACCGCATGGTTGACCTTGCCGTAACCGTGGCCGAATCGCTAGCCGTCGAATCATCCCCTCCCAAGTGTTCGTCTGGCGAATCCTCTCATCGCTCGTCACTGTGAAGACCAAGACCTATGGGCTTGTGACCGCGGCCTATTGGGCCTTCACCGTCACCGACGGGGCATTGCGGATGCTGGTGTTACTCCACTTTCACCAACTTGGGTTCTCCCCGCTCATGTTGGCGGCGCTATTTCTGCCCTACGAGCTTGTTGGCGTTGTGACCAACCTGGTGGGCGGATGGGTCGGTGCTAAGAACGGGCTGAATCGAACGCTCATAGCCGGCCTCGGACTCCAGACCTTCGCCCTAGTGGCCCTGTCGTTTCGCGATAGCTCGTGGACTACGGCCACCTCAGTGGTGTTCGTCATGGCCCTTCAAGCCTTGTCAGGAGTGGCCAAGGACCTGACGAAAATGAGCTCGAAGAGCGCAGTGAAACTGGTGGCGGGCGAAGGTTCGCTGTTTCGTCTGGTGGCCTTGCTGACTGGATCGAAGAACGCCCTCAAAGGAGTCGGTTTCTTCGTCGGGGCCGCCTTGTTGAGTTGGCTTGGATATAGCGGTGCTCTGTACGTTCTGTCCCTGGTCGTCTTCACGGCTTTGGTAGCGCTGCTTCTGCTGCTCGATGACACGTTGGGGCGAGCGGCTGAGGCCAGCCCGTTGAGGGCCGTCCTTTCCAAGTCTGAGTCGATCAACAGACTTTCGGCGGCACGTATGTTCCTTTTCGGGGCGCGAGACATCTGGTTTGTCGTCGCCCTCCCAGTGTTCTTTGATCAGCGGCTTGGGTGGTCGTTCAACCAAATCGGAGGATTTCTTGCCGCCTGGGTTATTGGCTACGGATTAGTCCAATCAGCTGCCCCCCGGCTGCTCAACTTTGGCCGCTCCAAGGCGAGCGACCAAGGACATGTCGCTGCTACCCGGGCCTGGGCATTGACTTTGTCGGTTCTGACTCTGGGCTTGGCGCTGGTTGTGGCCGGCGGGTTGGCTCTGAACATCGTCGTCATCATTGGCCTTCTCGCATTCGGCATCGTGTTCGCCTTCAACTCTTCGCTGCATTCCTATTTGATTCTGGCCTACAGCCAAGGATCGGACGTTGCTCTCGACGTCGGCTACTACTATTCGGCCAATGCTCTTGGTCGGCTGGTGGGAACCGGACTGTCGGGCCTTCTCTTTGTCCTGGGGGGCTTGCCATTGGCGCTGGCCGGATCAGCAGCGTTCACCGTGTGTTCCTGGTTACTCGCTCGCCGATTGCCGCCACTCAATCTGCCAGTGAGCATCCATCAGTGACCGCCCACCCAGTAAGCCTCAAGATGGGTGGTGGCGGAGCCGATGTCGCTAGTCGTTACCATCAACTGCGACTATGACAGTGGACGGCATTTTCTCTGCCGGCGATTTCACCGCCACCGACGGTGTCATTGCCGCTATCTCTTCGCCTGGTCTGGTGACGACGGCGAAGCTGGTGAGCGATGCCGTTCAGGGCCTCGCCATCTGCACGTTGTCTCAGGGCGCCGAACTTGCCCGCACCGTCGGCATCGGGCTGCGAACGGACTCGGGGGCGCTCACCATCGAGCCCGATCGACCAGTAGTCGAGCAAAGCCGTGTCGAACTCGATGATTCGTTCACGTTGCCAGTGGGTAAAGCCCGCACGTCCAGGTTGCGAGCTAATCATGTTGTTTACGCGATCAACCACAATGCCGCCACTCGCCTCCTCTTGGAGATTGTCGTGGCCGATGGTGGGGTGGCCCACCGACTCAGACTGGAGGCAATCGATGCCAATCATCCAACGCCTGCCGTCGAGGTGTTGGACGAGCTCTCGCGAATTTGCCTGCCACACGGCTCGCTCGGCTGGCTTCAAGCCCACGATCGTGTCGGCCTTGTAACTCCGGGCTACGAAGGCTGGCACACCGATGGAACTGCTGTTCATGAATTGGTCGCCTCGGATGCAGGCTGGACAATGCCTGCGTTGTTCAAGACGCAGGACCAGTGGCTCTTGCTGGCTGAGGCCGGTGTCGACTCGTCCAACGGCGGCAGTCACATCAACGTGGCGCAAGACGGTCGCACATTTGAACTCCGGCGACCGCACTCCGATGAGGGCGATCCGGCCCACGCCGCCACCGTCAAAGCGTCACTGCCGATGTCCATGCCGTGGCGGATCCAGATTGTCGGCGATTTGGCTGCCGTTGCCGAGTCAAACCTCGTCCGACATCTGTCACCGGCGGCTGACCCTGAGAGCGACTATTCGTGGGTGAGGCCGGGAAGGGTGGCTTGGACGTGGTGGGGTGATCATGACAGCCCCCGAGACCCGGCCGCCCTGCGGTCTGCGATCGATGTGTCCTCTGAACTTGGATGGGAGTTCATTCTCGTCGACGCCAACTGGAATCTCCTCCCTGAGGGCTCCGTTGAACAGTTGGTGCGCTACGGAGCCAAGCGTGACGTCGGCGTCATGCTGTGGTACAACTCGGGTGGGTCAAACAATCAGATGACCGAAGAGCCCCGAGATCGGATGACCGATCCCGACATTCGGCGCGCCGAGTTGACTCGGATCGCCAGGTGGGGCGTCAAAGGTATCAAGGTGGACTTCTTCCACACTGACAAGCCCGATGGGATAGCGCAGTTTCACGGCATTCTCCAAGATGCTGCCGACGTCGGCCTCATGGTGAACTTCCATGGCTGTACCGCACCACGCGGCTGGTCGCGAACATACCCCAACCTCATGACCACCGAGGCCGTCCGCGGTGCGGAGTGGTACCGGCTATCTGAGGACTACGGCCCGCAGGCCCCGCTCAACAACACCATCTTGGCCTTGACCAGGAACGTTATCGGCTCGATGGATTACACCCCGGTGGTGTTATCCGACCTGGCTAAGCGACGAATTACCACCAATACTCACGAGCTGGCGCTGGCGGTCGTGTTCGAGAGCGGACTCCTCCATTTCTGCGATACACCACATCACTATCTAGCCCAGCCAGACCCAGTACGCCAGTACCTCAAGAACGTGCCGGCGGTGTGGGACGAGTCGCATCTTCTGGCTGGACTACCTGGAAGTCACGTCGTCATGGCTCGGCGGTGCAGATCGGCGTGGTTCATCGCCGCCATCAACGGCCAAGCGGCACCAGTGGAAGAGAATTTAGACCTCCGAAGCCTGGGCATCGACCCCAGCCTTCGATTTGATGTTCTGGCTGACGCCGAACTACCCGAGAAACAGTATGTGCATGAACAGGTGTCAGCAGACATGCTAGCTCAGTTTCCACTCAGGCTCGGTCCGAACGGAGGCTGGGTGGCTTGGTCGGCTACTGACGTCTCGCCGCCGCCCAGTTGATCTGATCTTCGCAGGTCGGGGTTTGGATTGCCCCCCACGACAGGTGGAATGGGTTCATGTCTGAACCTGCCATGACCGATGGACATGTTCCGTCGACCAGTATTGCTCCCGTCATCGCAAGCCCGGCGCCCGAGCCGGATCTACCTCTCTTGCACGACCGGACGTATTCGGTGCGCGCCTACCGGCTCAGCGCCACTGAGATGATGATCCGAGGACAGGTTCTGGACCAAAAGCCCGCTGGCCTGTACGTCCCCGTTGATCCGAACCCGATGACAGTCCACCACATGATTGTCGACATCGTGGTCGTCGTTCCGTCGATGGAGATCACCTCGGCCGAAGTAGTGATGGAAGTCCACCCGCACACCGGTTGCCCGACCATCACCGATCACTACGGGAGCCTGATCGGCCTATCTATCGCCCGAGGCTTTACCCACAAGATTAGGGAACTGTTCGGTGGACCCCGAGGATGCACCCACACCACCGCCCTGCTTCAAGCTATGGCTCCCGTGGCCATACAAACGGTGTGGTCGATGATGGCGGCGGCCAGCGACGAAGGGTTGACCCCCGTGCCCCCTCCACTTCCGACGAAACCTACCAACGAGCAAATCAGGGAGCGGTTCGCCTTCAACCTCAATACCTGCCACGTTTGGGACGAAAACGGGGCTGTCATCGAATCGTTGAAGAACGGAGAAGAGATGGAACCTCCGCTGTGGATTACTAAGCGGCTCGACGAGCTGGGCATGGACGCCAACCAGTGGCAGTCTCGATTCTCAGATCGCTCCGATCAGCAAGCGGACAGTCGCTGATGAGTGCTGTCAATGAGCTAGCAACCCTGAACGATCGTCTAATTCGGCAGATCGACCAGATGGCTGAAAACGTCATTGCCTTAGCCGAGATCAACTCGGGTTCGTTCAATGTCGACGGCGTCGACCGCTGCGGAGAACGTCTCGCTGACCTCGCTCAATCCCTCGATCCCGACGTGGTGGAAACGCTTGCCGTGGGGCCAACAATCACGCTGGATGAGAACGGCCACCGCAAAGAGACCTCGATGGGCCGTGCTTTGCGGGTGGCAAAACGTGGCGATGCGGCATTCAGGATTTGCGTCTTCGGTCATCTCGACACTGTCTTTCCTTCCGATCACCCGTTTCAGCAGGTCAGCCGGCAAGGCGACGTGCTCAGAGGTCCAGGCGTTGCCGACTGCAAGGGTGGATTAATCATCGCTCTCGAGGCACTCCGCCATCTCGAGCGGACCGACTGGGGTAGTCGCGTCGGGTGGGAGTTCATCGCTGTCCCCGACGAAGAAGTTGGATCACATGGCTCGAAGGCCCTGTTGGCAACCATCGGTTCTCGGTGCCAGCTCGGGCTTGGAATCGAGCCCGCTCTTCCAGGAGGCGGCATCGCCGCGGCACGAAAGGGGTCACTGACCGTTCATGCCATATGTCGGGGTCTACCGGCCCACGTCGGCCGGGCCCACAACGAAGGACGATCGGCGATCCGTGCCGCCGCCCAATTCTTGGATCAGCTTGAGGACTGCAACTCAAGGCCCGGCCTTACCGTTAACTGTGGAGCGATTCGTGGCGGCGGGCCGCTTAATGTCGTCCCAGACTTTGCCGTCGCCAGCTTCAACGTTCGCGTGCTCACCAACGACGATCATCAGTGGATCCAGGATCGCGTGGCCACGCTGGCCGCTCAGGTCAGGGACCGGACGGAGGTTTCGATCGACATCGACTGGATCGCCGCACGGCCGCCCAAAGAACGCTCCGACACCCTTGAAGTGATGCTGGGCGACGCCGAGGCTGCCGGTGACATGGTGGGAGACCCCATCGTGGGAGAAGATACCGGCGGCAGTTGCGATGGTAATGATCTCGCAGCTGCAGGCTTGATCAACCTCGACAGCATGGGTATTCGCGGCGGTGGAATTCACAGCGAGAACGAATTCGCCGATGTGGCTTCCATTCCCTCCAGGTCAGCCATAATGAGCTATCTGATACAGCAGGCTTACCAGCGTCAGGACGCAGGCTAGCAAACACATACTCAACGGTGAGTCGGTGACATGATCAAAGCAAGTCCAATTGTTCTCCGCCCGGTCGTAGTCGAGGATGCAGCCGATATCTGGAAAGTCCTGGATGACGCCACCGACACTGACGGTATGGGTTCGTTGCCGTCCAGCATGGACGCCACTAAACAGCTATGCGACAGCAGCGCCGCAGTACTGGCGGAGTTGGCCGCAGGGTCGTACCGTCCCGACCCAGGCACAGCAGACCGTCTAGTGCTCGTGGCCGACCATCCGGGCGACGGGATTGTTGGTCTCACCGGTTGTTCGTTCAAGCACGACATTCCCAATCTCGGCGTTCGGGTGCAAACAAGCCTGGACGGACTCGGCTTGGCAATGCACAGCGCGTCACAACCGTGGACGCGCAGCGAACTCGACTCCAGCTACCTTCGCCCTGATGCTCGCGGCGCCGGGCATGGCGCAGTACTCTCACGCGGCAGACTCATGCTGCTCCATCTGGTGGCATCGCAGATTCCAGCCAGTGTCGTCTCCCATTTGCGGGGAACGTTCGACGACGCAGGTAGTGCGCCGTTCTGGATGCATTTCGGTCACCGGTTCGTTCCTGACTGGGGAACCTCTGCCATGGCCGAGCAGGCACTGGGCCGTGATCCCAGACAGTTGCGTCGGCTAGCCGATCAGTCACTGCGACTTTTGCCAGAGGTGTTGGACTGCCTGGGCAAGGTCAATGGCGCCTCACTCCCGGCCTTCCGTGCGCTCGTCAGCGAAGGACTTGAACCAACCGAGCTTTTTGACCCGGTTGATGGGGGTCCGACTGTTCGAGCCCAACTAGACGAGACGGTGACCCACAAACTTCGCGTACACGGTAGGGCACAAATCGTGGCCGATCTCGACGGACCGGAGTCGCTAATCGGCACAGTGTCGGTGGGTTCGTTCCGTCTGACGAGAGGGTCTGCCGCCGCAGGAGATGATGGATCTGTCGTGATCTCAGAGGCCACTGCCTATCGGCTAGGTGTCGATGAATCTCGACTCATCGCCGCCGCGCCACTCCGACGGGCCGCTGACTTGAGCGGTCTAACAGACGACCCAGGTCGAGACCAATGACAGCGGACTTGAACTGGCAGGAGGTCAATTTCGACGGTCTGGTCGGCCCGACACATAACTACGCCGGTCTTTCGGTCGGCAACAAGGCTTCGCTCAGCAACGCCAACGCCACGTCCAACCCCAGGGCCGCGGCCCGGCAGGGGCTGGCCAAGATGCGGCTGATGTTGAGCCTAGGTGTACCCCAGGGGATCCTGCCGCCTCACCAACGCCCAGACCCGCAATTGCTGGCTGAGCTAGGCCTACCTGCCTCGGCCACTATCGACCAGGTGCCGGGCGACCTCCGCTCTATTGCTATGTCGGCCTCAGCCATGTGGACGGCTAACGCCGCCACCGTCTCGCCGTCAGCGGACACCGGTGACGGACGCCTCCACATCACACCGGCCAACCTGTTGACCATCGCCCACCGCTGTGTCGAACCG
Organism: uncultured Acidimicrobiales bacterium; assembly: GCA_938002965.1. Taxonomy (GTDB): domain Bacteria; phylum Actinomycetota; class Acidimicrobiia; order Acidimicrobiales; family SZUA-35; genus JAHELU01. The sequence continues at coordinate 138,959 of CALKZY010000016.1, read as the reverse complement.
CCACAGACCACTGCGATCTTGCGCACCATCTTCAGCGACCGCCATCACTTCATGGTGCACGAACCTCTTCCACGCCACAGCCGGTTCTCCGACGAAGGGGCTGCCAACCACAATCGAGTGGTCGGTGACCACGGGCAACCGGCCATCCATCTGTTCGTCTACGGGCGAGAAGACGGAGAAGACTTAGGTGGGCCGTTCCCCCGTCGTCAGACCAAGCTGGCGGGCAAACTCATCGCTGATAGCCACGGGCTCGACCCGAGCCGTGTCGTCTTCGCCCGACAGTCGGCCAAGGCCATCGATGCCGGAGCCTTCCACAACGACGTTGTTGCCGTAGTCAACAAGACCGTCGTCTTCTACCACGAGGATGCTTTCGAGCGGCCACTGGATTCGCTACTGAGCGAGATGCCGCCCGACGCCCCCGGCATACACGCAGTGCAGGTTGGCCGTGAACGTGTCCCATTGGACGCCGCTATCAGGACCTATCTGTTCAACTCACAACTCGTCAGCCTGCCTCAGGGCAAGATGGTGCTCATCACTCCCGACAACGTCAATGACGAAGATTCAACCCGACGCTGCTTAGAGGAGATCGCAGCGGATCCGAATCACCCGATAGCGGAGGTTCACACGATGAACTTGCGCCAGAGCATGCGCAACGGCGGTGGGCCCGCATGTCTTCGACTCCGAGTAGCAATGGCCGGGCCGCAGCGAGACGCGTTGACAGGACGAGTCCTAGCAACCGTGAGCCTGCTAGATGAGCTGGAACGTTGGGTTGACCACCACTACCGCGACGTCTTGACCGCCGACGATCTCGGCGATCCATCACTAGCGGAGGAGTCGGGCGCCGCCCTTGACGAGCTGACGCAGATTCTCCAACTTGGGTCGCTCTATCCGTTTCAGCAGTAACGATCGGGCCTAGGCCGTATCGACTGCCGCTGCGTCGTGAAGGGCAAGATCTGCGATCGCTTGATCTCGCAACTTGAACTTCTGGATCTTTCCGGTAACCGTCATTGGAAACTCATCGGTGATCGAGACGTAGCGGGGAATCTTGTAGTGAGCGATCTTTCCCTGACAGTACTGTTGCACATCGCCGACCGATAGAGAGTCGCCGTCCTCGGTTTGGATCCAGGCCATGACTTCCTCGCCATACTTGACGTCCGGAACACCAACCACCTGTACGTCGCGGATTCTTGGATGAGCATACAGGAACTCTTCGATCTCACGGGGGTAAACGTTTTCGCCACCGCGAATGATCATGTCCTTACTCCGCCCAACGATGTTCACGTAGCCCTCAGAGTCCATCTCGGCCAAGTCACCGGTGTGCATCCAGCCATCGGCATCGATGGCTTCGGCGGTTCGTTCCGGGTCGTTCCAGTAGCCGATCATCACCGAGTAGCCGCGTGTACAGAACTCGCCGGTTGCACCTCGTTCGACCACTTCGCCGTTGTCCGGATCGACGATCTTGATCTCGACGTGGGGGTGCACCCGACCCACCGTGGCGACTCTCTTATCGATCGGATCGTCAGTAGCGGTTTGTGTTGAGACAGGAGACGTTTCGGTCATGCCGTAGCAAATCGTGACCTCGTCCATGTTCATCCGCTCGATGCACTGCTTCATGACTTCTACCGGGCACGGAGAGCCGGCCATTATCCCGGTTCGAAGAGCGCCGAGGTCATAGTTCTCGAAGTCGGGATCGGCCAACATAGCGATGAACATCGTCGGAACACCGTAAAGGCTGGTGCATCGCTCCTCGGAGACGGCGGCCAGCGTCGCTGCTGGCTCAAACCCATCGGAGGGAACAACGATTGTCGAGCCGTGCGTAGTGCACCCAAGGTTGCCCATCACCATGCCGAAGCAGTGGTAGAACGGCACAGGCACGCAAACCCGATCCTCCGGGGTGTAGTCGCATCCTTCGCCAACAAAGAAGGCGTTGTTCAAGATGTTGAAGTGGCTGAGAGTAGCGCCCTTCGGGTAGCCGGTCGTCCCCGAGGTGTATTGAATGTTGATGGGATCGTCAGGAGACAAAGTCTGGGAGACTCGGTCGACGTCGGCGGCGGAAACGTCTTCGGCGGCGGCTAGCAACTCATCCCAGTCGTCAGTGCCGATGAACACCACCTGTGCGAGGTCGGGCAGCTCCGGACGAACCTCTTCCACCATGGCCATGTAGTCACTGGTCTTGAATCTCGCCGCCGAGATCAATCCGCGACAACCCGACTGTTCGAGGGCATAGCTCACCTCGTGGGTCCGGTAGGCCGGATTGATGTTGACCAGAACGATACCGAGGCGCGCGGTGGCGTACTGGACCAGCACCCACTCCGCGCAATTCGGAGACCATATGCCGATGCGGTCGCCTTTAGTGAACCCGCGAGCCATCAGCGCGCGAGCCAATGCATCGACCCGGTCAGCTAGCTGGCGGTAGGTCCACCGGATGTCCTGATGACGAACAACCAACGCCTCGTTGTCACCGTAGGCGGCAACGGTGGCAGCCAGATTGTCGCCAATCGTTTGACGTATCAACGAAGGGGTATCGCTACCTATCGACATGCTCGATGCGGTCACAGTGGGTTCCTCCACATTGGAAGTCATTAGTTCGGTTGAAATTTGGTCGGTTGAACGGGCGCCTGGGCAGCCGCGTTCTCGCCTCACATGGGCGTAGAGCTAGAATGCCAGCCAGGCGAGACCGATGCCAAGATCCGCGACGGAGAGCTCCTAGAGATGACTTACAACCCATGACCGTTTCCGATCAGCCAAGGACGGGTCCAGGGGCTGCCGGCGTCACCCCCACATCAGGCACTGCTACTTCAGGCACTGGTATATCGGACACTGACGTCGAGGAGATCGTTGGACAGTTCGTCGACGATACGTGGGACCCAGAAATCACCGTTCGTCAATGGTGGTCACATCTTGCCGATGCCTGCTTGGCCAGTCCCACACTCCCGGTCGACGCCGGAGGCCGAGGCTGGACTGCCGGGCAAGCCACAAGGGCCAGTCGTGTCCTGGCCGACCGTCGCGTGGTCGGCCCTCCATCGGGTCTTGGCATGCTGTTGGCAGCCCCCACCATCGCCAAGCACGCCGACCCAGAGCAAATTAGGCGCTGGATGCCGTCGATCTTGAACGGCGCCGAGGGTTGGTGCCAGTTGTTCTCGGAACCCGGTGCCGGTTCAGACCTGGCCGGGCTCCAGGCGAAGGCCGTCAAAGACGGTGATGAGTGGATCATTACTGGCCAGAAGGTCTGGACATCAAACGGTCACGAGTGCGAGTGGGGAATGCTCATTGCTCGCACCGATCCAGACCTGCCCAAGCACCAGGGCATCACCTTCTTCGGCTTTCCGATGAATCAGCCCGGTGTAGAAGTTCGCCCGCTGACTGAAATGACCGGGCGGGCACTATTCAACGAGGTCTTCATCGAAGAGGCCCGGGTGGCCGACGCGGACATAATCGGTGGCCGGGGAAACGGTTGGCGGGTGGCCAACTCGACGCTTGCCTTCGAGCGGATGGGGATCAGCGGTGGCCACGGTGGAGGATTTGGCACCGCAACTCCAGGAGCGATCGCCGGGCATCTCGATCGGCCTGTCGGGGACTTTCTCGGGTATCGACCTCCGATCGCCGTCGGGGCGGTTGGGCGACGAATCCTTCGAGTGCTTCAGGAGGAGGCCGAAAACCGAGGAAAGTTGACCGACCCTGTCGTCCGCGACGCCCTTGCCCAACTCCATGTCCTGCATCGCTTGGCCGCTTTGTCCGGGCGAAGATTCTCAGCCGAGCGCAAGGCTGCTCGTCAATCGGGCATTGCACGCGCTGGACTCGGCGTGGGTGTTGAAGGAAGCGTGGCGAAAATCCATAACAGCCGCGTTCTCATGCAGGCCCGCCGCGTTGCCGGTCTAATCCTGGGTCCCGACGCTGCCCTGGTGGGCGATGACTCGGCAAGTGGAGGAATGCTGCAAGAGCTGATCTTGTTCTCCCCCGCTCCCCCCATCTACGGCGGAACCGATGAGATCCAACGGAACGTAATCGGCGAACGCGGCCTCGGCTTGCCCAAAGAACCGGGTCCACCCAAGGAAACACCGTTCAACCGGCTTTAATCCAGAAGTCGTCCTCCCAAACCCGCTCCCCAGGAAACGAAATCGAATGCCCCACATAACCATCGAGTACTCGGCCAACGTTGCCGAGCACCATGACATCGACGGCCTAGTCGAAACAGTGCACGAGGCCGCCCTGGACCACGGATTGCCTGCCCTGCCGGGTTTACGGACTCGGGCAGTGGCTCGTGACAGCTACCGAATAGCTGACGGCGACCCGACATTCGCCTTTGTGGTGATTCACTGTCGAATTGCTCCCGGACGTCCTCAGGATGTCAAGACAGCATTCCTCGAGCAGGTGTTGGCGGCCGCTGAGCGGCGCCTCGATGACGAGGATGACACCCTGGTTGTGGCCTGGGCTATCGAGATAACCGAGATGAACACCGAGTTGAGAATCAATCACAACCGGGTTCGGACCGCCATCGAGAGTCGCTGACGGCTTCGTTCCGGCCAGTGGCCTATAGCCCGAACAGAGGCTCGACCACGCCGCGGACACCGACATCCAGCGCCAGAGTAACACCGCCCCTGGTCAGCTTGTGGCCGTCGTTGGAAGCCGCTCCCTCGACCCCATCAGAAATCGATGTGATGAACATGGTGTCCAGATCAGGGCCACCAAAGGCGGGCATCGTTGGAAGGTTGACGGGTAGATCAACGATCCTGTCGACTCGCCCGTCAGGGGTGGCTCGGAGCATGGCCGCCCCGGTCACGCACGCCACCCAGTAGCAACCGGACTCGTCCACACAGGCCCCGTCTGGGGCTCCTGGCAACCCTTGGCTGAAGTCAAGGAACACACGCTCGCCGTGGCGCTCGCCGGAATCGAGGTCGACGTCGTAACGCCAGACAGTTCCGCGAGGCGAGTCGGCCCAATACATCACGGTGCCATCCGGGGAAAATGCCATCCCGTTCGAGACGCAAATCCCGGACCGATGTTCTGAGACGGCAAACCGACTCTCGCTGTCAGCAGCCTCTGCACCGGACGCAATCGACACAGAGTAAAGCGTTCCGCTCCCGGTCATAGCATCGTGGGGGTCGTCCATCGAGCCAACCCAGTATCTGCCAGCGGGATCGCACCTGCCATCATTCAGTCTCTTGCCGGGGCCCCCGGACTCCAGATCAACCAGAGCCATAGTGGTGCCGGAGTCCCACCGCAGCTCAACCAGCTGGTGTTCGAGGGCGACAACTAGGCGATCCACATCTGGGGTCAACACCATGGACCCTGGACGACCGGGCACGCTTTTGGTCTCAACCACGTTGGAATCGGGATCGATCCGGTGGACGTTCCGACCATCGATGTCGATGAGATACAACCGATTCAGCCGTGGGTCCCACAGGGGGCACTCGCCGAGTAGACAGTGAGGTCCGAGAGATTTCAAGAACGGGGCCTTTCGCTTTGGCATCGTTGATAGGTTCTGGAGACACGGCCAGAATAGGCACAGGTTTGGCGAAAGCACTTGACCGCTAAGGTCATCGCCATGACCGGTGAGATGGATGTGAGACTAATGCTGTCGACCTTGACGGTGTCACGCCGTCCGGAGATTTACACCATGGTCTCGCTAGCCGACGCCGGCATCGCCATTGGTGACGGTGTTGAAGCACTCATTTCCGAGGCAGAGGGCACAACGGCTGTGATGACCCAACATGCAGCAGAGCGACTCGGAGCTAGTGGCGACTTCGAAGCCTGCTGGCTGACTCTCGATGTCCATAGTTCGCTTGAGGCAGTTGGCTTGACTGCTGCTGTGGCCGAGGCCCTGGCTGACGACGACATTCCCTGCAATGTTCTGGCCGGCTTCCATCACGATCACTTGCTGGTACCGGTCGACAAGGCTGACCGAGCACTTGAGTGCCTGGCCGAGCTACGAGCCCGCAACTCTCCAAGCTGACCTCGAGTGCGCTGGTGATTCTTAGGTGTCAAGCCGTGGGTAGCGACTTCGAGGCCCGGCCTCGTCCCAGTCCATATGGTTTCGCACATACGCGTTGGCGACGTCTTGACGAGGGGCATGATCCCACGAGAAGACTTTGCCCGAGGTCACGGCACTGTCAGCCACGGCGCTGTCAGTCACAGCGCTGTAAGTCATGGAGCGGTGGAGCACCCGACGCGCTCGCTGTGAGGCAAGCACCCTGGTGGTTATGGCATCGGCGTCCCATCGCTTGGTGACTTCGGCAGCGAAGTCCTGGGCTAGACGGTGTGACTCTGTGCCTGGATCACTTCCGGCAAGATTGTTGCGCTCAAGAGGATCGGCCGACAGGTCATACAGCTGGTCCGGGTCAGTGTCGCACGAGATGAACTTGTACTGACCTCGACGGATCATGAACATCGGCCGAGATGTCATCTCGGCCGTGTACTCCCCAATGGCTTCATCAACCAAATCGGTCCCACCGCAGGCCGATTCCCAGAGCGAGCGTCCGGCAAGTTCAACACCAAGCTCGGGCCACTCGCCACCATCGCAAGCGATGTCCAGGATTGTCGGCAGGTAGTCGAGGTGGCTGCTGGCGTTGGTCACCGTCGTTCCAGGAGCAACACCCGGGCCGGAGACTACCAACGGAACCCGGGCCGAGCGCTCGTGGAAGCTCATCTTGAACCAGGCCCCGCGATCTCCCAACATGTCGCCGTGATCGCTGGTGACTATCACCACCGTCGAGTCGATCTGGTCGGTCTCGGTCAGTACCTCCACCAGCTGGCCCACCCAGTCATCAAAGTAGCTAGTGTTGGCGTAGTACCCGTGCCGCGAGTTGCGGACATGGTCTTCGTCGTAGCCGACCGTGTCCGCTTGTATGCCCGCTCGAATCCGGCGAGTGTGGGGATCTAATCCTTCAAGGTCCGGGACGTCGGGCATATCGATGGCGTCATGGTCATACAAGTCCCACCATTGCGGACGGGCGACGTAGGGGTCGTGCGGATGGATGAAGGAGGCGCACAAGAAGAACGGGCTCTCGCTGTCTTCTCTGGCCAGGTCGTACAGCTTGCGCTTGGCGGCAAAGCCGACCTCCTCGTCGTAGTCGATCTGGTACGTAGCTTTGGCCTGGCCAGCTTCGTGCAACGTGTCCATGCCGTGATACCACTTGCCGATTCGCTCGTCGGCGCGGTCCCAGTTTGGGGTCCAAGCAAAGTCCGCAGGATAAATGTCGGTGGTTAGACGTTCATCAAAACCATGAAGCTGGTCCGGTCCAACAAAGTGCATCTTTCCGCTGAGCGTGGTGCGGTAGCCGAGCAGGCGCAGATAGTGGGCCAGCGTGGGGTTGGTCGCCGGGAACTCTGCGGCGTTGTCCCAGGCGCCGATGTCGCTCACGGTGCGTCCGCTCAGCATCGTGAATCTGGCCGGCGCACACAGTGGTGAGTGGGCATAGGTGGCGTCGAAACGAACGCCGCGTTCGGCTAGTGAGTCGATGTTCGGCGTCTTGACTAGGGAGTGTCCGTACGTTCCGGTGAAATGCGGTGCCAGTTGATCGGCCATGATCATCAGCACGTTTGGGGCTCTCATAGGCGACCAAGGTACCGCCGTCATCGGGCGGGCACCTCAATTGATCTAGCCGAACATCTTCTAGCCGGCGTACCGGTCCATCAATACGAGCAGTCGTTCCAAATGGACCCGTTCAGTTGCCTCGACCCCGACTGAAACCCTGGCGATCCACTTGCCGTCGAGCATGGAGGGGGACAAAAAGGCCTCACCCGATCGATTCAGGCGACGTACCCAGTCCAGGTTGTGTTGACTAATGGCTTCGTCGTCGCCGTCGATTCCTGGTGGGGTGTGACGGGTACAAACTGTCTGCAGTCGAACAGGGGCCACCACATCCCATCCGGGTCGTTGTTCGATCTGTTGGGCAAACCAGGCGGCATTAGCCAGGTCTCGACGGAGCCGCGTTCGGATTTGCTCCGGGCCGTCGATACGAAGCTGGTACCACAGCTTGAGTGCCCTGAACCGTCGACCCAAGGGAATGCCCCAATCACGGTATTGAGTGGCCTCTCCCCCCGAGGTTGAGCGTAGATAGCTCGGGTTGGTGGACATCACACGGATGAGATGCTCCGGATCCTTCAGATATAGCAGCGACGTATCCAAGATGGTGCCCATCCACTTGTGCGGGTTCCACGAGAGCGAGTCGGCGCTCTCCACTCCATCGAACAGATGACGGAACTCGGGCAACAGCATGGCGGAGCCTGCCATGGCCGCGTCGACATGAATCCAAACTCCATGAGGCTTCACGATCTCCGCTATGGCGGGTAGCGGATCAAAGGCGGTAACCCCGGTCGAGCCCAGCGAGGCGACAAGAGCCGTCGGTACTCCCCCGGCATCGAGATCGTCGGCGATCTGGGCGGCTAGTCGATCCGGCAACATCTCCCTTGAACTGGGGTCAACGCCGACTACGCGAATATCGTTCGCAGCGAAGCCAGCCAGCAACGCCGCTTTCCGAACCGACGAATGGGCTTCGTCGGTGGTGTACACGTGCAGGGGCAGTCCAAACCCACGCAATCCGTCCCCAGCCTGGGAATGTTCGGTTGCACGTTCACGGGCTGCGATCAACGCCACCAGGCACGCCGTCGATGCCGTGTCTTGGATGACTCCAGACCAATCCGCGCTGAGCCCGGTCAGCGAACGCAACCACTCGACCACCACCTCTTCAACTTCGGTGAGTGCCGGAGACGACTCCCACGAAATACCTAGAGACGACAGTCCACTCGACGCCATGTCCCCCAGAATCGACGAGAGGCTGGCGTTCGACGGGAACCACCCGAAGTGCATCGGATGCTGGACCTCGGTGATCCCCGGCGCCACCAGTTGTTCGAGGTCTCGTAATACCGCATCGGCCTGCACCTTGGCGTCAGGAGGATGACTGGGCAGACCCGCCGCTATGTCGCCCGGTTCAACGTCGGGGCGAACCGGGCGTTGTTCGACGCTAAGTCGACGATCGGCGATCCAGTCGATCAGGTCGTGTCCGGCGGTTCGAAACTCCTCAGGCGTCACCTCGGCCACGCTAACGGGAGTCTTGACGTTCACCGAAATCCGACGTTCGGCCCCGCTCTATCTAGCTCTGGCCACTAATGTGCTGGTCGTAAAGAACGTCTCAAGGAGCGCATCGATATGAACTCGTTTGACCCTCAACCCCTGCCGAAATCCCACCTCACTGTCGAGGGAAGGCAGATGGCGTACCACGAGTCGGGCGAGGGACGTAGCGTCATCTTCCTCCATGGAAATCCGACGTCGTCATATCTTTGGCGCAACATCATTCCTGCCATCTCAAGCCACGCACGCTGCATCGCTCCTGACCTGATTGGGCATGGTGATTCGGACAAGCTGGACGACACCGGTCCAGGGTCATATCGATTCGTTGATCACCGCCACTACTTGGACGGGCTCTTCGACCAACTCGAACTCGGGGACGACGTCGTGTTCGTCATCCACGACTGGGGGTCAGCTCTTGGATTCGACTGGGCCCGACGCAACCCCGATCGCGTGGCAGGCATCGCCTTTATGGAGGCCATCGTGCGGCCCGTCACCTGGGACGAGTGGCCCGACGCAGCTCGGGGCGTTTTCCAAGGTTTCCGCTCCGACAATGGAGAATCAATGGTCATTGAAAAGAACCTGTTTGTCGAAGCAGTCCTGCCCGGCTCGATTCTTCGTGACCTCACGCAGCCGGAACATGATGAGTACCGGCGTCCCTTTACTAAGGCAGAGCACCGACGCCCAACCCTGACCTGGCCGCGAGAGATACCAATCGAAGGCGAACCGGCCGACGTGACTGCGATAGTCGCCGACTACGCCGACTGGCTAGCCACCTCGGAGGTGCCGAAGTTATTCGTCAACGCCGATCCCGGCGCCATCCTTATCGGCCCTCAGCGGGAGTTCTGTCGAAGTTGGCCGAACCTGACCGAAGTGACTGTGCCCGGCAGCCATTTCATTCAAGAAGACTCTCCCGACCAGATCGGCAAAGCCATCGCTGACTGGCTTCCGCCCGTTCGCTAGGGGCAACCCGGCCTACGCCGGTCGGGCTCGATAGCCTTCGAAGCCTCGCAGGCGCAGGCTGTTGGAAACAACGAACAGCGAAGAGAGTCCCATGGCCCCTGCGGCGATCATAGGGTTCAGCACGCCCATGGCAGCAAGAGGTATAGCGGCAGCGTTGTACGCAAAAGCCCAAAAGAGGTTTCCCTTGATCGTCGCCAGCGTCCGGCGGGACAGGGCGATCGCATCGGCCACGGCGCGAAGATCTCCACTGACAATCGTCAAGTCCGACGCCTCGATGGCGACATCAGTTCCTGTGCCAACGGCAATGCCAAGATCTGCCTGGGCCAGTGCCGGAGCGTCGTTGATACCATCTCCCACCATGGCCACCCGCTTACCTGCTTCTTGAAGATCTCGTACGACAGCAGCCTTATCGTCTGGAAACACTTCGGCGATCACATGCTCGATTCCCACCGCTTGAGCGACGGTGCGAGCTGTGCGCTCGTTGTCACCGGTGAGCAGCGTAGTGGTCAGCCCCAACTCGGTGAAAGCTTCGACCGCTGAGCGCGATGTCTCCTTGATGCGATCGGCTACTTCGAAGACGATTTCGGCGACTCCATCGCGTCCGGCGAACACGACCGTTGAACCGGACATCTCGGCTTCGGCGGCCTCCTGTTCGACCGATTCGCTGATACTGCCGAACAGGGACCGTCTGCCCACATCGACTTCGCACCTTCCCGCTGTGCGGCTTTCGATCGTCGCCGTAACACCAGAGCCGGGCACATTGCGAAACTGTTCAACGGTCGGCAGTTCGCCAACGTCCGAAGCCGATGCGGCGATTGCCGCCGCTATCGGATGCTCAGAGCGGGCTTCTGCCGCGGCAGCCATCAGATGTACTGCCATTTTCTCATCGTTGTCGAGCAGCGGAGCCGATACGCCAACAACGGTCATTCTGCCCTCTGTAACTGTGCCGGTCTTGTCAACCACGACGGCGTCGATGCGCCTTGTGTCCTCCAAGATGTCGGCTCCTTTGATAATGACACCCATCTGCGCACCCCGCCCGGTCCCGACCATGATGGCGAGGGGCGTGGCCAACCCGAGGGCGCACGGGCAGGCGATGATCAAGACCGCCACCGCCGCAGTGAACGCGTCGTCGGCTTCGAACCCGAGCACCAGCCAGGCAAGCAAGGTGACAGCTGAGGTCAAGATGGCTAACGGAACGAAAACGCCCGCCACCCTGTCAGCCAGTCGCTGCACTTCGGCCCGACCCGACTGTGCTTGATCGACGAGCCGGACGATCTGAGCAAGCACAGTCTCGGACCCGACCTTTGTTGCCCGGACAGTAAGGAAGCCATTGGCGTTCACCGTCGCACCGACCACTTCGTCGTCCGGACCCACTTCGACTGGAACCGGTTCGCCGGTGACCATCGACGAGTCGACGGAGGAATGGCCTTCGACTACGACACCGTCGGTCGCAATCCGTTGGCCCGGTCGCACGACAAACAACGTCCCGCTCGTCAGCTCTTCAACCGGTATCTCGGTCCCGTCGACGAGTTCTGCGGTCGGAGCCCCTAGGTCAGCCAACGCTCGTATAGCGTCACCAGATCGCCGCTTGGCTCGAATCTCAAACCACTTGCCCAACAAGATGAGGGCGACGATCACCGCTCCGGTTTCGAAGTAGACATGGCCGTCACCGACTCCACCGATCAACACGACCAACGACCAGGTCAGGGCAGAAAGAGAGCCAAGCGAGACCAGCGTGTCCATTGTCGTGGCGCCTTGGCGAAGGTTCATCCACGCCGCCCGGGGGAAGATCCATCCGGCCCAGAGGATCACGGGTAGCGAAAGCGCTGCCACGACCCACTCCCAGCCGTCGAACTGCAGACTGGGAATCATCGATAGAGCCATCGCCGGCAGTGCAAGCAGGACGGCAACCTTGGTGCGCAAAGCCAGATTCCGCTCCCGTTCATCCTCTAGGTCCGCATGATCTTCTTGTTCCACAATCGAGTAGCCGAGAGCTTCAACTTCGGCCGCGAGGCTTGATGCCTCGATCGAGCCGTCGTGGGCGACCACGGCGCGGGCCAAGGCGAAGTTGACCCGCGCGTCGGAGACCGAAGGGACGCTGCTGAGGCGCTTTTCGATGCGGTTGGCGCAGGCGGCACAACTCATACCATCGATCGCCAGTTCGGTGAGGGTCACCTGTTCAGTGCTTGGCGCGTTGGTTGTCATGGCTCCATTGTAGACCTTCCAGTTGGCTAGAAGGTCAAGCACCGAGAGGCGCTACAAAACACTTCGAAAATCAAGCAACTATGTTCACAACTGAACAATCTAAGGCCGATTGAGAAGTACCGGGAGAACTCCGGATGGGGCCCTCAGCCATCCGGATGTGGGGTGGAGATCGACAGTTGGGCGACTCGACCTCCACCCCACCTCCCCTCCGCTGTCCAGTCCGAACCCGTCTTGCTTGGGACCGCGGTCAGCTGCAGCAGTAGTGTTGGAACATGAATTCGGACCTTGACCAGTCGTACGACGCCGTCGTCATCGGCGCCGGAGTAGCTGGTATTTACCAGATCAAACGACTCACCGATCTCGGCTGGAACGCAGTTGTGTTGGAGTCCGGTGCAGACCTGGGCGGAACCTGGTTCTGGAATCGTTACCCGGGCGCCCGATTCGACTCCGAGTCCTACACCTACGGCTATTCGTGGGCGACCGAGGTTCTGGAGAGCTGGCATTGGCGCGAACACTTCTCAGGGCAGCCGGAGAATCTCCGCTACCTACAAACAGTTGTCGATACCTACGACCTACGTCGCCACATGCGGTTCGACTCGCGAGTCGAGGCTCTGTCCTGGGACGAGGTCAACCTCGCCTGGACCATAACCCTGGCTGACGGATCAACTACCAAAAGTCGATTCGTCATCACCGGGGTTGGCCTGCTGTCAACGCCGACGCTTCCGGCTATCGAGGGTTTGGATTCCTTTGCCGGCCAGGCCTTCCATACCCACCACTGGCCATCGGAAGGCCTAGACCTCCGGGACAAACGAGTAGCCGTGATCGGCACTGGGGCAACAGGTATCCAGGTGATTGGGGAGATCCAGGACAAGGTCGGCCAGCTCACGGTCTTCCAACGCCGACCCAACTGGGTGGCGCCGCTCAACAATGCCGAGATCTCGGCAGCCGAGATGTCCGAGATCCGACAGAGCTACGACGACATCTTCGCCACCTGCCGGTCGACCCCTGGGGCGTTCATCCACCAACCCGACCGCCGTGGATTCTGGACGGTTACGCCTCAAGAACGGCTGGAGCTGTGGGATCGCCTGTACGACGAACGCGGATTCGGTATTTGGCTTCAGAACTTCGTTGAGATCTTCATTGACGAGGATGCCAACCGTGAGTTTTCCGCCTATATGGCCCAGCGGATGAGGGAGCGCGTCGATAATCCGGAACTGGCTGAGAAGCTGATTCCCACCGACCACGGCTTCGGCTATCAGCGGGTTCCACTCGAGACCAACTATCTTGAGGCCTACAATCGGCCGAACGTCGCCCTCGTTGATGTCGCCGATACGCCGATCAAAGAGATAACGACCAGTGGCATTCGAACAACGGAATCCCAATTTGAGGTCGATGTCATCGTGTTTGCCACCGGCTTCGACGCCATAACCGGAGCCTTCGACAAGATCAATATCAATGGATCCGGTGGACTGTCTCTTGGCGAAAAATGGCGGCATGACCCCTCGACGTTTGTCGGAGTCTTGTCTCACGGCTTCCCGAACTTCTTGATGATCGCCGGGCCTCAGAGCGGCAACGCTTCCACCAACTTTCCCCGTGGGATCGAAACTGGGGTCGATTGGATAACCAATCTGCTCGTTCACATGAGCGATGCCGGACACGCTCGGGTGGAAGCCAGCCTTGAAGGCGAACTGGAGTGGGTGACCCACATCAAGCAGATGTACGAGATCATGCTGCTGCGAAAGTCAAAGGGGTGGTTCACCGGATACAACTCCAACGTCGAGGGTCACGGTGAAGGAACCATGCGTCACGTCGTCTACAACGGTGGTGCACCCAAGTACCAAAAGCGGCTCGATGAGATCGCAGCTGGCGGCTACAACGAACTCTCGTTTCGGTAGCCGGGCAGGCAACTGTTAGGCCATCGGGCCTAGCGGCATTCGCTCGTTAGGCAGATGTCACAGTGCCACCTGCCCAGTACAGCCCATTAGGCTCAACGCCAAGAGAACTCGTGCCGACTTTTCGATCAGCGTGCCGGGATGGGGCCCTCAGCCATCCGGGTAGGGAGCGGGACTCAGTGCGGCAATACGTGGGTCCTGCTCCTGGCTTTTTAGGCTCCCGTATCTGCCAAAGGTTCACTGGCCATCGCCGGGAGACGCACAGCGAAGGTCGCCCCTCCCCCGGCTGTGTCTTCGATCTGGACGATGCCGCTGTGTTCCTCGACAAGTTGTCGAACGAGTGCCAGACCTAGACCGGCTCCGTGCTGGCCGCTGCGATGACGGGCCGAATCCGACCGGTAGAAGGGTGAGAACAGCTCAGCTCGGTCTTCAGGATCGACGCCCGGCCCACGATCGACGACCCGGACAACAACGTTCTCCGACTCCCAGGCGACGGCGATACTTACCGGCAAGTCCTCAGGGCTGTGGTTGCAGGCATTCGAGCCGAGATTCACCAGCGCCTGGTACAACTTGCCGGGGATACCAAGGACCATGTGATCGCCGTCGGACAGCACAGCCTCAATGCTATGAGCCGGGTACGCAGCCTGCATGTCTTCGGCAAGTCGCCCCACGAGACGACTGACATCAACCGCCTCAGCCTCGCCAGGCTCCTCGTCGTTACGCGCCAGCCGGAGCATTTCGTTGGCCAGCTCGGTCAACCTCTGACTCTCGTCACCGATTCGAGCCATGGCCCGATCGACGTCCTTGGTCTCGGCCAGCATACCTTTGGCGTACAGGTCGCTGTAGCCCTTGAGCGCAGTGAGCGGCGTACGAATCTCATGGGCCATATCGGCCAAAAGCCGCTCAGTACGATCTCGCGACTGGTTGGCATCCATCAACGCTGAGCGAAGTCGGGCAAGCATTCGGTCAAGGTCTATGGCCAGATCCGCCGTCTCGCGGGCGCCGCTCGGCTTGCCGACCGGCTCGTCCAGGTGACCGGAAGCAATTCGGTTGGCCACTTCGGCCATTCGGGTGACAGGCCGAGCCAACCGACCAGTCAGAATCCAAAGGACGACGGCGACCAGCAGCAAGATCACGGCGCCACCAATCGCCAGCGCGGTTCGAAACCGGGTTGCCGCTGCATCATAGTCTTCGAGCGACAGAGCCGTCACCGAGATCCTGCCGCCTGGGTTGGCGCTCGCACGCACCCGATAGCGTTCGTCGGCCAAGGTCGTCAGGCCGGTGCTCGAACTCAATTCGGCGAGCGCCTCGGCGTCAAAGGGCAGCGTGTCGACAGATGATTGAGCAATGGTTCCGTCGTCGTGAGAACGCTGTGATGTAGCCGATCTGCACTACCAGCCAGTATGAGGCTCATTCCGGACCCAACATACGCTCTCGTCCTGGCGAAGCTGATGCCACCGGCCGTACCGCCCACTGCCGCTGTCTTTGCGGCTACTTCGGAGGCCTTTGGCTACCTTCCTTCGCCCAACGTACTCGCCTTGAAGTCGAGGCCCGGATAGCCGTTGGCGGCCACTTCGCCTACGCGGCTGGCGTAGCGAGGCGCTCCACCAAAGTAGGCCTGATAGCGAACACCATCGGTGTGACCGGCAACGTTGGCGTTGTAGCCCGTGAACCAACCCTTGCTGCGCCGAAGCAACAACCGCTCGTGAGCCCGAACAACCTCGCTTTGCCACAGTTGCTCTGCATCCTCTTGGGCCTCGACCCTGGTGATGCCCTGCGTCTTGAGATGTTCCAGCAGTCCACTCACCCACTCGACTCCAGTCTCGATCGCACGTGGAAAGTTGGTTGATCCGGAAACACTTTGAGGTCCGGCCACCATCAGCAGATTTGGAAATCCGGCGGTCAACAGCCCCAAGTACGTGGCGGGCCCGTCGCTCCACTTGTCGGCCAGCACCGCTCCATCGGCACCCCTGATGTCGATTCGGTCGTAGGTCCCGGTGATGGCATCGAAGCCAGTGGCATAGACGATCACGTCGAGGTCGTACTGTTTGGCTGCCGTCTGTAGGCCTGTTGAAGTCACCGCCTCAATCGGATCTTCGCTGATGTCGATGAGTTCGACGTTGTCGCGGTTGTAGACCTCGAAATAGTTGGTCTCCAGCGGCAGCCGCTGCAACCCGAATCCATGGTCGGTTGGAATCAGCTTTTCCGCCACCGCTGCATCGTCAACCCGCTGACGTATGCGATCGGCGACATAGTCAGAGATTTCACGATTGGCTTCTTCGTCGAGGAAGATCTCGGCGAAGTTGGCGGCCAGAATAGCGAAGCCCGGCATGTCGTAGAGCTTGTCCCACAGCGCTTGTCGTTGCTCGGGGGTCTGCTCCCAGAAACCCCATCGAGGCTGATGCTCAAAGCCACCGGGTGTAGCGGCACATGCGGCGAAGATCTCGAGGTATCGGCTGCGTATCTCAGCCATCTCCTCGGTTGCGATCGCCGCGTTGTTCAGCGGCGTGCTCCAGTTGGGGCGGCGTTGGAAAACCTTCAGTTCACCGACCTTGTCGGCGATCTCGGCGATGATCTGGATACCGGTAGCCCCGGTGCCGACTACACCGACTCGCCGGCCGGCCAGCTCAAGCGGCTCTTTGGGCCAGTTGAACGAGTGGAATGAGACACCTTCGTAGTCACCCATACCAGGAACCTGAGGAAGCGTCGGCGCAGACAGCGGCCCAAGGCTGGCCACCACGAAGTCGGCGCTCAGACTACTACCGTCCTCCATGGTGAGGTCCCAGCGGTGCCTGAGTTCGTCCCAGATCATTCGGCTGACCCGCGTATTGAATCGCATGTAACGGCGGAGGTCGAATTTATCGGCCACGAAGTTCAGGTACCGAAGATTCTCCGGCTGGGAGGAGAACCGCTCTTTCCAATCCCAGTCGTCAAGTAGCTCCTGGGAAAACGAGTAGCCGTAGGTGTAGCTCTCCGAGTCGAAGCGGCAACCTGGATAGCGATTTCGGTACCAGGTCCCACCCAGATCCTCATCGGCTTCAACGACGTGGGCATCAAATCCGGCATCGGTCAATTTCTTAATGGCATAGATTCCGGACACGCCAGCACCAATCACCACCACCTCTCGGTGCTGGTCCACTCCGTTGTCGTCTCGCCGCCTTGCCGATGCGCTCACGTCAGCCTCGCCCCGCCGCAGCCTCGTCGGCTCGATTTCGCCCCGAGAGCCGTATTAGCTCCTCGTGGAGTTCGAACCATACGGTGTGGTAGCTGTCTTTTAGCGGGTGGGCCATCATGTCGTGCTGACCTTGCTCCACTTCGGCAAGTGCGGCTTCGAGTCGCTCAAGGTACCGGACTAGTCGGGGCTCGGCTAGCGCCGCTTCGGCGATGATTAGTTTGACATCGGTGTGTATGGCGGATCGGAGGCGGCCTACGACCTGGGTGTCGTATCCCGGGTCGGTGTGGTCATTGGCCACCTCGCGGCCATCAACAGTTCGGAGTTGCCATTGGCCGACAAGTTCCTTGAAGGCAACGTTGGTCTGGTGGAACGGCTCCATCAGTGGCTCGATCCGTTGGTGTAGCCGCCCAGCGGCATCCTCATACCACTGACCCACGTCGTCGCGGAGCGAAGCGGTGGGCACTATCTGGCCACTGCCCAATACCTGAGCTTGGCCGTCGTTGATGAGGGCGTCGAGAACCGGCTGCACGTCGGCCTCGGCCGTGCCGAGCACATAGGCAATGGTGGCAGCGGTGCCCATGCCTTTGAGCGCTAGCACCCGGCCTACGGTGTGGACGGTGGCTTCCTCGCTGAACGTGTGGCCGCTAGGGACCGATGAGTTCTGTGGCTGATCAGCTCTGTCGCTCGACTGGCTCAACCATGCGCGTATGATCGCAGTCTCGGGCACATCGACTTCGTCTACGTGGCGGATGCCGAGTAGGACCGTGCCGCTTGAACCATCGACGGTGATCTCGGTTCCGACCGGGATCGATCGATCATTAAGTCGAATGCCATCCGGCTTGATCTCAAGACCAGATACCCCGACCACTGCTGGAAGGCCCCAGCTCCGCGCCACCACGGCGGCATGGCTCACCAGACCACCGAGTGATGTCACGATTCCCTTGGCCGCCGCCATGCCGGCGACATCCGAAGGCGATGTTTCCCGCCGTACCAAGATGACAGCTTCGCCTCGGGCCTCAGCTGCAAGTGTGGCGTCGATCTGGGTATGGAGAACGCCCGCCGCTCTGCCGGGCGAAGCGGCGACTCCAGTAGCCAGGAGCGACGCATCAGGCGTTGAGGTATCGGGCATGGCCTGCGTCGGTGGATTGTCGAGAATGCGGCGCACCCGCTCAACAGCCTCAGAGCGGGTCAACGGGAAGGCTGGGTCGTCCGCCATGTCGATAGCCATGCGCAGAGCTGCCCGATCGCTGCGCTTGCCTCGGCGAACCTGCAGCAGCCATAACGTACCGTCCTCAATGGTGAACTCGACGTCGACTAGGTCGGCCAGATCTTCTTCAAGCAGGGTGGCGACTCTCGTGAGTTCCGCGCCTAGCTCGGGCCACCGCTCGGCCAGAGCGGTTATGGCCAGCGTCTGATGGGTGCCGGCGACAACATCTTCACCCTGGGCGTCAATCAGAAAGTCTCCAGTTAGGACGCGCTCGCCCGTCGACGGGTCCCGGGAGAACGCCACGCCGGTTCCCGAACGGTCCCCCAAGTTGCCGAAGCTCATCATCTGTACCGTCGCTGCGGTTCCCAGCGTGTCGTCAATCCCCTCAACACGTCGGTACGTTTCGGCGCGATCGCTGTTCCACGACCTGAAGACCGCCTGAACCGATTCTTGAATCTGTTGGAGCGGGTCGCCGGGAATCCCGATGTCGCGAGATCTCAATTCTTCGGCGAACTCCATCGCTGCTTCGGCCAAGGCTTGGTCGCCCAAAGCCCGTCCATCATCGGCCCCGAAGTGCCGTACTCCGATCTCCCGAAGTAGCGTTTCCGGCGCATCGAGCACCACGGAGGAATAGGACCGGACGAATCGGCGGAAGGTGTCCCAGGCAAATCGGGTCTGTCCAGTGGCTCTGGCCAAAGCCCGGGCAACATCCACCGTCATCCCGGCGTTCAGGACCGTGTCCATCATTCCCGGCATCGAGACCGGGGCGCCTGAGCGAACGCTGACCAGCAGCGGGCGGTCCGGACTTGCGACGGATCTGCTGGTCAACGATTCCAGATCAGCCAGTCCCGCCGCCAGGGCCTCAGCAAGGTCGGCTGACCAACCCTGCTGTAGGAATCGGTGGCAAGCCACAGTGGTCAAGGTGAAGCCCGGCGGTACCGGCAGATCCAGCCCTGTCATATGGGCCAGCGCGGCACCTTTGCCGCCGAGTAGCGCTCTCCGCTCACTCGGGTTGAGCCCGACAGCGGTCGGGAACGACACTGCTAGTTGACCATTCACGAACTGCTCACCACCTTCGGGGGGCGACACCTAGATTCCCGACGAAGGTAGCACGCCCGAGCGAGATGCTTCACAGCCGAACGGATTCGGCTGAGCACAATGCGACAACACTTGTCGGTGTTGGGCCACACTGAGGCTGGAACCAATAGGCATCTTGATTAGGAGGCGATACCCGATCGTCAACCAGCGACAGACGTTCAACGTCATCTTCGACCACTTCATGGGAACGTTAGGCATGGTTCCGGCAAGCTTGCTCACCATGCAGCGTGTTCCGGCCATCGCCAAGGCCACGGTGGCCTTTAAGGCGGTGTTCGGACCGAACAGCAAGGTCGACCTCGGACTGAAGCGTCTCGTTGGACATATGGCCAGCGCCGCAGCCGGATGTCAGTATTGCAAAGCCCACACAACCGTTAGCGCAACGCGTCATGGTATTGATGATGAAATGATGACTGCGGTCTATGACTTCAACACCAGTCCGCTGTTTTCCGAAGCAGAGCGAGCGGCCCTTGACTTTGCCTTGGCCTCAGGCGCTGTGCCCAACGCTGTCACCGACGAGATCTACCAAAATCTCGCAGACCATTGGGATGAAGATCAGATCGTAGAGATCCTCGGAGTAGTTTGCATGTTCGGTGTGTTCAACCGCTGGAATGACTCGCTGGCCACAACCCTGGAGCCCGATGCCATTGCTGTCACCGAGCCGCGACTGGCTGACAAAGGCTGGGAGATTGGCAGACACGCATAGCGCCCGCTAGCTCGGCACAAGCCGTACCGGTAGCCGTTTGATGCCGTTGATGAAGCTCGACCAAACGTATTCGACTTCTCCCGCTGGCTGAATGCGGGTGACCCGCTGACTCAGTTCGCTGAGTACGGCTCGGGTCTCGAGGCGGGCCAGGTGCGCTCCCATGCAAAAATGGGCGCCATAGCCAAAGGCAATTTGTGGATTGGGGTCGCGGGTGATGTCGAACCGGTACGGCTCGGTGAAGACATCGGCGTCGCGGTTGGCCG
Organism: uncultured Acidimicrobiales bacterium; assembly: GCA_938002965.1. Lineage (GTDB taxonomy): Bacteria > Actinomycetota > Acidimicrobiia > Acidimicrobiales > SZUA-35 > JAHELU01. The sequence goes on along the minus strand of CALKZY010000016.1, from coordinate 118,386 downwards.
ACAAATACATCAGAGCGATCTTCTCCCCCGCCTTGAGCGTCTGGCCGTGCAGTTCGAACGGAGTGTGAACGGTTCTACTCATGTAGTTGACCGGCGAGGCCCAGCGGGTCACTTCCTCTACGGCCGGGTCCAGGTAGCGCTCAGGGTCGGCTCTTAGAAGGTCCCATTGTTCCGGGTTCTCGGAGAACGCTTTGATTCCCCACGAGATGTTGTTGCGCGTCGTCTCGTTTCCGGCAACGAACACCAGGATCACATAGCTGGCGTACTCGGCCTCAGTCAGTTCCCCGACATCGACCCTGCGGACCAACTCGGTCGCCAGGTCGTCGGCCGGGTGTTCTCGGCGCTTGTCCGCCAGGTCGAGGGCGTAAGCCGTCATGTCGGCCAGAGCCGAGGCTCGACTCTCAGATGAGGGTGAATAGTCGGGATCAAGGTTTGAAATGGTCGCGTTGCTCCAATGAAGCAGCCGGTCTCGATCGTCAATGGACGTTCCCATCAACTCGACAATGGCCATCATCGGGAACTCAACGGACAGGTGCTCGACAATGTCCACCGACCGACCGCCGGCCGTACCCAGTATCGACTCGAGGATGCGGCCAGCCATGTCGTGGTAGTGCTCGGTGTAGCGACGCACCACACGTGGGGTGAAGCTTCTGCTCACCATCAGCCGCTTCTCGGTGTGTTCGGGACGATCCATCATCAGCAGATGTCGAACGCCAGCGGTGTCGTGATCGTTGCGGAGGTTGTGGCCTTCGAAGTTGCCTACGTGCTCCAGGCTGCGGCTGACCTCCATCAGGTCACTGTGGCGGGTCACCACCCATGATTCACCGACCATGATCGGATCGTTGATCGTCTGATGGTGCAGCGGTCGATTTCGTCTCAGCCAGTCCAACTGGTCGTGAGGGGGACCATCTCGGTACGCGAGATTCGACAGTACGTCTATCTCGGCTGGATCCATCGTGTTGGAGCGTTGGCTTGGCCTCGGTCCCGTCATGGCCTCAAGTATGCACGGTGGATGTCTCACCGTCGAAGTCCCTCGACTCTGGGGAACTATCGAGCCTTGTCCCCCCAACAGGTGTGCCCGTGCGTTTTATGTTCAAAGGAGCTCGGAGTTGACCTCCTGAACCTCGAGCCGGATACCTACCCTCCAGACGAAGAAGCAGAGTTCCATGAGCATCAACCATTTCCGCCGCGCTCATCGCTGTCGGTGGTCCATCGCAACCGTGTTAACAGCAATCATTCTTCTGACCACAGGGTCAGCTGCTGCCGAGCCGCCTGGCCGCGGGCAAGACAAACGAGGTGTCATCGAGGGGGCGGTTACAGAGCTGGACGGATCCCCAGCGTCATCGAGCCGGGTTGATCTGTTCATTTTGAACAACAATCGGCAGGATCTCTTGGCGTCGACGACCACCGAGTCCGCTGGGGGAACGTTTAGCTTCTCTGTTCGCAAGGGCTGCTATGCCGTCGTATTCGTGGCTCCGCCCGGACGATCGTTCCCGGCTGGACCGACCTCAAGAGTCGACACGTGTGTAACCAGTAACAGCCAAGTCGTGAGCGGCATCAACGCAACGCTTGAATCGCCAGTTGGTCAAGATGATGGCTTCGCTGGTCTTCCATTCGACGGCGGGCAGGTTGTAGCAGCCGACTACGCTCTTACGCCAGAAGCAATCGGCGTCTGGAACTACGTCACCAATGGGTTCCACCTTGGATTGGAGTCGTACGATTCTTCCACCGATACGCAGGTGACGCATCAGACGTCAGGCGGCGATCCGCTACCGACGCTCGGCGGACAGACTTACCAGGGCTACCGAACGTTGACCACTGACGGACCCCAATCCCTTTGGGACGCCGCCAACCAAGACGACCACACACGAAGCCAGCTTGGAGGATGGGGGCCGGGCAGTTCGCTGCACCTCTCCGGCGAGGGGGACCGCGAGTTCATCGTGTATTCAGTGCGGCTGTCCGCCGACACACCAATTCCTGGGTCCGTTCTCAGTCACACGGGCGTCCGCTGGCTCTCGATGGTGAGCCAGTTTAAGTCGACGCTTCCTTCAGGCAACGCCCCAGCTATCTCGGTCTACGAGGGCAGAGACGGACTTCAATTGAGGGTGCGCGAGAACAACGGCAGCCACTACGTCAACATCGACGACGTGCCACGAGGAGTTTGGCTTCGAATCGGCATTGACGTCCATTGGTCGACTGGCAACGACGGTGCCTACCGGTGGTGGGGTGATCTCGACGGTGACACGACAATCGAGTTCAAACCGCTATCGGATCTTCGACGAACAGCCACTATCTTGCCTGGCTCCGAGGCGGCAGCGTTCAATATCGGCCCCTACCATCACGTTGAAACGATCCCCACTCATGGCCGGGACTACGCCAATGTTGAGATTCTCAGCCATTCAGCCACCGACTCATGGGGAACTCCGTAGCGGTGATCGAAGGCCTGGGTTCCCCGACTGCGAGACGGCTTTAGATCGGGAGGTCGAGCCGTGGCTTCCAAAACGGACGGAACAGCTCGATTTTCGGGCACCGATCCATGACAACCTTGAGTCCCGCCTCTTCGGCTAGTGCAGCGGCCTCGTCATCGTAGACATCAATTTGAGCCCAAAGGACCTTGGCCCCGATAGCAATGGCCTGCCCGGCGATGCCATACAGCTCCGCTGACGGGCGGAAGACGTCGACCATGTCAACCGGACGGTCGATCTCCTCCAGCGACCGCCAGACCTTGAGCCCACGAATCTCGGTGACCTTCGGGTTCGGATTGACTGGCAGGATCTCGTAGCCGATCTCGTCTAGCTGTCGCAATACGCCGTAGCTGAACTTGGTCTTGTCAGCACTGGCTCCGACCATGGCGATGGTCTTCACCGATCGAAGAATCTCGGCCAAGTACTCGGGGGTGTAGTCGTAGCGGTGCTCGATGTCGGCGTCAGGCATCATGGCTCCTCTGTATGTGTAACTGTCTCTGCAACTGTCTCTATTACGCTTGGTTTCAACTCGTAGGGCTGCAGTGGGTCCAAGAAGGGGTTGCGGTACAGCTTGTCATGGCTGTCGACCCCCACCTCCAGGGTGCAATCGGTCAACGGCCGAGCTACGCACAGAACGACGTAGCCGTTGTTTAACTGCCGGTTGTTCAAAGCCACCTGCTCTCGCTGGTCGACATCTCCTGACGTCAGCTTGGCTGCGCAGGTAATACAGCCTCCGTAGCGGCATCCGTAGGGAAGGTCAACGCCCTGCTCATCAAGTGTCTCCAACAGCGGGCGGTCGGCGTCAACCAAGAAAGTGGCACCGTCTTGGTTGGCGATGGTGACAGTCCTGGTGGCGGTCATTGCCTACTCACAGCCAGATGTCGCTTGTGCAGTCACCGCCGGGGTAACGGGTCTCGTGGCATCGGCTTGGCCCGTTCGGCTCTTGTCCGAAGTCGACCATGAAGTCTTTGTTTATGGTCATGCCACCGTTCTCAACGTCGCAATCGATCATCACCATCACCCCGCCTTTCGTGCGGATGTCAGGGTAGAACTGGTTGTCCCAGGTTGAGAACAGCGACGTCGTGACGTACATGCGTTTGCCGTCGAGTGACAGTTGGAACATCTGGGGGCCGCCGGCAATTTCGACCCCATTCACTTCGGGTGCCTTGCCTAGCAGGCCTCCCATCCAAACCTGTCCGGTGAGAACCGGGTTGTGGGGATCGGTGATGTCGTATTGGCGCATGTCACCGTGCAGCCAGTTGTTGATGTACAGATACTTGTCGTCCATGGAAACGAGTAGCGCCGACATCACACCGGGAAGTGGTATAGGCCATTCTGGGTGCAGTTCGTTCTCGACGTCGACCGTCTTCTCCCACCGCCAGGTGTCGTCGTCGCCTTTCCAAAAGTGGATGACGTTGGAGCTCAAAGCGGCGCAACAGAAGCCATGGGTGGAGTCCGGGTCGTGGAGAAACTTGACTTCCAGCGGCAGTAGGCCGTCTTCTCCCAAGTACATGGACTGGATTGGCTCACGCTTTTCGAAGTCCCAAACGTGTAGCCGTCGCCCGTACTTGAGGTGTCCGACCTCTTCGAGATCGAATCCGGGCATGAAGGTGTTCGGGGCGGCCCACTCCGAGCTGATCATCACGTTGTGGCGGGGCTGGTACCAAAAGTCGTATCCGAACGGGATGTCGCCCATCGAGTTCTCCCAGCGGCCGACGATCTCGAAGTCCTGGTTGACGTGCAGGTAGCCCCCGGGCGCTTCGCCTTTGGCATCGCCCAGGAACGAGATGATGATCTCCGATCCAAGACAGTGGATGGTGTGGGGACCCGACAGGTTCGCCTTGGCTTTGATCTCGGCACCGTCGATGACGGTATGCAGGCTGGGGGCTCGGGGATCGGTACCGGTATCTACGACGTAGATATTGTTGGACCGCACGCCAGGGAGCAACAGATACTGGCGGCTCATGGATGAATCACCGTGACAGGAGGAGCAGGCGTTCCATCCGGTGTGGTGGAGTTCGTCGCCGATCTGGGGCATCTCCAGGCGGTGAATCACCTCGGCGTATGTCGGACTTTCGGGGTCGGCGTCAAGCGTCGCAAGGTAATCGGGCTTTTGGATTCCCGTCCCGGTATAGAGGGCGACCGTGTACAGCAGCTTCTCTCGGGGGGAGTCAATCGCCTCGGCCGGGCTGGAATACCCAGGACCACAACAGCCATCAACCTCGTCTGAGTCCATGTGTCAGTTCCCCTTTGCCTCGACTGCTGCGTGTATCGTAGACTGAGATACGTCTTCTCGCCAAGCAAGACACTAGCCATAGTGGCTACCGGCGGCTCACGAGGCCAGACAGGCGGTTCGTACCTCATGCATCTTGAACGCCTGGCCCTCATTCTCGAGATCGTCGGGCAGAAGGAAGAAGTGACGGTCGCTGATATCTGCGCCCACTCCGATATTCCACGCCCCACGGCCTACCGGCTGGTGAACGACTTGACCGATGCGGGCCTGCTCGACCCCGTGGGAAAAGGCCGGTTCGCAATCGGAAATCGCCTGAAACGAATCATCGAGGTCGGCCAGTCCGACCAGATGTTAGTAGAAACAATCTCCCCTGCTCTACGCCAAGCAGCGGTCGAGCACGGCGCCACGTTCTTCCTGGCACGCCTTCGCGGCAAGGCGGTTGAGATCATTCATGTGGAGACACCTGACACCGGGGTGTCATTTCTTCACCCTGGTCTCGGCAAGCGCCCCCTTCACGCCTGCTCGTGTTCCAAAGCAGTAGCCGCCTTCTCCCCTGGCGTAGCTGGATCCGTTGCCAAGCAGCTGAAGGCCTACACCGAGTACACCGTGACCAACCTCGACGATCTCGACGCCGAGTACGCCGGTATCCGTCGTTGCGGCTACGCCGAGTGCGTCGAAGAGCTCGAGCGCGGGATGTGCTCTGTCGCCGCTCCGCTTCATGTATCCGCTGAGACACCGACCATGTCCATAGGGGCGACTGGTTCGATGAGAGTCTTCACCCCGCCGTATCGCAAAACAATCGGCGAGGAGTTGATCGCTATGGCCGAGGAGATTGCCCGCCGCCTGGGCTGGGCGACAACCGCGCCACCGGCAGCAACCGCTTTGTCCACACCCCATCCAACCGGGAGAGAAACACGATGAACCAACCGGACGACTTCGGCTTCGGGACGCAGATCCGAAAGTCACCGTACTTCGATGCCACCGTTCGGTGGGGAGCCAAAGGCTTCTCGGTGTACAACCACATGTACATTCCCCGCGACTTCGGTGACCCTGAGCAGAATTTCTGGAACCTCGTCAACGACGCAATCCTGTGCGATGTTGCCGTTGAACGACAGGTGGAGATCACCGGAGTAGACGCCGCCCGATTCGTACAGATGCTTACCTGCCGCGACCTTTCGAAAATGAAGGTTGGTCAGTGCAAATACATTCTGATCACCAACGAGCACGGCGGCCTACTCAACGACCCCGTGCTACTTCGCTTGGGCGACAACCACTTCTGGATCTCTCTGGCCGACAGCGACATTTTGTTATGGGCTCAGGGCGTGGCCGTTCATGCCGGAATGAACATCACCATTGCTGAACCCGACGTTTCCCCGCTCCAACTTCAAGGACCGAAGTCGGGTCACATCATGAAAGCGCTGTTCGGCGAAGGCATCGGCGATCTCAAGTACTACTGGCTGCGGCAGATGGAATTGAAGGGCATTCCCCTGGTCGTGTCGCGAACCGGTTGGTCGAGCGAGCTGGGGTACGAGATCTACCTTCGGGATGGTTCGAGAGGCGACGAGTTGTGGGAACATATTATGGCAGTCGGCCAACCGCTCGGACTTAAACCCGGACACACCTCGTCGATACGTCGCATAGAAGGTGGCATGCTGTCCTACCATGCCGACGCCGACAGGCACACGAACCCTTTTGAGCTGGGGTTGGATCGCTTGGTGAACCTGGACATGGAGGCCGACTTCATCGGGAAAGCCGCACTCCAACAGATTCAGGCTGATGGCGTCGCTCGCCGCCAGGTTGGGTTGGTTCTCGATGCCGAACCCCTAACCGGCCCGAACACATCGTTTTGGCCAATCGTCGACGCTGACTCAACGGTCGGCCAGGTCACCTCAGCGGTCTATTCACCCCGTCTGGAGCAAAACATCGCGCTGGCCATGGTCGGCGTCGAACAAGCTGATGTAGGCACGGAGCTCGTGGTCCATACCGCAACCGGCCCCGTGTCCGCCATCGTGGTCGACTATCCGTTCTACGATCCGAAGAAGGCTCTGACCACACAATGATGTAGCCCGTCTCGGGAATCCCCAAAGGAGATGAGTCGTCGAGACGGCGTCCAATGTGAAAAGCTCTCTGGATGAGTAACGAGCTGCGGATCGGCAATCTGTTCGGTGGGGCACCGAAGCGAGGTTTCCAGGACATTACCCTGGCTGAGTCGGGGAATGTCGCCGACGCCGACATTGTTGTGATGGGAGCAGCGACGGCTACGCCCTACGCCTCGGTCGGTGCGTACTGTACTGACGGACCGGCAGCCATTCGAGCTGCCACTGGCTGGCCAGGCATGGGCGAACACCACGACTTCGACGTCGGGGGCGTCCTCCTTCCATCGACTACGGCAGTCGACTGGGGTGACTTGGCCGTGTCCGAGACCGACTTTGCCCACAATCGCCAGTTGATCGAAACTAACGTGGCGGCCGTGCTCGATGCCGGAGCCGTTCCCCTCGTGTTGGGCGGAGATGATTCGATTCCCATTCCCTGTCTCCAGGCCTTTGACGGCCATGGCCCCATCACGATTCTCCAATTCGATGCCCACATCGACTGGCGGGACGAGGTCCAAGGCGAACGCCTCGGCTTATCCTCCAACATGCGCCGGGCTTCGGAAATGAGTTGGGTCGACAACATCATCCAAGTCGGGGCCCGAGGCGTCGGCAGCGCCCGACCTTCGGATGTCTCCGATGCTGAGGATTGGGGTGTCCGGTTCTTCCCCATGCGAGACGTTCGAAGCAGCGGACTGGACCCGATCGTCGGTGCGGTGCCAGAGGGCGCGCAAGTCTACGTCGCCTTTGACATCGATGCTATGGATCCGTCAGTAGTTCCTGGGGTGATCGGACCTGCGCCCGGGGGCTTCCAGTACGGTCAGGTCGCCGACCTCCTCGAAGCTGTAGCAGCCAAGGCCACCATTGTCGGTTTCAACCTGGCCGAATTCGCCCCAGCGGCCGACATCGGAAATCGAGGAGCTCTGGTGGCATCACGACTGACGGCTACCGTAATGGGTCTCGTTGCCCGTCAAAGGCGGCCATGATGCCGTCACCATCCGGTGGAGATACCAAATTTGATGTGACCGTGTTCGGGGCCACAAGCTTCGTCGGTCAACTTGTGGTCGACTACCTTTTGGAGCGCGAAGGTGACGACCTTCGGTGGGCGGTCGCCGGTCGCAACAAGTCGAAGCTCGAACAGCTGTTGGCCGATCGTCATGCTGACGTACCCATCGTGGTGGCGGATGCCGCTGACCGGCGGGCCCTCGATTCCATGGTGGCCGACTCCAGCGTCATCATTTCAACCGTCGGACCTTACGCGTTGTACGGTTCGGAGTTGATTGCCTCCGTGGTCGCCGCCGGGATCGACTACTGTGACCTGACCGGCGAGCCGCTGTGGGTGCAGACGATGATTGACACCCACTGCGACGAAGCCGTCGCCACAGGGGCTCGCATCGTGCCCAGCTGCGGGTTCGATTCGATTCCCTCGGACCTCGGAGTCTGGTTCACCCAGCGCCAGGCCATGGAACAGTTCGACCAGCCATGCCAACAAGTGGCGATGCGGGTGAAGGCCATCAAGGGAGGGGTAAGCGGAGGCACCGTAGCCAGTGGCCTGAACGCGGTCGAGGAAGTCTCCAAGAACCCATCCCTGCGAAAAGCGCTAGCCAATCCCTACAGCCTTGCCCCCTCTGGTCAACGCTCGGGGGTCCGGCAACCAAACGTGATGACTCCCACCAACGACAAACTGTCCGGGTCGTGGTTGGCGCCATTCATCATGGCCTCTGTCAACACCAAGGTTGTGCACCGCACGCACGCCCTCCTTGGGCGCCCTTGGGGTGACGGCTTTCTCTACGATGAAGCCGTGATGACCGGCGCCGGGCCCGCAGGTCTGGCCCGGGCGACAGCAGTAACCGCAGGTATGGCCACCCTGGCCGGAGTCAGCGCAGTGGGACCTGTTCGTCGCCAATTGGAGCAACGGGTCTTACCGAAGCCGGGCATGGGCCCGGATTCCGATACCCGCCAAGCCGGCTTCTTCGACATTCGGTTCTTCGGTGAAACGGCCGATGGCCGCACAATCTCGACGAAAGTCACCGGTGACCGAGATCCGGGCTACGGGTCCACCGCCAAAATGCTGAGCGAATCGGCCTTAGCCCTACTGGAGTCCAGGTTGGCTCACGGGTCCACCGCCGGTGGCGACCCACCGTATGGTTTCCTGACGCCGACGGTGGCGCTAGGTGATGCCCTGATCGAACGGCTGACCGCCAAGGCCGGTCTTACCTTCTCCGTGCTGGATTGAGCTGCTATGACCTAGGCGTCGTAGCGCCGGGCCTTGGCTCGCTTGCCGCGAATGCTGCTGCCGTTGACCGCTCGGATAACCTCATCCACGGTTGACTCCGGAACGCCGACCACTGAGTAGTGCTCGGAGATTCGAATGGGCCCGATATCACTACCCGACAGTCTGGTTTCGTTGGCGATAGCGCCAACGAAATCCCCGGGACGCACCCGGCCGCGCCGGCCGACTCCGATGTAGACCAAACCTGTGTCCGCACCACCAAAGCTCGAGGAACCGTGTTTGCCGCGGTCTCTCTTGTCGCCTCGGTGTGCGCCGCGGGACTTGCCGCCTTCGTAGCGTCCACCCTTACCTTTGCCGTGGCTCTTGCCCGACTTGGAACGGCCTTCGGCGATCTCGGGGATGAAGGTCTCGCTGGTCTTCGGGTTGCGAGACTCATGAATGAGTTTCACTGCTGCCACAGCGATGTCCCGAAGCTCGGCGACATCGGACAATTCACGGATGACTCGGTAGTAGTCGTCCACGTCCTCGGCCCCAATCTCGTCGCGGATGGCCCCGACGGTGAGTTCCAGCTGGCGGGAGCGCAGAGCATCAACGGTCGGGACTTTGGCCACGTCGAGCGATCGACCGACAAGACGTTCGATGCGTTTCAGCTGACCCCGCGAATCAGGCCCGGCCAAGGTGATGGCCACGCCTTCTCGACCGGCTCGGCCAACGCGGCCAATGCGGTGCACGTAGCTTTCGGGTTGGGTCGGCACATCGTAGTTGACCACATGGGTGAGAGTGTCGACGTCGAGTCCGCGGGCGGCGACGTCGGTGGCCAACAACAGATTGGCGGTACCCTCCCGGAGCCGGGCCATAACCCGGTCACGCTGTTGCTGATCCATACCACCGTGCAGGGCTTCTGCCCGGTAGCCACGGCTGTTCATGGCTGCGGTGAGTTCGTCAACTTCGCGTCGGGTTCGGCAAAACACTAGAGCTGACTCCGGCGACTCGATGTCGATGATGCGTCCCAGAGCGGCCGGCTTGTGCTTGTTTTGAACCATGTACACGGTTTGACGGACGAGATCGTTGGCCGGAGCGTCTTTGCCCACACCAACCTTGATATGTACCGGATCGTTCTGGTGTCGCTGTGCGATCGAGCGGATCCGCCCTGGCATGGTGGCTGAGAACAGTACCGTCTGGCGATTCGGTGGAGTGGACTCAAGGATGGTCTCGATGTCTTCGGCGAAACCCATATCGAGGATCTCATCGGCCTCATCCAAGACAACGGTGGTGATCTCGGCAAGGTCCAATGAGCGGCGTTTGATCAGATCAATCGTGCGCCCGGGGGTACCGACAACAACGTGGACTCCTCGCTTAAGATCACGGATCTGGTCTCGAATGTTCGCCCCGCCGTAGACAGCGACTGCCTTGATCCGCTGCTTACGACCGTAACCATTGACGGCATCGCAGACCTGGACGGCCAGCTCACGGGTGGGAACAACGACGAGGGCCACCGGAGCACCAGGACGGCCGGATTCGATCTTGTTGACAATCGGCAGTGCAAACGCCGCTGTCTTGCCCGTTCCAGTGGCGGCCTGGCCAAGGACGTCAACGTCTCGCAGCAGATGGGGAATGGTCTCGGCCTGGATCGGTGTCGGGCTGGTGTAGCCCAGCTCGGCCAGCGAATCTAGCAACTCTGGGCGAAGACCGAGTTCGGCGAAGCCGCCCTGTTCGATCACAGCTTCGTGCGGCTCGATAATCTCTTCTGATTCAGAACTGGTCTCCGGCTCGACGATCTCCTCTGATTCGGATTCGTCGACGTTGGGGATGGCGTCAGTTACCGTCTCATCGACTTCATAGCCATCGATGGCGGACTCATGAACGTCGCTCGGAGTAGCGTCAGCCTGGTCGGCGTCGGGCTGATGTGCTTCTACGCCGACGGCTGTATCAGCCGCGCGGGCAGTATCGTTCAACATGGTTTGGCTCCTGGTGTGCGCCGCATCTTTACTGCAGCTGACCTCTACGGCCCAGCACATGCCAAACCTTCATGTTTAACCGTACAGGTTGGCGGTCGGCTTCCAGCAGACCCTTGCCGTCATGGATGTCACCGCCAGACACGGCGTGGCGCTCGCCGCCTGCGGGTTAGTGCGTCCAGATCAATGTTCGGTGAGAAGCGGGCCTGCCATGGCTCCACCACTGTGGTACACATCGGAACGACCTGGCCACAACTCGCCACCCTCGCTCATGTCGTCGGCCAGCTCGTTGCGCCACACTCCCCGATCGTCAATGAAGTAGTGGGCAGCATGATCCCACAATCGGCGGTACCACTGCTCCCAATGAGATTTGCCCGTGCGTTGGCGAAGAGCGGCGGCGGCCTGGATGGCCTCACAAATGGGCCAGTGAAGACGGACGGCGGCCACGGGCGTGCCGTCCCAATCCACGGTGTAGACCAAGCCTGGTCTCCCGTCGATGCCCCAGCCACCATCTAGGGCTCGCTCGGCCAGCGCCTCGGAGGCCTCCAATAGCCACGACGGCCCGTCGATCAAGTTCGACCCTTCCAGCTCGATCAGGAACCGGGCCCACTCCAGCGAGTGACCAAACGTTGCTCCGAAGGGGCGAAACGGATGCATTGGTCGCTCACGGTTGTAGTCAAGCTGCACCTCCCACGCTGCCGAATAGTGCTCAGGCAAGAGCCATCCGTGGGATCGAGCTGCACCGTCGATCAAGCGCTCGGCCACGGCCAAAGCCCGCTCGTGCCATAGAGCTTGCCCTGACACCCGACCCATGGCCAACATTGCTTCGACCCCGTGCATGTTGGCGTTGGCCCCGCGGTAACTCTCGGAATCAGACCAGTCAGCAGCGAACGACTCTCGCAAGGTTTGAGTCTCGTTATCCCACAGGTGCCGCTCGACTACATCGACCACCTGGTCGAACAGCTCACCACCTCGGTGATGTCCCAACATCTTTGCCGTCGACGCAGCTAGACCGACATGGACGTGATCGTAGGTCGACTTTCGGCCGTCGACGCCCGGGATGGAGGTCCAACCACCGTTTGCGGTGTCAGCGTGTAAACCAAGCAAAGAATCCATGGCATGGTCCAGCAGTTCTCCGGCGCCGGGCACCCCAAGGTCGACGCCAAGTGCAGCGGTGTGGGCCATTCGTGCCGTCAAGAACAGCTTGGGACGGTGACCCGTCATCGGCGATCCGTCCACGTCCTGATAATGAAAGCCACCACTTGGCCGTATGGACGGCAGTGCGAATCGGATGATCCTGGCGAACCCGCTGTGTAGCCACTGGCGGTGGGCGGTGGTATCGAGCCATGGAGTTACGTCGGTGGCGGACATCAAACTACCGTACGGCCCGATGCCACAGCCCACTCACTCGGCGTCGTTGGCGGCGGCCGGTACGGTCGAGGAATGGCCTATGAAGAACCAGAGTTCCTGCCGTGGGCCGGGCGCCGGGTGCCGATCACGTTCGTCGGTGGGTACCTCGGTGCAGGCAAGACCACGGCCATCAACGAAGTCTTGGCCGTCACCGATCGACCGGTTGCCGTTGTGGTCAACGATGCCGGTGCGATCAACATTGATGCGGCGCTGATCAAACGCCGCACAGGGAATGTCGTCGAGCTCACCGACGGATGCGTCTGCTGTACATCGATCAATGACATGGGCCAAGCGTTGGACACAATTCGGAGCCGCAGCGAACCACCGGACCATCTCATCATCGAGCTTTCCGGCATCGCCGAGCCGAAGAACGTCGTTCCGTGGGGTCGGTCGGCCGGGTTTCTGCTCGACGGCGTGGTGATCGTGGTAGCCGTCGATCAGCTGCTTGACCCTGATCTCCCGGACTGGATCCAACTTCATCTGGAGGCCCAGATCACCGCCGCCGACCTCCTCATTGTCACCAAGGCGGACTTGTTCGGGCCCGAGGCCTTGGCGGGCGCCCTTGAACGACTGGCGACTCTTGCCCCCGGCACGCCAACTATCGACGGAAGTACGGGTAGACGCGAAGCTGGTGCGCTCGGACGCTTCCTTTCGCTAGGCGGGCACCATGGCCGTGACGCGGCCGGTGTACCCGGGCCCACCCTGTTTGATCTCCATGAGACGCAGACGGTAGCCATTGATGGTCCGCTGACTCGCCACGCTCTCGAAGCGCTTATCGTCCAGCTGCCGAAACAGTTCCCTGGGCGTACGATTGCGCGGGCCAAAGGGGTGATCGCGTTGGTTGAGGAGAGCTTTCCGCTAGCTCTGGTCCAGGTTGTCGGTCGGCGCACGACAATCACACCGCTTTTCGACAATGAGTTACAGCTCTCGACGGACCTCATTGTCATCACCGTCGACAGCAACCTCTGACTGGTCTGATCGCCACAGCGGCGCGAAGCCACTCAGTCGATCCACAGCGAACTGACGATCGATTCATTGCTTGCTCACAGGTTGCCGCTTTAGTTTGCGATCATGCACAGATCTTCGACAGTCAACCACACCATTTGGACCGCGATCGAATTCGGCCTGTTGCTCTTGGTTTCGGCCTGTACATCAGGCAGCACCGATGATGCCGGCGATGCCGCGGACATCAACGGCGCGTCGACTTCGCAAGCTACGAGTTCGACCGCCATCTCGGCAGGCGGTGCCGAGATGGTGGTGTCGGCCGCCGATTGCGAAGAGACTGCGGCGCTGTTCGCCACAAGGGGGTCGGCCAACCCCGACCTCGACGAGCCGGAAGTTGTAGCAACCTGTGACGGCGAGACCATCGCTGTCGTCACCAATGCCATCCCGGATTACACCTACATCAGGACTTCACCCGGGGTTCCCGGGGGTCGCGAGCTCACCTTCATGATTCCGGCAGAGCCAACTCTGGCCGATGTTGTAAGTGACGTGCCCTACATAGGAGCTGCAGCTGTGACGCTGGGTGGAGTACCTATCTACGGGGCGACCGAAGGCACCGGCGGTGATGTCGACTCCTTGCCCGGCATCATTTCTGCCTGCGGAAGCCACAACGGGCCGACGGGGTTCCATACCCATAAGATTCTCACCAGTTCCGAGACCGACTGCATCTTTACGCCAGAAGAGGTCGCATCTGCACCTCAGCTCGTGGGCTACGCCCCTAGGCGGCTTCCCGATCTATACCGGTATCGACCAATACACGTCATCGTGGGAACTCACCGACGAGACACTGTTCGCCTCCGACACCTGGACAGCCCATTCCTACATGGCGGGTTCGGGCGACCCCGACCAATGCAACGGACTTACCAACGCCGATGGCAACTACGCCTAGTACACAACCGAGGCATTTCCCTACGTTCTAGGCTGCTTCGCCGGTGAGGTCGAGCCCGAAGCCACGGGTGGCGGCCGAGGGCAAGGAGCCGATGGAGACCGCCCAGAACCACCTGAGGGAGCTGAGCGGCCCGAGGAGGGCGCGAACGGATGAGCGTCTCGGTCACTCGTCGCCACTTTCTCCGACAAGCAGGGGCAGGAGCGATCGGCGTTGCCACCGGAGTGGCCGGGACTGTCGTCGTCCACTCGACGGACCAAGAAGCTTCTGTGGCAGCGCCCACAACGGTCGACATCGGCTTCTGCGTCGAGATGACGGTCCACTATGTACAGGCACTGGCCATGTGCCAACGGGTTCTCGGCCGTGACACCGGCGATCCGGTTCAGACTGCGGCCGCCGAGGTGCTCCAGACACAGGCAATCGAAATCGGAATGATGCGGGCCTGGCTCACTGACTGGGGGCAATCGACTGCCGAGCCCGCGACGGCCATGGCTTGGATGGGGATGAACGATGGCGAGGGCATGCCGGTAACAATGATGCCGGCTCTCGCCAGCGACCAGGAAATGCGGGCGCTCGGCCAGGCGAGTGGGATCGACCAGGGGCGGATGTGGATCGAACTCATGCGCCTGCATCACCTTGGAGGCATCGACATAGCCAGCGCAGCCGTCGAGCTGGCAAGCGCTGACAAGGCGAGTCGGATCGCCCAGGTTCAGGTCGACGTCCAAACCTACGAGATCGAGCAGTACGACCTGCTCCTTGCCACCGACTATGCGTGACCTTCTCACTCTGGCGATGGTGATTGCTCGGGACCTATAGTTCGTGGAATGCAGCCGAATATGACCGCTGGCTTTGATGCCTGGACGCTCACGGACCTCGAAGGCTTCTGGGCGAGCGGGCGCGAGGCACGGGAGGGAGTCTTCGCCCAGCTCCGAGCCAGAGATGACCTCTTCTTCAGCGAAGAACGTGGCCTGGTAGTCGACGGCGAAGTGGTCCTGCCCCCAGGCCGAGGCTTTTACTCTCTGGTTCGTCATGCCGATGTCGTCGAAGCCAGTAAGCAACCCGGCTTGTTCTGCTCCGGCGAGGGCTCGAACATCGCCGACCTCCCTGTTGAGATGCGGGAGTTCTTCGGCTCGATGATCGGCATGGACGATCCACGTCACGCACGTCTCCGGCGCATCGTCTCACGCGGCTTCACCCCTCGCATGGTCGAAAAGCTTAACGAAGCGATTGTCACCAAGGCCATCAGCGTCATTGACAGCGTCGCCGACAAGGGCTCCATCGACTTCGTCACTGAGGTGGCGGCGAAACTGCCGCTTGCCCTGATCTGTGATCTCATGGGCATTCCCGAGTCCGAATACGACCTCGTATTCGACATGACGAACATCATCTTGTCGAATGGCGATCCCGAGTTCATTCCCGAAGGCGCCAATCCCATTGATGCCTACCTCAACGCAGGCGGCGCCCTCGCACAGCTCATGCACACCCTCGCAGCCGAACGGCGAGCTAATCCAACCGACGACCTAACGACGGCGCTCATCACCGCCGAGGTCGATGGCGAAACACTGACAGACGACGAGCTGGCTTCCTTCTTCGTCCTGCTATGTGCTGCGGGGAACGAGACAACTCGCAACGCCACAAGTCACGGGCTGCGCCTCCTAACCGAGAACCCGGGTCAACGAGCGCTCCTCATGGAGGATTTCGAGGGTCGCATCGCCGACACAATAGAGGAGGTCGTCCGGTTGTCCTCGCCTGTCATCCACTTCCGGCGGACTGTCACCCGAGATGGCGTGCAGCTGGGAGCGCACACCTTCAGCGAGGGTGACAAGGTCGTCCTCTGGTACGGGTCGGCCAACCGAGACGAGCGGGTGTTCAACCGTCCCCACGATATGGACATCACCCGAGATACCTCGGCCCAAGTGGGCTTTGGCGGACCCGGTCCACACTTTTGCCTCGGCGCTCACTTCGCACGGCGACAGCTCGCCACCATCTTCCGCGAGTTGCTGCACCGCCTTCCTGACATTCAGATGGTCGGCGAGCCGGACTATCTGCGTTCGAACTTCATAAACGGCATCAAGCACATGACAGCGGAGTTCACACCGATCGACTGACGTTTGGTCAACCTGGAGGTCAACTGAGCCGCAACGTTTGTATCCGCTCTGCCACTGACTCGTCGGTGGCGAACAACACCCCGTGATGATTCATGAAACTGGAGTCCGCTCGGTTGAGGTCCAGCGCGCCACCGTGGATGTCGGTGGCGACGGCGCCAACTTCATGAAACAGACAGGCAGTTGCGGCGAAGTCCCATAGGCTCCCTCCGCCGGTCAGCCCGGGGTACTTGAAGTAGCAGGCTGGCGGCTGGCCGAGCACCATACAGGCATTCATTACCGCCCCGCCGCTCGTCAGGATCCGGAATCCAGCTAGACCCATGTCCAGAGCCATTAGATCCAGCGCCTTGACGACCACATCATGGTTGTCATTGGCCACGAAGCTGCGATCGGCGAATACTGACAGGATCTCTCGCTTGCTCTGCGATTCAGTTGGCCATCGGGCTCGGTCACGAAACGCCCCGATTCCTCGAACCGCGTGCAGCACCGTGCCCTCAACAGGGTCATGGACCACGCCTATCCACGGTGTGCCATCTCGGCCGACCAGGGCCACCGACACGGCATAGCCGGCCAAACCCTCGATGAATGGCAACGTGCCATCGAGGGGATCGATGCTCCAAAAGTAATCGGCGGTCAGGCGGCTTCCGTCGTCGTGTTGCTCTTCGGTTAGCAGGCCAAGTTCGAAATGCTCGACGGTGGGCCTAAGGACGTTGACGATGATGTCCTCGCTCCGTCGATCGATCTCGGTCACCACCTGAGATGCAAGACTCGCTCCCCCAACCTTGTGGTGAACGTCTTTGGGACGAGACCGTGCGATCATGTGCCCAGCCTCGCTGGCAGCCGAGATGGCCAGCTCTGCCAGTTCGCTGAGGTCAGAGGTGGAGAGCTTCACGACGTTTCTGTCTTGAGCGCGTCCAGGACCTCTCGGGCAAGCCGCTCGCTGTAGCGGTGAAGCTTCCAGTGTCCGGGGCTCCATCCCTGTAGGAACCGATAGAAGTCGGTCCACGCCACTGGGTAGAGCGCTCGCCAGTCATCTTCAAGCGCGGCGAAGTCCATTGCCTTGCCCGAGCGCTTCAACGCATCACCTAGCAACTCGAAATATTGATCGAGCAGATCCGGGCCCAGACGTTCGCTGTCATCCTCATCCAGACAGCTACTGATGAAATAGGCCACATCCTTCATGCCACAACCGCCCCCGACGTACTGGAAGTCGACGGCGGCCGCCTGGCGCCCCGTGGCGTCGAAGCAGAAGTTGGCCAGCTTGGCGTCCCCGTGGACGAATGTCTGGAACGGACTTTCGGCCAGTTTGCTGTCGATCGTCTCGGCCGCAGCCTTCAGAGGGCCGTCGTCAAGCGCCTCGAATTCGTCCGGACGAGTCTCTAGGTTCCAGTACGTTCCAGTGGCCCAAAGGCCCTGAGGGCGCATGCCCATAAAGGTGGCATGGAAGCTGGCAAGCCACGCGAGGCAGGAATCGATTTCTGCTCTTCCTTCAGAGTCATAGCCGTCAAGATCGCGCCGCCGCCCAGCAAAGCCAGACGCATCCAAATCCTCCAAAACCATAATGACGCCGTCGGGGCGGGTCTCAAGAGTCAGACAACGCGGCACCCGACACGCGTCCGGACACTCTTGCGCGTAGCGGTCGTACCACGTCGTTTCGATCTGATACGACTGCAGCTTCCGCTCATGGGAGCGATCCGAGCTCCAGCCGTAGGGGTGGTGGTGCTGATCAGGCCAGCGGACATGCTTGACGATCACGCTGGGTTGCGAACCGCCCTCAAGGTGACATCTCACAATCTGCCCGTAACCACTCCACAGGCTCTGAATAATCTCGGTACCCACGATCTTCAACGCACCGGCCGACTCAAGCACGGCGGCCTCGAACGCGTCAATTTGATCCGATGAGGTCACGACCGAAGAATAGTCGCCGGATCCAGAACCTAAGCTCGTCCGGCTCGAACTGGCGGTATTCGACTTTGCCGTGGAAGTACGTTAAAAAGAGAGCGATTGGCGCTCCAGACGTCTCGCCAATGTGCCAATCGTCGTCGTGCGCCAAGCTGAAGGCTCGCTGCGAGCACAAGTCAACATGTGTCGCCATCGGACGTCTTCGCTGGTCGAGGCAAGCGGCACCGGCGGAGGGCTGCGAGCGTTCAGCTGCCCTTACCATGCGTGGACCTGCGAAACCGACGGACAAGCATGCCTTCGACGACGTCGCAATCAATTGCGACCTGTTGAGCCGACCAGTGGCGGAGAAGCACGGGCTGATCTACGTGCATCTCGCCGGTGACGGCCCGATTGATGTCGATGAACAACTCAGCGGAGCACAGGACGATCTCGCCGACTTCTCTCCCCCCAGGGCGTGCCTCCTACTACCACGGGCACGCGCCGGGCGCTCACTTCGTGCCCTGGAAGAAGTTCTGTTGGCATGACTCCAACCGGGAAACTGCCGGCCCCGAGCTGATGGCCGAACGCCTAGCTACCTACGGCGTGACGGATCAGTCAACTGTGGTATTGATCGGCGACACGATCCAGTTCGCTACCTATGCCTACTGGACCGTTTCCATGGCAGGGCTCGAACACCTCGTAACCGTTCTCGATGGAGGGAGCCAGGCGTGGACCAAGGGTGGCCGATCGGTCATGACCGACACTCCCCTCAAACCCGTACTCGGCCACGTCACCGTCGGGAGGGCCGATAACTCGTCACGGGTCGGACGAGACGATGTTCTCGCTCACCTTGATGATCCCGGTCGAACACTTATCGACGTCCGCTCCCCCGAGGAATATCGAGGCGAACGGGTGAGTCCGCTCAGCGCACCGTTCGACCACGGCGCCGAACGCACGGGCCGGATTCCTGGAGCCAAACACCTCTACTACCTAGATCGTCTCCTTGACAACGACGGCACGTTCTGGACTCCGGAGGAGGCTATCGCCGAGTTTGAACGGGAAGGTGCCACGCCCGACAAAGACATAGTCACATACTGCCGATTGTCGCATCGGGCGTCGCTAGCGTGGTTCGCCATGACCCGGATCGCCGACCAACAGGTAACTACCGCAGCCAAAAAGAGCGGTCAGACTTCGAGCTGAGACTTGAGGTACTCGGTGGCTTCGATGAACTCCTCGACCATCTCGAACACAACCCTGGTGGCCGACTTCGACTCGTTCATGTTGCCGACGATCTGACCTACGAAGTAGTTGGCGAGCTTCTCGGCACCGGACCCCTCGGTGTAGGCAGCTCGGTCGATCCGCTTAATGGCCTCGTCAATGAGGACCGGCTGAGCGGGCATGCCCAATGGCATCGGCGTCTCCGGGTTGTCCCACTCTTCGGTCCATGCCGATTTCAACTGGCGCGCGTGCTTGCCGGTACGGCTACGCGATCGTATGGTGTCCGATGAGCTGGCCTTGAGGAACTTCTCCTTCACCACTGGATGGGTCTCGGCTTCCTCGGTGGTGAGCCATACCGACCCACACCAAACACCCTGGGCGCCGAGAGCCATGGCAGCGGCCATCTGCCGACCACGGCCGATGCCGCCGGCACCGAGGACCGGCGTGTTCCCGACCGCATCGACGATCTCAGGAATTAGCACCATGGTGCCGATTTCGCCGGTGTGTCCACCGGCCTCCGAACCCTGAGCGATAATGAAGTCGACCCCAGCGTTGACATGGCGCTCGGCGTGTTGGGCCTTGCCTGCCAAGGCGCCGACCTTGCGTCCCGCCTCCTTGCATCGATCGATCATATGCTGAGGCGGCGGACCGAGTGCGTTAACGATCAAAGCCGACTTATGGGCGAGCGCAATGTCCAGGTTCGGCTCCTGTGAATCAGCCGAGAACGGTGCCGCCTCGTCGTCTGCGCCGCTCATCGCTCCACCCCGGCCCACCTCGTCGTCCGGTAGTGCCGGCACCTTGTAGCGTTCGAGGATGTCGTCGACATAGGCCCGATGCTCCGCCGGAATCATGTTGCGAATTTGGCCCATGTCGACGCCACCCTCGTCGGAGCCGACGTACTTGGCAGGAACGATTAGGTCCACGCCAAAGGGCTTATCACCCACCTCAGCTTCGATCCAATCGAGATCGATCTCAAGCGCTTCGGGTGAATGAGCGACAGCACCGAGCACACCAAGGCCGCCAGCCTTGGTAACCGCAGCGATCACATCGCGACAATGACTGAAGGCGAAGATCGGGATGTCGATCCCGAACATCTCGGTTATATCGGTCTTCATGATTTGATCTCCAGGTCCGTTCTTACGTGATGTGTTTGCGGGTGGCCTGGGTCTCGGCCCAGGACATTCCCTTTTCGAGATTTAGTTCGCGGGGCAGGCCGAGAACCTGCTCAGCCACAATGTTTCTCTGTACGGCCCACGTGCCTCCGCCGAGCGTGAGCGCAGGCTGGAACAGGTAGCCGTAGTGCCACACGGGATCCACGGCTGGGTACTGGCTCGCTCTACCACGACCGAAGTTCACCTCCGTGGCGCCCCGTTGCATTGCCGGCGGGATGTCGCCCTTGGGACCTGATCCGGTGAGCATGCCGTGGGCTCCCGCCACATCCTTGGCCAGCTGCATGACCTCCTGGCCGTGCTCATCGGCCATCAACTTCTGGATCGACGCCTCGGTTCCAGGCGTCCGTCCATTGAGTTTGGCCGACAGGGTGCGTAGTCGGTTGAGGCGCAACACCTCGGCGTTGCTGTGCATGCGGGCCAGCTTGTCGCGTCGAGTCTGGTCGGATTCTCCTCCGTTCTGGCGTACGAGATCAAGCAGTATTTCTGCTGAGGGCCCCGACCCCCAGAGTGAGCCGGCCGATGACAGCGACACTCGCTCGTTGGCCAGCGTGACCTTGGCTAGGCGCCAACCGTCACCTTCCTCGCCGATTCGAGCCTCAACGGGCAGGCGCATGTTGTCGAAGAACACCTGGTTGAACGAATGCGCTGTAGTCATGTCGACGATGGGGGTCATCGTCAGCCCGGGTGTGTCCATCGGGACCGCGAAGTAGGAGATGCCGCGATGCTTCGGGGCGTCGGGGTCGGTGCGGGCGATCAAGATTCCCATGTCGCAGGCGTGAGCCCCCGACGACCAGATCTTCGACCCATTGATGACGTACTCGTCGCCGTCGCGCTCGGCGCGGGTGGCAAGATTTGCAAGATCGGATCCGGCTTCGGTTTCGGAGAACAGCTGGCACCAGATGTCTTCGTGGGTGAAAATCCGGTCGAGGTAGCGGACTTTCTGCTCATCGGTGCCGGCGAACAGGATCGTGGGCGCCGCCCAGCCGACCCCGATGGCGTTCTCTCCCATCTTCTGGCGGCCTGACTTGATATTCAGACCCTGTAGCTCCTGATTGATGATGATCTGATGAATCGGATTGGCGTCGAGGCCCCAGGGCGCGGGCCAGTGCGGTACGACGTAACCGGCTTCGTGCAGATCGGCCTGAGTAGGGTTCGGGTTGGCCGCTCGCCATTGGCGCACGACCAGACGACGAGGGTCATCATCGGCGGGCAAGTCGAAATCCACTAGCTGTCTCCTGAGTCGGTCTGGGGGATCCAGCGCGCAGGTCGTTTCTCGAGGAAAGCAGCCATGCCTTCCTTTGCTTCATCAGTACGAAAGAGCGACGCCGAAAGCTCAGCCGTCCAAGCGAAGGCTTCGTCGGTCGACATCCCCGGAACTTCAGCCAAAAGTCGCTTGCTAGCAGCCAGAGCCGCTGGTGAACCTGCGAGCAGATCGGTCACGACCTCGTCGACGACCGAGTCGATTTCCTCAGCCGACGCCACCCGATTGATCAAGCCGATGCGCTCGGCTTCAGGGGCGAGGAAGCGATTGCCTCGCAAGAAGGCTGCTGAAGCGTCGGCGGCCCTCATCTTGGGCAAACACAACACCGAGATCATCGCCGGGGCAACACCGATGCGAACCTCGGTGAAGCCCATCTTGGCCGTATCGAGCGCCACCGTGTAGTCCAGAGCGGCAGCGATCCCCATGCCGCCTGCCACACAGTGGCCGTTGATCTTGCCGACGTAGGGCTTAGGTGACTTGGCGAAGTGGGCGAACATCTCGGCCGGCTCCACGTTCCGCAGCGGCTTCTCGGTCTCGGCTTGGCCGGAGCGCTGCGACAAGTTGGCCCCGGCGCAGAACGTGTTGCCCGTGTTGGTGAGCACGATGACCCGCACCGAATCGTCGGCCTCGGCCCCGTCGAACGCATCCATCATTCCGGCAACAAGCTCAGGGCTCAGAGAGTTCTTGCGATCGGGGTCGTTGAGCGTGACAGTGCATACGCCGCCTGAGGTTTCGCTTAAGACGGCGCTCACGAGACTGCCTTTTGTAAGACGATGATGTGGCGGACACTCATGGCTTCTCCATGTTGGTGGGTGGAGTGATGGGAAGGGCCGTAAGACCCCGGAGTACGAGGTCGACGATGGTGTCTGACGCTTCCTTGGGGGTCCCAGGGAGTGCACCGATCACGTCCGGCTGGATGAACACGTTGCTGATCCCGGCCATTGCATGGGCAACGACTAGCGTCTCGACAGGCTGGATCTCGCCCTGCTCAACCGCCAGATCGAGCAGCTCCTTGGTTACCGCGACGAGATAGCTGCCGTGAGCGTTATTCAATTCCTGGCCGCCTGGCATGGCCGCCATATCTGCAGAGAAAGCGGGTGTGGTCGAGTTGACGGCCTGGGTCGCTGCGAGGAGGTACCTACGGACACCATCGAGTGCGCTCGAAGCTCCGGACGGGCCGACAGCATCACGGGCAGTGCGGCCGATCTCCCACAGGTTGCGGTCGCAGGCGGCCAGAACCAGCAGGTCGCGACTCGGAGCGATGCCATAGAGCGTGCGTAACGAGCACCCAAGCCGCCCGGCCAGATCGGCCATGGTGAGATGGGAGAAGCCATCAGCAATCAGCGACGTCAGGCCGTCGAGGATCTCTCGTTGTCTCGACGTAAGTGCCTCGGTTTCCTCGCGACTAAGAACCGGCTCCGGTCGCGGGATGGTGGTTAGTCGGGCGTCAAGCGGCGCCACAGGATCGGTCAAAGCGCTGTTCACCTCGACCTCTCGGTGTGGAGGTGATCGTCGAGTGGGAAGTCGATGTCCATGTCACTTGCCCCCTAGCAATGAAACGGGAATCTCGACGTGACGAGCTCGAATCCATTCCCCAAGCGACTTGGCCTGTCCGTCCTGGCGAGTCGATGCGGCGACGCCTTCCTGGAGTAGCCCGTGGATCAGGAAGTTGATCGACCAGATATTGGGCAGCGGGTAGCGGTCGATGTGCATCTCGGCCGCTTCGGGCAGTAGCTGGCGGAGCTTGCTGATGGTGAGGGTCTGGTCAAGCCACGCATACGCTTCGGCACTGCGGACGAAGACGCCTAGGTTGGCGTTGCCACCCTTGTCACCAGACCGTGAGCCGGCAACGAGGCCGAGCGGCGCTCGACGCGTCTCACCGCCGGAGAAGGCAGGGACGGCGGGAATGTTTGGCGGTGTCGGTTTCACCACGCCAGCAGACTCCGGCGCAGCGCTGTCAACGACCGTGCGGGTACCGTCGAGGATCACGACATTCTGAGGCACGACATCAGCGGGGACCAGGCCCGAGGTGTGAACGCCGAACGGCTTGCCAAAGGCGGACCCGGCGAGGCCGTAGAAACCGGGGATTGTGGCGAGGGCCATGTCGTTAACCCCGACGCTGATCGCTTTGGTTTTGCGTTCGTCGGAATCTTTCACGGTGAGGCGCCACGATGCCGTAGCGGCTTCGTTGCTTTTCGGGTCGTCGTGGTCGGTGCGCACCACCGTCGATGTGACCGAGTCGAAATCGTCGGGACCGTAGGGGGCCGACTCCCAGAAGGCCGCCTCGAGCAGCGTCGCTTTCGCCTCCACATCAAGACCGGTGAGGGCCAGATTGATGTCGCTGCGGAATCCACCCCACGAGTTCATCGAAACCTTGAGAGTCTCCGGCGGCTTCTCACCCTTTACGCCGCTGACCAAAACCCGGTCCGGACCCTCCTGTGTCAGCTCGACGGTGTCGAAGCGGCTGGTCACATCGGGGCCGAGGTAGCCGGGCGGGCCGATCTCGTAAAGGAGTTGCGACGTGACCGTGCCGACGGTGACGGCGCCGCCCGTGCCGGCGTGTTTGGTGATCACCGACGAACCATCGGCGGCGACTTCGGCGATTGGAAAACCGGCGCGTTCCAGCCCCGGAATTTCGGTGAAGAACGAATAGTTGCCACCGGTGGCCTGGGTACCGCATTCGATGATGTGGCCGGAGGTGACCGCTCCGGCGAGCTGATCCCAATCATCACGTGCCCAACCGTGATGCCATGCAGCCGGACCGCACACTATGGCAGCGTCAGTGGTTCGACCTGTCACGACGATGTCGGCACCGGAGTTCAGCGCATCGACAATGCCCCAGCAGCCCAGATACGCGTTCGCTGAAATGTAGTCAAGCGGCGCGACCGGCCCACCGGTCTCGTGATCAATGATCTCGACGCCCGCATCCCGAAATTCGGCGATACGAGGCAAGAGGTTGTCTCCGTTGACATAGGCGATGGTGGGGCTGAGCTCCAGCTTCTCGGCTACTTCGTAGACAGCCTCGGCGCAATGATCCGGATCGAGCCCGCCGGCGTTAGACACAACCTTGATTCCGTTGTCGAGGCAGGTGCCCATGACCTGCTCCATCTGCTTTACGAAGGTGCGGGCGTAGCCGCCTCCAGGGTGTTTCGCTTGCCTTCGAGCCAGGATCAACATCGTCAGCTCAGCCAACCAGTCACCGGTAAGCGCGTCGATCGGGCCACCGTCCACCATTTCTTTGGCCGCCGAGAGCCGGTCGCCGTAGAAGCCGGAACAGTTGGCGATCTTGATCGGGTCGGTCATTCTGAGTCCTCAATGGTGAGTAGGAGCGCCCCATTTTCCAGCTGCTCGCCGACGGCGATGAGAACATCGGTCACGGCACCGTTCGCTGGGGCGGAGATGTGATGCTCCATCTTCATCGCTTCGAGAACGACGAGCACCTGGCCAGCCTCGACCAGGTCGCCAGCAGCGCAGCGCACCTCCAGAACCACACCGGGCATGGGGGCGATCAGGCCACCTGCGGGCAGCTCCGAACCGGGGATGACAAAGCGGGGCTCAATTCCCATCGACATCGTCGTCGATCCTGACTGCACATGGATCGTGTCGCCTGCTCTTGTGACCGCAGCGGTGAATCGACACTGGTTGATCTCGATGTCGATGTCGCTCGGCGACCACCGATGTATCGTGACCGCGTCTCCGGAGTCGAGCACAAACGTACCGTCGCGCCTGGCTCGGTAGGACACCGTGATCGACTCCTCGACGCCGGGGTAGTCGAAGACAACCCGCTCGGATGGGAAGCCGCCGTTGCGCCAGTTGGACGGGAGGTGACCCCAAACATCGTCGCCGGCCCGGTTGGCGCTCTGGATCCACATCGCAGCAACGATGCAGGCCGATGGCGTCTCGCCGACTGCGTTGCCAGAGTCACTAGCTCTGCCATCGGGATTCACCCGCTCGATGAAGTCGGTGGTGGTGTCGCCAGCAAGGAACTCGGGTGTTCGAAGCGTGGCGGCCAGGAAGTCTCGATTCGTCGTGACACCTCCAAGATGGAGCCGTTCTAGGGCTAGTGCCAGCCGACCGGCGGCATCAACTCTTGTCGGGCCGTGGGCAACAACCTTGGCGATCATCGGATCGAAGTCGACGCCGATGGCTGATCCTTCGACAACGCCTGAGTCCCAGCGGACCTTGGGGTCTGAGGCCGGGGCATAGGCTACCAACGTGCCCGTGGCCGGCAGGAAGTCGTTCTTCGGATCCTCGGCGTAGAGCCGAGCTTCGATCGAGTGTCCAGTCCAGTTGATTGCCGACTGGTCGTAGCCCAGCGGCTCACCGGCGGCGATTCGCAGCTGCTCACGCACGAGGTCGATACCCGTGACCTCTTCAGTAACTGGATGTTCCACCTGAAGCCGGGTGTTGACTTCGAGAAAGAAGAACTCTCGTGTGTCGTCGTCAACGAGGAACTCGACCGTGCCGGCCGACTGGTAGCCCATCGCTCGAGCAAGGTCGAGCGCGGCATCTCCCATGGCTGAGCGCATGGCGTCGTCAACCACTGGCGACGGTGACTCTTCGATGATCTTCTGGTGACGTCGCTGAATCGAGCATTCACGCTCGCCGAGGTGGACCACGTTGCCATGGCTATCGCCGAGGACCTGGATCTCGACGTGGCGAGAGCGACCGACATAGCGTTCGAGGAACACTCGGTCGTCGCCGAAGCCGTTGAGGGCCTCGCGCTGGGCGGCGGCGACGGACTCGCCGAGCGAATCGGCTGACTCGACAATCCGCATGCCCTTGCCACCGCCACCAGCAGAAGCCTTGACTAGCAGCGGGTAGCCGATCTCGGCATCAGCGCTGGCATCTTCTGAAGATGCCAGCGTGGAAACGCCCGCATCCAGGGCAACTCGCTTGGCGGTGATCTTGTCGCCCATCGACTCGATGACCTCAGGCGAAGGACCAACCCAGATCATCCCGGCATCGGTGACCGCTCGGGCGAATCCGGCGTTCTCAGACAGGAAGCCGTATCCAGGATGAATCGCATCCGCCCCTGTGAGGGTGGCAGCTTCGATTATGGCCTCGCCGTTTAGGTAGCTGTCGGGCAATCGGACAGCCGTGTCGGCCTCACGCACAAACGGTGCGTCGGTGTCGGCGTCGACAAAGACGGCAACCGTTCGCATGCCCATGGCGCGGGCAGTGCGAAAGACGCGGCGTGCGATCTCGCCACGGTTGGCAACGAGGACAGATCTGATAGGAAATGTGGTGCCGGTAGTACTAGGAGTGCTCACAGTCGGAACACCCCATACTCGGTGGCACCCTCAATGGGCCGATTGCGCACCACGCTGAGGCCAAGGCCCAGAACTGTTCGGGTGTCCCGAGGGTCGATGATGCCGTCATCGGATATGGCACCGGTGGCCGCAAGCGCTAACGAACCCTTGTCGTGGGCGGCCTCGTGAGCGGCCACGATCTCGGCGTCGGCTTCCTCATCGAACTCCTCGCCCGTCCGAGCGGCCTGTCCTCGGCGAACCAGCGACATCACACCGGCGATTTGCTTTGGGCCCATCACCGCGATCTTGGCGGTCGGCCAGATGAACGTGAAGCGATTGCCATAGGCCCGACCGGACATGCCGTAGGTTCCCGCACCATAGGACGAACCGATGATCACCGTCAGATGTGGCACCAGCGAATTGGTGACTGCATTGATCATCTGCGAGCCCTTCTTGATGATGCCGTCGGACTCGAAATCGGTGCCGACCATAAAGCCGGTGATGTTCTGGAAGAACACCAGCGGAATGTCGGCCTTGTTGCACAGCTGGATGAAGTGGGCGGCCTTCTGAGCCGAGTCCGGGTAGATGACGCCGTTGTTGCCGAGCACACCGACCGGATAGCCATGGATTGAGGCCCAGCCGCATACCATCGAGGTGCCGAAGCGGGGCTTGAATTCCTCGAATCGCGACCCATCGACCACTCGCGAGATAACGTCACGGACGTCAACGGGTTGACGCAGGTCGCGACTGACAAGTCCCAGGAGTTCTTCAGGGTCATGGACCGGTTCGTCGGACTGTAGTGTTGGGGCGGAATCAGGCTTGCGCCAGTTCAGATGAGAGACGACCTCGCGGCACAGCCGCAGGGCATCCATCTCATCCTCAGCCAGATATTCGGCCAGGCCGGAGACCTCCGCGTGCTTCTGAGCGCCACCGATGGTCTCGGCATCAGCGATCTCCCCAGTTGCCATCTGTACCAGTGGCGGGCCCGCAAGAAAGGCGAACGATTGCTCCTTGATGAAGATGTTGTAGTCACTCATGCCAGGTTGGTAGGCGCCACCAGCCGTCGACGAGCCGAACACGACACAGACTGTGGGGATCCGGAGCTTCGAGAGTTCAGTCATCTCGTAGAAGAACCTGCCGGTCTCGGCAAAGTGAGCGGGCACAACGGCGCTTCCGACCGCACTGTGGGGGTTCTTTTCCTTCGAAGACTTCTCGCCCCCTGCGCCGCCGGGACGCAGATCACCACCGGCGGACTCAACGAAACTGACATAGGGCATGCGATTGTCGCGGGCGATCTCGAGAGCCCGCATCCATTTTTTCGACGCATAAGGCGTGAGGGCGCCCGCGGCCACGGTGGGATCGTTGCCCATGATCACGCACTCGATGCCGGCGATAATTCCAACGCCGCAGACCATGCCCCCGCCGAGCGCGTACTGCGAGCCATATCCGGCGAGTGGTGAGATTTCGAGGAACGGCGTGTCCGGATCGATCACGTTGGCGATCCGTTCACGAACCGGAAGCTTGCCGCGGCTGCGATGGCGGGCCATCCGCTTCTCACCGCCACCAGCTGCGGCCCGATCCAGCAGCTCGTCGTGGACGTCGAGCTGTTCGAGCATGTCAGCGCGATTCTGTGCGTACTGCTCAGAGTTCGTGTCGAGTGTCGACGGCAGCGAGGGTGCCAGCAACGGCCTGGCGGATACTGTCCGATTCATAGTCGTCGACCTTAGTGCGGTAATTCTTGGCCAGCCAGATTATCTTTCGAATCCGTTCCTCGTCATTTGCCCTTTGCTTCGCTCAATCCAGCGGACAGCCCCCAGACAGCTTCGCCCAAGCGTTTGCCGCTACTAGGACAAATCTCGGTAGGCGAGGGTGCCGACGTCCACGGCCGAACCGCCACCATCGATTACAAGGTTGGCCCCTGTCATGAACGACGAGTCAGGCCCGATGAGAAAAGAAATACATCCGGCCAGCTCGCTTGGCTTTGCCATCCGTTTGAGCGGCAGGTGCTCGACAAGACGGGCCTGAGCGTCGCTATCACTGACCTCAAGGGCAGTCGCCAATTCCGAGACTTCTCGGTCGCTCATCTCGGTCGCCACCCAGCCAGGGGACAGAGCGTTTACGCGGATGCCGTCAGCACCGAGATCGACGGCCAGAGATCGCACTAGACCAAGCACCGCAGTCTTCGACGTTACATATGCCGAATAGTGAGGCCCCGCCGTGAGACCGGCCACCGATGAGACCACGGCAATCGTCCCCATGGTCGCTCGCAAAGAAGGCAATGCGGCGCGCACTGACAGCAGCACCCCATCGACATTGACTGCCATAACACGACGCCACTCATCGAGATCAACCTCTTCGGCTGACCCCATCGTCTCAACTCCGGCGTTCAGAACCAGAGCGTCGAGCCGACCGTACCGGTCGAGGATCTGCTTGACCGCCCGCTCACAGTCCGCTGCATCTGATTGGTCAGCCTGGATAGCGAGACCACCAACCTCTGAGGCGACCGATTCGATTGGTTCGCGGCGACGACCGGTTACAGCCACATTCCAGCCATCGGAGCGTAGCCGCCTGGCTGTCGCAGCGCCGATGCCGGTCCCTCCCCCCGTAATCATCGCAACCTTCACTGTTCCACCTTCTGCTACGCTCCAGGAGCCAGGGTGACCTTGACCGAGTCAGTTCCAGACGCCCCGAGCTCAAAGGCGGCGTTGATGTCGGCGAACGGTAGTCGATGGGTGATGATGTCATCCATCGGCAACGAGCCGGAGGCAAGCACTTCGATTGCCTTGGGATAGGTGTTCGGGCCGAGATGGGCGCCGAGCAAATTGAGCTCTTTCTGGTCGCCGATTATTGACCACTCGGTCGTGACTGGTTGTTTGAACACCCCGAAGACGACGAACGTACCCATCTTGCGGATCATCCGCAGACCCTGGTCCACCGCCGATGGGTGACCAGTTGCTTCGAGGAATACATCGCAGCCATAGCCGTCGGTCAGATTGCGCACCTCTTCGATGACATCAACGTCTGCCGGATTGAGAGTGAGGTCAGCACCACTGCGGCGGGCCAGATCGAGGCGATGTTCATGAAGGTCGGTGGCAATGACCATGGCCGGTGCCTTCGCCTTGGCGGCAGCGATCATGCCAAGACCGATAGGCCCACAACCTGCCACGACCACCGTGTCGCCTTCAACGATGTTGCCTCGATCCACGGCGTGAATGGCACAAGCCAACGGCTCGATGAAAACCGCATGGTCGATCGGCACGGACTCGGGAACCTTGTGATTGATGGCGTTGGCCGGGAACACCATGTACTCGGCCATTGCGCCGTGGGTATGTTGGCGGAAGCCATAGATATCGGGATGCTGGCACATGTGGTAGTGACCTCGGTTGCAGAACCGACAGTCCCAACAGGGTGTAATCTGCTCGCTGAGCGCAGTGTCCCCGAGTTCCAGGCCGTACTTGTCACCGGCTCCTGCGCCAAGACCGACAATCGTGCCAACGAACTCGTGGCCGGGTACCACGGGCGGCTGCACAAACCCAGGCTTGTCGCCGTTCGGCCAGAACCCGAATGCCCCGCTGAAACAGGCAACATCACTGGCACAGAGGCCAGCGGAGTGGACTTTCAAAAGCACCTCGCCTGGCCCAAAGGTCGGCACAGGCTTCTCCTCGTGCCGGTAGTCGTGCGGGGCGTGGCACACAACGCATTCCATTGTTCCGGGAAGGTGGTCGAGCTGTTCCATCAGCAGCGTAACTCCGTTGTCTCGATTGCGCAGCTTGGCGCCCGCTTGGTGGTCGACACACTAACCGCAATCGCCTACTTCCAGAAATGTGGCATGCTGCGAACCGGTGGGCTGGGCCCGAATAGACTGAACCGGTGGCGCACCACGGGGCAAGACTAGTTGTCGTGGGAGGGACGGGTCCGATGCTCTTCGATTTTCGCGAGGCTCACAGCGTCGCCATAACCGGCCCGGTTGCCGTCCAAGTTCCTGGCTCTCGCCGCCAGGCAACTCAGCTGTTCGACAGCGCACGCCAGCAGGCAGCTGACCTTGACGTCATAACCGAGGGCGACGAGATCTCCAGCGGCGAACTATAGGGTTTGACGATGGCCACAACGAATCCAGCCCACGCCTTCCCTCTCGAACGAACCGTGCCAGGCCCACGGCCCGCGGCCAGCCGCCCAACAGCCGTCGTCGCCCCACCCCTAGCCTGTGATGCGCACTGCCACGTGTTTGGGCCAGCTGAGAAGTTTCCCTTCTCTCCTACCCGCAGTTACACCCCACCCGATTCGGGCATCGACAAGTTCTTCGATCTACAAGATCAGCTGGGGTTGAGCCGGGCCGTGTTCGTGCAGGCAAGCTGTCACGGCACCGACAATTCGGCCATGGTCAACGCCATTCAACAGGCGCCAGATCGTTTCGCTGGTGTGGCCATGATCGACGACTCGTTTACCGACGACGAGCTTGCCCACCTGCATGCCAACAACGTCCGGGGGATTCGTTTCAACTTTGTCGCCCACCTGGGCGGTGCACCGGATATGGACGTGTTCTGGCGCCTCGTTCATCGAGTCGCTCCTCTGGGTTGGCATATCGTTTTGCACCTCGATGCCAAAGACTTCGCTGAGTACTCCCCAGTGCTGGACGACATGCCCGTGCCGTACATCATCGATCACATGGCCCGGGTCCCAGCCGCGGGTGGGCTAGACCAGGAACCTCTGCAGTTGCTGCTTGAGCGCATGGGCGCCGATGACCGGTGCTGGGTGAAGATTTCGTGCGCCGAGCGGTTGACTGAGGGCCGGATCGCTCCCTATGACGATGTCGTTCCGATGGCCCAAGCGGTCGTCTCGGCCGCGCCGGATCGCATCTTGTGGGGTACCGATTGGCCACACCCAAACCTGGTTGACATGCCAGACGAAGGAACCCTGTTGGATCTCCTTGGCCAGATTATTCCCGATGAGACGCTGCGGAGGCAGATCCTGGTCGACAACCCGACGGTGCTCTACCAGTTTGGCGCTAGCTAGTTTGGCGGCCACCAAACCAAAAACGGTGCTCACGACCTTGGTTGGGGCCCACCTTGTCAATGATTTGTACACAACCGTGCTCCCGGCGTTCCTTCCGGCGGTCGCTCATGAGTTCGACCTCAACTACACCGAGCTCGGCATCTTGTCATTTGCCTTTGTGGTGTTGACCGGCGCCCTGCAACCGGTTCTGGGCAATACGGCTGATCGGCTGGGGCGAAGGCGTTGGATCTTGGTGTTTGGATTCACCGTCGGGGCTCTGGGATTCATCGCCATGGCCTTGGCGCCAACGTTCTGGTTCATCGTGGCCGTAAGCCTGTTAGTCGGGCTCGGCGGTGCCACATACCATCCGCAAGCCACTGCCTTCATCGTTGCGGCCTACCCACAACGTCGGGGCCGAATGCTTGGCATTCATGGCTGGGGCGGCTCGGCCGGCAACTTCCTAGCCCCTGCTGTCGTCGTGATCATGGTTGCCGCCTTCAATTGGCGAGTGGCCATGGCTGTCATCGCTGTTCCACTCCTAGTGGCCGCCATCGTCTTGCGGACCAAACTCGTCGAAACGGACCCAAACCCAACGGCGACGCTTAAAGCCGCTGTCACCACTCCCCTGATTGTCGTGGCCACTACCTTCGGTGCCATCAGCATCGTTGGTCGCAGCTTCTTGAATTTCGTGGTGACGATGCTGGTCGACGAAGGCTGGGATGAAACCCGGGCCGGACTTGTCTTGACCGCCATCTTGCTCGGCGGAGCCATTGCCCAACCTCTTGGCGGTGCAGCCTTCGACCGTTTGGGTGGCCGCCGGGTGTTTCTTTCCTCCGCCGCCTCGATCGTGGCCCTTGTTGCCGCGTTCGCCACGATGAGCGGTGCGATTTCACTCTTTGCCATCGCCGGGATCGCGTTCTTTCTCGTTAGTCTCTTCCCGGTCGCTCTGGCCTTGGCCAGCCAACTCGTACCCCCGAGCCAAACCGGTGCGGCGGCTGGAGTCGTGTTTGGCGTGTCCGGCCTGATGACCGCAGCCAGCCAACCGGTGGTTGGTGGCCTAGCCGAGGCGTTCGGCGATTTGCGGCTAGCCCTGGCCTGGCAACTTCCAGTTGCCGTCCTAGCAGTCGCCCTGGCCTGGCAAATCCCCAGCGAATCCGGTGGTTGACGAGCCAGCCAAGCCTGGTCGGCACTAGTGAGCTAGCGGAGAGATGCTAACATTCGTTAGGTTCTGTCAACAGCGGTCGCCACTCGGTAGGTTCCGGCAACCAGCACGTTTGAAATAGAGGAATACGGCACGTGAAGACTCAGGTAGCCATCATCGGTGCAGGGCCTGCAGGAACGCTTCTCTCGCTGATCCTGCACCAGCGCGGCGTGTCATCAGTGGTCATTGAACGCCAGTCCAAGCACTATGTGCTCGACCGTGTTCGGGCCGGAGTCCTGGAGTGGACCAGCGTCGAACTACTGGAGTCGATTGGCATGGGCCAGCGCTTGCACGCCGAGGGCCACCGTCATGATCGGGTCAAAATTGGCTGGGGTGGCAACGAGATTCTCGATATCGAATTCGAGAAGCTGGCGGGAAGGCCCATGATGGCGTACGGGCAAACAAAGATCCAAGAAGACCTGTACGCCGCCGTCGACCATGAGGGTCTCGACATTGTTTTCGAGTCGAGCGACGTCGAACTGCACGACGTCACCGGCGATTCGCCCTATGTCACGTTCACCGCTGGTGGGGAGTCTCAACGAATCGACTGCGACTACATCGCCGGGTGCGATGGCCAGCACGGAGTGAGCCGCACGGCAATCCCCGATCACGTGAAGACCGACTACGAGCGGGCATACCCTTTCGGCTGGCTGGGCATCTTGTCCGAGACCCCACCGCTCCCCCATCTGCTCTATGCGAACAACGAACGAGGCTTCGCTCTTTGTTCGGAACGCAACCCAATGCTTAGCCGCTACTACGTGCAGTGCCCGTTGGATGACACGGTCAAAGACTGGTCCGACGACCGATTCTGGTCCGAGCTAACGGCGCGTCTACCTGATGATCAGGCCGCACAAGTTGTCACCGGTCCGTCGATCGAGAAGTCAATTGCTCCGCTGCGCAGCCAGGTGATCGAGCCTATGCAGTACGGCAACCTGTTTCTCGCCGGTGACGCAGCCCACATCGTCCCGCCGACGGGGGCGAAAGGGCTGAACCTTGCCATCGCCGATGTCCACTACCTGTCCGGAGCATTTGTAGCTCGCTATGGCGGCGACGCAACGAAGCTCGAAGCCTATTCCGAGACCGCTCTGCGGCGAGTGTGGTCATCGGTGCGATTCTCGTGGTGGATGACGGTGCTGCTACACCGATTCCCTGACGAATCGCCGTTTGATCAACGAATGCGAGAGGAAGACCTTGCATATCTGACGAGGTCAGAAACTGCTCGGGCATCGGTTGCCCAGCAATACGTGGGACTGGACTACTAGGAGCTGAACTCATGGGACTCGACAAGCCGTACCTCGACATTCCGGGAACGACCATCTTCGATACCGACCAGGCGGCGAAGGGCTATCACCTGAATATGTTCGCCATGTCGTTGAAAGACGCAGCGAATCGCGACCAGTTTCTTGCTGACGAAGATGCCTACCTCGACAAGTGGCCAATGACCGATGATCAAAAGCAAGCCGTTCGCGATCGCGACTTCAACCGCATTCTCGCCCTGGGTGGCAACATCTACTACTGCGCCAAAATCGGAGCGACGGAAGGCAAGAACTACGTGGAGATCGTCTCATCGATGACCGAGAACAATGCCGAAGAACACCGGGAGATGATGATCGCTGGTGGCCGTTCCCCTGACGGCAACCGACATCTGGCTGACTGGGACGACGGTGGACCAGCAGCTCGCAAAGAACGAGGAGACAACTGATGGCCCGCGTAACTGCTTCTGTGTACTCCTCACACGTGCCCCTCATCGGGGTGGCCGTCGACAAGGGCCTGACCCAAGACGAGTACTTCAAACCACTATTTGATGGCTACGAGCCTGGCCGCTCGTGGGCAGCGGAGAACACGCCTGACGTTGTGGTTCTTGCATTCAACGATCACGCCAATGCCTTTGGTCTCGACATCGTGCCGACCTTCGCCCTTGGCATGTCCGAAACATTTGAGCCAGCGGACGAAGGTTGGGGGGCGCGCCCGGTGCCGACAGTAGTGGGCCACCCGGCACTC
Organism: uncultured Acidimicrobiales bacterium; assembly: GCA_938002965.1. GTDB lineage: Bacteria > Actinomycetota > Acidimicrobiia > Acidimicrobiales > SZUA-35 > JAHELU01. Next base: position 83,029 of record CALKZY010000016.1, on the reverse strand, counting down.
GCCGCCCACATCGCCCATTCAGTGATTCGCGACGACTTCGACCTCACGTTGGTCAATAACATTCCGGTCGACCATGGCTGCACTGTGCCGCTCTCAGTCATGTATGACCAACCTGACGCCTGGCCGTGCAAAGTGATCCCGCTATTCATCAACGTGGTGCAGTACCCCATTCCCTCGGGGCGTCGCTGCCTTGAGCTCGGCAAAGCTATCCGCCGAGCCGTCGACAGCTTCGATGAGGACCTTGATGTCCAAATTTGGGGAACCGGTGGCATGAGCCATCAGCTGCAAGGCCAACGGGCCGGGCTGATCAACGAGGAATGGGATAACGCCTTCTTCGACCGGATGGTCAACGACCCCGAAGATCTGGCCACCATGGAACACGTCGAGTACGTCCGCGAAGGCGGGTCCGAGGGCATTGAGCTGGTCATGTGGCTAGTCGCCCGCGGCGCCATGAGCGACCTGGCCGGTGGCCCGGCGCCAGCAGAGGTTCACCGTCACTACCATGTGCCAGCCAGCAACACGGCGGCCGGTCAGCTGATTCTCGAAGACCGCTCATAGATGAGTCCCACCCAATTCGCCCTCGTCACCATTCTGTCGATGCTCGGGGCGACCACGCAGGGGGCAGTTGGGATCGGATACGGGCTGGTAGCAGGGGCGGGCCTGGTAGCCATCAACCCGGCGTTTGTGCCAGGTCCGCTACTGGTCATTGGCATCGTGGTTGGATGCCGACACCTGCTCGTCGAACGCGATCAGATCGAACGCAAAGCCTGGGCCCGCTGCATGCTCGGTCTTCCAGTCGGGCTAGGGGGAGGCCTGCTGGTGTTAGGGGCGATGACCGACCGGACGCTGAGTCTGCTCATCGGGGCAGCCATCGTGTTCGCCGCTGGTGCACTGCTTTCGGGGTTGAGCGTCACTCGCACGCCCGCTGTCGAAATTGTGAGCGGCGCGGCCAGCGCCTTCGGAGCCATCACCGCCAGCCTCCCAGGTCCGCCATTTGTCATCGCCTTCTGCGACCTCCGCCCGGCCGCCATGCGGGCAACATCGACGTCATTCTTGGTCATCTTGACGTTGGTCAGCTGGGCAAGCCTTATGGCCACCGGCAACTTTGGCGCCGATGAGTTCAAGCTCTTGGGTCTGCTGTTGCCAGGCTGCGTTCTCGGACTCATAACATCTCGGTACGTTCGTCCATACCTTGAACGCTCTTGGTTCCGCCCACTTATTCTCGTCATTGCTGGCGCGGGCGGAATCGCACTCATCCTACGCAACCTCTAGATCAGCCTTGAAGGGGAATGACAATGGCTATTGAAGACGCAACGGTGATTATCACTGGCGGCGCCTCCGGAATCGGGAAAGGCATGGCCGAGCGATTCGCCGCCATGGGCGCCGCCCATGTTGTCGTCGCCGACGTCAATCTCGACGGAGCGAAGAAGGTGGCTACCGCCATTGGCGGGACTGCCCGCCAATGCGATGTCACCTCCGATGCCTCCGTTGCCGCCCTGGTTAACGACACGATCGCCGACCTCGGCCGAATCGACTATTTCTTCGCCAATGCCGGCGTCGGCGCTGGTGGAGATATCACTGCCAGCGACCAACTATGGGACATGGCCTGGAAAGTCAATGTTATGGGTCCAGTACTGGCAGCACGCCATGTGGTTCCCCATATGGAGGCCGCAGGCGGTGGCACTTTTGTCATCACCGCATCGGCTGCCGGGTTGAACACCGGACCGGTGTCGTTCAACTATGCCGTGAGTAAACACGCAGCTATTGGGGTAGCCGAATGGCTGGCTATCAACCATGGGCCAACCGTCAACGTGCAGGCGATCTGCCCGACCATCGTCGACACGCCGATGGCTTCGGAGTTCGGCGAAGTCATGTTCCAGCCGCTCTCGGTTGACCACGTGGTCGATTCTGTCATCGCTGGCCTAAAGACTGGCGCCTTCATCATCGCTCCGAACGAGCAGCCCATGGCGATGTTCCAAGCCAAGGCCAATGATTGGGACGGTTTCCTCAACAACCTGCAGCAGCGAGTCCAGGGACTCAAGACGGACTAATTCCCAAGTCAGAGCCCGAACCCGACCGGTCGAGCTTGCACCAAGCTCAGCCACCAATGTCGGCCGCCACAACCTTGGGCGAGATGTACACGCCAATGAGGCTGATGTATGGTCGGGAAAAGCTCGCAGATGTTGTCCCACTAGCGCTCCCTGCGAGCACAAAGGACAAAGATGATGACGGTTGAACCGTACGTTGCCGCCGCTGTACAAGCCGAGCCTTGTTGGCTCGACATGGCCGCTGGCCTAGAGAAGTCCATCGCTCTCATCGAGGAAGCGGCAAGCAACGACGCCAAGTTGATTGCCTTTCCCGAAGCCTGGATTCCCGGCTACCCTCACTTCCTTTGGCTCGGACCTCAAGCCTGGGGCATGCAGTTTGTGCAGCGCTACCACGAAAACTCCATGACGGTGGGATGTCCCGAGTACAGGGCGCTTTCTCAAGCAGCAAAGAAGAACGACATCGCTATTGCCTTCGGCGTGAGCGAACGTGACATGGGGTCGCTCTATCTGGCTCAGTTCATGTTCGGTCGCAACGGGGACGCGCTTTACAACCGGCGCAAGCTCAAGCCAACCCACGTCGAGCGAGCACTGTACGGGGAAGGCGACGGCAGCGATCTTCACGTCCAAGACGTCGACGGCATTGGACGGTTCGGGGGACTGTGTTGCTGGGAGCACTTACAGCCACTCTCCAAGTACGCCATGTACAGCCAAGGCGAGCAGGTACACGCCGCCGCCTGGCCATCATTTTGTCTCTATCGCGGAGGCGCATACGCACTGGGCCCTGAAGTCAACATGGCCGCCAGTCAGGTTTATGCCGTCGAGGGTGGATCCTTTGTTATCGCTGCAACCCAGGTAACCGGCCAAGCCGGTCTCGAGTTGTTCTGCGATAGCGATGAACAACGGGGACTCCTGAACGGTGTCGGAGGTGGAGGCACAAGCCGCATCTACGCCCCCGACGGCCAGGTCATCTCCAATCTGCTTGAAGAGGGCGAGGAAGGAATCGTCTACGGCACGATCGACCTTTCCATGATCCCACTGGCAAAAGCGGCGGCTGACCCTTCTGGGCACTACTCCCGGCCAGACGCAACCCAGCTGATCTTCAATAAACAGTCCCAACGAGCGGTTGAGGTAGTCGGCGAAGACTTGTCCAACTCACGAGGTGCCAGGAGCGCAGCGGAACTGGCCGGCGATGTACCAGAAACGGTCGATGCATGACCACCGAAGAAACCACCCCGCCCTTCTATACCGAGGCGCAACGTCAACTCCAAGAGCGCTACGACATGCGTCCGCTGGCCCAAGCGGTCGAGGCTGCAATTGTCGAGACTGAACTCAACGAGGCGCATAGCTGGTTCATCTCAACTCGAGACTTTTTCTTCTTGTCAACCGTAAATGCCGATGGCGAGCCAACTGTCAGTCACAAAGGTGGCGATGTCGGCACCGTGAAGGTAATCGACTCCAAGACGCTCGCCTTTCCGGCCTACGACGGCAACGGCATGTTTTTGTCCATGGGAAACATCGACGACACTGCCAAGATCGGCATGCTGTTCATCGACTTCGAGACACCGAACCGTATCCGGGTGCAGGCCACCGCCACCTTCAGTTCAGAAGACGATTTGATAAGCGAGTATCCCGGATCTATCGGCATGGTCCGAGCATCCGTCGACCGGGTGTTCTTGAATTGTGCTCGCTACATTCACCCGCACAGTCGTGTTTCTACGTCCAAATATGTGCCCGATGACGAAGGCCAGCAGCCGTTCCCGACCTGGAAGCGGATTGACGACCTCCAACCTCATCTCCACACCGACGACCAAGGCAAGGCAGCAGATAACGGCGGCGTCATTACCGAAGATCAATACGTCGAAGCGTTGATGGCTGGTGAATCGTAAGAATTCCCGTGCCTAGCCGAGTAGGTTCTCCCGCAAGGTCGGGCCGGTGTAGCCGCGGCGCACGCGCCCCCGTCGCTGCAGTTCGGGGACGAGATGGTCGACAATCGTGGCGTAGCAATCGGGTGGATAGTAGGTCGGCGCGAACTGAAACCCGTCACAATCGGTGGCATCTTGCAGCGCCTCGAACTCGTCGGCCACATCGGACGGCGTTCCGACAAACCGGCTATCTGCAGCGAGGTTGCGGAACCGACTAGCAAACTCAGCGAGCGTGGGGTCATCGTCCTCGACTGCCTTTTCAAACGGCCCTCGCATACCTGTGACTCGAGGCAGAATCTCCGACAGCTGCGTCTGCGGATCTAGGTCACTGAGATCAAAACCGGCCGGGGGCCGAAGCGCTGCTATGTCTGCGTCATACCCAGGTCGGCCCAGAATTTCTTCTTGGAGCGCGGCGGCTTCCGCAGTCGAGTCAGCGACGATCGGCCCATGAGTAAACATAATTTTGAGGTCATAGGGGTTGCGCCCCTGATCCGACGCCCGGGTGCGCAGATCGGCCACCATCTCCCGACGCTGTTGATCGCTGCCAGCTGGGGCGAAGACCATCTCGGCATGCTTGGCCGCAAACGAAACTCCTGCTTCGGACGCACCCGCCTGGGCGAGCACCGGCCTACCTTGCGGACCTGGCATGACGCTGAGGGGACCGGCACTGGCGTGCCACTTTCCCTTAAAGTCGATGCGGTGCACTTTGTCAGGGTTGGTCATGATCCGGTTGTCGTGATCCATCACCATGGCGTCGGGCTCAAAGGAGTCCCACAGTGCGTACACGACCTCCATGTATTCGTGTGCTCGCTCGTATCGTTCGTCGTGGGCTGGCAGCTCGATGTCGAGGTTGTCGCCTTCGTGCGGGTTGGTCGAGGTGACGATGTTCCACCCAATCCGACCCTCGGTCACATGGTCCAAGGTCTGCATCGAGCGAGCAAGGTGATACGGCGCCACGAACGTGGTCGACATCGTCACCACAAAACCTAGATACTCCGTCTTGGCAGCAAGTCTCGGCACCAACATCGCCGGGTCGAGCAGCGGGAAGTGCATGCCGAATTTGATCGAGTCGGCGTCACTTCCGTAGCCGCCCATGTTGTCGGCAAAGAAGAGAGCGTCAAACGAGCCTCGTTCGAGGGTGGTTGCGATCTCTTCCCAATACCCCATCTCCCACCACTGATGGCGGACTTTGTCTTTGGGATACACCCAGCTGAGGCGTGTTACCGGTGCCGGGCAGTACAACACGAACGCGTTGAGGTGCATCTGACGAGACGAAGCGCTCATGCAGACATCCTTTCGTCACGTGCCGAACTAGCCAGCCTGCGCAGCAAGTCGACTAGATTCTAGTCATCTACTAGCTTGACGTCTGCATCGACGCAGGCATGGAAGGATCCTCCGATGTCAACGGCCGACCCGGCGTCACTCGCCGCACCCGACCCCGCTGCCGATGCAGCCATCGCCGATGCCCTCCGCCACATTGCAACCCCCGGTTCGTTCTACACCGGTGCAGAACGGATAGCCCTTGCCCGTTATGCCCGCGTGTGCCGTGGCTTCAACGTCGACTCTTCCAGCTCCTCAGATCTCTCACCGGTTGTGGCCGACGCCGTCCGGCGAGTGGCCGTCGATGCCAAGGACAGCCGACCCGAGCATGTCACGGCGTGGACTGAGGCGGGACACGATGTCTTGGCCTTTGTCGAGCTTGTGGCCGTCGTGGCCCAGATCAGCTCGATCGACTCCTACCGAGTAGGCCTCGGCGCAGCCCTCGACCCGCTACCGGAGCCGATCCCAGGTGATCCGACACCTGCCAACAACCACGAGGCGGCCACCTCTAATGCCTGGGTCCCAACCGTGGGTATTGCCTTGGCTCCCACTGCCCTGAACGCCCTTCCCAATGAGAAGGCAATCAAGGATGCCGTCTCGAAAGAGTGGTACCTGACCGACGAGTACGTTCACAAATACGATGCCGACCCTGGGCGAGAACTGACTCGAGGCCAAATGGAGCTGGTTGCGTCCAGAACCTCCTACCTCAACGAGTGCTTCTTTTGACTGTTCGGCCATGCCTGGATGCTCCGTGAGAACTCCAACGCCAACAACCTGCCAGTCGATATCCTCGCCATCACTAATTCAGCCCTCGGCCCACTCGTTCCGTTAGGTCCTCAACTTGTCGCGTTCGTCGACGCCATCGTGCTGATGGACTTCGATGAACTGCCCATCGCCCGCCAACAGCTGCACGACGCAGCAGGTCCCGGTGCGGTCACTCGGGCAGCTGCCGTTTGCGCGGGCTTCGAAGGCACAAACCGGGTTGTTGATGCTGTCGGGGTGCCGGTCAACAAGCGTTACTACGACATCGCCGATGAGCTGAAGGTAACCATTCCCGAGCACCTGCGTGGGTGACTAGGAGCTGGCCCGGAGAGGCAATCATGCGTGAACGGCTGAGACAAGATATCGGTGGAATCCGCCAGCTTCTGACCTCGTCGAAGCGGCACTGGACCACCGGTCGGGAGCTGCGGAAGGAGTTTCTTACCGCTCGGCGAACCGGACGAAAGATTGTTCTCGACGACTTCGGTCCGCCAATCCCCGCCCCAGAGCCAGGGCAGGAGGCTGCCGACTTCTCGCCCAAGCCAGGGGTCGATCGCAAATCACACTTCATGAAGCTCCAGGCTTACCCCTCGATCGACTACGCCTTTACGGTCAATAATCCACCGGTGTCAGGGAACGTCATCAACGGACTTGGCGAAACCGAGCCACGGCCAGCCAGCCCCATCTTTCACACGTGGCAGTTCGGGCACCCAATGGGCAAACTCGAATTCCTGTTCCAGGGAATTCGGACCAGAGGGGAATGGATCGCCCTTCTCAAGCGACAGTGGAACACCCGACGCTTCACCGGCGAGAAAGCTGCCGAGAAGATTCCCGGTGATGACCCAGCAGCGATGACAGCTCAAATCAAGGCGCTCACCGAGAAGTTGGGCGCCTGCATGGTCGGCATAGCTCCGCTCACCGATGACATGTTGACCGAGTCACTTCCCCTCAGTCAGGCCGAGCATCCGTACATCATCAGCTTCGGCGTCGAGATGGATCGAGAAGCCTCGCTGCATGCACCAAGCGAGAGGTCTGCACTCACAATCCAAGCCGAGTACCGGGGCACCGATCGGATTTCGGCTGAGCTAGCTCAGCACATCCGCGATATGGGTTGGGACGCCCAAGCTGCCATCCACGGCTTCTTGCAAATCCCAGCTGCGGTCGAAGCTGGGCTTGGCCAGCTCGGCAAGCACGGGTCGATGATTTCGAAGGACCTCGGGTCGATGTATCGACTCGGCGCAGTGGCCACAAACCTCCCACTCGTGCTGGACGCCCCCGAAGACATCGGCGTCGATGAATTTTGTGCGCGATGCCAGGCCTGCACTACCAACTGTCCCCCGCACGCGATTTTTGACACGAAACAGATGGTCCGCGGCCGAGAACGTTGGTATGTCGACTTCGACACCTGCATTCCCTATTTCGTCGAGAACCACGGTTGCGGAATCTGCATTGGTGTGTGCCCATGGAGTGAAAAGGGCCGCGGTGAGACGTTCTCTCTCAAGATCATGGCCAAGAAAGCCAAGCTCGCCGGGGCTAGCGAGTAGCTATCGGCCAGTGTCTGGTGATTCGGTGCTCAAAATTCAGTGTCTCGTGACTCGGTACTGAGGCGGGCGTAGTCGGCTGCGCCGACGAGGGCCTGCACCAACCGGTCGGTCATGTCGTGGCGAAGGTCGTCGGCTGCGGTTTCGTCAAACAGGTTGCTGCGCTCTCCCCTGTCGGTGGCCAAGTCATAGAGCTCGCCCTCACCAGTTGAATAGCGGGTCATACGAGCGTCTGCGGTGACGATGGTGCGTGAATGCTCCGGCACCGCGTTGGACCAGAGACCGTAATCGGGCACATCCTCTTCGATGAGAACATGATCCCGGACTACCTCGTCTACATCGTCAAGCAGTGGGACCAGGCTGACGCCTTGAACGCCGGTGAACGAATCCACTCCGACGAGATCGAGAATCGTCGAGCCGATGTCGAGTGACGATGCCAGCGATGACGTTTGTGAACCCTGGACTCCAGGTCGAGCGATAACCAGCGGCACCCGAGTGGTTCCTTCGAAGACAAAGCCTCCCTTGAGCATGAACCCGTGATCTCCGAACATGTCGCCATGATCTGCAGTGAACACGACAATGGTGTCGTCGAGCTGCCCAGAAGATTCGAGCGCCCTCAGTATTCGACCCACGCCATCATCAATCATTTCAATCGAGCCGTATTGGGCCGCCATGGCATCGCGCAGAGCGGCCTCGCCGATGCGCATCGGGCCGCGAGCGCCGGCGTCAGCGGACATCGTTCGCAAAAACCCCGGGAGATGATCGACCGGGTCATGAAACGAGTCGGGCACAGTCATGTCAGCCGGGTTGTGGCGATCAAACCAGTCGCCCGGAGGAGTGAATGGGTGATGAGGATCGGGGTAGGAGGCAAACAAAAACCACGGAGTTGTATCTTCAACAGCTGATTCGATGAAGTCCACCGACCTCGAGGTCACAAACTCGGTCGAGTGGAACCCTTCTTGGTAGGCGGGCTTGAACACTTGCCACCAGTGCTCAGATCGAGCTGAAGCGGGCCCCTGGGGGCCGCCTCCGCCGTTGGACGGATCGAACCCACGCTCGATGGCCCAAAGGCGATGGTGACCACCAACCGCGGCTCCGTGACCAAGACAAAACTCGGCCTGATCAAAACCGTAGAAGTCCTCGACCGGGCCAACGTCACCATTGAGGTATCGAGCGGTGTCCTCCAGCCCATCCCAGTTTGGCCGTCCGGCGTCCCAGCCGACAGGAGCACCTCCGCCGTCGGGAAAGAAGTGACCGGCGTGAATCTGAATGTGCGCCTTGCCAATGTGGCGCGTCTGATATCCGGCATCCGAAAGACGCCGAACGAATGTGTTGGTCCCCCAATCGAGCGACCGGTCGTTGAACACGACGCCATGGGCCGATGGAAGCCGCCCCGTCAAGATGCTGGAGCGATTCGGCATGCATACCGGGTTGGCAACATAGGTTCGGTCGAACGAGGTTCCTCGGGCCGCTAAGGCATCGAGGTTCGGCGTTCGGACGACCTCGTTGCCGCCGAAGCCGACATGGTCGGCCCGGTGCTGGTCGGTGCAGATGAACAAGACGTTAGTCATCAGCGTTGCCGAGCGTGTGGGAGAAGAGGTCATCGGCGACGATCAGCTCGCCGGTATAGCCGCCGGCGCGGACCTCGTCGGCAAAGAGCTGTTTCTCTTCTGGGGTAGTCGGGCCGGGGATGAGATGGGTAAGGACAAGCGTCGGAATACCGAGTTCTTCCGCTTGTGCGCCAATCAAGGTCGTGTCGGCGTGGTAGTCGGTGACAAAGTCTCGACCGAGGTTCTCGCTCTTGATCACGGAGAAGCGCATCGCCTCGTACACCAACACGTCGGCGCCATCAGCCAACCGTGCCACTTCAGGACACACCTTGGTATCACCCGTTATGGCTATCACGCCTTCGGGGGTCTCAATCCGGTAGCCGACGGCCGGGCTGACCGGCTCGTGTCGGACCTGACCAGCAAGCACCCGCACGTTATCATCGCCGTCGCTCTCAGACCACACCTCGACGAGTTCATCTCGCCCGGGTACGGCAAATGCCTCCAAGGCGTACTGCGGCGCTGTGGTCCTTCCGCTGTGTTGGCGGCGCACCTCAACGTCGTGTACCCACGGTTCTAGCATCCAGTTGACAAAGTCGACGCAAGGTCCGTCGGGCACAACGATGGGCAGTGGGACCGCTCGATCTCGCCGATCCATGTTCCACCGCGTCAGCACGAGATCTTGGAGACCCGTGAGATGGTCGCTGTGGTGGTGGGTGGCGAAAAACGCAGAGAGTTCTTCGGTTCGCACACCAGCAGCGGTCAGGCGCTGCACGGTGCTTCGACCTGCGTCGAACTGAAGGGTGACATCACCGCGCCGCACCAGGGCTCCTGGCCCGGCCCGGTTGGCGTCCGGCATCGGAAAGCCCGTGCCAGTGACGATCAGCTCAGTTCTCATGAGTTGCGATTGCATGAGCTATGTCTAGCCGATAGTCACGATCGTTACTAGATTGCCAGTATGCGAAATTCAGCCACGCGCTATGAAGGCAAGACAGCATTGATCACCGGGGGGACGATGGGCATCGGTCTTGGCGCCGCCCTGCGCCTGGCAGATGAAGGTGCCAACATCGTCATAACAGGCCGTCGACCCGAGCCGGCAGAGGACGCAATCGCTCAGATTGAACAACTCGGAACCCAAGCCCGGTTTGTCCAAGGGGATGTGTCAAAGGCCGATGATGCTCAACGTATGGTGGCCGAATGCCTCGATGCGTTCGGTCGACTTGACGTGGCCGTTAACAACGCCGGCATCACCGGCCGAATGACGCCAATTCACAAGATGGACGAGGACTACTTCGACTCGGTGATCAACGTGAATCTGAAAGGTGTCTGGCAGTCAATGCGCTTCGAAGTGCCACCAATGCTCGAACAGGGCGGCGGCAGCATCATCAACATCTCTTCGGTGGCGGGGCTGAAGGGCGGCACAATCGCGGGTTCGGCCTACGTGGCGGCTAAACACGGCGTTGTTGGCCTCACCCGCATTGGCGCAGCCGAGTATGCGGCCGATCAGATTCGAGTGAACTGCCTGGCTCCAGCGGTCATTGAGACGCCGCTGGCCGCCGAGTCGTTTGCCGACCCTGAACTTCGTGCTCGGGTAGAAGCCGCTCATCCCATCGGTCGCACTGGTCAGCCCGACGATGTCGCCGCCGCCATTGCCTACCTCGGTTCAGACGAAGCCGCTTTCATCACCGGCACAATCTTTCCCGTAGATGGAGGCTTTCTTCTGTGAGTGATGACGCAGGTGAACGGTTGGACGGGCCCCGAATTTCGTTTGTTGCCCCGGACGACATGAACGAGGAACAGCGTTCGTTGATGACCGATAAACAGAGCGAGCTCAGTCTGTTTCAACTACTGGCGCGCCATCCCGAGGTGCTTCGGCGACTGAAAGCCGTCGGTTCGTTCGCCAATCGAGACAGCCAACTCCCGGCCAAAGATCGAGAGTTGATGATTCTCCGCATGGCCTGGCACTACAACTCCGAATTCGAGTGGGGTCAGCACTACCAACAAGCCATCGAGGCGGGATGGTCGGCTGAGGACTGCGAGCGACTTAAAGACCGTTCAGCCGTTGAAGGTTGGGATGACTGGGCGATGGCGTTGCTGTCGGCCACCGATGGACTACTCGACCAGGCAATGATCCCGACACCGGCATGGAACATGCTGCGGACCCGTTACTCCGAAGAGATGATGCTGGAGCTTGTCATCTTCTTTGGTCACTACACGATGGTCACCATGTTTGCCAATAGCTTTGGGCTTGGCCTCTCCCCCGGCCGTCCCGGATTCTCGACCCATGACGAACCCACTGGCGTTTAGAAACCTTCGAGCACGAGCTTTCCCAGCACCGTGTTGGTCGCACTCTTGGCGTGTGCCCGTGCCAGGTTCTCCGGTGTGATCTGACCGAATGACTCGGTCATCGTCGATCGCACCTTGCCGGCGTCGACCAGCGATGCAACTTCGTCGAGGATCTCTCCTTGGCGGTCCATGTCAGCTGGTTTGTGGATTGGCCGAGTGAACATGAGCTCAGGGTGTATCGAAATACTCTTGGGAAAGAACAGCGTCATGTCAAAGTTTGGGAACCGATCGATGAAACCGAATCGGCCCTGCGGTGCCATGAGCTCAGCGATTGCAGCCAGATAGCTCTCGGTATGGGTGGTAGAGAAGACAAAGCCCGGCTGGCCCAGTCCCAGTGCTTCAACTTGGGCGGGCAACGGTTCGTGGTGGTTGACGACGTGATGGGCACCCATGAGCGTCACCCACTCACGAGTCTCAGCACGTGAGGCGGTTGCGATGACAGTGAGATCGGTCAAGGCTCTTAGCAGTTGGATGGCGATCGATCCGACGCCGCCTGCCCCGCCAATGATCAAGACCGCGTCAGCTGCACCGGGTACAGCATCATCGACACGCAGTCGATCGAACAGACCCTCCCATGCGGTGAGCGAAGTCAGCGGCAGAGCCGCCGCTTCAGCATCGGAAGCGGTCGAGGGAGCGTGTCCGACGATCCGCTCATCAACGAGGTTGAACTCGGCGTTGGAGCCTTGGCGGGTGAAGTCACCGGCGTACCAGACCCTGTCGCCTGGGCGGAAGCGTCGGCACTGGTCTCCTGTCTCCACGACGACGCCAACGGCGTCCCAACCCAAGATGGCTGGCTCGTCGGTTAACGGAGGGCGGTTCGCCCGCACTTTGGCATCAACCGGGTTTACCGAAACCGCAGCCACCTCAACCAACAGATCGTGACCGGACGCTTGCGGCTTGTCTACATCAAATGCCTCGAAGACCTCTTCTGGTCCTGGCGTTGTGTAACCAACTGCTTTCATTTATCCGACCCTTTCGCCGGTGACGTCGTGGGGTCCAGCAACCGTCACCATGGCGCTAGTGAAGCGATCGCCGTCGATAGTTCCGCGGAATCGGATCAGAAAGTCGGTCATGACAGTCTTGTGAACAGCGGTGAAGCTGACATCGTCGCCGTCGTAGGTGGCGGCAACGGCCAAGGGCCCTTCAGGGCTCTGAAAGACTCCAGTACCGTCAGCGGCTAAGGCAACAACGGGGTGTTCCTGGCCGCGCTTGGTCTGAAATCTCAGCCGCCATGTTCCCACCGCGGAGGGCGTCGTATCGCTCATGGCGCCACTGTAGTCAAACTTCGTCACCGGTCTTCATGATCACAAGCTCATGGGGCCCTAGCCCTCCGGCGCGAGCACGAAGTCGTAGCCGCACGTTCCATCGCTCATGTCGACGACAAGTGAGTCACGAACTCCGAAGACAGCGTCGCCATTGATGTAGTTGCTCTCGCTATCAAACAGGTGTGTGATCACACTGCGGTACCCGGGAGCCGACACCACGAAATGAAGGTGAGCGGGACGCCAATTGTGTCGACCATTGTTGAACAGCAGGTCTCCCCCGGGACCATCATCGGGGATGGTGTAGTCCACTGGTCGCGCCGCGTGGATTTCGAAGCAGCCATCAGCACCGGTCGTGTAGATGCCTCGCATGTTCATCTCTGCCTGAGACGGGTCCTGCACATCGTAGAACCCGTTTGATGCGGTCTCCCAGACGTCGAGCTCGGCGCCCTCAATTGGCTCTCCGTCGAGGTCACGAACGGCTCCGGTCACGACAAGGTTCTTGTCGGTATCCATGGCGTCGATGACAATGCTCTCGCCCATATTCTTTCGGGGAGCCCCGTCAAGATGGAACGGGCCCAACACCGTTGGTTCGGTACCGCCTTCATCACCGTGATTGATCATCTCGACCAGCATCGACACGCCCAACGTGTCCGATAGCAGCACGAATTCCTGACGTTTCTCGCTGCACAAGTCCCCGGCGCGGGTTAGTTCCTCGATGGCCCGGAACCATTCCTCACGGGTTAGTCCGACCTCGACAACAAACTCGTGCAGGTGTCGGACAAGCGAGCGAGTGATTTCTGCCAAACGATCGTTTGGTGAGTTGTCATAACTAGCCAAGACCTCTGCGAGGTGCCTTTCCGGTGTCATGCGCTCATTCATCACGTGTCCGTCCTCGTTGGGGGGCACTTGCTTGGAGCGCGCCTCACGCCCCCGACTTTACTAACATCCGTTAGGAACTGCCAGAGGTGAGGAGACCCGTGCCTGCAAACCAACCGAACATCGTGTTCGCCTTCGCCGATGACTGGGGGCGCTATGCCAGCGCCTACCGCAGCATCGACGGATCCAGCCCATGGAACGAGCTGATCGACACCCCGAACTTTGATCGCATCGCTCAACAAGGCGCCCTGTTCACTAATGCCTTGGTCCCAGCACCTACCTGCACGCCGTGTCGGAGCTCGATCTTGGCCGGCCAGTACTTCTGGCAGACCGGGCTGGGTTCGATCCTGATGGGGTCGGAGTGGGATAGCGACATTCCGACCTTCCCCCTCGAGCTGGAGGAACGAGGGGGTTACGAGATTGGTCACACCTATAAGGTCTGGAGCCCCGGCCAGACCCGCAATGCCCCGATGGGCGGACTACGCACCTCGTATAATCCTGCCGGTCTCGACTTCAACCAGTTCAGTCACTACGTCACATCGTTTGGCCACAAGTACGGCGTCGAGGCGGCCAAGCAGCTGCTCTACACCGAGACTCGTGACAACGTCCGTTCGTTCTTGTTGGCTCGGCGAATGGATAGGCCGTTCTGCTATTGGTGGGGGCCGGCCAACACCCATCGATCGTGGGAACGTGGCAGCGGACAAACGCTGTGGAACATCAGCCCCGACAGTCTCGAAGGAAAGATGCCGAGGTTTCTCCCCGATGTCCACGACGTGCGCGAAGACGTGGCCGACTACCTCGGTGAAGTGCTGGCCTTTGATGCCGGGCTCGGCATTCTCATCGAGGAGCTTCAAAAGGCTGACGTGTACGACAACACCATCATCGTCGTCAGCGGCGATCACGGCATCCCCGGCATTCCTCGCTCAAAGAACAACCTCTACGACATTGGCTGCGAGGTTGCGCTGGCCGTGCGATGGCCCGGCGTTGTCGAACCGGGGCGGATTGTGGACGACTTTGTGAACCTGATGGACTTCGGTCCAACCCTGTGCGAAGCCGGTGGCATCGAACCACCGTCGACCATGACCGCAACCAGCCTAGTGCCATTGTTGAAGTCCAGCAGTAGCGGACAGGTCGAACCTGAGCGTGACTTTGTGGTCACCGGACGAGAGCGACACGTTGCTCACGCTCGTGAGGGCTTCCTCCCCTATCCTCAGCGTTCCATCCGCCAGCAAGACTTCATCTACATCATCAACTTCGAGCCGGACCGGTGGCCCCTCGGCGACCCAATTGACCTTGGGCCTGACACCCTCGAACAAGACAAACCCACGTGGGAACAACTAGCCAAGAATCCGCTGCGAACACTCATGGACTGGGACGCTGGACCAACCAAAGCGTGGATGGTGATGAAGCGAGAGGACCAAGATGTCGAACCGCTGTATGACCTTGCGGTAGGCAAGCGACCACGCGAAGAGCTGTACGACCTGAGGGCTGACCCCGACTATCTCCATAACGTGGCTGGCGATTCGGCGTTCGAGGAGGTTCGATCTCGGATGGAAGCAAAGCTGCTTGCCGTACTCACCGAGCAGAACGACCCGAGGCTGATGGAACAGCCGTGCCGTTACGAGCTCGAGCCCTATGCCGGTCCGCCCGACACCGAATGGTTTGCCTACATGTGGTTCCAGAAGTAGTTGTCAACTTCGGACCGCCTCGCTGAGGTCGTCCGCTAGCTCGTTATTCCGCCATCGACAATCTCAACGCCATGGACCTCGGCCCTGGATGTCGAGGAGATTTTCCATACACCACAACTCCCCCGACGCACCGGTGATGTAGAGGTCGCGCCCGCCTGCACCACCAAAGCAGAGGTTCGAGGGATTGGCCGGAGTTGGGTAGTCGGCGGCGAGGAGACGGTCAGGCCCAAAGACTGCAATCCGTGGACCTGGGCCGCTCTTAGCCCAACCGCAGGCCACTAATAGCGAGCCATCGGGAGCCGTGGTCATGCCGTCTACTCCCCGATGGTCGCCGAAATCATACATGACCTCGGGTTGACCCAAGGTGAAGTCACCGGTAATCGGGTAGGCACGAAGCTCGCGGCACTCCTGAGGTGGCGGCATGTGCGTTTGGGCGACGAACAAGGTGTTGCCATCGTTGCTCAACAGCACCCCGTTCGGCCGCGTCGTGTCAAACGTTGCCCGTTCCAGGTCCCAGGTGTCTCCGTTGGGTGTGGGCGTGGCCACATACACCGACTCGTGATCGAGCTCAAGGTCGTCTCGGTTCGGTCCATATCGTGGATCGCTGAACCACACACGCCCGTCAGCGTCGATCGAGAGATCGTTTGGACTGTTCAGACGTTTGCCTTCGAAGGCATCGGCCACCACCGTTCGAGAACCATCAGCTTCGAATCGAAGGACAGCACGACCTTCGTCTTGGCAGGCGTACAGTCGCCCTTGGGCATCCAGCGCTAGCCCATTTGCCTTGCCCGTATCCTCGTGCACCACGGTGGTGTCACCTGAGGCAGGATCAAAGGCCATTATTCGACTCGGTGGGATGTCAGTGAAGATGATCCGTTCACCGTCCCAAACCGGGCCTTCGGTAAAGGAAAACGGTCCGGCCACAGTTTTGAGTTCAGACATGGCTTGACGTTAACCCGCAACCAGGCCGACTGGTAACGTGGCCTGGTGACCGAGACGAACGAATTGTCCCATGTTCACCAGCTTGGCGACATTGTGGGCCCGGCCAACGTCTTGACTGGCGACGATGCTGCGCCGGCCATGATCGACACTCGAACGAAGTTTCACGGTCAATCATTCGCCGTTGTTCGACCAGGTAGCACCAATGAAGTGGCCGCTGTCGTTGCCTGGTGTTCCGACAACGACGTGTGCATCGTTACCCAGGGAGGCAACACCGGCCTTTCCGGTGGGGGCCAACTCAACGAGCCTCGCCCCTCGATCGTGCTCTCACTGGTACGAATGAACCGCATCGAAGATGTCGACCCTGAAGGTTGGACCATGACCGTCCAAGCGGGCGTGACCATCGAAGCTATGCAAGAGGCAGCGGCGGCCGTGGATCGCAAATTCGCTCCCGACTGGGGGGCACGGGGCAGCGCCACCATCGGCGGCGGAATCGCTACCGATGCTGGGGGCAACAACGTGGTTCGATACGGAAACATGCGAGACCAGCTCCTCGGGCTTGAAGCCGTCCTGGCCGATGGCCAAGTCTGGAATGGACTCCGAGCGATTCGCAAAGACTCGTCCGGCTACGACATGAAGCACTTGTTCATCGGCTCGGAGGGAACCCTCGGCGTCATCACCCGTGCCGTGGTTAAGCTCTTCCCCGCCACCGATCACGAACAGTCCGCCCTCGCATCGTTGCGACACCTCGATGACCTGATGGATGTTTTTGCCCTGGCAAACGAGGTAGCCCCCGACTCCATCACTGCGTTCGAACTCATGGCTGAGACCGGAGTAGCGAGAGTCTGTGAGGTCTTCGACCTCACCCATCCGATGGCGGAACGATCAGACTTCTATGTGCTGGTGAAGTTGGCCAACACCCAGCCAGTAACCGATCAGCTGGCAGAGTTCTTGTCGGTCGGGGCCGAGCGCGGACACATTACCGATGCCGCCATTGCATCAACGGCGGAACAAGAGGGGCGGCTGTGGACCATACGAGAAGAGATCCCGCCAATGAACCTCTACCCCCATCAATCAAAGGGCTTGAAGATGGATACCGCCGTGCCAATCGCCAAGATGGGCGAGTACCACGACGCGGTTAGGGCTATCGCAGCTGAGTTGGTTCCCGATGCGGTGGCGTACGGATTTGGTCATGTCGGTGATGGCAACCTGCACATGATGGTGCTTCCTCTAGCTGACGAGGACGTCGACGAATTCCTCGACGTCCGCGACGAGTTGGTACGGCGCATCGACCAGGCGACCTTTGCCCTCGGGGGCACGCTGAGTGCCGAGCACGGGGTCGGTCGTGAATTGACCGAGCGCGTTAACCCGCAGAAATCTGAGGTCGAGTGGAACATGATGCGAACCATCAAGGCCGCCTTCGACCCCGAAGATCGCTTCAACCCCGGCGCTCTGCTCCCCCCGGCCTAGTTGGCCCGGCCGAGGCCTTCAACCCAGGGTCATTGAGTCGAGGTCATCGCACACGACGATCTCGCCTTCATAGCCGCCTTGGCGCACCTCATCGATATACAACTGGCGTTCAGCCGCCGTCGATGGCGCTGGAATCAAGTGCGTGAGCATGAGGCGAGGAATGCCGAGGGCAGCCATCTGCTGGCCGATCAACCTGGTGTCAGCGTGGTAGTTGATGATGTACTGCTTGTCCGGCGGACGTTGTCTTATCACGTCAGTGCGCAAAGCCTCGTACACCACCACGTCGGCGCCATCGGCCAGTGCTGCAACTTCGTCACAGACCACGGTGTCTCCACTGATGGCGATCACCCCATCAGGTGTTTCGACCCGATAGCCAACTGCGTCTTCGATCGGCTCGTGACGTACGGCGTTGGCTAGCACACGCACCTCACCGTTCGACCAAATCTCGGTGGGTGATGCCGGCGCGTCGAAGCCGGATAGAGCCATCTTGGGTTGTGGGTCCCGGAGGTTATGAAGCGACCGTACTGCCAAATCTTCGTGCCAGATCTCCAGCATCCGGTTGCAAAAGTTGATCGTGTGGCCATTTGGGGCGTACAACTCGAACGGCTCAAAGTCGTCGTAGACGTCCATGGTCCAGTGAGTCAGCACAATGTCTTGGAGCCCGACGAGATGGTCCGAGTGATAATGGGTGAGAAAGATGGCGGTGAGGTCAGCTGGCGACGACCCAGCGGCCAAGAGCCGGGTTACGGTTGCCCGACCGGCATCGAACTGAAGGTGGGTGTCGCCGTGTCTCACCAAGACCCCGGCACCAGCGCGCTCTGCCGTGGCCAGTGGCGTGCCGGTTCCAGTGACAGTGACGGTTGTGGTCATCGGGTGGCAGTCTCTTCCTGGATGAGTCTCATCAACCGAGCACGAGCTTGTCGAGGTCGTTGCACACCATGACGTTTCCGGTGTAGCCGGCGGCCCGGATGTCGCTCTCGAATCCATCGCCGCCTTCAAGATTCACTGCTGGGATCAAGTGGGTCAACATCACCGTTGGAATGCCAAGTGCCTGCATCTGTTCGCCGATCTCGAAGATGTCAGCGTGGTACTCGGTTATGTAGCGCATGGCCGGTGGAAAGTGGTTGAGCACGAAGTCGTGGCGCATCGTGTCATACACCACCACATCTGCGCCGCCGGAGAGGTCAGCAACTTCATCACAAGCCAACGTGTCACCGGTGATGACTACCGCACCGTCTGGAGTCTCGACTCGGTAGCCAACCGCACCTTCGACTGGTTCGTGACGAACTTGACCGGCCAGAACTCGAACGTCGCCATTCGACCAGACCTCTGTTGGCCTATCGGGAACATCAAAGCCGATGACGTCCATTTTGGGCTCGGCAGAGCGACCACCGCCGTGCTCGGCCCTGACCGCCAAA
This sequence comes from uncultured Acidimicrobiales bacterium, assembly GCA_938002965.1. Classification (GTDB taxonomy): domain Bacteria; phylum Actinomycetota; class Acidimicrobiia; order Acidimicrobiales; family SZUA-35; genus JAHELU01. The sequence continues at coordinate 63,890 of CALKZY010000016.1, read as the reverse complement.
TCTTCGTCCCAAGCGTCAAGCATTCGTTCACAGAGCCTCACGGTGGCGCCGTTCGGGGCCACTACGTCGAAGCGGCCGTAGTCGTCTTCGAAGTCGTGAACCCAATGCGACAGCACAATGTCTTGCAAACCAACAACATGATCGGAGTGATAGTGCGTCAGAAAGACTGCGGTGAGATCTTTGATGTGGGTGTCGGTGGCGGTGATTCGAGCAAGCGTGTTGCGACCAGCATCAAATTGAAGCGCCAGGTCGCCGTGACGGACCAGCACGCCCGGCCCGGCGATGTCGGCTTGCACAAGGGGCGAGCCTGTTCCAGTGATGATCACTTCTGTTGTCATCGATCCACAATTCCTTCAAGTCCAGGGTGGTCGGCGGCAATGGGAATGACCCGAAAGGTTCGCCCTGGGCCGCCAGGCAGGAAGTCGAGAACAACGCTGCCGTCAGGTGTCACTTCTCGAATCCGCTTGTTGTAGCCAAGGGCGGTAACGGTGTTGCCGTTGGGTCGTCGTCGGGCCCCCGACATGAACGGGGAGAACCAATCGGCTTCACCGGCTGAGTTGTACTCCCAAACGATCTCCGCACCGTTCAGTCGGTCGTCAGTCTCCCATGTCCAGTTGCCGTCCGCATCGACCGGCAGCTTTATCTCGAGGATCTCGGAGTAGCCCTCGTTCTGGAATGACAAGCGCTGCGGCGACGGATTGTGCGACGGGTCGGTGGGACGACGGGAGCCATTGTTGAAGATAAGGACGTTGCCGTGACCGGGATACCCAGCAGGTATCCAATGCACGTCGTGTTGCCAGTCCAACACTTTGTCACTCGGCGGGCCAGCCCCGTGTGATGACGTGTTGCCGAAACGGTACAGGAGGTCGCCTGCCTCGCCTTTGGCCTCCTCAGTGGAGATCGAATGGTCGATGACCCACAGTTCGCCGTGCATAGCCGAGCTCACCATGATCTGGTCACGACTAGCGTCGTAGCTAATCGTGTTGACGTGCATGATCTGGCCCATGTTGAACCGGTAGTTCGGGTACTTGGCGTAGTTGATATCGATCTTCCGACAACCCGGTCCGAGTGATCCGTAGTGAGGCTTTTCCGGATCGACGTTCTGAACCAAGTGGTCGGCCGACCGCCACTCCCAAACGACACCCGTCTCCCCTGTTTCAAGGTTCGGTTCGAGCTCAAGAATGCTCTCGGTCCACCACCGTTGCAGGTCGGGTGGGCGCATCAACACGTCGGTCGGCTGGGCTTCCCAACCAAACTCCTCGGCCTCGCCGAACGTCTTGCCTTCGTAAACGGTCACCAAGATGTTGCCGTTGGGCATCGGCTCGAAATCGTGGTGCATGACCCGCTTGCCCGGTTCGAACAGTCGATACTCCCAGAGCAACGTTCCGTCTGGCTCTTCGATGGTGATAATGCCATGGGCCCCAACGGGAAAACACAACACATCCAGCCACGGGCCCGGACAGCTAGTTCGTATCAGCCGCCCGTCTTCACGCAGATGAGCGGTTACCGTCTCCGACGCATGCTTTCTATGGGGCCAGTGGTGGACTCGTTGGCCGGTCGACGATTGAAGAAAAAGATCTTTGCCGACCTGCACGTCCCCGGCATTGCAGTGTTCATAGACGAGCAGGTACCCGTCATCTTGGCGATCATCAGCGCCTGGCATTACCAGCCCACTCGGCTCATCCTCATAGTTCCTCAGGATGTCGAAATGGGCCAGCGTCTCGGCCGGTCCACTGTGGGCTTGGGCCAGAATAGGATTCCATTTCGGGCGATCGTCGGTTGGCAGCAGATGGCCACGTCCAAGACGATCGAGTCGACGAAGGCGATCGGGGGCGTCGTCAATGTCTGCTGCAGTGATCACACCGTCGCCGTCGGGGTCGAGGATGCGAACAATGGCGCTCCGCCGCTCACCTCCAGGCCACCGGAAGGGACCACCAATATCGTCAACGGTTAGTTGGCCGTCCCCATCAGTATCAAGTGCTCGAAGCGAGTCCGATGCGGCCGCAATTTCCTCTGCCGACAAGACGTCGTCACCGTCGAGGTCGAGGGCACGCCACAGCGTTCCGACTCGACGCGCCTCTTCGCCCAGTAGCTGTTTGGCCTCGTGGTCGGTTGGCGTGTTGGCCATCGACTACTGATCAGGCTTTGCTCTTGATGAACGAAACGACCGACTCGCCCGCCAGTTCCGGTCCTGAGGTATGCAAGTGGCATCGGACCTCACCGCCATGATGAGCCGGTGCGGGTTCTGGCATTACCTGCGTACAGATATCCATTGCTACCGGACAGCGGTTGGCGAACGGACAGCCGCTTGGCATGTTGGATGGCGACGGCGGTTCGGCGTTGATGAACGCCTGCCGCAACTCTCGTCGTTTGCGTTGCTCAACCGGATCGGGCATCGGAATCGACGCAATCAACATCTCGGTGTAGGGGTGGGTGGGACCGGCGTAGATCCCTTCGGAGTCGCCTTTCTCCACCAGGTATCCGAGGTACATCACGCCAACGTCATGGCTGACGTGGCGGACAACTTCGAGATCGTGAGCGATGAACAGAAACGAGACACCGCTCTCGTCTTGGATGCGTTTAAGCACGTTGATGACTTGGCTTTGGATCGAAACGTCGAGGGCGCTCGTGGCCTCATCTGCGATGATCAACCTCGGCTCGACGGCTAGAGCCCGAGCGATGGAAACGCGCTGGCGTTGCCCACCGGACATCTCGTAGGGATATCGATCAAGAAACTCGCGAGCCAACCCGACATCATCGAGCAGCTGCATGACAGCGGTATCAAGATCCTCACCCGAGGTGCCGTAGTGGCGAGTAATAGGATCGCCGATAATCCTGCGGGTCTGGTGAACCTGGTTCAGCGACGAGAACGGGTCTTGAAGTACAGCCTGGACCCGTTTGCGGAATGCCAGCTCGTCAGAACGGGGAACCGTTGTGACGTCTTCCCCTTCGAGAATAATCGATCCGGCGTGGATGTCCACCAGCTGCAAGATGGCCCGGGCCACGGTCGACTTACCGGAACCCGACTCACCGACCAAGCCAAACGTGCGCTCCGGTTCAATGGCAAACGAAACGCCATTTACTGCCTTTACCGGAGGTGGCGCAGCGCCGATGAGCTTTCCTCGGCTGGCGAAGCGGACGTGGAGATCCCGCACTTCAAAGAACGAGGTTTGCTGTCCTTGAGATGACGATTGGGCCTCAGTCACTGGCGACAAGTCGACGGTCATGAGCCGCTCCCGCTAGTAGCTGGCGCGCCCAGTGTGATTTCGTGGGTTCTAACGCACCGCACCAGGTCTCCGGACACCGCTTCAAGTGGCGGCACACCGCTGGTGCAGGCATCGGTGGCGAAATCGCATCGTGGGGCAAAGCGACAGCCCTTGGGCCAAGCCGAAGGTGAGGGCACTATGCCCTCAATGGTGGGTAAGTCTCCTACGCCATCGTGGCTTTGAGGCATGGTGTCAAGCAGTGCCTTGCTGTAGGGGTGCTTTGGGTTGAAAAACACGTCTTCAGCGGCGGCGGTCTCGACCACTTGCCCGCCGTACATGACAAGCACACGGTCAGCCGTCTCGGCGATGACGCCCAGATCATGGGTGATCAAGATGATGGCCATGTTGTGGCGTTGCTGCACCTCGGCCAAGAGATCGAGAATCTGGCCTTGCACCGTGACGTCCAACGCGGTTGAAGGTTCATCAGCGATGAGAAGCTTCGGTTCACAGGCAAGCGCCATGGCAATGCCAACTCGCTGGGCCATACCACCGGAGAACTCGTGTGGATACTGATCGAGCCGACGCTCAGGATCTGGGACACGGACCTCGGCCAACAACTCGGCTGCCCGAGTACGAGCCGCGGCCTTGGTCATGCCGAGGTGAATTCGGAGCGGCTCAGCGATCTGTTTGCCGACCTTGATCGACGGGTTTAGTACGGCAATTGGCTCTTGGAAGATAATGCCGATGTCATTGCCTCGGAGCGATCGCCAATCTCGCTCCGAGAGATTAGTGACGTCTCGACCATCGAACTGAACGCTGCCGCGGGTCATCTGGCCTGGGGCCGGGGTAAGCCCAAGAGCTGACAGCATCGTCATGCTCTTACCTGAGCCTGACTCGCCGACGACACCCAATGTCTCGCCGGCTCGCACCTCCAGCGAGACACCTTCAAGAATCTGGCTGACCTGATCGCCTTGCCCCGGAAACTCCACGTCCATGTCCCGTACTGACAGCACGACGTCGTCGCCGGAGGCATGAGCTGTTTCAGCGGCTGCAACCTGGGTCCGCTTAGAAATGCTGAGGGCGTTGTTGCTCGAGTCTCGTCCTATGGCATCGCGTATGGCATCGCCGAGCAAGTTGAAGGCCAAGACAGTCAAGACCAGGGCCATTCCAGGTGGAACAATCTGCCATACTCCCTCGACGCGAAAGAGCTCGCGGCCGCGGTTGAGCATGACGCCCCAATCCGGATCGTCAAGGCTGCCTCCGATGCCAAGGAAGCTCAGGGTGGCACCGATCAAGATGACCGCACCCGAGATAATCGCCGCTTGCACGATGAGCGACGAAAAGAGATTTGGAGCGATGTAGCGGGTCAGGATCTTGCGTGTCGATAAGCCCGATATTCGGGCAGCATCGACGTACAGCTCTTCCTTTTCTTGCAAGGTCACAGCCCGAGTAAGACGGGTGAACCTCGTCGACATGGCGATGCCGACCCCGATCATGGCGTTGTCGAGCGACGGCGTCAAGATGATGATGACGGCCATGGCAAGCAAGATAATCGGCAGCGAGAAGAGCACGTCGTTGACCCACATGATGGCCCGGTCGATTCGTCCTCCTCGCCAGCCTGAGAACAGCCCGAGCGGCACGCCTACTCCTACCGCGATCGTCATGGCAATCACGATCGACCGAAAGGCGAAGCTGGCGCCGAATATCACTCGACTGTAGAAATCTCGCCCAAAGCCGTCAGTGCCAAGCCAATGATCGCCGCTGGGCAACTCGTAGAGCCGCTGCAGCGTGACGTCTTGTTTGAAGGGGTCGTGGGTGGCAAGCAGCTCGGGCCATACCCATGCCACCAGCAAAATCATGAACCAGATCAGTGAGAAAACACCCAGTGGATTTCTCAGCAGTCGACGCCAGAAACGACGGCGAGGCGAGTCCGGTTTTGCTGTGGTGCCACTCACTTGGTAAGCCGCACCTTCGGGTTCAAGAACCCGTAGCTGATATCGACCAACAAGTTCACTGAAGCCACTACCAGGCCCACAACTAACATGCCGCCTTGGAGCACGGTCACGTTGCGGTTGAGAATCGAGGTGACCAGCATTTCACCCATGCCACGAATGCCGAACACAATCTCGATGGCGGTGGTCAAACCAATGGCCGCCGCGGCACGAAAACCAATGACGGTCACCGTCGGCACCATGGCATTCGGCAGGGCGTGGCGACCGATGAGAGTAGCTCGACCGACACCTCGGGCCCGGGCGGCCAACACATAACGTGACTGGAGGGCGTTGGCCATCGAGCTGCGAAGTTGGCGTTGCATAATGGCGATAGTCGGCATTCCGAGGGCGATCGAGGGCAGCAGAATTGACTTGAACCACCCACCAGCCGACTCGGTAAACGGCGTGTATCCCAGCGGATCAAGCCAACCAAGCTCTACCGCGATTCCCCACGCCAACAACATGCCGATAATGAAGCCCGGGGCAGCGATCACGCTGGCTGCGATAACCGATAACGCTCTATCAAGCAGCCCGCCGGGTCGGATCGCCGCGAGAATGCCCATGAGCATTCCAAGCGACACGCCGATAATGAGACTGAGGCCAACGATGCTGAGGGTTGGCCAGATTCGCTCGCCGATGAGCTCACTAACCGACGCGTTTCGATCCAGTAGCGAAACGCCCAGGTCGCCTTGCACAGCACCGCCGAGCCACCCCACGAATCGAGCCGGCAGCGGCTCGTTTAGTCCAAGGCTCTCTTCGACTTCGCTTATGCATTCGAGGGTGGCACCCTCGCCGCACACCTGGCCGGCAATTGAGCCGTTGGCCTCCATGGCGACGGCGATAAGGAAGGTGACGACGGCGATAGCGAACAGCAACGGAATCGTTGCCAGGATCCTGAACCCGATGTATCTCGCCAACTCAGTAGGCCCCCATTGAGGTGATCGTAGTGCACGAAACGACCGAGGTCCCGGGTCGAGCCCGGGACCTCGTCAGTTCATAACTTTGGCGTGACTAGCCTTCCTTGCGGACGCCGTGCGGCCAGAAGGTGACGGGAATGCCCTGCACGTGGTCAACACCAGTGATGTTCTCCTGGTGACCCATCGTGGTAAACAGTGCGAACCCAATGTTGAAGATGCACTCTTCAACCATGATCTTCCAGGCGGCGGCAACGTCAGCCTCGCCGTCCTCAAAGGACTTGCCCTTGGCCGCGTTGACCAGCTCAACGACGCCGTCAGGCGACACCTTCGATGGGTTGAGGCCACCTTCGCCGGTACGGGCGATCAGTGACATCAAGGCGTTTGGCTCGTTGTAGGCCACGATCTGCACGGGGTGCTGGGCTTTGGCCAGGCGAGCAAACATCTCGCCGGCACCAGGCGGATCAAGCGCCTCGTTGTTCATGGTGATGCCGATTTCGGCCAGGGCGCCGCTGTAGGCCGACGCAGTAGCTGGCCAGAAACCACCGGGGAGATGCCCGTTGCTGAAGTCGAAACCCTCTTCGCCACTGGCGTCCATCAGGCTCTGGGCCAATTCGAGGTCAAACTCGGGTGACTCAAGGTCGTCGACATAGGCATAATCGGTCGGACTCACCGCGAACTGCCGGATGGCGGAGTCCGGGCTCTGCCCGATTGTCTCCACGATTCCAGACCGGTTGAGTGCGGCGCTCATGGCACAGCGAACATCTTTGTTGGCCAGCGCCGGAATCTGCTCACCTTGCCAGTCAGCCACCACGAAACCGATACGAACCGAGATGTCGGTACTGAATGCAGGAACAAGATCCTGTTCAGTGTTGTTGACGGTCGCGATATCGAACTGGCCGGCAACAACCCCATCGAGACGGGCCTGCGGGCTAAGGCCACCTTGAAGCCTGGCGGTTTCGGCTCCGACCAGCTGCGGCTGCCAATAGTCCGGGAATCCAGCCAAATTGATGTCAGTGTGGTCAGCGTTCTCACTGTCCATCATGTAGGGGCCCGTGCCTGACGGGTTGGCGGCAGCGTTGCCCAGCGAAGCAGGCGACACCATGAGACCCGAGTTACGGATCAGGCCACTGAGCACTAGGGCCGCAGCCGGCGCACTGAGATTGAACTGCACCGTGAGGTCATCGATTGCTTCGACGGAATCGACCAGAGCCATCTGACCGGCAACCGGCGGTAGCACCTCAGGTGGTCCGGCGGTCTTGATGAACTCGATGTTGGCCACAACGGCTTCGGCGTTGAACGGCGTTCCATCGTGGAAGGTCACACCTTCGTGAAGGAAGAAGGTGAGCTGGTCGCCAGCTTCAGAGGTTTCAAAACACTTGGCCAGCCATGGCACAATTCCGCCCGTGGCAGCGTCTTGACGAACCAGGCCTTCATACATCCAGCCGTAGTAGGTGAACGCGGCAGGAGCCTGGTTGTTGTGGGGATTGAAGCCTCCGGTGAGCTGAAATCCCAGGCCGACCTCGAGACCAGGACCTGGGTTGTACTCCCCGACCTCTAGTTCGACGGCCGAGGCGCAGTTGGCCGCTTCTTCATCGACATCGACCGTGCCGACGTCATCGACCTCCTCGATCTCGGTATCGACCTCTTCGTCCGGCTCATCGGCTGCTGCGGCCGTTGTCGCCGTCTCGTCATCACTATCATCGCTGGCGGTATCGTCTCCGCCTCCGCATGCCGCTGCCAACATGGCGAAAGCCAACAGCATGGCTAACAGGCGCATCAGTCTCGAGTTTGCCATTGTTCCCCTTCATGGTTGGCCCGTGAATTGTTCACGAACGTTAACAATCTGCCCGGCAACTATCTTTCCCTCCCGTGTGACCGTTGTCAAGGAATCCCAACCGATTGTCTTGGGCTCGTCAGGCGTTGGCCTACTCCTTAAGCAACGCCGCCCAATCCTGCGAGGGCGTGGGTGGCTCCGGCAATCCTTCGTCTCGCATTGCGGTGTTTACTCGCTCCAGTAGCTGGTTGAGCTGGGTCACCTCATCGCCGCTGAGCACCGAAAACAGATGCTCGTAGACGAGGCGTTCTCGTTCGGTGATGTCTGCGCCAATTTGGCGGCCAAGCTCAGTTGGTGACAACTGGGTTCGCCGCCGGTCGGCGGGGTCGGCGGACGTCTCGATCAAACCGGTGCGGCGAAGGCCGGCCACGGCCCGACTGACGTTCATGACGTTCAGACCTTGCGATGTTGCGATCTCGCCTTGCGAGGTTCCCGGCTCCAACAGAACCGATCGAAGCACCCGCCATTCGGCCAGACTGACGCCAAATGGCTGCTCGGTGCGACGAAAGAAGTGCCCGGAAATCATGTTGCTGAACGCGTGAATACGTTGTCCGAGCAACCGTTCCGCCGTGATGCCCTGCTCGGTCACCTCGTACCTATTCCTTCACCCAGCCGACGGAACGAGGATGGCCTGGCCGCTGCTCGTGGCTCTCGCCAACATGTTTGCCGCGGGTCCAACCGACCTGCGTCAGATTCTCCATGGCCCAGTCGACCGATTCTTGATCAGTGACCGTCGCAATGGTGTCATTCCAACGGTTGAGCCAACCGGCTAGACAGTTGACGGCCATAATCTCAACGATCTGTTCGTCGGTGTAGTGCTTGCGAAGCTCGACAAAATGCTCTGGAGTCGTCGCATTCGGCGACTGAGCCGCCGCTCGGACAAGGTTCAGACCCGCTCGCTCGGCGTCAGTGAACAGATCCGAGGTCTCGTACTCCCAGATCGCTTGAATTCGCTCGGTTTCGACCCCCATCCCATTCAGGGCGTAGGCGCCGTGCGACTGGCAATGAGTGCAGCCACTGGCAACGCTGGCCATCGTGAACAACATCGACTTATATTCTCGGGGAATCGTTCGTTCGGTATACACCAAGCTGGCGAGGTCGTTCACCATCTGGCGCATCTCGGGCCATTGGCTCAACTCGAATCCCTGACGGTCTTGATAGTCAGTCACGTTGTGTGCTCCTTCGGTTCAATCTGGCTAAGCGATGTAGTTGGGGCGATAACTCGGGTTGGCGGAGGCGATCATGTGCTCGGTGAGCCTTTCACCCATCTCTTGTCGCAGTTCGATGCTTGCCGCATCGTTCCAGCGGTTCTCGAGCTCGTTGGGGTCATTGGCTCGGTCGTAGAGGTCATGGCGATCAACGTTCTGGTAGCGGGTGATGCGAGCGTTCTTGGTGACCAGCGTTCGCATTCTGGGCTGCACCCCGGCGTTGATTCCGTCGCGTATCTGGTCTTCTTCGATGAGCAGCTCGTGGCGTAGCTCGGTGGTCGGGTCGTCGATGATGGGCCGAAGGCTGAGGCCTTGTGAACCGAAGTAGCTGTCGACATTACATAGGTCGAGGACGGTCTCGCCGAGATCAAGGGTGTTGCACAGCGAGTCGGTGGCTCCTGGTTGAATGCCTGGTCCGCTGATAGTGAACGGCACTCGGAGAACCCCGTCGTAGTGCGTAAACATCTTGAGGATGAGGCCGTGGTCGCCGAACATGTCACCGTGATCCGAGGTGAAGACCACAATGGTGTCGTCGGCTTGACCCGAGCGTTCTAGCGCTCCAAGAACCTGGGCTACCGAGTCGTCGATCATCGAGATCGCCCCGAACTCGAAGGCCATTGCGTGACGAAGCTGATTTTCGTCAGGCGCCTGAAGCATCGGCGTGTCGTTTAGCTGACCTCGCCCAGCAACAATGCGTTGGATATGCGCCGCCGACTGTTGATGGGGGTCATTGAATGTAGACGGCAACACCATGTCGGCCGGGTCATACATGTCGGCATAGTGGCCCGGCGGAGTGAACGGGTGGTGGGGGTCGGGGAACGAGCACTGCAAGAACCAAGGCTCGGTGTCGACGGCACGAGATTCAATCCAGTCAGCCGATCGTTCGGCAACAAACGCTGTCGGGTAGAGCTCCGGGGGCGCCTTCGGTTTGCGAACCTCGCCCCATTCTTCAAGAACCCACTCGGCGTTCTTGAGACCAGCGATCTCATGCCAATCGTGGCCCTTGCGGCGCAACCAGTCCACGTAGTGACCGGTGACTTTGTCGCCATGGTTCGACAAGATCTCGACGTGGTTAAACCCGTAGTAGTCGTCGGGGAACACGACATGCTCAACCAGATTGCGTTCAATTGACTCGTAGCTGTCCCACTTGTTCGTCCCCGGCAGACCGGTGAGTCGAGCTTGTTCGTCGAGCGAAAAGTCGAACTGCTTGCGGGCGATATCAGGGAACAGCTCGAAGTTCTGAAAGTGGCCTTTGCCAACTAGCCCAGTTCGGTAGCCCACAGAGCGAAGGCGGCGCACGAACGTGTTGGCATCCCAGTCGAGGGCGATCCCATTATGTCGGGTGCCGTGCACCGATGGATAACGCATCGTCAGCATCGAGCACCGGTTGGGCTGGCACAACGGGTTGGCTACAAACGCGTTGTTGAAGCGCATGCTCCGTGCCGCCAGAGAATCAAGCACCGGTGTTTGAATGATCGGGTTGCCACCGAATCCGAGATGGTCGGGGCGGTGCTGATCGGTGACGATCAAGAGAACGTTGGGCCGTCTGTCCATAACGTCAACTCACCGTAGTCGAACAATGCTAACGAATGGTAACGATCTGTGCCGGGAGTGTGGTGGCGGGCAGAACCTCAGACGTGGACGCGCAGCGGTAGTCGCTCTAGCGAATAGATCGAACTGTTGGCCGCTGGGACCGGTTCACCGGTTTGTTCGAACCGCTCGATGCGGTCGGCCAGCGCATCGAACAAAAGCGTCATTTCCAGGCGGGCCAGGTGCATGCCAAGACAGGCGTGCACGCCGTGACCAAAGCCCATGTGTCCTTTGGTGTTGCGCTCGATATCAAAGGCATCTGGGTTTTCGAACCGGGCAGAATCACGGTTGGCTGCGCCAAAAACCATCATGACCCGGCTGCCTTCCGGTAACACGACGCCGCCCACCTCAACCTCGCTGGCCACGTAGCGGGATAGAGACTTAATGGGTGTATTGAGGCGCACCATCTCCTCGACGGCGTTCTTGGTTAGCGACCGATCAGCCCGTAGCTTTGCCCACTGATCGGGTGCTTGAGCGAACCGCATCACGCCATAGCTGATAGCCGAGATCGTGGTGTCAAGACTCGGAGCGATGTAGTCCCGCATAAGCGAGACCGCTCGGTCTCGCTCAAATCCTGCTTCGATTGCAAGTTTGGTCGCCCGGTTTGCCCAGCCGTCTGGGCTCAAGGCGGCGAGCATTCCCGGATCGTCAAGGAACGCCCGTAACTCGGACAAGTTCTTGACTGCTGATGGAAGACGATCACGTGGGTCGCCCATCATTTCAAGGTCGCACTCCCCCACGTGAGCATGTGCTCGTCGCCGTGAGCTCCTAGCCCCACGAGGTCGGTCACGATACTGAGTGGCAGCGGGTGGGCAATGTCGGCTACCCCGTCGAGCTCACCCAGCTCAGCCACACGCTCGGCCGTCTCGATGGCCTTCTGCTTGATTCGGTCCGTGACCTCCACCAGGGCCTTGGGTGTGACCGGAGGAAAGGTGATGGCCCGGGTGGCGGTGTGTTCAGGCCCGTCAGAGTTGAGCGTGCTGCCGATGAGAAACTCGTTGACCTCATCGTTGATCGAAACCCCTTTTCCTGAGATGAAGACTTCCGGGTTTCGGAGCGATTCCTTGAGGGCATGGAATCCGCAGATGGCATGAAGGTTGTTGGCAGCCAGCCAGACCACCGGACCGGCAGCCAGCATCTGGTGGTAGCCCCGCACAGGATCCAGCACGTACTCGTCGCTGTAGAAGTCGACGCCACAGGTCGGAGCACCAGTCGGCGCTGTCGGTATCGTTTGGTCAGGCACGAAGCGTCTCCTAGGTCGACGCTCCCACGATAGGTAAGGACACGCGACCCACCACCTCTCTAAGCGGCAGGTTGGTACGGGTCTGGTGTGCCAGGAGCGATGGCGGGGTACTGGGCCAAGCTGGCCCGAAATGCCTCCAAATGTGGGGCCGCAGCGCGCCGAACCCAGGTGTTGTCCGGCAAGAAGACGTCGTTGCGTTCTCGGGGATCGTCGTACAGGTTGAAAGCACGAGGGACGCCAAGCTTCACCGGTGGGTCCTGCATGAACTCCTGCCAGATGAAATGAATCTTCCAGTTGCGCCATTTGATGGCGTGCAGCTGGTCTGCGACAAAGCAAAGCACAGCCTCTCGACCGGACTCGCCCCGCTCGCCGGTCAGAAACGGGACAAGGTCGATGCCGTCGATCGGGCGATCTGTTGGCACCTCGGCCCCACCAATGGATGCCAACGTGGTGAACAAATCGACAGCGTGGCAAATCTCGTTGCTAACTGAGCCTGGCTGGATTCGCCCCGGCCACCTCATAAGAAATGGGACACGAAGAGACCCTTCCATCGCGGTGAAATAGGAACCGCCCCACGGCCCAGTCCAGCCTCGCCAAGGCAACACGTCTTCGGCGCCATTGTCGGACGTGATAACCACGACTGTGTCATCGCTAACGTCGAGTTCATCAAGTGTGTCAAGCAACGTTCCAACCCGAGTGTCGATCTCGACGAAGGCGTCAGCAAAGTCGCCATTTCCTGAGACACCAACAAAATCGGGATGCGGAAGCGTAGGGAAATGTGGAAACGCAATCGGCAGATAGCAGAAGAAGGGTTGATCAACGGCCGCACACCGGCGAATGAAACGATCCGCACGGTCGAAACACGTCTCGTCAAAGAACCGGCGTTGCTCGGTTGTGTAGTTCCCGAGCGACCGGCTGGGCGAACCGACTTCGCCCTCCCACAGTTGTTCAAGTGGGACTTCCGAGCTGGCAAAGTCATCGGCGTCCGCCCAGTTCGACGAGTCATGGGTTTCGAGCAGGCCCCACCATTCGTCGAAGCCTCGGGCTGTTGGCTGACGGCCTGGCGCACTGCCAAGGTGCCACTTGCCGAAATGGCCGGTGGTGTAACCCTGCTCCCCTAGTAATTCAGCGATTGTGCGCTCCCACGACACAAGCCCGGTCGGTGCATCCGGCTGCGGGATTCGTGTGGTTCCAGACCGCACAGGGATGCGCCCCGTCATCACCGCTGAACGACTCGGCGTGCACTGGGCCTCCATGTTCATATTGGTCAGCCGAATGCCCTCTGCAGTAAAGGCGTCGATCCGCGGTGTTGGCACGCCACGCACGACCCCACCGCCGTAACACCCAAGCTCTCCGAACCCAAGGTTGTCGAAAAAGACGAAGACGATGTTCGGAGCCATGACCAACTTCTAGCATGGCCTCCATGGAAGGCGAGCGATCGTCTCTCCATTCTCTACGATCGATCTGGATAGGACAGAGTCTGTCTATGGAACACAATGCTGCGTCTCGCTATACGGCTGCTGCCAACGGCGCGGCAGCCATCTCGTTTGATGATCCTGGCGACTTCGAACGGGCAAACCGTGGCCTGATAGCGCAGATCGACCCCCCAATCGTGACGATGCAGAACGGTCGCATCATCTTCGACGCCGCCACCCATGACTTTGTTCGAGCGTCAGAGCAAGCCCCAGATTCAGTCCACCCTGGGCTCTGGCGACAAGCCCGTCTCAACGGAATCCACGGCCTATTCGAAGTGACCGACGGCGTGTGGCAGGTGCGCGGCTACGACATCGCCAACATTACGTTCATTGCTGGAACCGATGGTGGGTGGTTGGTCATTGACCCGCTCACCAATGCAACTACTGCCGCAGCTGCGCTTGATCTGGCCAATCGAACGCTGGGTGAACGACCTGTTACCTCGGTGATCTATACCCACAGCCATGTCGATCACTTCGGCGGCGTCCTCGGCGTCACAAGCCAAGAAGCGGTCGACCGCGGCGATGTTCGCATCGTGGCGCCGGTTGGCTTCATTGAGGAGATCGTCAGTGAGTTCGCCATCGCTGGCCACATCATGCGGCGCAGAGCCGGATTCCAGTTCGGACCTACTCTTGATTCTGGTCCACTGGAGCACGTCGACTGCGGTCTTGGCACAAGCCGGGCCATGGCACCATCGAACCTCTTGCCGCCGACCGAAACGGTCAGCGAAACGGGCGAAGAGCTAACCCTCAGTGGCATTCGTGTTGTGTTCCAAAATACTCCCGACGCCGAAGCCCCAGCCGAGATGAACTTTCACTTCCCAGACAAGCGTCTGTTGTGCATGGCAGAAAATTGCACCCACACCATGCATCAGCTGTACCCGATTCGTGGCGCACAGACGCGCAACGCCCTGGCCTGGAGCAAATACATCCAAGAGGCCATCGAGCTTTGGGGCGACACAACCGACACCATGTTCGCCAGCCATCACTGGCCCCGCTTCGGAAACGACGACGTGCGAGGGTTCCTGGCCATGCAGCGCGACCTCTACCGCTGGATTCACGACCAGACGATGCGCCACGCCAACGAGGGGAGAGTGGCTGTCGAGATTGCCGAAGACCTTCGCCTACCCGCCGAGTTCAATCAATCGCACACCAGGGGCTATTACGGCAGCCTGTCGCAGAACGCCAAGTCGGTCTACAACCGCTACCTCGGCTGGTACGACGCAAACCCGGCCAACCTCAACCCACTCCCGCCGGTTGAAGCCGGAACGAACTACGTCGAGTTCATGGGCGGCGCCGATGCGGTTCTTGACAAGGCCCGGGTCAGCTACGACAACGGCGAGTACCGGTGGGTTGCCCAGGTCGTGAACCACGTGGTCTTCGCCGACCCGACAAACACAGCAGCCCGACAGCTTCAAGCCGACGCACTCGAACAACTGGCCTACCAGTCTGAGGCCGCCACCTGGCGCAACGCCTACCTCATGGGAGCGAGAGAACTGCGAGAGGGCACACCATCGGGAGGCCAAATCGTCTTCCAGGACATGTCACACGCGATGCAGGCAAACCACCTCATCGATCTGCTCGGAGTTCGCTTCGATCCCGAGGCGTTCACAGCGGGACCGTTCACCGTCAACCTTCACTTCACTGACCTCGACGAAGTCCACGTCTTGGGAGTCGGTCGCTCGGCTATCCACCATCGAGCCAATGCGACTGACGATGACGCAGTGGCGTCAGTACGTTTGGATCGCTCGGCGCTCTCCCATGCCATGAACGGTTCGCTCGAAGCGCTCGATCAGATGATCATTGACGGTGACGCGGCCACCGTCCGGGAGCTGTTCGCCAGCCTTGCCGTCTTTGGAGTGGCCGCCATCGTCGAGCCCTAGAACTCGATCAATGACTAGACCAGTTCTTCTAGATCGGCCAGCCAGGCCTCGAGGTCTTGACGCACCTCGTCGTCATACCCTTTGATCATCATGAGTTGATGGGCCACGCCTAGCATCGTGAAGACGGTCGCCTGAGGGGTGAGGGCGACCAGTTGCCCCTCGTGTTCAGGCCGGAACACTGCGCCCAACGACGGATCAGCGGCCACCACCCTCGTCGGGATGGTGAATGCTAGGGAAACGCTGTCTCTTGGCAGCTTGTCTCTAGCCACCTTGTCTCTAGCCACCTTGTCTGAAGCAACGAAGCCAGCCAGGGTGGCCTCGATGCAGTCGGGGTCAAGCAGCGATAGCGACTCCGCTCGGCCTCGCAGTTGTTCGGGAACCATCACGTCTTGGTTCGTCCCGCCCGCTGGATACGGGGCTGCCGCCAACACTTCTTGATAGTCCTCGATTGGCCGATTCTCGGGCTGAAACTGACGCAGCATCGCCAGCTGATTGTTGAACAGCTCGACGAGGGCAGTCGGCGGGGTCTTGCCCGCCGGTCGGAACAAACCGGAGTCAAGTAGGTAGACGGCCCGCAAGTGCCGATGACAGCCAGCCGCAGTTCTCGCCAGCGAAGTGCCACCAAGGGAATGCCCAATCCCAACTGTTGGTGCAGCGATGTGGTCGAGGGCAGCGGCAACGTCGGAGCCGTACCCAGGCAAGTTGTATGCCCCAGGCGTTCGATCGGACGCACCATGACCGCGTAGGTCAAGCGTCCAACAGCGGTATCGATCCTGAAGTACTCGCACCAGCGGGCCCCACAACAGCTGAGCGCTTCCCAATCCGTGGACAAAGAGAAGATTGGGGCCGTCGCCCACATGGGAGAGGGCAAGCTTTGTGTCACCGTTGTCGATCACGTCCTTATCGACCGCGTTCTTGTCGATCACGTCCTTATCGACCGCGTCCTTGTCGACCACGCCCTTATCGACCATGGCTACCGCTCCTCGTCTCGTGATGCGTGAACGATGACTCCATCCACCATCGTCAACGAAACCTCCGTGTCGGCGAACGTTCGGGGATCGTCGGTGATAAGGCGTGCGTCGACCACGCACAGGTCAGCCGCCATGCCTTCGGCGATCGTACCCTTCCATGACTCGGCGCCGTCTTGCCAGGCACCGGCCGCCGTGTAAGCCCGCACTGCATCTTGCACCCCAATCCGCTGGCCTGCACCATAGACCTCGCCGTCGGTTGCTTCTCGCAGCACGGCGCCGGCGACTCCATGTCGCCAGTTCGGCTCACATACCGGTGCATCGGAACTTGCGGCAACGACGCTTCCGCTGTCGATCATCGAACGCAGCGGCCATTGCCAGTCGCTTAGCTCACGCCCGAACAGCCCCTCGATGGCGCGGGCCGACGTCGACTTCAGCGACGGTTGAACGTTGAAACCAACGCCGAGAGCGCCCGCTTTGGCCAGCATCTCGGCCGTGGCCAGCGGGCCATGGATGATGTAGTGCCGGGCTGCTCGGCGAGCTGTTGCTGTCGAGCCGCCATGGTCGCTCAGTTGCTCGAATCCGTTCAGCACCGCCTCCACCGTGAGGTCACCGGTGGCGTGCACACCAACCTGCATGCCACGGTCGTGACCGGCGCGAATAATCAGCGCCAGTTCCTCCGCCCGGTCAGCATCGGTGTCGCCACCGACCGTCAGACAGCCATGGCTACCGTCTGGGTAGGCGTGCGACATCCACGCCGTGCAGCTCGGGGGCACGCCGTCGGCAAAGATCTTCAGGCCGCGGACGTTGAACCATGCGGGGTCGGCCTCCGGGGGTTGCCATTGCGGCAAGCCCGCTTCGGTTGCATCAAGCATTGAGCATCCCAAGGCGCTGAACGTGGCGAGCACATTGGTACGCATCGCCACGTCATCACGCGAGCAGATTCGACGTAGCAGCTCAAAAACGCGGGCCCCGCCTAGCGTGTCTTCGTTTCCTGGCAATGGGTTGAGCGCCGCATCGGTCATGGAGGTGATGCCGTTGCGGTGCAGCTCGGCTATGCCAGCTCGGATCGCTTCCTCCAGCTCAGCATCGGTGCGGGCAGGAACGTGTTCGGTGATCATTGCCTGAGCGGCGTCGACGAACAGCCCAGTGAAGGACCCGTCAGCGTCACGTCGGGCGAGGCCAGCGGTTGGCACAACCGAATGGTCTGTTACACCGGCTGCTCGCATCGCCGCCGAATTCACCCAGATTGCGTGACCGCTGAAGTCGGTGAGCACCACCGGGTTGTTGGGCGAGACCTCATCAAGCAAACCGGCCCAAGGTTCGGCCCCTGGCAGGTCATTGAGCGCTTCTCCCAGCCACCCTCGACCTGTTATCCAAGCGCCGGGGACGACCTGTGCCACACGCAGGGCAACGGACGCTGTGATGGCTCGAATCGTGGGGCAGGCCGTTGGCGACACATCAAGGGCAATTGGCGGGCGGCTTTGTGAGAAGCCACCGATATGGAGATGGCCATCGTTGATTCCTGGCAGCAGGGTTCGACCGTCAAGGTTGATAAGTCGAGTAGACGTGCCAACAAGGTTGAGGACTTCTTCGCCACCGACAGCAGTGATGGCGTTGTCGGTCACGGCGACAACGCTCGGTTCGTGCCCGGCTGCAGAATGTCCCAAGATCAGTCCGTTGTGGAAGACGACGTCAGCAGATTCCATCAGCTCCCCACACTAGATTGTGTTGCCTGATTTGCTCAATCTCCTTACCCGCCGACGTGGTGGGGAGAGCTGGATGCTACGTGATATGTCGGCATGTGTGGGCTGAGGGCGAAGTCGTCGAACCACCCTAGGACGGAGTCCAACAGCGTCGTGCGAGAGATCGTGGGTCATACTGCGTGTCGTGACCTTGCCTTCCTCAGATCCGTTGGTCCCTCGCTTGTTCACCGGTGGAACGATCCGGCCTGTTGTAGGTGAACCGCTAGTCGAGGCTGTGTTGACGCTCGGCGAACGAATCATGGCTGTCGGCAGCCGTGACGACTGCCTCTCCCTGGTATCCGCTCCACCTGAGGTTGTCGACCTCGACCGGTCAACCATGTTGCCCGGGTTCGTCGACGCCCACACCCATCCGCTGATGCTCGGACAGTGTGCATCATGGGCAGATCTCTCGGCGGCCACCAGCCCTGACGACATCGTCAAGCTGCTGAAAGAACACGTAAGCAATCGACGCTACGACGGTCGATCAGAGGGTTCGGGTACGACCACCATCGTCTCGCCAACGACCAACACCCGACTGCCGTCGACCTCGATCGGGTCTCGACAGACGAGCCGGTTGAGATCATGCACGCCAGCGGCCACGGCTACGTGGTCAACAGCAAGACGCTGGCCAACGCGGGCATCGACGCTTCGATGCCGACCCCAGAAGGCGGACGAATTGATCGAGACGCGGCCGGCAATCCGACTGGCGTGATCTTTGACGCCGCTTGTGACCTGCTCACTGGCCCGGCCGGGGTGAAGATCAGCAACCACGGCCCCAACCTCCATCTTCCTGAGGAACCGGTTGTTCTCGATTCGATGTTGGACCTGGGCCAGCGAATGCTCAGCCAAGCTGGCATCACGTCGGTTGGCGACTGTCAGGTAACCGAGCGAGAGATGACCAACTGGCTGCGGGCCCGAGACACTGACCGCCTCCAGCTTCGAGTCTCGATGATGATACTGTCCAGCCACCTCCACCTGCTCGAACAGCTCGGCTTGAGCTCAACGCTCGGGTGCGACATGTTGCGTAT
Source organism: uncultured Acidimicrobiales bacterium (assembly GCA_938002965.1). Lineage (GTDB taxonomy): Bacteria > Actinomycetota > Acidimicrobiia > Acidimicrobiales > SZUA-35 > JAHELU01. The sequence goes on along the minus strand of CALKZY010000016.1, from coordinate 44,805 downwards.
TGCCGGGGTCAAGCTCTACACCGACGGAGCGTTGACGGCTGGTATGGCCTACGTGCCGTGCCGCTGCGCGGTCAACCATCGGCCCGGAAACGTGTACCACGACCAGGCGGCTTTCACTGACCTTGTGGTCCGAGCCCACCGACTGGGCTTGCAGACCGGCACGCACGCTCAAGGGCCAGAGCCGATTGGCATGGTGATTGATGCCATCGCTGAAGCACAGCGAATCGACCCTCGACCAGATGTTCGCCATCGCATCGAACACTGTGGCTTCCCCACCGACGAACAGATCGCCGAGATCGCTCACATGGGGATCGTGCCCGTTCCCCAACCGGCACATGTCTTTCACTATGGCGAAGGGGCTCGCCGTGACTATGGCGAGATCGCCGATCGTATGTACCCCAGCGGCAAGTTCGCCGCGGCCGGCGCACCCGTCGTTTTGTCGTCAGACGTCCCCGTCTCGATGCCTGATGTGCCTCTCGCTATGTGGGCCGCCGTCACCCGTCAAGCAGCTAGCGGCCGGGTTATCGGTGCAGACTGTGCCATCGACCCAGAGGCTGCGTTGCGCGGCTACACCATCGAGGGGGCACGTGCGCTGCACCGAGAAGATGAGGTTGGTTCAATAGAAGCTGGAAAGCTCGCAGACTTCGCTCTTCTCGACGGTGATCCACTCACCTGTCCAATCGATGAACTCCCCGATCTCGCAGTGCAACAGACCTGGTTGGGCGGCCAGCTCCTCGACGACGACACCGCCGAATTCACCTCACCGCTGAACTCGGTCGACATGACGAAGACGATTTGATTCCATGAGCATCATTCGTAGTTCTCCGCAAGTTCTGCTAGCACGTCGCCGTGGCATGGCTTCGGGGCGCACCAACAACCAAGGCGGAGGCCTCGGAGCTCTCCCAGCGAAGCCATCAGTTCAGGTTGCTCGATGACCCACGCCCGGTAGTGCGCAATCGCTCGATTGCGTTCGGCGTCACTGTCATCGGCCATCACAAATGGGTTCCCCCACTTACTGGCATCCAACCCAGCCTCGGGCACAGCCCGGCCGATGTAGAGGTCGTACTCATCGCGCTCGTTATGTACGGCCGTTGTCTTCATCGCTCGTTCACCGGCGCAAGCTCTTTGTCCATCACGTCACCATCTACTTGTGTGGCTTGCGCTTTCACCCGGTTGACAGGTCGATGGTGACCCGACCTGGCGAGGATTCGTTCCAGTGAAAGTCAAATGCGACGACTTCGTAGACCACCTCAGCCGAGACCGGCGGCTCGTCATCGATGAACGACGTCTGGCCGAGGCGCCAAGTCACCGCAATTGACTCGGGCGCTTCGCCATCGACGCCTCGGAAGACTCGGTAGCCGTGGAGCTGATAGTTCTCGTCGGGCTCGCGCCAGGTCACCAGAACCTCACCGCTCTCGGCCGCCGCAGTTATTCCATCCACCGTCGATGGGGGTTCTTCGTCATCAATTGCGGCGGTCTTGTGCCAGCCATGGGCAGTGAGATCGCCGTTGGCCGAAAACTCTCGGACGCCGTGCCAGTATTCCGCTCCGGCATCCACGTCCTGGTCAGCGAACCGGCCGCCCTCGTCGGCCACGTGAATGCGGTTGTCTGCTGTCATATCCCCTACCGGAGGCTCGTCGTCCGACGTCCGAAGAACTCGGTGAATATGATATTCAGCGACTCCTTCGGTGTCAGACCACGTCACTTCGATGACCTTCGAGGTCATCAAACGTCGCGAGATGTACGCCGATGTGCTGTTCGCCTCAGGAGCGGTCGTTGTGTCAGGCTCACCGACTGGGCGTAGCGGCACAACCGTGGTGGTCACATCCTCATCGGCCGATGCGCTCGCATCGTCGTTGGTGACCGCAGGCGAGAGCGAACCCGAATCTGGATCCGAATCCTCCGATGAACATCCCGCTAGTCCGACTCCACCCATGATGACAGTAGCGATGCCGATTCGTCGCGCCAAAAGCAACATGACTTCAAGCTACACAAGACGACTCGGGTGACGGCGCGCGCGCGTTTGCGGGTCGACGTACATTTCGCCCGATGGTTTCACGAGCTCCGACCCAACATCGCAATTCAACAGGCCTGGTTGGGCGGTCTGCTTCTTGGTGAGAGCCGGGCAATGGCACCACTCAGCGCCGAGCAAAGACTCCGTACAATCAGAGATCGGGGTAATCTCCTGTCGACCCCTCGAAGGATTCTCGTCGTGAGCAACTCATCGTTTCCATCGTTCTCAGCCGTCGTTGTCGCCGTGCTCCTAGCAGTTGGGTGCGGTTCGCCCACATCCACGGCCGAAGGAGCGGACGAAGGTGCAGTTGCCGCCGACGCTGGCGATGGCATCCGACTCGTGTCCGTTCAAGACGGGGCCGCCATCCAGAACAATCCGCCAACCGACCTCGTGATCCTCGACGTGAGGACGCCCGAGGAGTTCGCCGAGGGCCACCTCGATGGCGCAATCATGATCGATTTCTACGACGACGATTTCGCCGATCAACTAGCGGGGCTCGATCCTAATGCCTCGTATCTTCTGTACTGCCGATCAGGAAACCGAAGCGGCAAAACCACCGAGGTCATGCAAGACCTTGGATTCACCGACGTCGCTGATCTCGATGGCGGCATCCTCTCATGGACCGAAGCCGGGTTGCCCACGATCACTGGATAGGTACCTCACCAGACCATCTCTGCCACCGGACTCAGCGTGTTACAGCTTGCTGACCACTGGTTGCTCAGGGTCGCCAAGAGTGTTGAGTTCAAGGCGGGAAGCGACGATGACCTGCATAGCGGTTCGAAGGAAGAGCGCAGCGATGCCTAAGCCGACGACAATGTCAGGCACGCCACTCCCCGACCAGGCCACGGCCCCAGCGGCGACAAGTACGCCGGCATTGGCGATCAAGTCATTCCGGGAGCACAACCACGTCGATTCCATATTCAGATCATCACTGCGGTGGCTCCACAACAGATAGAAACACACACCATTACCGGTGAGCGCCAGCGCCCCCATCCACCCCATGGCGACCGCGTCGACGTCGAGGCCGACCACCAGCTTGCCTACCGCTTGACCAAGTACAAGCAGGCCAAAACCGAGTTGCACAAAACCTTTGCTCAGCGCCGCTCGAGCCCGCCATCGAGCGCCCCGATGCAGAACCCAAATACTGAACGCATAAACTAAGGCGTCGCCAAGCATGTCGAGCGAATCACCAAGGAGTGCGGTAGACCGAGCCACCCACCCGACACTGAACTCGACCACGAACAGCACCGCGTTGATGGCAAGCACAATCCAAAGTACCCGCCCCTGACGCTCACGCAGGCCAGCGAGATTGCTGCTCTTGTTCTCGCAGCACGAATCAGCCACGCTCCAACGCTAGCGCCTGCCCGCTGCTCACCGTGGCCTAGGTCGACACGGGAAGTCGCCAGCACGGGTAAAAATCGAAGGCCGTCATTGGCTTCGGGCGCTCAGATAAGCCGACCCGCCAGAGTGACTACACCTACGCCCGACATGTCGACTGGGCCTCGTCAGTTGTAGAGCAGCTTGATCTTCAAGACACCGTCTTGTGCGGTCAAGATTGGGGCAGCCTGATTGGCTTGGCCGTCGCCGCCCAACATCAGGATCGCTTCGCTGCGATCATGATCGCCAACGGCGGACTCCCCGACCCCGACTATCGAGATCAGATGATGGCCGCACTACAAACCTCGCCCGACCCTGGCGCCTTCGTTCAATGGCAACAGCACGCCGCCCAGCTCGAGTCAATGAACGTCTCAGAGACCCTCCGCAATGGACTAGCCGGAATCACCGGAGCTGCAATCGAGCTGACCGATGCAGAAGCTATTGCATACGATGCACCCAACACCTCATGGCTCGTATCCCTGGAAGCGTCGGCCAACCACACCAACGTTTCGCCAACGGCGGCCACGTCATTCAAGAGCAGGAGCCGGATGCTCTCGTCGATGGAATCGTCCACCTCGTCAACGAAACCCATACTTGGTAAAGCGTGATCGGACGATTGGGCTCGCGCAGCCCCGCTGACAGCTTCGCCCTAAGCTACGGCCATGAATGAACACCTACCGTCCTTCGACCTAAGCGGCCAGGTCGCCATCGTGACCGGAGCCAGCCGCGGCATCGGCTGCGGCCTCGCTCAGGCGCTCGCCGCGGCCGGAGCAACTGTTGCGGTAACCGGCAGGAAACTTTACGATGCCGCCGATGTGGCCGCAACAATCACCTCAACTGGAGCTAGCGCAACCGCCCACCAACTCGACGTGAGCGACGTGCCCGCCATCGCAAACGCCGTAGACGCCATCGTGGCTGAACACGGGCAGATCGATATCGCCGTCCTCAACGCTGGCCTGGGCACAAATTTGCCGGCCCTTGATGTTGACGAAGCTCATTGGGACTCGATGATGGACGTCAACTTGAAGGGCGCCTTTTTCACCGCACAAGCGTGCGCCCGGCACATGGTTTCGCGAGGATCCGGCCGCGTGATTGCCATTAGCTCTCAGGCTTCCACCGTCGGAATCGCCGACCACGTCGCCTACTCATCCTCGAAGGGCGGCATGAACCAAATGGTGCGAGTCCTCGCGCTTGAGTGGGGCCCACTTGGCGTCACCGTAAACGCCGTGGCCCCGACCTTCATCTACACGCCTGGTACGGCAGAACGCCTTGATGACCCGGCGTACCGGGCCGAGGTCGTCGCCCGAATACCGATCGGCGATGTCGGCAAAACCAAAGACGTTGCCGGAGCGGTCATCTACCTTGCCTCCGAAGCCGGAAGCCTCGTGAATGGCTCCATCCTCGCCGTGGACGGTGGCTGGACAGCACAATAGGCCGTCGTCGAGCTCGATGTACTCCTCTAGGAGTACATAAGAACACTCGGAAGGAGGATTTCAGCGCACCCGACAATCTTCATAGTGGGGTTATGACTGCACTTCAGGCCTACACAATCCCACCTCATGCCGACGGGCTACCCCTCTCCCCACCACACGGTGGTTCAGCCGTCCGCCCCAAAGCAAGCCGCCCTCTGTCCACGGCTCAACGTTTAGTTGTGGCTGCTGCCGCGCTGCCGCTTGTTGGCATCGTCGCTACGGCCATCGCTGCGGCGATCGGCATCATTTCCGTCGGTGAGATGATCGACATTGCGCTTGTACTGGGGGAAGATCCGGGCATGGTCGTATTCGCAGCAATGCTGTTCTGCTCGCCGACTCAATGGCTGGTGAAGCGAACCCAGGTGCCAGTCCGCAAGATCCTTGGAATCCTCTTCGCCGGATACGCGATCGCCAACTTCACCATGTTCATGATCGAAGAAGGCCTCGCCGCTTCGTTGGCAAGACCGTTCCTCGTGGCTGGGACCTTCGCCATGTTGCTATCAATCCCGCTGCTTGCCACAAGCGGACGGTGGGCTCAGCGGCAGATTGGCATGAAGAACTGGCGGAAACTACACAAGCTGACCTACGTGATTGCGCTCGCACTCGTGCTCCACGTAGCCCTCGTCGGTGAGCTCGGGCTGACAGGTGTGTTGGTTCTGGTGGCCTTACTCACCCGCGTTCCGCCGGTTACCAAAGCAATCCGAACCCTGGGCGACCGACTGCGCTAGCTACGTGGGGAGGGCCACGGCGCACAAAAACGTAGTCAGAGGATTTAGACGTATTCAGAGGGTGTAATGGAAACGATGAACGACGTCTTGAGCCCTGCGACAGCCGATACCGGCGACGAGGGTGCCGAGCGATACTGGTGGCGGCTGCTCTTCGTTGCGCTCGGACTCGGCGTAATGCTGACTATCGGCGATGACGACCGTTGGCTGTCGATCGGTGCCGGCGTGTTGGTTGCGGCAGGCATCGCATCCGCCCGACACCACCGAGTCATCATCACGTTGTCGACGGCCCTCGTGGCCATGGTCTTGGCGGTTTCGGCTGGGGAGGGCCTGGCAATGTTGCCGATCGTGGCCTACGCCTGCTTCTACCTGGCCTACCACGAGCCCCTTCGCACCGCTGTCCCAGTCGGGTCGGCCACCGCAGTGGCTCTCGCCATCGTCGTTCCGTTAGTCGACCGGGAACGGCTCGAACCACTCACCGTTATCGGCGTGATCTCGGTCGTCCTGGTCCCGCTACTTCTCGGCATCGTACTTCAGCAACAACGCCAACAAGTTCGCTCTCGAGTCGAAGCGGCGACCGCCGCTCACGCCGAACAGGTTCGCCTCGCCATCGCCCGAGACCTTCATGACATCGTGGCCCACGGACTCACTGCCGTAGCGATTCAATCGGGCACGGCGATCCATCTGTTCGATTCGCGTCCGGAGCAGGCCAAGCAGGCACTGGCGAATGTCAACGAAGCATCGAGGTCTGCCCTGACTGAGTTGCGGGCGATGGTCGGCGAGCTCCGGTCGAGCGAAGAATCTCGACCAACGGCAGCAGAAGACCCTATCGCCGCGGCTATTGAGCGGATTTCGCCAACCATGACGATATTGAGAACGGGTGAACAGCTCCCGGCTTCAACGCCGAACACGGTGCGCCTGGCGCTTGAGCGAGTGGCTAGCGAAGCGTTGGCAAACGTGATCGCCCACGGCGGCAACGGACCAACCGTTGTCAGCCTGAATGTCGCCGAAGATCGCATCGGTCTGACGGTCGACAACGACCAGGGCCCAAGCACCGTTGTTGGCGACTCTACAGGCTTTGGCATCATCGGCATGACCGAGCGGATGGCCGCTGTCGGCGGGACCCTCGAAGCGCGTCCCCGGTCTGGCGGCTTCACTGTCACGGCGTCAATCCCCCGAGGAGACTGGTGACTATTAACGTCCTGATTGTTGATGATCAGCAACTGGTTCGCAGCGGCTTCCGACTCCTGTTGGATGCCGAAGCGGGCATCGACGTGGCTGGTGAGGCCGCAACCGGCGTCGAAGCGGTCGCTGCCGTCGAGATACTGAAGCCCGATGTGGTGCTGATGGACATCCGCATGCCCGACATGGATGGCATCGAAGCCACCAAGGCCATCGTTCAACGCGCTCCCGATTCGCGGATTCTTGCCCTGACGACGTTCGACGACGAGCCGACCGTCCGGGGAATGCTCGCTGCTGGGGCGAGCGGTTTCCTGCTCAAGGACACCGAGCCCGCCCAATTGATCGACGCAATTCACGTGCTCCACCGCGGAGACGCCCTGCTCTCGCCGTCGATTACAAGAATGCTATTGAGCGACCTCTCAGCCGCTGGAAGCGATACCGAGATCTTGAGCGACCTGACCGAACGCGAGCTTGAAGTGCTTTTTGAGATCGGCCGCGGTCTGTCCAATGCCGAGATCGCTGATGCTCTGTCGATGTCTCCCCTCACGGCCAAGACTCACGTCAGCCGGCTACTGCGAAAGCTTCAGCTTCGAGACCGCGTCCAACTGGCGATCGCTGCGTATGAAGCTGGCCTGATCCGGCCGGGAACCCCCGACTGAGAATGCATTTTCACCGACGCCACCGGGTGAGGTGGGGCCTAGGCATTGGATCCGACTTTGGTCAGGGCGGCGAAACTCAGCTTTGCTTGAGCGCTGAGCAGCCCGGGGTCTTCGCCAAGCGCCACCTGCACAAGCAAGTTCGTTAGTTGAAGGTCGATCAGTGCGACGGCGACTTCGGTGGAGATGTTTGCGTCAACCTCTCCCGCTTCTTTCGCCCGCTCAACCCAGCTGTAGTACATCGATCGAGCTTCCTCGCGAAGGTCGGCTACACGCTTGCGAGTCGCCGGACCCAACCGATCTGGTACTTGTCTCATATTTGCGAGGAGACATCCAGCCGGTCCCGATCGGTCTACATCGACCATGAATTCGATCATGGCGGCTAGAACGTCACCGAGGGGACGATCGCCGTCGGCCTTCTGAAGGTTTGGGGCCAGGACCGTTTCTGCATAAAGCCCTAGGGCAGCATTCATAAGCCCGTCCTCGCCACCAAACTCGCGATACAAGCCAGGCTTTGACACACCTGCCCGCCGGCAGATCTCGTTGAGTGAGACCGCCTCTACCCCATCTGTCCAGTAGCTCTCAACGGCGACCTCAACCACTCGACGATTGTCGAACGTTCTCGGCCTACCAACCGACGACGACGCTGATTCCATGGCTGACCCTTTCGTCCGCAACCGGTCCGTCGATTGACAGTATCGCCCCGCCATGCCGCCAAGCAGATCTTGGTAGTCAATCACAACGAGCAGCGAGAGCTCCATGGTATAATACCAGTCGGTATTATACCATGGATCGACTGCCGAACGGTTGCCGATCAAGGAGATCTGCAATGAAAAAGCTCAACACGTTTGCCAACCTCAACGCAGCAACGTTGGCTGCGATGTCACCCGAGTGGCGACGGGTAGGCAAGGCGCAGAAGTCTGCGACTTCGTTCGAAGACCCTGACGTCGCCATCCCCACACGAACTGAAACGCTCGGTGGTCGACAGGTTCGCCTAGCCGAAGCCGGCCCGGCCGATGCGCCGCTCGTAGTCCTGCTCAGCCCGTTCCCCGAGAGCATCCTGTCGTTCGCTGGCTCGTGGGGAGCGCTGACCGATCGTTTGCACATCATCGCAATCGACCTGCCCGGATTTGGCGCCTCAGAAGGCGACCGAAACGACATGTCTCCCGAAGCGCTCGGCGCCCACCTCGCCACCTTCTTCGAAGAACTCGATCTCCACGACATTCACCTCGTCGCACCCGACGTCGGAATGGGCGCAGCGCTTGCCTATGCGATCCATCACGATCACCGGCTGGCAAGCATGGCCATCGGGCACGGGCCGGGCGCCCCAGGACCGTTCAAGCTGGCGATGATGATCAGCTTGCTAGCAAAATCTGGAGTCATGCGGACTTCAACCGCCATGCTCGGCGCCGGTCCGCTCATTGCGTTCAGCGCAAAGATTGGTAAGATCCGAAGCCGATCCAACCCAATCCAAGTCGACGACTACCTACGGGCATACGCTGGCCGCGCCGGCGAGGTGATTCACTGGTTTGAAGACTTCCGCTTGAAGGCAGCCGAACTGGCCAAAGGCGTCGGCAAGATCGATATTCCAACCCTCGTGTTCTGGGGAGACCTCGATGTCCTCTTCGACCCAAGTAACGCGGAAAATCTCCATGACGCGCTACCAAAGAGCGAACTTCGCATCCTGCCCGAAGCAGGCCACTTCTCCTGGTCTGACCAACCCGAAATGTTCGCCTCGATGATCATCGACTGGGTCAACACGGGCCACGCAGCCTTGTAAGGTCCCCGGACTCCAGCGAGCTTGGCCATCTGGTCGCCCCACGTGGCGAGCTCTCGCTTTTCGAGCTTGCTGAGGTGATCGTGGCCACGTGCTCGGGCCATCACCTGCATCAGCTCAGTCGATGCTTCAAAGAATGTCGCCAGGCGTTGGCTTGCCGCGTCGACAACAAGACGAGCACGAAGCTCGGGATTTTGGGTTGCGATGCCTGCTGGGCAGTTGTTCGAGTTGCAAATGCGGGGCAGCCACACAGCCCACGGCCTGCATGGCTGAGCTCGACGCTGCAATGCCATCAGCACCAAGTGCCGTGTCGGTCTTGTTTGGACCAGGGTTCAGTCGCTGCGGCTTTCACAGGAAGACTCCGCGGATTCCTACAGATCAGAGCATTTCGTTGCAGAGCCGCTCGACCGACTGCACGACCTGTTTGCGCTGAGCTTTGACGTCGCTGGTAGCGAGCGAGCCGAGGGATTCAGGGGTCGTAACCCACGTCCACGCAATGGCGATCACTTGCACGATCAGATCGGCCGAGCTCAGTTTCTTCACCGATGAACCTCTAACCTCGTCGAGTGCAGCGATCTTCCCGGCGAAGACCTCGCGCTCGAATGGCGTGTTGCAGGGTCGTTCGAGACGCCGCCAAGCGTCGATCCGGATTTCGGCGGGATGCGCGGCCAGAAAGTCGAACAGGCGGCCCGCAAAGCCAGGAAGATCGTCGGGGGTGAACGGCACGGACTTGTGTAGATCGCCCACTGCGGCGTTGATCACCGAGTCGAAGAGCTCTTCTTTGCAGCCGAAGTAGCTGTAGATCATGCTCTTGTTGCACTTCGCCGCGTCGGCAATGCGGTCGACGCGAGCTCCCGAATAGCCTTGTTCAGCGAATGCGGCAACGGCAGCCACGAGAATTCGTGCCTTAGTTGCTTCTGCATCCCTCGGAGCCATGCATTCAAGGCTAGCGAACCAACTAGGTGGTTGGTACCGATGGCGACGACCTGTACATTAACCAACCAACCAACCAACTGGTTAGTTAGATCACCATCGGAGATGCCCGTGAGAAAGTTGCTTGGCCTCGCGCCACAGATTGAACCCGACGGTTCGTTCCGTCCATCCAAGTTCGCTCTTCGGGTCACAACGTCACCGACGACCGACTACAGCAAGAAGCACTACACGAGCTATGTCGGCCGCCGCACCAAGATCCTTGTCATCGCCACCGAGCAGAAGAACATGACGATGGCCAATGGAAAGAAGTTCTCTACCGGCAACCACCCCGTCGAGACACTGGTCCCCATGCTCCACCTCCGCGAGGCCGGTTTCGAGTTTGAGATCGCGACACCAACAGGCGCCCCGGTCGCTCTCGAGATGTGGGCCTTCCCTAGCGAAGACGCCGACGTCGTTGCACTACACAACGAATACCGTTCGTCGTTCGAGAACCCGCGGAGCCTTGGCGACGTGGTCGCAAGCGCACTCGATCAACCCGAGAAGTACGCCGCCGCGTACTTGCCAGGTGGACATGGAGCGATGCTTGGCCTCCCTGAAGACCGCAACGTCGACACCCTTTTGCGCTGGGCTCATGAGAACGATCTCTTCACCATCAGCGTGTGCCACGGGCCAGCCGCACTGCTGGCCACGACAGTCGACCACCAGCCGTTCCTCTATGACGGCTACAAGATGGCGGCATTCCCACATGCGGTCGATAGGCAAACGCCAATGATCGGCTACATGCCCGGACACATGCCGTGGCCAATGAGCGAACGACTCGAGGGCCACGGCGCCACCATCATCAACAAGAAAGCCGATGACAGCGTGTGCCTCGACCGCAGGCTCATTTCCGGCGCCAGCCCCCAAGCCGCAGACGCACTCGGCGAACTGGCTGCCACGACCCTTCTCGAACACGCCCAAAAGAACAACTGGTAACCCCAAGAAATGGAACCAACCACATGACCAACATCGCGGACCTGCTGAACTGGCGTTACGCCACCAAAGCAATGAACCCGACCCAATCGGTCTCTCAAGACAAAGTCGATGCCATCGTCGAAGCGGTGCGCATGGCGCCGACCTCAAGCGGCACGCAGCCATTCGAACTGATTGTCGTGACGAACCCCGACGTCAAGAGTCAGCTCCGGCAGGTGGCGTTCGATCAATCGCCGATCACCGATAGCTCGCACCTCCTCGTGTTTGCCGCCTGGAACAACTACACCGACGAGCGCATCGACGAGGTCGTGCAACTGAACAAGGCTGCCCGCGGCGACCTTCCGTTGATCGATGGCTATTACGACAACCTCAAGTCAATGCTGCTACCACGCGACGCGGAGACCAACCACGCCCACGCGGCGCGCCAGGCTTACATCGCCCTTGGCTTCGCCATGCTCGCCGCCGCCGACCTCGAGGTCGACAGCACCCCAATGGAGGGATTCGACCCAACCGGAGTCGACGAGATCCTCGGCCTCACCGAACGCGGACTGGGCTCAGTTGTACTTCTCCCACTTGGCTACCGGAATCCAGACGCCGACTGGCTGGCCCCAATGCCCAAAGTTCGCAAGTCCACCGAAGCGCTCGTTACCTACGTCGACTAGCAGAACTCGCCGCTACCAGGGAGAGGCTTGAGCATGTCCGATACACAAGAAGACCACCTGACCAAACACAAAGGAGCAAGTACACTCAAGCTCTTCTTCGACCTGGTCTTTGTGTTTGCGATCACCCAAGTGGTGTGGACGCTTGCCCATGATCTGACGTGGGGCGGTGCTGCCAGAGCGGCCATTCTGCTCGGCGTGCTGTGGTGGGGCTGGTCGGGGTGCACGTGGGGTGTGAACCTCGTCGACTTCGAACCTCGATGGCGGCGCATCGTCATGCTTTTGGCCATGGCATCTACGTTCGTGATGGCTTACTCGGTGCCAAACGCGTTCGAGGGCGATGGGTTGTGGGTAGCCGTGCCCTATTTGATCATGACCCAGCTGGGTGCATTCCTGATGCTAGGAAGCCTCCGCGGCGACCCAGCAACGATCAAGGGCATTCTTAAGTTCTCACCGATCTCCATGCTGGGCGGCGTCTTACTCGTCGTGGGTGCGATTGCCGATGGCCCCGATTGCACCTATCGCGTCTCATCGCCAACCATCAGATGCCCGTCAACATCTAACGATGGCCGACTCATCCGACCATTGCCCCTCGGCTATCAGCTGTTGTCGACAATCCAAGACTCGCCACGCCCTCATGATCATGTCTGCTAGATCGGCCTGGCTCGAGATGGTGCCGGACCATTGGCGGTGACACTTCGGACTAGTTCTGGGGTCTAGCTGTGCCCCAGTAGAAGGGACCGGACTCCTCCACTGTGACATCCCAAAGCAGCTCTTGGAGTCGGCGCTCGAGCCCGCTGGCATCGTATGGAACCTTGATTGCTCGAAACTTGGTCCCGTCGTTGAGCCGACGTTCAACGACTGAGGACCCAGGACCTTCGATTAGCTCTGCCTCGGTGCGGTAGTTGTCGTCAACGAAGAACACCCAACCATCGGGTCGGACGGCGTCGGCTACGAGTTGCCAAAAGGTCTGAAAGCGCTCCTCTGGTACGTGCGAGAGCCAGTACCCGAAGAACACGGTGTCGTAACGCTGGTCTGACTGCCAGGAGAACAGGTCAGCTTGGATGAAGCGCACACTCGCCTCCCCAACCCGGCCCTTTGCCAGAGTGATCATCTCGGGGGAAGCCTCGACGACGGTGACCGAGGACGCCCGTCCGACGAGCTGCTCTGTCCACTGCCCCTGCCCGCAGGTCAGCTCTAGAACATCACCCCTTATATCAAACTTGTTGAACGCATCAATTTGTCGTTGGGCGCCTGGAGCCTCGATGTAGTGGTCCTGGTACTCGTTGGCAATCGCACGGTAGTAGGCGATCTGTTCGGCAAGCAGGGGATCCGCAGACACGTCCAAAACAGTAGCTACCGCGTTTGACGTTTCCCGCAACCGCCCCGATCATCACGACGGTCGGTGCGCTTTTCGTCACCTGGGCCGCACACCACGACAGCCGCGATGCGCGCTAACTAAGGGCGAGGTGGTTGTCGATCCCTTGGATGCGATCTTCCAAACGGTGATTCACATAGAGCACGGTGGTCTCGCCCGAGCCACAGATGCGCTCGATCAACGCCAGCACCAACTGACGGTTCATGTCGTCGAGTCCCAAACACGGTTCGTCGAGGATCAACAGCGGTGGGTGTTTCACCATCGCACGGGCGATGAGCGCCAGGCGCTGCTCGCCGAACGACAGCCCGTTGAATGGCTCGTCGGCCCGTCCAGTCATCCCGAGTACCGCCAGCCAGTCATCGGCAATAGCCTTCTGGATGTCGGTGCTTTTGGAGTACAGGCCAATGCTGTCGTAGAAGCCCGAGATGATCACGTTTCTCAGGCTGGTACTAACCCGGTACTCCCATTGCAGGGCGGTGGAAACGTAGCCGATGTATTGCTTGATCTGCCAGATGCTCTCGCCGGTGCCGCGCTGGAAACCGAAGACGTTGATGTCGTTGACGTAGCACTGAGGGTGATCACCGGTGATCAGCGAAAGCAGACAGGTCTTGCCGCTGCCGTTCGGCCCTGTCACCTGCCAATGTTGGTTGGGTTCGATGGTCCAGTCGAGGTTGTCGAAGACCGTGTTGTCGGTGTATCGAACGGTCGCTCGGGTTAACCGAACCAGAGGCTCGTCACCGTTCAGGGGCGCCAGGGCAATAGCCGGATCGGCCATCGGCACCTCGAGTTCACTCGTCTTCAAGTGAAGCAGTTGACGCAGGTCGTCATAGGCCCGCTCGTCGGCCCGGTCCACCTGATGCACGAGCTGTCCGTTGTCGACGTAGGCGACGTGGGTGATGAAGCCCGGGCATTCGTCGAACCGATTGAGGACGAGCACCATGGGTGCGGTCTCGGCCAGCGTTGTGAGATAATCCTGCAACCACTGCAGCGAGTCATGATCGAGACCATCAAATGGTTCATCCAGAACCAGAAGTTCAGGGCGGCTCGTCAGCGCTCGGATGAGCATGACCTTTCGGGTCTCCCCCGTCGACAACTTGCGGAAGGACCGGTCCATCAATGGGTCCAAGCCCAACGTTGCCACCAGCGTCTGAGCAAGGTCATCGTCGAGGCAGACCTCGGCAATGATCTCCGCCACTGGCGTGCCCTCGGAGATCACGTCGAGAATGTCGGCGTCGTCTTTGCGTAGTTCGGCGGCGATGAGCTCGGCCTGGCGTTCATACGACACAAGCGCCACACTGCCTTGCAGCGAGCCACTGCCCTGCAGCGAATTACGGCTTTGCTGCGAATCACTGCCTCGCAGCGAATCACTGCCAGGCAGGCCCGACAACGTTCCAGAAAGGTGGTCGCCCTCGCCCGCCAGAATGGCGGCGAGCGCGGACTTGCCTGAACCGTTCGCTCCGGCAATCAGCCAGTGCTGGCCCGGCTCGATGACCCAATTGATGTTGTTGAGCTGAAAGTGCCCGTCGAAGTCGACGGTCAGATCATCCAGGATGATGCTGGCTCTATCGGTCACAACGAGTGCGACGAGTTAGACGATTCGCTTCATGTCAGCCATGTGGCCGCGCAAGACGCCACCGATTTGTTCAACCGGGTGACTGCGAATGGCTGCGTTCACTTCGATCAGGCGTGCGTTGTCGACGCCGGTGTCGTCGAGCTCGAGGCCCTTGCCGATGACATCACTCTTAATGTCCTTCATGAAGTCACCCAGCAGTGGGACACATGCGTGGTTGTACAGATAGCAGCCGTACTCAGCGGTGTCGGAGATGGTTGCGTTCATCTCATACAGCTTCTTGCGAGCAATGGTGTTGGCGATGAGCGGCGTCTCGTGCAGTGACTCGTAGTAGGCGGAGTCAGCGATGATGCCCGCTGCGGTCATGGTTTCGAATGCAAGCTCGACGCCGGCTTTCACCATGGCGACCATGAGGATGCCATTGTCGAAGTATTCCTGTTCGGATATCTCAACGTCACCGGCTTCGGTCTTTTCGAACGCGGTCTCGGCGGTGTCGGCACGCCAGCCGAGCAGCTTGGCGTCGTCGTTGGCCCAGTCCTCCATCATTCCGGCCGAGAACGTGCCGGTCATGATGTCGTCCTGGTGCTTGCCGTAGAGCGGACGCATGATGTCCTTCATCTCTTCTGCGAGATCGAAGGCACGGATCTTGGCCGGGTTCGACAGGCGGTCCATCATGTTGGTGACGCCGCCGTACTTGAGCGCTTCGGTGACGGTTTCCCAGCCGTACTGAATGAGCTTCGAGGCATAGCCTGGCTCGACGCCCTCTTCGACCATCTTGTCGAAGCACAAGAGTGAGCCGGTTTGCAGCATGCCGCACAAAATGGTCTGTTCGCCCATGAGATCGGACTTGACCTCGGCAATGAACGAGGACATGAGCACACCGGCTTTGTGGCCGCCAGTCCCGACGGCGTAGGCCTTGGCCAGAGCGAGCCCTTCGCCATTTGGGTCGTTGTCTTCGTGAACGGCAATGAGGGTCGGGACGCCAAACCCGCGGACGTATTCGGCACGCACCTCAGAGCCCGGGCACTTCGGGGCGACCATGATGACGGTGATGTCGTCGCGTACCTGCATGCCCTCTTCAACAATGTTGAAGCCGTGTGAATAGGACAGACACGCGCCCTGCTTCATCATCGGCATGATGGTGTTCACGACGTTGGTGTGCTGCTTGTCGGGCGTGAGATTCAAAACCACGTCAGCGGTCGGAAGCAATTCCTCATACGTGCCGACAGTAAACCCGTTCTCCGTAGCGTTCTTCCACGACTGGCGCTGCTCGGAAATGGCAGCGTCGCGCAGGGCGTAGGACACGTCGAGGCCGCTGTCTCGAAGGTTCAGGCCCTGGTTGAGACCCTGAGCGCCACAACCTATTACGACCATCTTCTTGCCCTTCAAGGCGTCGACACCTTCGGTGAACTCGTCGAGGTGCATGAAGCGACACTTGGCCAGCTCAGCGAGTTGCAAGCGCAAGGGAAGAGTATTGAAGTAATTGGCCATGGTCCGGCTTTCAGTTTCGATGGGGGAACAGCAACCTGTGAACAGGGAAACTCTAGCTGCGGCCGAGCATTTCGCAAATTGACATATTTGCAACACGGTGTCCCGTTCTTTACAACACCTGATCCAAGCTCCGCCATACTCAACGTATGGACATCCGAACGCTCAAGCACTTCATCGTGCTCAGCGAAACCCTGCACTTTGGGCGCGCTAGCGCGAAAGCAAACATCAGCACCTCGGCGCTGTCGCGCAACATTCGTCAGTTGGAAACCGAACTCAACACCGTCTTGTTCGACCGTGACAATCGAACGGTGGCACTCACTCCGGAAGGCCGCACGTTTCAGCGGTACGCCCGCGATGCGGTGCAGCAGTGGGAACAGATCCGTTACGACCTCACCGATCCAGCAGAACAGCTATCCGGCGAGATAAGTCTCTACTGCTCGGTCACTGCAAGCCACAGCATTCTCGTTGACCTGTTGAACCGGTTCCGCCCCGCCCACCCGGGGGTGGAGATCATGCTGCAGACCGGCGACCCCGAACATGCCATCGAGCGCATCGTGGCGCTGGAAGAAGAGCTGGCGATTGCGGCTCGCCCCGAGACTCTTCCTGCCGGAGTTCTGTTCAAGCCCATCGCCGAGTCACCGCTGGTGTTTGTTGCGCCAAAGGAATCCACCGAGATGCCCAACGCCCAGTTCACGCCAGCCAAGACCACCGACTGGCAGAACATTCCAATGATCCTCGCCGCCGGCGGAATTGCCCGCGAGCGCGTGGATGCCTGGTTCGGGTCGCGCGGCGTCACCCCACAGATCTATGCCCAAGTAGCAGGCAACGAGGCCATCGTCAGCATGATCAGCTTGGGATTGGGGGTCGGGGTGGTGCCAAAGATCGTGCTCGACAACAGCCCACATGCGGCCCGCGTGCGGGTGCTCGACGTGAAACCTGCGCTGGCCCCCTACGATCTCGGGCTCTTCACCCTGCAACGCCATCTCAAAAACCCGCTAGTCAACGCGTTCTGGGCGTTGCTCGACCCTTCAGCTTGAGAGCCGGTTAAACCCGTAATATGGCGCGACACAACCTTGAGGCGTTCCGACACACGTTGACGTGGGGTTTGATGCTGGCCGTGGACGGTTCGTCCGGCATCTTTTGCCATGCTGCTTGGCATCCGACGGCGTTGTCCGATCATGCGTGTCGCAGAGCGTCTGTTGCTCTGAACGTCCGCGTGGGACCTGGTGGAGGAAGACGGAGGCTGTCGAGTCACGCTCACCCATTCCGGTTGGACCGATGCTCTTGCAACGGGGACCAAGACGGCGCAGGCTTGGGGCGAGGTCCTGAAGCTTCTGCACTCCGAAGTCGAAACGGGGCAGATTCCGGCGAAAAGCCGGATGACTTTGCGGACTGATGAGGCTCTTTGGTCTTGCTCCCCCAAGCCCACGTCGGCGAAGCACGCCGATGAGCAGGGATGGTGACCCGGCGGCTAGAACTTGCCCTGGTTTACCAATGCCGCTCCACGCGGCAGCGGTTCCATGGTGTCCCAGTGCTCAACGATGAGTCCGTCCTCGAGTCGGAACACATCGAACACGCGAAGTCTTCGTCACCGATTTGCGCGAGTGAGTAGCTCCAATTACTTCAAGACTCACACGTCACCGTTGCCAACTCCACTAACGAACTCCTAGTCGGTGGCGGCCAAACTGGCGGCCTGGATTACAAACTTCGCAAACAGTTCAGGGTGTGATCGGTGACAGCCGTGTTGTGCGCCTGGAGCTTCGAACAGCGTCGAGTTGGGGATCTCTTCGGCGAGCCACTCTGCCCGGGCCTTATGGCGGGGCGCCGAATCCGCTCCGTAACCGATGACTGTTGGCACGGAAACTGCAGTTGGGTCGAAGGGTTTGGCCTCGTCGCGAACGCTCTCGACGTCGGTCCGAAGCGCTGGCGCTTCGCCAACCAGCGTCCGTTGCGCACGAGCGTTCATGCCCGCAAACGCCGACTTCCCCACTACTCGCCGGTACATCCAACGCACCAGATGCTCATCGTCTTCAGGAATGCTGGCTGACGTAGGCGCATCATCGGTCGGCAGGGTGACTCCTGGAAGAGGCGGTTCGAAGACGCCAAGCGCCTGAACCAAATCGGGTCTAGAGGCTGCGGCCAACATGGCAATAGAGCCGCCCATCGAATGCCCGATCACGACAGTTGGCCGTTCATCGAGCACGGCAATGAGGTCGGCGACGTGGTCGTCGATCGACGTAGCGGGAGTCAACCCGACGGCAGCTCCATAGCCTCGCCGGTCATACACGGTGACGTCGTACTCATGCAGCCGTTGCAGGACACGACGAAAGGCCATGGCTCGATCGAGTGCTCCGTGCACTATGACGACTCTGGCCAGCGGCGCACTCGACGCGTCGCACAAAATCGGCTCCACAGCATCGTTCACTCCTGGACCGTACCCTGCCCGATTAGTCGTCGTGAACTCTGAGTGGCGCACACCGTGACACCCACTCTGCTGACTGGCCATGCAGCAACGCCGTCACAGGCCTTCGCAATAATGCACCAATGGCGATCTGTGAAGACTGCAACCGGGACATGTCGGCCGCTGCCAGCTGCACCATCACCACGCTCACCCTCGGGTCAACCTCTTACCAGAGGAAGCCCTTCGGAGCGGAGCCCGGCTGGCCCACGAAGCGGCCTCGCTGCGGCGACTGCGGAGTGCATCGCGGTGGCCACCATCACCTGGGATGCGACATCGCCCGTTGCCCGGCCTGTGGTGGACAGCTGTTCTCGTGCGGCTGTCGGTTCCGTGAATACGGAATCGATGAACTGTTCTGGGGTCAGGTCGACGACGAGTTCTTCGAGGCAGGCGGCAGGTGATACCGAGTCGATTGCCGGGGCCCAAGGGCCGCATCCGGCATCGACATCATCTACCGATCGGCTGTCATACCCACTATCATAGCTATATGACAATGCTCAGCTTCCGGGTCGACGACAAGGACGCCGACGAAGTCCAGCGGTGGGCCGACGTACTCGGGGTCGACCGCTCTGAGCTGTTGCGAGAAGCACTGCGCCGCCATCTCGATCGACTGTCGTCCGAAGGGGATGACGAGCGTTGGGCCGGCTCGCCGCTCGATGAAGGAGAGCAAGCTCTAGTCGAGATCGCCGACTGGGGGCCAGCCGATGACTGGTCAGATTGGGCAACCGATGCAGCGCGGTGAGATTTGGTTCGTCGCAACCCCTGGTGGCGACCGGCCCGTCTTGGTTCTCACCCGTGACCCTGTCGCCGATCGGATCGGATCCATTGTTGTGGCAGCGCTCACGCGGACGCGACGAGGGCTCGTATCCGAACTCGAGTTGACGACGGCCGACGGAGTACCGACCAACAGCGTGGTCAACTTCGACAACATTCACACGATCCCTAGAGCGACCTTCCGCCGGAAAGTGGCGACCCTCTCACCCGCCCGCCTAGCCGATGTGTGTCGAACCCTCCAAGCGGCGACCGGCTGCTGACAACCGATTCCCCGGCGGGGTTGGCTTTCCACTGTCGCCAACCGGCGCACTACCTGAGTAGTACTGCCCGTCGTCGACCGTCCAAGCGAGGGCCGCCGCAGCGTCGTGGATCGAGCGGCCGACCGCCGCAAGCTGCTCGTCTTCGGCCCCACACATGCGAGCCAAGGTGTCAGTCAGCTCGAGGCCGTGCCTTGGAGGTGTTGCCAGTCGATCCACAACGAGCCAGCCTCGCCAAGGCGGTCAAGCAACAGCCCAACCCCAGGCTCCTCAGCGTGGCGCGCCTGCAGATAGCAGACAATACGCTCCACAACTTTTTCGACCATGATGTTGCAAAAGGTAGCCGAATCGCTCGCCGTCGATCCCAACCCAGCTACGAATCGGAAACGACAACGGCATGCCCATCACCTACATCGCCAGGTTGATGTATTGCGAGTTCAACTTGCATTTGTTTCGTGGGATCTCTACGTTCTGTTGGCATGAAGTCCGACGAGCCAACCGACGGGCGGCGAGCACGCCGCAGCAAGAGTCGCCAAGCCGTGATCGAAGCGATGTTCGATCTGGTGCAAGAAGGCAAGTCTCCGCCTGAGGTTGAAGATGTGGCAGCGCGGGCCGGAGTTTCTGTCTCCTCGGTGTTCCGGAACTTCGACGGCATCAGCGATATGCAACATCAGGCAGTTCAGTGGTTTCAGCGGCAGTACTGGCATCTGTTCGAAGTCAACGACGCTGACGGACCGCTGATCGACCGGCTTCGCTCCCACGTGCGTTCGCGGGTGACAATCGCCGACGAGGTCGGCCCGATACTACGCCTGTCGAGAGCCCGAGCCGTCGACCACGAAAAGATGGCCGCTAGCACGGCAACCGTTCGAAGCCGGATGGCCGACCAAACACGCCGGAGGTTCGCCAACGAGATCCGCCAGTTGTCTCCCGCTCAAGCCGCCAACCTCACCGCCCTGATTGATGCAACAACGTCGCTGGAGGCGTATGAGGTTATGGCAGCAGCCCACGCTCGAAGCGGCCGTCAAATAGCCACGGCTTGGACCGGCGCGCTCGAAGCGATCCTTGCCCCTTGGTTGGCGGACGAAGCGGACACGCCGTCATGACCCGTCCATCAAGATTCGAAGGCACCATTGGCCGGACAGTGGCCGACTCACAAGCCTGGTTCGATGACCCACCACATCCGGGCACTGGCGCCCCGAACGTCGTGCTCATACTCCTTGACGACACCGGCTTCGCCCAGTTCGGCTGCTACGGCTCCGACATCGACACGCCACACGTCGATGCATTAGCGGCCGCCGGGGCCCAGTTCACCAACTTCCATGTGACCCCGTTGTGCTCGCCGACTCGAGCATCGTTGTTGACTGGCCGCTCCCAGCACGCCGTCGGAATGCGCTCGGTGTCGAACTTTCGCACCGGATTCCCCAACCAGCTCGGTCACGTCTCCAACCACGCAGCGACAGTGGCCGAAGTCCTCGGTGCCGAGGGATACGCAACCTTCTGCGTAGGCAAGTGGCACCTGGCTCCCATGGAGCAATGCTCAGCTGCCGGTCCGTTCGACCAGTGGCCGCTCGGCCGGGGGTTCGATCGCTTTTATGGCTTTCTAGAAGGCGAGACCGATCAGTTCCACCCCAGCCTTGTTGCGGACAACCATCCGATCGATCCGCCGGGCAAGCCCGAAGATGGCTACCACGTCAGCGAAGACATGATCGACAAGCTGATCGGCATGATCAGTGACAGCAAGGGGGTGCGGCCCGACCGCCCGTTCTTTGCCTATGTGCCCTTTGGGGCAACGCATGCACCACATCAAGCACCCAAGAGCTATCTGGACAAGTATCGGGGCCGCTACGACGAGGGCTGGGACGTGGTGCGCCAGCGTTGGTACCAGCGCCAACTCGAGTTAGGTGTGATCCCTGAGGGCACCCAACTTGCGCCGCGTAACCCCGGTGTCGAAGCGTGGGAGGAGTTGTCAGCAAACCAGAAGCGCGTGAACTGTCGACTGCAAGAAGCCTTCGCTGCCTTCTTAGACCACACCGACGATCAGATCGGTCGCCTCCTCGATTGGCTGGGTGACGCCGGCCATCTCGACAACACCATTGTCGTGGTGTTGGCAGACAACGGTGCCTCCCAAGAGGGTGGACCCTATGGCGTCATGCACGAGATGAAATTCTTCAACGGCATCTTCGACACAGCCGACGACGTGATCGGCCAGATCGACGACATTGGAGGCCCTCACAGCCACACCAACTACCCGTGGGGTTGGGCCCAGTGCGGCAACAGCCCGTTCAAGTGGTACAAGCAGAACACCCATGAGGGCGGCGTGCATGTGCCCATGGTGATGCATGGCCCAGGCATCGCCGAGCCCGGCACCAAACGAGATCAGTTTGTCAACGTGGCCGACATCGTTCCCACGATCTATGACCTGTTGGGCATCTCGCCTCCGGACACGTTCAAGGGTCTTGAACAGCTCCCGGTCACCGGGCCTTCGTTCGCTCCCGTGTTATCTGACCCGACCGCTGCGGCCACCAACACTCTGCAATATTTCGAGATGGCAGGCAGCCGCGCTGTTGTGGCTGGCGAGGGCGACGACCTCTGGAAGGCAGTGTGCAAGCACGAAAAAGGCGCCGACTATGACACCGAGCCATGGGAGCTCTACCACCTGTCCCAAGACTGGTCGGAATGCAACGATCTCGCCGAGACCAACCCCGACAAGCTCGCGGAGCTGATCGAATGTTGGTGGCAAGAAGCCGAGCGCCACGGTGTGCTGCCGTTGGATGACCGGATGTTTGAGTTGTTCGGGGCGCGGTTTCGTGACAACTCGCCTCATCCGGCCGACCGTCGCTACGTCTACCGGCCACCCATGTCGCCGATGCCAGGCCAGGCGGCAGCGTCAATCGGCGGGTCGTCGTTCGACCTCACCGCCAGCGTCACCCGCAAGGTGGGCGACAGTGGTGTGATCTATGCAACCGGCACCGAAAACTCGGGTCTGTCGGTCTTTGTTCAGAACAACAAACTGGTGGTTGACTACAACGCCTTCGACGATCACACGGTGATCGAATCTGACGTTGACGTGCCCGCCGGGCAGTGCGACCTGGTTCTGGCAGTGCGCCGCAATGGGCCACGGACAGGCACCATGGCTCTGTTTGTGAGCGGGACCCTCGCTGGTTCAGCCGACTTGCCGTTGTTCATGTCGATGATGTCATCAGTCGGCCCAAGCGTTGGCTACGACTACGGATCTCCGGTGTCGCCTCGCTATGTGGCTCCCTTCCCGTTCGAGGGAACGCTTCACGAGGTTGTGATTCAACTGCTCTCTCGCAAAGACGTCGAAGCCCAACAGGCAGAGGCGGCAGCAGAAATGAGCCGGCAGTGAGCGAAGCGACCAACAAAACACAGAGCGCAGCGGAACTAGCCGTCACCCTCGTTGGCACCGGCAGTCCAATGCCAGACCCCAACCGGGCTGGCCCCGCCACGCTGATCTCCGCCGGTGAAGGGACCGACGCCGAGCACTATTTGGTGGATGCTGGACGTGGTGTTCTGATGCGTCTCGCCGCCCTCGGTCTCGGCGCCCCGAACCTTACGGCGGTCCTGATCACCCACCTCCATTCGGATCACATCACCGACCTGAACGACGTGATCACCACACGCTGGGTAATGACGTTCGAGGAAACGCCGCTCACTATCGTCGGGCCGGTAGGCACTCAGTCGGTCGTCGACCACCTACTCGCCTCGCTCGAACCAGACATCGGCTACCGCATCGCCCACCACGAAGACCTAGATCATTGCCCTCCAGTGACGGTGCTTGAGGTTTCAGAAGGCGCAGTCGAGCTACCCGATGGACAGGGCGGCAAGGTTGCCATCAGCTGTGCTGAGACCGACCACAAGCCAGTTGAACCCAGCGTCGGTTTCCGGTTCGACTTCGGTGGAGCTGCCGTCGTGACGGCCGGTGACACTGTTCCTTGTATTGGTCTCGATGGGTTGTGCTCGGGAGCTGACGCGCTTGTACACACGGTGATTCGCAAGGACATCATCGCCAACGTTCCCTTCCAACGCATGCAGGACACGCTCGACTACCACTCCTCCCCCGCCGAGGCCGCCAAAACTGCCACTAAAGCCGATTTGGCAACACTCATCCTCACTCACTACGTGCCCGCCATGCCGATGAGCGGAACCGAAGACGACTGGAGAGCACTAGCGGCCGAGCACTTCGGCGGCGCCATTGAAGTCGGCGACGACTTACATCGGGTCGTCGTCCCCTCCCGTACATAGCCGTTCAGAAAGCAGGCTTTCTATGCAATCACTTCGCACTCCTGACGATCGTTTCGCCGATCTGCCCAACTACCCTTTCTCGCCCAACTACGTCGACATCGACGACCAAGACGGTGGCACGCATCGTGTGCACTATCTCGACGAGGGCCCCGCCGATGGGCCTTTCGTGCTGTGTCTGCATGGTGAGCCGTCGTGGAGCTATCTCTATCGCAACATGATTCCGCTGCTGGTCGATGCCGGACTTCGGGTGATCGCCCCCGACCTGGTCGGTTTTGGCAAGAGCGACAAGCCCTCCCAAAAGTCGGACTACACCTACGCCCGCCACGTCGCCTGGATGCAGGAAGCGATCATCGATCATCTCGACCTGACTAACGCCACGTTCTTCGGGCAGGACTGGGGTGGTCTCGTCGGATTGCGTTTAGTGGCCGAGAACCCCGAGCGATTTGCGCGGGTCATCATTGGCAACACTGGTCTCCCCACCGGCGAGCACCGGCCGAGTGACGCCTTCATGCGGTGGCAGAAGTACAGCCAGACCACCGAAGTGTTCGATATCGGATTCCTTGTCAACGCCGCCTCCATCACCGAGCTATCTGCAGACGAGATTGCAGCGTACGACGCACCGTTTCCCGATGACAGCTACAAAGCCGGGGCCCGAATCTTCCCGTCGCTTGTGCCGACCGCCCCCGACGATCCGGCTGCGACTGCCAACAAGGCGGCGTGGGAGGTGTTCCGGACCTGGGACAAGCCGTTCATCTGCTGCTTCAGCGATAGCGATCCGGTCACTGCCGGTGGCGAGAAGCCGTTCCTGAATCTGGTGCCCGGCGCGCAGGGGCAGTCGCACGTCACGATCGAGAACGCCCAACACTTCTTCCAAGAAGATGCTGGCCCGCAACTGGCGCAGCTCATTGTCGACGCGGTAGCGAGAGGCTGACCTGAGATGGCTGTTGTGGAGCGGACGGTTTCGATCCAGGCAACGCCTGATGAACCAGAACGCGGCACCCATGGTGGCCAGGGAACTGATGGCGATACTCACCCACTCCGGGGAGAAAGGATGACACGACGGTGAAGATGAACGTGACTAACGAAGTACTGCCGACCAGCAAGGAGCGCATCGACGAGATGATGCAACCCGGACCTGACGGGCCGATCTCCATGGTTAACCTGCTCAAATTCAAAGAGCACGCCGAGTACGCAGATGGACGTAAGACCACACTGACCGGGCGCGAGGCCTACCAAATCTACGGACGTGGCGTCGCCAAGTTAATCACCGAGTACGGCGGTACTGTCACTTTCGTTGGCGACGTGACCTTCCTTGCTCTTGGCCAGGTGGATGATCTCTGGGACGAGGTTGCGATTGCCCAGTATCCGTCGCAGGTTGAACTGTGGCAGATGTCAACGTCACCGGGGTGGCAGGAACTCGCCGTGCACCGAGCCGCCGGCCTAGCCGGACAGCTCAACATCGAGACGGTCCCAACCACGTTCGGCCACTGATCTGCGATGACCATTCTCAACGTAGCCAAGGTGCTTGGGTCGATCGTGTTCGCGCCGCTACGGCTGCGTCGCAACCCGCCCACCCCGCCGAACGGCCCACACCACTACGAGCCGACGGCGTTCGCCGCCGACCGCTTGTCGGCGACCAGGCCGGCTCGAGATGTCACCGTTGCGAAGACCCCGCCGGGTGGTTGGCGAAGCTGGCCGCCGCCCGTCTTGGCCGGCTGTGACGAGCCTCTTGCCGATGGTTTCGCTGACCTTCGTGGGGTGTGGAAGGCGCACAAGGGGCCGATGAAAGGGCACATCGAGAGAGTCGAGCAAGCCGGAGAACGGGTGGTGATTACCGCTGGCGGGGTCATCCACGACATGTTCGCTGATGGGACGCTTGCTGGTGGCGTGAACGACGTTGGCGAAGGCGGCGCGCAAGTCTCGGTCGCAGCGCGATTCGAAAACGGTCGTCTAAACCTGTACCCCGGAGGCCGAGGTGTTGCTGTGGTGACCCGATATCTAGATGGCGACGAGATGATATGGCGTTGGGGTCCTTACACCAGTCGCCTGCGACGGCTCGATGGAACTGACGTATCAGGACAGCAAAACACGCCCTCAACCGTGCAGCGGTAACTGTCACCGACTCGCCTGCTGGCATCAGGTCAGTTGGCGAAGGCCGCGAGGAAGGCGTCGCTGGTGCGTTCAATGTCGGCCGACGTGATCGGCTTGGTGTCGAATAAGCACTGGTAGAGGATCGGGCCCATCGTGTGGCGGCGGCGGGCTACAACCCTTGATTGACTACACGTTGTCGAGAGCTTCGGTGCTGGCGCGTCGGCGGCTCTTCATCTCTTCGTGTGCTTCCATGCTTCCGTCGTGGAACGTGCCGAACTACTTGTCCATGGGCAGCAACAACATTCCGTAGTTCACCTCGAAGAAGCGGTGATGCAGATTGTGGAAGTAGTCGCCGCCATGAACGTTGGAGCTCTCCCCTGTCTTGAAACGATCGAACCCTGAGTGTGACGGCGAGGGCGAGATCATCAGGTAGACGAGGCAGAACGTGGCGATGAACGGCGAGCCCGGAATCACCAAGAAGACGAACGGCAACGAGAGGTAGAGCACGTGCTCGCCCGGATGCATGGAGATACCGGTCCACGGTCCGGTGTTGACGTTGCGGTGGTGTAGGGCGTGGAACCAGCCGTAGATCGGGTCGACATGGAGCAAGCGGTGGTTGAGATAGAAGTGCACGCCTTCGATCCAGAACACGGCGATCGTCATCGCAGCGATCGCCCACAGCGAGTTGAGCTGCGGAATCGACTCGGTGGCATAGAGGCGGAACATAATCGCCTCGTACAACGCCGCAATGCCGCCTCCGCTGACGAGCGTCCAGAACATGTTGTCGCGGGTCTGGTTGTTGAACGTGAACGACTTGCGGTTCTTGGCAAGCCAGCGCGACTCGTACTTGAACTCGGTTCCCTGGGCTTTGCGAATATGCAGCCACCAGTGCTGACCGCCGATGATTACGAGCATCATGACCGTGTTGCGAAGCCAGATCAGCCCGACGTCGTCGACACTGAGCGAAGCAAACCGGTCGAGCGATGGCGTGAAGACGTTGTACACCAACGCTGCCAACGCAATCCACGTGATCGATTGCGGCCACATGTACTTCGTCAGGAACCACTTCACCATGACCAGCGGTCGTACCGGCGATTGAAATATCGGTGGCATGACCATGGGTTCAGGGTCATAGCCCTTTGCCCGTTGCATCCGTGTCCGCTTCTCGGTTGGCGCAGTCATGCATGCATTCTGCCTGAGCCACCCACAGGCAGGCAAGCAAGCGATTTGAGGGCTCTAGTCGCCTATGTTGGGGTAGTGATGCTTGCGGATGGCTTGCCTCCACTCAACCAGTTGCGCGTGTTTGAAGCCGCCGCCCGACTGTTGTCGTTCACCCTAGAACTGCGGTTATAGGTCCAGCACAGCGCGGAGTCCGTCGTCAATAGCGTCCATGAGAACTCTCGGCAGCTGGCCCGCTCTGTCGACGAGCCACCCGCGATCGACCAGCTCCAACCCAAGCGGCACTGCAACGGAGTCGCTGGGCAACCCCGTGACAGTCGTCTCGAGCAAGACGTTGCCGGCGATACCAGCTCGCGCGAGATTCGAGGTTAGCGGCACGACATGCGTCTGCCAGACGTCAACGCCGACCACGTCCTGAGACGACACCACCACGCAGGGACGACGCTTGTCCAGATCGACCCAGCACACCGATCCGCGCGTCACCATGGAGCCGACTGCTCCATGCGCTCACCGACTTGCTCTCGATTGGGCACACGGTCACCTGCAGCCAACGCCGCATCCGCTAGAAGCTGATCAGCGAACGACGTCGTCGACTTCGCTGCGTGACGGCGCAGCTGATCAGTGACCCATCGCGAAAACGGCACATCTAGGCTCTCGATGACCGGGATGACATCATCCGGCACACTGATCGTCTTGTTGGGCATGTACGTATTATACGTACGGACCCATCATCGATCAACCGGCCGATTGCGCTCAACACCAGGACGCCGGGGCACATTGGCCTTGGCCCGGACCTTGTCTTGGCCGGGAGCCCACATTGGTGCCAGCAGCTCGCGGAACGAGCGTTCCGCTACGACTACGATGCGGCGTATGCCGAGGTATGTCGACGTCGATCAACGCCGAACAGAGGTCGTCAACGCAGCATGGAAAGTGATCGCCGACGACGGCCTGGAAGCCCTGACGATACGAACATCTTCTGGCGTGCATAGACGAACTCGGCATTCACCTCCTCATCGAACCCGACCGAATCGATGAGGCGGGCTTGATCGAACTCATCACCGAACATGTCTCAAGAGCATGTAGCGGCTACGCCTCCAGCTGACCAGGCGTGACACCCAATTCTCCTCCGCAGCCCGGCTTCGGCGGGCTGTGAACTTGCTGCCGAAGTAGCCGCTCTAGAGGCCGACGAAGCCGACAGCGAAGAGATGCTCGCCGTCGCCCGTCGAGCGAGATCTCGCGACGATGGTAGAGTCAGCGCTTGACTTCACCGATCCCGCTCTCAGCCATCGGCGCTGCTTCCCCGACGTCGCGTTCGACCTTTCGGCTCCTCGCTACGAGCATCGGCGCCACAAACCGAGAGGCCGACACACTCCGTCAAGCGCTTCTCGCGCAGTGGGCAGAGCACTCTGGAGTTGACGAACTCGTGCAACGGCTCCAATCCTTGGATCGCTCTGACCCAGATGGAGCGCTGGGCGTCGATGCCCGGCTGGCAGCCTGGCTCACTTTCGCCGGTCCCGGCGGGGATCTGCCCGTCTCCGATGACGATCCCGCGCTGGCCGGACTACCCAAACAACTACGGAACCGCCTGGCCGCAACCACAGGCTCTACGCCGGACTGAACCGTTATCGAGTTCGACCGGGGAACCGGCGAAAAAACCCACCTAACCAAACCACCCCACCACCGGCAAAGTCGAACGAATCGCCGAGATCATCACCACCAACGTCTCGGTAGTAGCGAACCCGATCAACCAAGTCAGACTCAGCGAGCGACCGCAGCCGCACTTCGGTCACAAGGCAGAGCCAAGCGCACGATCACGAAGCTCGTCGACAAACGTCGCCCGTCAGCTGACGTCCCTCCCCCGACTCGAGCCCTTCCGCAATCAGCAACCGGAAATCGCCGAGCGGCCTCATCTTGTTGATCGCGGCGAATCAGATCCCGCAGATACTCATTCGTGTTCCCGTAGTCCCCGGAACGAACCCGCGCCGACGCCGCCGCCGGATGCTTCATCAGACCTCGCGTCCACAGCACGCCGTCTCATCAGCGGCCCTTCGCAAACCTGGCCGAAGCCAACACAACGTGGAACCGTTCCAAACCCACGACGCCACAAGACAGAAACCCTGGGCCTTTGGCCTGGGAACCTTGTGGCACTTGCTGGTCTCGGAGGGATTGCAACCCTCAACCCACGCCATCGAGGCGACTGGATCTGGCTGGAGGAAGCCGCCTGAGGCCCGATCCCTGACCCGCCACATCCAAGACTCGACATGAGCACCACGACAGTCCGACTCGACGACGAAGACGAAGCCCTCCTCGACATACTTGCACCCGAATACGGCGGACGCTCTAGCGCAATCCGCCAAGCCCTCCGCAGCCTCGCAGCCGACCGGAAACGCCAGAACGCCCTCAGCGCTTTCTTGGCCGAGTGGGACGCCGAGGAGGCTCCAATCGAAGAGGGAGACGTCGCTGCGATGGCCGAACGATACGGCTTGTGATTCTCGATGCCGGGTTCCTCATCTCCATCGACCGGAGGATCAAAGCGCCCACGCATTCCTGACCGCCGCAAGCAGATCCGAGACCGCTCTGCACACCACCCACCCCGTCGTCGGACAGGTATGGCGCAACGGACCCTTACATGCCCGACTTGCCGCATTCCTCAAGACCATCACGATCCACCCACTCGATGACGGCCGCCCAGTCGGACAACTCCTCGCTCAGACCAAAACAACAGACGTCGTCGACGCCCACTTGGTGATCACCGCCGTTCGCCTGGGCGACGACATCTTGACCGGCGAGCCCGACGACCTCACGACGCTTAGCGCAGCGCTCGGACCTGCCTCCCCCACGATCCCTACCTGGCCGTGAAGCCCCGAGAACTGTGTACTGACGAGTTTGTCGGAGGTGCAGCGATCATCACTCGGTCGCCTTGGGGTGGCCGACGTGACCATCGGTCAGCCACACCGTTGGTGCTTTGTCGTCGATGCAGCACCACAGTCGCCCTCCAGCTGTGACTTCGTATTGCCACTGCTCCATGTCGACTCCGTTGACGGCGCGTTGGCCGAGCGGACCTTTCAGGGATGCTGGCGATTGTCGCGTTGGCGCGGATCGGTGGTGATTCGCTCCCAAGCCGTGCGAGCGTTCGCAACAGCAACTGCGCAGATCTGCTCCCACCCATTGACGGCGTCGTTGTTTGGGTAGCGAAGTCCCACCCGCTCGAACGCTGCGGTGAAGCTACACGTTCCTTCCGCTTCGCCATCGGTGCTCAGCCAGTGGGCACAGCGATTGGAGCGCCCTGGGCCTCGACAGGCTTAGGCAGACGCCCAGGTATCGCGTCAGACCTGCCTCGGGAACCCGCACCCCTCCAAGGGCATCTACCTCATGGCGACAGCGGCCAACACCGTGCTCGAGGTCGCCGCCAAACAACGCGAGCCGCCCCGCTGCATCTTCATCTCCAGCGTTGGCATGGGCGGCACCTCCTGGTTCATCTACAAGCTCCTCGAACTCATAGGACGCGACAAAGAAAGCACCTCCGACTACGAGACCGCCGACCACCGACTCCGCAGCGAAGCAACCGTTCCCGTCCCCATCGTGCGCCCCTACGCACTCAACGACAAACCCCCCAAAGGCACCTACAACGCCACCACCAAGACACCCATGCACTTCGCCAAACCCATCACCCGGGCAGATGTCGCCGCGTTCCTGCTCGACGCCACCACCAACCACTAATGGGGCGGACCAACCGGAGTCCAGCTCTCCGGTGGCTAAACCACCGCAAGCGACTACACGTGCTGTCAGCCCACGGCCCCACAGTCGCGACGCCCTAGTTCAACACACCCCAAAACCAACAATGGAAAACAAATGGAACTCTTGAGCTGGCTAGCCGGAATCCCACTCTGCTTGATGCTCAGTCTAGTCGGTATTGGCAAGAGCCTCGGCTGGAAGGTCTCACTCGAGACCCGCTACCGCCTCGGCGTAAGCGCCGGCCTATGGAAATCCATCGGTGCCACCGAAACAGCAGCGATGGGAATTATTGTCGCCGCGATCGTGAACGGCTGGAAGACCGCTGGCGTTGCTGCAGCCACTGGCGTTTTGGCCCTGATGGTCGGCGCAATCATTTACCACGGCAAGGCCAAGGACCTGAGGCGGCATACGTCGGGCCGATCTTCGTCATCGTGCTCGCCGCTCTCTACATCATCGGCATGAGCCAGCGCTGAGATCGACGCCACATCTCACGACGCCATGCACGCCGAAGTTGTCGAACCACTCAGCCACGGTGCGCTCCTTGGGGCCGCCTTACCTGACATGGCGATCGGCGTCAGCGGAACCGTCGCCGCAAGCTTCATCACCGGCCTCACCTGGTTCGTCATCGGCAACAACGATGCACGCCACCGAGACAAGATCGGCGGATGGGCCGTCACCATCCTCGCCACCGGATACCTCGTCATACTCATGATCCGGTGACAAGGCGGACAGAGCAGCGCCGGGTACCGAACCTGCTTCCCGTGTCGCCGTCGGGCACGACCGAGAAGGCAGCCTTCGCAGACATTCTGACGGGCCTTGCGCCCGCGTTCTACGGTTCGTATACTCTACTGTATGACGACACCGGTACCGACTCGCTTCAGCGACGAAGAGCTTTCCCTCATCGACGATCTCGTTGACCAAGGCGTCGGAGACAGCCGATCGGCAGTGATCCGCCAAGGCGTCCACCAACTTGCCGATCGTGTCCGTCGAGCACGAGTCGGCGCCGAGATCGCAGCGTCCTATCGCGATCACCCCCAGACGCCAGAAGATGATGACCTCGCAATGGCCAACGCCATCGCTATGACCGAAGCTGAACCTTGGTAGCCCAAGCCGAGCTCTGGCTCATGGAAACACCCAACCAGAAGCGACGTCCCGTGCTCGTCGTTTCGCGCGATGAAGTCATCCCCGCACTCAACAACGTCATCGTCGCCCCCGTGACCAGCACCATCCGGGCCATCCCCACGTGTATCCCGGTGGGAGTCGATGAAGGAATCGATCACGACAGTGTCGCCACCTTCGACAATCTCGCTTCCGTGCCGAAATCCGTTCTCACACGACGACTCGGCCAGCTCGGTATCGGTGGCCGCCAGAGGATTTGCTCGGCCCTCAACGCCATGGCCAACTGCTGAACTCCGAACGCTTCCGAGCGATGTCGAAGAAACGCGTGAACTCGAAGAACTCTGGCGTGTACTAACGCTTGTGTCGGAGGGGCGAGTTTAACCCAAAGTACACGCACGCCTTGGAGCGTCGAACTGTTCGCTGCGTAGACGTTTCGCCTGGTCAGAGGCTCTCCCGCCGTAGCGTTCGATCTTCGGCAGCTCCCTCGGAATCGCGCTCCCGGGTGGACCAGCTCACTCAGATGAGGCGTCACCGAGGTGGATTGAGAGCCGGTCAAGGATTGCGTTGTAGCCGTGTCGGCTGCCATCGATGGGCCCCTGCCCGGCGAGCGAGGTGACTTGGTCGGTGACCGCGAGGGTCGTACCGGTTGCGGTTGGAGTGAGTTCCCAGGTGATGAGTGACATGGCGAGGAGTTGCTCGCCGTTCATAAGGCGTTCGGTGAACACGATTCGTTCGCCGTCAACGATGTCTTCATAGCGGGTCACCCCGACGAAGTTGGGAGCCTCGCGAGGCCCACAGAGGAACGTGTCGATGCCTCCGACGGTGAAGTCGTCGGATTCGAACATGATGATCTCCTCGTCGGACGGTGCGGTCCATGCCACACGCTGTTCAACGTCGGCATATGCGGTGAACACCGCTGCGGGTTGGTGCTGCAGGTGGCGTTCGAGGCGGATGGTCTCATGCACGACGTTGTGGGTTTCAACGGTCATCTGTGTCTCCTTTGGCTGTGGTGTCGAGGTGTCGTTCGAGCCGGTCGAGTCGTCGCTCCCAGCGCGTCCGGCGAGAGCGCAGCCACTGCTCTGGTGACCTGACTGCGGCCGGGTCAACCGAGCACAGGCGCTGACGGCCCTGTTTGCGAGTGGTGACGAGTCGGCTCCGTTCCAGCACCTGCACGTGCTGGGCAACGGCGGCCAGACTCACATCGAACGGTTCGGCCAGCTCGCTGACACTGGCCGGGCCTTGGTCGAGGTGCTCGAGGATCGCTCGGCGGGTGGGGTCAGCCAGGGCTCGAAAGACTTCATCGATCGACACGTCATACTCAATCACAGACTTGAGTATTCACGAGACTGATAGTCAAGTCAAGACTTGAGTGATTTGCAGAGTCAGTGGGCGATCTCGTTCAGTCGAGCTGTGATGAGCTTGGCGACGAGGTTGTCCGAAGGTGGAGCGTCGACTGCGAACTTGAGGGCGCCCTTGGATGCCGTGTGGTCCTCGAGGTCCGATGGTTCCAGGCCGCTCAGCACGGTCCCGACCCTCAGGCTCTGGTCGACCAGTAGAACGATCGTCTAGTAGGCTGTTGAGATGCTTGAGATCGATGTCCCTGCCGGAACCCTGGAGTATTGCGATGCCGGTGAGGGCGAGATAGTCGTCATGGTCCACGGTGCGTGGATGAACGCATCTCAATGGGGTCCAGTCACAGGTTTGCTCGAAGATCGCTTCCGTTGTGTTCGACCGGTCCTCCCGTTGGGCGCGCATCGCAAGGCAATGGCGCCCGATGCCGATCTGTCCCTGAGGGGCCAAGCTCGAATCGTTGCTGACTTCCTCGATGCCCTGGACTTGCACGATGTGACGTTGGTGTTCAACGACTGGTGCGCCGCTCAGATCATGATCGCTGAGGATTGGTGTGACCGGGTTGCCCGCCTTGTTCTCGTTTCGTGCGAGACCGAAGACAACTATCCGCCTGGTCTCCCTGGGAGGATTTTGGACGTGACCGGCAAGACCCCGGGGGCTCTTTTCGTTGCCGCGCAAGCGTTGCGGTTTCGAGCCTTCCGTCAGCTACCACTCACCTTTGGGCGCATGTCCAACAAGGCCATCTCTTCCGATACCGCTGAAGAATGGTTCGGACCGGTACGCACCAATCGCTCTGTTCGAAGAGACTTCCGGCGCTACATCCGCGACACGAGGAACGGAAAGGCCGCCCTCATCGCAGCGACACCGAAGCTCAGAGCGTTCGACAAGCCTGTGCTCGTTGCCTGGGGAGCCGACGACACCGTCATGCCTCTCGACAGCGGCCGACAACTGGCAGCGAACTTCCCGAACGCCCTGTTCATGAAGATCCCAGGCGCACGAACCCTCGTGCCCTTGGATCAACCAGAAATCCTCGCGAACCAGATTCAGGAATTTCTCACCGGGACCGAGCGATGAGCACCCGAGACCGCTTCATCGGGGTCGCTGCCCAGCTCTTTTCGAGGCACGGATACGCCGGCATCGGGCTCAAACAGATCGCCAATAGTGCGGAAGCACCGATCGGGTCGCTCTACCACTACTTTCCCGGCGGCAAGGATGAACTCGTCGCCGAATCAATTCGCCACTCAGGCGACGGTTACCTCCTGCTCGTCGAGAGCGTCCTCGACAACGCCCCCGATCTCGAGTCCGGCATTCGGGACTGTTTCCACACCGCAGCCGAACACCTCGAACTCTCCGACTACCAAGACGGATGTCCGATCGAAACGGTCGCACTGGAGGTCGCCAGCACCAACGAACCACTCCGCCAGGTCACCAGCGAAATCTTCGAGACCTGGATCGATCGAGCAGCCGAACACGCCCATCGCCACGGACTCGATTCGAGCACCGCACGAACGTTTGGCATCGCCTTCATCACCGGACTCGAAGGCGCCTTCGTCCTCGCACGAACGATGCGAAGCCCCGAGCCACTCATCGCGACAGGCGAGCACCTCTGCGACGCCCTCCAAGCCCGAACCACCTAGCGATCGACAGCATCTTGTCGAAGAGACTCGGGCTCGATCAACCCGTTGAAGGTTCTGATCGAACACGTGTTCGGTGTCGGAGGGGGGACTTGAACCCACCACCCCAACACGGCATCCAGCGTCGCCCTGCGGCAACCAGCGTCCTTGAGCGGCATCTGGCGACCGGCCAATCCGCTCCCTACCGCTTGTTACCGTTCCAGGGTGCCAGATGCCATTAGCAAAACATTAGCAACGCGACACCCCTTCTACTCCCCCAGTAGATCTTCGACGGCTGCTGGCGCGATCACGGGTGGTTGCTGTTCAGACCATTCGAGTAAGTCCTTGTCTCCGGTCACGATGTAGTCGACACCGTGCTCACGGGCAAGAGCGATCAGATAGTCGTCATTGACCATCGCGGGCGCGAGCGACGACCGACGTCGGATCAGCGACCAGATTGGCGATTCGCCGGATCGTCGCCAGGTACAGCTGAGCCAACTGTGGGTCGATCCTCATCGGCGTCGATCAGCGACTGCGATGGCGCCGTACCGCCCAGGCTCTCTTCGACTGCCAGCTCCAAGGCCTCGTCTTCGCCAACGCGGCGAGTGAAATACTCCCACGCCGATTGACGGCTCACCCCAAGCGCTTCACCAATCGTCGCCCACGACGCTCCAGCATCTCGCGCAGCCGCAATCTGATTCCAGCGGAGGCCATCCAGCTCCACTTCTGAACGTGCAACCTGGCGCCTCAAGTGGCTCGACCGGAAGTTCAGCAAAAGAGATCAGACTCATTCTGTCATGTCACCCTGACACGGCAGCAAAGGGAGGCTTCTGTATTGTCGACCTCCGGACATCTTCACCCATGAAGAAGCTGTCGCTCTCGGCGTCTCGGATAGCGATCCGACCATCCAAGGCGACGGTCTGTCTCACAAGTGCTTCACATCCCGCGGTCGATTCGATGGTTTGGCCGACCCAGGCCACGCCGCGGCTATCACCTGTGCCGCGTTGGCGCGAGTCTGAGACGCTCCGTCGTAGATGGTCACCAAGTCGTAGCCTCGATCGACCGCAGCGCGGATACACGTGAGGAATCCGTTGAGGTCGACGGTCTGTTCGTGTCGGGCCGGTATGCCTTCTGGGTCGAGTGCAGCCATCATGACTCGGAGTTCGTGGTTGGCGGCCCAGCCGGTGAAGGGGTGAGCGTCGGCCACCAGAACCGACATCGGTCTGCGGACAAGATTGGCGGCCAACTCCACGCCGATTACACCGCCGACGTTGTCGGTCAGATCGGCACGGAACCGGTCCTGGTCAGCGGCTTCGTGGGTGAGTGTGCACCACAGGTAGGACCGTTGACGGGTCACCGCGGCCACGTACTGGGAGAGCTCGGGGTCGGTGGTGACGGGCTGCTCCTCACCGATGGTTTTGGCCACCAACGCTTGAATGTCACTCCACCTCTGGGCCACTCCGGATGGAAGCCTTCGACGGATGGCCGGATCAAGGTCGGACAAAGGCAGCGACGGGTGAGCCAGCTCAAGCGCGATCTCTTGTAGGTGCGTGGCTCGAAGCTCAAGTCGGCTGGTCATGATCCCTCCCCCACCAGGCTGCTCGTGACGGCACCGGTTTCGGCCAGTCGAAGCACATAGGGGCTGTCGGGCCACGGGATGCCCCGCCACGCGCCAACCCTACTGATCAGCGACAGCGTTGGATACACCAGCGAGGTGGCTCCGGACGGGCGACCTCGGAGCGGCCCGACCTGTTCGACGAAGTGAGCGATGGTCAGTGACGCAGCGTCGTCGAGCGCGGCCCTGTCGCCGGCGACCACGGCTTGAATGGCGTGGGGCATGCCAAAGACATGAACGGTCGGGGGAGTCCGGGGGTGGTGCAGGTGCTGGAAGAACCGCACCGATGCAGCGTGGGCAGCGCCGTCGTGGCCGAGGATCAGGTGCACCAGCGCGTCGAGCAAATCCTGACCATAGGCGTGCGGATCACGATCGCGGATCGGTTGCCGTCGCCGCCCGTTCAGCACTTCGGCGTAACGAATGACGGTCGACTTGTCGGCGACGGCGCCAACCCGGGCCAACGTCGAGTACGAGCTGTGCCCATAAATGTCGCTGTCAGGAAACTCCTCAAAAGTGTGATCGGCCAAGCGGGAGAAATGTTCACGCAACTGCGTCAGAGCGTAGTCGTCGCCCAAACCCCACGCGTAGCAAATCCCCTCGAAATAGACGCCAAGAGCCGTGGTGAGATTGAACTCGATCGTTGAGCCTTCCACCAACTGCCGCCGGGTATGCTCCAACGCTTCCGACCAGGGCCCAGCCAACTCGCTCCGCAGATACATCTCGTCGACTCTGTGCTGATAGCTACGCATCGGTTCCGCCTTCACCCGTTGACGGTTCAGGAACCGTCATCCGCCCAGCCGTCGTCATATCCGACGACGGTCATCGTCACATCAAGCTCCTCGGCACGGAGAGCCTTGAGCACGATTGACGCGTAGGGATACTCCTGATTTAGCGTGACGGAGTTTTCGTGCCAGAAGAGAATCACCGAGTCGTAATAGGTTGCCCATCCTGCTCCGTGCGATGCCTTTATCACCGCAGGCAAGGATACGTTGAAGACGTCCAATGACTCGTTCCACTCACCCGACTTGCGGTTCAAGATAACTCTGTGGTTGTATTCAACACCGAATCGAACCATCCATGGGTAGGGCGGGGACGCATCGTGCACATACACAACGGAGTTCATTCCCACGAGCCGGCCCGTGAGAAACCCCTTGGGATGTTCGATGGGATCTGTGACCGGGAGCAGACCCATCAGGTCCTCGTTGCTGAGTGGGGTGCTGAGGGTGATATCGGCGTCGGTTCCGCTCATGGTCGCACCCATCCGCCGGCGACTTGGCCGTCTCTCACAAATATCACTTCCTCGAGCTCGTTTTCGACTGTTTGGCCTGCGTTGTCAAGGCCGTGATTCATCGGGTGGTCTGAGAACTGCGCGGACAACTCGTCGATGTCCACCGTCGAGTCATTCAAATTGATCACGAACCGGTCGGCTTGCAGCGAGCCTAACTTCTTCTGAATGACAGCGTAGATGTTCCTCGGTCTCGACCCGCTGGGGGAGTAGACGTCGAACACCTCTCCGTTGACGAGAAGATCGGGATCGGCATCTCGGCTGAGGCCGAGATCATCCAAGTCGTCGGGGGTCAACCTTCCTGGGTCGGGCGGAATGCCCTTTGTCGGTTGGTGATACACCTCATATCCAAGCTTTGCCAGGCCGTCAGCGGTTTCATTCTGTCTCAAGTAGCTTCGTGCGGTGGCGTCGTCCATCTGGTCGGTGATGTTCTCCGGGGTGCCATCGGCAACAGCCTCCGGATCTGGGTCTCGAACAGGCTCGGTGCCGCTTGGACCGTCACCGGCACTATCTCCGGGCCTGTCAGGAACACCGTCGCCGGGTGGCGAGTCGCCGTCGTTGCCACCGCCGTCGCCCCGGCCGCCCCCACCTCCATCGGAGTTGTCGCCGCGCCCTGCGCCTGACCCTCCTGCTGATGGCTCGGGATCGGGGCTGGATCGGTCGGGCACGGTGGCGAAGTCTTCAGACGATTCGGGAATCAGGCTTTGGTCGCCGGAACCTGGTGGTGGGGAGGTAGCTGATCCGTCAGGCCGCAGTGGTGGAAGTGTGCTCGATGAGGGTGGCGGGGGGAAATCATTGCCTTGTCGGTTGAGGTTGAACGGGTCGAAGTCGTCGAACAGGTCGCTAAAGCGGTCGCCGAACAAGTCCCGGAACGGCGATGTCAATGAAGGGCTGCCGCTGGACGAGGCCGTACTGTCGAGCGCTCGAATGGCGTCGGGGTCGGTCAACTCGTCAAGTTTGGTGGCGGCGACCGCTGCGTTGTCGGTGAGACCCACTCCAGAGGCGGCGCCCGCGGTGCCGATCTCGAGTAGCGCCTCACCGGTCATGCGGCCGAACCAACGTGATGGGTCTTCTTTGAACGTCTCCCAGTCGACCAGGGCCACCGCCATCGTCCCCGCTGCGGCCACCCCCTCGTGGTCGGCGATCGAGCCCGTGCGGATGACTTCGGCCAGTTCCTGGTAGAACGCGGCCGACGACGGGTTGAGGCTCTCCAACTGCTCCCCGGCTGCGGCGAGCTGGCCAGCCAGTTGAAAGCCCCGGTGTTCCCCGGTTGCCATC
The DNA here is from genome assembly GCA_938002965.1 of uncultured Acidimicrobiales bacterium. GTDB lineage: Bacteria > Actinomycetota > Acidimicrobiia > Acidimicrobiales > SZUA-35 > JAHELU01. The sequence goes on along the minus strand of CALKZY010000016.1, from coordinate 5,582 downwards.
CACCGGTTGGCTTCTATCACCCAGGCTGGCGAGGCAGGCGCCAGTGAGCTCACGTCGTAGACGAATTGGGCGGTTCCGGACCCGAAGTCCCAAAGCCCCAGCCCGAATGATCCGTAGCGGCTCATCAGCTCGCCAGGGTCGGTCATCATCAACCTGATGTTCTCCGGTGATGCCGGCTGCAGGCTGGTGATCTCCAACGCCCCCTCGCCGAGCTGGCTCAAGAACGATCCCCAGCGGTCGCCGTCGAATACGTCGGTGCCGAAGAAGTGGTTGACTGCTCCGCCGACGTGTCTGCTGATGTCGGCGGTTCCGCTCCCGTTGAGCCACCCGCTCGATCCGTTGAGCAGCGACCACACCCCGATGTCTGGGACCGATGTGAACAAGTCGCCGAAGAAGCCGATGCCGCCGTCCAACGGGCTGAACGGATTCAGGTCGATCGAGCCAGGATCGAGGTCGATTAGCCCGAGCGCTCGGTCCCACGGTCGGGAGTCGCCTCCGCCAAAGACCCCGGCGCCGGTGAATCCGTTCCAGCCTCGGCCCCCGATGAAGTCGATGATCAACGACAGGGCGGCGAGGGCGGTCAGGCCAAGTGCCGCCTCTGATGCTGCTGCTGACTGACCGAAGCAGTCGGTGAACACCGAACAGTTGTCGGCAGCAGCCGGACCGGCGTCGAACCCCGTGAGCAACAACGCCATAGTGATGCCCAACCCAACCACGGCGGCTCCCCGTGTGGCCAACGACCAGCGCCCACCGGGGGACGGTCGGGCCTCGGAGGACTCGCTTGGTTGACCGGGAAAGATGAAGAACGCCAGAACCACGCCGCCGATCACCACAAAACTCATGGCGGTGTAGGAGCCGATGGCCTCGTTGGTCAACAGGGTGCGATAGAGGGCAGCGCCCAGCCACATGCAGCCGAGTCGAACCACCACCGGAATGCGAGCGGCCGTCGACTTCCAACGTTCGAGCAGACCAAAGGTGATCGTGCCGGTTCGGAGGAGCCGCACCACCAGAAAGGTGATGAACGTGGTGACCCAAAGAGTCCGGGTCTCAAGGATCCCGGCCATCACCAACGACGCGGTGAGGGCGCTGACCAGATCGGAGACAAGCCTGGCGCCGGCCGACTGCGAGATCTCCAGAGGCGCACCGTCGGCCCGAGCCAGGAGCCGTTGATGGCCCCGACCTTCCAGCGCCACCAACCGGGCCTTCATCGACGGAAGGTAGATGAACATCGCGTTCAAAACCTGGCGGGCCACCGTGGCCGCAACCCCGGCGGCCACTAGCTGCGACGTCTCCGCCTGAAACACCTGAATGGCCTCGACCGTGGGAGCCCCACCCCGCCACACAAAATAGGGGCGCATCAACGTCGGGGCCATGGCGGCCCACGTCCGCAACCCGAGCCACGAGACGATAATCACCACCGGGGTTGTCACCAGCCAGGCCAGGTCGGTCGGCACCCGTTTCCACTGCCCGATGCCGAGGGCGATGTTCTTACCCAGACGCGGGATGACGACTACTGCCACCGCCAACAGCAGGTAGGAAATGATCAACGGCACCCGAGCCCGGATCAGCTGCTCCAGGAGAGACGAATCGAGCCCGACATCCACAGTCCACGTGCGATGACCGATCAAGAAGTCGCCCACGGCAAAGGCGACCAAGCCGATCAGCCCGAGCTGCCCGGAGAACGCGCCGAGAGCGATGAGTGCTCCCATCAGCAGCAGAGACTCAGAGAACACCTCGGTGAACCCAAGCCCGAACCCACCGGCCAAGAAGTAGCCGACCGCCACCACAATCGGGGCGACAACCGCCAACGGCGGAAACAACGCAAGGTGATGCCCATCGCCGGCCACACCCCTCATCGACAGGAAACGGCGCTGTACCCGCAGCGGGCCCGTGACCCACAAGGCTTCAGCAGCGCGAGTGATCGGATCAGCCATCGGATCGGCGACTGGCGAGTTCATTAGGCAGCAGCCGAGTAGCGGTCAAACCAAGAGCGGTTCCATACGCAAAATGGCCGACCATCGACACTTGCGTCAACTCCGCGACAGATCGGGGATCAAGCCACCCCGGATACAGCGCCAACATGAACGCTTCCAACCCGAGGGCAAACACAATGCCCCACCACCAACTCCGTCGACCGAACCAGATAGTGTAAGCCACACCGAAGGCCACCCCGTTAAGCACGTGATAGCCGACACCGGCAACCGTCACCAACAACCCTTCCCGGGACTGACCCAGCAACGCCTGACCGAACAACGGAAAGGCCTCGAAAGGCGACAACTCCAACCCTCCAACTTGAACCAGCACCCATCGTGAGGCGTCGTAAACCGCGGTGCCGACCACGCCGACCACCACGCCTCGCCGAGCCAACGCCGCGAGTGCCCGCCGCGCCGATCCGTCGCCGGCGGTGACCACCACCACCGCCAGGGATGCAGCAAACCCAAGTCCGGCCAACGCCAACCACAACGGAGAGCCGGTGAGAATGTGAACCACCAACGCTGCGCCCGACACGCAACACGCAGCCCCGGCCACCATCCGGGCCGGTGGTGGCGGCTCGTCACTCAGCACATGGTTGGTCAGGCGGCCCGTCACGGCAACACCACGTCGAACCGCTCCTCGACCGTGGCGGTCTGTTGCTGGCCATCGACGGTGAACATGACCTCGACGTCCAATCGCAGAACCGCCGATGACAGCGTGGCCGGTACCCGGAACCTCGGACCTTCACGATCAGGTCGGCGAGTCGGATCTTCACGGAGATCGTCGAACGTGGCTACCACCCCGCCGGCCGGTTCGGCCTCCTCATCGGACTCAACACTGGGGACCGGGACCTCCAACGTGAAGGTGGCCACCACGTCGTCGACACGCACGTCGAGAAATGGGCGATCGACGTTCCAATTGTCGAAGTCGACCACCAGCTCCGACGTGTCGGCGGGCAGCCACTCCTTTGATTGGTCTTTGGCGAACCACCGAGCCGTCGTCAGCTGCCCCGACACCAACACTGCTTCGCCGACCGGCATCTCCACCCGCACGCTAAGCGGCTGAGCGACATCGGCGTCATCACGGTAGAACGCCAGCGGGTAGCCGTCAGCCAGCAAACCGTCGAGCAGGGATATTGTCTGCGGCCGACCGTTGTCCTCCACCGTCATGGTCACCGTGCGAGCCGAATCCGGCACCGCCAACACCATCGTGGCCCCTTCCTCGCCGTCGTCCCAACGAGGAAGCGCCTGCTCCACCCCGTCGATCGCCAACGTCCCCGCGGGTTGAGGAAACGGCTGGGCGAAGACACAACGGCGACCACAAGATCGTGGCCGTCCGGAGCGATGAACGAGCGTGCCCCCGACCCGATCCGGTCGCTACGCACCAGAGCGTCGAAGTTGATGCGATAGTCACTGGTGACCAGCAACCCCTCTCCACCGGCCAGGCCGCCGGTGTCGACGGTATAGTCGACCACCGTTGCGAAGTCGATGGGAACTGGGGGTCGGTCGAGATCGGCGGCGTCGGGCGGTGTTGCGCCGTCAGGACGGGCGAGCGTCACGTCGTCCGGGATGGTTTGGAAGCCCAGGAAACCCACCGACGCTTCTTCGAATTGAACCGATCCGAAGGTGGGACCCCGCTGGTAACTGATGTTGATCGGAAGCCACACCTGGGAGGATCCGGTGGCGACGGTGCGCCCAGGACCGCACCACACGTCGTTGCCGGTTTGGCGGACCGTGGCCTGGTTCGGGGCCAGGTCGGGGCCCTGGACCAGGAAACAGATTGCGTCGGGGTGGGCACTGATCAGCGGGTCGTCGTTCGTGGACACGTGGTCGTTGAAGGCGGCGAGTGCACCGTCGAGTATCACGCCGACGTCGACCAGCAGCCGTCCATCGCGGAGCCGGGGGCCAGTAGCTGGATACGCCGGTGTACCCGGTGCTGCGGGCCGGATACCGTCGGGACGATCGAGGGAACGGAGATCCAGTTCGGCGGTACCACCGAACCCCTCAATCCGCCCGACGGCCTGGTCATCGACGAGGTCGTATCTGGTTTGGACCGTCAGCCACGGCTGACTGCTCGGGGAGACCCCGAGCCAAACCGGTCCGCACACCACCACGGGGTTTGTATTGCTGGGTGGGTTTTCGGGGGCGAAAAAACAGCGGGCGTCGAGGAAAGGATCAGCTCCGTCGGCTGCCGCTGTATCGGCCATCAGCGCCTCGGCATCAGCCAACATCTCCTCAGCATTGGCGATCTCTTGGCCGTTGTAGCGTAGATCCACCCGCCCGGCCGTCGACCAAAAGAAGTAGGCAAGCCCGGCCGCAGCAACGAGTGTTGCCGCCGTGACCACAAGGTAGAGCCGCCCCCGATTCGACGCCGGTTCGGTATCGGCGTCTGTGCGGGATTCGGCTTGTGGCGTGGGGCTTGGCGCGGTCGGTATTGGACGCTCACCCGGGCCGGTCGACCCCTCGGTTTCGGTCGAATGCCGCCTGTTCAGTTCCGCCAGATCCCCAAGCCCCAGGCGCCGTTCCGGCGTGGGCTCGGAGAAACTCAAAATGTCTCGCCCCACTGGTTCGTCATACTAGTACATCGAAGCTGGGGTCGCCGCCGCCTATCCCACCGTTCCTGCGCCTGTGTCGGCGCATGTGCCCTGTTGCCAAGCTTCGTACAGGTTGCTGACGCCACCTTGCTCCACCAGCCTGGCGTGCGGCCCGTCTTCCACAAGCAGGCCAGGCGGACCCGCCCCCACACCAACGGATTCGCATACCAGCTATCCAACGTTCGTCAACGGCTCCACTACCGGCTCAACGACGGGCCGATCCAAGATCATGAATGCAAACTCACCCCGAAACCGAACGGCAAGCCCGAAACGACAAGTCATCCCCGAGATGAAAGAAGATCCGGTCGACAAGCTAACCGCCGGCGCTCATCCGAGCATGACCACCGCCCAAAACCATACTGCCATCGTCGTCGCCTTCCCAAGAGAACTCAGCGGGCGTTCTCACCGTCGAACCGGTAATCGACTGGGCCCGACACAGCGATGAAGCCGATCAGCCCCCGTGCCATCGGCATTGATGGTGAGAAAGGCCAGCTCCACCAGATCGAGCGCATCCTGATCCCAAATCGCCATCTCAACGATGCGCCACCGGCCAAGAACGTCTATGCCCACATCCGCCACGACAGCAACCCGGTCTCCGCTACAGCCGACGACATAACTCACCGGATGCGCCAACCGAGCGATACGCCAAAACTCCGATCTCAAGGGCGTCTCAGCCCCTCGGTGTAGGTTGACATTTGCAAATCCATTAGCAAACGACACCCCTACCACCCAAGACCCGCCAAAAATCAACGACTTCACGCCGGCGAGAAAAGGACGTCAGATTCAAGTCACCCGTCCGACACCCCTTAAGAAACGTGGTATCCAGTGTCCCTGAGGGGCAACTGGCGTCCTCAGGCGGTAGCCAGTTCCCAACGTGTCGGAGGGGGGACTTGAACCCCCACGCCCTTACGGGCACTAGCCCCTCAAGCTAGCGCGTCTGCCAATTCCGCCACTCCGACGTGACTCTGTACTGTGGTCGACCTAACCGGGGCTCACAGCAATTTTTCGAGAACGC
>CALKZY010000015.1 GCA_938002965.1 uncultured Acidimicrobiales bacterium | reverse complement strand
TGGGCACGGGAGTGCCCTGTGAACGGTCGGAGAGCGTTTGCTCGAGCTTCCGCCAAGGGACCGGCGGATTCTGAAATCCCATACATCCGAGAGTACCGATCACGATTCACAAAAGCGAACATGTGTTCGTTGAATGGGGGGTGTTCCTGTCTTGTTGTCAAGCAGCAATCGGGAGTTCTTGGTGGCGGCTTGGTTCGTAGGGGGTTGCAGTCTTGAGCATCGCGAGGATGAGGTCGCAGCGTCGTCTAGCAACGCAGATGACAGCGGCGTTGTGTTTCTTGCCTTCGTCCCGTTTGCGTTGGTAGTAGGCGCGAGCGTCAGGGTCGTGCTGGGTCGCGACGAACGCTGCGAGGAACATGGAGTTCTTGAGGCGGTGGTTCCCGCCTCGGTGTTGGAACGCTCCGTTGATTGATCGCCCAGACCGCCAATCGGTTGGCGAGAGCCCGGCGTAGGACGCAAGCCTGGATCCTGTTTCGAACCGGGCCGGGTCGCCGATCTCTGCGAGGGTTCTAGCTCCGGTCCTGGGCCCGAACCCACAAAGAGTCACCAGGACTTGTCCGAGAGGGTGCGACAAGAACACCTCCTCAATCGTTGCAGCCAGTTGATCTCGACGAGTCTGGATCCGCTCGAGGTCATTCAGCAGATCGCTGATGATCTCACCCCAGGTTTCCTCCGCTGGGAGGGTGACCGTCTGAGCGTCGAGAGCGGCCCAGATCTCGCCCGTGATCTTCTCGGCGAGTCGGGGCGATCGTTTCTTGATGAGATTGCGGATCTTGGTCTTGCCGGCGGCACGCAGCGCCGAGGGCGTCGACCAACGGCCGATCACATCCCGGACACCGCCCTGAACCAAACGCTGACCAATGGCCCGCTCCAGAGCTGGCGAGACAGCGACCAAAGCGTCTCGGCACCGGTTAATGACCCGATTCGCGTCAGTAGCGAGATCGGTGTCTCGGCCGTTCAAAACGCGAAGCCTGGCCAGCAGCTCGTCGGACACCTCAAGCCAGGTCAGTCGATCCGCGTTGCGGCTGGCAAAGTCAGCCAACACCCACGCGTCACGAGGATCAGTCTTAGCCGAACCCGCATACAACTCCGCAGCCCGGCGCATCTGGAGGCCAGTCACATAGGCCACTGGCACACTCCGCTCCGACGCAACCGTCAACAGTAACTGTGCGCCGGACGCTGTCATATCAATCACAAGCGCCACCGGACCAGCAGCCGATGCGTCATCGATCAGAGCTTCGATAGCGGACTGGTCATTGCCAACCGGTCGATCAAACAACTCGTCGCCGCCAGCAGTGACCGCTTGGGCGTAGTGCTCGGTCTTGGCCATATCAACGCCAACGAACACGCCAAAACTATCGACGTCCATCCATCTCTCCTTCGATCAGATTCCACCTCGTTGATCGCCCAGGAACGCGGCCGCCGTCAACCACCTTACGAATCAGCCCCGAAGCGCATGTTCCTGTCAGAGGTCAGCCACGCTCGAACACAGCGGGCGGCAACACCCCCCAGGCCATCAAACGTGACAGGGGCACAAAGCCCTACCCGCCGCGTCGAACGATCAGCCCTAACCCTAATCAGGGCCTACCAACAAAGGTAAGGGGCGAACAGCTCGGGCCGACGGTGCGAGATGCACCGTAGATGGCAGACTTGAGGCGTGTTCGGTCGTGCCAATGCTGCAGCGGCAACGTCGGGTTCGGTGCCGACCTCCGCTGTGATACTGATTCTCTCGCTAGGGATGTCCGCCTGCGCCTGGGGCAACAGTGGTCCACAGCAAGACGGTGAAGCTCCGGCGGCACCGGAGCGATCCTTGGCGCCCATCGGCTCCAACGACAGGCCGTCGACGTCAGTTGCTGTGGCCGTCGAGCCCGAGGCCGAGACCGACATCGCAACGCTGGCCCAGTACGTCGAAACACAGACCGGCTTGACCTTCGTCGACGAACCGGTAGTGGACTACAGCTCCACCGACCCCGGCTCGCTCGAACTCGACGCCGCCTTCTTTGCCGACGCGGAAATGTGGCGCTTGTTGACGGTAGTCGGAGTCATAGAACCTGGAGCCGACAGACTGCTCGCTGCGCAGGCCCGGATCGATCAGATTCGCGGCGCCTGCTGTCCAGTGCAACTCTTTGAGACCGACGACCATCCGCTGTTGACTAGCGTGGTCGTGGTCCACGAACTGACACACCTAGTTGACCAGGAGCGGCTATCCCAAATGCCGTTCCGACCTGGTGATGAAGTCGTCGGATTCGCCACCGCAGTGTCGGAGGGGAACGCTCAGCGGGTGGCCTCTGCCTATCGGCGGACGTTGGAAGATGCCGGAGCGCCTGCCGAGCGATTTGCGGTCGATTGGAGCCACCCGGATGTACCTGATGCTTTTCTTCAGATTCTGGAGTTTCCCTATGACGAGGGATACACCTTTTCCTCTGGCTTGGAGGCAGTAGGCGGGCTCGATCTGGTCGACGAGTCGTTTCGTAGGCCTCCGGTCTCGTCGAAACAGATTCTGGATGTGGATGCCTATATCGCCGCCGAGTGGCCAACCCCGGTACGACCACCCGATGATGGAGAGGGTGAACTGTTACAGCGTGGTGTAGTCGGCGCCTTTGTGCTGAAACTGATGCTGGAACGGTCCATGGCGGCGGACGATGCGTTGGAGGTGGCCACCCAATGGAGTGGCGATGCTTACACCATCTACAATCGAGACGGCGAAACCTGCCTCGACTCGGACCTGGTCATGGAGTCTGACAGCTCGGCTGAGCAGGTGCGTCTTGCCGTGGTTGATCTCGGCTTCGAGGCAAGCAGGACCGCCCGAGGGTCGTTGAGGATGTCTCGCTGCGTATCGGCGGATCTCTAGATCTGCGAGCCGGATGTGGCGGTCAGCCGACGAGTTGTTCCGACCGTCGACTGGATACGGTGAGAACGTGATTCTTGAGTTGGGTTCGGCTCGTTTCGATGTCAGCTATCGGGCGCTGGTAATGGGCATCCTCAACCGGACACCCGACAGTTTCTACGACAACGGTCAGTACTGGGAGTTCGACGACTTCCTCCGTAAAGCTGAGCGGCTTGTCGAGGACGGCGCCGACTTCCTCGACGTCGGGGGAGTGAAGGCCGGTCCAGGTGACGAGGTCACCGAACAACAGGAGCTGGAGCGGGTGGTCCCGGCTATTGAAGCCCTCAGCGCCCGTTTCGATGTTCCGTTGTCCATAGATACGTGGCGATCGTCCGTCCTGCGCTCTTGCCTTGAGGCGGGAGCGTCGTTGGGCAACGACATTTCCGGGTTCGCCGATCCCGATTACCTGCCAGTGGCGGCCGAACTTGGTGCATCGGTGGTGGCCACCCACATTCGCCTAGCCCCCAGAGTCCCCGACCCCGACCCCATCTACAGTGACCTTGTTGCTGATGTCGTCAACTTTCTCACCGACCGGGCAGGTTCGGCCGAGGCGGCCGGTATTCCGAAGCAAAGGATCATCGTCGATGCCGGGCTCGATCTGGGCAAGATCAAAATGATGTCGTGGGAGCTGTTGCACAGCTCGGCTCCGCTAGCGTCCCTCGGCTACCCACTGCTGCTCTCGGCGTCCAACAAACGTTTTCTATTCGAGCTGTTGGAGACGGACAGGCACGACATCGAAGCGGGGACGATGGCGGCGCACTCCTTGGGGATTTCGTTGGGTTGTCGGGTGCTGCGAGCCCACGACGCCAAGGCAGCTCGACGCACCGCCGACGTAATCGCCCACCTGTTGCAGATACGGGCTGAGCCCAGCACCGCTCCGGGGATGGGGTAAGTCGTGGCTGTCATTTTCATTAAGGGCGATAACCCTGCTCTTCTGTCGCAGACTCTTCAGCGCTACGTGGGGGAGTTGGTGGGTGACGGCGATCGCGGCCTCATGGTCGAAGAGGTGACCGAACCTTCATATGGCGAAACCGGTGATCTGACTCTGGGACCTCTGATCAACGCCGCCCAAACTCTGCCGTTCCTGACCGAGCGCCGGGTTGTCATCGGGCGCAACCTCGGCCTGTTCGGGACCAAGGCGGCCGTTGGCCCGCTGGTGTCGCTGCTGGAAGTGATGCCGGAAACCACCGATCTTGTCCTGGTCTGGGAGCACGGATCTTCGGCAGGTCGACTGGCGGCGGTCCCCAAAGTTCTCTCCGAAGCGCTTAGTGGAATCGGAGCCGAACTGGTCGGCTCGACCCCCGGCGGCCGTGGTCGCAAGAAGGCATTGGATGAGATGTTGTCGGCCGCTCCGGTCAGGCTCGACGCTTCGGCCAAGAAGGCCATCGCCAACAACGTCGGCGACGAACTCGGCCAGGTGGCCTCCCTGATGGATCTGCTGGTATCAACCTTTGGTGATGACGCCTCGCTAAGCACTTCGGACGTTCAACCGTTTCTAGGCGTCGGCGCTGATGTTCCCCCTTGGGAACTGACTGATGCCATCGACAAAGGCGATATCGGTGCGGCCCTAGAGCGGCTGGCCAGAATGCAACACGGCGGGCGCCGACATCCTCTTCAGACCTTGGCCACTCTTCATTCCCACTATCAGCGGGCACTCAAACTGGAGGGGGCCGGCGTGTCGAGTGAGAAGGACGCTGCCGTGGTGCTTGGCATCAAGGGGTCAACGTTCCCGGCCAAGAAGGCCCTAGACCTCAGCAGACGACTAGGAGTGGACCGGCTCGGTCGAGCGGTCGAGCTGCTGGCACAGGCTGATGTTGACACCCGCGGGGGGTCGGCTGTCCCCGGCGATGCCGTGATAGAAGTCTTGGTAGCCCGGTTGGCGCGACTAAGCGCCTGAGGCGGAAAGCTGGCTTGTGAGAGGCTGCGACTAGCCTTCGGCTGCGGTGCGCACCCGTGCGACGAGGCGGCTCTTGCGACGAGCCGCTGCGTTCTTGTGAATCACACCCTTGGTGGCAGCTCGGTCGATCCGCTTGATGGTTTGACGTAGGGCCTCGGCCTCATTGTCGGTACCGGCAGCCGCAATAGCGGCTTTCTCGCGGGTGATAAGCTCAGATCGGACGGCGCGGTTACGAATGCGACGTTTCTCGTTCTGGCGATTTCGCTTGATTTGGCTCTTGATGTTGGCCACGAACAAATCCTATGTCTGAGAGACCCTGTCTGGGACTAGATAATCATAGCGGCGCTGGTGTTCAGCCCAACGTGGCGCACGCTAGCGTTTGAAGAAGTCATGACTGCTGTCCCGATTTCGAAGATCCGAAACATTGCCATCATCGCTCACATCGATCACGGCAAATCGACCCTGGCCGACCGGCTGCTGGAGATCTGTGGGGCGGTTGAAGCGCGTGAGATGCGCGACCAGTATCTCGACTCGATGGATCTGGAGCGTGAGCGAGGCATCACCATCAAGCTTCAGAGCGTGAAGCTGGAGTGGAAGAACCACGTCATCAACCTCATTGACACGCCTGGTCACGTCGACTTCGGTTACGAGGTCAGCCGTTCTCTGGTGGCCTGCGAAGGCGTCGTCTTGGTCGTCGACGCTGCTCAAGGCATCGAAGCCCAGACGCTGGCCAACACCTATCTGGCTATCGAGAACGATCTGGAAATCGTTCCTGTGCTCAACAAGTTGGATCTTCCGGCCGCCGATCCCGATCGCTACGCCCAGGAGATGGAGCAGGTCATCGGCATGCCGGCCGAAGAGGTTCTGAGGATTTCGGCTAAGACGGGCATGGGCGTGGAAGACTTGCTCGACGCCATCATCGAGCGCGTGCCGCCGCCAACCGGTTCCGAGGTCGAGCCGCTGCAAGCTCTAATCTTCGACAGCCACTTCGATACCTACCGTGGCGTCGTGTCTAGCGTTCGGGTGGTTAACGGCCGGATGAAACCGGGCGAGAAATTGCGGTTCATGCAAGCTGGCGCCGTGCATGAGGCAGACGAGATCGGGGCCAGGACGCCAGACAACACTCCTGTCGAGTCCCTTGGCCCCGGCGAAGTCGGCTACCTCATCGCCGGGATCAAGGATGTTCGCGAGGCACGCTCCGGAGAGACGATCACGTCGGCAAACACTCCCGCCACCGAGGTCCTACCTGGATACCGAGAACCTCAACCTATGGTTTTCTGTGGGTTGTATCCGATCGATGCCGACGACTATGAGAACTTCCGGGAGTCACTCGACAAACTCCGCCTAGATGACGGAAGTTTCACGTTCGAACCGGAGACCTCCGGTGCTCTAGGTTTCGGCTTCCGGTGTGGGTTCCTCGGTCTACTACACATGGAAATTGTTAGAGAGCGACTTCAGCGAGAATTCGATCTGAACTTGATCGCGACGTCACCTTCAGTGAAGTATCAGGTGACATTGAACAACGGTGAGGAAATGGTCATTGACAACCCCTCGTTGCTTCCAGCCTCCGGCGACTTCCAAAAGATTGAAGAACCGTACCTTCGGGCGTCCATGATTGTCCCATCCGACTACACGGGCACGATGATGGAGCTTTGCCAGTCCCGCCGCGGCCGTATGGAGAAGATGGAGTACCTGTCACCCGAGCGCCTGGAGCTGGTGTACCGCATGCCGCTGGCTGAGGTCGTCGTTGACTTCTTCGACCAGTTGAAGAGCCGAAGCCAAGGCTATGCCAGTCTCGACTACGAGGCCGAAGGCTATGAACCAGGGGATCTGGTCCGGGTGGATATCTTGTTCAACGGCGAGCAGGTCGATGCGTTCTCCACGATTGTGCACCGCGACAGCTCATACGAATACGGTCGGAAGACAGCCGAGAAGCTCAAGGCCATAATCCCTCGCCAGCAATTCGAGGTTCCGATCCAGGCCGCCATTGGCGGACGTATCATCGCCCGCGAGACGGTGAAGGCGTTCCGCAAGGACGTCACCGAAAAGCTCTACGGCGGCGACGTCACCCGAAAAAACAAGCTGTTGAAGAAGCAGAAGGAAGGCAAGCGGAAGATGAAGAGCATTGGTCGGGTGGAGATTCCGCCGGACACCTTCATCCAGGTGCTTCGGCTCGACGACTAGCTTGTGTTCCTGTTTGACAGCTGAGGTAACGCCGTCGGCTTCGGTCCCCAAGGTTGACGTCGATAGACTGATCGTGATCATGTACGCACCCGCAGCACAGCCCCGACACCGCAAGACGGAAGTCGGCTGTCGTGATTGATGACCGCAAAGCCTCGATTCTTCGGGCCGTCATCGAGCGATACACCGAAACAGCTCAGCCGGTCGGGTCAAGCGCGGCGGCCAAGGCGGCCGGCCTGAAAGTATCCCCGGCCACTGTTCGCAACGACATGGCTGTGTTGGAGACCGAAGGCTACCTAACCCAACCGCACACCAGCGCGGGGCGAATCCCGACCGAGAAGGGCTACCGGTTCTTCGTGGACAGCCTGGACGCCAGTCTGCTGGCCGGTGCTGAGGCCCGGGCAGATGGGCGGACTATCGCCCACTTCTTCACCGATCTGAGAGGCGAGATCGAACAGGTAATGCAGGACACGGCGAGCCTGTTGACCAGTCTCACCGACTACGCCGCCGTCGTCGTTGATGACACCGGGGAGGCGGCCACCGTGCGCTCGGTGCAACTGGTGTCGCTGGCCGAACGAGTCGTCATGTCGGTGACGGTGCTGTCCAACGGGCAGGTCATGAAACACACGTTTGACTTCGATGCTGACATTGACGACCGAGTAGTGACACAAGCCAGTGCGGTGCTGAATGAGGCCGCCGTCAGTTTCACGGTGGCCGAAGCCCGGCCGGCTCCACCGTCGGGTCACCGGGCTGTCGATGCCCTGGTCAGTCAGTTCTTTGACGCCATCTTCGATCAGCCACACGACGGCGAGCGGGTGTACGTCGAGGGCGCCTCCAAGGTGGCCAATGCCTTCGAGGCCGTCGACTCCGTGGGTCAGGTACTGACGATTCTTGAGCAGCAGCTGGTCGTGGTCAGTCTCCTGGCCGATGTCATGGAGCGCGGATTGTCGGTTGCCATTGGTACCGAAACCGGGGTGGAACCGCTGTCGGAGTGTAGCTTGGTGGTATCCCCATACAAGATCGACGGCGAGCACGCAGGCTCGATCGCCGTCCTGGGACCGACCAGAATGAACTATCCGCAAGCCATGTCCGCAGTGGCCGCAGTGAGCAACCAGCTCGGGCGACGGCTGAGTGACGGATAAGCAACGACAGCTGTTCCTTCGGCTGGATTTCTCATGGACTACTACCAAATTCTCGGCGTAGAACGCTCAGCAACTCAAGACGACATCAAGCGGGCTTATCGCAAGCTCGCTAGAGAGCTGCATCCCGACGCCAACCCAGGCGACGCTGAAGCCGAATCACGGTTCAAGCAGGTCGCCGAGGCCTACGAAGTGCTCAGTGACGCCGAAAAGCGGGCTCGCTTTGACCGTTTCGGGACCAGCGCCAACCGAATGGGAGGAGGTGGCGACCCGTTCGCCGCGTCCGGTCTGGGTGATCTCTTCGACGCGTTCTTCAATGCAGGTTCCCGTTCGGAGGCTGGTCCTCAGCGTGGCGCTGACCTTGAGGTTGTGACGCAGCTCTCATTGGAAGACGTCGTGAACGGCGTAGCCAAAGAGGTCTCGGTCCGCACCGCGGTGGCTTGCGATACCTGTGAGGCGACCGGGGCAGCACCCGGATCGCACGCCCTTCGCTGCGACCAGTGCGGTGGTACCGGCCAGGTTCGTCAGGTTCGACAGTCGATCCTGGGCCAGATGGTGACGACCACAACTTGTGCTCGTTGTTCCGGCGAGGGCGTCACCATTTCCGACCCCTGCCAGGACTGCTCCGGTGAGGGTCGCCGGGTCGAAGAGCAGACCTACGTGGTCGATATTCCCCCTGGAGTGGATGACGGCGCAACTCTCCGTCTCAGTGGACGAGGAGCCGTCGGACGTCGTGGCGCCGGCGCCGGGGATCTTTACGTGTTGGTACAGGTTGAACCTCATCCGACGTACCAACGCAACGGCGACAACATTTTGGCTGAGCTGCATGTTCCGATGAGCCAGGCGGCCTTGGGTGCCAAGATCGTATTTGCCGCCATTGACGGCGAGGTGGAAGTCACCGTTCCGCCCGGCTCGCAAACCGGAACGGCCTTCAGGTTTCGAGATCGCGGCGTGCCGAAGCTGCGTGGCAGGTCGCGAGGCGATTTGGTGCTCGCCCTCGTGGTGGACACGCCAACCGATCTGACGCCCGACCAGGACGCTCTGCTGCGGCAGCTCGCCGAGTCCCGAGGTGAACCGGTTGATGAGCCGGCTGACGGCATGTTAGACCGGCTGAAGTCAAAGTTCGGCAACTAGATCTCCTCACCGGCGATGTCGCACGGTTCAATCCACGAGCTTCGAAAACACCCGCTGGTTTTTGTCGATGATCTGCATGGGCCTGTGTTGTCCGACGACGATGCGAGACACGTCACTAAGTCTCTGCGTGTACGCCCCGGTGCCAGGCTTGCGGTAGGCGATGGTCACGGTCGCTGGCGATGGGTTCGACTGGGCGAGCACGGCGAACTCGAACTCGAGCTCGAAGACGAAACGATCAAGGTTGAACCTGAACCGGTAGTTCGTCTAACGCTGGCGTTCGCTCCGGTGAAGGGTGATCGAAGTGACCTCATCGTTCAGAAAGCCACTGAATTGGGTATCGACCGGATCGCCCCGGTGCACACCAGCCGCTCGGTCGTCCGCTGGGATGGCGAACGAGCAACGAAGAACGTTGTGCGTCATCGACGAATTGCCAAGGAGGCGGCGATGCAGTCTCGACGCACCCACCTGCCCGAAATACTGGCCATGAGTGGTTTGAGCGCCTTCGTGGAGGGCCAGAGTGCGGTGGCGATGGCCGAGCCAGGTGGATCACCGCTGGGCGTGATCGACCCTCCTCCTGCGTGTTTGGTGGTGGGGCCGGAAGGTGGGTTCGACCCTGCCGAACTGGAAAATCACTACCGAGTTGGTCTTCCCGGACACATCTTGAGGTCGGAAACGGCGGCCATCGTAGGAGCGGCGCTCATGCGTTCACGGTTCGACGACAGCCAGTCGGGTGTGTCCGACGGATCGTAGTCAGGCCGACACTAACTGTGGTTGAAGTTGCGTAGAGTGGCGGGTAGCTTTTGGAGAGCCGCTGTTTAGTGGCCCGCAGTACCGCTAGGGGTTGACCTCTACCGCCGTCGGTGAAAGGAGAGTTGAGAAGTGAGTAATGAACATGCTTCTCCCTCCGAGCCGTCCGGCTCACGCGACGAGGCCGAACACACTGCCGAGCTCGATGAGGCGGCCGTTCAGTACGGTTGCCGGGTAGGCGAGCGGCTTCGGTCCATTCGCCGCCAAAAGCGCCTGTCGCTTCAGGACGTGGAGGCGTTGTCGTCGCATGAGTTTAAGGCTTCTGTTCTTGGCGCCTACGAACGAGGCGAGCGGGCGATATCGGTTGCGCGCCTTCATCGGCTGGCCGGCTATTACAGCGTTCCTGTCGATCAGCTCCTTCCTCGAACGACGTCATCGAAGCCGGATGTCGTCGATCTGACCGCCGACACGCCGATGCTTAACGGAGTGACCATTCAACTTGAAGCGGTTAAGGAAGTGCCGGCGCCGGAAGGCGAGATGCTGCGCCGGTACCTCGACATGATTCAAGTCCAGAGGGGTGACTTCAACGGGCGGGTCCTGACCGTTCGTCAGGATGATCTGCGAGCCGTGGCCTGCATTTTGGGAGTCGAGATCGAAGTTGCCGTCGGTCGCCTCCGTGATCTAAAGCTTGTCCACGTCAACGACTAGAAATTCTTCCCGGCGTCAAGAAGCTTCACGTAGCCTGTGACACTGCGTTAGACACCCGCATTTGACAGCTGCCTATGACAATGCGGCAACGACTGGCGCCGACGCAACCAGAACTATACTTTTTGGGTTCCCCATGATGGCAAGGACTGCATGAATCCACCGTTGAAAATCGAAGTGCCCGACAATGGCCTGATGGCCGGTCTCCTGGGTCAGAGGGACGAAAATCTTCGGGTCATCGAAGACAGTTATGACGTGGATATCCACGTTCGTGGCAATGAGATAACCGTCAACGGAGAGGATGCTTCGGCGGCGACAGACGTTATCGCCGAACTGATTGAGCTACTGCAAAAGGGTGGCTCCATCGAGTCCTCAGTGGTCAAACGCTCCATCGACATGATCACCCGCAACGAGCGTCCCTCAAAGGTTCTGACCGACCGGGTCTTGACCACCTACAGAGGCAAACCGGTGAAGCCAAAGACAGCGGGGCAGAAGCAGTACGTCGATGCCATCCGTCGAAACCTCGTTACCTTCGGGATCGGCCCGGCCGGTACCGGCAAGAGTTGGTTGGCTGTCGCTTCGGCCGTAGCCGCCTTGCAGGACAAGCAGGTGGAGCGCATTTTGCTTACCCGCCCAGCGGTGGAAGCGGGGGAGCGCCTTGGGTACCTGCCCGGTGACCTGATGGACAAAGTAGACCCTTATCTCCGGCCTCTCTACGACGCCTTACACGACATGGTTGGCGCCGATCAGATGAGCAAGCTGTTCGAACGAAACGTCGTCGAAGTAGCTCCCCTTGCCTTCATGCGAGGGAGGACACTGAATGACAGCTTCATCATTCTTGATGAGGCTCAGAACACCACGCCCCAACAGATGATGATGTTTCTCACCCGGATCGGCTTCAACTCCAGGGCAGTAATAACCGGCGACACAACTCAGGTTGACGTTTCCGGTGGAAAGAGCGGCCTGGACGGCCTGGAGCCGATATTAGGCGAGATCGACGATTTGGATTTTGTGCGGCTGACCTCGTCTGATGTGGTGCGACATCGCATCGTCCAAGACATTGTTGACGCCTATGCACGCAACCAAAATCGATCATGAGCGGTGCTACGGATCAAAGAGGCTTTCCCATTGATCGCCAATGACTGAACCAGGAGGGATCGACACTGCAGTTGAGATCTCGGCCGCGGATCGCAGCGACGAGGTCAACCTAGACGTCGACCGGTGGTCGGTCATCGCCGCTGAGACGTTGGCAGAGGAAGGTGTGACCAGAGGTGAGCTGGGCCTGACCTTTGTTGGAGTCGATGAGATGAGCGAGCTGAACTCGACTCACATGGGCAAAGACGGGCCGACCGACGTTCTGGCATTCCCCCTCGACGGCCTGGATCTGGCCGGCCTTGCGCCGGGGAACGTTCCCGTCGCCTTGGGTGATGTCGTCATCTGTGTCTCCGTCGCCCGGTCCCAGGCTGCCGAACACTGTGGGACGGTCGAAGCCGAGCTTGCGCTGTTAGTGATTCATGGCGTACTGCACGTGCTGGGCCACGATCACTACCTCGACGAAGAGCGAGTTGAGATGCAAGGCCGCGAGCAAATACACATGCAGCGATACGGCTTTCGCCACCCGGAGTTCACGTCATGACGACGGCGGACTTTATGTTCGTCGACGGTGTCGCCATAGTCGCTCTGGTTCTCCTGGCTGCGCTTGCCGCTGTCTTGGTTGCTGCGGAAGAAGCGTTCGACCGGTCGAGTGTTGCCCGGGCGGACTCACTGTCGGATCACGACACTCGGCGGGCCACCAGGCTCAGCGCCCTGCTTTCGCTGCCCGAGCAGGAGGTGCGAAATCCGCTCCGCTTGCTAGTGGTGCTGTTTCAACTGAGCGCCTCAGCCCTGGCTGCCATCTTGGCCTTTAGGTTCTTCACCCAACCGTGGTCGACTGTAATGACCGTCGCCAACTTGTTCTTTATGTTCGTGGCAACCGAAGCACTTCCCCGCACATGGTCGATTCTCAGCGTGGATCGGACCGCGCTAGTGCTCGCCGGCCCGGTGGGTGCGTTGCTTGGATTCGCTCCGACCCGCCTCCTAGCCCGGGCGCTCATAGGTTTGACCAATATCGTCATGCCGGGCAAAGGCCTGCGTCAAGGGCCGTTCGCCGTTCCCGAAGAGTTGATTGCGCTGGCCGACGCTGCTGTCGAGGACGATGTCATCGACGAGACCGAACGCGACTTGATTGAGTCGGTGATCGAATTCGGGGACACCATCGTTCGTGAGGTCATGGTTCCACGCACCGACATGGTGACCGTCGAGACGGGTTCAACCGTGGAAGAGGTTCTTGAGAAGGCTTCAGTTGTTGGCTTCTCCCGCGTGCCTGTCGTCGGCGACAGTATCGATGACGTTGTTGGACTGGCGTACGTGAAGGATCTGATTCGGGCCGAGCTTGACGGCCAGGCCGGTCAGGCGATCGATTCGGTTCTTCGTTCGGCCCCATTTGTCCCGGAGACCAAAAAGGTTGCAGAACTCCTAAGGGAGATGCAGCAGGAGACGTATCACATGGCTATTGCCGTTGACGAATACGGCGGAATCGCCGGTCTTGTCACTCTTGAAGATCTGATTGAAGAGCTGGTCGGCGAGATCGTCGATGAGTATGACGTCGAGGAGCCGCTTGTTGAGCGCCTGGTCGGCGGTTCACTTCGGGTTGATGCTCGTATCCTGATCGATGAGGTCAACGATCTGGGCGGCCTCGAGCTGCCCGAGGGGGACTGGGACACCGTCGGTGGCCTGGTGTTTGACGTCTTTGGCCGGGTTCCGACAGTGGGGGAGACCTGCGAAGTCGATGGCCATCATCTGAAAGTGGAACGAGTGCAAGGTCGACGAATAACCAAAGTACGGGTGTCACGTTCCTCCCTTCGGGCGGCTGCGATGATCGAGTCGGCAAAGGCCGATTCGTGAGCGGCGCCGAGCCGATGCCGGCTGAACCAGACCAAACGTTCCGATCTGGCTTTGTGGCCATCCTCGGTCGCCCGAACGTCGGGAAGTCGACGTTGCTTAATCAGATTCTTGACGAGAAGGTAACCATTGTCTCGAACAAGGCTCAGACGACCCGGCATCAGATTCGTGGGGTGCTGACGACCACCGAGCATCAACTCGTCTTTGTCGATACTCCGGGGATATCCAAGGCTCGGACCGAGTTGGGGGTGAAACTCAATGAGACGGCGCGAGACGCCTACGGTGACTGTGACGTCGCCTGCCTGGTCATTGATGGACGTTCAGGCTTCGGTCGCGGAGACGCCTTTCTGGCCGAGTCGCTCGATCCGGCCAGATCGATCGTGATCGTCAACAAGATTGACGGCCTTCCCAAGGAGAAGGTGCTAGCACAACTTGCGGCCACCGCTCCGCTTGACTTCTCGGCGTACTTTCCGGTGTCGGCCTGGACCGGGAGAGGCGTCAAAGAGCTCGTAGCTAATCTGGCGTCACGACTGCCACTCGGTCCGCTCTGGTATC
This sequence comes from uncultured Acidimicrobiales bacterium, assembly GCA_938002965.1. Taxonomy (GTDB): domain Bacteria; phylum Actinomycetota; class Acidimicrobiia; order Acidimicrobiales; family SZUA-35; genus JAHELU01. Next base: position 115,610 of record CALKZY010000015.1, on the reverse strand, counting down.
CCAGTGATGTGGTGACCGATGTGCCAGAGGCCTTCGTCGTTGCCGAGTTGGTTCGAGAGCAATTGCTTCACGCCACCAAGGAAGAGGTCCCTCACTCGATTGCCACCAGAGTGGTGGAGTGGGAGTGGCCACGAATCAAAGTGGAGATTCTTGTCGAGCGCGAGTCTCAAAAGGGCATTGTGATTGGCAAGAGTGGTTCGATGCTAAAAACTGTCGGAAGCAATGTGCGCAAACAGCTTCCGTCCGGTGTCTACTTGGAACTGCTGGTCCAGGTGGAAAAGAACTGGCAGCACGATCGAAGTCTGATCGAGCGTCTCGGTTACTGACCAATCCGGAAGGTCCTTTACCGATTCGCTCCCCCAATCGTGCTGCCAGGTGTCGGGACCTCGTTGTCCGTCCGTCAGGCTGAGGTCAACTCGTTAGTTGACTGAAGGGGAAGATGTCCGTTACTAGATGGCCTCAGCTCCAACATCTCCGGTGCGGATCCGCACCATGGTGTCCACTGGAGTAACCCAGATCTTGCCGTCACCGATCACTCCGGTCTGGGCGGCGTCTCGGAGGATGGTCACAATTTCGTCAGCTCGAGAGGCGTCGACCACGATCTCAATCTTGATCTTCGGAACGAAGTCAATCTTGTATTCGGCGCCACGATAGGTCTCGGTGTGGCCGCCTTGGCGCCCGAAACCCTTCGCCTCGGTGATGGTCATGGCCTGGACACCGGCGGCAGCCAATGCGGCTTTCACATCGTCCAGTCGGTGAGGCTTGATTACTGCTGTTAGTAGCTTCATTTCTCTGCGTCCTTTCGTTGTGGCCTTTGGGAGTCTGTTCCTGGCTGATAGTCAGCGAGGTTCGACTAGACCACAGCGGTCATCAAGTCGGGCCCGTAGCCTGTGCTGCCATGCTCGGCTACGTCGAGTCCCATCTTCTCTTCCTCTTCGGTGACCCGCAGCATGCTGGCCGCCTTGAGAACGGAGAAGAGGGCGAAGGCGGAGATGAACACTGTTGCGGCGATTGCGAGTCCGCCGATGAGCTGATCGATAAGAAGGCCTGCGCCGCCTCCGTAGAAGAGACCAGCTGCCGATTCCGCACCATTGATGGGGCTTGTTGTGGCGAACAGCCCGGTGGCGAGGAGGCCCCAGAAACCGCACATGCCGTGTACTGAGAAGGCACCGACAGGGTCGTCGATCTTTTGTCGCTCCACCGTGAGGACCGTGAAGACTACCAGTGAGCCAGCTACCAGGCCGGTCACGCAGGTGCCAATCCAGTCCATTTCACCGATTCCCGAGCAGATAGCGACGAGTCCGGCCAGCAAGCCGTTGCCGGCCATCGACACATCCGGCTTGCCGCCGAGGATCCATGACGTGACCATGCCTGCGATTCCACCGGTGGCAGCGGCCAGAGCGGTGTACACAGCGATCAGGGGTACTGCCATGTCGGCTTGCAGCTGGGACCCGGGGTTGAAACCGAACCAGCCGATGAACAGGATGAGGACACCTGTGATGGCAAGGGGGATGCTATGGCCGGGCATGGCTCGAGGCTTGCCGTCGTCGCCGTACTTGCCGACGCGTGGCCCGAGCACGATAGCTCCGGCCAGGGCGGCAAAGCCGCCGGTCATGTGGACGAGGCCAGAACCGGCGAAGTCAACGAAGCCCAAGCTGTCAAGCCAACCACCGCCCCACTTCCAGCTGACGATGATCGGGTACAAGATGGCCGTTATAACCGCTGAGTAGGCAAGGTAGCCAACGAACTTGGTCCGGCCGGCAACAGCACCGGAAACGATGGTTGCGGCCGCAGCCGCGAATGCCGCCTGGAACAAGAAGTCAACCGGGACCGCCAGTGGGTAAAAGCCGTCATCTGCCACCGCTTCGGGGGAGATGTCGACCAGGAAACCGTCGGTGAGACCGGCGATTCCGAGTCCTGCGGTACCGATCCAACCGTTGAAGTCGCCCGGATAGGCGATGCCCCAACCAATGGCGGCGAACAGGGCGATACCGAGGCTGGCATCCATCAGGTTCTTCATCATGATGTTCGCTGCGTTCTTGGCTCTGGTGAGTCCGGCTTCCAGTAAAGCGAAGCCGACCTGCATCAAGAGGACCAGTACTGCAGCGACGAAGATGAAAATGTTGTCGAGCACGACCATGTTCATGAAACCACTTGGTTCAGTTCGGTCGTACTGCGACGCTATGTCGGCTGCTTGAGCAGCCAGCGCGCCGAGCGCTATCTCGCCTAGCATTTTGTGTCTTTCCTCCGCTAAGTAGGGAACTTGGCCATGAACGTACTGAGAGTAGATTTCCCGGGTGTGTATGAAGCGTTAAGCAGATGTCAGCAGTTTGTTAGTGATTTCTTAACGGCTGAATTGGCTGGTTTCATTGACCGGTGAGCCGGTCGCTTTGGGCCTCGGTCGGCGGGTTTGGGGCGTAGACGTCGTAGCCCGCAGGGTCGACTCTGTCCAAGAGGTAGCCCCGTTTCCGGACAGTGTTGATTTCCAGGCCGACCGCCGTGACACGAGGCCGCAGCTTGTGTAGGTAAACGTCGAGCAAGTTTCGACTGACCTGCTGATTGGGCCAGGCGGCGTTTTGAAGAGAGTCTCTGTCGACGACGGTGCCATAGCGCCCGACCAACTCGGCCATTAACTTGACCTCAACTTCGGACAGAGCCAGCCACCCTTGGTCGGTCCGTAGAACTCCGTCTTCATCAATAGCCGGTGACTCATCGTCGATAGTTGTTGCCGTCGACCGAGCTTGCAGGCAAGCGGTCCGGGCTTCAAGATCGGCGGTGGTGCAGGGACGTCTAATCCAGTCTTCCAGATGGTCGGTGATCGTCGGTGGTGAACTATCTGGATCGACCAGCAGAAGCCGAGGGACACCTCGTTGTGCCAGCGCTCGTCTGCGTTCATCCTCGGCGGGCCAGTTCAGCGTTTCAACTGACATGCTCAAAGAGTAGAAGTGCTTTGTTACACCGGTGTTTCTTGGCTATTACGGGCCGAACAAGCGAGAGACTTTCATCGGCCAATCGGCCAATCGGCACGGTGGCGCTGACTAGTCGTCGGACTGCAGACGGCGGAGGAACTCGGTGACTTGAGAACGGTCCTTTGTTCGAGCGAACGGAGGCATGGCTCCGATTAGATCCCACCGGTAGGACTTGTTGGTGGCCAATCGCGGATCAAGTACAGCTACAACACCGCGATCAGACGTTGTCCGAACCAACCTGCCGGCTGCTTGGGCTAGCAGGGTCTGAGCCCGAGGAAGGTCAACCACGCGGAAGGCGGCGGCGCCGGCTAGGTCCCGTCGAGCCTGGGTCACTGGATCGTCAGGCCTCGGGAAGGGGATTCGGTCGATGGTGACCAAGGTCAGTGTGTCCCCAGGCAGGTCGATCCCCTGCCAGAACGACATCGTGGCCAACAGGACTGAAGATGGATCCGCCTTGAACGTTTCAACCAACGCGGCCTTTGATGCCTCGCCTTGAACCAGGATGGGAAAATCGAGCGTGTCCCTGAGGCGTTCGGCGGCGGCGTCCATGGCTGAGAAGCTTGTGAATAGCCCAAGCGTTCTCCCTCCAGCGGCCGTTATGAGCCCAATCATCTCCTCCTGGGATGCTTTGCGGTACTCAGGACTGCGGGGACTCGGCAGGTCGGTTGGGCAGTACAGCATTGCGTTTGCCTCGTAGTCGAACGGCGATTCGACTCGTACTGGCGTCCCGGCTCCGCTTGATAGGCCGAGTTGAGTTCCAAAGGCATCGGGCAGCGTGGCGCTGGTCAGAATGACAGAGTGTTCAGGCCACAAGGTGTCAGCCAGTACTCCGTCGTAGGTCAAAGGGGTTTTTCGCATGACGGGAGCGTCGGGCTTGCCATCAACCCACAGAACGCTGTCGCCCGGTTCCCCTGACGAGTTTCTACCACCAGTGGTGCTCAGCAATTCGTCGATGTCGGTGACTAGTCGGGTCAAAGCCAGTTGTAGTCGCTCAATTCGAGCGGCCACGTTGGAGCCTTCCGAGGCGTCTAGTTCACGGAGCGTGCTCATCACCGACATGCATCGCTGCCGAGCGCTGTCGGTGGCGTGTCGTAGGTCGGCGTCGACCACAATTCGATTGCCGACCTCTGAGCGAAGCAGGTTGTCCATCTCTCCCGCAGATCGGTCGAGGGCTTCGCTGGACTCTTCGTCGGTCAGGAGCGACCGAACACGCCTTGCAGCTGCTCGCATCCTGCCACCACTTATCTCGACGCCACAAGTGGCCGACAGCGTGTCCGGGAGCTGATGGGCCTCGTCGAAGATGACGACGTCGTGGTCTGGCAGCAGGGCGCCTCCCGATGACAGATGGAGGCCGTAGTAGTGATGGTTTGTCACGATCACGTCGGCGGCCATGGCCCGCTGTCGCGCCGCTTCGGAGTAGCACTCACCGCCCGAAGGGCATCGCGTTGCTCCTGGGCACTCGTCGCCTGAGACGCTTACAGCCCGCCATACGTCGTGTGCGGGAGCCTCATCCAGTTCTTCCCGGTCTCCGGTCTCGGTTTCCGAAGCCCAGGCGAGAATCGGCAACAAGCGATCGGGGTTTCGACCCCCGAGCAGGCTCAACTGATCGGATCGCTTGGTTTCGGTCAACTCGTTTAGCTGCTGGCGGCAAAGGTAATTACCCCTTCCCTTGAGCACGGCAGCTGTCAGCTGACGCCCCAGTCCCTTGTTGACCAGCGGGACGTCTTTGTCTACCAGCTGACCCTGAAGAGCAATGGTGGCGGTTGCAACCACCGTCTTCAGGCCAGCTTTCAGCGGAGGAACCAGGTAGGCGAGGGACTTTCCGGTGCCTGTACCGGCCTCTACTAACAGGACCGACGCTGCCCGTGGGTTGACTTCTAGTTGGCGGCTTTCGGAGCCGAGGTCTGACTCTGACTCGTCGGCGACGGTGTCGGTGTCGGTGTTGGTGTTGGTGTCTTCGACCTCGCTTGTGGCGTTATCGCTTATGCCTGTGGCATTGTCGGCACCAACGGTATGCCAGACGGCTTCCGCCATCTGGAGCTGGCCGGGCCGTAGCTCGCCACCGCCCGGCAGGTGCGCTGTGACTGTGGTTAGGAGCCGTTCGACCTCTGTAGCTGGATCTTGCTGGTGCGTATTGCTCATGGCTCTCATCTGCCCGGGAAGCTTTACACTATATTCCTGTGTCTAGGCGAGGTCATGCGCGGGAACGCTTAGCGATAACAAAGGGAAGCGATGAACGATAGAGCCAAGCCGGCTCGGTCGCGAGAGCAGAGCGGCAATACCCCGCTCAGCGAGTGGGGGAGCGAGGTCGGCGATTACCAAGACTCAGCCGATATCGACGACGCGTTCGCCGAACTGCTTGAAAAATCGCCTGTCCGCTCGTCCGAAGATGGGCAGCCTGACCGCGTCGACGAAACTCGTTTGAGCGCTGACGATCTTCCTGGAGCGGACAGATCCGAGCCCGAATCCGTCGAGGTGGAACGTGAAACGGGGACGACCACGGCTCCAATCGCCACTGGCACGGCCACTGACGTAGCCCCTGGCGACGATGCTGATGCCCCGAAACCTGACGAGGGAACGTTTTCGCTGTTGGGGTACTTGCTCGAGTCGAGCGACGACGATCATGATGCGACGGTCGATGCTGGGCCGACTGACCCGCACGAAGGCGACCTCGAGGCCGACTTGCTGCCGGTTGACACGTCGACTTTTGTCCTGCCTGACGCTGTTGATGCGTCGGAGGAACGTGTCGAAGAAACCAAATCGATTCTCGGAGAGGGCCTCGACGCACCCGAGGAAACCGATATCAATCCGGCAGACGTCGGTTTGGTTATCGTTGAACGCTCTACAGTCGTCGACACAGGGGCCGGCGCGGTGGACCGCGAGCCTGAGCCCGGTTTTGAGTTCGCTCCTCCCAGCCAGCGACACCCAGGCGATCTCGCCGGCTCGACCCTCTACTCATCGGATGACTATGAGGGGCAAGATGACACCCAAGAGAATGATGCCATTGCCGGCTCGTTCTGGGATGAACCATCAAACTCTCCCGCCTGGCATCCTGATGCGCCGACCAACTTGCAGCACTCAGCTGTCGTGCAAGGCAGCTGGGATGTGCCCGCTCTGCCGTCGAGGAGTGTTAGAAGTCCGGGCGAACGGCGTCGCCCCCAGACGGCTCTTGATGTCGTCGGCGACCTGACCGACCGACCCGGCTTTTGGAAGTCTGTGGCCGCTGTGGCCGTTGTTGCCGTCAGCGCGGCGTCTTATTCGGTCGGTTTCTTCGATGAGGTACTTGGTCGGGGTGGTCAAAACACCGCGGCGCAGGTGGTGCGCAGTGGAGCGACGCTGCCCGAAGCAGAGCTACAGACCGAGCCGCCCGACGCACTTGGTGATTTGCGGTCGGCGCTGACCGGCGAGGCCGCCGATCTAGAGATCACTACGGGAAGCGGGGGCGACGACGATGAGCCTGCTGCTCCGGCCCGCCGGGTGCAGCGAGCCTCTACTGCAGACGTCACCACTTCTACGGCCACGCCAGCCAGCGAACCTACGACCTCGCAGAACAGTCCAACGACAAAGCAGCCGACCACTACCGCCCCGCGTTCTACATCGACCGTGGCTGAGTCGTCCAAGTCCACGTCCACGTCGACTTCGACCACCACGGCACGGCGACCAACTACCGCTAGGCCGCCGGCAACCACGACCACTACGACCGAGGCGACGACAACAACAAAGAAGACGCCGCCCAGTCGAGGTCGAACGACCACTTCCACGACAAGGACGACTGCCTCCACAACAACGAGCGTGGTGACATCCACCACTGAGCCGTCGACCTCCACGTCTGTGTCGACGCCAACGACTGAGGCCACGACGACTACGACCGAGGCCACAACATCCACCACTGAAGCCGGGGGCGGCGAGTAGCAGCTCGCGTCGGGGATGTGCCCACGACGAGGGATTACGACGTGGAGCAGCCGAAGCTTGGGTGCCAGGCGCCAATCGAGCGCTTTGAGCGGCTAACTTTGAACTAATGAGCGAACCTGTCCGGAACGATCTGCCGATCCCTCGTCACGTAGCTTGCGTGATGGATGGGAACGGACGGTGGGCCCAACAGCGCGGCCTCAAGCGCACTGATGGACACGCCGCTGGCGAGAACGCCTTGATGGAGGCGGTCGACGGCGCTCTTGAGCTTGGTGTTGGATGGTTGACCGTCTATGCCTTCTCTACCGAGAACTGGCGACGACCCTCCGATGAAGTTCGGTTCTTGATGAGGTTCAACGAGGATCTGCTGGTCCGCCGCCGAGATGAGCTCAACGAGAAAGGCGTCAGAATACGGTTTATCGGCCGTCGGGACTGGAAGGTCCCTAAGCGCCTGCTCCGTCACATGGATCAAAGCTCGGCGCTCACAGCGGACAATCGTCGTCTCACGCTGACTGTGGCGTTCAACTACGGGGGTCGCGCCGAGTTGGTTGATGCCGTCAAGAAGCTTCTTGAAACCGAATCGAATCCGGGTGCGGTTGACGAGGCCATGATCGAAAAGCATCTGTACGACCCGGAAATGCCTGAAGTCGATCTGTGGATTCGCACGTCCGGCGAGTATCGAACATCGAACTTCTTAATCTGGCAGTCGGCCTATGCCGAAATGATCTTCACCGATACCTACTGGCCGGACTTCAGTCGCCACACCTTGTTCAACGCTGTCTCCGAGTTTCAAACACGGGAGCGACGTTTTGGTGGGTTGGCCATTCCCGGCTCGGTCGGTGAGGTCGACGTTCCTCGTACGGCATAGGTCCCAGATGGCGGGTCGATAGTGGCGCTCTACCGAGACGATGCAGTGGTTCTTCGCACCCACAAACTCGGAGAGGCCGACCGAATAGTCGTCCTGCTGGCACGTGGCCGCGGCAAGGTTCGCGCCGTGGCGAAAGGCGTTAGGCGAACGAAGAGCAAGTTCGGTTCACGCCTTGAGCCGGGGACGGTCATCCAAATTCAGCTTTACGAAGGTCGCAACCTGGACACAGTCACCCAGGTGCACCGGACCGAAGCGCCTCCTGAGGCGAGGACCGACTTGGCTCACTACGGCCGCCTCACCGTTCTGCTTGAGATCATCGACTCGGTAACGGTCGAAGGGGAGTCGAACCCGGCCTTGTTCAAGCTGCTCACCGGCGCGATCCGTGAACTCGGCCGTCGCCCGAACCCGATGATAGTGCCGGCGTTCACGATGCGACTGCTGGCGTTGGAGGGTGTCCAACCCTCATTCGACCGATGTGTTCGCTGTGGGTCGACTGATGGGATAGCCAGCGTCAATCTGACTGAGGGGGGCGTGATCTGCCGGACATGCCCGGCAACCGGAGAACGGCTGACCGAAAGTGTTCTCGATGTCTTTCGCTCGTTGGCCGACGGTCGGGTTAGAGAGGTCCTCGACGACACACCGGTAGCAGTCCAACACGACGTTGAAAGCTTGGCTGGACGAATGGTCGAGCAGTATCTCGAACGCCGACTAAAGACGTCCTCGGTCCTGTACCAACACCTTCAGGCGTAACAACAGATGCCGGTAGCTGGTTGCCGTCGTGTGCATCGGGGCAGCTAGCGTTCGGCTGTCTCGGCCTCCATGCTGAGCCATTCGCCGATTGCGCTGTCGTAGCGAAGCCACGCCTGCTCGCCGTCATTCCAACAGATCCAGGCGTTCCAGTCCTCGCTCCAGACCGGTGCTGTGGGATCCTCGCCTGAGTGCACCACCTCGTCGGCTTGTGCGACGAGGTCGTCCTCGGGTTCTTCTGCCTTTGCTTGTTCTGCTTCTTGCTGTTCGGCTATTTCTACTTGAGGCTTCGCTGCTTCCTCATCCGCATTTGCGGCGCCGTCAGCTTCGACGGCCGGTGTTTCGGTGACTCCGGGGCCGGTGGTCCGAAGCTCTTCCGCGTCTTCGATTTCGCCCACCGCGGCCTCGGTGGAGATGACCTCGTTGATGCCACTTGACGTTTGACGGTGACTCGGAAGTGGATAGGTGGTACTGGCCGACTCGATTTCGGTCTTCGACGTCGCCACTAGGCGGCTCTTGTGGGTGTCGGCTGGTTCGACGATCGCCGCAGGGTCTTTGGGTTCGGCGGCCGCGACCTCGGGCTCAATGATGGCCACGGCGTCTTCGGCTTCGTCGGCGGGTTCGTCGACGGTGTCGAAATCAATACTTTCGTCGGTGGGAACTTCTTCCACCGGTTCAGCATGTTCCTCCACGTCTTCCTCGACGACCTCAGCCACGGTAAAGGTCGAAACAGTACCGTCAACCCAGTCGACATCGTCCGAATCGTCCGCTTCGTCGGAGGGGTCGTCGGTCTCGAGGGCTTGGTCAAAGATCTCGATGTCTTGATCAATGGACTGATCGGCATTGTCGTCGGCACTGCTCATGTTGAACACCTCACTAGACGGCTCTGGAAGCGAGAACACAGGCCGTATGTTTGCGTTGTCGGCCAACTCCAACTCCTGGTTTAGATGAATATTCGTGTTCGTCTCGGATGGCGGATTGGTCAGGTCGATAACGGTGGTCCCGGCCAAGCGGTCCCCTAAACGCTGTCGGCGAGGGCTGCTGGCTGCGACGGCAAAGCCGGTCAATCCCGGTACGACGCCAGGCATGAGATCGGCGATGGCCGCCGCTGTGCGGAGGGCATGATGGCGAATCGACGGGCGTCCTCCGCCCTCCAGCGATAGCGAGAGGCCGAACAACAACTTTCCGGGAGTCCTCCCGCCGGTCAGCGTCGGGACGATCAAACCGACCACCACAATGCCGGTGAAGGCGGCGAGAAGTAGCAGAAAGTCCAGTTTCTCGAGTAGGCCACCGGGCCCGCTACGAACGATGATAAGCGCCACCGGCACAGAAGCCAGGCCCAAGTCGACCAGCCCAGCCAGCACTCGCCTTGCTAGGAACGTGGTGGTTGGGTCTCCAGTTCGTTGATGGGCCGCGGGGCCACTGACCTTGATCGCCATGTGGGTCTATCGGCCGATCGTCGTTGATTATGCGCACTCCGACCGGGGACGATGTCGACGGGGTCCTGAGGGGCGCAATCGAGCCGTTTGGTGGCATCGGTCAGCTATTCGAATTTGATGTCCGCATTATCGAATCTGTTGCTTGTTTACTCGGTTACGCTGCTGGTATGTCAGCAGCAGAACCATCGCTTTTCGACAAGATCGTCAACTTGAGCAAGCGGCGAGGGATCGTGTTTCCCTCGGCCGAGATCTATGGCGGTTTCCGTTCCACCTATGACTACGGTCCTGTCGGCGTGCTGATGTTGCGAAATGTCAAGGACGCTTGGTGGCGATCGATGGTGCAGTTGCGGTCTGACGTCGTCGGCCTCGACGCTTCGATCCTTTCCCCGCCTGCGGTGTGGACCGCGTCAGGGCATCTGGCCAACTTCACTGATCCACTGGTCGATTGTCGCAATTGCGGAACCCGTCATCGCCAGGACAAGCTTGACGATCCTGAGACGTGCCCGTCATGTGGGATGTCGGGGCAGTTCACTGAGCCGCGCCAGTTCAATCTCATGTTCAAGACCCAGGCCGGCCCGGTAGCCGACGAGGGTGCGGTGGCCTACCTGCGACCGGAAACGGCCCAGGGCATGTTCATCAACTTCGCTAATGTGCTGAACACCTCCAGGAAGCGCCCGCCGTTCGGGATCGCCCAGATCGGAAAGAGCTTCCGCAACGAGATAACGCCGGGCAATTTCGTTTTCCGCACACGGGAATTCGAACAGATGGAGATGGAGTTCTTCGTGCCTCCGGCTGAGTCGGAACAGTGGTACGAGTACTGGTGTCGAGAGCGGTTCCAGTGGTACATCGACCATGGCATCGCTGAAGATCAGCTACGTCTTCGACCTCATGACTCCGACGAGTTGAGCCACTACTCGTCCGGCACCAGCGACGTCGAGTTCATGTTCCCGTGGGGTTGGGACGAGCTCGAAGGAATCGCTAATCGGGGTTCCTACGACCTTGATCAACATGCCGAGCACTCCGGCCAGCGCCTCGAGTACTTCGATCAGGCCAACAACGAGCGTTACGTGCCGCACGTTATCGAACCTGCTGCCGGGGCTACCCGAACCATGATGGCCTTCTTAATGGCTGCCTACGACGAAGAGCAGGTGAACGACGACACCCGAACGGTGTTGCGCCTGCACCACCGGATCGCCCCGTACAAAGTCGCCGTGCTGCCGTTGTCGAAGAAGCCCGAGCTGGCCGAGCCGGCCAAGGAACTCCTGGCCACCATCCAGCCCCACTGGATGACGGACTACGACGAGACGCAGGCTATTGGACGTCGGTATCGACGCCAAGATGAAATCGGCACGCCGTACTGCATCACCTTCGACTTTGATTCGCTGGAAGACAAAGCGGTCACTGTTCGTGAACGTGACTCAATGGAGCAGGTTCGCCTTCCAATTGCCGAGGTAGTTGACTGGCTGGCTGAACGCCTGGTTTAGGCCACACGACGCCGTAGTTCTGCTGTGTGCAAGACGTATTTTGGCGCGCATCTGCGGAATTTGACCCTGGGTGCTCGGGAGAATCTGCCTACCTGCTCTATCTCGATGCGTGATGGTGCATGGCTATCGTTGACGGTAAGGGCTAGCGTTCAGGCCGTAAGGCATCGAGGTAGGCGCCGCTAGCCCCAAACGGGCGGCTTGTCGATAGCGACGAGTCCTTACATCAAAGACTCTTTGGATAGGGAGCAAAATGGAACTGCAGGACCCTCGTCAGGTGGATACTTCGGGCGCGGTCGTCGTTACAGGCGGACTGGGATTTATCGGATCCTTCGTTGCTGACGCGTACCTCGAAGCCGGCAAGAAAGTAGTGATCATCGATTCGATGGTCAGCTCGGTCATTCCGACCGCGCCATACGACAACAATCCAGATTGCACCGTGCTCAAAATGAGCGTGCAGGACTATTTCGAAGGTGGCGGCGATGTTGCCGGCGCCGACCGTGTGGTCCATGCCGCGTCACTCGTCGGTCCTGCCGGCATTCTCCGCTTTGCCGGTCGCCTCGGTCATGACATTGTTCGAGCCTGCCAGCTTGTGGTTGAGCAGTGCATCGAGCACGACGTTCCGATGGTCGACTTCTCGTCGGCTGAGGTTTACGGTCGCTCGGGCGAGCTGGCCGAAACCGACACTATTCAGGTGCCGGTCGAGTATTCAGTGCGCATCGAGTACGCCATTGCCAAATGCCTCACCGAGGCCATCGTGGCCAACTCAATGCACCGCGGCTTGCGAGCTATCGTGATCCGGCCGTTCAACGTGACCGGCCCCCGCCAGTCCGAGATGGGTGGATTCGTTGTTCCCACCTTCGTTCAGCAGGCTCTGGTTGGCGACGACATCACGGTCTTCGCCACCGGCGAGCAGCTGAGGGCGTTCCTGTCGGTCAGTGACTTGACCCGTTTCATCATCGAGCACATGGACGATGCCCTCGAGAGCGGCAAGATGATTTACAACATCGGCAACCCGGACAACAACATCACGGTTCGAGGTTTGGCTGATCTGGTTAAGGAGATGACCGAATCTGATTCCGAGGTTGTCTACGCCGATGCTAAGAAGATTCACGGTGATCTCTACGAGGAAGCCGAGTCCTTCGAAAAGACTCCGGTCTTGGCCAACGCTCCGGCGGTCGGCTGGAAGCCCAGCGTCGACCTTCGGGATCTGATCCTGGAGACGATCGAGTACTACCGTCCGATCGTCGAGGCCCGCCAGGCCGCCAGCGGTGCTTGATCTAAACCTTTGCAACCGGGTGCTCGTCATCGCGCCTCACGCCGATGACGAGGCCCTCGGTTGCGGCGGGCTCATGGCTCGACTGGCCGATTATGGCGCGTCGATCCGCACCCTGTTCATGTCCGTCGATGGTTTTCATCACTACGGGCTGGAGGGAGGCACGAGTTTTGATCAGCGCGTTGACGAAATCAACGATGTGGCCAAGCTTCTCAACTTCGAGTGGGATATTCTTTATCCGGATCAGGACCTGATCGAAAAGCTGGACACGGTCCCAAAGCGAGACGTTGTCGATCGATTCGAAAAGGAACTGAATCAGTTTGAACCAGAACTTGTTCTGATCCCGTCGGGCGCCGACTATGACCAAGACCACGTAGTGACGTTCGACACGGCTCTTGCCGCGTTGCGGCCGATCTCACCGGTTTTCGGTAAGTGGTTGGTGCCGAATATCGCGGTCTACGAGTCACCCAAGATCATGTGGTGGAAAGAGGCGATTCCGCGGCCTGAACTCTTCATTGATATCAGCGAGCATCTGGATCGTAAGCAGGAGGCGTTGGCCGCCTATGTGACTCAAGCCCGCCCGTCGCCCCATATTAGAGCGCCGGAATCTGTCGAGGCGCTGGCCTGCCTGCGGGGCAAGGAGATCGGCGTCGAGTTCGCTGAGGCCTACAAGCTGTTGAGGGCCGTCGTCTAACTTACGGGACGAGATCTTCGCCACACGGCAAATGTCAGCGGGCAAGGGTAACTTGGACCGTAGTGGGCATCGTTGACGAGGATGTGGCCAGGGTCAGAGATGACAGCGACATTGTTGCTGTTGTATCGCAGTACACCCAGCTTCGGCGCGTTGGCCGTCGCTTCAGCGGCCTTTGCCCGTTCCACAGTGAGAAGACGCCCTCGTTCTCGGTCAACTCCGAGGAGGGCGTCTACTACTGCTTCGGTTGCGGTGTTGGTGGCGACATCATCACCTTTGTTCGGGAGAAGGAGCAACTCGACTTTGTCGGAGCGGTCGAAACCTTGGCTCATCGAGCTGGGATCAACCTTCGCTACACCTCATCGGACGAGGGGGAGACGCGACGGCGCAAGACCCAACTGCAGGAGGTAGTAGCTAGGGCCGTCGACTGGTACCACGATCGGCTGTTGACTTCCGAAGATGCTGGCGCGGCCAGAAGCTATCTGCGTTCGCGTGGTTACGACGGCGAGATCGTTCGTCGTTACAAGATCGGCTGGGCTCCAGACGGTTGGGACGCCCTGGCTAGGGCACTGAAGATCCCCGATAGCGACCTGGTGGACAGTGGACTTGGATTCATCAACCGGCGGAGTCGTCAACAAGACGCCTTCCGGGCTCGCGTGGTGTTCCCGATCTTTGATGCCCAGGGGGCCGCGGTTGGCTTCGGCGGACGAATCATGCCTGGTCACGATGGCCCGAAGTACAAGAACTCGTCCGAGTCGACGGTCTACGCTAAAAGTCGCCTTCTGTACGGCTTGAACTGGGCCAAGACAGCCATTGTCGAGGCTGATCAGGTCATTGTTTGTGAGGGCTATACCGACGCCATTGGTTTCGCTGTGGCCGGTCTGGATCGGGCCGTTGCCACCTGTGGCACGGCGTTGACTGATGAACACGTAAAGATGCTGCGGCGGTTTGCTCAGAAGGTCGTGCTGGCCTTTGATGCCGACTCCGCTGGTCAGGACGCGGCCGCTCGCTTCTATGCCTGGGAAAAGGAACACGACATCGATGTCGCTGTTGCCGACCTACCGGAGGGGCGTGACCCTGGTGACTTAGCCCGCTCGGACCCGGCACGTCTGGTGGCGGCGATCGAAGGGGCCAAGCCGTTTCTAGAGTTTCGAATCAACCGGGCCCTTGATGACGCCGACATGTCGACCGCTGAAGGTCGGGCCAAAGGCGCTGAACGGGCATTGAACATGATTCGGGAGCATCCCGACGCGTTGGTTCGTGACCAGTACGTGGTCAGTGTGGCATCACGCTGTCGGCTTGACCTGAATCTGTTACGATCCCAGTTGAAAGCGGGGGAGGGGTCTCAAGCCCGGGCGGCTCGACCGAGAGCCGAGGCCGTTGGTCGCGCTGGCCCGCACCAGAGTCCCGAGCTGGAGGCTCTCAAGTTGCTAGTACATCGCTCGGACGAGATGGCCGAGTTGCTGAGTGGCGATCTCTTCGCCGACCCATTGTGCGCCGCGGTGTACGAGCTCATCTCAACAAACGACGGCCTGCATGATGTGATGAGTTCCGGCGGCCCTGAGGTCGCCGAGCTGGTGCAACGCCTGTCAGTGGATGAGTCCGAAGCGGAGCCAATGGATGTCGCGGCCCGATTGTGGGAGAATCTTGTGGAGATGGAGATGGCGTCATCCAAGGAGACGCTTGGTCTCGCCGATGCGGCGTCCCGTCCCGAGATTTTTCGCCACCACACTTGGCTTCGGTTGCAGCTGGAGGAAATTCGAAACCCCGGCCGACGGGTAGAGGTCATCGCCGAGTTGCTAGCTTGGTTGAGAGAGGGCGAAGATGAGGAACCGACGAGCAGCACAGCCGAGGAAGGGCGGAGTTGAGCGAGGCCAACCATAACGCCGCTTCCGTAGCGCTAGGAGAAGAAGACAAGAAACGTCTCCTGCTTCGTTCGCGCTCCGGGCGACCGCTTACTACCGACGACGTGGTCGCGGTGGTGGCCGGGGTTGAATTGACCCCCGACGTTCTGGCTGAGATCCGGGTGTTCATGGAGGAAAACGCCATCCCGTTTGACGAGGACCCGGTGGATCCAAGCGAATTCGACGGTATCGGTACTCGTCGGCTGCGTCGAAATGTTGACCCGGCTCGCGCTGCCGCGGCCGCCATGGCCCGAGCCAGTGGATCATCTGATCCTGTGCGCATGTATCTCAAGGAAATCGGCCGGGTTTCTCTTCTGACCGCTCCAGAAGAAGTGTCTTTGGCCAAACGTATTGAGGCCGGCAACGAATCGGCCGCCACCGTGTCGGCTTTGATGGCCGATGGCCTGTGGAGCGAAGAACCCCGTGATCGTCAGCGTCAGCTGCGTCGCTCGGTGGCCGACGGTGATGCTGCCAGAATGGATCTCATCTCCGCCAATCTGCGGCTTGTGGTGTCCATTGCAAAGCGTCATGTGGGTAGAGGGGTAGCCATCCTAGATCTCATCCAGGAGGGCAATCTGGGGCTTATGCGGGCCGTCCAGAAGTTCGACTACACCAAGGGCTTCAAGTTCTCCACCTACGCCACCTGGTGGATTCGCCAGGCGATTACCAGGGCCGTGGCTGATCAGTCGAGAACTATTCGGGTCCCGGTCCACATGGTGGAGTCGATCAACAAGGTGATGCGGGCTCAGCGGTACCTAAGCTCCCGCCTAGAGCGAGACCCGACGGTCGCTGAGCTTGCTCATGAGGTCGATCTAACGGTGGAGAAAGTCGAGGAGGTCTTGCGAGTGGCCTCTCAGGATCCGTTGTCGCTCGACACGCCGATTGGCGACGAGGATGACACCTCAATGGCTGACTTCATCGCCGACAAAGGGGCGGCGCCGCTTGACCTGGCTGCCCGAAAGCTCTTGATCCAGGCGGTTGAAGACGTCCTCGGTGACCTTTCCGACCGTGAGTCTGAAGTTGTCCGACTTCGCTTTGGCTTGGAGGACGGCCGTCCCCGGACCTTGGAGGAAGTCGGTCTCGCCTTTGGCGTGACCCGCGAGCGTATTCGTCAGATCGAGTCGAAGACCTTGGCCAAACTGCGACACCCCATTCGCAGCGACCGGCTGCGTGACTACCTCGACTGAACGGCCCGGCACATCCGCCGGCCCGGTCACCGGCAAGAAACGCTAAATCGGGCATCGAGTACGTTCGGTTCTTGGTATCCTGACGGTCGCTATCCGGGGTAGCTCAGTTGGCAGAGCAACTGACTGTTAATCAGTGGGTCGTGAGTTCGAGCCTCACCCCCGGAGCAAGTGTGAGCTATCGGCTCACGTGCCTTACCAGGCGGAACACCCTCTCACCATCAGGCGAGAGGGTTTGTTTTTGCCCGCCTAAGGCTGGTGCATGGAACATCGAGGCGGCGGTGGGGCATCACAACCTCAGTTTCGAGGACGTTCTGACCAGCGAGATGTTCGGTCTGCCGTCTACACCGGGCGCTGGCGTAGTTCGACTCGCCGAATCTTGCCTGAGACAGTCTTGGGTAGCTCGTCCACGAACTCAACGTGACGGGGATACTTGTACGGCGCAGTCTGAGCTTTCACGTGGTCTTGGATTTCGGAAGCCAGATCATCGGACCGCTCGTGGCCGGGAGCCAGGATGACGAACGCCTTGACCACCTCGCCTCGGACCTCGTCAGGCACGCCGATAACGGCGGTTTCGGCCACCGCCGGGTGTTCCATGATGACTGACTCAACCTCGAACGGGCCTATCCGGTAGCCAGCGGAGATAATCACATCGTCGTCTCGACTCTGGAACCAGAAGTAGCCGTCGCCGTCGACGTACGCCCGATCTCCGGTCAGGTAGTAGTCGCCTATGTGGGCATTGGCCGTTGCTTCAGGATCACGCCAGTATTCGGTGAACAACCAGCGTGGCCGCTCAGGTTTGACTTTGACCGCAATCTGGCCTTCTGAGTCCGGAGGCAGTGGTTTGCCTTCGTCGTCAACGACCGCGACCTCAAGCCCAGGTGTGGGTTTGCCAAGGGCACCCGGCTTGATCTCCATACAGGGGTAGTTGGCCAACAGGTTAACGGTCTCGGTTTGGCCGTAGCCGTCATGGATTTCGGTTCCCGTGGCCGCTTTCCAGGACTCGAACGTCTCTGGGTTGAGAGCCTCACCGGCAGCGAGGCAGTGCCGTAACTTCGAGAAGTCGTAGTCGCCCAAGTCACGGACAACGAAGTTGCGGTAAATGGTGGGTGGCGCGCAGAACACGGTGACGCCGTGGGTGACGATCATCTCCAGCATCTGGCCGAAGTCGGGCTTGCCTTGAGCGTTCCAGGCCATGACGGTAGCGCCTACCGCCCACTGGCCGAACAGTTTGGACCACGCTGCTTTGGCCCAGCCGGTGTCTGACACTCCCCAAAAGACGTCACCGGGGCCAAGGTCTTGCCAGTACCGGGCAGTGATCTGATGGCCGATCCCATACGACGCCTGCGTGTGAAGCACCATCTTCGGATTGCCGGTGGTACCGGAGGTGAAGTAGATCAGCAGGGGATCGGTTGAGGCAGTCTGTTCCAACGGCGGTTCGGAGGCCGGTGCGGCTTGACGAGCTGCTTCCAAGTCCACCCAACGTTCGGCTGCGGACCCCCTTCCGACAACCATTGTGGTGGTGAGTGACGGGCATCGGTCGCGGATCTCATCGATCTTCGCCATGCCGTCGGCGTCGGTAACAACGACGGAGGCTTCGGCCTTGTTGATGCGGTACTCGATGTCTTTCGGCTTCAACTGCGTCGTGCCCGGCATGGGGATGGCTCCAAGGCGGATCGCTCCGAGAACCGTGTCATACCAGCCGACTACCCGCGGCAGCATGACGAAGACCCGCTCGCCTTTGGTGACGCCTGCATCGGCCAGAACCTGGGCTACCTGCATGCTCCGGTCGCGAAGCTGAGCGAAGCTGTAAGCGTCGGCAGTTCGCCCGTCGGGCGAGACCATGAGTAGCGCATTGGCATCGGGGTTTGCGGCAGCCTGAACGTCGACCACATCCCGAGTGGCGTTGAACACTTCTGGGACGTCGATGCTGAAGGCCGCCCGTTCCTGTTCGTAGTCGGTCATGTTGGCCATAAGCTCTCCCCTTTTTGTCGCCTGCCAGCGGTTCGCCACAGTCTACGGGTCGTTGTTGTGAGCTTCGAGCTTGGTGATGCGGTCATCGTCGTAGCCAAGAGCTCCAAAGACTTGCCTGGTGTGTTGCCCTAGGCCGGGTGGTGGATGGCGAAGGCCGGTCGAACCTGATCGGAAGGCAATGGGATCCTTCACATTCACGCATGCGCCCTCGGTTGGGTGTTGGTAGTCCTCAAGTAGCCCGACAGCGTTGAAGTGGGGATCTTCGTCGATGTGTTCGAGGTCCACCACCGGAACGGCGGGAATCGAGTGCTCGTCGCATAGCGTCATCCACTCGGCCGTCGTCCTGGTCTTCACGATCTCGTCTAGAAGGCCGTATAGCGCATCAACATTGGCAATCCTGACGTTGACCGAATCGAATCGTGGGTCCTCTGCGTAGTGGTCAAGGTCGGCAAGGGCGAAGAAGTCAGCCCAATTTCGGTCGCTGTAGGGCAAGATGCAGACCCAGCCGTCAGCAGATCGGCGGGGTCGGCGGTGTTTCGTCCGCAGCCTGAGGTAGCTAAATCCACCTTCGGGTGGCTTAAAGGTGTGTCCACTGAGGTGTTCAACCAGGTTGAACGCCGCCATGGTCTCGCCCATCGGAACCTCGATGAAATCGCCCTCGCCGGTCGTGGCCCGCCGATAGAGGGCGGCGAGCACGGCGTAGGAAATATGCACGGCGACCACCTTGTCGGCGATGATGCTGGGCATAAAGGACGGCTGATCGCCCATCCAGGTGAACATCGAGGCCAATCCCGAGGCGGCCTGGATGACGTCGTCATAGGCCGCCTTGTCGGCGTACGGGCCGTCGCTGCCGAACCCGGTGGCAGAGCAGTAGACCAGATCGGGTCGGTGAGGACGCAAGTCGGCATCGGTGACCTTGAGCGATTTCAAGGCTCTAGGGCGAACATTGGTTACCAGCGCGTCGGCGGTAGCTACCAAGTCGCAGAACGCAGCATGGCCCTCGGGTTTCTTAAGATCGAGGACAACCGACTTCTTGTTGCGGTTGACGCCCATGGCGAAGCCACCCATCTTCGGATTTCGCTTCGGGTCGAAGTCCCGCATGAAATCGCCGCCGGGTGCCTCGACTCGAATCACGTCAGCTCCCATGTCAGCCAGCGCCCGGGTGGCCAGCGGGGCCATCACCACCGTCGCCAGCTCGACGACACGCACCCCGGCAAGCGGGCCTGATCCTTGGATAGCCATAGCCGACAATGGTTGCTCAGCGCGCCCCGTTGCGCCAAACCGCTGGCGGGAACGGCCTCAATTGGTGCGTGGGGCCGAGGATTTCTGGCGTAGAGTTGTTGCGCCGGGCCTGTAGCTCAGTGGTTAGAGCAGGCGACTCATAATCGCTTGGTCGTGGGTTCGAACCCCACCGGGCCCACGGCAATTCCCCTCGGGGGCTCGCTTACCGTTTGGCCTTGCCAAACTGTCGACTGGCTGGGTCTCCGAGGCGTTGCAAGCGGTGAACTCGAGTTTCGGCAGGCGCGTTGTGGCTTGGGCTATGGTCGGAACTCATGGTTGCGGTCATTGGGGATACCCCGTACAACATTGTTCTCGTCGTCCACATTCTCTCGGCGTCGGTAGCTTTCGCTCCGGCGTTTGTTCATCCGCTGCTGATGAAGCAGTCGAGCGGTATGGACCCGGGTTCCAGGCAGGCGCTGATGGGTTACATCGGTGGTAACGCTCGACGAATCTACGGGCCGGCTTTGATCGTCAATGGGCTGTTGGGCTTCGCGCTGTCCGGCATGTCGGACGGAGTTTACGCGTTGAGCCAAGCGTGGCTGATTGTTGCCATCGTCGTCTGGATCGCTATGAACGGCCTGATTCACGCTGTGCTGATGCCAGCCGAGCGGGCAATGGCAGCCGGTGACAACTCGTTGGAGTCCCGCTTTGACATTGCAGGTCCGGTGGTGGCGATTCTGCTTGTCGTGATGCTGGTCTTGATGGTCTTCAAGCCCGGGGCCTAGACGGCGATCAGCGTCCGGTCAATGCCCACATCGCATTGCGGAAGGCGAAGCACAGCGCCAACAGAATTGATGCTCCGCATCCGATAAGGACGACGGTGTTGTTGTCTCTCAGCCTCCAGAGCCCCCAACCAATCGGGATGGCGGCATGCCATGAAGTCGTCGTCACCCGAGAAGGCAATTCCGTCGTCACTGAACTGGTACAAGATCTTTGGCCCTTTGGGCCCTGCGTTCTCGCCCTCCGTTTGATCTTCGGCCATAGGTCTACCTTAGATTGAGCTGACGATCGATGGATCGCGGCCCGCCTGTCTAAACTCCGATTGTGTCCGCCGCCAAAGCCACTGGACGTGAGGCTGCCCTCGACGTCACCGTGCATTACCCTCAACGTCGCTCGTCAGAGCGGCGAGTCGCGCCTAGGCAGAGCTCGAACGACCGGGTAGCGGTCTATCGGGCGAGAGTGGAGCCTGCGTACCGTCGGTTTGCCCGGCAACTACGTGGCTGGGATAAGCCCGACTCAATCGTTGAGCCCGTTGATCCCTCGGATTGCCCGCCGCCGACCATAGGACTACTGACCTTCCCGAATTCGGGAACCTCATGGTTTGCCCGAGTGGCACTTGTCGCCACCGGAATCTGTCGTCACACCGTGTACCGGTCCGAGTCAATGCAGCCGTTGGCCAGCAGGGGAGTGTTTGCCCTACATCGTGGATCCGAGGCCCGACTGCCGGGCCCCGAGGAGCCGGTGTTGGTCAAGTCGCATGTCCGTTTCTTCGCTAGCGGGAGAAACGAGCAGGTTGCCGACCAAGGGCTGGCTGAACTGGCCGACGAGTGGCAACGCAGCCTGCCGGCGTTGACCGGTGCAGTGCGTTTGGTCCGTAATCCGGTCGACAATATTCGAGCGCGCTACCACCACTATCTGAAGAAGCACCCGAGTTCGCAGTCGCTGCTTTCGTTCCCCGACTTCGTTTCCGATGACATCACCAACTATCTGGTGTGGCATACGTGCTGTGATCTCTCGCTTGGAGGCTCGCTGCTATCACTCGACTATGACGAGTTGCTGCGAGACGGCGGTAGGTCCTTTCTCGAAGCCCTTCGATACGCGGGATACCAGGTTGAGGCCGACGATGTTGATCGAGCCTTGTCGGCTCATCCGCCCAAGTATCAGCTGGCGCCACCCGAAGTTTCGTCGGCTGATGTAGGTTCGCTTCCCGTTCATCTCGATACCTACTCGGTTGATGACCTGGAATGGTTGGCGACACGAATGGAGCAATGGCTGACCTAGCTGGCGAAGAGCGGCGAAATCATATGGATCGCCTCCTGATTCGCTCTAGTCTCGATGGCAATGGAAGACCCTTCTCCACCCTCAACTGATCAGCAAACGGCGGCCGAGCTGCCGAAGGCCTACGTTCCCGCTGACGTGGAGTCGATCGTGCGCGATCGATGGCTGGCGGGTGACGTCGGCGCGGCCCCCTCCCAAGTGCCCGATGGCGAGCCGACCTATTCGGTTGTCATCCCTCCACCGAACGTCACGGCTGCGCTGCATCTCGGTCACGCTCTCAACAACACGCTTCAGGACGTGCTAGTTCGCTACCACCGAATGCGAGGCGACCATACACTTTGGATGCCGGGCACCGACCACGCCGGTATTGCCACCCAGACGGTGGTGGAAAAGCGTTTGCTGGCCGAAGGCACTCGCCGGGTTGACATGGGCCGCGACGCCTTTATCGCCAAGACCCAGGAGTGGAAAGACGAATACGAGGCCATCATCCTCGATCAGCTCCAGTCGATGGGTGCCTCGTGTGACTGGGCCCGCAACCGGTTCACTATGGATGAAATGTGTGCCACCGCTGTGCGGCACGCCTTCTATCAGCTTTTCGCCGACGGTTTGATCTACCGGGGCAAACGTCTAGTCAACTGGGACCCGGCGACCCAGACTGCACTGTCCGACGATGAGGTCGAGGCCGAAGACGTCGATGGCTACATGTATTACCTCCAGTATCCGCTGCAGGATGGGACCGGCGTTGTCACGGTGGCCACCACCAGGCCAGAAACGATGCTTGGTGACACTGCGGTGGCCGTCAATCCTGACGACCCGCGGGTCGAGGGTCTGCGAGGCAAATCCATTTTGCTGCCGATCGTCAATCGGGTCATCCCTATTGTCGAAGACGACTACGTGGTCATGGCCGATCCCGAAAGCGGAGACGCCAAAGCCCAGTACGCCACAGGTTTCCTCAAGGTCACACCGGCTCACGACACCAACGACTGGGACATTGGTCTGCGCCACGACCTTCCGGTCATCAACATCTTGGGGCCCGACGGAGCTGTTTCGGACAGTCACGGCTGGGTCGACGTGGCCACCGAGGCGCAGCAGTTTGTCGGTCTGTCGCGAGAGGATGCCCGGCAACGGGTCGTCGAATGGTTCGAGGCCAACGGCTTGTTTGAAGGCAAGCGAGCCTACACCCACTCGGTCGGGCATTCGTACCGCAGTCACGTCCCGATCGAGCCGTGGCTGTCAGATCAGTGGTTTGTTGCCGTGACCGATGATCGCCTGCGGGGCTCGGCCCTGAGAGCCCAAAACGCCGCACAGACGCCCTCGCTGCCCGATGACGTGACCCCCCGATCCAACGCGGACGGTGACGGCGGAATGACCTTCTACCCGGACCGCTACGCCCGCACGTACCACAGCTGGCACGACAACATCAGAGACTGGTGTATCTCCCGACAGTTGTGGTGGGGACACCAGATCCCGGTTTGGATTCGTGTCTCGTCCAACGAAAGCGCCGCCACAGAAGCTCAAGCCGCTCTGGCTGGTGTCGGTCTCGACGAGCCCGTAGCGGTTCAAAGCCGATGGACCGAGGCTGGGGCCGCCCACTCAGCCCGCCGGGTGACCGAGGACGAAATCGAGGATGCGGTCTGTGTTCCGCCGGCTTCGACGCTGTCGCGGATTGGCTCCGATTCCGAGTTCGCTGACGAGCAGGAACTGATAGCCGCTCTGGCGGCTGCCGGATTCAGCCGCGATCCTGACGTTCTCGACACATGGTTTTCTTCCGGTCTGTGGCCCATGTCAACGATGGGTTGGCCATGGCCGGAGGACTACCCCGAGACGGTCGGCCTCCTCGACGGCTATAACCCCACCTCGGTGCTGATGACCGCCAGGGAGATCATTACTCTCTGGGTCAGTCGGATGACCATGTTCAACCGCTACTTCCTGGACGGCCGACTGGCGTTCGACGAAGTCTTCATTCACGCCATGATTCAAGACGGACACGGCCAGAAGATGTCGAAGAGTCTCGGAAACGGTCTTGATCCCCGCGACATCATCCACAGTCACGGCGCGGACGCTATGCGGTTCACCTTGGTTCAGATGACCACCGACACCCAGGATGTTCGGATGCCGGTGGACATGATCTGTGCCTATACGGGAGAGTCCTTTACTCCGGAGTTCATCACCAACAAGGCTGGCTATGTGGTGGCCGCTCCGGTCCAGAACTCGCCGTTCGAACAGGGCAAGCAAATGGTGTCGGCCTACGGCGTCGCTGTCGGCGAGGTTTCGGCCACCGACGATCTTCCTCTGGCCAGAAACGTCTCGCCCAAGTTTGATCAGGGTCGAAACTTTGCCAACAAGGTTTGGAACGTGGTTCGTTTCGCCCTCGGCCGGATAAATGTCGACGGCAGCTCCGGTACTGACGCAGCAGCCGTTGACCTCTCGCTTGATGCCGGTCAAGTGACCTTTGCCGATCGTTGGATCATCGCACGGTTGGCTGAGACGCTGAAGACCATTGATGGGGCCTTGGCCAATTATCAATTCAATGTCTACGCCGACACGCTGTATGACTTCATCTGGCGTGATGTCAGCGACCGTTATCTCGAAGCGATCAAGCCGACGGTCGATGACAACAAGGCTCAGCAGGTGGTCTTGGGGGCTGTGCTCGATGCTGCGTTGAGACTGCTGCACCCTGTCGCTCCGTTTGTCACCGAAGCGTTGTGGCCGCAGGTTCGGGCCGCTCGAATCGGTCAGATAGACGGCGTCGACCTCTTGGACGCCGAGCTCATAGCCGAATGTCGTTGGCCTAACGTCGCCGACGGTGCTGTCCATGAGGGAGTAGTCGATACCGCGGTGCGAGTTGATCAATTGATTGGCGCCGTTCGAGGTATCCGAGCTGAACGAAACGTCAAGCCAAAGCAGATGGTCACCCTGCACTGTCCTGCTCCTGTTCTCGATTTGATTTCGTCTACAGATGGGATGGTCCAGTCACTAGCTGGCGTCGAGGCGGTCGTCAGTATCGAGTCGGGTGAGCGCCCAGCCGGTGCCAGTCCCATTGCCTTTGAAGGGTCCGAAATCCTGGTTTCCGGATTAGTCGGCGAGATGGATCTCGACAGTGAACGGGCCAGGTTGTCGAAGGTAATTGAGGCCAAAAGCAAGCAGATCGCCGGTTTCGAAGGTCGACTGGCCAATCCGGGATATGTCAACAACGCCAAGCCTGAGATGGTGGAAGAGACCCGCCAACTGTTGGACGCGGCCAAAGGCGATCTTGCCGCAGCGGAAACAGCGCTGTCGACGCTGGGCTGAGAGATCGTCCGGTTGATTGCCGAAGCGACTAGTAAAGCGAGGTAGCAATGAAGGTTGGAGACATTGTCGAGGCGTTTACGCTCGACGACCAGGATGGGAATCCGGTGTCGCTTGAGTCACTGCTCACCGGCCCCTTGGTGATGTACTTCTACATCAAGGCCATGACACCTGGTTGAACGAAGGAAAGCTGTCACTTTCGCAATCTGAGCTCGGAGTTCGAAGAACTGGGAGCCCACATTGTCGGGGTGTCGCCCGATCGGTCTGATCGGCAAAAAGAATTTGCTGAGGCCAACCGCCTTGGTTTCCCTCTGCTGGCCGACACCGACAAGTCGGTGGCCAAGCAGTTTGGATTGACCCGCCTTGGTCCTTTACCTAGTAAGCGAGCCACCTTCGTCGTTGACACCGACCGTACGGTCCTGGCGGTCATCAAGAGCGAAACCAGCATGACGGCTCATGCCGATGAAGCGCTTGAGGCACTGAAGGATCGAGCTTAGCTCGGAGTGAAACTGGCCGGCATGTGCTTGATGCCGTGAATGAAGCTGGCCATTAGTAAGTCCGGAGGGCCGCTGGCCTCAATGTCGGGGAGCCGATCGAACAACTCCCTGAACATGACTGTGATCTCCCGTCGTGCCAAGTGAGCCCCGAGGCAGAAGTGTGGCCCCGGCCCGCCGAATCCGATGTGGGGGTTCGGGTTCCGGGTGATGTCGAATCGTAGCGGGTCTTCGAAGACTGACTCGTCCCGGTTGGCGGCCAGGTAGTACATGCAGATCTTGTCACCTTCAGCGATGGATTGACCGCCCAGCGTCGTGTCCTGGGTGGCGGTTCGTCGCATGTAGGTGACTGGGCTCGACAATCGAACGATTTCTTCGACTGCTGAGCTGGCATGGGTTTCGAAGTCGTTGTGCCATAGCTGTCGCTGGTCGGGGTTGTCGGTCAGGTAGCGAAGTCCCCAGCTGATGGCGTTTCGAGTTGTCTCGTTACCGGCCACAACGAGGAGGATGAAGAAGCTGGCCAGATCGCTCATCGACAATTGGTCGTCCTCGAGTTCGGCATTGACGAGCATGGACGTCAAGTCGTTTCCGTCGCCACCACGTTTGCTCTCGCCCACATCGGTCATCAGGCTGGCGAGGCCTTGCCCAGCGGTCAGCAACGCCGTCAAGATATCGGCTTCGTCGTCCACGTACTCCGGGTCGGACGCTCCGAGGATCACGTTCGTTTGGTCGAAGACGAATTGGAACTGTGACTCCGGTATGCCCATAAGGTCACAGACGATCTTCAGCGGTAGGGCGGCGGCTACGTCGACGACGAAATCCACCTCGCCTCGATCTGCGATGTCATCGACGATGGCAGAAGCGACCTCCTGGACAGAGTCCTCAAGTCGTTTCAACATCCGGGGTGTAAACCCAGCCGACACGATGCGCCGAAGCCGGGCATGGCGAGGGTCGTCCATGGCGATCATGGAGCTGAAGTATTCGATGAACTCCATTGGAAGATCCAAGAACGTGATACCTGCAGCCGAGCTGAAGATCTCCGGGTTCTTTGACATGTGCAAGATGTCGGCGTGGTTGGTCACAGCCCAGCTGCCCGGGCCTCTCGGCATCGGTATTTCGGGTGGGACCTCGGGCTCGGGATGGAACGTGACGCCGCCAAGACTGCGCAACTCGGCGAGGTCATCGTCAATCTCAGCAGCTGGCCGGACCCAGAAGTCCCGACGCAGCGGGTTAGGCAGGTCCTCGCTGGCTTCGATATCAGTGGTTCCGGTCACAGCCTCGGTCATGAGCAAGCCCCTTCGTTTTCTTTAGCTTGGTTAACGCAGACTAATGCGATTGATTGCTACGGCAAGGGTTGGGCGTTGGTGACGTCGAAGAGTTGAAGTGACCGACCTTTGACCAGCCCGCCGGCTGCTGCCCGCCATGCGGCCATATGTTCGCTTGCGGCGTGGGCGGCCAGTGCGTCGGCGTCCTCCCACAGTTCGTAGAGTCGGATGATCGACGGATCGTGCCCGTCTTGGGTGAACACGTAAGCGTGACACCCTTCTTCGGCTCTGGACTCGTCCATCATCACTCGAGCGTGAGACATGAACTCTTCGTAGGTCTCGGGGTCAATGGTGACAGTTCCAGCGATGATTTGCATGCGGGATCCTTCCGGAAGCAAGTTGGGTAGAGGGATGGTCAAGCGTTGCACATGGAGATCGCAGTCTCCATGCATTTGTACTACGTGCTTGTGATATGGGACACAATCTGACGGGTCGTGCGGTGGGGAGTCCGGCGGATTCGCTTGAGGCATAACCACCCAGCAGCCCATCGAGATCGTGAGAGATCCGGCACAACCTTGAAACAGAATGGCAAAGCTCCGCAAATCCGGGCCTTGACACCTCTAGCCTTGAACATAGTTACCGACCAGTCGGTTAACATCCGAACATCTTTCAGGGAGCTCGCTATGGCTAAACAACGATCGAGCTTCGCAAAGTTGCAGCGGGACAAGGCTAAGAAAGAACGTGCAGCCAACAAGCGCGCTTCGCGCCGTGACCGCAAAGACAGTGACAGCGAAGTAGCAGTAGTCGAAGAAGACGTCGACGCCGTGTCAATGGTGACAGGCAAGGGTGAGCCTTCACCTCAGGAGCTATTGGCTCTGGTCGAGGACCTTCACGCACGCTTGGCTGCCGGCCAAATCTCCGATGAGGAGTTCGAAGAGGCCAAAGTCGAACTCTTCGCTCGGCTGCAGTCCTAGGACACCGGCAACACAACACCGGGACTCGCCAGCACATGGGAAAATCGCAGGCGTCAGAGCCCAGTACGCTCTGGCGTAACTGGCGTGAACGCGTTGACCTTGATGAATACGACGCTCGCTTTGAGCAGATGGCGGCGGCGGGACAAGATGTGCACGGCGAAGCTGACTTCATCGAGTCGCTGGTTCCCAGTCTTGAGTTGGACGCAGCGGCGTGTCGCATGCTGGATGCCGGTTGTGGCACTGGTCGTGTAGCCGTTGAATTATCGAACCGCGGCTATCCAGTGGTTGCGATCGACAATGACGTCGACATGCTCAAACGAGGCGAGGCCAAGTCGCCTTCGGTCAAATGGGAACTCGGTGACGTCACCCGAACATCACTTGGTGGTCCGTTCGATATCGCCTACCTCGTAGGCAACGTTTTGGTTTACGTGGAACCGACCCGCCGACATCTGGTGATCAGCAACATCGTACGGTCACTCGTTCCCGGCGGTCTGTTGGTCTGCGGCACAGGTTTCGCACCGGCATTCAGCCTCGACGGCTACGACGACTGGTGCCGTCGCGCCGGCCTACGGCTGTTCGACCGATACAGCACCTGGGGTCGTGAACCGTTTCTGCCCGGTGGCGACTATGCCGTGTCGATTCACAGACTTCCCAACCTGACCTGAATCCGTTTGGCACTGACCTTTGCCTGGCCACCCACGGCCGAGCGTGGTCGAAGATGCTGAGCGAAGTTCTGGACCCGAAGTTCTTCGAGCTCCCAGGTGATTTCTTCCAACTCAGAGGTCATTGCGTGCTCGGCTAGGGCCTTTGCGTATGCTTGTTCGACCGCGACGCTCTCGGCCGCCAACCGACTGTCTTTGGAAGGGCTGTCCGGCAACTGCTGCAACCGATGCTGAAGCGCCGCCAGGTACCGCTGCATGTCACCCAATTTCGGTAACCCGACACCCGAGAGAAAGCCGGGGTACACCAGACGGCTGAAGTGAGCCCTAGCATCGTCGACCGAAGGCCCTAGCGAATCTGCCCCGCTCAAGGCATCTAGTCGCTGCGAAATCGATGATGCTGTCGCTACGAGCTTTTCGCAGTGTTCGCAGGTTTGCTCCAGCAACTCGGTGAGTTGTGACTGTCCCTCGGCCACCAAAGCGGCGAAGCCGTCGCTGGTCCAGGCTGGCCCGCCCTTGGCGATGATGATCTCGTCGAGGCAGACGTTGAGAATGTCGTTGTACCAATCGGCCTTGCTCTGCACGATGTCGGTAAGCATGATGAGCTTCACCCGGTCCGCCAGCAGGCGGTCGATCTTGCGGATGGGGGAGGGCAACTGCAATCGCAGCAGGCGTCTGGTTCCACCCCACATCTCGTCTTGTTGGCGTTCCTCGTCTGCCAGCAAGCGGATTGCGACTGTGCCGGCTTCGTCGACTAGTGCCGGGTAGGCGCGCACCTGCCGGCCGTTCGAGCTTGTGTTGAACACCTTTGGCAGATCGCCGAAGTCCCATCGGGCCACGTTGTCTCGTTCGGGCGATCCACTCGCATTAGCCACCGCCGCCAGTGCCGATTCGGTCTGATCGATTATTAGCCGTTGAACGGCGTCCAGGCTTTTGCCTTCGGCCAGAAGGTTTCGTTCGGAATCGATAACCCGGAAGGTGGGCCGCAGATGCGCCGGTAGCCGTGTCGGATCGAAGTCAGCTTGTTTGACGTCGATCCCGGTCCGGGGCCCGAGAACGGCTGCCATGGCAGCCACGGGGGACTGGTCCAGGTTGAACAGATCCGTCGGTGATCCGTTGGCGCTGCCCCTAAGTTCGGCTTCGACCAACTCGGCTGCCTGATCGAGAGGCGCCAATTGCTTTCGCAGGTTCTTTGGAAGCGATCGGAGTAGCTGAAGGATCAGTTCCGAGCGCATTCCGGGCACCAGCCAGGCGAACGGTTCTTCTGCGAACTGCCCGGCTAGTTCCACCGGGATGTGGATGCTCAGACCGTCGAGATGACTGGCCTGATCGAACAGGTAGGCCAACTCCAGATCACCGTCAGCGTGTGGCCAGGTATCTGGGAAGGCTGTCAGCCGCTCCAATTGATGAGCGTCCAACACGTCGGACATGGAGACCTCCAGCGACATCGCATCGGCTTGGCCCTGTTTGCGTCGCCAACGCGTGAAGCCTGCGGCCGAAGTCACGTGATCGGGTATCCGCTGGTCGAAGAACTCGAACAGCCTGTCGGTGTAGCCCTCGGCGTTTCGCAGGCGAAAACGGTCTTCGATGGCCTCTAATCGTTGAGCGAGATCCCGATTGTGGTCGCTGAATGGTTCGTCAATGTCGGCCTCGCCCAGCACCAGGGCGTGGTGAACAAACAGCTCCCTGGCCAGAGCCTTGTTGACCCGCCCGACGGTGACCCGACGTCCACCGACGATCGACAGCCCATACAACGTGATCCGTTCGATGGTGTAGGCCACGCCGTCGGCCGGATCCCAAACCGGGTCGTCGTACGTGCGCTTGATCAAGTAGTGGGCGGCGTCTTCAATCCAGGCCGGATCGACGGGGGCCGCAGTGTGGGCCCAAAGCTGGCCGGTCTCGATCATTTCGGCGGCCATGACCCATTGCGGGCCGTTGTTGGCCAGAACCGACGATCGCCCGAGCCGGAATCGGCTCCCTCTTGTTCCCAAGTATTCGACCGGTCGCCGGTCCGAGTTTCGCTTCGACGACGAGCCCCGCTTGGAGGCTGCGCTTCGCTTAGGGTCCTTCGTGCCGACCTGTGACAGCAGGCCAGGCAGCAGGCAGCGGTGGATGGTGTCGCGATGAGCCTTGCTCGGACCTGAGGTCTTGTAGTCGAGTTCTTTAACCGTGCGCCGTAGCTGGCGCACGGTGTCTTGCCACTCGCGCACTCTGGTGTAGTTGAGCAGCTCTTTGCGGCACCGCCGGCGGAATTGATTGCCGGAAAGTTCTTGGCGTTGCCGTTCCAAGTGGCGCCACAGCTTGAGCAGCGTAATGAAGTCGGAGGTGTCATCGGCGAACCGTGCGTGAAGTTGACTGGCTTCGCTCTGGCGTTCTTTCGGGCGCTCTCGGGGGTCTTGAACCGACAGCGCGGCCACGATGATCGTTACTTCGTCCAGGGCGTCTCGGTCGACGGCCTCGATGATCATCCGGGCAAATCGGGGATCGATGGGAAAGCGAGCCAACTCCCGGCCCATGTCGGTCAGCCACTGTTTGGTGCCATGTCGTTCGGGGTCGAGAGCGTCTAGCTCTTCGAGAACGGTGACGCCGTCTCGAATCGACTGCTGATCCGGCGGTTCGACGAACGGGAACGATTCGATGTCACCCAACCCCAGGGCGGCCATCTGCAGGATGACCGACGCCAGATTAGTGCGTTGGATTTCCGGTTCGGTGAAGTCGGGGCGACCGAGAAAGTCGGATTCGCTGTAGAGCCGCACACAGATGCCAGGCCCGATGCGGCCACAACGACCGGCTCGCTGATCGGCTGATGCCTGCGATATTGCCTCAATCGGTAGCCGCTGGACTTTGGTCCGCTTGTTGTAGCGCGAGATGCGGGCTAGGCCGGTGTCTACCACGAAGCGAATGCCGGGCACGGTAAGAGACGTCTCAGCCACATTGGTGGCGAGGACTACTCGTCTACCTGGGTGGGATCGAAAGACCCGCTGTTGCTCAGACGAGGACAACCTGGCGTAGAGCGGAACGACTTCGGTGTTGTGTAGGTTTAGGGCCTCGATTTCCTCGGCTGCTTCGCGGATGTCTCGCTCTCCGGCGAGAAAGACGAGGATGTCACCATCGTCTTCTCTCAGGAGGGAACGAGCGGTGGTCGCCACGGCTTCCGCCTGGGTCTGGTATCCGTCGCCGTTATCTTGACGACCGCCTGAGAGATCCATGCTGCTGTCGGGGTCGTTGATCGGTCGGTATCGGACCTCAACCGGGTAGGTCCGACCTGACACCTCGATGACCGGAGCGTTGTCAAAGTGCTCTGAGAACCGCTCGGTGTCGATGGTGGCGGAGGTAATGATGACGTGAAGGTCGGGGCGTTTTGGGAGCAGCTGCTTCAGATAGCCCAGCAGGAAGTCGATGTTAAGGCTTCGCTCGTGGGCCTCGTCCACGATGATGGTGTCGTACTTGGACAGCATGCGGTCCCGCTGAAGCTCAGCAAGCAAGATGCCGTCGGTCATCAACTTGACCACGGTGTTGGGCCCAACCCGATCATCGAATCGGACGGCGTAGCCGACCTGATCACCGAGCGAGGTCTCGGTTTCGTCCGCGACCCGTTGAGCTACGGCCCGAGCGGCAAGTCTCCTGGGCTGGGTGTGGCCGATGATGCCGTTGGCGCCACGCCCGGCCTGAACACAGAGTTTTGGAAGCTGGGTGCTCTTTCCCGATCCGGTCTCCCCGGCTACCACCAGCAGCTGGTTGGCCTTGATTGCCTCAACCAGTTCGTCGCGGCGTTCAGCTATCGGTAGCTCAGGCGGTAGTCGATTCCAGTCGGGCGAGTCGGCTAGAAGTCGTCTATCCATGTCGGCGCGTAGTCGAGCAAGAACTCACTGACGCTATGGCACCGGTCGAAGACCTCGCACATGGACTCACGGTTCATGAACAGCTCGTCGAGGCTGAGCTCAAGCGGGGCAGTGATCGACAGTGACCGCTCCGACGCGTCGGTTACCTCAGCAGTCGAATCGATGGCTGACACCCGCAGGGGCAGCTCGGCCTCACCGATCCCGGCCAGCTCGGTGGCAAGCACGAGAAGATCAGGGGCGTTGAGAAGCGGGGGAAGCGCCCACGTGAAGACCAGGGGGAGGGTCAGCCCGGACACGGGCTCGGCTTCCTCTGGCAGTGAGATCAGGTGGTCTTCAAAGGACAGGGTGGTGCGGGGGTCCAAGTCCACCGACAAATGGAGGTCGAGAGGGCCTCCGCAGGCCCGTTCGGGGTGCAGATCGACTTCCCATGCCTGGCGCATCGAATACGTCTCGATGAAGTGGCGCTCGTCATGGATGTGAAACTGGTGCTGCATCGCGTGATCCTTCAGGTCAGCGACGAACCCAGGGACATCGATTACCGCCAACGTTGACAGCTCCTTGGTAGAGGTAGCAGCAGCCGGTGCCTGCGCCGAACCGCAGTTTACCCGGATTTCGGCGCTCGGCGAGTCGAGTATGACCGCTTGACCGGGATCTCGGAATTCGTTGCGTCGATGCGCCTAGAGTGGTCGACGATGTTCGATGCCGGTGTTGTCCAGGGCCCAGATCTGTTCGGCTGGTCTTTCCATGATCGATAGCCTTTCAAGCCCCGATGCCGACGGACTGATTCGGCTGTTCACCTCGCTGGCCGATGAGGTGGGCGATGAGTTGCGTCGACTCGACGATTGGTCTCCTTCGGGGGGCAAATCGGGCCAGTACAACCATGATGTCGTGGCTGATGACATCGTGCTTGCAGGGCTGTCAGCTGAGGGCTTGGCGGTGTTAAGTGAGGAGTCCGGTGTTATAGGCTCGGGTCCGGTGACCGTGGTTGTTGATCCGGTTGACGGCTCGACCAACGGTTCGAGAGGCTTGCCTTGGTTCGCCTCCAGCTTTTGCGCTGTAGATGAAGACGGTTTGTGGGCGGCCGTCGTCCGAGATCTGGCCAGCGGTGAGACGTTCTCGGCCGTGCGAGGTCAGGGTTGGGATTGGAGTGGTTCACAGTGGCCCCGTCGTCCAGGTCGGCCGTCAGAGTGTCGGTCTCTTAGTTCGGCTCTGGTGGCGTTCTCCGGACTTCCAGCGGTTCACGGTGGGTGGCGACAGTTCCGAACCTATGGTGCGGCAGCGTTGGATATGTGCGCTGTGGCCACCGGTAGTTTCGACGGGTTTGTCGACACCGACCGCGCCCATGGCGTCTGGGATTATCTGGGCGCCATGCTGGTCTGCCAGGAGGCTGGCGCTGTGGTAGCTGATGGCGACGGCGAGGTGCTGCTCACTCTCGATCACGAGGCGCGACGTGCCCCTATTGCGGCGTCAACGCCGGAGTTGCTTGCTCAACTTGTCGCCATGAGGCAAGGCTGGAAGCGGCGTGGTTAGAGCGCCGGGTTCAGATCAGGTGGCTTGAGGTCCGCAGCTGACAGCCAGCGAAGCCGGAATGGCTCGCTGCGGCTCACGGACGTCGAGCATCACTGTCTCGGCTGTCAGGCGGCTGTCATCCAGCGTCCAGCTGATAGCACCTTCGCTTGCAAGCCAGAGGCCTTCACTGGCCGGTCGTTCAAGTTCGGATTCGACACCAGCAGCCAAGGTGATAGTGCGACTTGAAGCGGAGAGCCAAAAGGGGACGCCGTCGATGACACCGGGGCCCGCAACCACGAAGGCACTGTCGGAGACGGTGCAGGTTGACGCTTCGAACGAGTAGCTGTCCGAGCCAATGGAAACAGTTCCACTGCCGCCGACGCTGGCCTCCGACCTGGCCATGAAGGAGGCGAGACCAACGACAAGGACCATCGTCAGAGCGACGGCAAAAACTAGTGTTGAAGATGGCTTGGGTTCGGCCTGCACGTCGTGGGGGTTGCTGCCGATCCGACTTGTCGGAGTAGTCATGATTCCTGCTGGCACGTTACGACACGCATCCGAGTGAGCTGTCGCCAATACCAATTTCAACTGTACGACACCAGTGCTGTTGTAGAGTTTCCGTTGGATTGCAGGCCGGTGAAGAATCCTCGGACGCCGGTAGATGGGAGTCGAAATGTGTCGAATCACATGGGTGCAACTACCTACGACGTCCGGACTAATGCGAGCGAACCGAGGTCGGCACCCTGTAGAATCTCGGGTCCAGGGATCGCAACGGTCTCTCCTGGGCGTTTAACTCAGTTGGCTAGAGTGTCTCCCTTACAAGGAGAAAGTCGGGGGTTCAAGTCCCTCAACGCCCACCGAAAAACCCGCTCATTTTGGGCGGGTTTCCTGCTGCTCGGACCCAATCCCGATTCAACCGGCCAGCAGCGTGGACCCGAACCTGGACCCTACAGGTCTAGATCCGGCACCCGAGCAGAGGAAATCTCGGTGACTCGACTAAGTCGGTGGCGGTAGACGTCTTCGATCATGCGGACGCTGGTCCCTGCCCAATCGGCCACCTTCCACGCCTCTTGCCCGGCCTCGATCTGGAAGGTGATCGCCGTGTGGCGCAACTCGTATGGCAGATACCGATCAATGCCGGCTTCAGAGCACGCCGCCTCAACCATCCTTTGCAGGTTTGGCCCGTTGATGCCGGTGCCGTAACGAGTCGAGATAACTAGATCGAGGTCATGCCACCGGTCACCAGCTCGCCCACGTTTGACATCTTGTTGTTCCGCCCAGGAGGTAAGAGTCTCGATCGTCCGTCCATCTATTGGAATGGTCCGTCGAGATCGTTTGGTCTTAGCGTCAGCCAGTATGGTCCCAGATGTCATCTGGGTGTCCACGGTGAGCGTTCCTGTTTCAAGGTCTACCCGGGACCAGCGAAGTCCTCTTGCCTCAGCCGGACGTAGCCCATTTCTTCCGATCAGCTCCACCGCTACCAGTAGCGGATATCGAGCCGCCCGCCAAAGGCGGCGAAACTCGTCATGATCCAACGAACGGCGGCTGCTCAGGCTGCTATCACCATCGGGCGCATGCTCTGTCGACGCCCCAGCGGCTTGAGGCATCACCGAGAGATCTGCCACATTGCGAACAATGTTGCCGAGCCGGGCCTCATTGCGGATGACATTGATGAGTACAGAACGGAGCCGACGGACGCTGTCGGGTGACAGGGTCCGAGATCCAAACTCGCCCCTAGCTGCACAGTCCAGGAACATGTCGCAGTCGGCGACCGTGAGCTGTCCAAGCGTCCGAGCACCCAAGCCCGTTCTAATCACGTCGCAACGCCAAGCCCAATTGTCAATCGTGGATTGCTGCTTGTCCTTCGGCTGTATTCGAAACCACTCATCGGCAGCCTGTGCCACCGTGCGGCTCTCGCCATCCGGGTTGATGACTGACTCAAGTTCGGAGGTCATGAAGCGGAGCGCTTGAACCGCTTCAGCTTTGGTTCGGGTCCGTCGCTTCCGTTGACGACGTTTGCCATCAGCTCCAGGCGGAAGATCCACACGGGCGACCCACCTTGAGCCATCCCGGTAGATCGTCCCTTCGCCCCGCGCTCGACGGCTCATGCTGCTGTCTCTTGGTTCGCCAAGAAGTCCGTGATGTCGGTGAGACGTACCAGCCGACGGCGACCGATTTTTATCGAGCCGAGTTCTCCGGTCCGCATCAGTTCGTAAATGGTCCGTCGACTGATGCTCATAAGAGCGGCCGCTTCCTCCACGTCGAATGCCAATTTGGTGGTCATGTTTTGTCCCTTCTGTGGTTGGTGGGTAGTAAAGGCCTGAAGATCACCAGCGGCACGGCCACTTCGTCCTCTGGGTGGTCTCGTGAAGTCGTGGTGACCCGTAGTCCGAAGTCGTGGAGTGTGTCCACGATGCCGTTGAGGCCGTTCTGTTCAGATGAGCGCAACAGGTCTGCTTCCGCGTTCAGCGATCGGACGGCGGTCCAGACTGTTGCCGAGAGTTCGGTAACGACTTGACCGTTAATGTCCTCGTTGGCCAGTTCCTCGTCGGTCTGTTCCTCAGCCAGCCCAGCCCACTTGCGGAGTCCAGGACTGATGTAGATGGCAGGGCGGCCCTTGGTGGCCTTGTAAAACTCGACGAGCAGGTCAGCGGCTTGTCGATCCGGGTGGCCCGCTCTGACGGATCGGGAGTAGCGGGCTGAGATCTGGGCGGGGTTCTCATTGCCTCCCTTGGTGTGCTTCTTGTCGTGGCCGGTTAGCTCGGTGCCAAGGTTCCAGCCTTGGCCGATCTTTGTGACATACCAGCCGATGGTCTTCTCGTCTTTGTCCCATTTGCGAACATCCACGGCGTGTTCGTTGACCTCACGTTTGAGGGTCTTCTCGACATAGTCGGCCCACCGATCGGCTACGAACTCTCGCAGGGTGTCGACCTGGTCGTCGTCAAGCGGCTTGTCGAACACGAGAGCAGCGTGGATGTGTGGGTGCCAGCCGTTGCAGCCATGCGTGCATTCCATGGCCCGGGACATGCCGACATAGCCCAGATCACCACGCAGCCCGTCGGACACCGGCAGGCCCTTGGTAGTTCGTCGGGTGCGTTCCTTGCCTGAGTGGCCGTACCAGGCACGACCAGCCAGGATCTTGCCGAACGCCTTGGACATGAACGGCACCAACAAATCGGCCGGGTCTTGATCAGAGTGCGACACCGTGAGGGTTGCGAACACCGTTGTGCCGCCTTGCTCCCGGACAACGTCATCGACCTGATTAATCTCAAGCGAGCGCCGGTAGAAGATCTTCGGGCCACACACCGGACAGATCCAGGGTGAACCGCAGGCCAGCACGCCGGAGTAGAACGATCGGCCGTCGTTGGTGCGGATCTCAATATTCGACACACCACCTTTGCCGTTTGGGCGTCTTCCGAGCCCGCATTTCGCTGTGGCCGAGTCCGGCAACAGAGCGGCGATGTCTCGACGCATCCGGTACCGATCCGAGCGTCGGAGATCGGCTCGAAGCCGCTTCCAGTCGTCGAGGGTGGAAACGGATTTCTTAGCATTACCAAGAGCCGGCCGGGCACATGCGTGCCCGGGGCCGTCGGCCTGATCGCTTGACGCTGGGCCGCCGGCCAGGGTCGCCGTACAAGCCTGGCTTGTGTCTGCTGGGATCGTGTCGCTTCTCCGGTGTCGCTGGCTCATGGCCGAGTCCTTGCTCGTGCCGTAGCCGTCGCGTGAGCCATCCCGGTGGTTGCGGAACGGGTGCAGCGACGCGTGTCGTGACGCCAACGCCTCGTCGGTATGCCGGTCTCTATTCCGTCAACGAGGCCTCGCGTCTGCCGGGTGTCTGGCCGGTCGCCATGGTCTGAGTCGGGGAGTGGCGAAAACGTGCAAGCGTCGATCGAGATCGAGTGTGTCGAGCCGCGTAGTGGCTCAAGGGTGTAAGCGGTGACCACGGTGTGGGTTCCTCTCGTGCGGTCTAGTGGTGAACGTTCGGCCGGGTACGGCAACGGACGCTGTGTCGTGCAAGGGCTGGGACACCGGCCTGTCCGGCCGGTGAAACCAATCGGGGTTGGGCGACCCGAGGGCCGTGAGTGAGTCGGGGGATCGGTCCTCGCTGGCCGCTCGTCCCGGCGTGCAGTGGGGCTAGCGGGCTTGTCGCCTCGTCAGATACTCCGCAGACACCAGCAGAACGCAACAGACTGCTAACGACGCCGAAAGCACCAACGTGAGCGGATTGTCAGCTCGGCCGGTCCAAATCGCTAAACTAACTGTGCATTGAGCGACCAGGGCCAGAGCGACTGACCAGCCAACCGTTGAACGGAGCCGAGCAGCAGCTGCAGGCCTACGAGGAGAAGGTCCGACCGCAGACGGGGCGCAAGCCGGCGCTGTGTCGTGATCAGTGATTCGCCCAAGAGTGACAACGTCGGCGGACGCATCGCCGGTTGTTGGCAAACCGTTGGCGTGTTCCCACTCCAGGGCGTCAGCTTGGTCGTCGGGTGGGGCCGGGTCTTGCCACTGGCGAACCCGTAGCCGGGTGGTGGTAGTGTCGGTCATAGCAGTTGCTCGCTTTCTTGTTTCATCTGCGAATTGATTGCTTGTAGTAGGGCCTGTTCCCGTCGAGCGGTGTCAGTACCAGTGACACGGCCTCGAGTTAAGGGTTCGGGCTCTACTGCTGTTGGGGCGTCCAGCAGCGCTGGTCGATTCCCGACACGTAGTCGAGTTCGCTCACGGCCGGCTCCCTCTCGGTTGGTCGATTGGGTCGAGAACCCGGAAGACGTTCAGTTGTTGATCCAGCGGCGTGTCACCAGGGTCGATCACGGTGAACACTTCAAGCTGGTCAACATGGACAGGAAAATCGGGCAAAGACATAGCTAGTCCTTTCAGGTGGTGGTGAAGATCCAGGTAGCGAGCGCGACACCGGCCCCAATCCCGACATAGGCCGGGGCGATGTAGGCCAGGCGGCGTAGCCGGCCACCAGTAGGTTGCGGGCAGTCGGCCGAAAGCAGTGGTGGCCCGAAGCGAACTACGAGGTGGCCGAATGATTGCTGGTCGTTTGCTACTACGAGGTCGATTCGTTGCACGTGCACAAACGATGCAGCCAGTTCGGCCAGGACTTCTCGCAGGGCTTCGTGTCGACGACCGGGCGAGACGGTACAGCGGCACCACACCGTGTCGCCGTCGAACACGGCCTGATGATCGAGCGCAGGATGGTCAAGGATCGGGCGGCCACCAACGGGAAGCTGCTGCTCACCATCCAAGGGGCCTTGGATCTTGTTGGATTTTGCCGCCATGATCGAAAACCGCACCGGGAACCCACGCCGAAACTCCGACCACAACCGGCACACCCGATAGTGGCCGGCACGCATACCAACCAGAGCGTCAATTGGCCAAACCAACACCAAACCAATCGCAGCCAGCTGGCCCGTCAGGTCGAGGCCGGTCCACGTCCACCACAACGCTGCCAGAATCGTGAAAGCACCAACAAGTGGCGACGCCCACCGGGTTGCCTTTGGAACAGCGGCCAGCCCGGTGATGAATGACCCGACCAACACGATTGGCTGAGCGACGGTCACCACAACGGCGGTCATGATGGTCAGGGCGACGGTTGTTGGTAGCCAGCCCCGGGCAAGCCAAAACAACCAGCGCACACCGATGCCGACCTTGGCTGCTGGAGTTCCCTGTAGAGGAAGGAACGCCGGGCGCGCTTTGAACCCCACACCGAGATAGCTCACGCCGCTACCTCCAAACCGATCGGAGTCGGAGCAGGGGAGGGGCGGCCGCCGATGAGGGCAGCGCGTTGTTCTTTGGGGCACCAGGCCACCTGCACCGGAATCTCAGCAGCAGTTATAGGTGACGGGCCGGTGCCGGTCTTGAACCCGCGGGCGATACCACGCCCTTTAGGTGTGAGCGGATCGGACAAGATTCGGGGGACGTTTGAGTCCAACTTGTCGCCGGCCGGTTGAAAGATCACCGGCTGAAACACCCGATCAAGTTTCGTGACCGCCAAACGAAACGAAAGCTGGCGCAACGTCTCCGGCGTGCCGAAGTTGTGGGCGTATGGCTCCTGGGTCAGGACCAGGAGGTGATGACGGATCTTGCGGCCACGCCTCGCTCGCAAATCGACCCCGGACCGGATCACCGCTTTGTCCTCCCGCACCCGGGTTGTGTCGTGTTTGCGGTCCTCGAGGAAATCGCCGGACTCATCTACCACCAGCAGGACGGGTTGGCCTTGGAACCAGTCGTCGCCGGCAGCCGCTTTGACGGCTTCACGGTGGGGCACATCAGCCAACTCGGACTCGATGGCTCGACGAGCAGAGGCAAGATGACTGGGTTCAGCGCCGGCTATGAGCGTGTGACCGGCATCGGCGAACAACTGGAACGCCGGATCATCAGTAGTAGGGGTGAGAATGATCAACTTCCAGCCCTTCAAGTGGGCTTGGAGTAGGACCAGGGCAGCCGCCTCGGTCTTACCCGAGCCCGATTCACCGACGATTAGGCCGTGGTACTTGTCCCGGGTATCCCAGATCAGGTCCGACCCGAAACCGGTGGAGCCGAGATAGAACTCATCGGGGGAATCCGGAATCAACCCGGCGTCAAACGGCAGTGCCAGAGGTAGTTCGGTGTGGTTCAATACCGCCCGCACAACCCCGGGCCGAACCGTCATCGTGGTGACAGTGGCGGCGTGACGGCACGACAGCAACACGTCTCCCAGCAGGTCGCCAAAGTCAGATAGGCGCCCGGTCATTTCGACTTCGAAGATCTCAAACCCGTCCGAGGTGCGGGACCAATCGACAAGACGAGGGGTCCAGCGGGTGTTCATCGTCGTTGGAACCGACAAGCCCACGTCTTGACAGAACTCCGGCCATTCAGACCACACCCGAGCATCACCACCGACCCGGTCAACTGGCGGACGGGTCGCCGGGTCTAACTCATCACCTCGGTCGAAGAACCACGAACGAGTGGGAGCAATGTCGAAGGCGGCTGTCATCGGATCTCCACCTCACAGCCGGCAAGATCCAACTGGCCGGTCACATGGCCGGAGCGGGACCACCGCACCCGATCTCGTTGGATTTGAAGGGCCTTGGTCAGCGGATTGATTCCAGGCCAGCTGCGGTGAGCATCAGGATCAGTCGCCTTGACAGCCTCGATAGCTCGCAGCAGGTCGTCGCATGACTTCACACCTTGAGCTGAGGGATCAACCGCAGCAGAGAAGGCGTGCAGCGTGGCCACCGAAACGACAACGTGTATACCCCGGCTCACAGGACATCATCGCCAGGATCTGGGAGCAGGTCGGTAAACCCGGTCCACAGGTCGTCGAACAAACCGGTCACCAGATCGCCGGCTCCGTCCAACATTGCAGTGATTGCGTCTTTCTCAGCCACCAAGGGCTCCTTCCATTCAGTCGGATTGAGGTTCGATGTTGTGGCCGGAAGGGGTAACGAACCCCGACACCCACAACGAGTGGGTGGGCGTCATGCCCCGGCCGATAGGTGAACAAACAGGTCAGGAAGAATTCGTGATGGCCTCCAATCTCGACGCCGCCAACCGGTCAACAAGCGGGATAGCGGCGTCGGGGTTACCGGCAAGTTCATGAGCGAACACGTCGGTGATCAGGTCGAGTTCGTCGTCAGGAGGCATCAAGGGACAACAGCTCCATCTCAAGCTCGACGTTTCGGTCCATCAACAACTCGGCCAGGGCGAAGTCCCCAGACCGTTCAGCCCGAACGATCGCCGATGAGTTGGCCAACTTCTCCATCTCAATTCGGTGGCCACGCTCCTGAGCCGGATTCATGCTGGCCCTTAGGCGGCGACGGGCTCAGCTGCCCGACCGGAATCGAAGTGCACAGCGTCCGCAGTGACCATCAGCCCAGCCGACTGGCGACCGTTGCGATTGGACTGCCAGAACCGAGCACGAAGTCCGTCGAATCGAGGAACGACACCTTCGATGTAGGCAGGCTGGGTCGGGGAGGCAATCGAGATCTCCACCAGGGCGTTCTGCTGATCCTCAGGGGCCAACAGCACAGACATGGTCCACTGCGGAACTCCGTCAGGCGACAGGCGCTGTTCCTGCGTGCGGTAGTCCAGCGAGGGAGCGACCGGCAAGACAGCCGCTATCGAGGCCGAGAACCACACCGGGTCAATTGGGAACGTGTTCATTGTTCAATCTCTCTTTCTTTTGTTGGTTGTTTCATCTGCAAGGCCGGTGCTAGTCCGCCTCCAACAAGCGCAGGAGTAGAAGTCGGCAACGACCGTTGAGAACCCGAAATCGGAACCGTGGAGTCGACCAACCCCGGGCTCTCAACACTCATCACCGACAAGTCCGGTACTTGGGCTGCAGGCCGATCAGAACGACTCAGCTCCACCAACGCCGCCGAACACACGACCGCCAGGCCGTCAACCGTCAGCGGGAACAACACCGCCACCAGCTCGGACTCCCCGGCTGACAACGCCACTGCTCGCATATGCCAAAACGACGCCACTGCAGCTACTCCGGCAACGCTGGCCGTAGCGAGAGCAACGAGCCGGCCAAGCCACCCTGAAGACCGAGGTGTACGCCCAAGAACATCGACGAGAAGAAGCAATGCAATCGGCGGCCAGGCAGCGACCGCTCTGCCAACCACTGTCGGTTCGGCCGCCAGCATGTTTGCCGCTACGGACACGAGCAGTGCCGCGACGAGAACGAATCGCACTTTCGTCGTGGCCGTTAAATGGCTCCTTGTGGATGTGGATCTTGAGTCGTGACTCATGGCAGCACCTCAACATCAACAGTAGCGAAGAAATACTTCATGTCAAATACTCCATGAAGAATCCTGCGGTACGTTTCCTCTATGTTGAGGACGTGGCCAAGTCTGACTACCAAGCGAGGGTTCAGGATGCGGCAGCCGCCGGCCGTCAAGGAGCTGACCGCGCCCACCAGGACGCCGAGGCCGTCATTGAGGCCGATGACCTTCGCGAGGCCCTGGGCTACTGGAACGAGATGATCGACGTAGCCCGCCACAAGACGGGCGAGTTGATCGACCAGAGCCGACAGAGCAACCCCCCGGTTCCATGGACGGAGATAGGTAGTGCTCTGGGAATCTCCACCGACGCCGCCCGTCAGCGATGGAGCTACTACAAGGATGAAAACGGTCGACGATGACCTCGGAGCGTGGGGAGCAGATAGCCGGGTGGGTCGATGAACCTTAGTCACACCATCAAGTCTGATGAGCCGCAGCAAGGTGCAGAAGGGCGTTGCCAGGCGTATTCCGGCGTTTGCTAGGCGTTCCCCATGAGCCCGACTCCACCACCACTGAACGGCGAGCGGATAGCTCAGCTCCGGCGCGAACGGGGTCTCACTCAGGAGATGCTTGCCGAGGCGGTCGGCGTCGACACCGGAACAATTGCCAGGTGGGAGCGTGGAGCACAACAGATCCGGCCGAGAAACGAAGCGGCCCTTGCCGCTGCCCTCGGTATCGGACTGGGCGAAGTCGATGCGCCATCGAAGCGTGAACTCCGGTCGGTTGAATTCGTCTCCTGGCTGGCCGACAATTCCGACCAGTCGTTTGAATCGATCTACCAATCGGTGTGTGCTGCCGCCGACCAGATCGGGAGAGAGTCGACATCGGCCAAACACGCCAGTGCGTACGCACGTGGCTCGATCGACCGTGATCAATTGGCGGAAGCTGTCGCTGGCTACTACGGCAAGCCTCCAGAGCCGTACCGCTACTACTCGGCGGTAGTTGACGGCAAGCCGATCCAGACCACGATTCTGACTACCGATGGATGGGACAACGCTGCGGTGGCGCTCGGAAGCGATGGTGAACGTAGCGCTCTGGTCGAAGCGCCGAACGGCAGCGTCAGCGCAGTGTCGAATCATGTAGTGGAAGCTGCCACGCGACGCCTGGCTGATGTGGAGGTTGCCGGGCGGGTCTTGACCAACAACCCGACCTATCGCCTGATGTCAGTAGACGTGGCCGGTGGGGCAATGAGCACAACGTTCGCTGT
Organism: uncultured Acidimicrobiales bacterium; assembly: GCA_938002965.1. GTDB lineage: Bacteria > Actinomycetota > Acidimicrobiia > Acidimicrobiales > SZUA-35 > JAHELU01. The sequence goes on along the minus strand of CALKZY010000015.1, from coordinate 71,883 downwards.
AGCCGACTTCGCTGACTATGCCCTACGCGCTGGGCTGATGGAGAAGGAACTCATCGACCAGGTCGCGGGCGTACATCCTGCCGGCTCACCAATGCCCCTTCGAGAGGCGCTGCTACCGGATGCGGCGTCGATGATCGACGTCGGATCAAGACATTGCATGGGTGGCCCTGTTGCCCTGGTCGCCATCGCACGCCCGGAGACTGACGAGCGTCCCTCCGACTATGCCCTCCTGGTCCAGGTAAGAGGCAAGCAGGTAATCGACATCCCGGGCAAGATCTCGACCATTCCGAAGGGCTGGCATCAGCCGGTAGGCGAACCCGCTCGACAGACACGTCTTGGAATGACATTGCTACGAGAGCTGGAAGAGGAACTGCTTGGCCGAGCGGACCTTGAGCAGCTCTCGGAAGCTGCACGCCGGACAGCAGCACCGATGCATAGCCAGCACCGACCCGACGCTATGGCGGCCCTACTGGCCAATCCTGACTCGTTCTCAGTGTGGTGTACTGGTTTCGGGCTAAATCTGCTGTCCGGGACGTTTGAGGTCCCGTGTCTCATCGTCATTGATGACGAGACATGGTGGGAACAGTGGGGCCACCTGATCATCGGCAACTGGGAAACGGCAGCAATAGAGACATACTCAACGTCTGATGCCGGTTCCCTTGCTGCGCTTGCTCACGATCGTCGATGGTGCAACGAGGGGCTGTTCGCCTACCTTCAGGGAATCCGGTTGCTGGTTGAATTGGGTGGGTTACGGCAATTACTTGACCTTAAGCCGCGTATCTGAAAGACTGATTGGCTCGATTCGCGCCGCAGGGTCGGGCCGATGCCACCTGCGGTTATCCACATGTTCCAGCGAATCTCACGGCGCGTTTTAGATGAACTTGAAGAGGCAGATCTTTGCCAAGAGGCCAAAGAGGTAATTGAGTCGGTAATAGTCGACTCATCAGTCGACAATCCACAGGATGATGGAGGCCGCTACTACCTCCGATCTATTAGTGCCGAGGGCTTCCGGGGAATCGGTCCCCAAAGTCGAATTGAGTTCGTCCCGAAAAAGGGCCTCACCCTAGTCGTCGGTGGCAATGGAATCGGCAAGTCGAGTTTCGCTGAAGCGCTGGAGAGAATGCTGACCGGTCGGACCTCAAGGTGGGCACGTTCCCCCGCCGATGCGAAAGAGAACTGGCGAAACGTCCACTACTCTGGCCAATCGAGAGTGTCTGCACGCCTCGTTGCCGATGACCACGCTGAGCCAGTGGATATCGACCTTGAGTGGTCGGCAGGAGATGAGTTCGAAGCAGGAAATCAGTGCGCTCGATTCGGTTCGCATGTCGTTAGTCGAGACGATATGCGCCATCTCCAGGATCAAGTCGATATCTTTCCACCGTTGTTGTCGTACGACGAGCTTGATGCCACCGTCCATGGCAAGCCAGCCGAGCTATTCGATGCCTTTAACCGAATCCTGGGTCTGGGATCGATCGAGGAGGCGAGCGGAGCCATCGCTTCGCAGCTCTACAAGTATGACAAGATTCAACGCACAGAAGATGACCTGCGAAACGCCGTACTTGACTCGTGCAAAAATCTGGATCTTCCAATCGCGAACGAAATCGGAGACATGGTTGTCATCGAACCAGATATCGATGCGCTCCGCGAAGTTTTAGAGCGGGTCCAATTGCAGCCGACGCCGAGCGCTGTGCACAAGGTACTCCAAGTCAATCCAACACTTCTCGACACGGCGATAGAGGAGCTGGAGCAGATCCAGCGACGAGTCGAAACCTTAGCGTTAGATGGATTTGAGGTCTCTGCTGCGCGGGTCGCCGACCTCCTCGAACTCGGGTTAACGCACTATCGACAGGAAAACTCAGAGTCAATGGAGTGCCCGCTTTGCGGGGAGGGTTGCCTCGATCTGCCGTGGGTCCAACAAGCTCAGGAGAGCCTAAAACAACTGCAAGATAAGACTGCCGATCGAAGGGCGGAAGACGGTCAGATAGAGCAGGGCAAGAGAGCCATATTGGCAAGGCTGGAGCAATTGACCGGCCTTGATCCTACCGCAGAGATTGCAGAGATCGCAGAACTCGTCTCCTTGGCCCGGCGGGTACGCGGGCGTCTGGTAGACAACGTCCAGGAGCCGACGGTCGGCGACGAATTGGAGCGTTGCATCGAACTCTTTGCCACGGTACGCGCGAAAGCCAAAGAGATAGACGCAGAGCGGCGCGCACAAGTTGCTCCTGTAGTCGAGTCCGCTCAGCGATGGATTGCCTCATCTGAGGAACTTGCATCTGTCGCCTCCTCTCGGGAGCACTATGAAGCTGCCAAACGATGGCTCAATGAGTTGAAACGAGATCTGCGGGACCTACGTCTTGCTGACATGGGTGAGCGCACAATGAATATCTGGCGTCGCTTGAGTCCCGGGACAGAAATCGAACTGGCGATGCCAGAACTCAAGGGTGGCAAAACGCACCGTAGACTGAACCTGTCATGTCAAACCGAGGGTGTCGACGCCTCGGCGAGATCGATCCTAAGTCAGGGTGAATTGCACGCTCTCGCACTGGCTCTATTCGTACCCAGAGCACTTATCGACGATAGTCCGTTTGGATTCGTTCTGATTGACGACCCGATTCATGCTCTCGATGAGATCAAGATCGATGGACTCGCCGAGGTCCTTCATGAGATCGGTTGCTCTCGTCAGGTCGTCGTCTTCACACATGACAGCCGGCTTGAGTCGGCACTCGAGGCCCTTGACTTGCCCGCCGAGGTTGTTCGACTTGAGCGGGGCCCTGGATCTGTCGTGATCGTCAATGAGGCGGAGGGGCCGATCGAGGCTCGGTTACGCGAAGCGAGTCAGCTAGCGCAGGAGCTGAGGATTCCCGAAGCCGTCCGTATGGCCGTCGTCGCAGGTTGTTGTCGAACAGCACTCGAGGAGGCAGCCGTTCGCTACTACCGTCGAGGGGCCGCATCGGGAAGCGTGACCGTGGCCGAGGTGGAGGAGTCGATCGAGTCGGCACTCACTCTCTGGGATCGAGTTGGCCTAGCTCGCTACGGACCGGGAGACAAGTCGACTGCCAAGAAGATCGAAGCCGACTATTCGCTAGAGACGAGAAGTCTTGTCAAAGCACTTTCTGATGCTGGGCATGAGGAGCTTCAGCAGTTCTCGCCAGAAGTGCTAGTCGGCGAAACACGACGGGTTACCTTGGAGTTGTTCCCCGGGACGCTTGACGATGCCTGATCCTCTGCCACTCATAACGGCGGGCCGCGATCTACTCATACTCGGACCGGATAGAAACAGCTACCGGCTCGGTTGCTCTTATCTTGCTCGTCGCGCGATAGAAGCCTCGGTCCGACGAGCTTTGGAACAGCATGCGATACCGAACGTAGCCTGGAGCACCCGCTTTCTGTTGCTGCGCGAGCTGTGTCCACAGGTAGACGCAGCACTTGGATGTCATCTCTGGAAGCAGTGGACCAAGGTGATCCACTTTCAGCCGCGCGATGCCGGAACACGCTATGAAACGCTCTCCAGGCGATTGGACCAGACAAACGACTGGTGTTTGAGCGCATCTTCACATCGGAGATAGTCAGCCAGGCAGACGTCGCTGCGGACTTGGACCCCTGCAAGCGCATACCGCTGCGAGGCTTGGACCCGAATTTGGACCCAACGTCCTCGCACTGACGCACACGCTCAGAGGAGGGCGGCCGGCGTTTCCCCGTTGATGAGACGAGCGGCGCACACACACGCACACGCTCGTCCGCCTTACAAGGAGAAAGTCGGGGGTTCAAGTCCCTCAACGCCCACCACAGCAATCAGTACGATTACGGTGCTATCGACACCCGAACTTTTCCGCCGCAATGAACTCTGACGCCCGGAGTTGAAACCCTAGAGCTCTGATCCGTCGACGGCAGCGGGGCCCACATAGCCGCCAGCAAGTGCAAGCCCTGAGAGAACAAGCATCAATGATGCCCTTCGAAGCGTCAGGCATCGACGCGCTAGGACGCAGCGCTTCGTACTGAGAGAAACCACACCAACTAGAACAGCCTGGGAGACACCGATCGCCAGCACAGACGTCTCGACAGCATCAAATCGATCGTCAGCCCACATGCTCCCGATGGGAAAGACGCTGAACGCCAACGATGCGCCAATCATCAACACCACTGAATGCGGCACAGGGCCGCCAGTACGTACTCGGGCGATGCCAGGGCGACGACGCTGTCGTACCCCGGTTTGATCTTGGCGTTTCGTCACCTGGCCCGTTTATTGACGAACGGTTCAGTTTCGGGTCGAAATGGCCCCGAGCCGCCGGGACAGCACGACGGTAACCGCACCGCCGATGACCAGAGAAAAGCCGAGGGCGCCCGTCTCCGGCGAACTAATTCCGGTGTGAGCCAGGGTCTCGGGCTTTTCAGAAGACTGAGCTAGGACCGGACCGGTCGCATTTGCGGTTGCATTTACGGTCGCTGCCTCAAATGCATTTGCTGTCTCGGTCGTGCCCTGTGTCGGTGCCGCGATGGGAACAGTCTTCTGCGCTCCGGTGGGTTCGACGATAACCAGGGGTGCTACCTCGGTTTGAGTACCCTCGGCCGTCGTTCGGCTAATGACCACCTCGACGGTTCCCGTCCAGTCGACACGGGGGGTGAAGATCAGCCGGCAGCCGCCGTCCTCGGTTTGTTCCACGGTTACGTCGCCGTGCTGATCGTCGAATTTGAACGACAGAGTGGTCTCGTCCTGGGACGATGCGTTAAGCCGGGACAGCTCAATCGACTGAGTCCACGGCAAGACGATCGCCGTTCGTTTGATGCTCTCTGAGGTCGTCAGCGATGCGACGTGGTTCGAGACTGCGGTGGTGGACGGCATCGAGCTTGTTGGCCAGCTCCAGGTCGGTTTCGTCAACAAGCTTGGCCGCGGCGGCAAGGTCGGCCTCGGCTGTTCGCAGCGACAACTCAACGGTTTCTACTTCGCGTTGCATCAGCCGCACACTGTCCTGGAGCTTGCTGACGGCTTCGGCAATCACTTGAGATTCTTGAGTTAGAGACTCTAGTTCGTCGGTTGCTGATTCAAGTTGGCGGGTGGCCTCCTCAACATCTGCGGTCGCCTTAACGTTGGCGACGATTGACTTGTCCAGGGCCTTGGTCGCCACGTCGACCGCTTGTAGAGCTCCGGATTCAGTTGCCTGCCTGATTGCCGCCGCCTTGGCAACGGATGCCACCTTGGCGTCGTCGGCTGTCGTTTTCACCAGCGACTCGGTCGTCTGATGTTCTTGTGCCGCCGCGGTTGCGGCGCCGGCCAGGCGTGGAATCCAGGAATCGTCAGGAGACCGGACCGCGACACGGTACCGCCGAGGCGGGTGACGTCCGTTTTGGCCAGCTCGACGGCGTCATTAGCGAGCTTGAGGCTGCGCTCGGTCGTCTTGACCTGCTCGCCGGCCAACCGAAGGGACGTGTCGGCCTGTTTGACGGAAGAGCGCTGCGTGAACTTCGACAACTTCGCGGTCGGGACGTACCCGAATCCACTTGAGATTGGGGACGATGTGCGGATCAACGTCCGGGACCACGAGGGCAATCCGATGACAGATAACAATGTGGTTACCTGGGGTGGCAAACGACCCTCCATTACCTGCTTCTCATCGCATTGTTGGCAGGGATCAAACACCGGTTCCCGGTGGGTGCCAACATTGGTCATACCCGACATCTCGCCGACCACGACCATGCACTCACCCTGCCAGTAGAAGTCCCCGGTGTGGGGTCCACGGCCGAGGCCGGAGTCGATCAGGGCGTTGACAAAATTTCTGACCAGGAACGAGCCGTCGAGGCAGGCGCTGACATCCCCGTCACAGTCGAAACCTAGCGCCTCGAGATTGAGCACGTGATCGGTTTTGTAGGTCACGCATTCCGGTTCATGGCATTCTTGCCGTTCCGACATGCAGTGGTGAAGCCGACCGCGAAGGTTCTTCGAGACCGGTAAAAGACACATGTGGCGCTGATAAAGCGCTTTGGCGTCATCAATAAATCGACAGGCCCGAATGGCGTTGTCGAATGTGGGCGCGGTGGTGCCAGAAGATTTAGGCATTGTGGATCTTGTCTCCTCAGTAGTTAGTTAGTTAGTCACGACCGGGAGGGGCGATCCGTGATGCCGAATAGATGACGGAGCCGACGCGATTAATACATGCTCAAGAATGGGCCTTGGTCACATCGCCCCTGACGGAGTAGTAGACAAGGCCAGCCCTGTTCTCATCGAACACAACGCCACCGAAGCGGCCAGGAGAGGTTCGGCCACGATCCATCGGATCGATGCCGTCAACGAAATTGACGGCCAACCTAGAGTGCTCGAACTCGTTGATAATTCGATCGAGGCGAAGCTAGCGCTCGTCTGCGCCGGCCAACGTTCGACTGGGCCGGGATTGACCGTCGATGTCCACGCTGGTAGCCGCACTTCTCGCCACCCGAAGCGATTCGAGAGTGGCTAAGTCAACGCCATCGCTGAGGTGTAGATCGCCCTTTGCCGAGTCCACGAAGATGGACGGCGAGGGAACGGTTCGGGTGCCGATTTCGGTGTAGTCAGCTCCCGTTCGACCGGTCACCGGGGCATCGAGCAGATTGTTTCCAACGATGCCACCGGTCGTGTTGAAACGGAACTGAATACAGGAGGGGTGGTTTCCGTTGCTGACGCAGGTGTTGTGTTCAACCACTGACCCCGGTGAATCCCACACGATTATCGGCGCGTCGGCATCGGCCGAGCGCTGATCGCTGAACAGACCGGGTGTGATGTACACCATGTTGTTGGCTACTCGCCCACCACTGTGGTCGGTGCCGCTCTGCTGCTCTGCCAGGCCGAGCCCGATGGCGCGATCAACATCAATGAAGACATTGTCCTCAATCACCATATTGCTGCTGCCCTGCCAACCGAGCACGACGGGATTCCACAAGTACGTCGCATAGTCCGGGGTGTGGAAATTGCGGAACAGGTTCTTGCGGACAACCCAGTCATGGCCGCCGACCACGTCAACGCCTTGGGTATAGCCGATGCCGGAACCGTGATCGACCAGCGACGGGCCGTCGGGGTACTCCATGATCGAGTACTCCACCAGGCCTCGGCGCGAGCCGTCACCGTAGGTCGCGCCGGAACTGGCCTTTACGAACTGCTCGCCGGCGTCGACCATGCGGAGGTTATAGAGGTGAACGTCATCGGCCGCTCCGTCAACGGCTACCGAGTGGTACCAGACGTCGACAATAGTGAGGTTCTGAACCGACAATCCGGAACGGTCCGTCCAGACGCCATGAGGCACGTTTCCGTATGACGAGTTGTCCATCCCGTTGCCACGCAGCACAACATCTGTGCAGTCATCGCTATCGCCTCGGATGGTGATGTCGTCGGCACGCGGCGCCAGTGTGCTTGTCAGTTGGTAGATGCCGGGGGCGATAAGCACAGTGGTTCCGGCAGGAGCCGACCGCATGGCGGCCTGCAAGTCAGCCTCGTTGCCGACGCTGATCACGTTGCCTGAGGGAGTAGGCAACGCCGGTGCCCCAAGACAGCCGACACCCACGGGCGGCGGCGCAGAGGTTGGAGTCGTAGGTGGTGCGGTTGTCGGCGTAGTGGTTGGCGGTGCAGTCGTAGGTGACGAGGTTGTAGGCGGCGAGGTTGTCGGGGGAGCGGTTGTAGACGAGGTCGTAGTCGGCGGTGTTGTGGAAGGTGGCACGCTCACCGTCGCCAGCTCGGCGTCGATACCCGAAACCACAGCACCCCTTTCGCCGCAGACGGGCACCGTAAGGATGGATGCGCCATCGGTGAAGGTCCGATCTTGTGGGGCGGTAAAGACAACCTGGTAGCAGTCGCCCTTCGACTCGAACGAAAAGGCGCCAGCAGCGTCAGTGGTGGTGGAGGCCCGGCGACGGCCTACAGCGCCGTCACTAGTTGTCTGGTGGAGCGCGACGCTCACACCGGCCACCGGAGTTGCTGCATCGGTGACCTTTCCGACGAAGATGGCCTTGCGGCCCCGGACCGAAACACTCTGACGGGTGCCGTTGGCATCTCGGGCAGCTTCGGCGGCTGGAACGACAACCACTATCGCGAGCAACAGAGCCAAGCCAGCTAGCAAGCCGCGACGATTTCGAGTTCGCCGCTCTAAATCAGCGGATGAGTGCGTTGGCCGAACTGACGCCATGACAAAACCCCCAAAGGCGTGGTGATGATCTGCAACGTAGTCTCCAGGCGGAGGCGATGTCCGGTGGGGTCTCAGATCCTGGCCAAATCTCGTCCATAACTTAATGTTGGACCGCTAACCGGCTGGTTCACCTGCCTTGGTTCAGTCCGCCTGGCCGATGGCAGCTAGCAGGCCTTCGCAGTCGTCGACGGTCACCGTCAATGCCGAATGTTCCATTCCGGGGAGCGCACCGCCGACCGGTTTTGCGAAGTGAATACAAACTCCGGCCTGGGTATTGGTCCCGAACGTCAGCCCGTCATCGGCGAACGACATGCGAATCCCGATGGCCTTGGCCCAGCTGTAGTTTTCGGTGATGTGACCACCGTCGATGTTGTCGAGTGAAGTAGACAGATTCACCCGACCGTATTGGGCGGTCAGTCGACCATTCTCGATGGTGACGCCCTGACCCACTCTGACCCCCAGCGGCCACCAGACGAAGAAGAAGCGTGTGTCGAGCTTGTATTCAAACACCTTGGCGGCCACCGAAATCTCCCGTCTCGTCTGCAGATAGCCTACGACCCATCCGCCCCGGTCGACGTTGCCACCCGGATGCATACCGAGAAGGCCTGCTATCAAACAACACGGGCAGTACAGAACATGGGCTTGACGATGACGATCGCTCTGGCGGAGCCGTTGAGGTTGTGTTTCACTCGTGAAGCATGGGAGAGCAAATCCTTCGCACCACCTCATTCAGCTCCGATATCACGCCGCTGCTCCATGACGATCCGTTGGTACGTCAGGTCATGGAGACCTGGACACCTCGATTCTTGAACGCCGGTATCCCCATCGGTGACATCGCTCGCACGGTTAGCCAGGTCAAAACATGGGATGACTGGGTCGGTGCGTGGATGCAGACCGGACATCGCCACGAGGAACGGGGCGACCGTCTGGCTGCCATCGGTTCGACGTCGCGGGCCGCCGGCGCATGGCTGTTGGCATCGCGGTGCTATCACGTCGGCTACCACGTGGCCACCCGAGACCTCGATCTGCATGCCGAGGGCCTAACCCGGATGCTGGAGAGCCATGACAAGGCGCTACCGCACGTTCGCCCGGCGGTGGAGAAGATTTCAGTCGGTGATGGCGCTGACCGGATCGTCGGCCTGCTGTCGCTCCCGCCGAGCAATGGGCCGGTCCCGGTTGCCATCTTCCTGCCCGGCCTCGACTCGACCAAAGAGACCCGTCACGGCGCGGCCGGTGGCTGGGTGGCCGACGGATACGCTGTGATCTCGATGGACGGACCAGGTCAGGGCGAAGCCAGCCGCTGGTCAACAATTCGTCCCGACTATGAGGTGGCTGTGAGCGCCATGATCGACTGGATCGTCGAACAACCCTGGGCCAACGGTCAGCGCATCGCCTTAGTGGGTGGATCGTTGGCCGGGTACTACGCTCCCCGGGCGGCGTGTTTTGAGCATCGCCTAGCGGCTGTGGTCGGCAACTGCGGCCCGTTCGATTGGGCTGAGTGTTGGGATTTGATACCACAGGTCACCCGTGACGCGTTCCAACACTACTCGGGAGCGGCCGACGCCGCCGAGGCCAAGGTGTTGGCCGCCGAACTTACGTTGGAGGGAATCGCTGATCAGATCACCACGCCCTTGCTTGTAGTTCATGGCGATAGAGATCCGTTGATCCCGTGGGAGCAAGGCAAGCGCATAGTTGACGAGGCATCCGGACCGGCGGAGTTCGTTCTCGTCGAAGGCGGGAACCACGTGGTCAACAACTTCCCCTACGAAAGCGGCCCGGTAATTCGTGAATGGGTTGGCCGCCAGCTTGGACTCATCGATGCCTAACAACATGACCCCCACCAACGACGCTGACAACGACCAATCACCGCTTGCTAAAGCCATCTCCGGCCTCAAGCTCCGCGGTATCGGGCCTGCATTCATGGGCGGGCGACTATCCGACATCGCCGTACACCCGACTCGTCCGGCAACCTGGTACGTGGCCGTCGGCTCCGGCGGCGTGTGGAAGACGATCAACGCTGGAACGACGTGGACCCCCATCTTCGATGAGCAAACCTCGTATTCGATTGGCTGCCTGGCGCTCGATCCGGCAGATCCCAATACCATCTGGGTCGGCACCGGCGAAAGCGTCAGCGGGCGACATGTCGCCTGGGGCGACGGCGTCTACCGCAGCCGTGACGGCGGACAAACGTGGGAGCAGATGGGCCTCGGCCGTTCTGAGCACATTGGTGCCATCAGCGTCGACCCCAACGACAGCGCCACGATCCTGGTGGCCGCTGAGGGTCCGCTGTGGTCATCCGGCGGTGAGCGTGGTGTCTACCGCAGCACCGATGGAGGACAAACCTGGGACCAGGCGCTTGAGATAGATGACGACACCGGCGTCACCAGCATCGTTCGATCACCCGCCGACCCCGATGTGCTACTGGCGGCGTCATATCAGCGGCGACGTCACGTAGCCACCTTTGCCAGTCGGGGCCCAGGATCCGGGATCCACAAGTCAACTGACGGCGGAGCGACCTGGCGCAAAGTGGGCAAGGGACTGCCAGAAGGCGATATGGGCAAGATCGGCCTAGCCGTCACGCCGGCTGATCCCCGCCGGGTCTACGCCACAATCGAAGCCGACGAGCACGAGCGTGGTCTGTACTACTCCGGCGACGGTGGAGAAAGCTGGGAGCGGCGCAGCGAGTACATCTCCGGCGGAACTGGGCCGCACTACTACCAGGAACTATTCGCCTCGCCGGCCGACGCCGACAAGATCTACCAGGTCGACGTCTTCCTGCACGTGTCCACGGATGGGGGCCACACGTTCACCAACATGGAGACCGGACGCAACAAGCACAGCGATAACCACGTGGTTTGGATTGACCCGGTGAACCCCGATCACCTCCTAATCGGATGCGACGCTGGCCTGTACGAAACGTTCGATGACGGTGTCACCAACCGTCACTTTCCCAACTTGCCGATCGCCCAGTTCTACCGAATCGCGATGGACAACGCCGAGCCGTTCTACAACATCCTGGCCGGGGCTCAGGACCTCGGCACGCTGTACGGCCCGTCCCGCACAACCAGTGTGGAGGGCGTGCGAAACCAGGACTGGACCGTGCCGCTTGGCGCCGACGGATACCACGCCGCCTTCGACCCCGAAGACCCCGATGTCAGCTACATCGAGTGGCAGGAGGGCAACGTCATGCGCCACGACCGCCGAACGATGGAGCTCACTGACATTCGTCCACTGCCTGGTAAAGACGACGACCCGGAACGATGGAACTGGGACTGCCCGATCGTTGTGAGCCCCCACAACCGGCATCGCCTCTACCTTGCCTCACAGCGGGTGTGGCGCTCCGATGACCGAGGCGACTCTTGGAAACCCATCAGCGAGGACTTGACTACCGCTCGCAACCGCTACGAGATGGCGACGTTCGCCGCGGTCCCTGGCGTGACCGGTCCGTACGACCACGTAGCCATGTCGCAATATGCCACCGTCTCACACATGTGTGAGTCATCGGTGGCCGAAGGCCTGCTCTACGTGGGCACCGACGACGGCCGCCTGCACGTCACCTCTGATGGGGGCGAGACCTGGGCCGAAACTGCGACCCCACCGGGACTGCCCGAGACGGCTTTCATCAACAACGTCAAAGCGTCCGAACACTACGCCGATGTGGTGTTCGTAGTGGCCGACAATCACAAGTTTGGTGACTTCACGCCCTACGCCTATCGAAGCGACGACCGGGGCCGTTCGTGGCACCCGATCGTCGGCGACCTCCCCGGTCACACCATTGTTTGGTCGATCGAGCAGGACCACGTCGAATCCGACCTCTTGTTCATCGGTGCCGAATACGGTCTACATGTCACCTTGGACGGCGGTGAGACCTGGCACAACTTAAGTGGGGGAGTACCCACCATCTCGTTCCGAGACGTTAAAATCCACCGCCGATCCGACGACCTCGTGGCAGGATCATTCGGTCGCGGGATCTACATCCTCGATGACTATGGACCGCTTCGGGCCCTTGTTGCCGACGACCGTGTTGACGAGCCGCGACTGTTGTCTGCTGGCGACGCCTGGTGGTACGTTCCCCACACTCTTGCCCAGGCTGAAGGTCAGCCGACGCTTGGTTCTTCCGCCTTTCGGGCGCCCAACCCCGACTTCGGGGCCACCATCACCTACGTCTTGCCCGACGACATCATCGGGCCTCGCAAACAGCGACAGAAGCAGGAAAAGGAACAGCGAGGCGCCGGGGACAACGTCGAAATCCCCGACGTAGACACGCTCTACAGCGAGCACCTGGCCGGGGAGCCAGCGCTGGTGCTCGTCGTTCGTGACAGCAGTGGACAGCCGGTGAGACAGCTCCAGGCCGAAACGAAGAAGGGCCTTCACCGAACAACGTGGGATCTCCGGCTGGCTTCACCGCAACCGTTGCGGGCCACCGAGCCGGATTTCGTCGTTCCGTGGGATCGCCCACTTCCAGGGCCGCTGGTTGAACCCGGTGCTTTCACGGTGGAGTTGATGCTGCTGTCAGATGAAGGTGATCGGCAAATCGGCGACGCCCAGGCGTTCACCGTCCGCCCGGTGCTTGGCATCGATCTCGGTCCTCACGAGCGTTCTAACCAGGCCGATGCCGAGTTTGTTCGACACACGCTTGACCTTGAACGACGAGTGGCCGGAGCCGAGGCACACCTCCAGCAGGTTCGAGACCGGATAACTCTGGTGCGTCGCACATTGCAAGGCACGGCCATTGCCGGACATGATTTGAACTCCGAGCTTGAAGGAATTCGCGGCCGGGTGGAGGGCTTTGCCCGGGCACTCGTGGGAGATCCGATTCTTAGCGAATTGGGTGAAGCCGACAATCCGTCAATATCGGCCTTGGTCGGCCGGGTTGCCTACTACCACTGGCAAACGACAAACGGGCCAACCGCCAGTCAACGCCAAGCGATCGAACGAGCTTCAAGCGGCTTCGATGCCGAACACCCCTCGTTCATAGAGGCCGTCGCCGAGCTCGATCAAGTAGTTGAGTCGCTGGAGCGCAGCGGTGGGACGTGGACGCCTCGCTAGATCGTGACGGGGACTGCTCAGCGCTACTGGACTGCTATGTCCTCGATGCACCACGACGATTCGCTGCCTGAGCCCGACTCCGAGCGGACGAGGCTGAACGTTATGTCGTCTCGCAGATCCTGACCGGTTGTCGAAGAATCCGAGCTGTCGTCCTCTTCGACTGCCTGAGGCTCATCGAGCCATCCTTTGAAATCGACGACGGCGGTGCCGAAGCCCAGATTGCTCAATGACGCTCGAGCCCCGTCGACGTTCTCAACCAGTTGGTGAAACGACAAGGCGGACACATCGCTCGCAACACCTTCACAGAAGCTGGCCTGATCGATGCTCGTTCCGTCGGCGTCACTGATCAACGCTTCTTCCACAAAGGCGAAGGCGTCATCAGCGGCCCGCGACGAGTACCACCCGTAGATGACAGCAGGAACGATCACGGCCAAGGTCAGGGGCGCCAGCATCAGGAGCGGTCGGAGGCTGCGGCCAAGCGCAGTCTCCCCATGATGTTCGTCAACGTGGTCCTCGGTCGTCATCGGCCCACAGCCTAGCTTCCTACAACCCTGGTGCTGTCGGCAGGTCAACATGATGTTGAGTGCGTGACTCGGTTTGTTGACGGAACTGGTGCGCTCACCCGACACCGGCTTGGCGTCACCTAGGATGATTGGGTGGGTGAGTACCAGGGTTCAGGTACAGGAATCCCCCCGGCGGGGGGCAGGGGTTCCATGGACGAGACCGGCTACGGGGCGAGACCGGTCAGCCATGACCCGCGCCCAACCGGCGAAGTCGAAACCGTCGAGGAGGTGTACGCCGACGTCGCCTCGGCCCGCTGGCTGATACCGCTCTTTGGAGCGATCGTCGGTCTCGGACTAGTAGTCCTGCTCGTCATTCAGCTCGTCGGGTCGCCCGGCAACGAATCCGACGATGATGCTTCAGGCGAAGACGCTGATTCGAGTGAGGTCGACGGCGATTCCGTGGCCTCCTCAGGTCTGTCATCACAAGAGCTGGCCCAGGCAGCAGCCCTGCGGTTCCAAGATGCGCTTAACGGGCGGTCTTTGACCCGAATGAACTTTGCCTTCGACGACCCCGCAGAGGCACAAGCGGAGTTCACGGCGATCTGGAGTGATCTTGACGACGTCGATTTCTCCGTAGAGATCGAAACCGTGGTCTTGGCCGAAGACGAGATCAGAACAAGTGTGCCGGTGGAAACAACCTGGACCCTTCGCAATATTCCCGTCGCTCCGCCTCCGGTGTCTGAAGGTGATGACGCCAACTCAGGGGCAGTGAATCTCCAAGGTGGTACGGCTACATTTGCCACCCAGGGCGTAGTTGACGTGGTACAAGTCGGAACCGAGTGGCAGGTGGACTGGTCGCCGACGGTTATCGATGAACGGCTTCTCCCTGGCGACACGCTGGTCTTCGACCGGGTGCCGGCCGATCGAGCTCCGATCCTGGGAGTCGGAGGTTTCGAACTAGTCGGCGAACGTCCGGCCGTGACAATCGGAGTGATACCCCGACAAGCTCCGTCGCTCGACGACGTCGCGGCCACTCTTGCCCGACTCTTCGAGCTCGACGAAGGCGCATTGCTCGACAGCCTTCGTCGTTCCCCGTCCGACGACATCTTCGCCGTCACTGTTCAACGACCGGAAGACATCGAGCCACTTCGCGGCGAGCTAGTCGCAAACCCTGGAGTTGTTCTCAACGAATCCACCGCCATCTTGCCGCCATCGTCGGGTTTCGCCCGAGGGCTGCTGGGACGCACCGGAGAAGCCACTGCCGAGCTCATCGACAACAGCCCCGACCAGTTCGCTCGCGGTGACATCGTCGGGCGATCAGGGCTACAGGCGGCGTACAACGAGCGGCTTTCCGGCTACCCAGGCTGGAGAATTCGCATCAACCGGCGTTTCCCCATGACCAACGACCAGGGCCAACAGCTTCTGCCGGACGATCCGACCAACGTTCTCGCCCTAACCGAGGCAACCGCCGGAACACCAGTCCAAACTACGATCGACCCTGTCACGCAGGAAGCGGCGGATGCCGCTGTGGGACAAACTCAACAACCCAGCTCTCTAGTGGCTATCAGAGCCTCCACCGGCGAAGTACTGGCCGTCGCCAACGGCCCGGCCAACACCACTGACAACTTCGCCCTCACCGGCCAGTATCCACCGGGGTCGGTATTCAAGATCGTGACCGCCTACGCCGCGCTGGAACAGGGCTTTACCGCCGACAACGAGATTGAATGCCCACCGACTGTTCAAGTAGACGGTCGAGAGTTCCGCAACTCCAATTTTCAGGGATTCGGCAGGGTCCGCTTCCGCGACGCATTTGCCTATTCGTGCAACACCTCGTTCATCCAGGTCGGTCTCGGGATTGACCGAGGTCAACTCCCGTCAACCGCCCGCCGTTTTGGTGTCGGTTCACAGTACAACCTGGGGACCTCGGCGTTCTCCGGTTCCGTTCCCAGCCCTGGCAACGCTGTTGAGCAGGCGGCGACCTCCTTCGGTCAAGGCCAGGTGCTGGCAAGCCCTCTGAGCATGGCGGTCATGTCGGCCACTGCGGCCAGCGGCGTCTACTTCACTCCTCAACTCGTACTTGATGGAGCAGCTGTAGAACCGCAGGCCATCGACCGCTTGGACGAACAGGCCGCAAACCAGCTGCGAGACCTCATGGGGGCCGTGGTCGACTACGGAACCGGCGGTGCAGCTCGCGGACTGCCAGGAGATCGGGTGTTCGCCAAGACCGGCACAGCACAGTTCGGGACCGGGGAACCGCCGGCGACCCATGCATGGTTCACCGGATTCCAAGGCGATGTTGCCTTCGCCGTGCTCGTCGAGGGCGGTGGAGCCGGGGGAGCGGTGGCCGGCCCGATCGCCGCTGACTTCCTGCGTCGCATCAACCAGCAGCAGTAGCTCACCGCTGCGGGACTCGATCGAAACTTGATCCAAAACTACGGATCTTTCGGCTGAACGATCTAGGTTGAGCCGATGCGAGCTGTTGTACTGACCGAATACGGCGACCCCGATGTCTTAACTCTGACTGAGATTCCGGCGCCCAGCTATGGGCCCGACGATGTCCTCGTCAACGTGAGAGCTACGGCGCTCAATCGAGCTGATCTGCTCCAGCGCCGAGGCCTGTACCCGGGCCCAGCAACCGAGCACGAGGTGCCCGGGATGGAGTTTGCCGGAACTGTGGCCGCCATCGGCTCAGCGGTTGGTGAATGGCGGGTCGGCGACGAAGTCATGGGAATTGTCAGCGGTGGGGCGTACGCAGAACAGTTAGCCGTCAACCAGCGGCAACTTATGCCGATTCCCTCGTCGGTGGGTATCTCTGACGCCGCCACCGTGCCCGAGGTTTTCCTGACCGCCTTTGATGCCATGGTGGTGCAAGGCGGGCTGACATCGGGCAGGTGGGCTCTGGTCCATGCCGGCGGCTCCGGCGTGGGTACAGCGGCAATCCAGATCGCTAAGGCTATGGGTGCGCGCATTGCCGTCACCGCCTCGGCGGGCAAAGTCCAACGATGTCTCGACCTTGGAGCCGATGCCGCCATCGACTACCGGGCCGAGAGCTTCCTCGACCGGGTTGGGGACCTCACCAACAGCCGAGGGGCCGACGTCGTCATTGACGTCATCGGCGGTGAGTACACCATCGACAACATCAAGGCACTACGGGTGGGCGGCCGACTCATCCAAGTGGGCGTGATGGGCAAGCAGACCGTCGAGCTTCCACTCGGTATGTTGTTGCCCAAGCGGGCCTCGTTAATCGGCACCGTTCTGCGAGCCCGCCCTCTCGAAGAGAAGGCTGTGCTCACCCAGCGGGCGACCGCCGAGTTGCTACCTCTGTTCGATCAGGGGCTGCTAAAGCCGATCGTGGACTCTCGCTATGACCTAGCCGACATCGCGTCAGCCCAGGCCTACATGGAGTCAAACGCCAACTTCGGCAAGATCCTGGTAGACGTGAGCTGACGATGTCAGGGCATATCAGACCGAGTGGAAACTCGGGTTCTTAGCGGTCAGATAGCGGAACGTACTTGCGTTCACCTTCGCCGATGTAAACCTGACGGGGGCGGCTGATTCGCACATCCTGCTCGATGGCCTCATTCCAATGTGAGAGCCAACCGGGCATGCGGCCGATGGCAAACAGTACCGTGAACATGTCCATCGGGAAGTTCATGGCCTGGTAGATGAGCCCGGTGTAGAAGTCGACGTTGGGGTAAAGATTGCGGCTCTTGAAGTACTCGTCTTCAAGGGCGATCTCTTCCAGCTTGAGAGCAATGTCGAGTAGCGGATTGCGACCGGTGACTTTGAACACCTCATCGGCCTGCGACTTGACGATACGGGCTCGGGGATCGTAGGCCTTGTAGACCCGGTGGCCGAAGCCCATGAGTCGACCTTCACCGTTCTTTACGCTCTCAATGAAGTTCGGGATGTTGTCGTAGGTGCCAATCTCCCGGAGCATGTGGATCACGGCTTCGTTCGCCCCACCATGGCGTGGGCCGTACAGAGCGGCTGTAGCGCCGGCTGCTGCCGAATACGGGTCAGCGTGGGACGATCCAACGACTCGCATGGCCGTCGTCGAGCAGTTCTGCTCATGGTCGGCATGGAGGATCAGGAGAACATCAAGAGCCTTGGCCAAAACCGGGTCGGCGTCGTACTGAGGCTCAGCGACTCGCCACATCATCGACAAGAAGTTCTCGGTGTAGCTGAGGGAGTTGTCGGGGTACACAAACGGCATGCCGATACTTGCCCGGTAGGCCATGGCCGCCAGTGTCGGAACTTTCGAAACCAGGCGATTGATTTGGATGAACCGATTGGTGCGGTCCGTGATGTCCTTGGCCTCGGGGTAGAAGGTCGATAGGGCGGCGATAGCCGATACCAACATGCCCATTGGATGGGCGTCGTAGTGGAAGCCTTCGTAGAACCGCTTGCGCATGTTCTCGTGGATGAAGGTGTGGTGGGTTACGTTGTATACCCACTGGTCGTACTCTGCCGAACTCGGCAGTTCGCCGTTCAAAAGGAGATAGCTCACCTCGAGGAAGGTGGACTGCTCAGCCAGCTGCTCGATGGGATAGCCCCGGTAGCGGAGGAAACCCTGTCCACCGTCAAGCTCGGTTATGGCGCTTTCGGTGGATGCCGTTGCGCTGAACCCCGGGTCGAGGAACCAGATGCCGGGAAGGTTCTTCCGCCATGCGGTGCCATCAACCCCACCCTGCTCGATGGGCATTTCAAACGATTCTCCTGTCCGGTTGTCCGTAACAGTCACCGATTCGGGCACAGCGTTCCTCTCTGTAAAGACGTAGGCCCCACGTGGTGCGGGGCTTAGTTGTCCCGGGGCGAACACCTCCTTGTGTTACCGCGCCGAGCTGTGATGCCAGCTCCAAGCTGAAGCGGGACGTTGGTCCCGCACGCCTGAATCTAGTCGTGACACTACATGGTTATCTAGTCGGCCCGTTGAATACAGGTTGTAATAGATGCCACGTCAGCTAGTGAGCGGCTCGGAGATATGGCCGATTCAATGGCCGCTCGGCGGCTATCCGGGCTTACAGCGGGCTGTTGTCGTGTTTGCGGCTTCGCAGACGCTCACGTTTAGTGGCAAGCATGGTAAAGGCGGCAATCAGTTCCCGGCGCGAGTCGGCCGGCTCAATGACAGCAGAAATGGATTGGCGCTCGGCTGCCGGGTACGGCGTTAGATACTGAGCCTCGTACTGTTCCACCAGCTGCGCCCTTTCCTCTTCGTCGGCTTTGCGGTGAAGAATTTCGACCGCACCTTTGGCTCCCATAACCGCAACCTCGGCGCTGGGCCAGGCAAACATGACGTCGTTACCCATGTTCACCGAGTCCATGACGATGTAAGCGCCGCCGTACGACTTGCGCAGGATCAGCCCGACTCTGGGCACGGTTGCCCGAGCATAGGCAAAAGCCAACTGGGCACCGTGACGGATCATGCCCCGCCACTCCAGGTCCTTGCCGGGAAGAAAGCCTGAGGTATCGACCAGGGTCAGAAGGGGGATGGCGAACGCGTCACACATGGCGACGAACCTGGCGCCCTTCTGTGAAGCCGGAATGTCAATGGACCCGGCAAGGGATCGAGGTTGGTTGGCCACGACGCCGATGGACATTCCGGCCATGGACGCCATGCCGGTCACCAGATTGGGTGCCCACCTCGGCCGAAGCTCGAGGAACTCACCGTCGTCGACAAGTTCTCCTATGACGTCGCGGACGTCATAGGAGCCAGTGGGTGTGTCGGGCATGAGCTGCCCCACTTCTTCAGTGGACCGATGTGACGAGTCCGTCGTCGGCCACACCGGGGGTAGATCGTCGTTGCTGTTAGGCAGGTAGCCGAGAACATCACCAACCAGTTCCAGCGCCTGATCGACGTCCTCAGATGACAGAGAGGCAAGACCGCTTGTCTGGCTGTGGACGCTCGACCCACCGAGTTCTTTGGCGCTGAGGGCCACCCCGGTGTAGGTCTCGACGTTTTTCGGGCCGCTCAGATAGCAATAGGCATCGTCGCAGAACACAACGATGTCGACAAGGCCCAGGAGGAGCGCTGGGCCCGAAAGCACCGGTCCGGCCGCGACGGCGAAGGTGGGAATTACGCCGCTGGCCGACGTAAGTTCGGATGCGGCCCGCGCCCACGAGAGCGAGCCGGCAATCCCTTCTGCCACTGCCACTCCGGTGGTCGAGATGACCATGACAAACGGCATTCGCTTCTCGACGGCTAGCTGAATGCCATCGGTCAGCTGCCGCCCAAGGTCTTCAGTTAGTTCGCTTTCGTCACCGGGGAACGACGTCCGGGCAATGACGACCCTGCGGTCGCTAAGCGTTTCGGTGCTAACCCGCACTCGGGCTTGTTTGCTGAGATCGATCGCGGTCATGCCGAAGTAACGGTAGCGGCGTCGGTCCGTGGTCGGTAACAGAATTGTTCAGGCTTCAACTGCCCACCACGTGAAGACCCGGAACCTCGGGAGCCCGCTCGAGAATAACTTCACGGATGGTATTGACAATGGCTTGGGCGGCCACCGTCGGCATCCCGCGCCGGCGCACAGCAAGCCCGACGGTTCGTAGGGATAGGCCTTCCACCGGGACGCGAACCCAATCGCCGCCCACCCAACTAGGGGCGGCGGTCGCAGGAAGAATGGTGACCCCGAATCCTTGGAACGCCAGCGATGCCAGCAGCCGAAGTCCGTCGATTTCCACCTTCGGCTTTGGTTGGAGACCTCGGGCTCTGAACGTCTCGTCGATTTCTTGTCGGAAGGAGGTTCCCGGTGCCGCCAGCAACAGTGGGTGGCGAGCCAGTTCAGCCAGCGTTACCGGCTCGCTTGAACCGGCGAGAGGGTGGTCGGCCGGGCCAATCACTACTTGGTCCTCATCGAACAGCGTCGTGGTTCGGATTTCCGGGTCATCAACCGGCAGCCCCACGACACCCAGGTCCAGTTCACCGCCAAGTAGTCCCAGTTCCGTTGAACGTGTCGTGGCGTCGGAAATCACGAGGTTGATGTCAGGACACTCGTCGGCGACTCGGTCAACCAGAAGCGGGGTGAGCCATCTGGCGGTCGTTCCGATGATGCCGAGGCGAACGGTGCCGCGCGGCGAGCCTCGCAGCGACGAGACGTCGGCCTGAAGTGAAGCAAGCTCAGTCTGAATTCGACGCACCCTGGTTAGCACCGCGGCGCCTTCTTCGGTTGGCTTGCCGGTTGCCCGGTCAATGAGCGTTGTTTCCAACTCGCGTTCGAGCCGGGCCACGTGGGTTGAGACGTTGGACTGTACGGTGTGGGTCGCCCGAGCAGCCGCGGTAAAGCCGCCGTGTTCCACGACGGCGAGAAAGGCCTGTAGTTGCCGTAGGTCCATCGCGATCAATGATGGCACAGATCGGTGGGTAGATGGGAATTGACAATCTCTATTTCCGATGGAGGGAATCTAGGGCAATCACTTGAAAGATGACCAACGGGTCGCTTATACTCACGACATACCGAACTTGCTGGTTCCCCCTCCAGTTCAGGTTCGGCGCTCGGATTTGTGTCCCCCTTCAAAATCCGAGCATCTCTCGAAGGGAAACCGGTCGCTATGCGGCCGGTTTCCATCGTTTTAGGTCCGTGTTTCGGTGGCGTCACTTGGACCAAGGTCACCAACCAGGCAACGACGTCCTCATCTAAACTGTGAGAATGACAAAGTCGGCCGCCTTCTTCGACCTCGACCGCACACTTCTGCTCGGCGCCAGCGGCCCGGTCCTGTCGCGGGCTCTCCGTCATCACGGGCTGCTGTCGGCTGATCCGATACCCGGCGAAGGATTCGCCTTCAAGATCTTTGATATCTTCGGTGAGAACCTACCCTCGATTCTCCTAACTCGTCAGGGAGCGCGAGGGGCAAAGGGGTGGCCGGTGGACAAGGTCAACGACGCCGCTATCGACCTGGCCCCAACGCTGGCCGGGCTCGTTGAGCCGTTTGCCAAGATCACCATTGACGAACACAGAGCCGCCGGCCGCAAAGTGGTGTTGGCCACGACAACGCCGTACCAGTTGGTTAAACCCTTCGCTGACATCCTCGGCTTCGACGACGTCTTGGCAACCCGCTATCGCGTCGGCCACGACCAAGCCTTTGATGGGACGATCGATGGCGAGTTTGTTTGGTCACAGGGCAAAGCCCGATCGGTCAAGGTCTGGGCTCGGGCCAACATGATCGACCTCGACCAAAGCTACGCATACTCCGACAGTTTCTTTGACATCCCGATGCTGATCGGAGTCGGCAATCCGGTTGCCGTCAACCCCGACCCACGCCTATTCGCCTACGCCAAGACACGTGGCTGGACAGTCTCATGGTTCAATGCCCCACCCGGTGTTCCTAAGCCGGTCGGCCTGGAGCCGCAGCGGGCCATGGCCATGCTTGCCCGGGAGGAGTTGTTTCCTTGGATCGACATGCGAATCACCGGCGTCGAGAATCTACCCGAGGCCGGAGCGGCCATCGTGGCCAGTAATCACCGCAGCTACCTTGATCCTCTGGTCGTCTCGTTTCTGTCGAACCAACGAGGCCGGCCGGCCCGTTTCCTGGCCAAGAAAGAGGTGACGGATGCTCCGGTGGTCGGGTCGTTGGCCACAGCCCTTGGGGCAATCCGCGTCGACCGGGGGAGCGGTAGCGAAACACCGATGTTGGAGGCGGCCAGAGCTCTCCAAGGAGGCGAACTTATCGCCGTCTTTCCTCAGGGAACAATTCCGCGTGGGCGTCAGTTCTTCGATCCGGTCCTCAAGGGCCGCTTTGGTGCCGTCCGGCTAGCGTTAGCCAGCGGATCCCCGCTGGTGCCGGTCGGAATCTGGGGGACCGAAAAAGCCTGGCCCCGGTCATCTCGTGTGCCGTATCTTCTCAATCTGGCTGATCCACCGGTCGTGACCATCGCTGTAGGCGAGCCGTTCTTTCCTGAAGAGGATGTTGATGCGGCCACCGAAGACCTTATGGCCCGGATCGCCATGTTGTTGCCCGATCAGGCCAGGCAAGATCGCGAGCCGACCAAGTCGGAACTGGCGCTCACGTTCCCGCCCGGACACGAATCGGCCAAGGCCGGATAACCAACACGGCTATTGCGTTTGACGAGTCCGTACGGCCCCATCCACCAAGATGGGGCCGCAGGCAAGACAAACGAAACTATGCGTCCACCTGTTGGCGGATCACGGCCAGTGCAGAGCCAGCCTTGAACCACTCGATTTGGTCATCGCTGAAGGTGTGGTTGCCTTCAAACTCCCAGGTCGACCCATCGGGCTTGGTTACCGTGACGGTGACGGGCTGACCAGGGGCCAGGTCGGCAAGTCCGCTGGTGCCCAGTCTGTCGTCTTCTTCGATCTTGTCGTAGTCGCCTGGGTTGGCGAAGGTGACAGGAATGATGCCCTGCTTCTTGAGATTCGTCTCGTGGATTCGGGCAAACGATCGAGCGATGATCAGAACTACACCTCGGAAACGAGGCTCCATAGCTGCGTGTTCGCGTGATGAGCCTTCGCCCATATTCTCGTCACCGATGACGGCCCAAGGCTGGGCGGCCTCGTGGTAGGCCTTGGCGAGATCGGGGTAGCTCATTCGTTCGCCGGTTAGTTGGTTCTTGCCCATGCCGACGACCTCGTCGTCGTGGAAGGCGTTTACCGCGCCGAGGTAGAGATTCCCCGAAATGTTCTCAAGGTGTCCCCGGTACTTCAGCCATGGTCCGGCCATTGAAATGTGGTCGGTGGTGAACTTCCCTTTGGCCTTCACCCCGATGGGTAGATCGGCGAAGTCGTTGCCGTCCCAGGCGGGGAAAGCGGTGAGCACCTGCAAGCGATCAGACGATGGATCGACCTTGATGTCGATATCGCTGGTGTCAGCGGGCGGTGCCAAGAAGCCGCTCTCGCCTTCGTCGAACCCCTGAGGCGGAAGCTCGATGCCTTCGGGTGTGTTCAGTTGGACCTGGCGGCCGTCCTCGGTGGTCAATGTTTCGCTGAGGGGGTCGAAGTCGAGAGTTCCTGCCAAGGCAAGCGCCATCACTGTTTCCGGTGAGGTGACGAAGGCCAGCGTGGCGGCGTCACCGTCGTTGCGCTTCGGGAAGTTCCGGTTGTAGGAGGTGACGATGGAGTTCTTGGTGCCGGGCTCCCGCTCGGCCGAGCGATCCCACTGTCCAATGCATGGTCCGCAGGCGTTGGCTAGGACCGTGGCACCGAGGGCTTCGAAATCGGCCAGCAAGCCGTCTCGCTCAATGGTGGCCCGCACCTGCTCGGACCCGGGTGTGATCATGAGTTGAGTCTTAGCCTTCAGGCCCTCGGCCGCTGCTTGTCGGGCGATTGACGCTGCTCTTGTGATGTCCTCGTAGGAGGAGTTGGTGCAGCTGCCGATGAGCGCTGCGCTAATTTCAAGCGGCCAGTCGTTGTCACGGGCCTCGTCGCCGAGAGCTGAAACCTCGCGGGCCAGGTCTGGCGTGTGGGGGCCGTTGATGTGGGGCCGTAGTTGGGAGAGATCGATTTCGATAACCCTGTCGTAGTAGCTGGCAGGGTCGGCGAAGACTTCGTCGTCTGAGCGCAGGTGATGGGCGACGGCTGTAGCTGCATCGGCGGTGGCTTCGCGGCCCGTCGCTTTGAGGTACCGAGCGCTGGCATCGTCGTAGCCGAAGATGCTGGTGGTGGCCCCGATCTCGGCGCCCATGTTGCAAATGGTGGCTTTGCCGGTTGCGCTGATGCTGTTGGCTCCAGTACCGAAGTACTCGACGATGGCACCGGTGCCGCCCTTGACGGTGAGGATCTCCGCCACTTTTAGAATCACGTCTTTGGATGCACTCCAGCCGCTAAGTTCTCCGGTCAGATGGACGCCAATCATCTTTGGCCACCTAACGTTCCAGGGGAAGCCGGTCATCACGTCGACGGCGTCGGCCCCACCGACGCCGATGGCGACCATGCCCAGGCCCCCAGCGTTGGGTGTGTGGCTGTCGGTGCCGATCATCATGCCGCCTGGGAAGGCGTAGTTCTCCAGGACGACCTGGTGAATGATTCCGCTGCCGGGCTTCCAGAATCCGGCGCCGTACTTGGCGGACACCGACTCCAGAAAGTCGTAGACCTCGTTGTTGTTGTTCAACGCGGCCATGAGGTCTTTCTTGCCGTCCTCACGGGCCTGAATTAGATGGTCGCAGTGTGTGGTGGTGGGCACGGCAACGCTTGGGAGGCCTGCGGTCATGAATTGGAGCCAGGCCATTTGCGCCGTGGCGTCTTGCATAGCCACCCGATCAGGACGGAAGTCGACGTAGCTGATGCCTCGCTCGACGTCGGCGTTGGCATCATCGAGATGGTTGGCGAGGATCTTCTCGGCCAACGTCAACGGGCGTCCCATGCGTGTGCGGAAAGCGCCGATTCGGTCATCCAGGGTGGAGTAGACGGAGTTGATCAGTTCGATCGGTGTCTCCGGCCCGACGGTTGTACGGGGTTGGTTGTTAGCTGCCATCTTGATCTCCTCTGGGCGCTACGACTCTGACGTAAGAACTCTGATACAAATATAGTACAGCGCCGAGCCAAACAAATACAAGTACAATACAAGCAGTTGATGGTCTAGAACGCTGCCAGATCGTCGTATAGAACCTATCGGGCCGGATCCGACCGCCGGTAGATCGCTGACACACAGGAGGTAAGAGTGCGAACAATTCGCTACAGGCAGATCGCGGAGACACTCCGCCTCCAGATCGAAACGGGTACCTTCGGCCCAGGTGAAGTACTACCGTCCGAGGCCAATCTTGGCCGGGAACATGAGGCTAGCCGGGTGACAGTCCGCAAAGCCCTCGAGGTACTGAGGAGCGCCGGGTTGGTGGAATCCAGGCAAGGCTTCGGGTGGATCGTTTCCGGTCAGCTGTTGAGCCAATCGCTTGAGTTTCTCCAGTCGATTGAGAGTCAGCTGGCCAAAGTAGGGCGCACTCACGAGCGCCAGATTCTTGACTTCCGATTCATCGACGGTGCCAACGTCGATTCGAAAGCCGATGTAGCCGGCGTACTCGGAGATCGTGTCCTCGAAGTGAGGCGGGTAAGTCGGGTTGACGATCGACCATTTGCTCGCGTGACGGTGTGGTGCACTGAAGCCCTGTCGCAGGAAGTCACCCTTCACAACGTTTCGCAGTCAAGCTTTTACGACCTGCTCCCGGTCGACGCCAAGACCGCATCGCAGACCATCTCGGCCGAACCCGTCTCCCAAGACGACGGTGATCTGCTTGAGGTTCCCGTCGGCACGGCGGCACTGGTCGTACGACGAACCACCTTTGACGGTGATGACAAACCGATGTTGATGGCTGAACACGTCTTTCCAGGACATCTCACCGAGTTCATCGTCAACTTGACCGGCGCCAGTGACGCATCGACGGGAACCTCGCCCACCTTGAGACTGGTCGCCGACCCCTAGCGCACGAGACGCCGCGCACCAGCGGCGACACTCGTCACATGGGTGATGTAGTGCCAATGGCTCACGACCGAGCCCGCAACGCCGATTGGGCAGTCGGAGGTCACGAATGGACTGCCAAGGCACTACAACTTTCATACGTTCGAACGTGCGCGCTGAAAAGGCAAAACAACCCCGCAGCATGGCCATGGCAACGTTGGCGGCACTTGGGGTCTTCCTCATGGTCGGCTGCAGTGGCAACGGCGACGGGCAAGGTGCACTGGCCTCTGAGGACGATGTGTCCGCCGCCACAACAACGCTCGGTGTCGAGGCGAGCGCCGCTGAAACCAGTGAGAGCATGGATACCGCAGGTGCCGACGAGCCGCGAGACGACAGCTCATCTCCACCGACCACCACCGGAAGCGGGCTGCCGCCCGTCACCACGGTGCCCGGCCCGGCAGGGGGAGATCCCGAGAACATCTACAAGGGCGTACTCGGTGGCCTTGGAGTCGATGAGCAGATTGCCGAACCCGTCACCGATCCCCCCGAACCGAGTGAGGACATACTGCCTCTTACTGGGCTGCCCGGATCGATACCGGATCGGCCCGCCGCGGTAGTAAAAATCGACAACGGACCGGCCGCCGGCCCGCAGACAGGACTGAACGCTGCTGACATCGTGATCGAGGAAGAAGTCGAGGGTGGGGTTACTCGTTTCGCCGCAATCTTCCATTCGACTCCTTCGATCGTTGGTCCGGTTCGGTCAGGTCGAACGTCCGATGTCGCCTTGGTCTCAAGCCTGGGCGAGCCGCTCTACCTCTACTCGGGGGCTAACGACATTACCGAAATGATTGTCAGGGGGCAGACCGCCATCCGGAATCGGAGCTACAGCTCATCATCTGGGTACTGGCGGGATGAGACCCGACAAGCCCCGTCGAACGTTTACACCGATACCGCCCCTCATTGGGCTTCGGCCGATGGCGGCCCACCTCCTCAGCAATTCAGCTATCGAGCCGCCGGGACCGAAGTCTCGCGAGACACCTCGGCCGAGTTCGCCATTGCCTACCCAGCGTCGCCAGTTCGGTGGACGTGGAATGAATCGCAGTGGATCCGCCACCAGCGAGGGAAGCAACACGAACTCGTTTCCGGCGAAGCGGTAGCTGCAGCCAACGTACTTGTCGTAGAGCTAGATCGAGTTGCCACCGGAATGGTGGATTCGGCCGGGGGACAGGTGCCGGAGTCGGTCTTTGTTGGTTCGGGTCCGGTGACGGTCTTCGTTGGCGACCAGCGAATCGAAGGCCGATGGACCCGCCCCACGCTGGCCAGCGTGGCGACGCTAACCGATAGCAATGGCGAGGTCATCGAACTGGAACCGGGACGTACTTGGATTCAACTGATCGAGCTGGGGTCGGGTGCACTGCAATGAGGGTCAGGGCAATGAGGGTCAGAGCAATGAGGGGCACAACACTATTCATGGTTGCCGCCTTGGGGTTCGCCGGTTGCGGCGGGGGAGCCTCGGTGGAGGCCAATGGGTCGGCGGACTCCAGTAAAGGAGCACTAACCAGAGCTGACGTGCTCGATGATGTTGTGACAGCGGACGAAGGTGACAATGAGTTACCTAGCGCTCGATTCTCTGAATCGGCTGCAGGCGAGTTAGCGCGACCACCGGGTGGTGGATCGTACGCCTATGCCGAGGACGCGGTGGAGGAACTCCCATGGCGCATCGAGCGTCCAACCGTCACCTCGACAACGAGTCCACAGGGGGAGTCGACGACGACAATGGCCGACACGACCAACGGTGGGTCTTCGATTACGCCCGAAGCGGTAAGCCCGACTGGGCGGGCCGCGACTGTTGTCACCACGGTTCCGGGGGTCAGCGGAGGTGTGGCCTCGTTGTATAAGGGATATTTGGGCACCTTGGGCCGCAATCAGCGGATCGTTGATCCGCTGGGGTCGCCACCGTCGGTGGCAGCAGGCATCCAGCCGTTGACGGGCCTTGCGGGGCAGGTGCCGAGTCGCCCTGCCGCAATCATCAAGATTGACAACAGCCCCGCAGCCCGTCCTCAATCAGGCCTGAATGCCGCTGACATCGTCATCGAAGAAGAGGTCGAGGGCGGCGTTACTCGTTTCGCCGCTGTCTTTCACTCGACGTCGTCGACCGTTGGGCCGGTTCGATCGGCACGCACGACCGACATCGGGATTATCAACGGTTTCGGCTCGCCGCTTTTGATGTACTCGGGAGCGAACGAGGTGACCGAGGGTCTGATTCGGGCTCAACCAACCGTCCAGAATCGTAACGCAGGCACATCCTCTGGCTATTGGCGAAGCAGCGGACGGCGAGCCCCATCAAATCTGTACACCGATACCGCCGACCACTGGGCGTCGGCTCAGCCTGGCCCGCCTCCGCCGCAGTTTGCTTATCGGCCAGCAGGTCGGGGGGTCGACTCGGGTCATCCGACTGCGGTTCCGGCCACCAGCTTCTCGGTCGCCTATCGGGCATCGACGGCCGGATGGACCTGGAACGGTTCGGCCTGGCTGCGAACGCAGGGCGGTAGCCCGCACTTGACCAGTTCCGGTCAGCAGGTGAGTGCGGCAAACGTCGTCGTAATCGAGGCGCGTGAAGTGCGAACCGGAATGGTTGACTCGACTGGCGCCAACGTCCCGGAGTTTGTGTTCGTCGGAGCCGGAGACGTGACAGTCTTTACCGACGGCAAACGTATCGATGGACGTTGGAACAGGCCCTCATTGAGCCTTGCCCCGACGCTGGTTTCCGGCGGTTCGGCCATCGAACTCACCCCAGGTCGAACATGGATCGAGCTTGTCGGCGAAGGTAAGGGTCTTCTTCGATGACCGGCCGCCAATCTCCTCATCGAGTTCTCGCCGGAACTATGGCTTTGGCCGCAGGCGTAGCCGTACTAGGTCTCGCTGGTTGCAGCGCGCTTGTGGACGATGCGCCGCCTCAGGCCGACGGCCGCGACGAGGTTCGAACTGCACTGGTCGCCTCCGGTGATTCTGCTGAGGTCGTTGACTGTGTGCTGCGGTTGGGCTCGGCGGAAATTGATCGCAACAACTACGACGACGTTCTAGAGGACGAGCTGAGGGCGGCCTGCCTAGCTGCTCAGGCTGTCATGAACGACGACACCGATTCTGAAGAGGCATTGTCCGGCTCGTCAACTGATGCCGGCGTCTTGGCTCGTGTCGATGACTCGGCCAGCTACGGCGACGACGGCGAACTCGATCTGCTGTGGGACGACTGCGAAGCCGGATCCGGTTCGGCCTGCGATGAACTGTTCCGCAACTCGCCGCTCGACAGTGGGTACGAGCAATTTGGCCTCAGTTGCGGCGAACGCCCTGATGTTGCTCGTTGTGCCGATCTCGACGACCCCGAGCTTGATCAGAATCCGGCGGACACGGAACTAGACGGCGTCGATCGCCGCTGATTGTTGGGCCGCTCAGCCCATCGGCGTCATAAGGAGCTAGCGGTTGATCAGATCTCCGGCCACTTTGGCTTGTTTGGGCTGGTTCGCTGCTCGCTTGGCTTCGGGCCGAGGGCCCAGCGGCGACGCCAAGCGCCAGCATCGGGACCTGTTGGTTCCGGCGTTTCGGCCGCGTAAGCGTTCTTACGAGCCTGCCACCAACCGGAGCCGAATTCGTCGGCCAGCTCGCCGATCCGACGCTCGATTCTCTTGGCGAATACCCGTGGATCTTCGTCATCGTCGATCTTCATCGCATCACCGAAGACCACGGCGCTTCGTCCCCGTGTCGGCCAGTTCTTGCCTTTGGGCAGGATGGACCCGGTGCCGTCGAGGTAGACGGGAATCACCGGCACCTTGCCCCGCTTGGCCAAATAGGCTGCGCCCGGTCGATGCTCACGGCTGTAGCCGTCTGGGCTTCGACCGCCCTCGGGGAAGATCAGCAGGCTGCGGCCTTTCTCCAAAGCACGGAGACTGTTGCGGATCGAAAGCTTGGACAGTCGCTTGCGCTCAATCGGAATAGCCCCGATGAACAGCGCCGAAATGGTTCCCGCCACTCGGTTGGGGAAGAAGTAGTCGGCTCCGGCAGCGATCGACAGGTCGTCGCGAAGCTTGGACGGCAGCGTGGCCAGCAGAACACTGGTGTCGGCGTGACTGTGATGGTTGGCGGCGAAGATGACGGGCGCCTTGATGTTTCGGAGCCGGTCAACGCCGACTACCCGTGGACTGGCGTACAGCCGGACGGCGGGTTTGAAAAAGCCCCAGACGCCGGCGCGCCGCACAATCTTGGCCGGACTTCGATAAGCCCAGTCCGTATCAAAATGAACACCAGCTTTCGGTGTCGCCCTTACTTTGTCGACCCCTTTCGGCGTCGACGGAGGTTGCGAGATGAAGTGCAGCCAGCTCACGTGTACTCTCCCCGAACCCTTAGGTTACGTCTGCCATCAGGATAGGTGGATTGTGAAGATGAGTCACGGTCGGTCTCGGACCGACCACATCTTCAGCCATTTCAAAGGCGTCCTCAAGTGTTGACGCCGGACGGAATCCTAACCGACGTACAGACCGAGGGTCGCCCCCGACAATTATGACTCCGCCCAGGTACTGCATGGCGTGTGAGCCCCAATACCACATGTAAAACGGATGCACGCCGTGGTAGGCGTTGCTGGTGCGGTACAGGTGGCGGTACCACTCGTCTTCGGCGTACTGCTTTTCGTATTTCTGTTCGATCTCGACCGGGTCTGTTGTCTCGGCCAGGACTTCTTCGAAGAAGTCGATGTAGCTCGGATGGTGAACCGGGTGGAACTCCCACGGCGTCGGGTGGCTCATGATCAGCACACCGCCCTCACGGACCAGTGGCTTGCCCCGGTACAGGTTGAAGAAGTATCCGAGGCCCTGGACCATCACCAGGATCGGATTCATGATCGAGTTGACGTTGTACGGGGTCAGATAGGGGAGACCCATCGTGAGAACGTCGGTCTGTCCGGAAACTGGGACCAGGTGTTGGGCGTAGACAGCTTCGGTTGTCTTGCGGTGGACGGCTTCGACCTCGCCTGCTTGGACCGACGTGATGTCGTACGGGGCCTTCCACCCTTGGAAGACTCGGCGTCGGGCCGCTGGTGGCATTCGGTTGAGTCCAGCGTGCATGGCGGCGAACGATGCCCGGTCTCGAGCCGTCCACTCCCACTCGCGCTTTTGCAAGACCGACATCGGCCCTTGACGACCGAAAGTGTTGGTGTTGAGGGTCGACTCGATTTGGAAGATTCGGGGCCCGTGAGCCTTGATGACGTCGCCCTGTCGCCAGTTTGAGCGGTGCAACTCGGAGTTGTCCTGATCCATGAAGGACTTGGAGTGGCGCAGCGTGTGGACGTTGTGGTGGGCTTTGACGCCTTCGTAGCCGGCCAGGCCGGTGGCAGTGCTTTTCCAGCCTCCATCCATCGACACCAGATTGATGTTGACGTAGATGAGCAGGTCGGATTCAGCCGCCCGCTTGTTCATTTGAACTGTTTCACCTTTGTCAGTGTGGCCGAGGATGACCATCCCGTCGGGGTCCTCGGCATCGTGGTTGTAAAGCAGGCCGTGGGGAGCGAAGGCCTCGAACACCCGATCACCGACAGCGTGTCGTAGTTCGTTGTCGGTCATTCGGCGGTGAAGGCACAGGGCAGCGATGAGGTGAACGTCGTCCACCCCGGCCTCAGCCGCCATGTCGAGAACGGCCTCGATAATTCGCTGTCGACTGTCGGGCCGCTGCATGGGTGGCAGGGGCAAAGAAATATCGTCGAAGGCGATGGTCAGCTTCATGCCGGCTCGCAGGATCGAGGGCAGTGGATCATCGTCGATGGGGTTTAGCAGCGCGTCTCGGATCGCCGCGTCAGGATCCTTGATCCCCACAAGCGGCTCGCCGGGGTAGATCACTCTGCTTCGCCCGACCGGCAGTTTCTCCAGCCGGAAACCCTCACCGTGGTGGAAGAGGATCGGCGGGGTCCGACGATCGACCTCAAGCACGAAACCGGGACGGGGATTGGCTCTAGTTTGTTCGCTCACGTACGCACTTTGCTTTCTGTGCTCACTGGTTGGTGTGCCCTCATGCTTACTTGCGGCTTCGTCTCGCCGCGGGCAGGGGACCGAGCGGCAACGTCTTGTCGGTGCCGCCTTCGGCCTTCGACCAATACTCGATAAGCCAACCGCGTTTGGCTGACATCGAGGCCAGTCTTGATTCAGGATTAACTGCCACCGGGAAGCCAACTGCATCGAGCAGCGGCAGGTCGGACGACGAGTCGGCGTAGGCCACCGACTCGGCCAAGTCCAGTCCGTGGGCGTCGGCGTAGTCTCGCAGGGCCTGTGCTCGCACTTCGCCGGTAGGGGGCACGGCCAACAGCTCACCGGTGTAACGTCCGTCGCGCTGCGACATCTCGGCGCAGATGACGTCGTCGAACAGGGGGCCCAGTGGTTTCACCACAACATCGAGCGCTCCGGTGATGAGCACGGTTCGATGGCCCAGGCGCCGGTGCTCCCGCACGCGGCGAAGGGCTGCTGGAAAGGCTTTGGTCAAAACGTGATCGGCCAACAGCTGGGGGCCGAGAATGTCGAGGTCATCAACCGGCGCTCCCTCGTAACGACGGTAGAAGTGTCGCAGGAAGTCGGTTCGGTCCCGGCGGTCAAGGGCCAGCAGGGCTGGCCCTTCGGCCAGGGTCTTCATGGTGAAGCGCATGCGGTCACGAGGCCCGAGCTTCCTCGTTGCCAACCATGCGTAGCTGAAGACCACGTTGGAAGCGATGATTGTGTTTTCGAGGTCGAAAGCCGCCAGTTGACGCTCGGGTGCCAGAACCCGGGACCGTAGACGCTTGGTGCGCTGGTCCGGGTCGCTTCGCTCGCCGGTCGTCTTTACCCGGGCGTGTTCGACCACCGAAGGGAGATGGACGTTCTGGACGTAGTGATCCCAATTCACGATGCCGGGATCGCAGCCAAACTCGATCTGGTCACTCTCGTCCAAGGACTGATGGAGCTTGATGAGGTTCTCTACCCCGTACAAGGCTTCGCATTCGGCGTAGGCGCCATAAATCTTCACGTACCCTACGGCACGTGAGACTTGTTCTTTGCGATCCTCGACCTCGGCGGTGACCATTGCCTGGCGCCCTCGCAACGGCAACATTTTCAAGGCCCGATCGGCCCGGCCAAGATTCTTCTCGACTCGGTCCAGTTGACGCTCGACCGCTCCGCGTCCGGGAAACGACCACTCGGGTACAGCAATGGGCTGGCCCTTGCGGTCGTAGAGCGGATTATCGGTAAACCATTCTGAGACCAGGTTGACCAGGTGGCGGTACCGGAGCGGATTGGCTGTTCCCGAAGCGACCTGGGTGACATCGATGTTGTTGTCACCGGCATGACCTCGGGCGGCCACAGCGATGATGGCGTGGACCACGAGGTCGGCCGGGATGACGTCGATAACACCCTCGGGAACGCCTGGGAATTCCTTCAGGAGCCCTCGGGCGTAGCTGATAATGATGGGTTCGGCCATGCGAAAGCCTTTGATCCAACCGGCAAACGGTTGGGCCCAAGCCGATTCGATGATGCTCGGCCGCACGATGGAGACCGGGATGTCGCCCTTGCTTTCGTCGAGGGCTCGTTCGCCTAATGCTTTGGTGTAAGCGTAGGCGTCGGGCCAGCCGAGTGACGCGGCGCGGGCTCGGCCGGCTTCGACCAGCTGATCGGAAACCCATCGGCCTCGGAGCTGTTCGGTTTTGGCCGCTAACAGAGGTGTGCCGGCTGCTCCCAGCTCGTACCGGGCCTGTTTACGGAAGTCTTCGAGTTGAGCTGCCGTTCGTGACAAGGCGTCGAAATCGGCCCTGGTGCGCCGTGCGGCCATGACTTCATCACGCCAGTCGACGTCAATGTGGAACGGGCTGTCGGAAAGGAGCTGTTCTGGCGCCCGACCTCTTCGGTTTCCGGCCACGTAGCAGGTCGAGACGGCTACGAGATGGGGCTTGACGCCCAAATCGCTGAGTGTCTCCACGATGCGTGTTGGGCCGAGAAGATTGACCTCGACGGCACCATCAAGAGGGGCATCGAAGCTAACTG
Source organism: uncultured Acidimicrobiales bacterium (assembly GCA_938002965.1). Taxonomy (GTDB): domain Bacteria; phylum Actinomycetota; class Acidimicrobiia; order Acidimicrobiales; family SZUA-35; genus JAHELU01. The sequence goes on along the minus strand of CALKZY010000015.1, from coordinate 37,800 downwards.
TGGCCGCTGAGTGAATGACGATGTCGCACTGCGCTAGCGCCGTGCGGCCCTCGTCATCGAGGCCAAGTCCGTCTTTGCTGATGTCGCCCTGGATGACAGTGACTCGGCGATCGATCTCGTCCCAAAACGACTCCTTGCCAAGGTCTTTCAGTAGCCGCCCAAAGGCATCGTTGCGGAAGATCTCACGTCGGGCCCGCTGTGACGGCGATGATCGACGCCCTGCCCTGACGAGAAGAACGATGTGGCAGTCGGGCGCACCCCGAAGAAGTCGTTCTACGAGCGCCGTCCCCAAGAACCCTGTGGACCCTGTTACGGCTATTCGTTTTCCGGCCAGCTGGTCGGCAATCATTGGGTCCTCCGGTCCAGACAGTTTTGGCAACACCGAGGTGGGTTCAACGCACTCACTGAAATCTGTCTAGCGCCTTGCAAGCAATCTGTCTACCATTTGGTAAGTGGATACCAAGGATCGGGTACTGAATCAAGCGACCTTAGCGTTTGCCGATCGTGGAGTTGACGGGACCTCGCTGGACGATCTCGCACAGCGACTAGGTCTAACCAAGCAGTCGATCCTTTACCACTTCGGGTCCAAAAGCAGGCTGATTGAGGCTGTTTTGTCCCGATCTGCCCAGGATTTGCTAGGAGTGTTGGCTGCCGCGGCCAAGCAAAGTAGCCCTGGGTGGCCGGCGGTCGAAGCGGTGGTTCGAGCCAGCTTCGAGTTAGCGGTGAGGCGACCGGAACTTATCGGAGTACTTCGCGAAACATCCCGGCTGGGGCCACCATGGTCCGAAGGTGTTGTCGAGGAACTTCGCCCGACCCTGGCCGCAGCCGAGGCGGCTCTTCGTGGCTACATGGACGAAGGCCTACTGTTACGCAACGATCCGAGGGTTATCTTGTTGTCCTCCTACGCTGTTGTGGCCGGTTCGGTGACCGAGACCGAAGTGCTCAGAGCGCTTGATCTGCAACTCGATCTGAGGGCGGCGGCAACCTTGCGCCGCACGCTGTTATCTTTTCTTGAGGCGGCTTTGTTGGGCCAGGGCGCAAGTTGACTGCACCGGCACCGGGCAACAGTCGTGCAACTGCATAGGTGGCAAGCAACGTAAGGACTAGTTGTGGCGGTATTTGGAAAGCAGCCGGTATGAGAACGCGGGCAAGAGTGGTCTCTCTGTTTGACGTTAGAGTTTCTCGGGAGAGCCAAGCGGGGCCTGGAGCCCTGGCGGTAGTAACTTGGGGTCCTGTGACTTCTACCGCCGTGACCGGGCGCCCGCCGGTAGCCCGGCTTTTTCTAGCTGCTAGCAGCCTGTTGACGTGCGCCGCCATCGCGGTTCTCGCGCCCTCACCTGTCCTAGCCCAGAGCGATGAGACGCTTGTCTGCGATGCGGCTGTAGTCGACACCAGTGGTTCGGTGAATGTCGCTGATGTTGAAGACGTGATCGCCGGCGCTGTACCTGCTGACGCTCTGGTCATTGTTCGTTCTTACGATTCGGTCGAGGGCGGCGATTTGGTAGCCGTCGTCGACGAACTTATACGGACGTGCTATTCCGATTCGGGCGGGACCACTGACCCTGAGGTCATCATTCTTGGCTTGTCCGTCGAGGATCGGAAGTCCGATGTCGTGGTCGGCGATCGCTGGCTGACCGCTGTCGGTGACGTCAACGCCATCCGTGAAGATGTGATGGGTTCACAGTTCGCCGAGGGCGAATACACCGCAGGTATGACCGATGCCGTAACCATCATTGGTTCACGAATTAGCTCTGAGGTTGGGGGCACCAGCACCTCGACCGATCCGACAACTTCAACCGAAGGTGCCGATGAGCCGAGCTCCGGTACTACCGATAGCGAGGGCGACGGTGGTGGACTTTCGCCGCTAGTGGCGTTGGCCGGTGTCGCTGTTGTTGGCGGAGGAGCCGGTGTGGCCGCCGTCGGGTCTCGCCGACGTCGACTGGCTCAGGTCCGTCGGGAGCTCGAGGGCTCGTTAGTCGGGCCAACCGGTCGCCTTGGGTCGGTCCGCGAGCGTCACGATCGCATACTCTTGCAAGCCGACGTTTGGGACAAGGTCGTCGCCGGCACCTCTCAAGACAAACTCAAATCGCTAAGTTCCGAGTCAGTAGAAGCCGCCAACAGCACCGACGCCGTGGCCGCGGTACTGAACCAGTTGCTACCCGGTGGCCCCGGTGCCGCTGATCTGCATGCAGCCGAAAGCGCTAAGACGCAGGTGGTCAACTTGCTGAGGGCGCTGGACTTCCAAGAGGAGACGCTTGATCACCTCGTGGCATTCGGGGCGCACCTGGACCACCTTCGGGTAGCGGTGCCAGCTAAGAAAGAACTTCTTGAGGGAGAACTCGAGGGTGCCGGTGACCTCGCCGGTCAACGGTCCGAGCAGGGTTGGGCGGTATCCGGCCAGGTCCAGAAGTTAGAGCTAATCGGCGCCGATCTTGAGGGCCTGGACTTTGATGGTCTTGAACTGGACTGGCTTCAGCTTTCAGACCGGGTAGAAGCCGTTGAGGCCGATCTCTTCGCCGTCGGACACTATCTCCAGGCACTTCCGTCGCGCGTCGAAAGCCTGAAGAAGTGGAGCGAGGAGCTCGAAGCCGCCGTGGCCCTGGAAACTGCTCGATCCGACGATGTGCGACGCCGCTTCGGTAACGTCGCCGCCTTGCATGCCAGAGATTCATGGGAGTGGGCGGCAGAGCATCCTGAGCGGGCGTTGCGTGAACTTCAATACGGCGAACAGGTTCGTGTGGGCCCAATGCCTGAGGCGCTCGACGCCCAACAATTCGACGAGGCCGGTCGTCACTTGGAGCAGGCCGGCTTGCATGTCATCGCCGCCGATGGCTTCCTCGATCAGGTTGAAGATCTGATGGTGGATTTGGACAAGGCTCAAGTCGAAGCCCCGCTGCTCATCGACCAGGGCAAAGAGATTCTGGTAGATCTGGCCGATTTCGTAGCCAATCATCGCGTCGATCTCGATGAAGCGACCCGTCGCGCCCCTGACGAACTTCGCCAGATCATCGCCAGCATGGAAGCGGAGCTTCGTCAGGTTAAGCCCAACTTCCTGCGAGTCGCTGAAACGTCCTACCGCACAAATCGGCAGATGGACGACTTGATGGTTTCGGCCCAAGATCAGCACTCCAGGATGCAGGCACTCAGGCGGGAAGCTCAACGCGAGGTGGCCAGAGCCGAACGGGCTATCGCTCGAGCCAAACGAGCTCTCGGTTGGGAACTTATTCAGTCTAGTGCCGGGTCAAGCCTGGATCGTCTCGAGGAGTCGCTGGCTAATCTGCCAGCCACACCGGAGGCACAGATCCAGCACGCCGAACGCATCGCCGACACCGCACTGGCAGTCCAAGAACGCATCATCGCTCGCCGCCGTCGATCCGGAACGTGGATCGTGATTGGCGGGAGCCAAGGGGGCTGGGGCAGCTCAGGTAGTGGAGGTGGTTTCGGCGCCGGTGGTGGTGGCGGATCGTTCGGCGGCGGCGGCTTCGGCGGTGGTGGCGGATCGTTCGGCGGCGGTTTCGGCGGTGGTGGCCACACGTTTGGCGGCGGCCGCAGCAGCGGCGGATTTTGAGCTACGAACGTGCTGTGGTTCGCTTGGAGCTTCGTCGTTGGTGGCGCGCGACGGCTAGATCAACCAGTCGGTCAATGAGGTCCCCATAGGAGAGGCCGCTGGCCTCCCAAAGCTTCGGATACATGGAGATCGGGGTGAAGCCCGGAATGGTGTTCAACTCGTTGATGAGAGCACCTCGGCCTCCCTGCTCGTAGAGGAAGTCGGCCCGGGCCAAACCCTCCACTCGCAGGCAGCGGTATGCCTGCTTTGCCAACTCCTGGAGCTCACCGGTGACTCCGTCGGGCAACTCGGCCGGAATGATCAGCTCGGCTGCTCCGTCGTGGTACTTGTCTTCATAGTGGTAGAAATCGGCTCCGGGGACGATTTCGCCGGGAACCGAGACGTCAAGATTGTCGTTGCCCAGTACTGACAGCTCGATCTCGCGTGCGTCGACGGCCTCTTCGACAACCAGTACCTCGTCGTAGCGAAATGCGGTAGTAAGGGCGGTCGTCAGCTCGTCGCGGGTGGATGCCTTGCTGACTCCGACCGACGATCCCATATTGGCGGGTTTCACGAAACAGGGGAGGCCTAGATCCGTCTCGATTTCTTCGATGACTTCTTGTTGTCGGGCAGCAACGTCGGCCTCAGTAAACGCTTTCCACTTGGTCTGGGGAAGGCCGTGGGCGTCGAGCACGGTCTTGGCCATCGCCTTGTCCATCGTGACTGCTGATCCGAGTACGCCGGCACCGACGTAGGGGACATTGGCTAGTTCACAAAGGCCTTGAATTGTGCCGTCTTCGCCCAGTGGGCCGTGGAGCAGCGGGAGAACGACCACTTGTTGTGCCGGGTCGTCCGGCTGTGCGGTCAATTGACGGGCACCGAGTTGAGTCGCGGCACCGACCGGTTCGAGGGCTTTGACTTCAGCACCGGGCTCGATCTCGGACAGGCTGTCGACTGCGACGAACTGTCCTTCTCGTGTGATGCCGATCGCTTCAATCTGATACCGGCTTCGATCGGCGGCGGCCAATACGTGGGCAGCCGTCATGCAAGAGACATCGTGCTCGGCCGATTGGCCGCCGAAGAGAACCAGTAGTCGGATGGGACGTTCGTTTGAGACCACGGAATCAGACTAATAGTCGGCGCTGGTGACGTGTGGGCAATGCACCGCAATCGGTGACGTCTCGGCCCGGGGCGGCTGAGCCAAGGGTTTGAACAGCGGGTCCAAGCCAACGGGCAGGGGTTGAGCTAGACAATACCCATGCGTTTCTCTGTTGGTGAGCTGGTTGATGCCATGGACGGTCATCTCGACCGGGGTGAACTCAATGTTCGTGTTGATGGTGCCGACATCGACAGTCGCGAGTTGAAGACCGGTTCGGCATTCTTTGCTCTCGTAGCTGAGCGTGATGGGCACGATTTTGTTCCTGCCGCCGCGCTGGCTGGCGCATCAGCCGTTGTCGTTAGTCGCCACCTAGCCAACGACGAGCTGGCCTCTATGCCCGACGGTGCCGCCGTGATTCGGGTCGCCGATACCGAACTGGCGTTGGCCGCTCTGGGCCGAGCGGCCCGAAGTCGCATCACGGGTCCTGTGATCGGTATCACCGGGAGTGTCGGCAAGACGTCGGTCAAAGATCTGACTCGGGCGGCCTGTAGTGGGTCGATGTTCGCCTCGGTGTGGGCGGCGGACAAGTCGTTCAACAACGAAATCGGGGTTCCGCTGACGTTGATCAATGCTCCCGATGACGTGGAGCTGGCTGTGGTGGAAATGGGCGCACGCGGGCTCGGCCACATCTCCTATTTGTGCGACATAGCCTCTCCCTCTGTTGGCGTGATCACCACTGTTGCCCTTGTCCACTCCGAGTTGTTTGGGTCTATCGAAGATGTGGCCCTAGGCAAAGGTGAGTTGATCGAGTCACTGCCGACCGAGGGGGCAGCGGTCCTCAATGCCGACAACCCACACGTTCTGGCGATGGGTGATCGTACGACCGCCCAGGTGCTTACCTTTGGTTCTTCTGGAGACAACGGTGACGATCAGCCGTCGTTCGCCGTGAGCGACATCGAGGTGGACTCCGGGCTGCGGCCGACCTTTGTCATCACCCACAATAATCGAACGAACCAGGTGACTCTCGACGCCAGAGGCGCCCATATGGCCATCAACGCTACGACAGCGGTGGCCGCAGCGGTGGCCGCCGGAGTGGACTTCGATGAAGCCTGCCGCCAGGTTGCCAGCGCCGTCTTGTCGCCGTGGAGGATGGAGGTCGACGTGGCAGCCGAAGGTGGCGTGGTAATCAATGACGCCTACAACGCCAATCCGACATCGATGCGGGCCGCCTTGAACGCCCTCGCTGCCGTGCCGGCTAAGCGTCGCGTGGCTGTTGTTGGGGAAATGGCCGAGCTTGGTGTCGAAGGTGAACGTGAGCACCTAGCTGTCACTCAGGAGGCTGTTGATGCCGGGATTGAGGTCGTGGCGGTGGCTTCTCCGGCTTATGGCGATCGTGCCCGGCACGTGGACGGAATCGACGGCGCGGCCGAACTCGTCGGTTCGGTCGACTCCACAACTGCGGTTCTAGTCAAGGCCAGTCGGGTGGCGGGCCTGGAGCGTCTGGCCGAGCTATTGGTCGATCGGCAATCGGGCTAGAGCACCGACCACTAGACTGGCGGGCCGATGGACTTCTCACATTGGGTACAAGGCGCACGACTTCGCACGCTGCCCGCCGCGGTGGTCCCCGTGGCGGTTGGTACAGCCGCCGTTACCCAGGTCGAGGGCGCCTCGATTACTTGGTGGCGAGCAGGAGCGGCCATGGTGGTATCGCTGGCCTTGCAGGTCGCCACCAATTTCGTCAACGATTACGCAGACGGCGATCGTGGAACCGACAGTAACCGGCTGGGCCCTCCCCGGCTGGTTGGTGCCGGGGCGGTGTCATCACAAGATGTAAAGACCGCAGCACTGATCAGTTTCGGAGTTGCCGGTCTGGCCGGGCTCTTGTTGGCCTGGGTTGTGGGCCCAGAGCTAATCGTGGTCGGCGCGGTTTCGATGGCGGCTGGCTGGGCTTATACCGGTGGTCCAAATCCGTACGGCTACTACGGCCTGGGCGAGGTCTTCGTCTTCGTCTTCTTCGGCGTGGTCGCCACTGTCGGGTCGACCTACGTCCACACCGAGTCCATATCATCGTTCGGTCTTTTGGCATCGGTACCGGTGGGTCTGTTGGCTGTGGCGTTGCTAGTGATCAACAATCTGCGAGACATTCCCACCGATCAACCTGCAGGTAAACGGACGCTGGCGGTGCGCATGGGCGACCGGCCAACTCGGTTGTTCTACGTCGGCCTGCTCGTCGCTGTTGCCGGGTTCATAATCCTCTGCTCGCTGTCGGCTTCGATGTCATTCATTGCTCTGGTCGGTGTCTTGTTGGCGGCGGAACCTGCCCGTTCCGTTCTGGGTGGTGCGGCGGGCCGGGATCTGATCACCGCTCTGGCCATGACCGGTCGGACCCAGTTGGTGGCCGGATTGCTGCTGGCGGTCGGCATCTCTTTGTCGTGACGGCCGGACCTTTGGGCTTTCAAGATGGATCGACATCAATTTGAGATAAAGCGACCTCGATATCCGCCGAATGCTATTCAGTGGCGATCAAAAGTGGAGAAGTGGAGGGGTCGGCGGTTACCGTTGACCCCGAGTGCGCAATTGAAGAGTGGACACAGCATCTAGGCATTCGCGAGGTGTTCCGCTTTCTCATCCTGTTGTGGGCTGGGCCAGCATCAGCGATGTTTGTAGCATCGACGGCGATACTGAGACAGCCGTCTGAGCTGAGCGGGTTTCAGGACTCGATGATTTTCAGCCGGGCGCTCTTCGCCACACTGTCGGTGTTCACCGTTCTGGTCGGGGCCATATGGCTGGTTCGATCCACTATTGCTCTGCCGACGTTTCGCTCGTTGGGTAGTGGAGTGATTGGCTGGAGGCTGCATGCCGTCGGGTTGGCCGGGGCGATTGCCTTTGCACCGTTCACCTTCGTCGGGGGAGCGGCGCAAGACGGTATCCGAATCTTGGTTGCCTGCTGCGCTTTGGCGGCAGGATGCGGTCTGCCGCGTTGGCTCTTGACCACCTCACTGTCTGCTGCTCAGCCACTGGCCGGCTTTGCCTTCTGTCTAACACTGGAGATGACGGTTGGCTGGCTTAGCTGGAGTCCGGAGTCTTGGATGGGAATAGCGTTGCTCGGTGCCACGACCTTAGCTCGCAGCTTGGCTGTTGTCAGCTGTGTCCTCGCCAGCGCTTATGCACTGTCGGTCGGTCATTGGCCGCCTGTGGTTTCGTCCGCCACTGATCTAGCCGGACGAATTCGTCGGGTCGAGTAGATTTACGACCTGTTGGGTTGCCGAGATGATCGGCCGCTACTGCGGCCGATCACGTGTACCACCTGCAAGGTAGGCTGTATGGGTGAGTTTTGTGGCCTGCACTGGCACCCGTGTCGCCTCCTGCCAAGGCGTTCGATCTGACGAATCGGGCCGGTGTCATCGCTGATGGCAGGCAAGACTCGAACACACTACGAGATTCTCGGCGTCCCTCGCGGAGTGCCGCAAGACGAGGTCCGGCGGGCCTATGTGGCCGCCGCTCGCAAGTGGCATCCTGATCGTTTTGTCGGTCGCAGCCCCGAGGATGCCGAACGGGCAGAACAGGCGATGCGCCGTGTCAATCAGGCGTGGGAGACGCTGGGTGACAGCGATCGACGCATCCTCTATGACCAGGAGTTGGACGGCCGGTCCTCACTTGATGCTTCGGTCAGTGGTATTCGGGTGGATGACGGCATTACTCGCATCGATCCCCGCCTGCTGGACCCGGACTTTCTGGCTGCTCGTCGTCAAGCCCAGTTCGATGAGATCTCGAATCGAAGTTCGGTCGCCATTCGCGTGTTTCCGGTCGTAGCCGTTTTGACGTTGCTGGTCGGGATATTCGTGTTCACCGCCTATGCCAGCGACCAGGTTCGAGGTCCAACCTCGACGACAGTGCCCGGACCGTCGCTCGGTACCGGAATCGAGGCCAACGATTGTGTCGACGTCATTTCCGGCCCGGCCCTGCTTGAGGTTCCGTGCACGGCGACTGCTGACGGCAAGGTCATCGGGGCCCACCTGGGTGACGGTGTGTGTCCGACGGCCACCAGGACCGAGATCGAGTTGACCAATGGCGTATTTGTTTGCCTGGCGGCGGTCTAAGCGTCGTCCGGCTAGTTCACAGGGGGAGTAGACCGTGAGTGGAGGATCGACTGAGTCGGGTCACAAGGTTGGCCGGTCAAAGGTTATGACGGCGACGGATTGGGACGGCCGGTATGGCGAGGGACGCCAGTGGAGTGTCGATCCCAATCAGTTCTTCGCCGAGGCAGTGGCCGATCTTGAGGTCGGGGACACCCCGTCCGGGCGCAAAGCGCTTGACTTGGCCTGTGGCGAGGGTCGCAACGCTGTGTGGTTGGCCGAGCGCGGTTGGGATGTGACCGCTGTTGACTTTTCCAGCGTTGGGGTTGAGCGCGGCAGCGCTGCTGCCGCCGAGCGGGGGATTACGGTCAACTGGCAGATTGCTGACCTTGAGAGCTGGGACCTGGGTGTGCACTCCTACGACGTGGTTGCCCATGTCTATCTGCACTGGGGTGGGCCACAGCGAGAACCGTTCCTCCGCCGCTCCGCCGAAGCGGTCGCCGACGGCGGTGCCATGATCGTGGTGAGCCATGACCGGTCCAATATCGATCACGGGCACGGTGGCCCGCAGAACCCGGAACTGCTGACCACGCCTGATGAGCTGAGAGATCTCCTGACTGCCTCAGGCCTTGAAGTGACCCGGGCTGAACTGGTCTACCGGGATCTATCTGTAGCCGACGAACGTGGCGTTGAGACTGCTGTTCGGGCCATTGATCACCTGGTCGTGGCCCGCAGACGCTGACCACGGTTGTAAGCTCTCAAACTGTGATCAAGAAACTCTCTCTTCCGGGACGCAGTCCGAAGGTGATCACCCTGTGGGGCAACCCGATTCTTCGTCAGGCCGCCACACCAATCACCGTGTTCGATAAGTCCGTCGAGGCTTTGGTCGATCAGTTGTTTGACACGATGTACTCCATCGATGTTGGTGTCGGCCTGGCTGCCAATCAGATTGGTCGCTCGGAGAGCGCCTTTGTTTTCGATTGCCGTGACGGCGTGGTCGGCTATGTCATCAATCCCGTGATTGAGCGCATCGGAATGGAGTTCCAGTCCGGTTCCGAAGGTTGCCTGTCTCTTCCCGGGTTTGATTTGGACACTGTTCGCTTCGAGCGCTGCCGGGTCCGCGGCCAGGACAAAGACGGCAACGAGATCGTCTATGACGGCGACGGGCTTCGTTCACGTTGCTTTCAGCATGAGGCAGATCATTTGGCCGGGAAGCTTTACATCGACCATCAAGACGATGCCGTCAAGGCCGACATCGAAGCCAACATGTCGGAGACTGAGTGGCATGGTCACGACAGTCTGGATCCGACGTCCAAGCTGTACGTGCGTTGTCAGATGGGCGCTGAAGAATACGACGACTAGTGTCGCCTTCGCTCCTCGCTAGCTCGGTGTAGGCCTAGTCGCCGGCGAGGTGGACGTGGGGCCGTCGGGTTCAGCCAGCGTAGATGGTTTCGTCGAAGACAACGCCACTGGCCAGTGTCTTGTGAACCGGGCACCGCTGAGCGATATCGGTCAGCCTGGCTCGGGTGGCCTCATCGAAATTGCCGTCAATGAAGATCTTCGAGCTGATGCGGTCGACCATGCCGGAGTGGGACTCATCACACTGCTCGCAATCTTTGGCGTGGACCCGTTCGTGGCTGTAGGACACTGACAGCGAGGTGATGTCGATTTCCTTGCGTTTGGCGTACATCGTCAAGGTGATAGTGGTGCAGGCCGCTAGTGAGCCCAAGAGAAGATCGTAGGGGTTGGGGCCGGTGTCGTCCCCGCCTAGGTCGGCGGGTTCGTCGGCCCTCCAGGTGTGCGTCCCATTGGTGATGTCAACCCGGTAGCCGTCGATGAGTTCGGCAGTGATCTTGGCCATGGTGCGTTGTCTACTTTCACGTCGTTCGTTGATCGCTACCGTAACCGCCGGCGGTCATGCTCTCATTCCCCGGTCGGTGTTCATCCGGCCGCACAATCGGGTGGCCGAAAGATAAGCTAACGTGTCAATTCGAGGACCGTTAGCTCAGTTGGCTAGAGCGCTCGCCTCACACGCGAGAGGTCACTGGTTCAAGTCCAGTACGGTCCACCAATTCCTGGATTCGCGAACCGCGTCGCTTGCAAAAGGTGGCGCGGTTTTTGTTGTTCTGGGTGTGGGTCTGTGAGTGCGTGCTGGTGATCGGCGGGGGAGTGGCGTGGGTCGTGACCGAGACGGCTGTCTGAGTATCTTCTGCTGCGTCTAGGTTCTGAGCGCTTTGTAGCTCCTCTACCTCGCGCTCCAGGGTGGTGATGAGATCTGGGCTGGTTAGAGCGGCTGTGACTTCGGACGGCTCGGCCTCTTTGAGTTGATCGTTGTAGATGATGAAGCCGTCGTAGATGGCGGCATCTAGTGTGCGCCGCTGCGTCGGTTTGGCTGCTTGGTAGGCGTCGTAGCAGTCGCGCAGTTGTTCTAGAGCGGCTGTGGCCTGGTCGACCAATACATCGACGGCCGTGGTTGCAGCCTGCAGCTGCGATTGGGCATCAGCCTTCTCGGCGCGGAGTCGCTTCTGCTCGGCCTTGAACAGCTCAGGCTCGATCAGTTCCTCGTAGTGCAGATCGAGCAGCTTCTTCTGTTGGCGCTCGATCTTCTGTAGCCGTCTCCGCTGCAGCTCAAGGTTGTCTTGGTCGGTTTGCTGTAGAGCCTTGAAACCCTCAGCGATCAGCGTTTTGAGCTTCTCGACGGCTCCAGCGTCCAGGCGGATATCCCGATATGACTCCTCGACGTGCTGTTCGATCAGCTCGGCCGGTGTGTATGGCTGTTGGCAACCGTTCTTGGCATTGGCCCGCCCGACACAGAAGAAATAGTCATAGGTAGCTGACCGCCCGTTGGCTCGAGTGAAGCCCATGGACGAGCCGCAGTGCCCACAGGTGAGCATGCCCCGCAGGTAGTGCTTGTGCTTCCAGACCTTGGTGCCAGACCTGCCTCGTCGATGGGTGTCGAGCACCTCCTGGACACGGGCAAAGGTGTCTTTGTCCACCAGGTGCTCATGAGTGCCTTCGTACTCGGCTTCTTTCCAGCGCACGATGCCGATGTAATAGGGATTGCGCAGCATGTACTGCAGTGTGCTGACAGTGATCTCCTTGGCCGGTCGTTTGGGAGTGGCTCGGGTTCGTAGTCCTCGCTCGTTGAGCTGCAGCTGTAAGGACTTGAGAGACTCCTCGCCCGTGGCGTAGCGCTCGAAGGCCCAGCGCACTAGTGGCGCACGCTCTGGGTCGACGGCAATCGTGCGGACTTCACGACCGTCTTCGCTCCGCTCCCGTACGTTCAGGTAACCCAATGGCGCTGGCTTCGGAGTGCCCCCGGCTTTGAGCTTCTGGTGGACACCTTTCTGGATCTCGGCAGCCAAGTTCAGCGAGTAGAACTCGGCGATGGTCGACATGATGCCGTGCAGCAACATTCCTGAGGGCGAGTCGTCGATGTTCTCGCTGCAGCTGATCAGCTTGGCGCCAGCTTGTTGCAGGGCCAGATTGATGGCCACGTCGTCGCCACGATTGCGGGCCAGTCGATCGAGCTTGTGGACGATGACATAACCCACCGGCCGCTTCTGCATGTCGCTGAGCATCTGCTGCAACGCTGGACGCCTGGACGAGCGAGCGGATTCGGCCTTGTCCACATACTGCTCGACAACTTCAACGCCGAGGTCACGAGCCTTCTTCAGGCAAGCTTCACGTTGAGCCTTAATCGACAGCCCATCGGCGTCCCGGCCAGTGATTTGGCTGGCTGACGAGACGCGCAGGTAGATGACGGCCGTTGCCCCGGTCATCGGAACTACCTCCCGTTCTGTTGTTGGTGATGCCATTGGGGCCTCCTTTCGAGACTACTTTGCCTATGACAAATGCTATGTTTATGCTACGCAAACACGGGTGAGGGTAAAAGCGCGGAATTGACAACGTTCGTGAGTTTGCGGCTTGGGGTGGTGTCGGTGCCGTGTCGGTGTGTGATCGGTTGTCTGCGTTAGTCGGGTGGGTCGAAGATGTGGAGGCCGCCGTCCTCAGCTTCTGCGGTTTCGAGGTCGTGGGCGAGATCTCGGGCTAAGGCCAGAAGATCGAGTTTGACATAGGGTCGGAGCCAGGAGTGCTCGTCCTTCAGCAGTTGGTCGAGGTTGGCCCCAAAATCGTTGAGTAGCTCTTCGGCGTAGGCCTCCAGGTTGGGCCAGTGGCCGCGGTAGTGGTCATTGAAGTCGTGGTGTTCGACATTGTCTCGGCCGGTGATGTTGGCCCAGTCAGCAAAGACCAGTCCGTGTTCGACGATGCCGTGGCCGAGGGTGGCGATGGTTTGCAATCGTTCGTATTCGTTGATGGCCAGGGCGCCGAAGCCTTGGTAGTCGTGGATGGCCCATTCTTCGACGGCTTCTCGGCCAATCAGGTTGGAGGTGGCCAGCATCTCGTCGACTTGGTCTTGCATGTCGTCGGCGTCTTGGTTGGCGCTGATCCAGCGGCCGTGAAGTTGCCCGGCGTTGTAGTCGCTGAGGCTGGCAGCGTAGATCGCTGGCTCGTCAGGGTCGGGTAGCTCGAACCGTGGCTCGGGGTGGCGGGTGGTCTGTGGTTGGTTGTGTCTGCCTTTCATGGGTAGGGGTTCCTTGTTTACGTTGAATGTGCTTGTGTAGTGATCGTCAGCGCACGCTGTCGATGATCCGGTCGATGGCGTGGTTGTTGGTGGTGACGTGGAAGAGGTTGGGCGGTGTCGAGTGGGTGTGGTGCAGGCGTTCGATGGTTTCGGTCAGCGCGTCTTTGCGGTCCTCGCTGTGCATGACCCAGAGCACGGATGGGTAGTAGCCGTGTTGATCTTGTTCCTCATCTGACTGGTAGTGGTCGAGGTAGATCTGACAGCGTTTGCGCAGTGTGGGTGTTGACTCGGTACCGAGGTCGACCTCGATGAACCAGCTGGCTTCGAATTTTGGCCCTGCGAGCCTGATGAGTAGATCGGGCTTGAGGGTCTTGGTGCCGGTTGGCGAGCTGTATGCCCGCCAGACGTTCGGTTCGGTTGAGATCTCTGCTAGATCGACTTGGGCTGTGCGGGCAGCATCGATGGCGAGGCTGCCCAGCTCGGCGATGGCCAAGGTGTGGTCGCCATACATCTTTGATGGTTCGCGCCAGTACTTGGTCTGACCTCCAAGGAGTCGGTGACCGAGTGGGCTGAGGCAGAAGATGGAGCCTGACGATCCGGCTCGAACTCCGCCGATCTTTCGTTCTAGTCGGCGGATCAGCCCGGTGTCTTCGAGTCGGCTGAGGACCCGGCGAGCAACTCGTAGGGCTGTGTCTTTGGTGGCGTGCTGGACGAAGTGCAATCGGCGCAGATGCTCGATCTTTAGCAGCTTCCAGGTACGTAGCGATTCGAGGACGGCCAGGTCACGGGTGCCAAGCTGTTGACGGATCTCGTACAAGCGGGCCTGACTGATGCGTCGTTTGGGCTTCAACCGAGGGGGTGGCTCCTGGCTTGTAGGAGAAGTAGTAGTGATCTTTGTACGGGTCAAAGATGTCGGCCTCGTTAATCGGCCAGATCCGGCAGTTGGAGCTGGAGTCTGGCTCTGGCTGCTCGACGCGATCGGCTGGTCGATCGGTACAGGGTCGTGGTTTTGTGGTTGGTTCATCTGTCCTCCTTTGCTTGGTTAGTTGGTGGTTCGGATGGGGTACGTGTCGAGTTGGTTTCAGGAGAGGGAGGGGATTGGCGTGAGGTTCGGCTACGTCGCCCAACGATCTGGTCGTGTCCTTGGTTTCTGCCCTTCTCCTTCTCAATAGGCCGATCAGTGATCGGTCGTAGTAGCTCGACGTCAATGTCGACCGGTCGTCGGCCGTAGCGCTTGGCCAGCTGGGCGGCCAACCGCTTAGTGCTGCGATGGACGGTTGGTGGTGGCATTGTTTGGCCGGATGTCCAGCAGTTGGTTCCCTGCTGCCATGGTTGGTGTTGCCCATCAGACGTGGCCCTGGTTACCGGGATAGTCAGGGCATAGATCTGGAATTGACTGAGTTCCTGGAAGTCGACTGGGTCGAGTCGGTTTAGCCCGGATGCTTCAGCCGCAAAGACCTTGGCATCGGGTGCGCTGAGGCCGAAGACAACCTTGTTCCTGGCATTGGCCAGCATGGCAGATCGCATGCGAGGCTCAAGCTGGCCAAGATGCTGGTGAGCCAGTACCAAGCCCAAACCAAGTGCCCGAGCTTGGGCCAAGACATCGCCCATGTCAGTGGGAAGGTGCAGGTAGTCCTGGAACTCATCGAGGTAGACGAAGACCGGATGTCTCCGCTCCTTGGCAATGGCCGTACGGCCGAGGGCGTGCTGCCACAGGTTGGCGACGATCATGGAGCCGAGCAGCTGAGAGGCTTGAGGTCCGATCTGTCCTTTGCGTAGCGGTACCAGCAGGACCTTGCGCTCAGTAGAGACCTGACGCAGGTCAAACTTCGGTTCAGTCTGGCCGAGCATGCCCCGCAGTGAGTTGCGCATGACCACCGGTCGCAGCTTGTTCTGCACCGGCGCGATGGCAGCGCTGCGCTCACCTTCACTCATGCCCTCGTACCAGGCCCAGAACATCTTCAGTGCGGCATTACTCTCGACAGCTGGGTTACCTCGCAGCAGCACCCGACGTAGCCGAGCATCGATCAGCAGCTGCGGCAGTAGACACAGTGTCGGATAGTCAGAGGCTGCCAGACTCAGCAGCGCCGAGTGGACAATGTCGGAACTCCGAGGTCCGAAGTTGCTGCCATAGAGCTGGGTAAAGATATGCAGCAGGCCATCGACAGCCAGGTCATGGTTAGTGCTTCGGCCTGCCCTGTCGCCACCGACTCTCGCTCCTGTCGTAGATCTAAGCGGATTGAACCCCACCAGATGATCAGTCCGGGCTGGGTCGAGTACGACAATGCGCTCCAGCTCCGATGGGGGAGCGGAAGCCAGCACGTCATCAACCAGATCACCCTTGGGATCGAGTACGACTACTCCACGTCCAGCTGCTATGTCGGACAGGATCAGATTGAGCAGCAGTGTGCTCTTACCAACACCAGTCGGACCGAGGACGTGCAGGTGATGCAAGCCAGCTTCAGGCGGTACGACGATCGGCTGCTCCACAGTCGCTGGATGATCCGAGGTCGCAATGACCCGTCGAGCTGGCACCCGATCATCACCTCGGCCAGACTTCACCCCTCCAGTACTCGGCACTGGCAACTTCGTTGCCCCACGTCGATCAAGTCCGGCGTAGCTGTGGCTACCAAAGGGCCAGGCCGTGATAGCCGTCAGCTCCGCTGCGTTTAGGGTCATGGTGTTCGCGTTCCACGCTGGACGAGCCTCGATTGCCCGTCCAGGGTGCTCACGCCGCAAGCGCAGCCTCAGGCCTGGAGATTCTAGACTGCGCACGACGGCCGAGTAGGCCCGCAGCGCCCGACTCGATGTACCTGGCCGGGTCGTTGAGCGACCCTTCCAGTGATCTGTACGGCGCGAGCTGAGGATGCGCCACGTAACCTGCGCACCGACAACTGATTGCTTCTGCGCTCGGGCCTTTAAGCGCTCGGCTGGTAGTGGTGTCGGCCCGGTCGTCACGGCTCTAATGGCTCGTTCTAAGGCAGACGAGCCTTGAATCTCGTTGACCTGTTTCGACGGTGCCCTAGGTGCTACCCGCCTCCCGACCACGATCTGGTGAATGAGCTGTTCGTTCCCATTCCCGATAGTGGTGGCCGCTAAGGCTAGAGCCCCCAGCAAGCGGGCCGTAGTCACTTCTGGCTGATTAGTGACCAGCATTCGATCCCAGGGCTGAGCCGTGACCCGTAGAGCGGTCCTCACATCGGGTCGCTCCCGACTGACGCGCTGCAGCGTCAGATCGATAGGCGCTTGGGCTGCCAGGGCCATGACGGCCGGGCCGTCCGTGCTACCGATGCGGTAGGTCAACTGGTCTCCGCCATCATCGCGGTTGCCGCCGCACTCCACCTCGAACACGATGCGACGCAAATGATTGCTGGCCAAGAGCGAGCCGACCAAGTGATAGGCCTGGCTGTGATCGAGTTGGCGACCAAAAGACAACTGCAGCCAGTCCAGGTCCCCCGCTGGCCGAGTTGGCAGCAACCGGTCAATCAGGCTCATGCTGCCCTCCGCCGGTCACCTTCGCTGCTGTCGCGGCTGCGGCTTGACGTCGACTCACCGTCGGCGGGTGAGGCCTGCTGGGCGGGCTCTCGCTCATTGGCCTGTTGCCCCGACGACTGCTCCTCAATGACCAGGTCGATGATGGCTCTTGCTAATCGTCGTAGATCCGGCTCATCCTTCTCAACCGGGCGAATAGAGATCCGCTGTTGTTTGCTCATGTAGTACCTCCTCTCTTCTTCTTGTGACTTGATGAAGTGACGAAGGCAGAGATCCGAGCCGCGGCCGGTATTCTCATTGGCCGCTTCGTCTAGTCCTACTACCCAACGATCAGCTGGGGTATTTCGCCGATCTCCAGCGGTCGGCACAGCGACCGGAACACGAGTCACTCCGAGCTGGCTGACCGCCAATTCAGTAAAGAAAATGTCGGCTGCGTCCGAGACGTTGACCGATTGACAACACTGAAGCTGAACCTGGTCATGGCCGTTGCCTTTGGCGCCCAACTACTTCAGTAGCGCCGAAACACCATGCGCAGCGCAAGCACCACTAACACCACTACGCCAGCCAGACCGACATAGGGTGCCAGCGTGCTAACGATCTGATCAACCGAGTCGGTCAACATCGCGGCCACCATTGGGCCGAAGACGACGAACAACAGTGCCCAGATGACCAGTGTCTCAAAGCCACTCCTCATGAAGCCACCTCGCCATCGTCGACGAATTCACGGCCATAGAGCAGCAGCGCACCGTCAAACACAACAGCCACCACCTCCTGATCAAGCTCGGTCATGATCAGCTCGACCATGCCGCCTAGCACCCCGAGCGGCATAGCCCTGGCCCCATAAGCCTCGATCAAGGTCACAGGCTCTTCCATCAACTGGCCATCCGGTGTCACCCATCCGCCATAGCCAACTGATGCTGTGAAGCCACCGGCCCAGTCCGATAGCGACTCTTTGATCTTGGCGACGACAGCCGATCGCACCTGCCGACCAACGCGATGGCCATGGCGATCAAGGACAGGGACGATCAATTTCAGATGATGAATATGCCTTGAGGGCGAGATAGCGCCAAGGGAGTCAGACGACGCCGTCATGACCGCTCCTCTGACTCACCACTGTCGGCTTGATCGGTTTCATCGGTCCCATCACCCCACGCCTCGCCGTCGACCAGGCGCAGAATCGGCTGGTCATCATCGACCTGGAACAGCTCTGGAGTATCCCAGGCCCAATCCTGCCGGTGGTCATCCAGCTGATCCGGTGGCTCCAGCCCAAAGTGCCAATGTGTCACCCGTACCCACTGGCCATCGACCAGCTTCTCAGTCAACCGATGCCAAGCGTGGGTCGGCAGCAGACCGAGATCGTCCTCATCGAGGATGGGGCCGGGGTCATACTCCGTCCATTCCCAGTCGGAGATGATGCGCACCGTCAACCCGTTGTCGTTCGAATCAGACATCGAGGCCACCCCCAGACTGAGCCCGCCGCAGATCAGTGCTGATTACGGACCGGGCCGCGAAGGCCCTCTGGTTCAATTGATGAGCGGCGGCCAGCACTTGGGCCTGCTCGGCCATCACGGCCCTGGTGATACTCAGCGCCCGGCCGTACTGAGCGTCGTGCCAATCACGCCACAGACAACCCAGCCACAGGCCGAAACCCAACCCAGCTAGGCCAACGACGAGGATAAGTAAGACAACCAGCCACCCCATCACACACCCCGCCGAGCAATCTCAGAGGCAGCGGTGATAGCGAAGTTGTCGACCAGCATCGCCGCTCTTCGGGCCACCAACTCCTTCTGAATCGGGTCAGCCGCAGGCGCCGCCATGCTGATCTGAGCTTCAAGGGCCGAAAGCTGCCCAACATGAGTCAGCGCCACATGCGTCAGATAGGCCGTACCTTCCACCCGAGCAGCTGCGACCAGGGCTTCATCCACCTCCCGCTGCATTGCTCGCACTCCTGGCCGACTCACCACGTCTGGCGATACACGAGCGCCGAGCGGTGCTGACCGGGGCTCTAGTTGTACTGAACGATTGATGTTCATCTGGTTGACCTTTCAAGTCAGGGATTGAATGGTCATCAGCATGGGTGCTTGGGTTGGAGGGGTTTCTGGGTGGGGTAACTGGTTGACTTCTGGGGAAGCTGTCGACCTCCACGACAACAAGAGCTGGGAGCCATGAGCGAGACAAACACGACAGCTAACTCGGGCACATCCGCCCTCGGCTACTCTCAAGAGCCGTGAACCCGCTTGATCTCCAGCCACCAGATCAACAGGAACTCGTCGATGACCTGAAGCTGGTCCGCCGTCGAGGGCTGCTCAATCTCGGCGATCTTGACACCCCAGCCCTAGACCAGGCCGCCCGTACTGCCGGACGTCTCGACGATCTCACAGTCGACGTTGGTCCATACGTAATCGAGCAACTGCTGAGAGAGGCTGTCAGCACCATTGGTGGTGACCTTGGTGATGCTGCAGCCATCCTTTTCGGCCTCGACGAAGGTGGACGCTCAGCCCCGCCACCTGATCTGCGCAAGGCCGCCGCCGCAAATCTGAGTGTTTCCGCCGACTACCTACGCAAGACCTACGAGCCTCGAATCTTCAGCGCCACCGCCCAGATCATCCTCGGCCTTATTCATCGCCACCGTCTACACCTTGGGCGCTTGCGTCAAGAAGTTCGTACGCCTGTCGGGTCACGCCTGGCCGTTGAGTGGCTGACCCGCTTTGAAGCCATGTATTCGATGTGGACACCAGTCTCTGGGGTCGGCAACGACCTAACAGCCGCTCGCTCAACCCTGCTTGACCCAGAACGGATCTGGGATCGAGAACCCGACCCCAGCGATCCCGACGACACTGGCTACAGCCAAGAACTCCAAGCCGCCGGATACGTTACCTTTGCCTTCGTCCACTTCACCCGCTTCTTGTGCGAGCTGGAGAACTTCCAAGTCCGCTTTGGTGGACTATGGCTACTGCCAGATTCGCAAGCCGAGACCGACCTGGCTGACGCAGTCTTTCGCATCAAGCTCGCCAGTCCCAACAACGAACGGGACGACTCATACCTACGTCGGATGATGAACCGAGTCGACCAGCTTGAGATGACCGGCTTTCTCGACCTAGCCAAAGATGACCCCATCGCCATGGCGAGCCATGATGAATGGCAAGTCTATGGGGCCAGCTGCCAGTGCGAATGGGACATCGGTGCCAGGGTCGGACGTGAAGCCTTCCCCATACATCCCAATCACCCCAACATCGACCCGCGCTGCGATGTCCATCTGCTGATCGCCGCCTGCAACGACTACATCCTTATCCTCGACGACGCCTGGGACCAAATAGCCGACTGGTATCACGACGTCCCCAAGCCCGTACGTATCGACCTAACCGGCGAAGAGATCTATGCAGCCAGGGAGTATGGGAGGATGCGGTTTGGCGGTTGATCGGTTGGAAGGGTCGATGAGTAGCAGTTGGCATTCGCGACATCTTCGACGCAGGGCAGCGCTTTCCTGAGGTGATCTATCTTCAGGTGAAACTGTTGAAAGGTTGAACCGCGGACCTCTAGGATTGCCGTGCCATGATCTCGGCTGTCATCTGGTCCAGATGCCTAATCCAAGCGTCGATGTCTTGCAAGCGCTGTTCGACGAAATCATCAAAATGCAACTCCAAAAATTTGACGCGCTGCAGATGATTGCGTGCTGCCAAGTCGGAGTGATTCCATGCGTTCGTAGCGTTCGAGGAGACTAGATCGGACAACACCTCAAGGCAGAGTAACGTGGCAAGTGCCGATGACGCTGGAATGCTTACGGAACCAATACCATCCTGGATATCCGTGACATCAGCTGCGGCCCGAGCCATGTCGATGCGACGGGCTGTGAAGGCTTCACCTAGCAACGCTACTGATTCATCTTCGAAGTAACACGAGTCAATACCGAGTTCATTCATAAGAAATATAAGGGTTGTTACAAGTCTTCTGGGTACCTGAACAAGATCAGACTTGTCTGTATTGAATTGATTGGCCATGTAGTGTTTTGTGCATCGCTACTGCAGTCAATTGTAGCAACAATTTGACGTGGCGTCGAGCGTAATCCCTCCTTAGGCTAGGCCCAAGGAGGGATTATGTTGCTAGCAATTCTAAGGGATTCAGTAACCGTGATCCTTGCTGACGCTGACACCACCCTCGTTATTCCTGAATGCGCGCCACACATCAACATGTCCGTGATGTGGAGGCTCTTGGGGGTTCAGAAACATGATCTCATCGCCTGCCCTATCTGACAGTATTTGATCTGCGATATCACGTGCAGCCTGCTTGTTTCCTTTGCTCATTTTTGGCTCACCTCCTTTCCTCGATTGGTGACTACTTTAGACAGCGATATCACGCTCAACGCTGAGTTCCCGGAACCTTCTGTTGACATCGAGCAACCGAGAATGCCAAGAAGGATCTAATCCTGACTAGAGTTGTCAATCATGTCCGCGGAATTCCAGGAAACTGCAGGGGAAGTTGTTAAGCGGGCCTTGAGCGAGCGAAGTATGAAACACCTTGTCTTCGCCCGCGATCTGGACGCCGCAAGCTCAACCCTGAGCAAATGGCTGAACGGCACAAGAGTGCCGCCTGAGAAAGTTCAAGAACAGATCGACACGCTTCTCGATCTGGACTTGTCAGGAACCTGGGGTCTTAGTTCATCTCCAAGCACCGTCTTCGTTAGCGCTCCTGGCCAAGGCCTCCGCTCCAAGGACCGGGCTGAGCATCGCGATCAGGTACTCAAGGTGGTTACTGCTATCGACAAGGTGGTAGACACCGTACATTGCCCAGGTTCCAAGATTCTTGGACCCAAGGACTTTGGAGCTCCCGACGTTATGACCAAGCAGAGCATGGAGCTACTGGCCGAGTCGGACGCCCTCGTCTATTTGCAGTTTGCTGAGCTTGCAGGGCCCACTGGGTCGCTGGTTGAGTTAGGAATCGCCCTAGGAAGGAAGATGCGAGTTACCATCTTCGTCCAAGAAGGCCTCGATCGTCCGCTGCTGATGAACAGCTTCGAGCGTGTAGCCGCTCGACTGTCAATGCTGCCAAACGCTCGGAACTACAGTGTTCAGTCTCCTGATGAAGTTGTTCAGTGGCTCCAAAACGGTGGTCGACACCTGCTTGGCTTCAAAAGACCCAGCACGACAGAGCTGCTCTCCTAAATGACACACCCTGATCATCGAAATCGACCACCAACTGTCCCACATGGCTTGCCCGAGCTTGGGGTTCAATACTCGGCAGGGGATAGCTCTAGATCGCTGCATGATCGATGACGGACCAAGACATCGTTGAGTTCCAGAACGACCGATTGCTCGGGCAGGGTGGCGAGCCGCTGCAACGGCGCACCTGAGCAATCTCCGGCACCTTCAGGGACTAACATCCGCGACGTTCCGCGTTGCGGTCCTCGACGGGCGCCTCAACATGAACCAATGATTGAGGCTGCCTCGGCCCGTCTAGCTGGGGATCGGCAATTGGAAGATGAGCAGTTAGGCCATCAACTTCGTCACTCGGTGCTCGACTGGCATGTGTTGAGAGAGTACTCTCGCCCTGTTCTCCCGTTAGTGTGCTCCGATGACCAGTGGAGCCGTGAGCGGACGCATACCGTGCTTGCCGACCCCTGTCCGAGCTGATCGTCAGGTGTGCCGCCTCGGCGGCCACCCCGATTAGGAACGATGAGTTGAAGAGCACCGGCAGGCCACCAAGGTCGCGTGACCGGATGATTGAAACTCTTGCCGCCGAGCGCCGAGCAAACCTCTGCAGAGAATGCATCAAGCACGGTGATTCTGAATTTTGCTTACGAGCGAATCCTGAACTTCGGGCTTTAGCAAATTACAGCTCTGTAATATACTGAAAGACATCAATGGCATATAAAGACGGCGACAAACATGGCGACAGGAACGGTGTGGTGAATTTGGCTGAGATGGTCCCAGCCAAGAGGTATTCGACGTGAACAACGAGCAGTACAGCGCCATAGTGAGCTTTCTCTGGGGAATCGCCGACGATGTCCTCCGAGACGTCTACGTGCGAGGCAAGTACCGCGACGTGATCCTGCCAATGATCGTGCTGCGACGTCTAGATGCGGTACTCGAGCCGACAGCTCAAACCGTCAGAGATATGGCGCAACGTCTAGATGACGCGGGAGTCGCACAACAGGACCAAGCCTTGCGCCAGGCTGCCGGGCAAGCGTTCTACAACACATCAAAGTTCACCATGCGCGACCTCAAGTCACGCGTCAGCCAGCAGCAGCTCAAACAGGACTTCGAGGCCTACCTCGACGGCTTCTCGCCGAACGTGCAGGAAATTCTGGACAACTTCGAGTTCCGAAACCAACTCAACAGGCTCTCAAAAGCTGACGCCCTCGGTCCGTTGATCGAGAAAATGCTCAGCCCCACAATCAACCTGAGCCCGCATCCGATCAAGGATGCAGGTGGCGCAGTCCGACTGCCTGGTCTGGACAATCATGCGATGGGCACCGTCTTCGAGGACCTCGTAAGGCGGTTCAACGAGGAGAACAACGAGGAGGCGGGAGAGCACTGGACTCCACGTGATGTTGTACGCCTGATGTCGCGCCTCATGTTTGAGCCCGTAGCCGATCAGGTTCAGTCCGGGACCTACCTGTTGTACGACGCTGCGTGTGGCACGGGCGGGATGCTAACCGTCGCCGACCAAACACTTCGAGAACTTACGGAAAGCCAGGGAAAGTCCGTCGAAACACACCTCTACGGTCAAGAGATCAATTCTGAGACCTACGCGATTTGCAAGGCCGACCTGCTCCTCAAAGGCGAAGGCGAGGAAGCAGACAACATTGTCGGAGGTCCCGAGCACTCAACCATCTCCAATGATGCGTTTCCAACTCGCACGTTCGACTTCATGCTCGCCAACCCGCCGTACGGCAAGAGCTGGAAGACCGATCTTGACCGCATGGGCGGGAAGAAGGACCTTCAGGATCACCGATTCATCGTCAAACATGGCGACGATCCAGCGCTACCTCTGATACCTCGTTCCAGCGATGGTCAGATGTTGTTCCTGGCGAACATGGTGTCGAAGATGAAGCACGACACTCCACTAGGTAGCCGGATAGCGGAAGTTCACAACGGCTCTTCACTCTTTACCGGCGACGCTGGCCAGGGTGAGAGCAACATTCGACGCTGGATCATCGAGAACGACTGGCTCGAAGCGATTGTCGCCCTACCGCTGAACCTGTTCTACAACACCGGCATTGCGACCTACATCTGGGTTCTCTCGAACCGCAAAGCCGAAGAACGCAAAGGCAAAGTACAGCTAATTGATGCGACGAGCTGGTCGAAGCCCCTCCGGAAGAACCTCGGGAAGAAAAACTGCGAAGTATCTGACGCTGATCTTGAGAGGATCCTTTCGGCATTCCATAAGTTCGAGGAGACGCCGCAGTCCAAGATCTTCGACAACCGTGACTTCGGCTACTGGAAGGTGAAGGTCGAGCGACCGTTGCGCCTACGCGCACAGTTCAGCACGGAACGCATCAACACTCTCCGCTTCGCTTCGGGTGACACTGACATTCGTGCGGATCTTCTCGATGAGATTGGCGATGAACTATTCAGCGACTTTGCTTCGGTAAAGCCTCAGGTGCAGAACCTTCTGAAGCAGTGGTCGACGGCGGCGGACGACGACACTCCGCCGAGGTATTCAGTATCTGCAAAGTCGAAGAAGAAACTGCTAGACAGCGCCACGTGGGAGCGTGATTCGAAACTCGTCCACGCTGCAAGGCAGCTACACATCGCACTCGGCGACGAGGAGTCTTCCGACTTCAACGACTTCCGCTCAATCGTGGCGGCCAATCTGAAACAGAAGAAGTTGCAACTCTCAGCAGCCGAGACGAAGTTGATACTCAAGGCTGTGAGCTGGCCATCCAATGATGCTGAGCCAGTCGTCAAGAAACGGCACAAGAAGGGCAAGGCAGAAGCGGATCATCTACGAGGCCTGTTCGCGACCTCAGCCGATAGCGATGTCATTGAATACGAACCGGACCCAGATCTACGTGACTACGAGCAGGTCCCACTTAACGAAGATGGCGGAATCGAAGCATTCATCCGCCGTGAGGTGTTGCCGCACGCCGAGGATGCATGGATTGTTGAGACAGACACGAAGATTGGCTACGAGATCAGCTTCACGCGTCACTTCTACAAGCCTCCAAAGCTCCGCTCGCTTGAAGAGATCTCGGCCGACATTCTGGCTTTAGAGCAAGAAAGCGAAGCGTTACTCTCAGAGATCACGGGGGGAACGGCACGATGATCGCCGATCTGAAGCCATACGATCAGTACCGCGAATGTGAGATCGAGTGGCTAGATACGCTCCCAGCGACGTGGACCGTAGAGCGAGCTAAGTGGACTCTAAAGAAGGTCGATAGGCTCGTTCGTCCAGGCGATGAAGTTGTGACTTGCTTCAGGGACGGTCAGGTAACTCTCCGCAAGAATCGCCGAATTTCTGGATTCACGGAGGCGACAGCAGAAATTGGCTACCAAGGAATTCGACGCGGAGACCTAGTTATCCATCAGATGGATGCCTTCGCAGGCGCCGTTGGAGTTTCTGACAGTGACGGTAAGGCGACGCCGGTCTACTCGGTCTGCGTTCCCGTCGACGATGCGATGCCTGAGTACTACGCAGCGCTCGTACGCGAGATGTCAAGGAAGGGTTGGATAGAAGCTCTGGCCAAGGGCATCCGGGAGCGCAGCACGGACTTCAGATTCGAGACGTTCAAGAATCTACTCGTCCCTATTCCTCCAAGAAGTGAACAGGAAGCAATCATACGATTCTTGGTCTACTTGAACCGACGGATCGATCGATTCGTCCAATCAAAGCGCAAACTCATCGCATTGCTAGAGGAGCAGAAGCAGTCCGTTATCAACCAGGCCGTGACGAAAGGCCTGGAAGCCGACGCCCCGCTCAAGCCCTCCGGAATCCAATGGCTTGGCGACATACCCGCTCATTGGGAAGTCAAGCCCTTCGTTCGCCTTGCTATCGAACGAGCTGACTACCGAGGTGCGACACCCACAAAGGTTGAGTCCGGTGTCACCCTCGTAACCGCTAGGAACGTAAAGCCTGGCTACATCGACTACGAAATATCGAAGGAATTCGTTCGGCACTCGGAGTACGCCACGATCATGAGGCGTGGTCTCCCAAGGACTCTGGACATCTTGCTAACGATGGAGGCACCCCTTGGAAACATCGCCCTAGTCGACCGTGAGGACATTGCGTTGGCCCAGCGGTTGATCCGCTTCCGATTGGATGAAAACGAATTCGCACCGAAATTCGCAGTGTTGTCCCTGAATGCCGCCTACTTCCAAAACCAGCTTCTATGTCGAGCTACCGGATCGACTGCTCAGGGAATGAAGGCGAGCAAGCTCCCACAACTACTTTGCGTAGTCCCACCGCCCGACGAGCAAGTGAGAATCGAGCAAGAGGTTGTGGCTCGGACCTCCTCGATCGAAGCCGCTCTGACGCGCACGAAATCTGAGATCATCCTCATCGAGGAGTACCGAACGGGGCTTATCAGCGACGTTGTGACCGGTCAGCTCGATGTGCGTGGAGCGCAGGTCCCGGACACCTACGTCGGAGACCGAGCTATCGATGAGCTCCTCGGTGAACGAGTTCCTGAGTTTGAAGAAGAAGTTGAATTTGCGGAGGCGGAAGCATGAGCACAGACATGAGCGAGTTCGGCTTCGAATCCACAATTGTCAACGACATGTTGGCCGGAGGTTGGCTCGCTGGAAAGTCGACTGACTACAACCGCGAGTACTGCCTAGACCTCGTCCAGCTCGAAGCATTCCTTGCCGCCACCCAGCCTGAGCTTCTTGAATCCATCAGCCTCACTGACGACTCGCCGAGTCGTCGCAAGCTCCTCTCCCGGATCCAGGGCGAGATAGCAAAGCGGGGCGTCGTCGACGTTCTCCGAGGAGGCATAAGCCATGAGAAGTTCGACATCGACTTCTTCTATGGTGCGCCTTCCGAAGGTAATGAGAAGGCTAAGTCTCAATATGAAGCAAACCGCTTCACGGTCACGCGACAGCTGCACTACAGCCTTGATGAAACGAAGCGTTCACTCGACCTAGCAATCTTCATCAATGGCTTTCCTGTCGCCACGTTCGAACTAAAGAATGCGATCACGAAGCAGACGGTTGCCGATGCCGTCAACCAGTACAAGAGGG
This sequence comes from uncultured Acidimicrobiales bacterium, assembly GCA_938002965.1. Taxonomy (GTDB): domain Bacteria; phylum Actinomycetota; class Acidimicrobiia; order Acidimicrobiales; family SZUA-35; genus JAHELU01. Next base: position 10,823 of record CALKZY010000015.1, on the reverse strand, counting down.
ACCGGAACCCGAGAGAGAAACTCTTCGAGTTCGGGCGCTGCATGGTTCACTTCGCTGTCGACGACGCCGAAGCCGAGATGTGCACCAAGCTCGCGGGCGAGTCTTCCTGGTTCCTGCCCTTCAATCAGGGCTGGAACGACGGAGCGGGCAACCCACCGAATCCGGATGGTCTCAAAACCGAGTATCTCTGGAGAGACGTTCTCTCACCCGAGAGCCTTACCGACATCGTTGAGCATTTTGCACAGATCGTCGAAGAGAAGGACGACAAGACCGGCAAGAAGAAGCGCACGCAGATCTTCCCGAGATTCCATCAGCTCAGCGTGGTACGGGAACTGCTCGGAAAGGCAGCGGACGATGGGCCGGGCCACCGGTACCTGATCCAGCACTCAGCAGGCTCGGGGAAATCCAAGTCGATCACCTGGCTGTCCTACCGACTGGCGGAGCTTCAGGCTGAGGGCACCCACGTGTTCGACTCGGTGATCGTGGTCACCGACCGTCGAATCCTCGACCGTCAGCTGTCGAAGGAGATCAAGCAGTTCTCCCAGGTCGGATCGGTCGTGGGTCACGCAGACCGGGCCACCAAGCTCAAGTCCCTCATCGAGGACGGCAAGAAGATCATCATCTCCACTGTTCAGAAGTTTCCCTACATCGTCGAGGAAATCAGCGGAATGGATGGCAAGAACTTCGCCATCCTCATCGACGAAGCCCATTCGAGCCAGGGCGGCAAGACCGCTTCTGCGATGAGTGCAGCACTGTCGTCAACGGGCGGAGACGACGAAGACATAATCAATCAGCTGATCGAAGCTCGTCAACTATCCACGAATGCCAGTTACTTCGCCTTCACCGCAACGCCGAAGAACAAAACACTCGAAATATTCGGCGAACCGTTTGATGATGCAGGCGGAAGGAAGTTCAAGCCCACGCACAACTACTCGATGAAACAGGCGATCGAGGAGAACTTCATCCTCGATGTACTCAAGAGCTACACGCCCGTCCAGAGCTACTACAAGCTAATCAAGACGATCGAGTTCGATCCCGAGTTCGACAAGAACCGGGCGCAGAAGAAGCTTCGAAAGTATGTCGAAGGCAACGAACACGCCATCAAGATGAAGGCCGAGATCATGGTCGATCACTTCCACGACGAAGTCATCGCCAAGCGGCTGATCGGCGGGCAGGCCCGGGCCATGATCATCTGCAACGGCATTGATAGAGCTATCCAGTATCACCACAAGATGGAGGCCTACCTGAAAGAGCGGAAGAGCCAATACAAGTCCATCGTCGCGTTCACCGGCGAGCACGACTACGAAGGCAACAAAGTCTCCGAACTCAGCCTGAACGGATTCCCAGGCAAGGACATCGCAGACCAGATCAAAGAGGACCCGTATCGCTTCCTGATTGTCGCTGACAAGTTCCAGACCGGCTACGACGAGCCACTGATGCACACCATGTACGTGGATAAGACGTTGTCCGGGATCAAGGCGGTGCAGACGCTGTCGAGACTAAATCGCGCCCATCCGAAGAAGCACGAAGTGTTTGTACTGGACTTTCTGAATGACCCGCAGGACATCGAGTCGGCCTTCTCTGACTACTACCGGACCACAATCCTCAGCCAGGAAACAGATCCCAACAAGTTGCACGATTTGAAAGCGGCTCTCGATGATGCCGATGTCTACAGCGATTTCGAAATCGGCGAGTTTGTCGATGGCTACCTGAACGGGGTTGATCGAGGACAGCTGGACGCCATCCTTGACCGCTGCGCCGAGCGCTACGTCCGTCAACTGGACGAAGATGAGCAGGTGCGCTTCAAGGGAAGCGCAAAGACGTTCGTTCGCACATACGACTTCCTGGCCACGATCCTGACGTTCGGAAACCCCGGCTGGGAAAAGCTGTCGATCTTCTTGAACTTCCTCATCGGCAAACTACCCGCACCACAAGAAGAGGACCTGTCTCGCGGCATCTTGCAATCGATCGACATGGACAGTTACCGCGTCGAGAAGCAAGCGATGATGAGCATCATCCTCGAAGATGAAGATGCTGAAATCGGACCGGTGCCAACCGGTAGCGGTGGGTCGAAGCCTGAACCGGAACTCGATCGACTGAGCATCATTCTGTCCGGATTCAACGATCAGTTCGGAGATATCGAATGGTCCGACAAGGACCGGGTAATGCGGATGATCACAACGGACATCCCGAATCGTGTTGCCGCAGATTCGGCGTACCGCAATGCGAGACTCAACAACGACAAGCAAAACGCACGGCTTGAGCATGATCGTGCGCTCGGCCGCGTTATGACCGAGCTGCTCAAAGACGACACCGATTTGTTTAAGCACTTCAGCGACAATGCATCGTTCAAGAAGTGGCTCTCAGAATCAGTGTTCGAAACAACATATTCGGATGTGAGCTAATGCGAGCGAGGGAGACCACTATCCGGAAGTACAGGGAGTCCTTGCTCGCAAGCAGGAAGGAACACCCTGTCGGATGGAGTCGCTGCAGCCGATTCTTCCGGCTTCAGGATCAACTACTCCCGAATTGGCGATTGCATCGTAGATCCTCGATCAATGCACGTGTCGCTACCAATTGCTGGAGCGCGCACCGGTGATCTCCAAAATCAAGATCCGGAACTATCGGCGCTTCCGAGAATTTGAGCTACACCTGAACGATGGGCTGAACGTCCTAGTCGGCAATAACGACACGGGTAAGTCGACAGTCATTGAGGCAATAAACCTTGTGCTAACAGGCAGACTGAATGGCCGGACGCTCCACGAAGGACTTTCTCCTTACCTCTTTAACAAGGATGCGACCAAAGACTTCGTCGATGCCTTACAGGCAAGAGAAACAGCAACACCGCCGAAAATGATCATCGAGGTCTACTTTTGCGACGGAGTCGACGAGTCTGTAGAGGTTCTTCGCGGTTCAAACAACCTCGACGGCGAGGACGCATGCGGGGTTCGAATTCAGGCAACTTTCAATCCCGAGTACCAGGAGGAGTACCGGAGCTTCGTCAGCGAACCAGACAAGGTACGCCTCGTTCCCACCGAGTACTACCGCATTGACTGGCTTGGTTTCTCTGGCTCCGCTATCACGCGGCGTAGTTTGCCAGCCGCAGTTGCGGTGATCGACCCGACTACGATCCTCCTGCAATCAGGAGTCGACCATCACCTCCAACACATCATTCGGACCCAGCTAGAGCCCAACGAAAGAGTCGAGCTGTCACGGGAGTACCGCAGCCTTCGTGAAGAGTTCGACGACAAGGAGTCTGTCAAAAACGATTAACGAGCGGCTCCGAAAGGACAACGGCGAACTCACCGATCGAGAGCTGAGCCTCAGCATTGACATTTCGAAGCGGTACACGTGGGAAAGCAGTCTGGTCGCCCACCTCGACGGCCTTCCCTTCCAGTACATCGGCAAGGGTGACCAGAACACGGTCAAGACACTCCTCGCAATCGGACGTCATGCCGACGACAAGCAAATTGTTATGGTCGAGGAGCCAGAGACACACCTATCTTTTGCGAAGCTTCGAACCCTCCTACCACGTATCACAAAGCTTTGCGGCGGCAAGCAGGTAATCATCGCCACCCACAGCGCTTACGTCTTGAACAAGCTTGGACTCGACGGTGCGATCTTGCTCGGACCGACGGGCGCAGCGACCCGGATCACCGATCTGTCGGACGAGACTGTGTCATTCTTTAAGCGACTCCCAGGGCACGACACGCTTCGACTTGTGTTAGCAGAGGGGGCGATCCTGGTCGAAGGATCTTCGGATGAACTCATAGTTCAGCGCGCCTACCGCGACAAACACGGCAAGGAGCCGCTTGACGATGGCGTAGATGTCATCTCGGTCGGCACCTCGCACAAGCGATTTATGGAACTCGCCGCCGGGCTTGGTCGCCGCACCTGGGCAGTCAGAGACAACGACGGCAAGAGCGCTGAAGAGATGCAAACGAGCTTCGACGGCTATCTCGTGGAGAATCTAATCACTTTGCATCATGGCGAGAGTCCACAAGACGAGCGGACTCTTGAACCTGCCATCGTAAATGCCAACAATCTCCCGGACCTCAACGCCGCTCTCGGAGCGGACTACGGTACGGAGGAGGATGCAATCAAGGGGATGACCGGCTCGAAGACCGAAAGCGCTCTACGGATCTACGAGTCAGCTACTGCCATCGAGATGCCGGGATACATCAAGGATGTTTGCTGAAGGCCCAAACGTCGGGATTCTTGCTGCCGCTGGCTCACGAAAGACGCAGCAGATCATCGACACAGCTCTCGAAATCAATGGGCGGGTGCTGATCACGACCTACACCAACGAAAACATCAATCAGATCAGACGGCGTATTGAGGAGATCTGCGGAACGGTTCCCCTGAGTATTGAGTTAATGGGATGGCTCTCGTTCCTCATAACGCACGGTGCAAAACCGTACCAATCGTCTGTCACCGAGCGGATCAATACTCTCAGCGGCCTCAACTTCGACGGAGATCACCAGCGCTTCACAAAGAAGGACACGGGCGAGCAGTACTTCGTAGACGGCGTGGGCAATCTCTACCGAAAGCACCTTGCAGACTTCGTTGTTACGGCTGATGCAGCGACCAAGGGCGCAGTGGCGCGTCGCCTTTCGAGGATTTACGACGCGATTCTCGTGGACGAGTTGCAAGACCTGGCTGGTTGGGACCTGGAAGTGTTGGACATGCTGCTCGGGGCTGATAGTAACGTGCTTCTCGTGGGCGACCCTCGCCAGCACACCTATGCCACCTACCGGGCGAACAAGAACAAGAAGTATCGCGGCATGGGTATGGCAGAGTGGCTCGGAGAAAGAGACGCTGTCTGCCGCAGACTGGACAGGGCCGAGAGCTTTCGCTGCCATCAGTCAATCTGCGACTACGCAGACAAGCTCTACCCTGAAATGCCGCCGACAACTTCCGTCGGGGTCAAAGACACGGGTCACGATGGAGTGGTCACCATTGCGGAGTCTGAGGCCCATTCTTATTTCGAGACGTATCGACCAGTCGTGCTGCGGCCTCGTCGAGACCGCGACACTCTTGGTCTGCCAGCGATAAACATCGGGGTTTCGAAAGGCAGCACATTCGATCGTGTCTTGATCTTCCCGACAAACCCGATGAAGAAGTTCGTGAACACGGGTGATCTAGCGGCACTCAAGCCCGGTGCTCGCTCCTCCCTATACGTGGCAGTGACTCGTGCTCGATACAGCGTCGCTTTAGTCATGTAGGTGTATCATGATTGCGTACGGTATTCGCATTCTTGATTGGCCCACATCGACTACTGAAGCCTTCGACACGAGCCGTTCCGGGTGTCCCGGCCATAAGGGCCACGTCGTTCGCTATCCTCGCTGGCAGCATTTCCATCTGCTTTTCGGATAACCACCTGCGACCGCAGGCTCCATCCCACCGAAGCCGAAGGATTTTCTCCAACTGTCTGCGGCCATGGTCCAGCCTGGGCTATTGTCGCCTTGGGCCAGGGCGCCCACAAGAACACCCCAGAGGTCGAGACTTTCATTCGAGCGATTTCACTCTTGGCCTAGTAGTAGGTCTCACGCCTAGTTGTTCACCTTCGCCTGGCGAAATTTCTAAGAAACCCTATCCTTCTGCTGTCGTCGGGCATCGAGCATGCTGTTGTACCCGCAAGGCCAGAGCGCCGTGGCGACGAACTCCTCACAGACTCGCGGTTCCTCCGAAGAGGTCCACAGAGTTTCCGCAGGTCGCGCTGGGGGAGCGATCCGGGCAGTAGAAGTGCTGCCGCATTTCACCGTCTGATACCCAAACTGATGCCCAAAGGCTCACGGTTGTTCGGCGTCGATCAGAGCGATTCGGTTCATGATCAACGTAGACGTCGGACGCTGACACGGATCATGTTGGCGTGGTTGACGCGCTCGGGTTAGACGAGACCCTGTTTGTCCGCAAAGGCAGCGGCGTCACAAGTTGTGGGCCACATCGATCGTTGATGTCGACACCGTGAGCTGACCTGTTTGTCGGCCCACTCTTTCCGCGGCCTTAGGCTGAGTGCGCTGAGCACCTGAGATCGGTCCAACTGGTGTGAACCCCGATTTGTGTGCTGATGTTGTTGGAATTTGGGCGGCTTGGGGTTTGGATTTTCGGCGTTCGGACTCGGCAGGAGACAGGTAGACGTGCGTTGCCTGCGGTCGGGGCTTCGTTGTTAGAACTCAACTAGTCGGCCATCGCGGAGGCGAGTTCGATCTGGGTTCTCCACCGTCGGCTTGTTCTTCTTGGCATTCGATTTCTCTGACGCCACAGCGCCATTCTGTACTGCCATTCTGACTAGCCCTAACCAACTGGCCCCGGATTGCCGTCGCCGATAGCGAAGTATGTCGAAAGAGGAACTACTTGCTGTTTTGGGCGAAGAAGTTGTTCTCGAGACCTGGCCGCACGGGTTGCTGCTGCGTCGTAGTAAGGGCACAAGAATGTCGATTTTTCTTGGATAAGGCGGGAACTTTTAGGTCGCCGCTGTGTCTAATCCTCTTCGTACCGGTCAGGTTGGCCCGTGCGGAGGAACCGATGCAGAAATACGGCAGCAGAAATCTCGCGTTTTCCCGCCTAAACCCTTGCGTAAGATTGTCGCGGCTAGGTTCATCGACGAGGAAAGGGAATAGGCGCATCGGGGCGACACACAGAGGGGTGTGTTTGGCGATGCCCGGGAAGGGTTCGGCGGTGTATACAACGCGTCGTGCGTCGCATTTAGCGATGCCGAAAGGTGTTTGGTGACGAGTATCAGTGGTAATGGCGTTCGTATCGAAGGCGGTGTTCGATGACCACCGTCTCGCAGCCGCCCGCGCCGTCAGCAACAGCGAACGGATCGTCTCCCCAGCCGATGCTTAAGCCGGTGGGTCTACCGGTTGCTCCCAAGCGCCAGCGCAACACCGTTTGGATGGTCGGAGGCTTGGTCCTTATGCTGACGGCCGCGATCGCGGCACTGTCGATTGGTCGCTCTTTGGCCGACCGTCAGGACGTCTTGGTCACCAGTCGCCCGGTTGCGGCGGGTGAGACGATCGAGGATGCAGGTCTTGTTTCAACTGCAGCGGCACTCGGGCCGGAGGTTAACGCCGTCGATTCGGCCGAGCTGGATGAGTTCGCAGGCATGGTTGCGGCCGGACCGATTAGCGAGGGAGTTGTCATTCATGCCGATGACTTCGTTGTCGCCGAGCAGGCCGCCGACACCGTTGCAATTCTTGGCGCCGACTTGGCTCCAGGCAACTATCCCCGTTCCGGTCTGCAACCAGGTGATCGAGTTGCCCTGATTGAGGTTGCTCCGGTAATTGTCGGCTCTGATGCTCCACGAGAGGCGCGCCAACTAGGCGAGGCAGATGTCGTGGAGACTGCACGTCTGACAGGACCTGATCGCCTGCTGGTCTCACTACGGCTCGACTCAGGCCTGAGCGTGGTCATTTCTCAGATCGCGGATGAGGAACGACTTCGCCTCGTACTCATCGATGTCGTCGATGACGACACTTTGAGTCCACTCGCCCCTGTTGAACCGGCCGATCCTGCGGCCGGTCCTTCATCCGCTGATGGGACCGGCGATCAGTGACGATCTTTGCCGTCACCTCTAGCTCTGGTAGCCCGGGTGTCACCTGCACGGCCTATGGCTTGGCGGTTGCAACGGGTCAGATTCTCGAACGGACACCGTTGTTGATCGAGGCCGATCCCTCGGGGGGCTCGATGGCATTACGCTTCCAGCTCGACATAGAACGCTCGCTGGCAACGTTCTCCGGCGTGGCCAGTCGCGGGGTCGAGCCTGGAATGCTCAACGAGCATGCCTCTCAGCTCTCGGGCGTAGCGTGCTTGACTGCGCCCAGCGACCCTCTGCTGGCTCAATGGGCACTTCGTCGATCGGCATCGATGTTGGTCGAGGCCATGGTGGCGGACCGGCAGCTGACTATCGCTGATCTCGGCCGTTTCAGTGCCGAGACCCCCGCTCTGCCGTTCGCTAGCGCTGCACGCTTGGTACTGCTCATCACCCGACCGACAGCCGAGGACGCACAGTCGATGCTGTTCGCCGTGAGATCCTTAAAGCAGGCTGGTTGTCGGGTGGGTTTGCTATGTCTCGGCGATCGCCCGTTTCATCCTTTGGAGCTAGCCGATCTGGCCGGCGTCCCACTAGTAGCGGTACTGCCTGACGACCCTGTGATGGCGTCGGCGCTGAAGGGTGGATCGCACTCGCTCCCCCGATTCCGGAGATCTTCGTTGTGGCGGTCGATCGTGGCCTTGGCCAAGGTCGTATTGGCCGACGGTCACATTGGCAAGGTCTCGCACAGAGGTAATCCGTCGAAGGGGGTCGGCGAGCTCTCTGGCTCGAAGCCGTTTGCGCCGCCAGCACATACCGGTGTTCCCGTCCAGGCTGTTGAGCAGGATGGTGGCGGCCACACTGCCGCGGAATCCGATCCACTCGAACCAGAGCTAGCGGAGGTTTTTCCGGCACCTGCTGACACTCAGGAGGCGGTGGGCCGATGAGTTTAACTAACGGTTCCGCTCCGACGATTGCCGCCGCCCCAGGTACAAGTCTGGCTGCTCTGGATGGCGAGCAGGCTCGCCGCGGTCCGTCGAAACCGGTGGACCTAGGGGTGATAGCTGAGATCCGAGAGCAGGTTGCCGCCGAGATCTCGGAAGCTCGCCGAGCCGACGGCGACAATGTGATCGAGGAGCAGGAGGAGGTGGCCCGCACCGAGCCCGTTATCTGGCGGTACTTGGACGCCCATGCTCGCTCGGTGATCGCTTCAGGGGGTACCGCTCCTGCTGTCGATGAAGAAGAGGCCATCTTCAGACGGGTCAAGGCCGAACTGTTCGGTCTGGGTGGATTTGAGGACTACCTCTTCGACCCCACGGTTGAGAACATCTTTGTCAACGGTGCCGACAAGGTGTTTGTTAATCGCAGTGGGGCATTTGCCCCTGAGGCGATGCCTCCAATCGCCGAGAGTGACCAGGCGTTGATCGAGTTAGTGAATCGGTGGGCGTCCCGGTTGGGTCGAACCGAGCGCCGGTTTGACGTGTCGAACCCGCGTCTAGACATGCGCCTGCCTGGAGGTTTCCGCCTCCACGCAATCATGGAGGTGACTCAGCGACCGACGATCACAATTCGCTGCCCCTACCACCGCCGAGTGGGCCTAGATGATCTCCAGCGACTCGGAACGGTTGATCCGGTCATGGTCGACTTCCTGACCGCAGCCGTTCGAGCCCGCTGCAACATCATTGTGGCTGGCGGAACCGGTACCGGCAAAACCACGCTGCTGCGGGCCTTGCTGCACGAGGTGCCAGCTCACGAGCGCATTATCACCATCGAGGATACGGCCGAGCTGGGCATCGGATCCTTTGAGGAAGACCATCCCAATGTTGTCGAGATGGAGACCCGTCAGGCAAATCTTGAAGGCGTCGGTGAGTTGACCATGATGGACCTGACTCGGGAGTGCCTGCGTATGTCACCTGACCGAGTGGTCGTTGGTGAGGTTCGTGGCGCTGAGGCGCTGTACATGCTAAAGGCGATGAGCCAGGGCAACGACGGTTCGATGTGCACAGTGCACGCTAATTCTGCCCGTGGTGTGGCTGACCGTGTCCGTGGCTACTGCGCCGAAGGCATCGCCAACATTCCGATGCACGTGATTGACACGTTCTATCGAACAGCAGTCGATCTGGTAGTCCATCTGCGGGTTCTCCCTGACCGCCGTCGGGTGGTTGCGTCGATTGTCGAGGTAGAAAAGACCTTTGGCGAGGGCATCCACTACAACTCGGTGTTTGAGGAAGTACCTGAAGACCGTGCTCGTCCAGGGGTCGCTCCCTCGCAGTATCTACTCGACCGCCTTCGGGTTGCGGGGATGCAGGTGCAGCCGTGGTAGGGGTTGCGCCGTTGGCTGTGATTGCCGCAGTCTTCGCCTTGGGTTTGCTGATTGTGGCCGCTGGCGGGTTGGGTCGACTGCCGAATCTGAAGCCGGGGGAGTCTTCTTCAGGGACGCTGAACGATGAGCTGGCTTATCCGGCCCTACGCCTGGGTTTGGCGCTGGCCGGCTTCGCTACCGTTTTCGCTTTCACTGGTTGGCTGATCGCAAGTGTCTACGCTGCCATCGGTGGTTTCATTCTGCCGACGTTGGTGTTGGCCAAGCGGCGCCGTCGGGAAGAGATCGCAAGGATTGAAGCCATCGCTGCCTGGATCGAATCGGTCCGGGACACCATGGCCGCCTCCGCAGGTATGCAACAGGCGTTGCAGATCTCGGCCCGAGTTGCCCCGGCACCAGTCCGCGACGAGGTGCGAGCACTAGCCAGCCGACTTCAGCACCAGTCGGTGAACGAAGCTCTGCGGCGCTTTGCCGCCGATATGAAACACCCGCTCTCGGACATGGTCGTGGCCTCGCTGATCTTGGCAACCAGCCGTCATGCCGGCAGCCTTCAGGGTGTGTTGGCCACCACCGCTCAGTCGGCCAGGGATACGGCGTCGATGTGGCGGCAGGTTGAGTCCAGTAGAGCCCGAATGTTCTCCCAGGCTCGTCTCGCCGGTTGGGTCACGGCCACCATGATGACATTCATGGTGCTGTTCCGGCGGGAGACGCTGGGGCCTTATGACACCTTTATTGGTCAGATTGTCTTGACTGTCATCCTTGGATTGTTCGTTGGCGCCAACTACGCCATTTATCAGATAGCAAAGCCGCCTCCTCCAAAGAGGGTCTTTAGCGACATCGAACGTTGGTCGGAGATCGAGGGGCGGGTTCTGCAATGACGCAGCTGGTTGTTTGGTCATTGCTCGGTGCCTTCGGTGCGCTCTTGTTGATTCGAGGCATGTTTCCGCCTCGACCAACCCTGGCTGAGCG
>CALKZY010000014.1 GCA_938002965.1 uncultured Acidimicrobiales bacterium | reverse complement strand
TCGGACAACGTATACAACGACGAATACGAAATTTGGGTCCGGCCCCGAGCAATCCGATCACGATCCGTGTCCTGAACCCGCCCCAGAATCGGATTGATCGCTATCTCGGAATACACATCCGGATAGTCATCCGGACCCTTCGACTTGTCAGGGCGATCCTCGGCGTCCACATAAAACCGGCGGACCAGCTCCAAGACCTCAGCCTCATCACCCGTAAGAGCCTCCGTAGTGGATGACGTCTCCTCTGTCGGCGGCTCAGTGGTTGTAGACGTCGACGGCGCATCAGGCTCAGCCTCAACAACCTGAGACGTCACCTCCGGAACCGCCTCCGAGCCGCCACTGGTACAACCAGCGACCACCGCCAGACACACGGAGAAAACGCCGACCAGAAAACACCAATGACCTGCATGCGACCGCAAACCGCCTCCCACACTCTTCAACTCCCGAACGCCGAAATCCTACATCAGTTTGCTTACCGCTGCTCAGGCCTTCGCTGCTCAAGCAACGGCCGCTCGGTGGTCGGCGAAGATGTCGCCAGGAGGGCGATGAATCGAGGGGTATCTCACAATCGCAGCTCGACGGCAAATGCAGTCCCGGTGCCAACCCCCCGGATACGGCCGAGGACAGCTCCTCGAAGATCGCCCGATCGGCCACTTGGAACGCCGTTCCGGTGAGGCACCGGCCGCCAGGTAGCGTGAACGGCATGACAGCGCCAGCGCCAAACGACTCCTCCACCGTTGTGGCAATACACATCGCTCCGGCCACCCGGTTGGCGATGAAGTCGGTGACCTCTGTGGAGGCTGAGGCCGGGAAAGGCCTGGTGGGTGACCGCTATCACGGCGCCAAGCATCGCCACGTCACTATTCAAGCGGCCGATGACTTGGCCGAGGCGGCCAGGGTCTTCGGGTCGGACATTCCGCCGTCGACCACTCGACGCAATATCACCGTCTCCCACGGCCCAATTCCTACCACGCCCGGAACGCGGCTGAGCATCGGTGATGTCGAGTTGGAAGTGGTTCGGGTGGCTGCACCGTGCAAGCTGCTGGAGGATGAGATCGGGCCCGGGGCGAAAGCGGCACTGCGCCGGCGCGCCGGAACAGTTTGCCGCCTCCTGTCCTCCGGGCGGATCGACGTTGGGAACGAATTTGCCGTGCTGGCCTGACGGCATTCCGCCCCAGCCAAAGAGCAGACGTTAGGCCCGTGGCCGTTCATGGGCTGGGTCGAACATCGGCTCGGCCCGAACCACCGCTGGCGAACGAACACCGATGATGTCGATGGCCAATTCGGTGCCGACTTCGGCGTAGGCCGGATCGACATAACCCATGGCGATGTTGGTGTTCATGGTGTGGCCGTACCCGCCACTGGTCACCACCCCGATCAAGCGCTCGCTTCCATCAACGGTGGTCCAGATCGGATCGCCGGTGTGAGCGGCGGCTTCGTCGTTGGTTACCTCGAAGGCGACAAACAGCCGACGATGACCGGCGTCACGCTGAGCAACGATGGCGTCGCGGCCGACGAAGTCTTTCTCCAAGTTGACGAAACGGTCGAGCCCGGCTTCGAGCACGGTGAATTCGGTGTGCAGTTCGTGCTTCCATGCCCGGTAGTTCTTTTCGATCCGCATGGACTCAGTGGCCAGTAACCCAAAGTTAATCATGCCCAATGGCTCCCCGGCCGCCGAGAGCGCTTCGTACACGGCCACCGAGTGCTCGGAGGGGAAGTGAAGTTCCCAACCCAGCTCTCCGGTGAAGCTCACTCGCAAGGCTTGCACGGCGACACCGACGATGGTGAGTTCACGAGTTGACAGCCACGGGAAGGCGGCATTGTCCAACGGGTGGTCGGTGACCGCTCCCAGCACGTCACGAGACGTTGGACCGGCCACCATCAAGGCGTTGTGATTGTCGGTCAAGTTGGTAATCGTCACCCCAGAAGGCGGGTTGGCCTCGTTCAACAGGTCGAGGTCGTGCCACTCGGCTGCCGCCGCGCTCAACAGCCAGAATCGATCGTCGTCCAGACGAGTCACGGTGAATTCGGACCGGAAGCGACCCTTGTCGTCACTGACGTACGCCAGCCCGGTGCGACCAACACCAGGCATACGTCCAGCCGACAGTCGGTCAAACCACTCCACAGCGCCTGAGCCGGCAACCTCATACCGGGTAAAGCCTGAGATCTCGACGATGCCAACGTTGTCTCGAACCGCTCGGGCCTCAGCACCAACCTGGTCGTGGTAAGTCGAGAATCGGAACTCGGGGACATGCTCAAAGTCCTCGATCTCACTGTCGGCGCTCGGATGGAAGTACAGCACTCGCTCCCAACCGTTCAGTGCCCCAAACTCCGCTCCCTTGGCCGCCAATGTGTCGTACAGGGGTGTGCACTTGGCTTTGCGACCGGCCGGTCGATGCTCGTCTGGTCGGTGGAAGATGAACTCCCGTTGATACTCCTCAACCGCTTTGGCCGAGGCGTAGGACTCACCGGCGTATTGGGTAAAGCGGCGGGGGTCGAGACACCAGCTGTCCCACTCCGACTCACCATCGATGATGATTTCTGCCAGGACCTTGCCCAAGCCACCACCTTCACCGATACCTGCTCGAATACCCAACATGGCGTAGCCGTTGCGTACGCCGGGCAACTTGCCAACCAGCGGTACCCCGTCACCGGAGTAGGCGATCGGGCCGTTGATAACCGAGGAAATACCGGCTGTCTGCAAGATCGGCAGGCGCTCCATCACTCGTTCCATATTGTCGGTCAGGCGATCAAGGTCAGGTGGTTCGAGCTTTCCGGCGAAGTCATCGGGAATATGGTCTCGGCCCCACGTCTTGCAGCCCTGCTCGTAGATGCCGACCAACAAGCCGTGATGTTCCTGGCGGCTGTAGAAGTCGTCGCCGGGGTCACGCAGCAGCGGGACTCGACGGCCCAGTTCTTTCAGTTCCGGCAGCTCTTCGGTGAGGAAGAACTGGTGCTCCATCGACGACACCGCCGACTCCAGCCCGTAGAAGTTGCCAACCTGGTGGACCCGATAACCGGCGGCGTTGACGAAGCTCTCACATTCGATGTCGCCGTTGTTGGTTCGAACCAGCCAGCCCTCGCCCTTGCTCTCTAGGCCGATAACTTCGGTGTGGCGAAACACCTGGCCGCCATTGTTTCGACCGGCACGGCACAGACCGTTGACCAACCCAGTGGGGTCGATGTCGCCGTCAACCGGGTCCCACAGACCACAGGTCAAACCAGTCACGTCCATGAGCGGGTGGGCCTCAGCCATCTCAGACGGGCTAAGGACCTCAAAGTCGACACCCATACCTTTGGCCACACCAACGAAATGACGGTAGCCATCGAGGTCAGACTGGTCGTAGCCCAAGCGGATGCCACCGTCGTCGCGGCGATAGGTGATGGGCGACTCCGGGTCGGCGGCCAACCGGGTGTACAACTCAACGGAGTACTTCTTCAGCCCGACCATTGTCTGAACGGCACCGAACTGTGTGACCTGCCCGGCGGCATGCCAGGTTGAACCCGATGCCAACTCGTCACGCTCGACCAGCACCACGTCGGTCCAGCCCTGCTCGGTCAGATGATAGAAGGTGCTGGCACCCCCGACGCCGCCGCCGATCACCACCACGCGGGCCCGACTGGGAAGATTCTTCATTGCTCGTTCTCCTGTTGCTTCACTGCTTGCTCTCCAATTGATTGCTGGCGACGTTGGCCAGTCGCCTAATTCCGTCTTCGATTGATTCAGTACCGATGCCGGATAGCCCTAGCCGGACAATGTTGCTCGGCACCGGGTCAGTCAAGAAACATGACGCCCCGGACTCGATGTACAAGCCATCGTCGGCGGCCCGGTCGACGAGAGCAGTGGCGTCCAAATCTTTCGGGCCGGGAAGCCACAGCGACGCGCCACCGGCGGGAAAGTCGACGTCCCAACCGATGTGCCGGTCGACGGCGGTGACGGCGATGTCCCACCGCTCACGAATCGAGCTTCGGACCCGCTTGAGCGCCCGCGCGTAGTCACCCCGCTCGATGAACAGCGCCATGGTTCTGGTGATCTGACCGGGCGGGTGCCGAATCATGTACCGGCGAAGATCTCGCATTTTGGCGATGAGGGCCGGATCGGCCACGACGTAGCCAAGTCGAAGCCCTGGCCCGAAGTACTTGGAGAAACTTCCCAGGTGCACGACTCGGCCGCTTCGATCGAGCGACTTCAGTGACGGCACCGGCTGGCCTACATGGCGAAGCTCGCTGTTGTGGTCGTCTTCGACGATGATCATGTCGTCAACGTCGGCTCGAGCCAGCAATTGGGCTCGACGAGCGGCCGACAGCGTGACGTTGGTCGGATACTGATGTCCTGGGGTGACGATGACCAGAGCCACCGGTCCAACTTCATCACCTGCTAGATCACCGAGCCGTATACCCTGCTCGTCCACTGGGCACGGGATGACGTCGGCACCGGCTCGAAGGAAGATGTGAGCAGAGTCCGGGTAGCCAGGATCCTCGACTACCACCCTGTCACCGGGGTGGACCAACGCCGCAGCCGTCAGGTGAAGCCCGTTTTGGGTTCCCATGGTGACCAGCACCTGATCCGGATCGGCGTCGATGCCCCGCGCAGGCAACACTACTGAACAGAGCTGATCCACCAGCAAGGGGTCGTCGGTGTCGATGTGGTCGTAAATCACCGAGGGCAGGTGTTCGTCATCCATCGTGGCCCGCATCGCCCGCCCCCAATCAGCGGCAGGAAACAAACCGGGATCCGGCGCACCGACAACAAACGGGAATCGGCGAGAGTGACGCCCCTCGGGTTTTCTGAGGTGAACCAGGAAATCGCTGTAGTCGACCACCTTTGACTCCCAGTCGACACGACGTGGCTCGGCGATGCGTTCACCCTCATTTCGAGCCAAGTCGGGATGGACCATGTAGCCCACTCGCTCGATAGCGACAAGGAAGCCCTCGGCAGTCAGTTCCTGATAGGTGAGGTTGACGGTGCTCCGGCTCACGCCGAGGCGTTCAGCCAGCGAGCGCGATGAAGGCAGCGCTTCGCCGGCAGGCAACGCCCCCGCCGTGATCCCCGACAGAATGGCAGCACGAAGCTGGCGGTAGATCGGCTGATCACTACCATGGTCGACGGCCAGTTCGGCCAGACCGGGTGATGACACAGCGGGAGTTGACACAGCGGACGTTGGCACAGTCAGCGACTCACGCTCGCCGCTATCGCTCCCCGAATAATCTCAACCACTACCTCGCAGTCATCGGCCGTCATAGCCAACGGGATGCGCATGTCACACAGCCCACCTAGTACCGCCGCGGTGGCCTGCAAACTTTGCTCATCCGCGTAGCGCCAGTGATCGAACCGGCTGGTGAACCCAACCGGCTCAGGTCGACCAAACCACTTCACGTTCACCCCATGGGAGCCAGCTAATTCAACCCATCGGCACATGGCGTCCTCATCGAGGCCGTCCACCGAAAACTGGATCGACGATGCCACATAGTGCTCGTCAACGTGCCGCTCGGGCACGTGGATTGACGGGTCAACGTTCAGGCGTTCGGCCAGGCGGCGGTACCGGTCGTTCCAGACGGCGGCTCGATCCTCCAACCGTGCCAGCTGTGGGTGCACGACTGCGGCGGCCAGTGCACTCATCCGCATAGAGAAGTTGGGCGTGGTGTACCGGTGGCGCTCGATGACCTCCGGAGGCGGTACCGTGCCGTGCTGGCCGTACAGCATGTATGAACCGCTCAACAGAATGGCTCGCGCTGCGATGTCGTCGTCGTCGGTGACTAACAGGCCACCTTCGCCGGAATTGATGTGCTTGAACGTTTGTGTCGAGAAACATCCGACCACTCCAAACGTTCCTGACGGCCGGCCGGCCCAACCGGCGCCCATAGTGTGGGCGCAGTCTTCGACAATCGTCAGGTCCAGCTCGGCTGCCACTGCGGTCAGTTCGTCCATGTCGGTGATGTGACCCCGCATGTGTGACAGCATCAGGAATCGAGCCCCCGACCGTTCAGCCGCCGCCCTGAGGTCATTGAGGTCGATCTGATAGTTGGGGTTGATGCCTACAAAGACGGGCTCTCCGCCGGCGTGGACAACGGCGCCTGGTACCGGGGCCAGTGTGAAGGCGTTCATCAACACCGGTTCGCCTCGTTCGAGACCGGCGGCCAGCAACCCGGCGGCCAGCGACGCCCCGCAGCTGTTGAAAGCAACGCAGTAGCGTCGACCGACAGAGTCAGCGAAGTCCGACTCAAGCCGAGCCACGTCCAGTTCGCCAGACCCAGTCTCCCCGTAGCGAAACAGTCGACCCGAGTTCAGCAGTTCGTTGGCCCGGGCGATCCCGGCGTCGGGAATCGGTGGCTGTTCGGTGAAGTCAAGCGTGATCGACGGGAGCTCGCTCATGTCTGCTGTGCACCAATGTCAGAGGCCCGAATGTCGGCGGCTCGAGCATGGCCTTCCATGCCTTCCAACCGGGAGATGCGAGCAGCGATCGGGGCTTGAGCGGCTGCCGCTTCAGGCGTCATCTGCTGCCAGGTCAGTTGCTTAAGGAACCGCAAGACGTTGAGTCCGCCCGAGTATCGGGCCGCCCGCCCGGTTGGAAGAGTGTGATTGGGTCCGGCGCTCTTGTCCCCGAAGGTCACGGTCGTTTCCTCACCAAGAAACAACGAGCCGTAGTTGCGCAGTCGACGTTTCCACCAGTCAAGATCTTCGGCCATCACCTGCAGATGTTCGGGAGCGTAGTCATCGCACACCACAGCTGCCTCCTCCCGGTCACCAGTCACCACGATTTCACCGTGATCGCGCCAGGCTGCGATGGCAGAGTCCCGCGCTGGTTCGGGAAGGGCCTCGGCGTAGAGCGGCACTAGTCGCGCCACCTCATTGGCCAGCTCGGCCGACGTAGTGGCCAGCCATACCGGTGAGTCGGCTCCGTGTTCGGCCTGGCTCACCAAATCAACAGCGACGGTTTGCGGGTTGGCCGTCTCGTCGGCCACAATCATCGACTCGGTCGGCCCGGCGATTACGTCGATACCGACTTGTCCGAATAGTTGCCGTTTGGCTTCGGCCACCAGCGCGTTGCCGGGGCCGACGATGATGTCGGCCGGTCGTCCCGAGAACAGCCCGTTGGCCAGCGCTCCGATGGCCTGAACGCCACCGAGGCCGAGGATGACGTCCGCCCCGGCCAGATCGGCGGCAAAGAGGATGGCCGGGTGCACGCCGTTGCGATCGGGTCGAGCCGGGGAAGCGGCGACCACCGTTTCCACCCCGGCAACCGAACTGGTGGTGACGCTCATCAATGCCGAGGCCACGTGAGCGAAGCGCCCGGCAGGCACGTAGCACCCGGCCGTCTCCACCGGGACCAGGCGCTGCCCGGCCAACAATCCCGGGGCCAGCTCCACCTGGACTTCGCGTATCGAGTCTTTCTGGATCTTGGCGAACTCGCTGATGTGGCGATGAGCGATCCGGATATCGTCCTTGGCCGTTTCGGAGAGTTCGTTGGAGGCGGCGGCGATTTCGCTAGGGCTGACGACGATCGGGCCGTCCCAGCCGTCGAACTCTGCCGCCATTGCTGTGACGGCCTCCTCGCCTCCAGCTCGGATTTGGTCGAGAAGGGCGGCAACTCGCTCTGAGGTTTCGTGAGCAGCGCGTTGACCGACTTGGTGTCCGGGTCGTTGGGCAGTCTTCAGTCTGGTTACGGGCATCGGCTGGGTGACTCCCAATAGAGTTGCTGGTACGCCCAAAGAACCGTACATGCCAGTTTTGAACCAGTCCAGCTTTCAACCTACTTTTAGGCTGATCTACAGGCCGATCATCAGCAAAGCGGTGGCCTCTGACCAGTCAGCACACGCTCGGGCAGCGCCGACACCGCGTAGCATGGCGCGCATGGATCAGTTGACCGCCAAGCTCTGGGCCGGTCAAAACAAACACGAAGGCGATCGGCTCCGACTGTTCACCGCGGTGGCCAACGCCGTCTCGGCTTCCGATGTTCTCTATCCGGCTCGTTCGTTGACGTCGCACCGTCGTTTGTGTTTGACCGGGTGACCTACGTTGACGTCGACCGCCGAGCCGAACGCTGCTTCGGCGACACCGAAGGAGTGCGGCAGATCGTCGCCGACAATCAAACCGGTGACGGTCAAACCGATGGCGGGGTCCGCTCACTCAAATCCGAGTTTCGGTTCATTCCAGCCGACTACCAAGACGACCTCGGACTGCAATTTGGTCTTGAGGACCAGTCGTTTGATCTGTTGGTGTCGCTCTATGCCGGGTTCATCTCTGAGCATTGATGTGGCCATGGCATCGATCGATTCCCGCTACCGTCTGGCTGCTGTGGTGACGACACGTTCCGGCGACTACCGAATCTCCGACCGCGACCTGGACCAGTTTCTCGCGCCGAAGAGACCACAGGCTGTCACTCCCGACGTGCTCCACGAGCTTGGGCGCGGTCTCGCCTATACCAAGACGGCCTTCGCCTATCTAGTCAAACGAGTGGACTGAGCCAAACCGACCGGTCAGGCGTCTACGACGACTTCGAGGCCGACCCTTCGGGCGGCGCGAAGAAGACCAGCAGCTGTAGCTCGGCGTCGATGTCGTGGAACTTGTGGTCCACCCCGGCGCCGACGAAGACGACTGAACCGAGTTGGACTACTCGCTCTTCACCGTCGACGGTCACCTTTCCTCGGCCACTCAAGACGTAGTACACCTCTTCTTCATCGTGGGGCGACTGAGGGTCGGAGGAACCTGCGGCCAACACGTACACACCGCAGCTGAGCGATTGAGTGCGGAGAAACTCCAGGTAGAGGTCTCCACTCTCGGCCCGCTGGGCCACGACATCGGCAATCTCGAACGCTTCCATCAACGAATGCTAGTCTCCGGTTCGAGGCGGCCTTCATCACTAATTCCGCGGCCGGCACTTGGGAAGCGAGCAACAACCGATGTCCGACGATGCCAAGACAAACAACACCGGGCGCAACAACAACGATCAGACGAACACCGACGGCTTCGCCGCCCTGGCCGTTCTCGGCCTCGCCATCTTGTTCATCGTCGCAATCATCGTTTTCGCCATCGCCTAGATCCACTCAAATGGCGACCCACTCGTCAACTGTGCTAATTTCCGCGCACTGGCAGAAAACGGCCGGCACGTCATGCCGGAACTGCTGTGAAAAGGGGAAAACATGAAGTCCAATGCATGTGCTATTCAGTCGCGCCTGCAGTGGCGTCCACTACGGACGCTGATTGCTCTGATGGCGGCGCTGACCATGATGGCTGCCGCCTGCGGTAGCGATACTGGCGATGACGCCGACGACTCAGGATCTGAAGACCCGGCGTCGGCCGAAACGCAAGAAACAGAAGAAGCAGCGGCTGAAGAAACAGACGGAGACGAGGCAGAAGAAACAGCAGAAGCGCCGGGCGGCGAACCACTCAAGGTCATGACGGTGACAACGTTAAACGCCGCCGGTCCGACCTATCAGAACATCGCCAACACCGCAGAGGCCTACGCCGAGTACATCAACGCCCGAGGAGGCATTGCCGGAAGGCCGTTGGAGGTCACGGTCTGCGATGAGATGTTCGATCCGGCGGTAGCGGCAACATGCGCCCGCGACGCCGTTGAAGGCGACATGGTGTCGGTGGTCGGTTCCTTTACATTCTTCGCCGAGTCGATCGTGCCCGTCATCGCCGAATCGGACATCACCTGGTTCGGTCCGTGCTGTCCAATCACACCGTCAGAACTGACCAGTCCGCATTCGTTCCCGGTTGGCAACCAGCCGATGTATGCCGTAGGGGCAGTCAAACGGGCCATTGAAGACGGTTGCACCGCTATCAATGCGGTGATCATCGACGGCGCCCAGATCTTCGTGCCACCCATGGAAAACGCCATGGCTGCACTGGGCCAAGAGTTTGGGGACACCATCATCCTGCCGCCAACAGCCCAGGACTATTCGTCCGAGGTGGCTCAGGCCACGACCGATGCGGACTGTGTGATAAGCGTCATTTCCGAGACCCCGTACATCACCTGGAACACCGCATGGACTCAGTCGGGCACCGAGGCCGTGCAGTACGGACCACAGGGCAACCTGAATGAGATCTCCGCTGCAGGCAACGAGGAGTCCACCGACGGCGACATCATCGCCGGCATGTACCCGGACATCTCAACCGCACCGTGGGACAACTACCGTTTGGCGCTCGACGAGGGCGGTTACGACACCACCGAACTGGACTACAACAGTCTTGGTGGCATGGGCACCTGGGCCGCCTTTGTCGGCTTCACCCAGATCGCCGAGTCGATCGACGGTGAAATCACAGCAGCCTCTTTCTTCGAAGCAGCATCGAACACCGACAACTTGGACCTCGGTGGCATGGTGCCGGTCCTGGACTTCACCCAGGAGTGGACCGACGGGCTCGAGGGCTATCAGCGTCTGTTCAACCGCAGCGTGGTCTACAGCACCCTTGAGGACGGAAAGGTTGTACCGCTGACCACCGACTTCGAGGATGTCGGCGACCTTGCCACCGGCAACGGTGGCTGATCAAGAACACTTCGGTCTCGGCCGGTCAGGCGTCTCGATCGCCTGACCGGCCCGGGTCTGACGCCGAAGCGGAGGAACTCTCTTGGACGAAGTGATCAGGTTCGCCCTCCTGGGTCTGGGTGTTGGCGCCCTGTACGCCTTCGCGTCTCAGGGGATGATCGTGATTTACCGAGGAACCGAGGTGCTGAACTTCTCGCTCGGTGCCACCGCCATCGCTGGCGTTTACGTGCAATGGGAATTGCAGAACGAGGCCGGCTGGCCTTTCCTGCTCTCAGCCGCCGTCGGGGTCGCATTGTCAGCCCTGCTTGGAGTGTTGACCCATTGGATGATCATGCGACCGCTACGGCGGGCCAGTTCGCTCATCCGGGTCATCGCCACCCTCGGCGTCCTGATACTTATTCAGGCCGGTGTGGTCATTCGCTACGGGTCGAACGCCCAACAGGTAGACAGTTGGCTGCCCACCGATCGGGTAACGCTGTGGGGTGAGGTTGCCGTGTTCGTCGACCGCCTCATCCTCTTCTCAATCGCCTCGGCGTCAGCCGGACTTCTTTGGCTGCTTTACCGGTCCAGCCAGTTCGGTTTAGCCACCGAGGCGGTCTCCGAGAGCGAGCGCTCGGCTGCTGCCATCGGGCTGTCACCCAACAAGATCGCCGTCCAGAACTGGGCGCTGGGATCCGCCATCGCTGCGGTGGCCGGGATTCTTATCGTTCCCATCATCACCTTGCAGGTGACGGCCATGACCTCACTTGTGCTGGCCGCCCTGGCCGCTGCTTTAGTGGGGGACTTCCGATCTTTCCCTATCGCCACTGCAGCCGGGCTGGCCCTTGGCATCGGTCAAACGCTCGTTGGCCGCTACGTCGATCAACCGGGCCTCGGGCCATCGCTTCCGTTTCTGGTCATCATTGCCTTCCTGGTCTTCCAGGGCCGCTCGCTGCCGTTGCGTGACTACTTCTTGCGGGAACTCCCCATGATTGGTAACGGGCGGATGTCGTGGGACTGGACGATCTTCGGTGCCGGTGTCGTGGTGTTCTTGATGTTGACCAAGCAGGCCAAGTGGATTGACGCCCTGACCGTATCGCTCGGCGTGTCGATCGTGCTGTTGTCGATTGTGCTGTTGTCGATTGTGCTGTTGACCGGATACGCCGGGCAGCTGTCGTTGGCTCAGTACACGATCGCCGGTTTCGGAGCCTACGTTTCCGGCCGGTTGGTGGCCGTCTACGGCATTCCGTTCCTCGTAGCTTTGGTGGCCGGGGTGCTGGCCGCCATCCCCGTCGGCTTCATGTTCGCCCTTCCCGCCGTCCGCACCCGAGGTATCAATCTGGCCATCGTCACGCTCGGCCTGGGCACCACGATTGAGTTGATGCTGTTCCGCAACCGGGAATACACCGGTGGCGTACAGGGCACCCAGGTGGGCAGCCCCGATCTGTTCGGCTACGACATCGGCTCCATCAAGTACCCGGAGCGGTACGGCATCTTTGTTCTGGCCATGGCACTGCTGTCAGTCTGGGTCGTCTCAAACGTCCGCCGGGGTCGAAGCGGCCGCCGACTCATCGCGGTGAGGACTAACGAGCGAGCCGCGGCCGCACTGGGAATCGACGTTCCGGTGGCCAAACTGTTTGCCTTCTCCCTAGCCTCGGCTATCGCCGCCCTGGGCGGGATTTTGCTGGCGTTCCGACTGACCTCGGTCAGCTACACGTCGTTCACCAACCTGACCTCGATCTTGTTTGTCGGCTTGGCTCTGGTCGGTGGGGTCGGACACCTGCTCGGCGCCTTCGTTGGCGCAACCATGGCCACCGCAGGGTTCAGCCAAGAGGTGCTGGAATCCACCTGGGGTGGAGTAGGCCGCTGGATCCAACTGATCAGCGGCATCGCCATCTTGTTGATGGTGCTCGGTTACAAAGACGGCGTGGCCGCCGAATGGGTCAAGATTTTCCGGCTGGCCAAGAAGGCCCGCAAGTGGGGCCGCACCTACTTAATCGAGCTGGCCGATGTGTCGGACTACGACCCGAACAGCGCCGACGACGATAGTCAGCGGGCCCAAAGCAGCGTTCCGGCCACAACGCTGACCGTTGAGGAGCTGACCGTTCGGTACGGGGCTGTGGTGGCGGTAGACGATGTCAGCTTCAAACTGGAGCCCGGCACAGTGACCGGTTTGATTGGGCCGAACGGGGCAGGCAAAACCTCGTTGATTGATGCCATTAGCGGATTCACTTCGGCTGAAGGCTATGTGCTGGTGAACAACGACGACCTCTCAAGGCTGTCTCCGGCCAGGCGAGCCCGGGCCGGTGTGGCTCGCTCTTTCCAGTCACTTGAGCTGTTCGAAGACGCCACCGTTTTCGAAAACCTCAGTGTGGCTGCCGACCCCCAAGACTTGGGGTCGTACTTCCGGGACTTGGTGGCCCCGACCAACCCGCCGTTCCCACCCGAAGTGGTCCGGGCAATCATCGAGTTCCAACTGGACAAGGATCTACACCGTGATGTGAAGGACCTCTCGTACGGCAAACGACGGTTGCTGGCCATCGCCCGAGCGGTGGCCATGCATCCCAGCGTTTTGATGTTGGACGAACCAGCGGCCGGTCTCAGCACCGCCGAAAGCGAGGAGTTGGCCGAAGTGGTGCGTCGACTGGCCGACGACTGGGGTATGACGGTCCTGGTGGTGGAACACGACATGAACTTCGTCAACGGCGTCTGCGATGAAGTGGTTGTCTTGGACTTCGGCCGCAAGATCGCCAGCGGTCCTCCAGAAGCCGTGCAGGCGAACCCGTTGGTGGTAGCCGCGTACCTTGGCACCGAAGCTGATGAAATTGACCTCCGCAACCAAGATGAGCTCCCTGGCGACCATGAACCGAAGCTGGCATCGGCCGGGGGTGATCCCCGATGAGCGACCAGACCGCCAAGAAGCATGAGCGACCCCTGCTACAGACGCGAAGCCTGAAAGCCGGCTATCTCAACAGAGCCGTGGTTCAAGGCGTCAACCTCGAAGTCCACGCCGGTGAAGTTGTCTGCCTACTCGGGCCCAACGGCGCAGGCAAGACCACCACGTTGTTGACTATCGCCGGTGAACTGACCCCGGTCGACGGCATCGTGATGTTCGGCAACGTACCCACGTTCACCCCGATGTATCAACGGGTGCGAACTGGAGGTGTCGGACTGGTCACCGAAGAGCGGCTGGTGTTCACCAAGATGTCGGCCCGCGACAACATCCGGGTCGGAGGAGGTTCAGTCGAACAGGCTCTGGAATTGTTCCCCGAGCTGGAAGCCCGACTGACTGTTCGTGGCGGCATGTTGTCAGGCGGCGAGCAACAGATGTTGGCCCTGGCTCGTGCCCTCAGCCGAGACCCGTCAATTCTGCTGGCCGACGAACTGTCTCTGGGGCTCGCTCCCAAGATCGTTGACCGCCTGTTGGGGGCCGTGCGTCACGCCGCCGACAGCAACGGCGCCGGAGCTCTCATCATCGAACAGCACGCCCGCAAGGCTCTGCAATACGCCGACCGTATGTATCTGATGGCTCGGGGCCAGATCCTGCTGGAGCTTCCAGCAGCCGAGGCCATCGAACGGCTGGACGAAATCGAAGAGACCTATCTGAAGGGAACGTCGGAGACCGAGGACGATCATATTGAGCGGCTCCGACGCAAGAACAAGAAGAAGGCATGGAGACGGCTACGCGTCCGTGAGCGAGAACTGGCCCGCCTGTCCGGAAAGCTCGCCTCCACTCGCACTACGGACGAGGACGACTACTACCTCGAGCGCGAACGACATCGACGAGAAGCGGCCATGGCCCGGCGCAAGCGATAGCGCCCACTGAAGGAGACACCAAAATGGGATATCGAACCGCCGAACTGCCCGACGTCGATCTCGACGAGTACGGGGGCCTGCCGTTCTTCGAGCGGATGAAGCTGCTGCAGCTTCATTGGGTGGAGGAGGGTTTCGGTACGCCCAAGCAAACCGGCACCTTCTACGCCTGGAAGATCTTCTTCTACGGACTGTTCGGTTTGATAGTGGCCGGGGCCTTCACCGCCGGACTGGAGTTCAACGACATCGGTGGCTGGTGGGACGAGCCGATCCTCTACCAAAAGCTGATGATCTGGACCATCCTGTTGGAGGTAATGGGCCTGGCCGCCACCTGCGGTCCGCTGGCGTTCCATTTCGACCCGCCCATCGGAGGCATTCTGTACTGGTGGCAGACCGACACCCTGCGGGTGCCCCCGTACCCCAACCACGTTCCTCTGACCAAGGGCAATCGACGTACACCGTGGGATACCGGTCTGTACAAGTTGATTCTGGCCAGCCTTATTCTGCTGTTGGTTCTGTCCCCCGTGCCCGTCGACGGACTGCCCGAGGGACGAACCGGAATCCTGCCGCAATGGGCAGTGCTGATCTACTGCGGATTGATTCTCACGATGGCGCTTCGGGACAAGATCATCTTCTTGTCGGCCCGCTCGGAACAGTACGTTCCGACGCTCATGTGCTTCGCCATGTTCGACAACTTCGTGGACATGATCGTGGCGGCCAAAATCTTCATTGTCGTCGTTTGGATGGGGGCCGGCTTTTCCAAACTGCAGCACGGCTTCTCATCCACGGTGTCGATCATGGTGCAGAACACTCCGTGGGTGGTGTGGGACAAGTTCCGTAAAGCGACGGTCAAGGACTATCCGAACGACATCCGTCCATCAACCACCACGCATCTGCTGGCCCATATCGGTGGTACCACCTGCGAACTGATCATGCCGTTGGTGCTGTTGTTCTCACCCTGGCCGTGGGCCACCTGGATCGCCATCGTTTCGATCTGGATGTTGCACACCTTCATCATCTCCACCTTCCCCCTAGCCGTCCCGCTGGAATGGAACGTCTTCTTCGGCTTCTGCGCCGCCTTCCTATTCGCCGCCTTCCCCGCCGGTGACGGCTACGGGGTGGGAGACATGAACCCGGCGCTCTTGGCACTTGTCGTGACGGTCGCCTTGTTCCCCATTGTGTTGGGGGCACTGCGGCCTCAGTACGTGTCGTTCCTAGTGGGCATGAAGCAGTACGCCGGCAACTGGTCGGCGGCCACGTTCTCACTTAAGAACAAAGAGATCGAGGATCGCATCAACGACAAGATCGTCAAGTCTGCCGACAACCAAATCGACCAACTTGAGCCGCTGTTCGGCAAAGAGATCTCCGAGATCTTCATCCAAAAGGCGGTGGCGTTCCGCATGATGCACCCCATGGGACGAATGCACATGTCGGGACTCATGGTCCACGTCGACGACATGGACAATCGCATCCAGCGAGAGGGTGAGTTCCTCAGCAACGTGCTAACCGGCTGGAACTTCGGTGACGGCCACTGCCTGGATGAACGCCTCATCAGCGCCTGGCAAGAACGCTGCCAATACGAACCCGGCGACGTCGTAGCTGTATTCACCGAGTCCCAGCCGGCGTTCAACAAGAAAGTCCAGTACCGGGTTATCGACGCCGCCCTGGGCACGGTGGAGAAAGGCTGGTACCACAACGACGACGCCTACAACACCCAGCCGTGGCTACCCGATGGACCAATCCCTCACACGGTTACGTGGCGCCTTGAGGGCTACGAACCCCAGGGAATGGCTCACCCCGGCGACGCCCGGGATGTTGCGTCAGTCGACAACGACGGCAACTGGCTCATCCCCAACAACGGCAATGAACGCTACACGATCGTCAACGATCCGGCCGATCGCCTCGTCACAGGTACGACCAACACAATGACGGGTGAATAGCCAGAGGAATGGTTGGCTACTTACCGACGCCGTCAGGAAACGGCCCGGTCCATGCCTTGCCAGTATCTGGCCCGAAGCACCTTCTTGTCCGGCTTGCCCACCGGAGTGAGAGGAACGTCATCGACGTAGTCGATGGACTTCGGCGACTGTTGCGGGCCTTTGGTGTCACGCACCAGCGCCTGGAGTTCTTTAGTCAGCTCATCCGATGGTTCGACGCCCGACTTGAGCACCACCACTGCTTTGACCGCCTCGCCCCACTTCGGGTCCGGGACCCCGATCACCATCACCATCGACACCGCGTCATGGGTGCTGATGACGTCTTCCACCTCACGGGGATAGACGTTGAACCCACCGGAGATGACCATGTCCTTGGTTCGGTCAACGATGTAGAGGAAACCGTCGTCGTCGAATCGGCCGACGTCGCCTGTATGAAGCCAGTCTCCCGACAGGGCATCGGCGGTTTGTTCCGGCAGATCCTTGTACCCGGTCATCACCAACGGTCCCCGGGTGCAGATCTCACCTGACTCACCTGGAGCCACCGGTTGGTGATCCGAGTCCAGCAACGCCACGTGCATCCACGGAACCGGTTTGCCGCACGAGGCCAATCGTTCGGGCTTGGCTAGGTCGTGTTCGCCTTTCTTCATATGGGCGATCACCATGGGGGCTTCGGTCTGACCGTAGAACTGGTAGAAGATGGGCCCCCAGTGCTCTATGGCGTCGGCCAGTTTGGCCGGGCTCATGGGCGAGGCGCCGTAGAAAATGGTCTCCATCGATGACATGTCGGCTGTCTCATACCGCTCGTGGGCCTGCAAGGCGTACAACATGACCGGCACAATCAGCGTGGCCGTAATTTGGCTTTGCTCGACCACGTCGTAGAACCGTCCGGGCTCAAAACCGTACAGCACATGGAAGGCCCCACCGCTCAGCAAAACCGGCACCAGCAACGACAACGCAGCGTGCGACAACGGAGTGGCCACCAACATTCGCAGGTCTGGGGGCAACTCCCATTCGGCCATCTGGATCCAGGTCATGGCCGCCCACACTCGGTGGCTCATCAGCACACCCTTGGGATTTCCGGTCGTTCCTCCGGTGTAGACAATGGCGCAGAGATCCTCCGGCTCGACGTCCGGTGCTGCAAGTGGTTGCGGTTCGAACCTGTCGGCCAACGCCAGGTAGTCCTCCCCGACCCCGTTGGGGCCAAGGCCCAGCAACAACAGCTCGGGGTGACGTTCCTTGAGCTCGGCCGCCCGTTCGGTGAAGTGTTCAGGATCAAAGACCAGGCACTGGACACCGGCGTCACCAACGACATAGTCGTGGTCGTGAAGCTGACCCAATGGGTGCAACGGCGTCACAACACAACCGTTGACCATTGAGGCCGCCATGTTGGTCAGTACCTCGGGGCGGTTCTTGGAAAGAACCGCCAGGTTGCTCCCGCGACCGACACCAAGGCGACGCTGAGCCTGAACGAACTGGCTGGTCTGTCGTCGAACGTCGCCGTAGGAACGGACCTGGCCGTCCAACAAGACGCAGGGCTCATCCTCGTGAGCCGCAAGACCTCGGATGATCAGATGGGGCAGCAACGGTTGGTTGGACAATACCGACACGAAGGTCACAGTACCTCAGCTGGACAATCAGCGACATTTGCCTGACCTCGGCAACCGTTGGCTTCCGGTCACCGATGGCGGCTACGACCGATCCGGTCATGACGCTCCCCCATTCCTATACTCATGCCCATGCGCTACGAGGATGGGCCAACGGTCGAAGTCAGCACAGTTATAAACGCCACAGCCGAAGAAACCTGGCGGCTGGTGTCCGACATCGCGACACCGGTCCGGTACTCCGAAGAACTTCAAGCCACCGAGTGGATCGACGATGGTGACAACCCAACCGTGGGCTCACGGTTCAAAGGCCGCAACCGCCACCCCCAGGTCGGCGAGTGGGAAGTCACCTGCACCGTCACCGACTACAAACCCAACGAGGTCTTCGCCTGGGCCGTTGGAGATCTTGACGGGCCTGCAGCCCAGTGGTGGTTCAGGATCCGATCGGCCGAACCCGATTCAGCCACCAACTCGATCACTCTGTCCCAAAGAGCAACGCTCGGACCGGGGCCATCAGGGCTAAGCGCAGCCATCGAACAGATGCCGGACAAAGAGGCGAAGATCATCGAGAACCGCTTGAACCAACTTAAAGGCAACATGGAAGCCAACCTCATCGGCATGAAGACAACCCTCGAAGGCGGCAACGCATGACGGTCTCGGAAACGTTCAACCCGGCTCTGTGGACCGAGGTGCCGGGCTTCGACTTCACCGACATCACCTACCACCGGGCTAAGACCGTCGGCGCCGTTCGAGTGGCCTTCAACCGGCCCGAGGTTCGCAACGCTTTCCGACCCCACACCGTCGACGAGCTGTACCGGGCCCTCGATCACGCCCGTCAGACCAGCGATGTCGGTTGCGTCCTGCTAACTGGCAACGGCCCCAGCGCTAAGGACGGCGGCTGGGCCTTCTGCTCCGGCGGCGACCAGAGAATCCGAGGTAAAGACGGCTACAAGTACACAACGACCGACGAAGCCGGAGTAAGCGCCGAGGAAGCAGCGGCCATTGACCCGGCTCGCAGTGGGCGGCTCCACATTCTGGAGGTCCAGCGACTCATCCGATTCATGCCCAAGGTCGTGATTTGCGTGGTCAATGGCTGGGCCGCCGGCGGTGGGCACAGCCTGCACGTCGTTTCCGACCTGACGTTGGCCAGCGCCGAACACGCCAAATTCAAACAGACCGACACCGACGTCGCCTCATTCGACGGCGGCTTCGGCTCGGCTTACCTGGCCCGTCAGGTAGGCCAGAAGGTGGCCAGGGAAATCTTCTTCCTCGGACGCACCTACACCGCGGATGAAGCCAAGGCTCAAGGCGTCGTCAATGGCGTCTACCCTCACGCCGAACTTGAGGACCAAGCCTTGCAGTGGGCCCGCGAGATCTGTTCAAAGAGCCCGACTGCTCAGCGAATGAGCAAATTCGCACTCAACCTGATCGACGACGGCTTGATCGGCCAGCAGGTCTTCGCCGGGGAATCCACTCGTTTGGCGTACATGACCGACGAGGCCACAGAGGGCCGGGACTCGTTCCTGGAGAAACGAGATCCCGATTGGTCCCGCTTCCCCTGGTACTACTAGTCCCCAAATGTTTGTAGGGGCTTTCTGCCATTCCCCGATGTAGAGCCAGGATCAATACTGGGTGTATGGACGAACTAGCTCATACCGGCGACCCGCTTCCCGAACCGGCGTCTGCAGATCTGTACGCCCGTCTCGATGCCATTGAGCGTCGGATGGAGCGCATGGAAGACGCTCTTCGGGCTGGCCCGATAGCGACCGCGGGGCCTCCACCGCCCCCCGTCGGCCCGCCTCTGGTGATGCCTCAAGCCACGATGGCAAGTCGCGCCGTGTCAACGGTCAACCGTTGGGACAACACCAGCACCGAGGCACTGCTGAAATGGACTGGCGTCGGCTTGGTAGTCGCGGCCAGCGCCTTTCTGGTAAACACCGCCATTACCCGGGGCTGGATCCAACCGGTCCATCAATTGCTGGCAGCGATCGGCGTCGGGCTTGCGCTGGCCTGGACCGCCGTGAACTGGCATGGCAACCGACCCCGGTGGAGTCAGGCGGCCGGTATCGGTTCGGTTTTGGTGTTGGCCGTAAGTGGCGGGGCAGCCAATCGTTGGCTTGGACTGGTTGATGTTCCAGCGGCACTGGCAGCCTGCGTAGCGGTAGCAGCTTTCGGCCTGGGCCTCGCCAACAGGATCAATCGAGGCTCGGTGGCTTTAGTGGCGCTAAGCCAAGGGCTTGTCGTCCCTCTGTGGCTGCAAGCCGTTGAGCGCTACGACCTGGTGTGGACAGCTGTTTGGGCATTGGCCGCCGTGGCCGTGGCGCTTGGTGGGCGTCTGGCTTGGCCAATCGTCCGTAGCGCCACCGTAGCAACGGTCGGCCTGCTCCTACCCTTGGTGATCGCCGATGCCGGACTTGAGGCCACCAGCTTTCCGTGGGTCGTGCAAGGTCTCATCACCGCGTTGGTAGTAGTGGCCGCTATCCCGGTCCTGTTGGCCAAACACATGTCGTCGCCACCTCTCACTCAGTCGTGGGAGCGGAGGCTTCAACCACAAGTTGACCACCTCGGAGCGTTGGCTCTGCCCGCTCTGTGGTGGATCGCTACATCCGCTCTGTGGGCCCAAGATGTTGCCCGGCCGCTGTCGGACTCTTGGAGTTCCCAAGCCAACTACGGTGCGGTGGCCATCGCCATGGCGATGATAGCTCTACTAGGCAGTCAAGCCGTGTCCCGCACCTTGCGGACCACGACAACAACGACAACGACGGCGACAACAACAACGACAACAACCATGGCACTTGGGGCGACGACGCTGGGACTGGTCGGTCTCGGACTAATCCTGCCCGGCGACTCATTTCTAGTGGTCGCAGCGACGGTAGCGGCTGTAGGCCTCGGCATCGTGGGAACTCGGAACAATCACATCTTGGTGATGGCCAGCGCCGTTGGACTCGGTGTCGGCGCCGGACTGACGACGTTGGGGGCCTTGGTGGAAGCAATGGCGGACGGATTCGTCTTGACCGAAGCGGCGTCCTACCTGATTGTCCTCGCTCTGACCGCAGCGATATGCCTGAGCTACCCCAACAGTGGCAAACGTCGCGGCACCGACAGGGCATGGGCGATGTGGCTGGCGGTTGCCAGTTGGGTCGGACTGATGATGTGGACGTGGGCCGTGCTCGGCCAACTGAGCCAAGGCCAAATGCTAGTTTCCTTGGTCTACGCCTTGATGGGCACCGCTGCTCTGCTTGTCGGCCGTCATTTGTCGACCGTGGCCGACGATACGCCATCGACATCGCTGCCGGACAGGCTACTTGGGCGGTTGCCTGCCGACGCCACCAAAGTGGCCGGACTCGGCATCGTGACTCTGGCGGCCACAGTGATCAAGCTGGTGACCGTGGACCTGGCTGCCGTGGACACGTTGTGGCGGTCCCTGCTGTTCTTCGTCGTAGGATTTGGGCTCCTACGAGTCGGGCTGTCGCTTCATGGCCCTGGCGAGACGACTTCTGGTGCTTCGCCTACCGGAGGGGTCCAGTCGTCGGCGGGCCTGCCTTAGCGACCGCCGGTCGAAGACTAACGGTGCGGGCTAGGAGGCGGCTGAGCACTCGGGCTGGGAGACTCCGACAAGAGCCTCCGAGCGACGGTCCTCGCCCAGGTCAGCGTCGGTCACAACCTTGGCCTCGGGAACGGTCAGATCACCGGACAAGCCCTCGGCGGGTGGAGCGACTTCCCCCGAGGTCCGAAACAGATCGAGAACCACTTGAGCCTCAGCGGCCCTCAACTCCAGAACCTGGGCGCCCCCGGACGTCACGGTGTCTTGAACCGGAAGGGCCTGAGTATTCACCTGCGCTCCACCACCGGCAAAGGTCCGCAGCATCCCGATTAGGTCGGAGACGCCGGTTCCTTCGGCCACCACCATGTTGTCGGCTGCTGCCGACAGAACACCGTTCAAGTTCATTACGCCTCCGAGGCCTACCCGCTCCGAAGCAGAGGAGGCAACGGCGGACAGGAACTGTCGCTGTCTGGAAGTTCGTCCGATGTCAGCTGTGGGATCGAGATTCCACTCACCGTTCTCTAGCGTCTCGAACTGCCGGGCCCGGGCGAACGCCAGTGCTTGGGGTCCGGTTAGCACATGGCAACCGGCGTCGACGATGTCGAGACCGCTGTGGACGTCCCGGGCCGGGGTTTCAAACCACACGGGCACCCCACCTAGGGCATCGACAATCTCTTGGAAGCCGAAGAAGTTGATTTCGGCGTAGCGGTGAATGTTGATGCCGAGGCTCTGTTCGGCCGTTCGCACCAGCCGTTCACGCCCGCCCCCGCCGTTGAACGCTCCGTTTATCCGTCCGGACTGCCCGGTTCCCACGATGGGGACCCACAGGTCTCGGGGGATTGACAAGAGCTCAACGGTCGCAGTGTCGGGGTCAACGCGAATGACCATGATGGTGTCGGCTCTGGCACCTGGCACCATCTCTTCTGAGCCCAAGAACTCGTCCTCATCGAGACCCTGACGGCTGTCGATTCCCACCAGAAGCCAGTTGGCGGCCGCACCCTCGGCCGGTGGATCCACGCCCGGCACTTCAGCGAAATCGAACTGGAGGTAGCGCCACAAACCCCATAGCAACGGGATCACGACCAGAGCGACCAAGCCAGCGACAACCCAACGCCGTCGGGAGCGACGAGGACGCTGCGGACGAGCACGCCCGGCGGGCGGATTGGAATCGGACGGTTGGCGGTCGCCGTCGACAAGCACTCGGTCACACTAGCCGCTACCCGGCCGCGGAGGGCATCGCCGGTAGACTCACGTGATGGCAGCCGACATCAGTTGTCCTCAATGCGGCGAATCAGACGAGCTGCAGGGAACGCCAACAAGTTCCGGTCTGATCGAAATCCGTTGCTTGACCTGCGAAACAGAATGGCAGCGTGACCCTAAAGTCCGTTGCCCCCGATGCCACTCAGCCGACATGTACGCCGCACCCGTCGCCGTGATCGAGAAGTCCCGCGGCACCCAATTGTCGATCGTTTCAACGACGTCCGAGTACTTCTGCTGGGCATGTGATCGTGATCTCATCGACGAGCAACGTCGCAGTGGAACAGCGCTCATGCCTGACCAGCTTCCGACGCTCGAAACCGAAGCAACCACTAATCCACCTGATGAAAAGGATGCGTCTAATGGCTCTACCTGATCAGGTCGTCGCCGGCGACGATGGCGCAAAGCGATGCTCGTGGGGGCATGAGCCAGCGGACTACGCCGTGTACCACGACGGCGAATGGGGTCGGCCAACCACCGACGAGCGCACGCTGTTCGAGAAGATCTGCCTGGAAGGATTCCAATCCGGCCTGTCATGGCTCACTATTCTCCGCAAACGGGACGCGTTCAGAGAAGTATTCTCCGGCTTTGACGCCACCGTCGTTGCCCGGTTCGGCGACGACGAGGTCGAGCGGCTGCTTCAAGACGCTCGAATCATCCGTCACCGCGGCAAGATCGAAGCCACTATCAACAACGCCCGCCAACTCGTTGGTCTTTGGGAGGACGGCACATCTCTGGCGCAGATCATCTGGTCATACGAGCCGGAACCACAGCCTCCTACCCCAACCTCGCTATCCGATGTCCCCGCTACGACAGCTGAATCGACTGCACTGTCGAAGGATCTTAAGCAGCGGGGGTTTCGATTCATCGGCCCGACGACTGCCTACGCCGCAATGCAGGCCATGGGCGTGGTCAATGACCATCTGTCCAACTGCCACGTTCGCCACGAATGTGAGGAGCTCCGCAAGGCAATGCCACGACCTTGATGGCTATGACATCTAGACTCAGGGCCAAACCGCATTCCGCTGTATTCTCGCTATGCGGACCCTGACATCAGCAACGCTTGGACGACCACCCCGTGGATGACGACACGGACAACGAATCAACTCCTCCCGAGGACTTTCCTTCGGTAAGTTCAGCGCGAACGGTCTCACCTCAGCCGACGCAATCCGGTGACGATCTAGATTTCGTGAGAGAAAACCTGGCCAGCCTCGACGATTGGGAGGGCCTGCCAGACCTGACGTCAAGTGAGAACATCTCCGACCAGCAGGCCGCCGCCCTCACATCTGAAGACGATGGCTGGAGCGACTTGGGCGATAACATCGAGTCGGATCACAACGACCTACAGCCTGGCGCCGAAGAGACAGCGCCAGATCACGGCGTGGCGACAGTTGAGGATCACCAGAGCGAAGATCAAGTCGGCGGCAACGTCGAGCCGAAAGACGGCCAAGACGGCGTGACGCAAAGCGGTCTAGCAGCGAACGTTCCACTCGCTGACGATGACGTGATCGTGCTCGGCAGCGATACCAATGGCGAGCTGGACCTCCCAAAGCTCGAGGACGCAGGACTTCCTCGAATGGCCGATGTGCCCGCAGCATCAGAGGTCTCCCCAGCATCAGAGGTCTCCGAACCAGCCGAAGACGTTGAAGTCCAGCCAGACGCTCCAGCAAGACCACCAACTCCCCAAACAGTGGCCACCGGCGCCCCTTTGCCGGAGCCGGCCCCTCTCGAACAACATCTGTTCTCGCTGGAAATGCGCCAGGTTGCCGGTCTGACCGCCGGATCATCAATGATGCTCCCGCCAAGCAAATCCTTCCAGTTCAGCGAGACCACAACCTCGTCGGACTCCCAGGACGACGGATCGACGTCATTCGTGTTGAGGGTCACCGATGACGGCCGGGTCATAGTCCTACCGGGTACGGCAAAGGCCATCGTCAACGAGACCGCGGTTGAAGAACCAACATTCGTTGGTAACGGCATCTTGAGTGTCGGCAGTGCATGCTTTGCCGTTCGCCCGGTCCGGGCCGCATCCAGTGAGTCGGCGTTGGAACGAGCCGAGGTGGCCATGACCGCCCCCAAGGCAATCACCGTTGGCGACATGGACGGTGAGGCCGGAGCCGCTCAGCTTCTGACCGATATTGGCGAGACGAGGCACCAGGTCGCCGAGCGGCATCGGTTCACTCATCCTGACCCGGAGGAGCTCAAGAGCAGGCTGACACTCATGGACCCGGGCTTGTGGGAACGAGATCGAGAGCATCGATTCTTCGGCCGCTACAGCATTGGGTATGCCATCATCCCTTGGCAGCCGAAGTTCGACGACCCCAACCGCATTCCCGAAGATCTGCATGAGCCCATCAACAAGATGAGCGTTCTGCCGTGGGTCCCGGTTACCGCCAGCATTGCTCAGGGGCCGATCGCAATTTTCGGTGGACGAGCGGCGGCACTGGCTGCTTGTCGTCACGCGGTGTTATCACTGGCCGCCCTGTCGGCCCCCGGTGATATTCGTTTCTCGGTGGTCACCGGACGTGACCGGGTTGACGACTGGCAATGGACCAAGTCGCTTCCGGAGCTGATGTCTCCCACCCGCCCGACCAACGAAAACGGCTCAGGGACTGATGCCGACCCCGGGTACTACCAGCTATCGGTTGTCGACGGCGCCGAACATCTAGAACCAGCCGGGCTCTCGATCGGTGACTCCGGACCCGATTCAGGTTTGATCGTGCTTGGGATGGATCGCTCGTCAGTGCCCGACGGCTGCGCCACCTACATCGGCATCGCCGATGATGGCAGGGCCACCGTCACTAACCATTTCAACG
Organism: uncultured Acidimicrobiales bacterium; assembly: GCA_938002965.1. Lineage (GTDB taxonomy): Bacteria > Actinomycetota > Acidimicrobiia > Acidimicrobiales > SZUA-35 > JAHELU01. The sequence continues at coordinate 193,495 of CALKZY010000014.1, read as the reverse complement.
AGGAGATTTCGGCCACCCCTATCGGAGTGACCGAAGCGTTCGCCCACGACATGGCGACCCGCATTGCCGACATCCTCATCGGTTACGGCTAGCACCGTCGCCGGATTCGATCTGCCGCCGCAACCAAACTGATTGGCCCTCGGGGCTACTTTTTGGTTAGGCCCACCCGAACTTCGGAGTTGGCCCATTCCGGCCACCGTGCCCGGCTCTTCTCCGCTAGACGATGCATCAGCGCTATGGCTGCCGGATCGTCGTCGCCGGGTCGGGTCTCGATCACTCCGTCGTTGATCATGGCCTCAATAATCGCCCGGCCAAGTTCGGTGCGCACCACGGTCAGGGTCCAGTCTGTTTCGTTGCCTATGCCACCGGTTGAAATGTCAGCGTGTTCAGCGGCGAAGTCCGGGCAGTGGTTGCAACCTTCCCGGGTCCAGGCATGGCATTCCTTGAGGTTGATCTCGTGGTAGTCACCGTTGCGCATCCACACTTGGAAGACGCCTTTGATGTTCATCTTGACGATGTCTTCTTTGGCCAACCCGTACTTGAGGTAGAACAGCTCGTCGAACATCGAGTCGTCGAAGCTCTTGGAGCACAATAGGCCGATGTTCAACTTGATGGGCTTCGAAACCTTTCCCACCTTGCGATGCCACATCACAGGTCCAATCGACGTCTGACAACTCATGCCTACGAGAGCCAGATTCTTGAGCCCCTTCTCGATCGCCTCGTCGAAGGCAACTGTGTTGGCCGAATAGGTGTATCGACTTCCGGATGCCGCCAGTACCTCGGCGGTGTTGGTGGCTACGCCGGGAACCGCTTTCCAACCGCTGCCGCCCTCCAACATCGACACCAATGCCCCGTCGATGATGTTGTTTTCCAAGCACCAAATCAAGATGGCTGATACCAGTCCACCGTCTTGGCCGTGCTCGTAAACCCTCTCGTCGGCGGCGCGTACCAGCAGGATGTCCTTGTAGACGCCCGACATTTCGTCAGCTTGGCGAGTCCGTCCGAACAGATGCTCGTCGGCTTCGGTCTCCCAGTCCCTGAATCGGGGACACGCTCGGGTACAAGACGTGCACCCCTTCTCGCCGTGAGTGCAGTTCGACAGGCCAAGCTCTTCTTCCAGATGAAAAGGCTTGTACGCCCCTGGCTCATGCTTGTAGCCGATGACATCGTGAGGGCACGCAATGACACAGCCTGCGCAACCGGTGCATAGCCCGGACGTGATGACCTCGTCGAACAGCTCTTTCCACTGGAAGGTCCAGCGTTTCTTGGCCGGAGCCGCTTCAGGCGTGGGATTTTCAGTGGCCGTCATGGGTGTCACTCTCTCTAGGGCTGGAGATCCGACGCAGCAGGAGGGGGCCCGGCGATCATAGACCTGCCTCCTCGACAAAACAGTCGGCGATAAGTTGGACGATTTCTTCCGGTAGACCGTCGGTTTCGGTTCCCGGTTGCGCTCTGGCGTCCGACGTGGCTGTGTCCGAAGTGGTTGCTTGACTGGCTGTCAACAGTTCGGTATCTAAATCGACGAACTCTTCGAACCGAAGTTCGGCTTCAATGCGATCGTAGGCGCAGGCGCAGACGTCATTCAGCAAACGCGGATCGTCCAAGGGGCGGGCGCATGCAGTCAAAAACCCGGTTCGATTCTCGACTGCGTAGTCGGTGGGCTCAAGGTCGTTGCTGCAACCGGCCGCACCAACCGCAAGTAGCACAAGCGCTCCCAGCCGCCACCGCCACCGGGAACGAACGATGTTGTCCGAGCCCATGTTCATGCCAACATCGTAGTGCCGACGAAGTTCGTAGCTGCCACCCGGCAACGTATCAAAACAGTGCTTGGGTTCTATCGCAGCCTTCGAACGCTAGGACCCACGGTGGGCGGCTCAGCCACGACGATGTCAACGTCGGTGATGGCTACGCCGGCTGCTCCGATCAGAATTGGGTTGAGCCTCAACTCGACCAGCTCGGGGATGGCCTCCACCAAGGTGGCCAGTCTGACCAAATCGTCGATAAGCGCTTTGCGGGCCCCGGGTATGTCGTCGAGGACCAGCCCCAGCTCCGATTCTTCTACCAGCCGTTCGGCTTGGCCGTGACCCATCGGCAACATGGCCACCGGTCGACTGTCGATTGGTGTGGCCCCGGCTCCGCCCCGACCAAGCGTCACCGCCGTGCCCCGTTCACTGCTGCGATGCACCGAGACTGCGGCGTCGATTCCGGTGCTGGCCATCGCTTGAACTTCGGCTACGTTCATGGCAGAGCCGAGGCCGGCCGCCATCCGGCGATAGGCCGAACTGAGCACCGTTTCGTCAGCCAGATCGAGGGCCACCCCGGTGTACTGGCTCCGAGCCAAGGGCCCTCGCCCGCCAGCTTTGAGAACCACAGGAAAGCCGATGGATCGGGCGGCGCTTAGTGCCTCCTCTTCGGACGTCACAACACGGCGAGCTACAGGGCGCAGATCACCGGCTTGAAGAATCTCGACGACAGCCTGGGCCCTGCCGCTGTCTGCTTTCGAACCGGCAGAACCTTCTTCGCTATCGGATAGGAGCCCTTCGACTGCCAGGCGTACGGATTCTTCGAGCTCAAGGGCCGCAGGTTCATCGCTTCCCTTGACCGGTTCAGAGACCCGACGCCGGCCGTAGCGAACGGCCACCGAGAGCGCACGCACTCCGGCGTGGATTGACGGGAAAACGGCAACCGCGACCGTGTCGGCTCCGTTGATGGAGACAGGCCCGGCGTCCTCAAGGTCAGGAACGCAAGCAACCAAACAAATGGAATGACCGGCATCGTTCAAGCGACGCCTAACTTCCCCCAATCGGTCTAGCAAGTCGTCGACGGGACCAGGCAGCGGAGGGGCATGCACTACGATGACCGAATCAACCGGTTCGTATGCGTTACGTTCAGCGATCAATCGGGCGTAGTCGTCCGGTTGGGCGGCATATGTCAGGTCAACCGGGTTCTCAAGTCGGGCTCCGGGCGGAAGGCCGCCGGCCAGTAACGCCGCATGCTGGTCGACCAGGTTCACCGGCTGAAGTCCATAACGATGAGCTTCACCGGCAGCAAGCCGAAGCGCCGCTCCAGAGTTGCCGACCAAAAGCACCCTCGGGCCGGCCGGAACGGGCTGGCTCTGTAGAACGATTGCGCCGTCCAATAGCTCAGGGAACGAGTCAACGGCGACCACACCGGCCTGTTCGACTCGGGTGGCCAGCGTGGCTCCTGCGGGCCAGTGCACTTGCCCCCAGGCGGAGTTCGCCAGTTCACCATCGGGTGGTTCATCGTCGGGCGGATCGTCGCCTGACGATTGGTCAGCGGTGGCTTGGGCGGCGGTGTATCCGCTGTCCTCCCCGGAAGGCACCAGAGCGATCACCGGCTTTTTGGCCGAAACGGACCGGGCGATTCGCTGGAAGCGAATGGGGTTGCCCAACGATTCCAGGTGCATCAGGACGATCTCGGTTCGATCGTCGAGCTCCCAGAACTGGAGCAGGTCGTTGCCGCTTACATCGGCCTTGTTGCCTAATGCGACGAAGTGGCTGACGCCGAGACCACGGCGAGCCAGGCCCTGAACCAACAGGCGGCCAAGCGCACCGGACTGAGTGGAAACGGCGATTGGTCCGGACTCGGGGAGTCCCTCGATGAGGCTGCCGTTCAGGCGAATACTGGCGTCGGTGTTGATGACGCCGAGGCAGTTGGGACCCAGAACCCGCAAGCCGTTGCGCAGCGCCTTCGCCACCAGGTCACGCTCGGCGCGAAGTCCGTTGGGACCGGCCTCGGAATATCCGGTGGACGTGATCACCACGCCGCCCACGGCCGACTCGATGCAGTCGTCCAGCACTGCGTCAACATCGGGTTGGGGTACAGCCACTACGGCAATGTCAACCTGTTGTCCGATTTCGCCGACTGATGAGTAGCCAGGTTGGCCGTAGACATCGGTTCCACCAAGGTTCACGGGAAATACCGAGCCGATGAAGCCTCCGTCGATCACGTGTCGGACAATTTCAAACCCCACCGTGCCTACACGCGAGCTGCCGACCACGGCCACGGACTCAGGAGTCATGAAGCGGTCGACGGATCGGGCCTCGGCGAGACGTTCACGAGAGGCTATGGCGCCCAGTCCCGCCACGTCAGATTCGATGTCCAGCGTCACGGCGATGTACCCGTCGCTGAAGCGGGTCTTGACCTCAAAGCCAACGGCCCGAAACACCTTCAACATCTTCTGATTTTCAGGCAACACAGTGGCGCTGAGTCGTCGGCGCCCTGTTTGCCTGGCTGCTACCGCCAGATATTCGAGCAGGATGGTGGCCAAGCCCCGACCGTTGTGTCCATCGTCAACAAAGAAGGCCACTTCGGCCTCGTCGTGACCCTGGTCACCGGTGTCGACCGGCTCGTAGCGGGCGACGGCAATCAGATCATCGCCCTCCAGAACCACAAAAGCCATGCGGTTCCGATAGTCGACATTCACCAGCTGTTCTACTTGACGGTCAGACAACCGTGGCCTAGGCGAGAAGAAACGGAAGTACACGCTTTCGGGCGACTGCCTGCTGTGGAAGTCCACCAGCAACGGTCCGTCGTCAGGACGGATCGGTCGGATGTGGGCCGTCCCGCCGTCGGACAAGACAATGTCGGCCTCCCATTCGGCCGGATAGTTTGACGTCATTTCAGTTCCGCGGTCAACGCCACCGCTCGGGCGAACACCGAGTCCAGCATCTCCTCGGTTAGGCGACCGGTGAAGGTGTTCTGCTGGCTCACGTGAAAGCTGCAAATGATGACCCGACGGCGTTGGCCAGCCGAGACAGGAACCGGCACCTCAACACCGTGGCCGAACTTTGGCCGTGGTCGAATCCCGAAGTAGCGGCACAGCCCCTGGAAGGCGAACCCTCCGAGGGCAACAAGCACCGCCGGATCGACCAGCTCCATCTCACGGTCGAGGTACGGGCGGCAGGTGTCGCGCTCATCCGGAGTCGGCTTGTTGGCCGGAGGCGCGCACTTCACCGGTGAGGTAACAAAGGCCCCTGTCAGTTGCAGCCCGTCATCAACATCTACGCTCGAAGGCTGATTGGCCAAACCGGCCCTGTACAAGCCCCGATACAACCAGTCGCCTGACCGGTCGCCGGTGAACATACGACCGGTGCGATTGGCCCCGTGAGCGGCCGGGGCGAGACCGATGACCATGACATCGGCCGTGGGGTCCCCAAAGCCAGGGACTCCCCTCCCCCAGTAATCCCAGTCGGCATAAGCGGCGCGACGCTCCTCGGCCACCTTCTCCCGCCATTCGACCAATCGGGGACACAAACGACAGTCGGCCACCTCAACCGCGACCTCGGACATCGCCGGTATCGACGACTGCAGTGACGGGTGGGTGGACGGAATGGGCGAGACGGAAAAAGACAAGATACAAGGCTGGTGGTAAGGGGCCGACGACGTGACAGACCAAGATCTGAGGTGACCGGCTGCGACATCGGGATATCGTTTGGGACGATGCCAGCTTCCAGCCAACCAAAGTCCACGCCAAAACGCACGCAAGGTTCGGGCACATCGAACAACCAAGCCCGAGCCCGCCGATCCTCAAAGCCGACGCTGGTGCTATTGGTACGGCACGGCAAGACTCCTACCACGGGCCAGGTTCTCCCCGGACGCACTCCCGGCCTCCATTTGGCCGAGGAAGGCTTGGCTCAGGCCGAACGGGCAGCCGAGCGAATTGCCGGTGTTGCCTTCGCAAACCCCCGGGCCCGCAAGAGCCGGGTCACAGCGGTCTACGCCTCCCCAATGGAACGAACACGAGAGACCGCAGCACCGATCGCCGCCGCGCTCGGCCACAAGGTCAAAACCAACAAGGGCCTGCTTGAAGCCGACTTCGGAGACTGGACGGGAAAGAAGCTCTCGGATCTGAACAAGAAGCCTGAATGGGCGCAAGTTCAGAAGTATCCCAGCGGGTTTCGCTTCCCCGGTGGCGAATCGTTCGCCGAGATGCAACAACGCATCACTGGCACCATTCAAAAGCTCGTTAACAACCATCCAGGTGAGACGATCGTGGCCGTTTCACACGCCGATCCGATTAAGGCGGCCGTCGCCCACGCCATGGGAACCCACCTCGACCTCTTCCAGAGGATCGTCATCGGTCAGTGTTCCATTTCCGCTGTCCTGTACGGTGAAGGCGGCCCAGTGGTCCTAGCCGTCAACTCGATGGGCGACGACCTCCAAGCCCTCGTACCCAGTTAGCATCTGTACGCCACGATCGGCCTTTCAAACTTCCGACATGTCCGACCTACACGACTTTCGAAACACGACACGGTTCACCACCGGCGCCGTCGGCGAGCCCGGAGCACGGGTGTTCTACGTCCAAGTAGGCGACGAGGATTCAGTCATAACCCTGAAGCTGGAAAAGCAGCAGGTTAAAGCTCTGGCCCAGTTTCTCCGCACTGTCCTCGATGATCTGCCGTCCCCGCAGGAAGGTCTGGCCCCCGTTCCCTTGCTTGAGGCCGAACCAGCTTGGGTCGTTGGCCAGATCGCAGTTGGGGTGGATGAGGCTGATGCTGAAGTGGTGATTGTGCTCGAAGAGCTCGTACCCAACAGCGAAACCGGTGATGGCGAGTTTGATCTTGGATCTCAGATCGACGATGATCCAACGTCGGGGTGGGACGAACCGTCGGGGGCCAGAGTTCGAGCCCACATAACGGTCGACTTGGCCGCAGCATTCGTCGAAACATCAGACAGCCTCATGGCTTCCGGCCGACCGCCTTGTCCACTATGTGGGCAACCGCTGGACCCGGCCGGCCATGCCTGCCCACGGCTGAACTAGCCGGAGCTGCCTGGCCACGATGGCAGCGTTTGAACTGCCCACCGACCAGCTGATCGATCTCTTCCAGACCGGAGACATCGAAGTACTCGGCCGAATGCCGTACAGCTCCAACGCCACGCTGCTGGTAAACGTCACCGATGCTGAGACCAGCCCTACGGCACGTTCCCATCGCGCCATCTACAAGCCGGGGCAGGGCGAGCGGCCTCTGTGGGACTTCCCGCCGGGGCTTTACAAGCGTGAAGCTGCCATGTTCAGACTGGCCGACTTTCTCGGCTGGGACGTGATTCCGGCGACGACGTTGGCAGATGGGCCGTTCGGCGAAGGATCAGTCCAAGCGTTGGTCGACGCCGACTTCGAACACCACTATTTCACCCTCCACGAGGAGGGGGTGGGCGAAACTGCGCTGCGAAAGCTCTGCGTTCTCGACATCGTCGGCAACAACACCGACCGCAAGTCGGGTCACTGCCTTTGGGCCCCCGATGAAACCGTGGACAACCCGGACGATCAACCGGTGTACGGCATCGATCATGGCTTGTCGTTCCACGCTCAATTCAAACTCCGAACCGTCATGTGGGACTACGTGGGCGACCCGCTGCCGGCCGATGTGACCTCGGACCTTGAACGCTTGAGCGACGAAGGGCTTCCGGCCGACATCGCCTGTCTGCTGGACACCTTCGAAGCGGACGCCACTATCAGCCGTGCACGGGCGCTGCTGGCAGAAGGCCGATTTCCTGAAGACGAGACCGACGGCCGACGTTGGCCCTGGCCCCTCGTCTAACGTAAATCGCTTCATCCGATGATTCAGGCTACTCAATCAACCAAGGGCTAATACCCCACCATCACAGTCTCAGGTGCCCCTCGTTGCTTGGACATGGGCCAACCGAGATATCCTGACATCCGCGTTTCGACACCGGGCAATGCAAACGAAACGGACGCCGTCCGCCTTTCGAAGCGCCCCGGAACGCCAGCGGAAAGGTAGGGATGCGGAAATGAGCAACCAAGGCGAGCTACCACAGTGGGCGGCATCGGCCGGGCAACCGGCGACGGACTACATGGCTACCCCACCCAAACGTGGTGGGGGGCGCCGTTGGATGTTCGCTCTACTCGGACTTGTCGCCCTGGCCGGAACGGCCATAGGCGGATACCTCCTGGCCGGTCTGCTGGACAACGGGAGCACCGACACCACCGCCGATCCCGCCGCACCCACCGCGGCTGAAACCGAAGAAGCCGCCGACTCGGAGTCCTCTGGCGACGATGGAGCTGCCGACACCGCAGCCGGTTCCGCCGATGACGCCGACTCAGATAGCGAAGAAGCAGACGACGAATCGGCTCTTGAGGTCGAAGGGACTACCACGACCGCTCCAGCCGACGACGATGCTGACGAAACCGACGAGGAAGAGTCGGCTGAGGACTCCACCTCAACGGAGATTGACGAGTCGGCTCGAACCGCCATCTTCCGACAGGGCAAGCTCTTTCTGGGCGGTACTGTGCCCAGCCAAGAGGTCGCTGACGCCATCTTGGCCAAGGCAGTCGAGGTCGTCGGACCCGACAATGTCGAAGCCGACTACGCCATCGATCCCGAGGTCGACTTCGATCCCGGCGAATCAACTCCTCTTTATGTCGAAGACGTGGTGCTGTTCCAGTTCAACAGCGTCGCCATCGACCCTCCGTTCCTGCCCATTCTTGATCTTGGCGTCCTCCTGCTTCGCCAGAACCCACAGGCCTCGGTCACCGTCGTCACCCGAACCGATGCCGCCGGCACGCCCGAGGTCAACCTCGACGTAGCCACACAACGGGCTGCCGCAGTCTTGGAGTACTGGGTTTCGAAAGGTGTCGATCCGTCTCAGGTCCTTCTCGACCCGAGAGGCGAAGAAGGTACGTCGGAGTCCGATGATGAGCAGACCCAGGCCACCCAGCGTCGGGCGGAGTTCATCTTGACCAACGTGTTGGGTTAGCCCCGCCGCCCCCGAGTTCCGGAGACTGTCACAGGCGGTGAGTAGGTTGGATCTGTTATGGAATCCACTCTCAGCTCTGCCCTCAACTCACAACAGCAGGCGGCGGCCATCCATCGGGGCTCCCACCTCCTTGTTGTCGCCGGGGCGGGGTCCGGCAAGACTAGGACACTGGTCTCGCGAGTTGTGTCGCTGCTCAACGAAGGCAGCGATCCCAGCCGCATCCTGCTCTTGACCTTTACCCGTCGCGCCTCGGCCGAAATGGTCAACCGGGTGGCTGCGGCGTGCGGCGAAGGGGTCGAGTCATCTCAACGGCTGGCGGCACAGATATGGGGCGGGACCTTCCATGCGACCGCTAACCGCCTTCTCCGCCACTACGGCTCAGCGGCCGGTCTGCCCGAAGGCTTTACCGTGCTCGATCACGCTGACGCCATTGATCTGTTCGGGCTTGTTCGAATGGAAGCCGGTTTCGGGGAACGGGCCAAGCGCTTCCCGAAATCCGAGACCATCGCCGCCGTCTACTCTCGTGTGGTGAACAGCCAAGCCCCATTGGATGAAGTGTTGACCAAGGACTTTCCCTGGGTTGCCCCCCACCGTGACGAGCTACGGGAGCTGTTCAACGCCTACACCACTCACAAGCGATCGGCTCATGTTCTCGACTACGACGACCTGTTGCTTTACTGGCGCGGGTTGACGGCCAGTCCCATTGGTGAGGCGCTGCGCTGTCTGTTCGACCACATTCTGGTTGACGAGTACCAAGACACCAATCCCATCCAAGCCGACATCGTCAAAGGCATGTGCGGACATGACACCCAAGTGTGTGTCGTCGGCGACGACGCACAAGCTATCTACGGGTTCCGGTCGGCCACAGTTGCCAACATGTGGTCGTTCCCCAACACGTTCAAGGGAACCCGTTTGATCACTCTGGAGCAGAACTACCGCTCCACCACCCCGATCCTTGAGGTGGCCAACGCTCTGCTGGCCCAGAACGAAGAGCAGAGCGACGATCAGGGCGAGGGCCCTACGCAGGGATATTCAAAGACGCTTTGGACCGACCGCAACGGAGGGATTAGGCCATCGCTGGTCACCTGCTACGACGAGACCGAGCAGACGAAGGTGGTGGCCGAACGAATCCTGGACGCTCGCGAGCGTGGGATCGAGCTCAAAGGGCAGGCAGTGTTGTTCCGGGCCGGGCACCATAGTGATGCCTTGGAGTTAGAGCTGGTGCGCCGGAACATTCCGTACGTCAAGTATGGCGGGCTCAAATACCTTGAAGCGGCCCACGTGAAAGACGTGTTGAGTCTCCTGCGCATCCTTGAGAACCCTGAGGATCGACCGGCTTGGCGGCGCGTGTTGTTAGGGCTGGACGGCGTCGGTCCGGCCACCGTCCGACGGCTCATGGACGAATTGCGGGTCACCAAGCCGAAGGCTGACGCTCTGGCCCGATTTGTCGACGGCATTGGCCGGATGCCGGCATCAGCTACCGACCAGGCAGCCGAGCTTCGCCAAGCACTGGCCGACTGTCGGGCTGATCAGCCACCGTCAGAGCAGATCGACCGGCTGAAGCAGTACTGTCGACTGCTCTTCCCTCTTCGCTACGAGAACCCTGACGCCCGACTGGCCGACGTGGATCAGTTGGCGGTTACCGCCCGTCAGTACAGCGAACGCAGCCGCTTCCTGGTGGAGCTGACCCTCGACCCTCCCGAGCGCACCGGTGACCTTGCCGGGCCGCCTCATCTTGACGACGACTGGCTTACGCTGTCCACCATTCACTCAGCCAAAGGTTCTGAGTGGCGGTCGGTCTACACCATCCACGTAGCCGACGGAAACATCCCATCCGACATGGCTATCGAGGATGCCGACGGCCTGGCCGAAGAACTAAGGCTGCTGTACGTCGCCGTCACCAGAGCGCGCGAAGAGCTGACGATCACCTTCCCCTTGCGCTATCACGTGCACAGAACCATCCAGCGTGACCGCCACCATTTCGCTCAACTCAGTCGGTTCCTTGAGCCGGTTCGTGACCTTTTTGACGAGCAGGATCTCAATCTCAACGCCGCCGACCAGCGTGGCGTCCTACGCCCAGAACTGTCCAACGTGGGGGTGGCTGACGAAGTCGACGTCATGCTCCAGTCCTTGTGGAGCTAATCGAGTCGGTCGGCGCTGCAGTAGCCTCGAAGGTGTGACCGAGTCGGCAACCGGCGATGTCGAAGCCGTAGTAGAAATCCCTTCGACCCTGAACGTCAAGGACACTGTTCGCGGTGCGAAGTTGCCCGTCATGGTCGGCCCAACCGAACTCTGGTGGGTCACCCGCACTCCCGATGGACCGGGGACCTTGAACATGGAGCGCTTGTCCCAAGACCAGGTGCGAGCTCGGGCATGGGGCCCAGGAGCCCAGTGGATGGTCAACCAGACGCCACGGCTCCTCGGAGCCGACGATGATCTAACCGGTTTCGATCCGCAGGGGCCAGTGCGGGAGATCTGGCGGCGGAAGCCATTCAAGCTGGCTCGAACTGACATCTTGTGGGATGCCCTTGTCGGAGGCGTCTTTGGCCAGAAGGTCCAGGTGGCCAATGCGGTGAAGGCCAGACGACTGCTGGCCCGAAACTACGGAGAGGCCGCTCCCGGCCCGCGGCGTGGCTGGGTGCTTCCCAGTCCGGATCGGGTGGCCGAAATGGGGTACTACGAGTTTCACCGTTTCGGTGTTGAGCGGAAGCGGGCTGAGACCCTGCTTCGGGTGGCCAGGGAATTTCCCCGGATCAGCCATTTGGGAGATCGCACACTTGACCAGGCCAAGCTGCGAATGCAGCGGATTCGTGGCATCGGGCCGTGGACCGCAGCCATGGCGACAGCGGTGGCCTACGGCGATGCCGATGCTGTTCCGGTCGGCGACTTCCACATCCCCAACACTGTCGCCTGGATGCTGGCCAAGGAACCCAGGGCTGATGACGATCGCATGCTGGAGCTCTTGGAACCCTACCGAGGTCACCGTTGGAGGGTCATTCGTTTGGCCAAGTCCAGCGGCCGTGCCCCCGCCTACGGACCCAGGTTGTCACTCACCGGTGACGGCTTGAACATGGGTTCCTGAGACCCCCTGCTGGAACGAGTCTTCATGCCGGAACTTCCAGAAGTCGAAACGATCCGCCGGGATCTCGCTCCGCGACTGCAGGGTCGCACGATCCGCCAGTCCGACGCTCATTGGTCGGCCAAGTTCACACCGGCTACGGCCATCGACCACTACCGGTTCGTCGACCTTACTCGGCGAGGCAAGTTTCTCATTGCCTCAGTCGAGCCCGAGTTGGCCCGAAGCGGCGACGGGCCGATGGAGTTGGTGGTGCACCTCGGTATGACCGGCCGACTCCAGCTCCACTCTGATCACGCTGGTGTTGACCTTGACCACCCGCATCTGCGTGCATGGTGGCTTCTGGATGATGGACACACGCTGACGTTCCACGACATCCGACGATTCGGCCGTATTCATGTGGTCCCGCCCGGGCAGTATCAGGCGATGCCGACGCTGCACCATCTTGGCCCTGAACCATTCGACCCGAACTTGGACAGTCGCCTGTTCCATCGGCTGCTTTCCCGGAGTCGCCGACACCTCAAAACCAACCTTCTCAGTCAGCGTCCGATCGCCGGCGTTGGCAACATCTATGCCGATGAAGCGCTGTGGATGGCCAAGATCAACCCAAAGATCCGTCGTCTGGGTTTAGAGCGCTCCGAGCGACTGTTGGTTGCTATCCAGGAGGTTCTGGCTCTCGGAATCGACAATCGTGGCACCACGCTAAGAGACTATCGAACCGCGGATGGTGGTACTGGCAGTAATCAATTTACCCTCACGACCTACGGCCGGGGCGGTCAAGTCTGCCTTCGATGTAATTATCTACTAGACTCTGTCGTATTAGATGGTCGCACTACTACATGGTGCCCCAGCTGCCAGGCCCGCTGACTGCAATTCAGCGGGGGAGGGAAGATGAGCAGCCATACCGCCGAAAACCAGTCCTTAATGACCGACGACGAGCTTCTGTTGTGGCGGTCGTTCCTTGCCGTCAGCGTTCGCCTGACCGACGCGCTGGACGAAAGCCTTCAGGTCGACAGCAGTCTGACGCTGACAGACCACGAGATCTTGTTCTCGCTGGCCCGGGCCCAAGACAGACGGCTGCGTATGAGCGATCTCGCCGATGAGGTTCTGGTCTCCCGAAGCAGGCTGACATATCGGATAAACCGATTGACCGAAGTGGGATACGTCGAACGTCAGGCATGCGCCGACGATCGTCGGGGTCTCTGGGCCACGCTGACCGAACAGGGCGCTTCAGCGCTCGAAGCAGCCACGCCTGCTCATGACGCCAACGTCCGTCAGCGGTTTATCGATCCGATTCCGAGACAGCATCAACAATCCTTGACGGAGATCTTCGTCATGATGGAGGAGAAGTTACGCTCCCACTAGTGAGCGAAACTCTCCGTTACAGCGTTATAGGGCCCGGTCGGGCCGGTCGTGGTCTCATCGAGGCGCTGCGCGTTGCACCCGGCGCCGGAGCAAGTTGGCACCTGGCCGCAACCTACGGCCGCTCGGACGACGTCGGCAACGCCGCCGCCGACGTGGATCTGTTGATCATTGCCGTACCTGACGATGACATCGCCGACGTGGCCGCATCAGTGACCCCCACCCGAGCAGTGGTCGCCCATATGGCGGGGGCCAAGACTCTGGCTGTGCTCCGGCCCCACGACCGAGTGGCGTCCATTCACCCCTTAGCATCGCTGCCCGACCCGATCACGGCTGCACGGCGATTGACAAGCGGCATTGCATTTGCCGTCGCCGGCGAACCAATCGTTGCAGACTTGGTCGACGCTCTGGGTGGAGAGCCTTTTGAAGTTCCTGACCACCAGCGCACCAGATATCACGCCACCGCTGCGGTGGCCGCCAACCACTTGACGGTGTTGTGCGGCCAAGTTGAGCGACTTGCCGCCTCAGTTGGCATCCCGGTCGACCGATATTGGGACTTAATGGCATCAACGCTCGAGACCATCAAAGCCGGATCGGCTAAGTCCGCACTGACCGGACCAGCAGCTCGTGGAGACAACGAGACGATCCAAGCCCATCTGTCCGACCTGCCAGCTGAAGAACGGCCGCTCTATGGGCTCTTGGCTACCGAAGCCAAGCGCCTGGCGGCGATGGACGACCCTGCCAGTCCTTCCACTGTGGCGGCTCGACCCCAGCCATCGGGCGCCGAGCGGACCGACCGGCACTAGCCTCAAACCATCATGACCTCGAACGACAACGAGCGCTCAACAACCGATGATCGATGCCGCATCATCACCACGGTGGCCGATATCCGAACCATCACCGACTCGGCTCGAGCCGGTGGCGAATCGGTCGGCTTCGTACCAACCATGGGCTACCTGCACGATGGCCACGCCTCCCTAATTCGGGCGGCCCGGGAGGCCAACGACCTGGTGGTGGCCAGCATCTTCGTGAACCCGTTGCAGTTCGCTCCAGACGAAGACCTTGACGCCTATCCCAAAGATCTAGACCGGGACCGTTACATCGCTACCGAAGCCGGGGTCGATGTTCTGTTCGTTCCCCCGGTCGAAGAGATGTATCCCCACGGAGCAGTGTTGACGTCAGTTTCGGTAGCCGAGTTGTCGGCCAAGTGGGACGGCGAAACCCGCCCCACCCACTTCACCGGAGTGGCCACTGTGGTTTCCAAGCTGTTCAACATCATCGGCTCGTGTTCGGCCTACTTCGGAGAGAAGGACTTCCAGCAGTTGGCCATCATCAGACGTGCGGTGGCCGACCTGTCCATGCCGGTGAACGTCGTCGGATGTCCCATTGTTCGGGAGCCGGATGGGCTGGCGATGTCCAGCCGCAATATCTATCTCTCCCCCGAAGATCGAGTGGCCGCAGTCGTACTTAGCCGAGCTCTAGCGGCCGGCGCAGACGCGGTCCAAGCCGGAACTTCCGACCCGACCGAGGTGGAAGCAGCCATGACCGAGGTCTTCTCGGCCGAACCCCGAGCCCGTCTCGACTACGCTGCGGTGGTGGATCCGGAATCTCTTGACCGGCCTGAACGGTTAGGAACTACGACACAACTCTTAGTGGCCGCCTATCTGGGCTCCACCAGACTGATCGACAACCGAACGGTCAAGGTCTTTTGACCCGGCCGGGGCACAACTCATGGCATCTGGCAACAACAAACCAACAGAAGGCACCAAGGCGACCAAACCGGCCGTCAACTTGCGCAAGCGCACGGTACCGTTCTTCCGGTCGTCGAAACGCAGTGCCGGTGCCGCCCCGATTGTGATGGTGACCGCCTACGACGCCCCTTCGGCTCGTGTTGCTACCGAAGCCGACGTCGACATGATTCTGGTCGGGGACTCGGTGGCCATGGTGGTTTTGGGCTACGACGACACGCTGCAGGTCACGGTCGAAGACATCGCCTATCACACTGCTGCGGTGGCGCGGGCCAAACCAACTGCGCTCATCGTGGGCGACATGCCCTGGATGAGCTTTCACGTGTCCACCACCGACACGGTAGTCAACGCCGCCGAACTCATTCGTGCCGGTGCCGGTGCCGTCAAGTTGGAGGGTGGCGTAAATCGCATCCCGGCCATCGAGGCCATCTCGGCCGCCGAGATCCCGGTGGTCGGCCATGTCGGCCTGACACCACAATCCACCAATGTGATGGGTGGATTCAAAATCCAAGGCCGCCGAGCAGCGGCCGTCCATCGGCTGATCGACGAAGCAAAAGCCCTGGAGCAAGCTGGCTGCTTCGCCTTGGTAATTGAGGGTGTTCCTGACGTCGTCGGCAAGCTGGTGACCGAAGCGCTTTCAATACCGACCATCGGCATAGGCGCCGGCCCTGCCACCGACGGCCAGGTGTTGGTCTACCACGACCTCATCGGCCTGGAGAATCGATTCAAGCCTCGCTTCGTTCGACGTTATGGCACGGCCTTTGACGATCAGGTCAACGCCTTAGCCACCTACGCCAACGACGTGCGCAGCGGAGCGTTTCCTACCGAGGCGGAAAGCTACCAGGCCAAACCCGAGCTTCTCGATGCTCTGGGTCTGCAGGGAGTCACCACTGGGAGACCGGATGATCAACCTGACTCAATCGGACTCTACGGCAGCCGACCAACCGAAAGTGGAGGCGCCTGACCGTGGCCCCAGTCGTACTCAGAGCACCCACCGTCTTTGCCAAGGCCTTCAACAAGATCCGCCAAGAACTCGACGTTCCCACCGAGTTCCCCGCCAGTGTTCTGGACGAAGCCGAAGCCAGCTTGGCTGACGGCGTCACCCCGGCGACGCTGGCCACCACTGATCGCGTTGACGCCCAGGACTTGGAACTTGTGGCCATCGACCCGCCGGGCGCCACCGACCTCGACCAGGCGTTAGCCATCCACTCGCTGCCCGGTGGCGGGTTCCAGGTGCGCTACGCCATTGCCGATGTTGCCGCCTTCCTCAGTCCCGGCGGCTTGGTCGATGCCGAAGCCCGACGCCGCGGTACCACCCTCTACTCCCCCGACGGTCGCGCTCCGCTACATCCGCCGATTCTGAGCGAAGATCGAGCCAGTCTGCTGGCCGGCACCGAGAAGCCTGCCTTGTTGTGGCGCATCGACCTCGATCCCGCAGGAGCCGTGATCGAATGGCACCTGGAACGGGCCACCGTCCAGGTGCGGGAAGCCATCAGCTACAGCGAGGCCGATCGTCGGATCGCCGCCATTGCTGCCGATGGACGTTCCCCATCTCCCGGTTCGGTTGATGAAACACTTCGACTCCTGGCTGAAGTGGGTAGGGCCCGACAACAACAAGAGGCTTTGCGCGGTGGCGTTAGCCTCAACCTTCCAGCCCAGGAGATCATCGAGCCCGCCGACGGACAGTATTCGTTGGCTTTCGACCAGACTCTGGCGGTTGAAGGCTGGAACGCCCAGATCTCCCTGCTGACAGGAATCGTGGCCGGCCAAGCCATGCTTGACGCTGGAATCGGTGTGGTCCGAACGTTGCCACCACCGGCAGATCAAGACATCGATCAACTTCGCCGAATCGCTTCTGCCTTGGAGCTGAGTTGGCCCGACGGCACCGACTACGCCGACTACGTTCGGTCCATTCAGCCGGACACTCCGGCCACCAACGCTTTCTTGTTGCAGTGCACCCGCTTGTTCCGAGGAGCAGGCTATGTCGGGTTCGACGGTGACCCACCCGAGCACCCGGAACACGGCGCCATCGCCTCTGTCTACTCCCATGTGACCGCACCTTTGCGGCGGCTCGTCGACCGATTCGGAAACGAAATCCTGTTGGCCATCGTCAACGACCGCACCCCGCCAGCTTGGGCCGTTGAAGCGCTGGATGAGCTGCCGTCATTAATGGGACAAGCCCGACAGCGGGAGTCGGCATTGGAGCGAACACTGCTGGACATGACCGAAGCCCTGGTCATGGAGTGCCGTCTGGGCGAGTCGTTCGACGGGGTCGTAGTCGACGCCGCCAACCGCCGCAACGAGGCCCGAATTCAGGTGCGAGAACCGGCCATAGTGGCCGCCATTCCGGCCGGCGACCTCTCCCTAGGCCAGGTCGTGACACTCAAACTTGAGGATGTTGACGTCGAGCGGCGGTCGGTCCACTTCAAAGTGCTGTAGACCAAACCACCACTCGACATCACCTAAACGTCAGCGCCACCAACACAACAATGCCCGATGGCGATCTTCGCGCAGCCGTAGCTAGCTGATTCTCACAAACTGCACATCATCAATCAGATTCCCAACCGACGTTCCCTCGTCCAACGACGTCAGCTGCACCGTGATCGTGGAGTTCGTGTCAGCAAACTGGGTGACAAACGTACTCCATACACCCGGAGCCGCCTCCGACACACCAGCATCAAGACCGTTGATCGTCACCTTGACCCGATCAATGTCAACTCGACCACGATGCCGGAACGTCAACTGATAATAGGAGCCCGGCATCGACGCAATGGTTTGGCTGATCGAGTCAGGCCCATCACCATTCAGCTCAATCAAATGACGACCCTCCTGAGCACCAACCCGCTCATAAGCACCCTCCCACGTCTCGATCACATTGCCAGCACGAGAAGACACCCAACCAACCTGCGCAACATCGAGCAAGGTGTCGTCTGGAAGAATAACCGACTCAAACCCACCATTAACAAGCAGATTCACGTTCAAATCGCTGACCGGCCCCGCAGGCGACACCGGCACCGGGTTCCCCGGAAGGCCACCACCTGCAGGAATGGCCACGGCTGAGCCGTCGAACTCCTGCGGTGCCAACGGCTCAATCGGAGTCACCGAACCAGGCAACACCGGAACAGCATTATCCACCGGCGGCACAACAGGCGCACCCACACCAGGCAACACCGGAACATCACTAGAATCCGGCGTAACTACCATCGCTGGATTTGCTGTACCGCCCGAACCGGGCAGAGCGGCGCCGCCTGCAGCCGCTAGTGCCTCGTCCGCTGTTTTCGCCACCGGTTCGTAGTTCGCGAGACGAGGCACGGGACCGTTGGGCGTCATAAGGTCGACGCCGAAACGCTCAAGCAGTTGGTTGATCGGCTGGTACTGGCTTTTGCATCCACCATCTTGACCGCCGCTCGACACAATTCCTTGGACTTGATTCCCCCACATGAGGACCCCGCCAGAATCGCCTTGGCTCGCACAAATGTCGGTCTCGATCAACCCAAAAACCTGGTGCTTCCCAATCAGGATCGAATGATTGCGTGAGACAATCTTTCCGCAGGTCCGGCCGGTCATCAGCCCGACTTTGCAGACCTCAGCCCCGACCGGTGCCTCCGCTACGCCAAGAATCTCTATAGGCCCAAAGCTGGCTGTCCCCGGAATAATTGGACTCACCACACGGCCAGCATCCAATCGGATGAATGCGGCGTCTCTCATTTCCCGCAGGATCGTCGACTCAACCCGACCTACTGTGTCCTCAATACCGACGAAGCCGATGAGGTCACCGTCGTTCATGGCGCAGTGCCCGGCACTGATGAAGCCACCAACTACCGGCACCCCCATGCTGCAACCTATCCCAGGGTTTGCCCCTACGGACCAACCGGCCCAGCCGAACTTGTCGGCGTAAGCGTCGTGGATGGGGGACCCTGGTTGAAGCATTTCTCGATCTACGCCGGGCACGAACCGAACCATGCGGTCGTCAACTCCGAGCGACTCCAGCAGACTGAACACTGCACCCGGATCGTCGGTCTCAATCACCAGACGATTCTCGACCACATCGACAGCCCAACCCGTCGACAACGAGTCGAGTAGGCTATCGGGCGACAGCACATCGGTATTCAACGTGTCAACGACGCCGGCCAATTCGGCTGACGTGAAGTCAACAACATGGCCGACCACGCCATCGGACACAGCACCTGCAAGTGCATCAGGCGAGGTAGCCGACACCTGAAGCTCACCGGCATCGTTCACCCAAGAACCGCCATAGCTGTTGCCAATCTCAACCTTCGCCTGCTGACCGGCGACGGCCAGCGAGGCAACCAGTGGGTCGGAATCGACTACACCAGATCCAACAACCGATACAGCACCGTTGTCGGAACTCGAACTGGCAAGCGACCACACCGCCACACACAGCACGCCGGCTACGGCCAAAATGGCAGCCGCCAATACTGACCTCGTCGGCTCACGACCGCCCGTCAACGGCCGCGACGGCCGCTCTACCACTATTTGCATTTCTCCACCTTTGCTATTCTGCGCGACCCCGGCCGAACGGCACGGGGCCAAAGACAGTCAGCCGTATCGCAGGCCGCCGCCATTATTCGAAGATGTCAACCGACTTCTTGCATGCCTACGAACCCCTGACATTCCAGCGCTATTTGCATGCCGGACTCTCAGTCGATTGCTTCAAATCGCCGGGGGGCGGTGGCCCCTGGCGACTGGTCCAGCACACAACCGGTGCTAGCCCAGCATGATGTTCGCAGACACACTCGGTGTGCCGCTGGAGTCCAGGGCGAACAACATGTATGAACCCGGCGGGGCGACACCCGGATCGTCGGGCATGTCTAATTGCAGGCGGCCGTCATCGTTCGCAACAAACTCAATTGGGATCCGCCGTTGACCATTGTTGGTGGAGTGCGTCGAGTTGCTTAGTCGAACTAGTGCGAACTCGGCTACACCACCAGTCACGCTTACGCTGACGTTCTGGCCATAGTCAGCAACGGCTGGAACATCAGCAAGAACCGGTCGCGGCTTAAGGTGGCCGCTTGAGTCCAGGAGATATGGGGGCGTCAGGATTTGAACGTCAGGATGGTTACGTTCCGGATGCCCCGAGCAGTTACCGCAAAGGCCCCCACCGCCTACCAGCACCCGGCCGTCGTTCAGCAAAAGCCCGGCGCTGTGATAGTTACGGGGAACCGACATTGGGGCCAACGAACTCCATGTCTCGGTGTCCGGATCGAATAGCTCCGGCACCATCACCGAATCTCGGTCGTCGAACAGGCGGATCCGACTCTTGCCGCCCAGCGCAACAACCTCACCAGACGGCAGAACCACACTCGAGTGTTGAGCCCGGGGGTGAGCCAAGCTCTCAACCTGGCGAGCCATTCCACCTGCATTCAGATCGATCACGTGGCTGTTGCCGGTTGCGCTCCCACTGTTGTAGTTCGGCGCGCCGCCGGTGGTCAGGATCTTTCCGCTGTCGAACATGACAGCGTTTCCGTTCATGGCGTCGCCGTCGATACCTCTGGCTCCCACGGCAACAACCGAGCCCTGCCCGGCCGTGTCCAACCAGTGCATTGTGCGGGCCGGCCCAGCATGAAAGACCCTATTACCCTTCCAGGTAAACAGCCACATGTGATTGTCCGAGCGGTACTGGCCCTGCAGGTCGTTGGTTGCCAACGAACCACCACCACGAATGCCCGGCAGTCTCACCCATTGGCCATCTCGATACACCTCGCTGTCTTTCACTGAAATGCCACCGCTCCACGAGCCACCCACGGCGAGGACCGATCCATCGGCCAACGCCACGTTTGAGTGATAGCCGCGCCCGACGTTCATGTCTGCTGCGTCCTCCCAGCTACCGGTCGCCGGGTTGTAGACCGAGGCCTCGGCGTCATTGGACCCGCCGGTGATCATCACGCGGCCGTCAGGCATATTGGCGATGCCAGGACAGAACATATCGTGCTGGGTCTCACTCACTGTTCGGCTGCGAGCTGATCCGGTGTCAGGATGGAAGACGACCGTTTGCGTATAGCCGTTAGACCCGCCGAACATCATCTCCTCGTAGGCCGACCACATGAGGATGTCGCCGGAAGGCAGATTAGCCATAGCCACTGGGACAAGACCGATTTCCACCACTGGCCCCCACACACCGGTCGGGTGCTTATCGAGATTGTCACCAGTTCCCTGAAGCGACGGAACAACTGGGCTTGGGTTCTCCTCAGCCACCGCTATTTCACCCGGAAGCACGGGGACCCGCTGATCCGACGCACCGGGCAACACCAGAACCTCATCACCGGCAACACCCGGCAACACCGGAACATCATCACCGGCAACACCGGACGACTCACATCCTCGCCTGGGAGGACCACTGGCGCACTCGAATTCGGCTGCCAATCAAATGTCTGGTGTGCCAGCCCGTGGCACGGCCACTGGAGCAGGTCGATGCCTGCGAGCGTCGACGCAGCCCGAATGTCAAGACACATGGCCGTGTGCTGAACCTGCAGTCGGCCGCGACCCTCCAACTGATCAAGTTGGAACAGTGAGCTGGATGTTCCATCACAGTCACGTTGACGTACAGGCGCACCAGGTTGGGTTGCCGCATCGGCAATACCAATGCAGAGGCCATTTGCCACGTTGACAATCTCGACCAGCCCGCCGCCGATTCTGCGGAGACGGTAGGACTGACCATCGCTCCCATCGCAGGAGTCTTGCACGATGGCCGATCCCGGCGCCGTCGAATCGCCTTCGGCGTCGAGGCACAATCCCGAGTGCGTGGGGCGGATCGCTCCGCCGACGTCGGCTGCAGCCGGACTGACCGCCAGCGACCCGAAGACCAAACCTAGACCTAACAGCAACGCTGCCACTCCTGCGCTCCAGCGCCACCGAAACCAATCACAGACCGCCGACATTAGATCCACCTTCTAACAAGCTGAGCGACGACGTTAGCTATCGGCCGTCAAGCGCTAGACCATCGACCCCGAAATTTTCGGATCGACGTTGGGTCGTAGATCAGATGGGATTTCTTACGCCTCCCGTACTATTTTCGGAAATTCTTTCAAGACAAGCTGCTTGCCTGCACGCGTTCGTATTTGTTCACTATTCTCAGATCCCATAGGTAGAAATACCTGTCTGGCACCGCGGTCATCGACCTGTACATTCTCTTCGGACAGGCTGCATCAAGACCGGCAAAGAACTGGCGACTCTGTGGGTCGACCAACGCCAGTTGCATTCACAGGTGGCACAGGTGGCATTCGGCGAAGCGATAATGGTGGAGGTGCCGGTTGAAGTCTTCAACTGTCGACGGCGTTGACCTCGAGTCGCAGAACGACGTGGCGCGAGAGCGCGCCGCCGAGTCCGTGTACCTCCGCTTCGGTCCGGCATTGGCCCGATACGCCGATCGTCTCGGTGCCCCCGATCCGGAGGGAGTGGCCAACTTGGCCGTCTACGACGCGGTCAGAAATCTCTCCGCCACGGCTTTGCGGCAGGAGAAAATCGTCAAGTCCTACGTCTACCGAGCAGCCCACGGTCATACCGTCGACGATCTTCGGCGGCTGAAGCCGGACTTCCCGGTCAATCCGGCAAACATTGAGCTTCCGGCGGTGGCAAACGGCACCGATCTGGACACCTCTATCAGACTCGACGAAGCGCTACACCAGCTGCCGCACAGGCAAGCTACCGTCATTGTGGGCCGATTCCTGCACGAAAAGTCGGTCGAGGAACTGGCGGTAGAGCTTGGAATAAACCCAAACGCCGTCTATCAGCTCCAACATCGGGCGCTGCGCCGCCTTCGAATCCTCTTGGCGGCAGCCTTGGCCGCAGTGCTGCTCGTTGGCGGCATCCGACTGATTACATCTGCCACCCAGGACAGGTTCACCTCATTCGCACCCACGGAGCAACCGGCCATCGACGACCTCAGGAAGCAGAACAGTGGGAGACTCCTTTGGTCGAACCCACTGGGATGTCGTACCCTGACCAATAGCGGTCTCGAGAGCTTCTCCTTGCCATGCCATCTTCTTTTCGGAACGATTCCCGGCACGTCGACGTTCGTCCCCGGAAGAGCGAGCACACCGGGCCAGCAGCTCCAGGTCACCGGCCAGTCGACGACATCGACCACTACCGATACCCAACAACGGAGTGGCTCCGATGATGCAGCCGGGCCTTCGGTTTCAACCACCTCCCAACCGTCAGCCCAAACTGACACGACAGCCGCAGAGCCAAACGGTCGATCTCAGACCACCGCCGAATCACTAGACCAGGCACAGACCAGCACCTCAGCGAGTCAGACTCAAAGTCCCGATCAGCAGGCTGATGACGAGACCCCCGTCCTGCCACAAGTCAACGGTGAAGCGCCTGGGACCACCAGCGTTCCCGAACTCCCCGGCACCACCACCACTCTCCCCGGACTACCCGGCACCAACTTGTTGACTAATGGAAGTTTTGAGTCGGTCATCTTGCCCGATGGCATGTTGTTCGACGTTGCGCAAGAGGGTTGGACCTCATCTCGTGAAGGGAATGTCATCGAAACCTTGGAGAGCACCTACCTTCAGATTGGCGCAACCGATGGTCGGCATTTCATTGAGCTCAATGGTGATGCGGCCAACACAATCAGCCAGTCTGTGCCTGTCGTTCCCGGCGCTCGGTACCAGTTGTCGTTTGATCATCGGCACCGGGGAACCGCCCCGACCAACACAGTGTCAGTGGCCATGAACGGCGGGAATCCTCAGACCTTTGTCGTTCAGAGTGGAGGTTGGTTGAATCACCGAAATGAGTACGCAGTGCAAGCTGGCGAAACTACGCTAACGATCACCTTGAGTGCGATGGACGTAGGGTCGGTCGGCAATTTGATCGACAGCGTTCGCCTCGTCCGAATTGGTTGACCGGTTCGGAGGCACCGCCGTTAGCGGCGAGGCAGGTCGGCAACGGCAAGACTGAACTTGCGGTTCTCCAAATCAGAGACGGTCAACGTGACATCGAAGGTCGCCTCGGTTGCCGGATCGAACAAACCACACACCGTCGTGTTGTCCGAATTGAGGACGATGGAAGCGGAGCCGCACTCCATAGCGTCGTAGGCCAATGGCTCAGCCAAGGTGGTGTTCAAGGCATCCACCGCGGCCTGCTCGAAACTCTCCACTGCTTCAGCCGTGATCACGTTTGTGGTCGACATGTCGACCTGGCCGGTAGGCATGATCTCCGCTGCAACGTTAATGGTTGTCTGCTGCTCAGTCATTGCCGAGCACTGAAACACCTCGCCGGACGTGGCCTCCGACATGTCAGGACAGGTGACTGCCAACGGGCCAAGCCCAATGACGTCAGCCATCTGACCACTGATCAGTTGTTCAGTCGCAGCCCTGGGTGATGCCGGGGCCGACTGTGCACCCGAAGCATTGTCACCTTCGTCGTCAGAAGTGCATGCGGCAACCACAAACGCCATCGCCAACACCGCAAACAGTGTTTTCGTTGACGCTGTCGCCGCTCGAAGCGGCACAGTCCGTAGAGCCTCCACCGGAGAGGGATTTCCCATCTGGCCGTAGTGTATTGGATGGCGACACAGAGTCGGGTCATGGCCGCCACAGTCCAACGACTGCTGTGTCCGTTTACCGCCAGCAATGAGCTTCTAGCTGGGGTAAAACTAGATCGTATGAGTGAAACGCCCCTGCCGCCCGAAAGATCGGCCCCGTCGCCCGGCCGAGCCGCAGCAAGCGACACCAACATCAGCCACCGCCTCGACCATGACGCCTGCTACTCGGCCATTTCCCGACGAGACTCTCGCTTCGATGGACGCTTCTACACCGCAGTAACCAGCACCGGCATCTTCTGCCGGCCCTCGTGCCCGGCCCGCACGCCGCGGTCGGTCAACGTCCGCTTCTACCAGCACGCCGCCTCCGCCATTGATGCCGGCTTCCGTCCCTGCCGACGGTGCCGGCCGGAGTTGGCGCCCGGTCACCGCGAATGGAACCGACGCCAAGACTTGGTCGGCCGAGCAGTCAGCCTCATCGACCAAGGAGCACTCGATCACCAAGGCGTCGGTGATTTGGCCAACCGACTCGGCGTGAGCGAGCGACACCTACGGCGTGAGTTGAGGGCCGAACTGGGGACCGGTCCGGTCCAGTTGGCCAGGACTCGTCGACTTTCCCTGGCTCGAACGCTGTTAGATCAGACCTCGCTACAGGTCAGCGACATCGCCTTTGCTTCGGGTTTCGCCAGTATCCGGCAGTTCAACGACGTCTTCAAACAAGCCTTCAACGCCACCCCTAGCGAGCTACGACGCCGACCACGCCCCGAACCAAACCGACCGACCTCACTCGTGCTCCAGCTACCGGCCCGAGGCGGCTTGGACTGGCCGCAACTCCACAGCTTCCTGGCGTACCGAGCTATTGCGGGACTCGAACATTTCGACGAAACATCATTCACTCGGCTGCTCCCCCAAGGCTCAGTGACACTCGGTGGGCTCGACTCCGCAAAGGTTTCGATCGCCGACTCATCGACCAGCTCCGGACTTGCCAACAGCCTGCGGGTCGAGTTCTCAATCGACGACCTCAGTGCGTTATCACAGTGGATACCGACCCTTCGACAAGTGTGCGACTTGGACACCGATGTTGGAGCCGTCACCGAGGCGCTGCGGTCCGATAGCCGGTTGGCCCCACTGATGACCGAGCCGGTCCCCCGCCTCCCCGGAGCGTTCGACCGATTCGAGATTGCGGTTCGGGCTGTTGTCGGCCAACAAATCAGCGTGCCCGCAGCCCGTACAACGTTGGGCCGCCTGGTGGCCCTGGCCGGAACCGGATCAAGCGGCGAGACCTCGAAGCCAGTCGGCCACTTCCCTACCCCTGAACAGTTTCTGGCCATGCCACTGGACGAGGTCGGCATGCCTACCTCGCGTCGCAACACGCTCCGAGCACTGGCTCAAGCCGTGGCTGAAGGATCGGTTGATTTGACCGACGACGCCGGCGTCGACAAGGCAGGCGAGGACCTTCTGGCCATCAAAGGGGTTGGACCGTGGACGGCGGGGTACATCACGATGCGGGCCTTCCAACACCCGGACGGATGGCCTGACAACGACCTCATTCTCGTGCAGGCAGCGGAGCGTTCTCTCGGCCTCAACCGAGGCGAGCTGGCAGAACGAAGCAAGCAGTGGCGTCCGTGGCGGGCCTATGCCGCCTTGACGTTGTGGCGCCAGGCCGGCCAGGACGAACCAAGACCAACCCACCGCCCAGTCAAGCGAGGACCAATCCGATGAACACCAAGCTCAACTATCGCTCCTACCCGACACCCGTCGGCCCGCTGACCGTGGTGGCCGATGTCGGCGACGACCCTGCCGTTACCGCCGCCGGATTCTGCCCGGTGTCCGATCTGCTAGACCGGATGGGGGTGGCAGCAGACGATGCCACTGAAGTCCCCAGCCTCGATCCCTTCGAGGGCGACATCACCGCCTATCTAGAGGGTGACACCTCCGCCCTCGATCGGGTGACCACCCGCCAACCTGGCACAGCACTTCAGCAGCAAGTGTGGGCCGGACTCCGTTCGATACCGGCAGGCAGGACGGCAACCTATACCGAGCTGGCGGCCACAACCGACAAACCGGAAGCTGTGAGGGCGGCCGGTACCGCCTGCGGGCGAAACCTGATCGCTCCATTTGTGCCGTGCCACAGGGCGCTGCGTGCAGACGGCTCGTTAGGTGGTTACTACTATGGCTTGGCCGTCAAGCGCTGGCTGCTGGACCTTGAGGGCGTCACCTCAGCCGCCTAGATCACGAGCTTCACAGCACGGTCGAGCTTGCGAGAGTCCAGATCGCTGGATGTTGTCAGCGCAAATAGTGAGCGCAACTATGTTGTAATACCAAATACTGTATGCAACAATACAATTCCGTGGACAACCCAGCTTCCAACGGCGCCAGCCCGCACACAGCGCGCCAACCACCGCAAAATGGCGACGATCACGAGCTAAATTCGCCGCCGTGGATTCGAGTCGAGTCCACGCTGATGGCCACCGCTCGGACCATACGCCAGGCCTACGATCACGCTCTCGCACCGTTTGATCTGAACCTCAACATGGCCAGCTCACTTGCGTACCTCGCCCTATTCGGCCCAATGACTCAAACAGAGTTGGCCGAACGGCTGAGCATCGGCCGCGCCGCGGCCGGTACCTATATCGACCGCCTGGAACAACGAAACCTGGTCGAACGGCGAGCCGACGC
Source organism: uncultured Acidimicrobiales bacterium (assembly GCA_938002965.1). GTDB lineage: Bacteria > Actinomycetota > Acidimicrobiia > Acidimicrobiales > SZUA-35 > JAHELU01. The sequence goes on along the minus strand of CALKZY010000014.1, from coordinate 166,386 downwards.
CGAGGACCGCCGGGTCTGGCTGGTTAGCCCGACCGATATCGGGGTCGAACTGGCCGAAAAGGTAGCCCTGATCGACGAACAGATCAGGACCCAGCTACGCGACGGCATCGACCACGACGAACGACAGGCGCTGGCCAATCTGCTGGTCCGCCTCCAAAAAAATGTTTGCCCACTCGTCTCCCCCGAAAGAGAGATTACGCAATGACAACCAACCCTGCTTCTAATCCAATGATGATGAACGAGGCCGTGATCGTCGACGCCGTCCGAACCCCGGGCGGTAAACGAAACGGCATGCTTAAGGATTGGCACGCCGCCGACCTGGCCGCCCATGTCTTGAAAGCCCTTGAGGAACGCAACGGGATCGACCCAGCCATCGTCGACGACGTCGTTATGGGTTGCGTGATGCAGGTTGGTGAACAATCACTGAACATCGGTCGCAATGCGGTGCTGGCCGCCGGTTGGCCCGAGTCAATTCCGGCTACCACCGTTGACCGTCAATGTGGATCAAGCCAACAGGCCGTGCACTTCGCCGCCCAAGGCGTAATCGCCGGTGCCTACGATGTCGTAATCGCCGCAGGGGTTGAAGGCATGAGTCGAACTCCGATGGGTGCTTCGGTGGTCAAGGGCGAGATGGGGTGGCCGTTCCCCGCCGACATGCAGGCCCGCTATGAAGACACCGGTCTCCCACCTCAGGGCATCGGGGCCGAAATGATCGCCGATGAGTACGGAATCACCCGGGAGGATCTCGATGCCTTTGGGGCCGAGAGCCAACGCCGGGCCGCCCAGGCCACCGAGGAAGGTCGGTTTGAGAACGAGATCATTCCGGTCCCAATCGACATCGACGGCGAGACGGTGATGATGACCCGCGACGAAGGCATCCGGGAGGGAAGCACACCGGAGACTCTGGCCGGACTCAAGCCAGCGTTCAAAGAGGACGGCAAGATCACAGCCGGCAATTCCTCCCAGATATCCGACGGCGCCTCAGCCATGTTGATCATGAGCCGCCAGAAGGCTGAAGAACTTGGGCTCAAGCCCCGGGCCAAGTTCCACAGTTTCGCAGTGGTCGGAACCGACCCGGTCACCATGTTGAAAGGCCCTATCCCGGCCACCGAAAAGATCCTGCAGCGTTCCGGTCTCTCCATGGACGACATCGACCTGTTCGAAGTCAACGAAGCATTCGCCTCGGTTGTCCTGGCCTGGCAGCAAGAACACGACGCCGACCTGTCCAAGACCAACGTGAACGGCGGCGCCATCGCTCTTGGTCATCCACTGGGCTCCTCGGGCACTAAGTTGATGACCACCCTTCTCAACGAGCTTGAGCGGACCGACGGCCGCCTCGGCCTACAGACAATGTGTGAGGGCGGTGGCTTGGCCAACGCCACCATCATTGAGAGGGTGTAGCCGGGCCAAACCGACGTCAGCCACCCCGCAAATCTGAATCAATCACCTGCACTGCAGTATCCGCTGCAGGGAACTACCAAGGAACAATTTTGCCATGCCACGTATGAACCTCGAGGGAAGCTCATCGGTCGTCACCGGGGGCGCTTCCGGAATCGGTGAGGCCAGCGCCCGTCAACTGGCGGCCGCCGGATCACGAGTTGTTGTCGCCGATCTCAACGAAGAACGAGGCCAAGAGGTGGCCTCGGAACTGGGCGGCCTGTTCGTCAAGTGCGACGTATCCAGCATCGAAGATGCACAAACCGCAGCGGCCGCTGCGTCCGAAATGGGGCCGTTGCGAGCCTTGGTCAACTCGGCCGGTATCGGCTGGGCGGCAAGGACCATCGACCGCTCCAATACCCCAATGGACCTGTCGGCGTTCGAACGGGTCGTCAAGATCAACCTGATCGGCTCATTCAACATGCTGAGCCAGTGCGCCTCGCACATGGCCCAAACCGATTCTGTCGATGACGATGGCTCCAAGGGAGCGGTGGTCAACATGGCGTCGGCCGCAGCATTTGACGGCCAGATCGGTCAGGCCGCCTACTCCGCATCGAAGGGCGGTGTGGTCGGCATGACTCTGCCAATCGCCCGAGACCTTTCGGCGGCCGGCATTAGGGTCAACACCATTGCCCCTGGCCTGATCGACACACCGATTTACGGCGAGGGCGAGCAATCGGATCAGTTCAAGGCCCATCTTGGCCAGAGCGTGCTGTTCCCTAAGCGCCTGGGCCACGGCGAGGAGCTAGCGTTCATGGTCTTGGAGTGCATCACCAACCCCTACATGAACGGCGAAACCATCCGCGTCGACGGCGGCATCAGAATGCCCCCTAAATAGTCGACGACGCTCACAACTGCCGCTAGCCAAACCGCGGCTGCCAGAGGCCAAAAAGAAAGGGAGATCGAGACCTGAGTCATCTCGACCTCCCTTGGCCTTTTTTGGGGGCCGGGATTCCCTCGGTGTCGCCCGTTTGGCGTCCTCCATCATCCGTACCACCCAAGTTCGCTCGGAGCTGGTCAGCAAGCTTTTTGATTTACCCCGAGTAGGCCCTACATACTATAAGATAAAAATATTACTCCTTCAACCAAATTGGAGTGAAAAAGGCAAGCACTATCGCAAGAGTGCCAGGATCATGGGTGGAACCGAAGAGACAAGTAGGGCAGATGCGAGCCGGTCGGGCTCATGACGGCTGTATTCGAGCCCCATGTGACGACCTTCGACGATCGGGTTCAACTCGACGCGGCCGTGCAGAGCTGGCTTAAGGCGACTATGAAACCGGGAGACATGGTTCTGGTCGGCGGCGCCACCGCTATGTCCCGCTTCATCCAACGCAGGTTGAAAAGCGACTACACCCACGCGGCTCTGGTAACCGGCAACGATTCCATCGCCGAGTCGTACGACTATCGCCTCGCCATGCTCAAGAACGACGACGGGGTCACCGAGACAAGCATTGATGAGTTTCACCATCGACATGCCAGGGTCGGAACCCTTGCTGTCTTCCGACCCGAGGGCATCGACGTCGCCGCGGTCCTTGAACAGATCGCTCGATACTCGCAGCACCAAATCCCATACCCCTCAGCGGGAATGGTGGTGTTGGCTATAGCGGTTACCACCGCTCGTGTTGCCGAGCGCCAGCAAGCCGGATCGTTGAGAGAGCGAACCCTTCGACGGCTTGTCACCCAGCAGGTCAAGCTGGCCGGAGATGGCGACTCCTACATGCACTGTGCCGAATACGTCACCCGGGTGTATTGGGCGGCCGGACTGAGGTTGCGTTTCCGACAGTTGACGCTGAAGCACGACGTGGATCACCCCGACCTCACAGACCACATCGCTTCACAATCCGGGCCGGATACAGCCACCGACTACAACCCACCGGGAATAGGGCCGTCGAGCGGTGGGGTTACGAAGCCGAAGAGCGCCGTGGCCGTAATCGCCAGGTCGGCACCGTTTGCCCTTTTCGACCTCTGCAGGGCCTTAGCCCAGCGGCATCGAGACGCCACGCCAGCCGACCTCGCCGACGTCGTGTTTCCCCCCGACCTCGAAACGGCTACACCGATGATTCAAATCGGAAGAATAGATGTTGACCGCCAAGCACTAGCCGTCCGATCAACCACTGGCGCGCTACCCTGAAGTAACAAGTGAGTACATGATGAGAGCCACAAAAGACGATACAAGACACAAGCTGCTTGAAGCCGGAAGAGAGCTTCTCGTCGCTGATGGCCTGCGACAGGTCATCGATATTCGCCTCACCGACGTTCTGGAACTAGTTGGCCTCACCACGGGTGCGGCCTACAACATCTGGGACTCCCAAGACGAGTACCGCCATGAGCTGGCTATTCACGTGGCCAAGAACCTCGAGTGGGCCGACGATCGCCTGCTACGGGACTCCCTAGCGGAAATGCCCACCGATGTTCCGATGGATCAGTGGATCACCGCAGCCGGTAACGCCTACTTCGAGGCGTTTGTTGCTCGCTGGGACTACTACATCCTCTTGCAATTCTGGGGGGTCAAGAACCCCGACCCGGAATTGATCGAAGCGATACGCCAGGGCTACGACATGGTCCACCAGCGGCTGGTCTTCTTATTCCAAGTCACCTCTGACATGTACAGTCTCGAACTCGAAGATCCGTACACCTTGGACGACATGGCCGTAGCGGCTACGGCCATTTGCGAAGGTCTGGCTATTCGTCACCGGTTCGAACCTGAGCGGGTCACGACAGCGGCTGGGCCCTTGTTCAGCGATCTGATGCTGCGATTCACTCGCAGTATGACGACCCCAAAGTAGTCGGCAGCTGCGGCGATCGCCGCGTGGCGCAATCTACCAAATCGTGAGAACCGACAGGTCGATCAACCTTGGTTGGCCATCGTCTGCTCAAGGTGGCCGATAAGCGTGGCGGCCTCAATGTCATCGTTGTGGTTGCGTTCCACCGCTTGGCGGCCAGCCTTGCCCATCATTTCGAGCTGCGGCATCGGGGTATCAAGCGCAGCCGTCATGGCTGAAACCAGAGCGTCGACATTCCCGGGTGGAACCAACCAGCCGTTTTCGCCATGAGTCACCAATTCGGGGATACCAGCAATGGTGGTGCTGATGACGGGTCGGCCAATAGCCAGCGCCTCCATGATTACAACCGGGAGGCCCTCGGCAAAGCTGGGCAGCACCATGACCTGCGACCGTTCCAGTTCTTCACGAACCTCACCCCCGCTTCGCCAACCCAAAATCTGAACTGAATCCGATACACCGGCTGCCCGAATACGTTGTTCCATCATTTGCCGGAACTCCCCGTCGCCGACGAACGCCAGCTCGAACGAACGGGACTTCAGCAGCTCAATTGCCGCTTCAAGCAGCAGCATCGGTGCCTTCTGCTCACACAGCCGCCCGATGAAAAGGAACCGCTGACGCTCCGGCATTGGTGAAGGCGGAACAGCAAGGTAACTTCCATCGACTGCACAGCGGACCTTGACGATCTTGTCCCAATGCTCGTAAGGCGTCCAGCGACACAGCTGGCTGCGGCAAAAGTCGGTGATGGCAGCGGTGAACGACGAAGACGCCACCTTGCGTCCTAAGCTCAGCGCAGCCGGAGAGTCAAACTCTTCCGGTCCGTGGATGGTCATGCTGTACGTGCCGCCGGACAGAATCGACCACAACAACGCCACCGTGGCCGAATTGGTACCAAAGTGAGCATGGACGTGGTTGATGCCGCTGTCGTTGAGCATCGAAGCCAAGGTCGCCGCTTCCGCTAGATAGGCCAGGTACTTTGATCGACTGGTGCCAGCGGCCCTAGCCAACGTCGTCGCCTCGGCCAGCGCTGATGCAACCGCAGCGGGACTGGCGGCCGCGGTCAACATCGACTCGGTGAGAACCTTGTTTCGGTCAAGCAGAACTCTTGTCTTGACGATCTCAGCCTGATCACGCTCGTCGGGCAGCGCTTCGGACACGCGACGAATAGTGAAGCGTTCGACCTCAACGCCGTGACGCTCCAAAGCGGCAATTTCCCGCCGGATAAAACTGTGACTGGTCTTCGGGTACTGATTGACCAGGTAGGCGACTCGCACCGATTTACTCCTGCCGTTGTACGTTCGTGGATCCGATTACTGTGTAGAGCCGCCGTCGAGACCAGCCAGTATTCGAATCGGTATATCCAAGGCCACCGACAGTAGATTCGACCGTTCTTGAGCAGCGAACACCTCAAGAGCCAAATCTGAACCGATCTCGCGGGGAGCCACTGTGATTTTCAGGCCGTCGCCGCCATGGTCGACGGTGATTTGCGAAATCGCCCGATTATGCCCCCGGTCAAGTCCGATTGCCACCCGGAGTAAGCCGGCCAGGACACGGACCCTGTGACGGTCAGCGTCATCGAGCCGGGCGAATTCGACGTGTTTCTTGATCGAAGGATGGCTCTTTCGGTGGTAGCGGGCAACCAGAGCCAACAGTTCGAGCTCACGGTCGGTGAACCCGGTCAGCTGCTCGGAGTTTCGAACGATGTAGTACGTGTGTTTGTGATGGGCCGCATGAGACAGAAACAGGCCAACATTGTGGACCAGGGCCGCCATTTCCAACATCTGCCGCTCCCACGACCCGAAGTTGTGCAGCTCGCTTGTCTTGTCGAACAAGGTCAACGCATGCTTGGCACAGGTTTCGGCGTGTACGGCATCCGGATCGAGTTGGTGGGCTAAGCGCCATGCGTTCGACCGGCGCAGGTCAGCCAGCCTCTGGCCGCTCAAACCGGTTTCAAGACGGTCGTATAGCACTCCTTCTCGCAGTGCAAAGGGCGAGACGGTCAAGGACTGAATGTCAAAGAGCTCGAAAGCCACCTGCAGGAGCACGGCTCCACCGAGGATGATGTCTTCCCGTTTGGCGTCCAGCCCGACAATGCCGGAACGATCAGACTTTGCTGTTTCGATCAGGAGTTGAACAAGGTCGTCCAGTTCGTCACTAGTCAGCGTTAGTGATCCGCCGGCTGCGCTGTTGCCACTCTCGCCGTTGTCATTCTCACTGTTGCTTTTCTCACTGTTGCTTTTCTCACTGTTGTCATTCCCGCTGTTGTGATTCGCACTGCGCGCTCCGCTGTCTTCGGACATACCGGCCCGGGCCGCAGCCATGGTGGCCAGGGTCGTAATGGTGCCCGAGCATCCGATTACGATCGTGTGCCCCAGGGAGGCAAGATCATTGGCCACCGGGGTAACCAGGTTCCGAACGTACTTTCGGCAGCGAGCGGCCGCCTTGCTCAGTTCTTTGATCTGCTTGCGACTGTTCTGCTTCCGGTCGATCTCGGCGAAGAACATGTCGGTTAGTCGGATGGCCCCCAACTTTATGGATCTGGCCGCCATGGCCTGTTCGCCTTGACCGATCAAAAATTCGGTACTTCCTCCACCAATGTCGATCATCAGTAAACGCTGATCGAAGACCGGTAGAGCCTGCAGGACCCCGAGATGGATCAACCTGGCTTCCTCGACCCCACTGATCACCTCAATCTTCAAGCCTGTTTGCTCGAATACCCGATCGAGAAAGTCCTGCCGGTTGTCGGCTTCTCGAACCGCACTGGTAGCGACGGCGGCGACCGTAGCACCGTGACTCTCGGCCACCAGCAGCATGCGGATCAGGGCAGCCACTCCCCGATCCATCGCCGCTTGCGAAAGGCTCTTCATTTCGCCGGCACCCTCACCCAAGCGCACCGATTCCTTCTCGGTGGTAATGATGTCGAATCCACCAGAAGCCAGAGAGCGAGCCACCACCATGTGAAATGAGTTGGTTCCGATGTCGATTGCGGCTACAACCTGGCCCGGACCTCTGTCACGGCCATCGACACCCGGGGTCGCCCCAGCCTGCGTCGCCGGATTCGGGGACGAGCTCAACGCAGACGGACCTTCAGAAGTGGACACCGACATACGATGGTAGCGGTGAGCTGGATTGTACGTATCACACCTCCGAGCGAAGCCGGAGCAGATCAACCGCTCGACTCGGCGTTCGGCCCCTTGGCGTCACTGCTTTGGGATCTAGGTACCACCGGCATTGCCGAAATCGGCGGTGGCGTACTAGCCGGATTCGACCAGCGGTCCGAGGCCGATCACGCGGTTGACATCATCGGAGCACTCGGTGAAGGCGACTTCGACGCCTACAACGTGACGGTTGAGCCGGTAGTCGAGCAACAAACTCACGACTCAGTCGGTTCAGCTGTGTTGAGGTGGAGCGGCGACCGAATCGAGTTCGGTTTGAAAACTGACGGCGCGTTCGGTCATGGGCGTCATTCGACAACCATGACAGCTCTCGACCTCCTGCCCACCGCCCTCGCATCTCCGGCTGGCCAAGCTCCGACCTCGCCGGGCTCGCCAGAGCCGAGGATGTCAATGCTGGATGTCGGAACCGGCACCGGCGTCCTAGCCATCGCTGCGGCCCTGACCGGGCGGGCTAGCGTCTCAGCCGTCGATATCGACCCAAAGGCTCTGACGATCGCGGCCGACAACGCTACGGCCAACGATGTCGACATCGACGTCATGGGCGACTCGGTTCATGCCTTGGCCGACCTCAGGCGCCGTTTCAACTTGGTGGTGGCCAACGTCCTGCTGTCGGATCACCGTGAACTGGCGCCGCCCATCCTCGATTTGGTCTGCGGCCCTACGGCGCTAGGAGCCGGACAACACCATCAAGGCGGACTGATCTTGTTGTCCGGCTACTTGATCGAACAGGTGGATGAGCTGCTGGAGTTGTATAGCGACAGCACAGCGAATGTCGAAATCTTGGCCTGTTCCTATCGCGGCGCGTGGACAGGACACCTGTTGGCGCTTGACGCCTGAACAGTCAACCGATACAAGCGTCAACGACCTACGGGCTAACCATCGGGCGGAGTGCTCAGAGGCTGGCCAAGCTCGCATGCCTCGCGGTCATCATCGGTATCGAGGTCGTAGACGTCCTCTCCGAACACCACCACAGCTTCGCTCAGGAAGGCCGGTCCGTCACCATCGCCGACGCAGTCCACGTCGGCGGCAACAGGGACACAGCCGCCGTAGTTCGAATGACAGATCGCCACGTCGCCCGACTGACCGTCGGCCCCCGCATTCGGATCGACCGTTGACGTCGCCTCATCGGCCTCGGCTGCTCCGCTATCGGCCTCGACCCCGTCACCAATGGTGGTCAGGCCCTCGATCACCAGCGGAGCACGAGGTTGAGTCGTGCTGGTCGATGCCAACGGGTCCTCGGTCGGCAAACTAATCGAGCCGGACCGCTCGGGAATAGTGATATCGGAGTCACTTCCAGCCTCCACATCGCCTCCGTCACGACCACGGTTGAGCAGGCTGGACAGCGCCACCACCAGCAATACGATCAAGCTGACTCCGGCCAAGATCGAAACCTTATTTCGGTGCCAGATCTCGGCCAGGGTGGTATCGCCATCAACCGAGGTGCCTATGCCCCCGGCAAAGGGCTTCGACCCTATCGACCGAGGCAGCGACGGCAAGTCAGGTCCGTCCGGCCGCTTATAGGACCCAATAGCCGTGTCAGCGTCACGCACTCCCGGCCCACTATGAGTGGCCGATTTCGCCCTGCCTCTGCCGCCGGTAGCGACTGATGCTGGTGCCGGTACAGCTGGTGTCTGAACAGCGAACACACTGTCTTCAACTGCATCGTCGTCAGCCAGCGGCGCGGCGGAGCAATCCTCGTCGTCGAAGTGTAGAAGATCGCCAACGTCGACTTGTTCCCGATCGATTTCCTGGCGGATCGTCTGGTTGGGGTCAACCGACGTCACTAGGTCGTCGGCGAACTCGCCATCAATTTCATGCCGTTCGGGTTCTTGGCCGTCAGATTCAAGGCCGTCAGCGTCCTCGCCGTCGGGTTCTAGGTCTGCACCGAGATCTTCCGCTCCTTCGACACCATCAACACGTATGTCATCGACAGCAGCACCGGGGTCGCCGGCGACATCGGCCCGGTCAACCGACGGCATGAGATCGGTCGGGTGGTCGTCGGCCGGGATAGACGGGTCGGGGCGGAAGGCAGCATCGAGCTGCAAGTTCAGTCCGTTGGGGTCGATAGTCGACAACGCGCTCGTTGCCGACCTCCCGTCAACATCACCACGCTCGGGAACGACGAAGAGCGTTTCGCCCCCGGTCAACTCCAGGCCGGGCTCGGTCCATCTGACTGGTCGGGGCAGCAGCGTAGAATCAGCCACCTCAGTCGCCATCCGGGTGAGATCAAGCTGCGACGCTTCATCGCCGCGCACGGGTTCATTGAGGTCGGCCACCGCGCCGTCATCAGTCTTGGCGACGCTCGGCAAGCCATCGGCCGCCGTCTCGTCCAGAACATCACTCAGAGCACCGTCATCGATAACACTGTCATTCAAAAACGATTCTTCGGCGTCGTCGGGAGCCAATTCTCCCATGATGGCCAGCTTGGTGTCCTCGTCGAGAACAACGGTAACCGGATTGTTGGGGTCGGTGTTGCGAGCAACCTCCAGCCCATTTTCACCCGCCACCTGCGCTCGCTTGTCATCCTGTTCCCTTAGGTGGAGCCAACGGCGATAGATATTGCTACCCAGGCGAGGCGAAACCGTAAAGGTCAACTGACCGTGAGTCGGCCAATCAACCGGCAGATCAACACGCCCGGACTCATCGGGCCGCTTGCCGGGTCGGTGAAGAGCAAGGTCTCGCCATCGGGCGGCAATTGCGAAACAGATCGATGCCCGGCAGAAGATCAGACCTCCGTCGGTTGCCACCAACTGAAACTCGTCCTCGCCAAGCCGGCGACCCCTTCTTCTGGCCTCTAGCTCCAGCACCTCATCAATGCCGTACAACCGGGCTGGACCATGATCGAAGTAGTCGCCAGGGTTAAGGGGGTCCAGAAACTGGCGTAGTCCACCCGACGGCGTTTGCCGTTCCAACGTCGTTCCCAATTTTCTTGCCATTCCATCACACAAAATAGCCGATTTTTACGTCAATATCACCCAGAATTTCTACCCATATTCATTTATATGGACATCCTTGATTGTCGAAGCAACGACAAATAAGGATGGAATCGACAAGCACCCTATTTACAGCACAGGCCCACCTGTCGCCACCGAACATGATCGTCGAAACCGATGGACGCGACCACACATCTTTAGCTCCAGCAACATGAACTTGATAGAATTTGGCCGCTAGACCACTGAACGGGACACATGAGCGCGAGCGAATGGACAAGGAGTCGATTGACACGTGGCTTCGCTTGCGCGCTAACAGCGATGTTCCTCAGCCTTGGAGTAGTGGTCCTGATTCCGCCATCAGCCACATCCGCCGATAGTTACCCAAGTGCCTGTCCCGAGATGACGGACTCCATCACCCGCCTGTACTACGCCTACCTCCAGCGACCACCCAACGCCAATGAATTTCACATCTGGGCTGACCGCTATCAGCGAGGCGAAGCCACGTTAGCCGACATATCTAGCAGCATCCTACGATCTGACGACTACCTAGAACATCATGGAACGCCGTCTGATCGCCAATTCATCGAGGCCACGTACCGAGAGATCAGGGACGCCCGGCCCAGCGCTGCCGATCTGAACCACTGGACGACCGTCATCGAGCGTGGCTATCCGAGGGCTTTGATGGTCCTCACCATGACCGAAACCGAAGAATTCACCGAGGCGACCAACACCGTTCCACCGTTGTCGGGCTACCACCAGTGGTACCCACCGGGTACGCATTGGTACTGCGGATCAGGCACCGATGAACAACACAGCGTAATTCAGTTAGGGCCAGGCACGTTCTACGCGGACCTGATGTTCCGCAACACCGACGACGGCGAGTCCACAACGCCCGGAGCCACCGGAGCGTTCTCCCTTCAAGTTCCAACCCGGCGGCCGGTCCTGCTGGGCCAGGGGCTCCTACCGGCCTCCGCCTACGACTTCCGGTGGGACCAACGCATCGATACGAACACGAGCCTGGGCGGCTTCATTTCGGTGACGGCTGATGCTTCAACATCTTGGACTATTGCATTCTCCCCACGCAGTATCGGCGAGCATAGGCATGGCTGGGAAATCCGCCCATAGGGCTATCAACCAACCTCCTGTGATCATATGCAATAGTGAACTCATGGGAGCGACATATGGACGTATGCTCCGATTTTCGGCGGTATTGGGTGTTGTGGCGGTTGGGTGCTCCCCCTTCCCGACCGCCACATCTCCCCCAACTGACGAGTCGGTAGCGGCAGCAAACGAAACGGTGACGTCTTCGTCCCTTTTACCTTCCACCAGCGAACGCCCAGTCCTGTCGATCGTCACCGACGAATCGTCAACAACCACCGAGGAACCGGTGAACGAGTTCCTCGACGAAGAGCGACCCTGGCCGCAAGACGCGGCCTCCATGGCCGAAGAGCTCTCGGCGGTTGAACTGCGCATTCGCCAACTCGACGGGTCGGAGCAGACGTCGGAGGTGATTGCGCCTGTCGGCCGTCGCCAACAGCTGCTGTATCGCCTCCTGGGCAGCAATCCGAATTGGGCCGACGAGGTCCTTGTCCTGACCGACCCCCGCGTTTCTGATGCTGTGGCACTCAACTGGAAGGCTCGAAGTGCCTTGTTGTCCTTGGTTGCATCGGAGGGTGTGCACGAGACGCTTCCTGCCTGGCACATCATCAAGCCGGAGCCGGCCGAAAGACTTGTTTCGCTTTACAAGGCGGCGGAAGCCGAAACCGGCGTGCCGTGGACCTACTTGGCGGCGATCAACCTGGTTGAAACCCGCATGGGACGAATCACCGGTGTCTCCACTGCCGGAGCGATCGGACCTATGCAGTTTCTACCGACCACGTGGGCAGAATGCTGCGAAGGCGATCCAACCGATCCAGCCGATGCGATACCAGGTGCCGCCACCTACTTGGTTGTCCGGGGCGGGCCGGACGACATGGCAAAAGCCGTCCGCGGATACAACAACTCGGGCTACTACGTTGACGCTGTAACCGCGTTCTCCGATGTGTTGGCTACCGACGAGCAGGCGTACTTTGCCTATCACGCCTGGGAGGTCAACTTCTTGTCGTCGGCTGGACTTCTTCATCTGCCGGTCGGGTACCGCCAAGAGGTCGAAGTAGATGCCGACCAGTGGCTGGCCGAGAACCCGAACCAACTGCTGTTGGCCGAATCATGAGCGCTCTGTAAACCCCTAGGAGCCGGGAGATCGCACGCTCCCCTCAAGCACCACCACACCGCTCGGCCCCGGTTGATCGTTGGGCCCCTGCAGAGTGATGATCAGGTGCTCAAATCGGGGTTCGACAACGTCGATACCCAACACGATCGGCTCACCGTTAACCGTCCAACGGAACGAACCGAGCACCTGAGCCTCGGCCATGGATACGGCCCCATCTACCACGGTGTCCGGATCGACCAGCCAAGCAGCGTAAAACTCCTGCTCAGCGGTCGGGTTCAAGCCGCCAAGCCACATCCGATACATCGTCTCAGAGCTGAATTGCGACACAGTCACGACTGCGGTGGCATCAGCATCGGCTGCGGTGGCGTTCAGCTCGAAGTCAAGCGACTCGGACTCTGCCTGACCTGAACCGAGCACATAAGGGGCGAGAATGATGGCCGCAGCCAGCACAATGACGCCGATGGCCAGAGCGGCAACCTTGCCATGCGAGACAGCCCCCGCCTTGAGCTGTGGCTGCCGATTACCAACGCCCATCTGTTCGTCGGCGATAAAGTCCTGCGATTGTGGTGCGGGTTGCACCGGCACCGGAGCGGTGGCGGCTTCCGGCGACCGGCGAACGTTTCGGGGACCGTGAGTTTCTGGGCGGCGACGAGGCCGGGCGTCGGGAGCGTTGCCCTTCAAAGGGTGGACCACTCGACGAAGGCGAGATGACGTTGACTGCTCCTTCGTCACCGCGGGGCTGTACTGGACCGTTGTGCGCACCAAGCCACCAATGTCGGCGGCCGCTTCCGAACTCGGCTGGCCGACAGGCGAGGCCGGATCGGTACCATTAGATGCCGACGAGTCTGGACCTGTCGGTGACGGCATCGACCTTGATTGTCCAGGACCAGCCTGCCCGGCCTTCGTCCGACCCCTCGAACGGATGACCAGCGTTCCTTCGTTGTCAGCGGCTGCCGACATGATGGCAGGGCCAATCCCACTCGTCGGTTCCGTCCAGACGTGCTCGCTGGCCAGCTGCGATCGAATGTCCTTAATGACGCGACGGTCGAGAGCCGACAGGCTTGATCCGTCGGCCACACCGGCCAGGTACCAGGTGTGATCAGCCCGGCCGTCCATACCCGCGACATCATCAAATCCATCGTCGGCCCCATTGCCGGCTTCGGAGTCAGCACTGTCAACGTCACCCTGATTAGCACCGGCTTCAGAGCGCTCGCCGTCAAGTCGATGACTCAAGCGATCGATCATGTGGTTCGAGGCACGGTAGAGACACGACTTAACCGCACCTAGCGAGCTGTGAGTCTGGGCTGCAATTTCTGCGTGCAACAGGCCGCCATGATGTGAAAGGCGAAGAACTGCACGTTCCAAGTCGCCTAGCTCGCCCAGGGCGAGACAGACTTCCCAGGTCGCCCTGGCGTGAGCCTGCCGAAGTTCCTCGCTGCCACGGTGGGCAGGGGCCGGGTAGCGGGTATTGGCTACTGCACCATGACGCTGGTGCTGCCGGTCCTTTCGACTCACTGTTTCGAGACAGATGGAGTACAACCAGGACTCCATCGGCTCCGACGGAATGCCTTCTCGGCCTTCGACCCACGCCGACAGGAACGTCTTGGCCACCACATCATCGAGGACGCCGGGACGCTGAACCAGGCCGGCAGAAACGGCGGCAACCGGCTGGAGGTAGGTTTCGACGACCGTCTGCAACTCCGCCAGTGTTGTCGGTCTTGACCATCGTTCGGTGTTGTCGTAGCCGTCGCCTTCGGCTGATAACACGGCTGAGGCACCTTCCGTCGTTGGTGCCGCAGCGATGAAATCAGTCGAGATCTCGCCGGTGAGAAGTCCAAGCATCACGATGTCATGGAAGCCGTCGTCGGTGTCCATGGCGCTGGGATGTTGAAAGACCCCAAGGTCCTCTTCGATATCGGAGCCCGCACTCGAACCGTCGCAGATCGGAGGTTCGATTCGTCCTGGCTGGACGTTGCCTGGACTCGCGGTGAGAGCCATTGGGTCAAGCCAACCCTGACTGCCGTGTGCAATCAGGCTCCCACCGTCAAAAGGGAGAAGCTCCGGTAAGTCCCCCAGAACCGGTTTGGCGCTCGCAGCCGGCAACGGCTGCCAACAGCCTGAGTCTGGGTCGGCTTTGGACTCGGGGCTGGGTATGTACTCTGGATCGGATTTGGACTCGAAGATGGGTTTGGAGTCGAGCGGTTCGCACGTCTCGGCAGGGGTCTCCATCACTTCCGATGTCTCGTAAGCGGCTTGCTCCCGTAGTTCCGCTACCGGCATATCGATGATGTTGGCATCGTCGGAGTGATCATCGGAGTCATCGAGGTCGTGGGCTGGTCCGAGGCCCTCTCCAGCTCGGTCGACGACTTCAACGTCGCGAGTGGTCGGAAAGTCAAGCAGTGACATGCTGGCGGCCAGAGCTTCGAAAGCCTCGTCGTCGGATAGGCCGGGCGTCGGCAGAATCTGCTGCCTTGGCGGATCGGTTACGGGTTCGTCAATAGAAAACGACGATTGTCGTTGACGTTGATCCATCGTGAGATTGATCTTTCTGTTGCGGCGGATGCCCCGGCGAAAGGGCGGAAGCGCACCCCTGCTTGGGGGTACAACGCCTTAGACTAGCGGATCTTCAGCGATCTGTCGCAAACTTCAACAATCAGATCGACGCGGACGGTTAGTTGCCCCGTCAGCACTCAGGTGATAGCCGCGCCTGATGCCGGTGGGGTCGGGCCACCGCCCCATGTGACGAAGTCTCCTTCAGCCACAACAACGGCGGGAACGTCAACTTCGAGCAGGTGAATCCAGATACCGCCGACTCCGTCGGCCGAGCCGGCAGAGGCGAACGCCTTGGAATCGGGAGACCAACCGGTGACGCTGTGGGTGTATTGAGCGAAGAAAGGCAGGTAGCTGCTGAGGTACTTGCGGCTCAGCCTCAGCAAAGGAGCTTCGGCGTTTCCGGGCAGGTTATCTGCAACTGCCGGATCGGTTGACCAGAACTGCCATCTAGCCAGGCCAGTACGATCAGCCTCAAGCCAAGCCAGGCGACTGGCATCGGGGCTCCACTCCCAAGCCACTGCCGGGGATTCGGTCACCACCGTTGTCTGCCCGGTTTCAAAGTCCAAGACAGCCAGGGTTGGGCCGCCTGATTGGACGGGAATGGCGGCCTCCACCACGTCGGCCCCTTGGCTCGGCGGCTGTTGAAACGCCACCTTGGAGCGATCTGGGCTGAGCACAAACCTGATCGACTCCACATCGGACACCACTCGTCGGGCTACCTGCATGGATCCTGCAGTCAGGTCGACGTCAGCGATCACAAGGTCGCCATCGCTAACAACAAGAACCTGGGAACTCCCAATCCACGCCGGGGTTGTGAACTCCCCACGGGTTCGGGGGAGTTCCGCTACCGCAGCCGTCACCTCCGGGTCGTCAATTTGCACGTCGTCGGAGAATTGATCAAAGACACCGATATCGAAGTTGTTGCGGTGAACGGCCACCGATCGGCCGTCCGGGGCCCAGCTGGCGAAGAACGGGGCTCCAACCGCCACCGGAGTGACATCGCCGCCAGGAGCAAGTCGACCGGCCTCCACCTGCGCTCCGGCGGGCGAGTTGCGCAGGTACAGAAGGCTTTCGTCGTCCGAGCTCCACTGGTAGTAGAAGATGGGCGTTCCGGCCGCATCACTGACCTCCGGCCCACCCACCGGAATACCTTCTTTGTCGAAGACCTGAACCTTGGACAGTTGTGCATCGGCACCGGCTGAGGTCCAGACCAGTTGATCTCCTCCGTTAGACCAAGTCGGCTGCGAAGCGATTACCGTGTCTCCACCGTCGAGTGCAAGCAGGCTTTGACCGTCGGCTCTTCCGACCATGAGCTCGGTCCCGTTGCCGATGGCAAGCTGACCCGGCAACTCGCCGAGCAGTTCAAGAACGTCAGAGTTACTGAGGCCCCCAGGCGAAGTGGACTCCTGGTCACCGTCTGACGGAGTCTGACCTGACGAGGGCTCGTCGCTTTCGGCCGCCTCCTCACCACCTCCACTGCCATCGTCAGTACTGTCAGAGTTCGCCTCGGACTGCGCCCCATCCGATTCGGATGAGGCGTCAGGGCCAACTTGTGTGCAGCCCGAGATAATCAGCAACCCGACAAAGGCCGCCACTATGGCAATCACGGGCCGGACGACCGGCTTGGTCGGGCGCGAATCAACCGAACGAGTGTGCTCTGCGATGAGTTCCAGGCTAGTTGTCAGCAGCTATCCCCCAAAGTCCGGCTTTCCACAGTTAGTTCCGTTCGGCTACAAAGAACGGATGCAATCGAACGAAGGACCGCTGACCGGCATCGACGAAGAACCGGTCAGCCAATGGCTTCAGGACAATATCCCCGGTGCCAGTGGACCGTTCACGTTCGAGCTGATCATCGGGGGTCACTCGAACCTGACCTACCGGGTTAGCGGAGCTGATGGGGATATCCGAGCGCGCCGCGACATGGTTTTGCGACGCCCACCCCTGGGAGCGGTGTTAGCAACCGCCCATGACATGAGCCGTGAGCATCGGATCATCTCCGGTGTGGGCCGTAGCAACGTCCCGGTCCCGACTGCCCTGGGCATGTGCGACGACGAGTCGGTTAACGGCGCTCCGTTCTACGTAATGGACTACATCGAAGGCGTCGTGCTGCATGACGAGGAGACGGCGACACGAGACCTTCCCGACCACGGCGTTCGGGCGGCGGCATGTGAGTCGCTGGTGGACGCACTAGCCGAACTGCACACCGCAGATCCCGCATCGATTGGTCTCGGCGAGCTCGGCCGGGTTGACGGCTACCTCGATCGGCAGCTCAAACGATGGAACACCCAGTGGGAGAAATCAAAGACCCGGGAGCTTCCGGCCATGACCGAAGCCCACAGGCGTTTGGTTGAGGCTAAACCCGAGCAACGTTACGCCGGAATTGTCCACGGTGACTACCGCTTCGGCAACATGTTGATTGAGCCAGGCAAAGGTTCGGTTGCCGCCGTCCTCGACTGGGAGCTGTGCACCCTCGGTGACGTTCTGGCCGACATCGGCTACCTCTTGAACAACTGGGCGGAACCAGGCGAAGAGGCTGTCCGCGGGGCCACCTCCTTCCCTACCCAGGCTGGCGGTTTCTGGTCTCGAGAGAAGGTGGTTGCCGAGTACTGCCACCGAACCGGATTCGACTTCGACCACGTAACGAGCAATCAGGGCTACTACCAGGCTTTTCAGTACTGGCGCCTGGCTGCCATTGTCGAAGGCGTCCTGGCCCGATACCTCAAAGGCGTCATGGCCGACTCGTCGGTGGACACCGATCTTTACCGAGTGCAGGTCGAGGAGATGGCCAACGCTGCGCTTGAGCTGACCTGACGGCGATCATCCGGCACTGACGTAGGGCCCAATCTCACCGGCTTGTGACGTTGCCGCCCTAACCCGCTACGGTCAAAGGGGCCGTCGGTTCGCCCGGTCGGCCCACAATTCAATCGTCCCGTGCGGGAGAGCGGCCTTATGGTCCACCGAAGGAGCAACGACCTCGGAATCTCTCAGGTATCAGGTACCGCACGACCAGACGAACTCTGGAGAGAGCCGAGTTGATCGGCCGCCGAAGGGGAAAGGGACTCGTCCCGAATCTCTCAGGTACCAGCGACAGAGGGAGGAGCCGATACGGCTGACCGCGCCCGTCGGACCACCTCCGGTGGCGACCCGCGTCCCGCTGTCCCGGTGCCCGGTGGGTAACGCACGCCGTGAACTCCACCGGTGATCAGTTTTGATTACGCCAAAGTCCGTCAACCTGAAGTAGCGAGAATCACCTATGACCATTCCTTTCGCCCAGCGTCACATCGGCCCAACCGACGCCGAGCAACAATCGATGCTTGACGCCATCGGCTACAACAGCACAACCGAGTTGTTGAAGGCAGCCGTCCCCGACGCCATTCAGCTCTCTGAGCGTCTCGATGTGCCGGGTCCGTTGAGTGAGCACGAGGCCCTGAGCAGGTTGCAGGAGTTGGCCGATCTAAACGTGGTGGCCACTTCATTGATCGGCACTGGCTGGAACAACTGCATCACCCCACCGGTGATCAGGCGCAACATGATCGAGAGTCCAGCCTGGTATACGTCCTACACCCCGTATCAGCCTGAGATCAGCCAGGGCCGCCTCGAAATGCTGCTGACCTTCCAGACGATGGTGGCCGATCTTGTCGGCTGCGAAATTGCCAACGCATCGCTGCTCGATGAAGCAACCGCGGCGGCTGAAGCAATGACGATGGTCCGCCGGGTCGGCAAGTCGAAGGCCACTCGATTCTGGGTCGACGCCGACTGCCACCCCCAGACCTTGGCTGTGCTGCAAACCAGGGCCGAACCGCTGGGCATTGAACTTGTTATCGGCGACTGCGACGCGCTGTCGGAAGTACTGTCCGAAGCTCCGAGCACTGCCGAAGACAACTCCGACCCCAGCATCGTGTTTGGCGGAGCGCCTATCTTTGGAGCGTTGTTCAGCCATCCAGCATCGACCGGTCGGGTACGAGACCTCGAACCGCTTATCAAGGCCGTCCACGACGGTGGTGGGCTGGTGGCGGTCACCACCGACCTGCTGGCCTGCTGTCTGCTAACGCCTCCCGGCGAAATGGGGGCCGATGTAGTCGTCGGCTCTGCTCAACGCCTCGGCGTGCCTATGGGGTTCGGCGGACCATACGCCGCGTTCATGGCGACAGCGGAGAAGCATGTCCGGAGTCTGCCCGGCCGTCTCGTCGGCGTCTCGCTTGATGACGAAGGCCGTCCCGCCTACCGTCTGACCCTCCAAACCCGAGAGCAACACATCCGCCGGGAAAAGGCCACCTCCAACATATGCACGGCTCAGGCCCTGTTGGCCAACGTCGCTGCCGCCTATGGCGCCTGGCACGGACCGGAAGGTTTGACGACAATCGCCTTGGACGTCCACCGGCTTGCCTGCCGCTTCGCCGCAGCCATGTCTAGTGCCGGGTTCGAGGTCGGCGACGACTTCTTCGACACGGTCACCGTCTCAACCCCAGGGCAGGCCGCCCAGCTGATCAAACGATGCAGCCAGGAGGGCATCAATCTACGCCTAATCGACGGTGATCGCATGGCGGCTAGCTTCGATGAAACAACAACTGATGATGTCGTCGATCAGGTAGTTGCCATTCTGACCGGCAACGAGTTGTCGGACGGAGCAACCACAGACGCTACCGGCGCCGACTCTCGGCTTCCTGTCGCGTTGGCTCGAACCAGCGAGTTCATGACCCATCCAAACTTCCACCTGTACCGAAGCGAGCATGAAATGCTGCGGTGGTTGCGGCGGCTGTCGGACCGGGACCTGGCCCTGGATCGGACCATGATTCCGCTGGGAAGTTGCACCATGAAACTGAACGCCGCAGCCGAGATGGAGCCGATCACCTGGCCGGAGTTCGCCACTATTCATCCGTTCGCCCCCGATGATCAGACCGTCGGCTACCGCAAGCTCATCGAAGAGTTGGAAGCCTGGCTAATTGAGGTCACGGGCTACGACGCTGTGTCGTTGCAACCTAATGCCGGGAGTCAAGGCGAGTTCGCCGGTCTGCTGGCCATCCGTCAATGGCATCTGAGTAGAGGCGACAGCCAACGAGACATTTGCCTCATCCCGTCATCGGCCCACGGCACCAACGCCGCATCGGCCATCCTGGCCGGCATGCGAGTGGTGGTCACCGCCTGCGACGAAGCCGGCAACGTCGACCTCGATGATCTTCGAGCCAAAGTCGCCGAGCACGGCGACACCGTGGCCGCCTTGATGATCACCTACCCGTCGACGCACGGCGTGTACGAGTCGGCGGTTGAAGAAATCTGCGGCATCATTCACGATGCTGGTGGGCAGGTCTACACCGACGGGGCCAACCTCAACGCCCTGCTCGGTTGGGCCAAGCCCGGCAAGTTCGGCTCAGACGTCAGCCACCTTAACCTGCACAAGACCTTCTGCATTCCCCACGGGGGTGGAGGACCCGGCGTGGGGCCGGTGGCCGTCGGTTCGCATCTGGCTCCCTTCCTGCCGAGCCACCCGATGCTGTCCCCAGGGCGCAGCGACACCGACAAGCTGGACGACGCTTCGCATGCCGTCGGTCCGGTTTCAGCTGCACCGTACGGATCGGCCGGCATCCTTCCTATTTCATGGATGTATATCGCCATGATGGGCCCCGACGGCCTGCGCCAGGCCACCGAGGTGGCCGTGTTGTCAGCCAACTACATCGCCCGCAAACTACATCCCTACTTCCCGGTGCTCTATACCGGCGATGACGG
The DNA here is from genome assembly GCA_938002965.1 of uncultured Acidimicrobiales bacterium. Taxonomy (GTDB): domain Bacteria; phylum Actinomycetota; class Acidimicrobiia; order Acidimicrobiales; family SZUA-35; genus JAHELU01. The sequence continues at coordinate 145,571 of CALKZY010000014.1, read as the reverse complement.
CCTCGTCGCCCATGAATGCATCATCGACCTGCGGCAGATCACTCATGACACCGGTGTCACCAACGACGACGTGGCCAAGCGACTTGCCGACTACGGGTTCCATGCGCCCACCATGTCGTTCCCGGTCGCCGGCACGCTGATGATCGAGCCGACCGAGTCGGAATCACTCGTCGAGCTCGACCGATTCTGCGATGCCATGATCGCCATCAGGGCCGAGATTGATGAGGTGGCCTCAGGCAACGTGGAAGTCGAAGACAGCGTTCTGCGCCACGCGCCCCACACCCTCGACGAGTTACTGGATGACGAGTGGAACCGCCCTTATTCGCGGCGTCAGGCAGCATTCCCGCTTCCGGGCATGACGATGGACAAGTACTTCTGCCCGGTTGGCCGTATCGACAACGTCTACGGCGACCGCAACATTGCATGCTCGTGCCCGCCTCTCGACGCCTATCAGGAGGCTGACGCCTAGGTGTAGTTCGAACGGGTCCCGATGGCGGCTGGCCGCCGTCAGCGGGATCCGGAGCGAAAGGCCCGCGACAGTAGCGGGGTCGATGCCTGCAATGCTTCCGGCTCGTCCTCATCATCAAAGTCGAACGAGAACGCGAAGCTCTCCTGAGTCGGCTCTTCCTCTTCGACTGTCTCGCGTCGTCGGGAAGGTCGGGATTCGATGGCATCGCCGTCGCCAGAGCGACCGGCGCGGGCCTGAATCGACTGGCGTTGGGACATGTGGCGCGGACCGTTGGAACGAGAGTCAGATTCTTCACCCGAAATCAGAGTCAGACGAGACTGTCGACCTCGCTCTGATCCGGCACCACGTTTGCCGCCGGCTGCGGTCGACTTGTCAGAATCATCAAACTCTTCGCCCGGCGGACGGACCCGGGGCGGGGTCGCAGAAATCGGATCTTTAGATGCTTCATCATCAACGGTCTCATCAAGACTCAAGGCCTGTGACGTGCTGCGCAGGTCATTCATGGCCCAGCCCAAAGGAGGGGACGTGGCGTCGGCGTGACGGGGGCAGAGAGGGACCCCGTCTCTCGAGACCTTAGGATCCACCAGAGAAACGGTCTCGCTGATGGCGTCGATCTGTAGCGTCGCCGTGGATTCTCGCCCACAGCCGGGACGGCCACAAAGAAACTTCACGTACACTAACGTAGCACATTGCCCAGACCGGGGGTCGCCTAGACCAACGGGCAGGTTGAACCATGCAGCGTCAGCACGGTGAGTGCCGGCGGTGACGGCTTCGACCACATGAACCGACCGACACCTCGGTGGGGTGTCCAGCGGGGGCAAACCGAGCCTGCGAATTGAGGAGCCAGTGACCAACAGCGCAAGGGGCGTGCGGCCCTCCGTAGCCGCTCTCGCCGCCTATCGACCGGGCAAGTCGGCCGACCAGGCCAACGCCGAACACGGCATAGACGACGCAATCAAGCTTGCGTCCAACGAGAACCCATATCCTCCGCTTCCGGCTGTGGCCGAGGCAGCCGCGCAGGCGACTGTAGACGCCAACCGCTACGCCGATCATCGAGCAACCGCACTGCGCCAACGTTTAGGGAAATGGCTAGACATCAACGACGAGCGGATAACCGTTGGCTGCGGGTCCGTAGGATTATTGCAGCAGCTTTGTCTGACGTTCGTTGACCCCGGAGACGAGGTCGTGTTTCCCTGGCTTTCGTTCGAGGCGTACCCCGTCTACACCAAGATGATGTCAGGCGTACCCGTCAACCCGCCTCTGGTCGACCATGCCTTCGATATGAGTGCCGTCGCCGATGCAGTAACCGACGACACCAAGATGGTCCTGCTGGCCACACCCAATAATCCCACCGGCACCGCCATCTCCAACGACGACATATCAGCCCTCCTCAACCGGATCCCCGACAACGTGATCGTCCTGGTCGACGAGGCCTACCGCGAGTTCTCCGACCAATCCCTAGGCGACCCTGTGGATCTGGTGGCCGGACATGACAACCTTATTGTCAGCCGCACGTTCTCGAAAGCCTTCGGGCTGGCCGGTCTACGCATCGGGTATGCCGTAGCCCACCCGGACGTGGTCACCGAGATGGACAAGACGTTGCTGGCGTTCGCTGTCAACGGCGCAGCCCAGGCCGCCGCCCTGTCCGTTATCGAACACCGAGCCGACTACCAACCGTTCATCGACTCGCTGTTGTCAGAGCGGGCAAGGCTTGTCGACGGGCTCACGACACAGGGACACAGTATCCCTGACCCTCAAGCCAACTTCGTCTACCTCCCCTTGGGTGAAAAGACCACAGAGGCCCATCTCAGCCTCGAACAGCAAGGAGTGGTCACTCGACCATTTCCCGGCAACGGGATTCGTGTCACCGTCGGAACAGAAGCCGAAAACAATCGGTTCTTGAGCGCACTCACTCAAGCACTTTCAGTCGGATAGCCCCCGATCGTCACCCCATCGCCGCACAGAACCGGGAACGTGGGCCGCTAAGCCCAGACTCCTCGCTGTCAATTGACGCGTTGGCCCCATTCCCCGCCATCTCTTGCCCTGGTAACAGTGGAAGACATGGTTACCACTTCAGGGCGATGCACTATCCCTACGCGACCCGTGCCTTGGCGAAGCGCGGCCCTAGCGGCCGCACTTATTGTCTTCGGCGCGGGCTGCACGGACTCCGAGGAGGCGCTTGACGGCGATCAGCCATCAGAGCTGGCTGCCGCCAACGGCGAAGACCGCGGGCAGGGGCCCGACGAGCCGGAACCGGTTCCTGACGATCTCCTACCAGCCCCCGACTTGCCCGAGCCAACGAAGGCCGTTGGCCAAGCCCGTGCTGCCTTAGGCGGCCAAGGAGCAGCAAACGAAAACGGCCAACCGGAGAACAACGGCAATGGAGTCGGCAACAACGGACCCGAATCTGAAAGTGAGCTTCTGGGTCAGTTCGAGCCTTTGGACGGCGTGCCATCCCCCGGCGAACGAATCGGTCTGCGTGACGGACGTTCGCGCAACGAAGCCGGCGAGCTCCGCCAACTGGACGAGTCTGCCAGCCTGGCCTGCGGCGACGTTGAAGTCGCCGTCACCGCATACGACGACGGTAACGTCGACAAAGCCAAGAACCGAATGACTCGCGCAGCAGAACGTGCCGCCGCCTCTGCCGTTGACGGCATGAACCCGTGGGCCGACTCCCTCACCGAGGGCGCCAAAACCGGTGACCCCGCGGTCCTGGTCGCCTTCCTATCCGCCTGCACCGAAGGTGGGTACGAGCTGTGACCGACCTCGCAGGCAACAGAAAACCTTCACCCGATCAGCGCCCGGTGAGCACTCGCCGTGGCGTCGGCCGCTCCAACAAGACGGCATCAATCGTCGCCGTGCTGGCCATGATCATCGCCGCGGTGGCTGCCACCGCTTCACCGACACCAACCTCGGCTCAGGTCAACTTCGACATCACCAAGCTTGATCGTGTGCCCGAAGCTGGCTGGGGGGTCGCCGACCAGAATCCGGCTGAGACGCAGACCGAGTCTCTTGATGTCTTGGTCTGGGACTTCGCTCAGATCGGCGACCGCATGTTTGTCGGCGGCGCCTTCCTGAACGTCCAAGAAGGCAAGCGGACCACTCCGATCAGCCAACCGTATGTGGCGGCCTTTGACGTCACCACCGGCGACTGGATCAGCACATGGCGACCGCAGTTGGACCGCGCCGTCTATGCCCTCGAGGAATACAACGGCATGCTGATGGTCGGCGGCGAGTTCACCAAGGTCAACGGTGCTCCCCGTGAGGGCCTGGTAGCTCTCGATCCGATGACCGGCAACACGGTGTCATCGTTCAGCGGAAGCCTGGAACGACCATGGTCGGCCAAGCGGGCCATGACACGGGCCATGAAGGTCGACGGCTCACGCCTCTATGTGGTCGGGAACTTCTCACACGCCAATGGCGGCAATAAGCGGACCCGGGCCTACAAAGCCATACGTTTCACCGACGCCTCAGGAACAGTTGACACCGGCTGGAAGCCCGAAGTAACGGGTTCGGGTGTTTGGGGCGTTGACGTTGATCGAGCGCGGGGCGAAGTTCACGTCGCCGGTTACTTCAACGCCGTAAACGGTGAGGCCAACAGTGGCTACTTCCATACCGTTGACGATTCAACCGGCGCCACCAAGCCGGGCAAGATCGACATCCCCCGCAACTATCCGCCCTCCCAGCCGGAGATGTTCGACGTCGTAACCGGCGTTGATACGGTGTGGGCGGTTGGAGAGCAGCACATCGTCCAGACACTGGACGCCGACGATCACGAAATGATCGCCTACAACACCACCGGCTACTCATCCAACACCTTTGCCTACTCCGGCGGATTCGCCGGTGGCGCCTATCAAGCCAGCGCCAAGATCGGTGACTGGGTATTCGCAGGCTGCCATTGCACCTACTCGGAGCGCAACGGAATGTTGTCGCACCACTCGTCGGTGACGGGCAAACGAACCGACCATCGTCTAGTCATGGCCTATGACGCCCGAACCGGCGAACTGTATGAGCCGTTCAAACCGGACTTCTACAGCCCGCGAGACGGCACCTGGGCAATTGATGCCGACACCAAACACGGTTGTCTGTGGGTTGGAGGCGACTTCCACGTCGGCGGCGTTGAATCGAATAAGAATCGCTGGCTGGGTGGCTTCGCCCGATTCTGCCCGACGGACTTCGATCCGAACCAGAACGGTGGCGGGGGCCCGGCTCCCCAACCCGAGCCTCAGCCCGAACCAGAGCCCGAGCCCGAACCAGAGCCCGAACCAGAGCCCGAGCCCGAGCCCGAACCAGAGCCGGAGCCGGAGCCGGAGCCCGAGCCAGCCCCGGGTGAGCTTGTTTCTCTTGGCTCGACCTGGACCTACATCGATACTGCCAACGCCACACCGGCAGGCTGGTTGGACGGCATTGACAACGGTAAGACAGGTCGAGCGGTGCTCGGCTTCGGCGAGGACGTGCTTGGCACAACGATGAGCTCAGGCTCTCGGGCCTACTACTTCACCAAGTCTGTCACCGTCGATGACGCTGCGGCCTTGGGCAACCTCCGCTTGACCTTGCGGGCCGATGACGGCGCTGTCGTCTACATCAACGGCACCGAGGTCGTCCGGTTCAACATGCCGGCCGGAACCATAAGCCACAACACCTCACCGACCACGTGGCTAAACGGCAAGAAGGAACGACCCTCCACCTACAACATCTCGTCTGATGCCTTCACAAACGGCGAGAACGTGATTGCCGTGCAGGTTCACAACTACCGAAAGGGCAACAACGATCTACAGTTCGATCTCGGGCTGGAGTAGTTGCCTCACCGTTAAAACCTAACCAATAAGGCGGTCGACCGAAGACCGGTGGTCGGAGAGCACCATCTCCGACCGCCGGTCTTCGTCGCGCCCGGTCCCCGTGATGGGTAACATCTCGCCGCCGCCGCTAAAGAAGCGGTGTGGACCAACCGACCTATCACTCAGGAGCAACTGCTCAAGCGGTGGCGAAAGAGGAACAGATGGGTACAGACGGAACGGCTTCGCTTGATCAATATCTCAAGCCGATAGTCGAACACAAGATCATCATCGGGGTCATCGCACTAGCCGTGACCCTGCTTGGGCTGGTTGCGGCCGCCACGCTGCCCGCTTCGTACGAGGCTACGGCCGTAGTCCTTGTCTCGCCGGTCTCGGCCGACCCTACCGATACGGTCACCAGCGGTGCCGAGGTCGATGTGGAGACCGAGCTTCGCCTGGTGACCTCGAACACGGTCATCGACCGGGCCTCGGAACGACTTGGGGCGGCGTCTATCGCCATGTCCCCGACTCAGCTGGCCGACAGCATCACGGCGTCCACCCCTAAGGATTCCCGTATCATCGACATCGATTTCAGTGCAGGCACGCCTGAACTCGCTCAGGCGGGCGCCAACGCCGTAGCCGACAGCTACATCGCCTACCGTTCTGAGCTGGCCGAGGACGCAACCCGGTCGGCTACCGAAGCGTTGAACCAACAGGTGGCGACCCTCAAAGATGAGCTTGCCGTGGTCGAAAATGCCATGGCCGCAGCCGAGGAAGGAAGCGACGCTTTCATCACAGCCGCCATCGAGCAGTCCGCCATCAGCCGCGATCTCGATACCCAGCAGGCTGCGCTGGGCAATCTCAACACCATCTCGTCCAATGTTGGGCGAGTTGTCGACCCGGCTCAGGTACCTGCCGCCCCAAGCGGGCTGGGCACCGTGCCAATCGTGCTCGGAGCGTTGATCGGTGGGCTGGTGCTCGGCTGCCTGGCCGCCTTCGCTCTGTCGGCTGTTCGAGCAAGCCGCTCGGATGACAGCAGCGAGATGGAAGTCCGCCGTGTCGAACAGTCGATAGACGAGCGGCTCAGTTCCACCAAGCAGCGAACTGTTCCTGATGCCCTCCTACCAACGATGACACCAATGGGAGATGAAGCCGCGAGCCAGTCTCCATCGGGTAGATCGGCTGAGGCCCCCGACCAAGCAGGCAAGGGGCGCTCTGGTCGACGAATACGACGACCCAAAGCCGTTGTGCCGGAGGCCTTGCGATCCAAACGATCCTCAACCACCGAGACTCAGGAAGCCGTCCCGGGGTCGCCGATCGCCCCTGCAGTGGATGAGAACGCCGGGCTAGTGGACACCGACGAAGTTCCGACGGTTGCCGCCAACGGCAGACCAGTTGACGACCTCGAGAACCAGCGCACAGTCGTCGAACCTTCGCCTGCCGGTCCGCTGATGAGCGACCACGATCAACCGACATTCGAACCACCGGTACCAACCGCAGTCGAGCCGCCAGCGCCAAACCCGGTCGAGCAGTTCAAACGCCCCACATTCGAACCTCCGGTACCGGCCCCCGTCCAGCAACCCGAACAGCCGCCAGCAATCGCACAACCGACATTCGAACAACCGACATTCGAACAACCTGCACCACCGACCGAAACCCCGGTCCAGCAACTCGAACAACCGACATTCGAACAACCGGCACCACCGACCGAAACCCCGGTCCAGCAAGTCGAACAACCGACATTCGAACCACCCGCACCGACCCTGGCCCCACAAGTCGAGCAGGTGCCCACTCCGCTCAGCTCCTCGATCGACCCACTAGTTGACCCTGCCTCTCCGGAGCTGCCGAGACAGTTCACCGAGCCGGGGGTCAACGAGTTGCAGTCAGCCGAGCCGGCCCAGTCAGCACCCGAGATGCCTGCCGACGAGACGCCCACTCCGCAGTCCGCTCACCCGCTGCTACTACCTAACCAGCCGCTCCCAGCCTCGTTTGGGGCTGCCAGCCTGCCTTCCTCCCCAGTGGAGCAGGCTGGACTTTCACTCCCGGCACCGCTCCCAGCTGACGAACCGGAGCTTCCCCCGCAACCCCAGTTCGTTCAACCGCAGCCTGAATCGACACAGACGAATCCGGCAACCGATGCTCCACCCCCTGGTTTCGGCGCGCCGACGTCCGCAGTGCAGACACTGTCAATGCAACAGCTCCAGCAACCACAGACAACGCAAGCACAGCCTCGGCAAGAGCCGCATCCGGAGCCGATGCTTCCTTCGGCCCTGCCCTCTCAAACGGTGCAGGCTCAACCGCTCGATGCCCCTCAAACGGTGCAGGCTCAACCGCTCGGTGCGGTTGGAGCCGATCCCCAGCCCGTCATCCATCATCCGCTTGAAGCACCTGCGGATGAGCCTGGCCCGGCAACAGAAATCGACGGACCGACTTCCATAGAAGACTTCGAGCCCACGGGGCAACCCGAAGCTGCCACGACAACTGGACTCAGCGATCCCTCCGGAGCCGGCGAGCTCGGAGAGCTCCTCTTCGATGACAGTGATTCGGGTGGCCCGGCGCTCCCGCAACCCAAGCCGGGCTCCCACACGACGATGAGCATCGACGACGCCCTAGGGCCTGACCTCGGTGTTCCCAGCCCTGCTAAGAAGGTCCAGTCTCAGACTCGCCGTAGCGACCTGGACGAGCTGGTGGCCCACCCCGACTACACGAATCTTCAGTCAACCCTGCGACGCCTGGGCCAAAGCGGGCTCGTTAGCGCCTTTGCTATCGGCGAGTCAGGCCATGAGTCCTCATTGGCCGTCGGTCTCGGGCTGGCCGAAGATCTCAAAGATAGCGGGGCCAAGGTTCTCGTTGTCGACATGATGATCGAAGCCCCGACGTTGCACCACCTCATCGGGGTGCCTGGTGAGCCGGGTCTCACCGACGTACTGGCCGGTCGCGTTCACCTGGCCGACGTGGTCACCGAGCCATCCGGGCTGGGCGGCATCAAGGCACTCACCGTAGGCACGACGTCCACCGACCCGGTATCGGACCTTGCCCTGGTAAATCGGTCCAGCCTCTCCGAACTCTTGATGCAGGCGTCTGGCCTGGTTCACGCCGTTGTCCTGCTCGGCGGCGGAATCGACGACGCAGCCCGCCATGACGATGCGCTAGCCGCAGTCGGCGGCATGATCATCGGAACCGACGAACCTGCGGGCCTACCACTCGATGAGCAGCTAACCCATCGCCTCGCGATGCTTTCGGTGCCGGTGCTTGGTCTCATTTCCATCAACGATGCCCTGTCATCAGCCAGCCGCCAGGCCGACGTCGACCATCAGTCGCACGCCCACTGAGCGGGCGGAACGGTAACTCCATGACCGCCGTGGCCCCAACATCTGCGTTGCCTAATCTTCAGGGCCACTCCGTATCGTCGCTAGCAAGCCAGCAGGCCGCCAGCGGTGACGGGCGACTGTTCGTGCTAATGATCGGGGGCTATCCCCTGGCCTGGGCTCTTGGTTTCGCCCCGGTTATCTGGATCGTCTCGGCTACCTTGATGGCTTTGTGGCTGATGCGAAACCGCCCGATTCAGGTGCCGGCCGGAACTATCCTCTACGCGCTGTTTCTCATCGTGGTGGGGGCGTCGATTATCCAGATTTCGTCGTTTGGGAAAATGGCGGTCTGGCTTCTCCGAGCCTCATGGTACGTGTCCGGCCTGGTGGCGTGGCTTTACCTGGTGCGTCAGACCGCTCCGGACGTTCGGGTCAAGATCGTTCGTTCTTTCATTGTGTTGTGGGCAGCTACCGTTCTCGGAGGATACGCCGCCATCTTCGTTCCCGAACTGGCATGGAAGACCCCGTTGGCGTCGGTGTTGCCCGGCATCATCGCCTCCCAGGAATTCGTTTCCGACCTTATCAATCCGCGGGTAGCCGAGATACAGGTGTTCCCGTGGACCGGCGTTGTCCTCAACCGCCCGGCCGCCCCGTACGCCTACACCAACGGCTGGGGTTCCTCCATGGCTCTTCTGACACCGTTTGTTATCGGTGCCCTCCAGGAACCAAGACTGGGCATCGCACGATGGAAAGTTGCCGTGATGTTGGCGGTCGCCATCGTTCCGTTCTACGTGGCCCTCAATCGTGGCGCCTGGCTGACGCTGGGGGTCGGCCTGGTATACGGCATCATCAGGTACTCGGTGGTCAACCGCAAAATCCTCCCGATCTTCATCATGGTCAGCCTCAGTCTCGTCGGCACCGTGGGCGCTCTGTCGACCGGGGTTCTGAACACCGCCATCGAACAACTCGAAACCCGGAGCGAAGATTCCAACGAGACCAGAGGAAACCTGTATGTCGAGACCATCCGGTATACGGCCGACTCTCCGTTGATCGGGTTCGGGTCGACCAGAACCAACCCCTCGAACCCGACCGGCCCCCCGTTGGGAACCCATGGTCAGCTGTGGGCCATAATGTTCGCCCACGGCTACCTGGGACTTGTCCTCTACGCAGGCTTCTTTGTGTTCGGGTTCGTCCGGGCCAGAGGTCGCAGTCCGGTGGCCAACTGGGCCCGAGTCACACTCTTTATCGGTCTGCTTCAGATGCCTATCTACGGACATTTACCGGTCCAAATGTTCATCATGATTGCCGCCGTGGCCATATCGGCATGGCCGAGCGATGCCCTTGAGCCCAAGGCAAACGAAGCGGTGACGCTCGCATGACAGCTACGGCTAAAGTCCCCAACCAGCAACAGTCCGGGTCAGATCAGGTCCGCCAAGCGGCCCGCGGTTCGGCGCTGAACATTGTCGGGGCCCTGGTTGCCGCCGTGTTCAGCTTTGTCACTGTTGGCATCATCACCAATCGTTACGGACAAGTGGGAGCAGGTCTCTTCTTCTCGGCCACCGCCATCTTCACCTTGGCGGCCAACGGGGCGAGGCTCGGATCAGAATCAGGTCTCACCTATTTCGTTTCCAGGCTTCGCGCCAGTGGCGAGGCCGGAGCTCTGCCCAGGCTGATACGACACGCGGTCAGCTCGACGGTGATGGTCTCCACCGTTTTAGCCATCACCGGTTTTGTGACCGCGCCTGACTTAGCGGCGATGCTCACCTCCGATTCCAAAAACACAGGATCGATGACAACGATGGTCCGAGCATTGGCCATTGGTATCCCAGCCTTTGCCGCCAGCCAAGCGCTATCCGGTGCCAGCCGCGGCTTCGGCACCATGAGGCCATCGGTTCTAGCAGGGCAGATCGTACGACCGATTGCCCAGCTCACCTTAGTCCTGCTGGCTGCGTTCGTTGCCACGGCCGGACTGGAAGGCATCGCTATCGCTTGGAGCACGGCGGCCTACATGGCGCTCATCCCGATCCTGGCTTGGATGGTCATGCGGCTCCGTCGACGCAGGCAGGAACCATCGGAAATCAGCCTTCTCGGTTACTGGCAATTCACCGGCCCGAGGGCGGTTACCGACCTAGTTTCGTCAACGTTAGAGCGGCTCGACGTTCTGTTGGTGGCGTACTTCCTTACCGAGGCCGATGCCGGGCTTTATGGAGCGTCGGCTCGCCTTATCCTCGTCGGTCAGATGATGATGTTCGCCACCTCGCAGTCGATGGCACCTCATTTGAGTGCCAACTTCCTCACTGGACGGTTCGAAGAGGCGAAACAGGTGCTTCACACCGTGTCCGGGTGGAACGTCACGCTGCTATGGCCGGCGTTTATCGGTCTGGCATTTGGAGCCGGAACGGTGCTCCAGCTGTTCGGATCCGAGTTCAGCGACGGATCTTCGATCGTTGTGTTGTTGTGCATTGCTTTGATCATCACCATAGGCCTCGGCGTCGGCGACACGCTGTTGTTGATGACCGGCGACAGTATGGCATCGCTGATCAACCACATCGCCGCTCTTGTCATCATGGTCACCACGTCGGCCCTACTGCTTCCGAAGGTCGGCGTTATCGGCGCCGCCTGGGCGTGGGCGCTGTCTCGCATTGTGATTCGCGGCCTCGCCGTCCTCCGGGTCTGGCAAACCAGTCGAGTTCATGCCTTCGGGCCACCGGTGCTCATCGCTGGTGCCATCGCTCTGGCCGCATACGTTCCAACCGGGTTCGCCATGCACCGACTAGTCGGCAACGGGGTAATCGCTATTGCGCTGCACGCCGTCACCGGTCTGGCCATCCAAGCCGGCTTGGTCTTTCACTATCGAGATGAACTCGATCTCGAACAATTGCAGAACACCATCCGACGCCAGCCGACTAAGCCCAAGCCCAAGCAAGCTAGCAAGACATCGGACGGAACAAATTCCGACTCTCCCGAGACAGACGAGCCCCGACTCAAAGCCGAGGACACCAGCACATGACCGCCACCACTGGACCTACCACATCCGACGCAAACGAGATCGGTGACCGGGTGGATCGACGATCCGATCCTGAAACCGTCGAAGCCAAAAGCACCGACGAGTCACCTCTGGCTTGGCTCTCAGCCATCTTGTGGTCGGCTGGCGACGTTCGCCTTAAGCTGGCTGACCAAGTCAGTAAGCCAGCTGACCAGGTCAGTAAGCCGGCCGGGGGTGGACGAACCTGGTGGGCTTCACCATCAGCAGTCGACGCCGAAATCCTGATACCGGCCGAACAGACAACAGCTCGAACAGCGGTACGTCGCTACCACGACGGCTTCTCGCTCAAGAAGCGAGCGCGAAGTTGGGCGGCCGAAGCCACCATGCACGTTCCTGGCCTACCCGACCGGATGCTGGCCTCCAATCTGGTCACCGTAGACGGTGACAGCAGCGACCGATCCCTCGACTTGCTCGAACAGTTGAGCGAGCTGTTAAACGAACCAGGGCTTCGAGCGGCTATAACTCTTGCCCGACCGAAGTCCAACCGCAAACCGGTGCTGCAGCTGATAGGCCCTGATGGCACCGAACTCGGTTGGGCCAAGATTGGCTGGACCGATTGGACCGCGGACCTCATCGCCAATGAGGCCGTCTGGCTGTCCAAAGACTCGATCGCTCCGCTGATCAAGCCAGTGCTCTTGCACGACCTTGATTTGTGTGGGCATCGAGTGGTCGTGACGAGCGGGGTTTCGGGAAGCAGACGCCCTCGTCGCGGCACCTCCGATTCGCCCAATATCGAGCTGGTCGCCGCCATAGCGGCCCTCGGAACACAGTCCACGTCTCCGGTGACTGCACTCCCCTGGTGGGCGTCGGTGACCGGGGTTCTCGACGCCGCCGACCCGGCCGAAACCGATGTCATCGCCGCCACGGTTGAAGCCGCCGCCAATTGTCTGCTGTCCGTCGGAGCGTGGCACGGTGACCTGACGCCGTGGAATACGATCACCGCCGACGGTCCGGCTGGAGGCCTGCAGGTCATCGATTGGGAGTTCGCCGCCGATGGCGTACCTCTGGGCTTTGACGTCTGCCACTTTCACACTCAGGTAGGCGCCGAGCTACGCGGGATGCAGCCAGATCAGGCCCTCGACTACAGCGCTAGGCGTTCACCTCAGGATCTTGCCTCGCTCGGCGTTGATCCTGACAACCAAATCGCCACCTGGCAGCTCTACTTGATAGAGCTGGTCCGCCGAACGCTGAAGCTGCGAAAGGCCGGCTACCCCACCGAGAACATTCATCAAGGCAAAGCCGCTTTGCGCCGCCTGGCCAGAATTCATCAAGCTGGCGACGCCGCCGGCCGAAACTAGACACAAGGAAAAGATCGAGAACAGGGCTCGAATGAGCAAAACGTTCCGCACACGGAGAGCAATATGTCAACCCGGGTAGGTACCAGCATCGTCCACCATGAGATGTTCAACCGGTCAGGTTTGAAACAGATCAAGGAAGGGGCCAAATGGTGCCAGCAACAAGCCGCGGTCGCCACGTGGGAACGGCGAGTCCTACCTGACCTGGTCTTGGCCGGGGTTCAGAGAAGCGGAACTACGGCTCTATTCGAAGCCTTGTACCGACTTCCCAACGTGGAACGCCCCCGCCGTGGTAAGGGTTCGCACTACTTCTCGTACAACTACTTCCGGGGTTGGGAGTGGTTTCAAGCCCAGTTCCCGACCCAGATGTGGGCCAAAACAGTAGAGCTGCGACACAGCCAACCCATGTTCTGCTTCGATGCCTGTCCGTACTATCTCTTTCATCCTTTTGCCGTCGAGCGGATGGCCCAAGCCCTGCCCGACGCCAAGGTCATGGTCATGCTTCGGGACCCGGTGCGACGGGCCGAATCGCACTTCCATCATTCGGTCAGTCACGGCCACGAAGATCTGCCGTTCACCGAGGCCGTAGCCGCCGAGCAGGGACGCATGGCCGGTGAAGACGAGAAGATGCAGCAGGACTGGTCCTACTGGAGTCACAGTCACGAGCACCACTCGTACGTCTCAAAGGGGATGTACGCCGAACAATTGGAACGCCTCTTCTCCTTCTACCCTCGCCAGCAGGTGAAGGTCATCCAGTCTGAGGCTTTCTACCGGGAACCGAATCGAATCCTGGAAGAGGTGACGTCGTGGGTAGGACTACAACCGGTAAGCCTTGACCAAGAAGACGACCGGAACGGTCACAGCTACAAGAAGATGGATTCGGAGATGCGCTCACAGTTGATCGAGATCTACCGTGAACCCAACGAGCGCCTGTTCGAGCTTCTCGGTGAACGCTACGACTGGCTCGACTAGCCGTGAGGCGTCGTCAGTTCGTGGGAACGATTCGATCGTTACGAATGCTGTGGCCTTCGGATCTCAACAGTCGAGCGTGACGCTTCGAGTCACCAGGAATCAGCCTCCCGGAGGCAGCGACAACTCGCCACCACGGCAGACCTTCGCTCTGGCGTAGGAGATTGCCGACGGCCCGGGCTGCGCCGGGGAACCCCGCTTCGGTTGCCACCTCGCCGTAGGTCAGGACATCGCCGGGCGCAGTCGCCGTTAGTACAGCAATGACCGCCTCGGTGAAGTCTGGCTTGTCAGTCGTCGACGACACTGATCACTTACGACGGGTTGTTCTCGGCCCACCACGTGTCGAGGCGGGCTCGAACCTCGTCGGCGGCTAGAACGCCTTCGGTTCGTTTGAGTTCCAGCAGATAGCTGAGTGCCTGGCCGACCATTGGGCCCCCGGAGATTCCCAGGTGATCCATCACCGCTCGACCGTCGAGCTGAGGACGTTCCGCCGCTACGCGGTCTTGGCGTGCCAATTCGATGATGCGAGCCTCGAACTCGTCCATCAAACTCTGAAGCCGACGCGCCTTAGCCTTGTTCCGAGTGGTGCAGTCACAACGAATCAGCTCGTTGAGGTCACCTAGCAGATGACCGGCGTCGCGGGCATACCGTCGGACAGCTGAATCGGACCAACCGTCGGCATAGCCTTTGAACCGTCCCGACATCCGCACCAACTGGCTGACGTCGGACACGAAGTCCTTCTCATAGCCCATCTCCCGGAGACGCCGCTTTGTCATCTTGGCCCCGACCGCCTCATGGTGGCGGAACGTCACACCTTCGGCGTCAATCATTCGGGTTTTCGGCTTGCCGATGTCGTGGAAAAGGGCCGCCATGCGAATCTTCAAGCGAGGACTGGTGTTGGCTGTCACCGCAATGGTGTGGGCCAGCACGTCCTTGTGTCGATGGATGGGGTCCTGCTCAAGCCGAAGGGCCGGAAGCTCGGGAATGAGATTCTCGGCCAGGCCGGAATCGTAGGCTGACCACAGACCGTCAGTTGGGTCTTCGATGAGGAGAATTTCGTCCAGCAGATGCCGGCGCATCTCTTCGGTCAGTTCGGGGGAATCGACGGTCATGGCAACACCGGGCCCGCTTGGAAGATTGGGTTGTCCGCCGACGCAACGCATGGTTCCACCAACGAAAAGGGCCTAGTCAAGCCTAGCGCCTGTGGGTCCACCGGCAGACGGTTAACCACTAGTCTCCGCCAACGATCTGGACTGCCAGCCGCTCGACGACATCACTCGACGACAAGGCGACGTCGAGGTCATGAACCCCTTCGACTACCTGCCAACCCGACTCCCCCTGCACATTGCTCTCGGACCATCGACAGAACACTCGAGCGGTCACTGGAACGTCCACGACCACTGTGTCACCAGGTTCGACCTGAACCGACGTGAAACCGGCCAACACTCGAGGCCGAGGGCGGTCAATTTCCGGCAACGTCATCTCCGTATCTCCATCGGGTTTGGCATAGAGCTGAACAACACACTTGCCCGACCGCTCACCGATGTTGGTGACCGGGACCGATACCACAAGAGGCCCGCGAGAAGCATCAAGTGCTTCCACCGAACCAGCATCAGCGGAGTCGATGTCGATTCGGTCGGCCGACAGACGGGCGGGAGCCAACTCAAAGCTGGTGTAGCCCAGGCCGTGGCCGAACGCAAGCAGGGGCTGGTGCCCGTAGCGCTGATACCACCGCTGGCCAATGTGGAGGCGTTCGGTGTACTCCATTCGAGGGTCGTCGATCCCCGAGCCCGGGACCTCGGGACGACTATCCGGGTGGGGAACACTCAACGCCGTCGGGCTCTTTTCCATCGACGTCGGGTACGTCACCGGCAAGCGTCCTCCGGGTTCAGCCCCTCCCATAAGCACATCGCCTAAAGCGGCACCGAATTCCTGACCGGGATACCAAACAACCAGCACGGCGGCTACCTCGTCGAACCACGGCATCGCCACTGGACTACCGGCATTGACAACCACAATGGTGTTCGGATTGGCCGCTGCCACGGCGGAGACCAGCTCGTTTTGTGCACCGGGAAGTTCGTAGCCGAGGCGATCATGACTCTCGGTCTCCCATTGATCATCGAGGCCAACAACGACCACGGCGGCTTCCGCTTCAGCAGCGGCCGCAACCGCATTGTCCATCAGGGCCCGCTCATCGATGGGCGGTAGATGACCGAAGGACAGTCCGGCCAACTGCAGATCGTCGCCTCGGCTCCACTCGATCACGACGGGAACGTCTACGCCGGCTATCAGCTCGATCGAGCCGACCTGCTCGGTCGACGCCTTCTGAAAGAAGCCGTGACCCGGCTGGGGGTCAGTCCAGTTGTCGACTACCAGCTGGCCATTGACGTATGCCCGGGCGGGCCCCACCGCTTGGAGGCCGAACTGGTGCAGACCCGACTCCGCCATCCGCAACGTGCCGGTCCAACGCCACGCCCAATCGAGGGTTTCGCCTAGATCCGGATCGAACCCGTGAATGAAGGCCTTGACTGATCGAACCCTTGCGGTGATTACCGGCGAGTCCGCACCACCGTCGCTACTGCCAATGGCACCGAAATCGGTGCCGACGAATTTCTCCAACGTCAACGGTTCGGCCCACAGCGCGTTGTCCAGTTGGGGGAGGTAGCGGTGGGTTAGGCAACCAAGTTCGTGGGATACAGGCGTGCCCGGGGCCACGGCAGCGGTGATCCCGCGCAGCGGTGATATCCGATGATGTGATACGACGATTGCCGACCCTCCCCCCTGTTCAACTCCAGGATCGGCGTTCGGTCCTAGTACAGCCACTGACCGCGGCGAGGTGAGGGGAAGAGCAGGCCGCCTGTCACCGTTGTCCTCGTTTCGGACCAGCACCATGCCTTGAACAGCGGCCCTGCGAGCCAGGTCCCGTTCGGCCGGATCGTCGATCGTTTGCTCGTCTGACTGGTCGATGCCAGCTGCTCCGGTGTTGGCGGCCAGGCGCGCCAGGCGGGCGACTGGAATATCAAGTTCTTCGGTTGCCACATCGCCAGCCACAACCGCGTCGGCCAAGGGTTGTCCGAAGGCGATAGCCGGGCCCGGCATTTCAAGATCCAGCCCGGCCCGCAGCGAGCCGACGCCGTCATGGGCCGCCCCCCAATCGGAGATGACGACTCCTTCGAAGCCCCACTCCCGGCGGAGAACATCGTTGAGCAACCACCCGTTTTCGCTGCAGTGGACGCCGTTGAGCCGAGGGTATGCCGACATCACCGTGCCAACGGCAACACCGACCGCCGCCTCAAACGGAATCAGATAGACCTCGCGAAGCGTTTGAGCATCGACCACCGTGTCGACATACAACCGGGCCCATTCGGCATCGTTGGCAACCAAATGCTTGGCGCAGGCTGCCACTCCCGACTCTTGGACACCCTCGATATAGACCCGGGCCATGGCCGCCACCAGATACGGTTCTTCGCCGAAGCTCTCAAAGTTGCGCCCTCCCAGGGGGTGACGGGCCAGGTTTAGTGTTGGTGCCAACAGCACCTGTGCCTGCTTTCGTCGGGTTTCGACCCCCAGCAAGCGACCCAGCTGCCTGATCAGTTCGGTGTCGAACGTCGCCGCCATGGCAATCGGAGCCGGTAAGCACACCGCTTGCGCCCCCGTGGTCGAATCTCCGCGGGCCCCGATTGGGCCGTCGGTTACTTTGATCGATGGGACAATCACATGATCACCGTCGGACACCGCATGGGTCGTCCATGCGTCGCGGCCGCCAAGGAGCCGGACTTTGTCGGACACAGAAAGGTTCGTAAGGTCAGTCATGATTACTCGGTCCTGTTTAGGTCGGGTCAGGCGATTTGCGACTTCGCCCTCGTTTCAGGCGTCGTAACGAGTGCCGCTAGTGTGTTGATAACCCACGCAACCGTAATCGCTCAGATGAACCTCTCCTCGTACCTGGTCTCAGGATGACTCGACTGATCCAATCGATCGTGATCGGCGGCTTCGCCATCGTGCTGCTAGCCATGGCCTTGGCTGTTGGTTGGCTTTCGCTGCCTGGACCTTCGCTGCCCGGCCTCGGCTCGGTTGACGTCGACGTCCAGTTGCCGACCGAAGCTCGGATTGTTTCTGTTGAACCGATAAGCCTCGACTGTCGTGCCCGCATTCACGCCGAGATTCCAGTCGAAGGTATCCGTCAACATGAGGCGTTCGACGTCATCTACCGCACCGACCGCATATCCATGACAGCAGTTGGCGATGTCGACACCTGCGTCGATGGTTCTGCCGCCACCGTGCAGCACAACTCCGACGGGTCAACCGAGGTTGTGATTCCCGGTGAGTCCATCCAGTTTGTGCGACCGCGCGTCGACACGGTCAAGACGGCCGAAAGCGTGCAGGTCGACAAGGACCTCATCGGAAAAGTGACTGACGCCTTTCCCTGGGTCGATGACAACTTGGGGTTGACTCCACTGGCCTACGCCTACGCCCAGAACGTCATCGGATCCAGCCAATGCATGCAGGCCGCCTACGAGGTGACCGAGGGCATTCTGGTCGATGCCTACCGCCAACAAGTGATCGAACAAGGCGTGGACTCTGACAAGCTCACGGTAAGAGTCGATGGCGAACCGAACTTCGTTGACCCTGAGCCGCTCGAAAGCGGCGACGTCGAGCTAAGCGTCAGTGGCAGCGAGGTATCGTGCGTTGCCAGCGGTCAACTGGAATGAAGCTGCTAGAAATGACTGCTGAAACGAGGTTCACAGCATGACCGATAACATCGACCGTCCGGTTAAACGAGCCTGGGACATGGTTGACGAGGCCAAGAGCCAGATCGACAATCTGTCACCGGCCCAGCTGCAGTCTGAGATGGCTGGCGAAGACGCCCCGACCATCGTTGACATTCGAGACATGCGCGAGCTGTACCTCAAAGGAAAGATCCCAGGTGCCGTCCACGCCCCTCGAGGCATGTTGGAATTCTGGGTGGACCCCGAGAGCGAGTACTACCGGGACGTGTTCAAACCCGAAGGACGGTACATCCTGTATTGTGCCGGCGGCGGCCGCTCGGCTTTGGCAGCCAAAACCATGAAGGACATGGGATATCCCGATATCGGCCACCTCGAACCAGGTTTCGGCGGCTGGGAGAGCGCCGGCATGGACGTCGAAGACACATCGGCTTCATCCAAGTGGATTCCTCGACCGAAGAACAACCAAGACTAGCGTCGGCCGAATCAGCGGTGACCAACTCTCTTCTCCGGCCGGCTTTGGCTACGACCTCGGAGTGAGGGTAAAGACCACCGACCCGTCAGCGTTGCGATCCGGGCCTGGCACCTGAACGCCGCCTTGCGGGTAATCGGCGAGGACTCGCCCATCGCAGTCTTGGGCCTCGACGGCGTAGCGACCAGTCGGCAGCGTCGTCGTGATGGAACGACCGGCGCCGATCTCCACACCACGGTCAAGCTCGTTGACCCCAACCTGTCCGCTTCGGGACAGCGGATTGATTGCCAATTTGCAGATGACATTGTCGCTCTCGTTGAGCCACGTGACGGTATGTCGCTCCAGCGGGGTCTGCGACACTACCACTCCCTCGGCGAACGCCAGAGTGCCGTCAAGGAACAAGCCGACTTCGTACAGACCGGCCTCGTGACCATCGGAGGCTTCGGCGCAGATCCAGAAGTTGCGCCCGGCGTCACCGTGAACCCACACCTCCTCATAGTGACCAAGCTGAGGGACAGGCCTGCCGTCGAACTCCCAAACAGCGTCCCACACCACATCATCGGGCATGCCTTCCCAATCGACGAAGAGACAAAGGTCAACGATTCCGGATTCAAAGCTCTCTGCCACCAAGACCGGTTCGTTGTCCGCCTGACCGCTACTGAACCGAGGGTTCGAGACAACAACATCGGCCAACTTTGAGGTTGTCTCCCCGGCAACAGCATCCAGCTGAACGTCCAAGGCGCGTGCCCGCTCCAACAACGGTCGAGCCAAGTTGATGGGTCGGATACCGTTGAGGAACCCGCCAACGGGAACGCAAACGTCGTTGTCGTCGATGGACCCGTCGCCGTTGGTGTCACTCAGCGGCCGACAGTCCAACGGCGGTGCCGATTCGCTGGCTCTCGCCCTGGTTGGGATCCCGATGACACGACCTTCGCCGTCAACAGCCATGCCCCCGCTGTTCCCTGCCGAAATGCCAGCGTCGGTCTTCATGATCGCTCGATTGCCGATTCCGACCTGATCGGTGAAGCCACTGACTGTTCCCGATGTAGAAGTGATGGTCTCGCCTCCAATCACCGGATAGCCGAGAATCCTGATTTCGTCACCCAGCTCCACCGAGTCACTGTCGCCGAGAGGGGCGGTCACGAAACCTCCAGGGATCGCCGGGGCTCCGGCAAACGTCTCGGAAATCTGCAGGACGGCAAGGTCAAGAATCTCGTCGACTACCAGT
The DNA here is from genome assembly GCA_938002965.1 of uncultured Acidimicrobiales bacterium. GTDB lineage: Bacteria > Actinomycetota > Acidimicrobiia > Acidimicrobiales > SZUA-35 > JAHELU01. Next base: position 125,282 of record CALKZY010000014.1, on the reverse strand, counting down.
ATCGATGCCCGGTACTGCAACTCGGGTGGCTCTTCAACATCGCCGGTCACCGCCACACCGATGGACACCGTGTCGCAGTTCTCGTCGGCCTGAACCACATGAGCGTTGGTCAGAATCGTTCCGTTGGGGTCGACCACGATGCCTGACCCACCGCAGACCGGCACGTCATCGGCGTTTAACCCAATGAGCTGCACGGTGGCCGAAACCAGATCCTCGTTGGCCGGGATGGCGCCAGCATCAACGGACTCCTCCGGAACAGGTGCGACATCGACTGTTCCCCTGTCGGCGGAACCACCGACATCCAGGTCCGCAGCATCGCCCGTTGTGCTGTCCTCTAACGAGCTTGGGCCTGCCGCCACGTCGCTCACACCCGTATCAGTCGACCGATTGCCCCCGAGCACAAAGGCCACAAACCCAATGACAGCACACCCGAGCAGGGCGGCCACCAAAATGACGTATCGACCATTGGACGAGTCACCAACAGGCGGACCAATCCGGCTCGGCGCAGGAGCCGCAGGTTGACCTCCAAACAGCTCACCAGTTCGCGACGCCCACCGACGGACGCGATGGCCTTGATCGGCGCCGGGAGGGCCGGATCGAACTATTGGTGGAGGGCTTGGGGCTCGACGAACTTCGCCAGGAGGCAGGTTGCCGGAGCGGCCCTCGTTCTCAGACCAGAGATCGGACATCGTGAAACGGAGTGGATCCTCTATGAATGCTGGGCGGCGGCGTGGCTAAGTGTACCGGCCACCCTCAGGGCGCCCGACCTCAACGACACCCGAGCAGAATTAACTCCCAAGGGTTCACCGTCGGCCCAAATTTGCTCGTTCCCCTCAATCGACAGGCAACGGCACCGACGCACCGAAACAGCCCTGTGACCTGCGTGTTTACCGGCAAAGACCAGCGGAAGGACCCGAGCCAGTGTGAGAGCTGAGACCGGCTCGACTACGACAACATCCATCAATCCATCATCGTGACGGGCGTCTGGGCAAATCTTCATTCCTCCACCGAAATATGGTGTATTGCCGATGGCCAAGAAGCTGACCGAACGCTCCTCCTCGGGTTCACCATCAAACCGCAGCCGAACGCTCACCGGCTCCAGCGTCCGCAATTCTTGCAGGGTTGCCACCGTGTACCGACTGGTTCCGCGGGGAAACCTGAGCCTGTTGGCCGACTCGTTAACCCGTCCGGAGAATCCCAGCGTCGCCACCGAGGCAGCGAAGATCGATCGGTCCGGCACGGCAGCGTTGGTCGGGCGAAGTTCGAGAACATCGACGTCGTTGACGTCGTCGGACACCGAGTTGGCAATAGCCGCTCTACCGCTGTCCGGCAATCCAAGACCTCGACAGAAATCGTTGCCTGTACCGGTGGCGATGATCCCGGTCACAATGTCGGAGTCGACCAGGGCCGGTAGCGCCAGATGCACCATGCCGTCGCCTCCAGCCAACACGATTCGTCGAACCCCGGTGGCATGCAACCGGTCGATCGACTCGGCCACGTCAGCCGGGCCGGACATCCGAACCATGTCGACGGTCCAACCAAGGTCAGCCAATTGGCCCACAATACGGCGGGCCCGAATCAGGCCCCGATTGCCTCCGGCCGCCGGATTGACGAAAACCGAAAGTCTGTTTCCACCCACGACGCCGAGGGTACCGGTGCTCGCCGATCCCCAGCGAACCAGCAACAGAACTTTGGTTTGTTCACCAACCTAGGACCTGCCACCATCCCGGTGAACAGTCACCAACGTCTGAACAGTAGGCTGCGCCGATGGAAGTGGCGTTCGGCTTAAGCCTGCCGATTGTGATTGTCTTGGCCGTTGCCGTGCTGGCGTCGTTCTTCGTCAGCTCCTCGGCCGGCCTTGGCGGTTCGCTTGTTCTCATCCCGTCCCTCGCCCTGTTCCTGGGACCGAAAGAGGCGGTGGTCCTGGGAGCGCTGCTGTTAGGGCTCAACAATGTGGTGAAAGTAGCCGCCTACCGGCAGTCGCTTCCGTTTCGGGCTGCCGGAGTGGTGGTAGCACTACTCATGGTTGGATCGTTCATCGGTGCATCGGCCCTGGTCAGGGCGCCAGAGCGGCTGGTCGGTTTCGGGGTGTTGGCCTCGTTCGCCATGTCGCTGGTGGCGGAACGCCGGGACTGGCTTAAGGTCCGCCGGGTTGCCGGACCGCTTCTGGCCTTCGGAGCGGGCGCCACATCAGGTTTCACCGGCACATCGGGTCCGCTCAAGGGTGCCGCGTTGCGCAACCTTCCACTGGATCGGGCCCACCTGGTCGGTGGCGCGTCTTTGGCTTCCCTGGCCGGTGACGCTACAAAGTCGTTGGTCTTCGCCCAATCAGGTGCACTCAGTGGCGACACCGCTCGCATCGCCCTTGTTTGCATCCCGCTCATGTTCGCCGGGACGCTGTTCGGACGCCGCTTCAACCGTTCACTGTCTGAAAATGGGTACTCGTGGTTCTTCTGGTCCGTGATGGGGGGCTATTCGGTTCGAGTGGCGCTAACCCTCCTCTGACCGTCGAAGGGACCTTGCCAGCACCTTGCACGACAGTGCGACCGTTACTACCTTGTCCCCATGGCCAACGGCAGTAACAACATCAACGCGGACAACTATACGAAGATCATTCTCCCGGAATCGGAGATGCCAACCCAGTGGTACAACGTCATTCCTGACCTTCCCACGCCGCCACCACCACCGCTGCATCCCGGCACCCATGAACCAATCGGCCCCGACGACCTCGCTCCCCTGTTCCCGATGGCCATCATCATGCAGGAGGTCAGCACCGACAGCTACATCGACATTCCCGGCGAAGTGCTCGATGTCTACCGGCTCTGGCGTCCCAGCCCGTTGTTCCGAGCTCGTCGTCTGGAGAAGATGCTCGACACTCCGGCCAAGATCTTCTACAAGTACGAGGGCGTCAGCCCTGCCGGTTCACACAAACCCAACACCTCGGTGCCCCAGGCGTACTACAACGCCCAGGAAGGCATTACCAAGCTGACCACTGAGACCGGGGCCGGCCAGTGGGGCTCCGCTCTGGCCTTTGCCACCGCCCAGTACGGCATTGAGTGTGAGGTGTGGCAGGTAGCTGCTTCGTACCGGCAGAAGCCATATCGCAAGGCCATGATGCAGGTGTGGGGAGCAACTGTTCACCCCAGTCCATCGGAGGTCACCGAGTACGGCCGTGGCCTCCTGGCTGACGATCCCGACCATCCCGGTTCACTGGGTATTGCCATCTCCGAGGCGGTCATGATGGCGGTGGATGACCCCAACACCCGCTACTCCCTTGGCAGCGTGCTCAACCACGTGTTGATGCATCAGACTGTCATTGGCGAAGAGGCGTTGAAGCAGCTGGCGATGGTGGGCGAGACGCCCGATGTGTTGGTTGGCTGCACTGGTGGCGGATCCAACTTCGGCGGCCTGGCCTTCCCGTTCCTCCGGGAGAAGCTGGCTGGAAACATCAACCCGACCATTCGCTGCGTCGAGCCGGCCGCTTGCCCCACGCTGACCAAGGGCGAGTACCGCTACGACTTCGGCGACACTGCGGGCCTGACACCGCTGACCAAGATGCACACGTTGGGTCACAGTTTCATTCCCGACCCCATCCACGCTGGTGGACTTCGTTATCACGGCATGGCACCGCTGGTGTCGCACCTGTATGAAGAGAATCTGGTCGAGGCCATCGCCATTCCGCAACTTGAGTGCTTCGACGCTGCGGTCAAGTTCGCCCGAACCGAAGGAATCGTGCCCGCACCGGAACCGACTCACGCCATTGCCGCCGCTGTTCGCGAAGCGCTGGCATGCAAGGAGTCCGGCGAGGAAAAGGTCATCCTCACGGCCCTATGCGGCCACGGCCACTTGGATATGGCCGCCTACGATCATTACTTCTCCGGCGAGATGGTCGACTACGACCTGCCGGACGAGAAGATCGCCGAGGCCATGGCGACGGTTCCCGACCTCGGCTGAAGTAGTCGTACTTGGCTCGGACGGGCAGTCTAGGTCGCCCGTCCGACTTCAAGCTCGTTGAGCAGGGCATCAGTCAAAGGGTCCGGCAGCGAGGCGCTCCGTCGAACTGCAAACAGCGGCCGGTGGACAACAGCCTCGCTGCGCCGCGTCAGCGGTTCGCTGATACTCTCGGCGATTCCGGCAGGCAGTATCGTCCAGCCTGCACCCAGGCGGACCAGCTGGGCGATGACCGACGGGTTCGAGCTCTCATTGTCGACCGTGGGCACCACCCCGAGCTGAGCCAACGCCTGGTCGATGTATCGCCGGGTCCTGCTCCGCTCCGGGTAGAGAACCCACTGTTCGGCTTCAACCGCATGCTCGAGGGGAGGTCCATAAATATAGAGCGGCTCGCTGGCAACCTGTATGGCCGTCTCATTCGGCGCCGGTCCGACAACAATGGCCAGGTCCAACTCGTAGCCATCTACCATGGCGATCAGTCGGTCCGAGGTTTCGACCGTCAAGCCAAGATCAACGTCAGGGTGTCGTTGTCGGAACGATTGGAGCTGCTCGGAGAGCAGGTACAGCGCTGCGGCGTCGATCAGCCCTAGGCGCAGTCTTCCGGCTCGGCCCTCTAGGCGTTTCTCCAGCCGATCCTCGAACCAGGCCGCTTCAGCCAGGACCCGTCTGGCGAACGCCAGAGTCTCCTCTCCAAGGGCGGTGAGACGTTGGCGACGACCGACTCGTTCGAACAGCGGCGCACCAACGCTTCGTTCAAGACTGCGTAGGCCCTGGGACAGAGCAGGCTGACTGACCGACAACTCGTCAGCCGCGTTGGCAAAGTGCTCGAGGCGACCAACGGTGTCTAGATACATCAACTGTTGTAGCCGCACTCCAGCCAGCCGATGACCCAGGTCCTCTGACATAATCTAAGCTTATCTTTTAGATAATACATATCCGGTTATTCAATTGATTGAACAGGCGTAGTGTCGGTGGCATGAACCCTTCTTCCATCGATTCATCTAAGCGACTCCGACTGGCCATCGCAGGCATTGGCAACTGCTCATCGTCGCTGGTCCAAGGCATTACCTACTACGCCGACGCTGATCCGAGCGACGATGTACCCGGACTCATGAACGTCGTACTTGGCGGCTATCACATCAACCAAATCGACCTGGTGGCGGCATTTGACGTCGACGCGTCCAAGGTCGGAAGCGATCTGTCCAAAGCCATCGGGGCGGCCCCCAACAACACCGTGCAATTCGCCGACGTCGCTCACCTCGACGTGAAAGTCCAACGAGGTCCCACTCTGGATGGGTTCGGCAAGTACTACCGCGAGACCTGCGACGAATCGTCCGCCGAGCCGGTCGATGTAGCTCAGGCCCTTCGTGACGCCAAAGCCGATGTACTGGTCTCCTACCTGCCCGTCGGCTCCGAGCAAGCCCAGAAGTACTACGCCCAAGCCTGCCTCGACGCCGGTGTCGGGTTCGTCAACGCCATCCCCGTCTTCATTGCCTCCGACCCGGAGTGGGCGGCCAAATTCACCGCCGCCGGCGTTCCGATCGTCGGCGACGACATCAAGAGCCAGGTTGGAGCCACCATCGTCCACCGCACGCTGGCCCGACTCTACGAGGATCGCGGCACGGTGATCGACAAGACGTACCAGTTGAACTTCGGCGGAAATATGGACTTCAAAAACATGTTGGAGCGCAGCCGCCTTGAGTCCAAGAAGATCTCCAAGACCCAGTCGGTCACCAGCCAGATCGACGCCGGAATCAGCGACGAGTCGGTTCACGTCGGCCCAAGCGATCACGTGCCATGGCTGGAGGATCGCAAGTGGGCCTTCATCCGACTTGAGGGACGCAACTTCGGTGATGTTCCTCTCAACGTGGAGCTCAAGCTTGAAGTCCACGACTCACCCAACAGCGCAGGCGTCATTATCGATGCCGTTCGCTGCGCCAAGGTTGCTATGGACCGAGGAATCGGCGGACCGCTGGAAGGCGCAAGCTCGTATTTCATGAAGAGCCCCCCGATCCAGCACACCGACGCTCAGGCTCGTGAACTGGTTGAAGGCTTCGCCGAAGGCTAAAGCCTTCACAACCAACCCAGCCTGATACGACCCTGTCCTAGCCGGCTAACGCTTTCGGGCCTCGGTGTCACGTCCTCAGCGGAGTAGCCCGGGGCCCTTTTGCATATCTTGATTATGTTCAGCTGGGGGCGCATCCAGCGAATGATTCAGATTCGTATGGTCTGACATGAGCGACATTTCAACGCATGCCGTGGCACGCCCAAGGCGCACGGCCGAGCGCGTAGCCGTCGTCGCAATCGCGGCGGCAACACTCCTGATGTTGTGGGCGACGCCAGCCTCAGCTCACGATCCGATTTTCATTGAGCAGGATCAAACAACACCGGATGTCGGTCCGTACATGCCCGATGGGGCGATCTCGTGGGCTCTGTATGGATCGGTACTGGAACCTGGCGATACAAGAGGTTTCGAGTTCGACCTTCGTGACGGTGAGGAGTTGTACATCTCGCTGCTCATACCGAATCTCGAGCCGGAGCTGAATCTGCCTGATGCCGAGTTGCCAACAGTTGAGCTCGAAGCACCCGACGGCACAACCACATCGATCGTTCCCAATGTCCGCGAGATATTCGACGAACCGTTCAGCAAGACGTCCTACGTTACGTTGGCTGAACTACGCGAACCGGCGCAGGAAGGTCGCTACCGAGGGGTCGTCAACGGATCAGCACCGTCGCGTTTCACCGTTGCCATTGGAGAGCGGGAAGAGTTCTTCACGTCCACCGAACGGTCGGGCGACAGGCCCACCTCGTTCCCGGGCATCGCCGCTCCCCTTCAGGCCTGGTACGCCACTCCCCCCGGCGCAGAAGCCCCCACCGAGCTAGCTGAAGGCGACGCCGAAATGCAGCTCGACATGATCGAAGAAGCAATGGAGAGCGGCGAGGGATCCGCCCCAGAGGGTGCCTTCGGCGATACCGAGTCAGCCGATGACTCAAGCCTTGGCTGGGTCGCTCCTGCTGTGGCCCTAGTGGCCGCTGTCATGGCCGGAGGGTGGCTTTTGGCTCGCAGGCGTTCTGGCGAGCCAGTTTTCGGACAGGACGACGCGTGAGTGGGCCTGATCCCGCAGTCGAACTGCGGGGCGCTGCTCCTCGGCGGCGAAGCAGTCATGGTCGCTGGGCGGCGTTACTACTTCTCGTCTTCGGATTGTTGCTGGTTCCGGTGACACCGGCTGCAGCTCACACGACCGAGCAGCCTTACCTGTACGTGTTCGTAACCGAGACGGGGATTGACGGTCGAGCCGAACTGGCCATTGGCGACGTCGACAGCATTCTCGGCCTCGATATGTCCGGCGATGACACAACGATCGAAGCAACGCTGCGAGACAACGCCGACGTCTTGTATGGCTACTTGTCCGACCACATGGCCATAACCACGCCTGATGGCAAACGGACGCTCGAATTCGGGGCGGTTGATCTCTTCCGAGAAGGTTCGACCGATCTGGCGTTTGCCGTCATCCAGTACACCGCAGGCGAGCACGAAGTGGCTCCGAAGACCATCGATGTGCAGTTCGACCCGTTCTTCGATGAGATCGATGGGAGAGACGGTCTCCTACTCATCAACGGCGGCTTCGAACTGGGCGAGTTCAGCTCGGCCAAGGAGACCTTGGTCAATGTCAGCGCCGACGATCCATCCGCAACCGTGGACTTGGGGGCCGACGGGCGATGGGGAAACTTTCGATCCAGCATCACGCTCGGTATCAACCACATCGCAACCGGGCCTGATCACATCTTGTTCGTTCTGGCCCTGTTGATCCCGTCGGTGCTGGTGTTCACCAATCGGTGGGAACCAGTCGCCGGGTTCGGGTCGGGCTTGTGGCGGGTCCTGAAGATCGCAACGTTCTTCACCCTCGCCCACTCCATCACGTTCACCCTGGCCGGCATGGGTTGGCTCCCGACCCCACCAGCCAAGATTGTGGAATCTATCATCGCCATTTCGATAGCCGCTGCCGCTCTTCATACGTTGAAGCCCATCGTCCCCAATCGGGAGTGGAGTCTGTCGTTTGTGTTCGGCCTCTTTCACGGCATGGGCTTCGCATCGTTGGTGTCGGATCTTGGAGTGTCCCGATCGAGTCAGCTGATCTCGCTTTTGGGACGGAACGTCGGAATCGAGATCGGCCAGGTGGTCGTCATTCTCCTGCTGTTTCCTGGTCTCTACTTGTTGCGTCGCACGCCCTTCTACCAGCCCTTCGTGGTGGTGTCGTCTCTGGCCTTGGCGGCGATCGCTCTTCTATGGACGGTTGAACGGCTCGCTGAGATCGACCTTGGCACCGACAGCCTCGTTGACTCGTTCGCTTCGCTTCCTCGTGGCTACTGGATCTGTCTCGGTTTCATCATGGCGGCCGGCGCCACCTTTGTCTGGTCTAGGCAGAACGAACGTCTCATCGACGTCGCCGATCCTGTGGATCGGTAGCGGGTCGATCCGCCCACAGGTGCCCGACTCGGTGACAACCTGACCCACTGCAGTTGGCACTACGCTTGTGACCTTGAGCGACTTCGCCATCCACGCTCACGGTCTGACCAAGCAGTTCGGTCAGCACACGGCCGTCGACCGGCTGGACTTGACCGTGCCCAAGGGCTCGATGTTCGGCTTGTTGGGGCCGAACGGAGCGGGTAAGAGCACCACGTTGAGCATGGTCACCGGCCTGCTCCGGCCCGATGCCGGGCTCGTCACGGTCAACGGCATGTCGGTGTGGCCCGATCCGACACCGGTAAAGGCCACCATCGGTGTCGTCCCGGAGAACCTGCTTTTGTTTGAGCGGCTCTCGGCCCGCGAGTACTTAAGCTACGTCGGCCGCTTTCGGCAGATGACCAATGAGTCCATCGAAACTCGTACCAATGATCTCCTGGCCGTACTGGACTTGGAGTCGGCCGAGGACAAACTCATCACCGATTTCAGCATGGGTATGCGCAAGAAGATCAGCTTGGCCGCCGCTCTGCTGCACGCCCCTCCCCTGCTCATTCTCGATGAGCCTTTTGAGTCTGTTGATCCGGTTTCACAGCGCGGAATCCGTCACATCTTGGACCAGCTATTGGATGCAGGCGGCACGGTTGTCTTGTCGAGCCACGTGATGGCAACCGTCGAGGAGCTGTGCGACTGGGCCGCCATCATGCATCAGGGGCAGCTGTTGCGTTACGGACCGATGAGTGAGATTCGTGCCGGCCAACGGCTTGACGACGTCTTCGCCCAAGCGATTGGCAGCGACGCCCTGCCGCCGACTCAACTTGCTTGGCTCAATAGCTCATCGGGCGAACACCTGGGCCTTGCTGGCTCCGATCAGTGATCGACTGGGCGTCGGCTCGATCGTTTGTCGCCCTGAAGTTCAGGACGATTACTCGTACACCACAAGCCTTAATCGGGTTGATCCTTGGACTTGGCCTCGGTAGTGGCATGGCTGCTCTGAGTGCGTTCGGCGTCTGGGCGCTGCGTGGCACCGAGCACGCCGAACTAGCGCTGGCCCTTACCTTGAGTGGGCTGGCGGCATTGTGGCTGCTCGGCCCCCTCGTCCTGGGTGGTGGCGAGATCATTCTCGATGTCCGCCGCTTCGGTCCGCTTCCTTTGAATCGATCGACGATTGCCGCCGGGATGCTGCTTGCTTCACTTATCGGGGTCCCGGCGCTAGTAACCGTAGTGGCGGTCGGAGCTACGGTGACCCACGCCTCGTCTGTTGCCTCTGCGATCTTCATGGTGGTAGCGATCGCCGTCTTCATTGCCTCGGCCATCATGGCCAGTCGGGTCATTGTCAGCTTTATGACCCTTGTCTTCGGAACCCGCTTCCGGGCGGCGGCCACGGCGGTGACCATGCTGGTGGCCATCTCCCTCGGTGCGGCTTCACAGTCATTGGTGTACATCGGGCAACTGTTGTCGTTGGAAGACCTACGAACCATTCGTAGTGTTTCCCGCTGGCTGCCGACGTCGTGGGCTGCGGAGTCGTTGGCGTTGGCATCGGACGACAGCTTGTCGGCGGCCGCAGGTTTTCTGGTGGCAGCCGTGGGGTTCACCGTTGTCTTGGGTGTCACCTGGAGTCGATTGTTGGCTCGTCACCTCGAGGGTGAAGGAACCGAAGATCCGACGAAACGGCGTGGCCCATTGGTTCCGAGATGGATGGACCGTTTGGTCGATCAACGGACGGCGGCAGCCTGGGCCCGGGCGAACCGTTCAATTCGTCGAGACCCAAGGGAGTGGGCTGAGACAGCTGCCTTTATCCCCTTGGTCTTGGCCTTCAGTCTTCCCGCTCTCACCATTATTCAATCGGCCTCGCCCACGTTGATGTTGGTCTCCTACCTGGCGGTGTCGTCATCGGTGGCGATCACCACGTCGAACATCTTCGGATCCGATGGGCCGACGTTTGTGGCCGATGCTTTTCCCGGTGACGGGTTTAGGGCCGTACTCATCGGCAAGACTATTCCTCGGATGGCGGCGGTCATGGGTCTGGTGGCCTTGGGAACAGTGGCATTGGCCCGGTTCACGGGCGGCTGGTCTTTGTTGCCCGTGTCACTGATCTTGATCGTCCAAAGCGGCTTGGTAGCCGCTACAGCCGGCATCTTCGTGTCGCTCCGCTCCCCGATTCCGCTCCCCGACCGGGTTGGTTCCTTAGCCGGTAACAATGCCGGATGTGTGGCATCAGTGATTCGGGTGATCACCTTGTTCTCGATCAACATCGCCACTACCGCTTGGGCTGCCCCGACGCTGGCCTTCGCATTGCTGGGCCGACCACTTCTCGCTCTCGTTCCAGGGCTGACATTGTTGGTGGCCGCCGTCTGGTGGTACCGATGGGTGACCGAGGTCGAAGGCCAACGAACAGCTAATCGGGTTCCGGAGTTGGTGGCGGCGCTAAGCCTGCGTAGCTAGTGGGGGACGCTGCTTGATGGCGACCGGGGATCGTGGCGATAGTACGATCTGGCGATGATCAAACGGTTCGGGTCGGGCACCGGCTTGCTTCTCATCGACGTGCAGGTCGGGGTCAACGTGCTAGAGCACTGGGGCGGACCCACCGGTCGGCGCAACAACCCTGATGCTGAGGCCAACATGGCGTCGCTACTTTCGGCGTGGCGGACAGCGGGTCTGCCCGTCGCATTCACCCGCCATGACTCCCGTGAGGCAGGGTCTCCCCTGAAGTTCGATCTTCCAACCGGGAACCAACTTCCAAATCTGGAGCCAGCCGATCAAGACATCGTTGTTCACAAGGACGTCAACAGTGGTTTCGTCGGGACGTCGCTTGAGATTGAGCTACGCCGAGCCGGGGTAAGCCGACTGGTCGTAGTCGGGTTTTTCACCAACATGTGTGTCGAGACTTCGGTTCGCATGGCAGGCAATCTGGGATTCGACACGTACCTTCTTCCTGATTGCTGCGCTACTACCAATCGGGTTGGACCCGACGGTGTCGACCACGATCCGGAGCTGGTACATCAGATGACGGTGGCCAATCTGCACGGCGAGTTCTGTACGGCCTTATCGGTCGTTGATGCTCTGGCGCTACTGGATCGGGACCGACCTGATCTGGAGCGGGTCCAGGGCAACGAGTAGCGGACTCCCGGCGATTCTCAATTCAAGTCGGTGCACGTCCGAAGGTCGTTCCACGCCTGCTGGGCCGTCAACCTGGTTGACGGAGAGGCGTCAGCGACGTTTGATGGCGAAAACCGGGATCATCCGGGGCGCAGCTGACTCGACGTAGTTACCGAATTGCGGCATAATGGCCGCCTGTCGAGCGAGAGTGGCCTGCCCCTCGTCGGTCGGAAGCTCATCCAAACGGGCATCGAACGAGTCGGCGCCGAACTCGACCGCAATCTCGGGATTGGCCTTGAGGTTGTGATACCAATCCGGGTTGGTGGTCGCTCCAGCTTTGGAGGCGAAGATGTACATTGCTTCGTCTTCCACCAGGGCAACCAACGGGATCTCTCGCAGCTTCCCTGACTTGGCTCCAATGGTGTTGAGAATGACAAGTGGGGCGTCACCGAACTGAGCGACCTTGCCTTCGTTGGCTCGAAACTCTTCTATTACCTGCTTGTTCCAGTCGTTCATGTCTCGATACTAACAAGGCTGGCGGGCACGATGATGATCAACCTCTGGCGTCGAAGTTCAGGTGGACCTCATCGGTGACGGGGTGGGACTGGCAAGTCAGAACGAATCCGGCGTCAAGCTCTTCGTTGGTGAGCGCATAGTTCTTGGTCATGGTTACCTCTCCGGAGGAGACCACTGCTTTGCAGGTGGCGCACATGCCGCCTTTACATGCGAAGGGAACTTCGGCTCGAACAGATCGGGCGTAGTCCAGCAGTGGGGGGCCGTCAGGTCGGGCCCTCAACTCGGAGGTGCGGCCGTTTATCGTCACCTTCACCTGACACAATCCGTCTTCGTCGCCGCCGACTCCGTTGCCGGACTGGGTAGACGATGGAAGCGTTTCGATTCGCTGGTCGAAGAACAATTCAGAGTGGACTTGGTCTGATTTCACTCCGAGTTCGGTCAGCGTGGCTTGAACGGTTTCCACCATGTCCAGCGGGCCGCATAGAAACCAGCCGTCAATGCCGGCCACATCGATAAGGCTGTCGGCCATGGCCCGAATCTTCTCCCCGTCGATTCGACCTTCGAACAGCGGGACCTGGTGCGGCTCTCGACTTAGAACATGAAACAACTGGAGTCGGGAAGGGAACCGATCCTTTAGACCTTCAAGCTCCTCGATGAACATGATCGACTGCGATGTGCGGTTGCCGTACAACACAGTGAAATGGGCATTGGACTGGAGATCGAGTGTGGCCGACACCATCGACAGGACCGGCGTAACTCCGGACCCGGCGACCACCGCGACGTATCGGCCGCCGGTTACCGCTGCCGGGTCCAGCGTAAACTCCCCGATCGGAGCCATGACATCAAGCATGTCGTCCACGGCCAACTGGGTGGTGGCGTAGTTGGAGAAGACACCGTCGGGGATCCGTTTGATCCCGATGCGAACCGTTCCGGGTGGACTGCAGATGGAGTACGTTCGGCGGACCTCTTCGCCGTCGATTTCGGCTTTGATCACGATGTGTTGACCGGGGATGTGAAGAAAGCGAGGTCGTAGGTCATCAGGTACATCAAAGGTGACGGCGACGGAGTCCTCGGTGAGAGGTTCGACTTCGGCCACCCTCAGGGCATGGAACCGAATAGCATCGGTCTCCGATGCTTGGGTGGGTGACTCAGAGTTCTTTGACATGATCAAACGGTTCTCGGCACGACTCGCACCGATAGAGAGACTTACATGCAGTGGAGCTGAACCGGCTCAGTTCGGTGACGGCGGCCGAGCCACAGCGAGGACAAGCCAGCTCGCCTACCGGGTTTCGAGGACGGGCTGTAACTGCTCGGGCAAGCGTGACCGCAACCTCGCCACCGTCCACGGAGTTGGCAACCAACGACCTCGGCGGCGAGATCCCGGCTTCAAGCAATTTGCGTCGCCCCTCCTCGGTGATCCAGTCGGTGGTCCAGGCCGGGGCCAGGACCCGCTCAACCCGGACACGTTCGGCTTCGACTCCGGCGCCGGTTACCGCTTCCACCACTCCAGCTTCGATCATCTCGACCGCCGGACAACCGGAATAGGTAGGAGTGATGGTGACAACTACGTTGCCGTTGCGTTGATCGATCGACCGGAGGATCCCCAAGTCGGCGATGGTCAGTGGCGGCATTTCAGGGTCAAGAACAGCGGCGGCGGCCTGCCAGAGCCGCTCGTCCAAAGCAATGGCATCATCCGAGCCGGTCACCACGTCGCTCCCGGATGAGCCCGATACAGCGACTGCATCTCTGGCAGGAGGTGGCCGAGGTGTTCGGTATGAAAGCCTGTTCGGCCCCCGGTTCGAGCGTATGGGTCTTGTGGTACCGCCAGATTCGCCCGGCCGAAAACATCGGCCACAACGGCCTCGTAGCTCGGTCGCACCATTGACGGATCGACGGCCACACCGGCGGCAACTAGTTCGGACTCCACGTCGTCTCGATGAAACAGATCACCGGCGTAAGGCCACAGGTAATCAACGGCACGACTTGTCCGCTCATGGCTCTCGGCCGTACCGTCTCCGAGACGGACAACCCAGGCCGACGACCGTTCCAGGTGATAGCGGGCTTCCTTCACCGCTTTGGCGGCAACGGCGGCCAGTCGCTCATCGGCGCTGGCAGTCATGGCCTCATACAGTGGGACTTGGTAAGCGTCCAGGAGGAATTGGCGTACCTGGGTCTGAGCGAAGTCGCCGTTGGGTTGTTCGACCAGCGTGGCGTTGAGGAACTCCCGTTCGTCCCGTTCCATGGCGAACTGGTCCTCGTCCCGACCCTCAAGGTCAAGGTCCGAGGCGTACTGGTAGAAGTTTCGAGCTTGACCCAGATGGTCCAAGCCGACGTTGGCCACAGCTATGTCCTCCTCCAGATCAGGCATGGAGGCGATCAGCTGGCCGAGCCGCTGGGCGGCTATCAGGTTGTCATCGGCCAGCCGCAGGACATAGGTCAGAAGTGGAGACATTGAAGATAGAGACATTGAAGATGGAAGTGACACGGACGACTCCGGCTACATGTGCCCGACTTCGTCGGGTAGTTCATAGAAGGTCGGATGACGATACGGCTTCTCCGAATCGAACCAGGCGTCTCGATCGTCGGGGTCCGAAGCGTAGATGGCCGATGATGGAACGACCCAAACACTGACGCCTTCCTGGCGACGGGTGTACACGTCACGGGCATTGCGGGCGGCTGTCTCGGCGTCGGGAGCGTGCAGGCTGCCGGCGTGCACATGGTTCAGCCCACGATCAGCCCGGACAAAGACCTCCCACAACGCAAACTCTTGAGCGTTCGGTAAGCCGGAGCCTACGTCTGGCTCAACCTCTCCCTCGATCGGCGGCACATCATAACTCATGCTGCTGATCCTCCCGCCAGTTTCGCCTCTGGCGAAACTCGGCTAGTGACGCCAGCAGTCCGAGCGGCGTGAGAAAGGGCCGCCTCTCGCACCCAGGCGCCGTCATCCCAGGCTTTGACCTTGTGGGCGATGCGTTCGCGGTTGCAGGGACCATCGCCTTTGACGACCTGCCAGAAGTCATCCCAGTCGATCTGGCCGAAGCGATAGTGACCGGCCTCTTCGTCCCACATCAGGTCCGGGTCGGGAATAGTCAGGCCCAGTAGTTCTGCTTGGGGAACCGTCATGTCGACAAACTTCTGGCGGAGCTCGTCGTTGGTTTCCCGCTTTATCTTCCATGCCACCGATTGGGCGGTATGAGTCGACTCGGCATCGGGCGGGCCGAACATGGCCAGTGACGGCCACCACCATCGATCGAGAGAATCTTGGGCCATGGCTTGCTGCGCCTCCGTGCCGTTGCACAACGTGAGCATGATCTCGTATCCCTGCCGCTGGTGGAACGACTCTTCTTTGCAGATGCGAATCATGGCCCGGGCATAGGGGCCATAGGACGTTCGGGTCAGCATGACCTGGTTGGTGATGGCGGCGCCGTCAACCAACCAGCCAACCGCTCCCATATCGGCCCAGGACAGCGTTGGGTAGTTGAAGATGGAGGAGTACTTCTGCCGCCCGGTGTGCAGCATGTCCATCAACTCGTCGCGTGAGACGCCGAGAGTCTCGGCGGCCGAGTACAGATACAAACCGTGACCGGCCTCGTCTTGCACCTTGGCCATCAGGATGGCTTTGCGCTTGAGCGTTGGCGCCCGACTGATCCAGTTCCCCTCCGGTTGTTGACCAATGATCTCCGAATGGGCATGCTGGGCGATTTGGCGAATCATCGTCTTGCGGTACTTCTCCGGCATCCAATCCCTGGGCTCGACCTTGCGGTCGGTGGCTAGGCGGGCGTCGAACTCGGCTTCGAATTCCGTCACGTCGGACGGACTCAGGCCTACGTCGGATTGGGGGACGGACGTGGTGTTCTCCCTGTTCATTGAGCGCTCCTGTCGATTACTCGCACCGCTTTACCCATGGACCGCGGCAGTGCTTCCGGTTCCATGACTTGAACGGTGGTGCTGATACCAACGTTGCCTTTGATCTTGTTCTGCAGCTCCCCGGCCAGCGCCACCGCGTCAGACTCGCTTGTCTCGGGGGCACGTTCGGCCGCCACTGCCAAGGTCTTCATCGACCCTTCGCTGTCCACGGTGAGCTGATAGTGAGGACTAAGTCCTTCGGTGGCCAACACCTGCACCTCAATCTGGGAGGGGAATACGTTTACCCCTCGGATGATCAACATGTCGTCGGTACGGCCGGTCACCTTGGCCATCCGTCGCATAGGCCTTGCGGTCCCGGGCAACAGTTGAGTGCGATCGCGGGTTCGGTAGCGGATCACCGGGAATGCCTCTTTAGTCAATGAGGTGAACACCAGCTCCCCTTCGGACCCCTCCGGCAGGACCTGGCCGGTATCAGGGTCGATGATCTCGGGATAGAAGTGGTCTTCCCAGATGGTTGGCCCGTCCTTGGTTTCAACACACTCCTGGGCGACACCAGGTCCGACTACTTCGGACAGACCATAAATGTCGATGGCTTCTATCCCGAGTCTGGCTTCGATCTCGGCCCGCATTTCGTCGGTCCACGGCTCGGCGCCGAAGATACCAATCTCCAATGAAGTGGTTGCCGGATCTATACCCTGGCGCTCCATTTCGTCAATCAGGTTCAAGCAGTACGAGGGCGTCACCAGGATGACTCTGGGCTCGAAGTCGACGATGAGCTGCACCTGCTTCTCGGTTTGCCCGCCTGATACCGGCACGACAGTACAACCCAGCTTCTCGGCACCGTAGTGGGCTCCAAGCCCGCCGGTGAACAGGCCGTAACCGTAAGCGACGTGGGCGATGTCTCCGGGCCTGGCGCCGGCGGCGTACATCGAGCGGGCCATGACCGTGGCCCACATCTCCACATCGTTGGCCGTGTAGCCGACGACGGTCGGCTTGCCGGTCGTTCCCGATGACGCATGAATCCGAACCACCTCGGACCGAGGCACGGCAAACATGCCAAACGGGTAATTCTGTCGTAAGTGCTCTTTGGTCAGGAACGGGAACGACGCCAGATCCTCTAACGAGGTGACGTCCTTGGGGTGGACGCCGGCTTGGTCGAAAGCCCCGGTGTAGTGGGGCACATTGTCGTAGGCCCGCTTCAAACTGTCCTGCAACCGCTCCAACTGGAGCGACCTCAGCTCGTCGACTGAGACCTTTTCGATGGGCTCGTAGGTGTCTGCGTTGATGCCGTTATCGGCGTGCGAACCAGCCATGCCAAAATGATACACCGACTAGATGCTTTAGACCAGAGTGTGTATCATGTTGATTCGCTTGGCTTGGGCCCTACGTTGCCGATGTCTCATGCAGGTAGTCCGCTATGAGCCCGGGAAGGTCGGACGCCATCACCCCGGAGGTTCGCCCCCCATCCGAGGCCCTCCCGTGCAGTTCGGCGCCGAGTCCGGCGGCCATCCACGGGGCGAGGCCTCCTGCCAGCCCGGCGCCGATGACTCCGGCCAACACATCACCGGTTCCCGCAGTGGCCAGACGCTCATCACCGGCTAACGACAATAAGACTCGGCCATCGGGATGGGCGATCACCGTCGTCGGACCTTTAAGCAGCACAATGCACTCCAAGGCAACCGCCGTTCGCCGCACCGCCCGAATACGATCCGGCCCGAGTTTCGAACCGGTTAGACGCTCAAACTCGCCCTCATGAGGCGTGAGAATGGGCGGATGGGCATACTCCGGGCGACTCCGCTGAATGCGTTCCAGGACCCGAGGGTCAAGCCCTCCGGCGTCCACCACAATCGGCCCGCGGAAATCGGCGGCGATCGCACTCACCAGGTCCAACGCTCCGACGCTTAGGGCCAAACCGGGCCCCACCACCAAGGCACCACAACGCGACACATCGACCACACCCGCCGCTCTGCTCACTGTTGACCGGTCGTTGTTTCGCTTGCCTAATCGGTCCTGCAGTTCATCAACCATCGCGCCAGAAGCCGGAACGGAGACAGCCTCCACCGGAGCCAGGTTTCCCAACCTGCTCCGCCCCTCTTCGGCCAGGACCTGCAAGACGTAGCCTGCCCCGGCCCGGAACGCCGCCTCCGAAGCCAACTCCACTGCGCCAGCCATACCAGCCGAGCCTCCGACGACGGCCACCGCATGACGCCACTTGTGCGCTTCTCGCTCTCGTCGTGGCCAACCGCTGACAACGTCAGCGGGCTCCAGCAGACCGATCCCGGCTCGTGAACAGTCAAGTCTGAGGTCGGCAACCTCAACATCACCTGCCTGCCACCGCCCCGGTGGCAGCAACAAGCCGGGCTTGAACGCACCAAAGGTGATAGTGCGATCAGCCTTGAGTGGCTCCCCCAGGAACTGACCGGTGTTGGCATCAACGCCCGACGGAAGGTCAACCGCCAACACCGGCGAGTTTCGAGTCTCAATACCCTCGTCGAACGCCCGGCTTGCCCCGGTTCCGACCGCGGCGTCGATGAACAAGCGAAGACCCCTCCGACCAAACCAGCGGTCAATATCCCCCACTGACGGTCAGACAGGGGCATGTCGAAGACTTCGCAAATGACCCCTCGACGACTTAGGAAACGGGCGGCGCTGCGACCGTCCTCGCCGTTGTTGCCCTTGCCGGCCAAGATGGCCACCCGACGGCCATATCCCCCGCCCATCATGTCGAGCGCCGTTCGTGCCGTGGCCCATCCCGCTCGCTCGATCAGCTCCGACACCGGTTCGCCAGCGTCGGCGTCAATGGCCTTCATCTGCTTGGCCGTGACAACCGGACGCATCTTCAGCTCTCTTCGGGGTAGCGACTAACTATTCAGGGGTCGTTGACGTTCGACCCGAACGACCAATCCCGACCTGTGGTCCATTACCTCGACCATCAACGCTGATGTTGTCAGCTCTCTAGGAGCACATCCAAAACGTCGCTGAACAGCTCGTGATAGTGCCCAGAGTTTAGGTGGGTGGCCCCGATGAGCACCAGCCCGTTGACCACCGTTTCAGTACGAGCCCACGCCAGTAGCTGACCCCGTTTGTCGTCTAATCCCGACCACGCTTGCCACACCAATGGAGCTACCAGCTGCCAAGTAGGCATCGACTCGGCAGCCGGAACGTTCGATGTGGTGTCGGCGTCGGCCAGCTCAAGAACGGCGATCGTGTCAACGAGATACTGAGAGCCCGGACCGTCGAGATGCGCTAGCCACGACCTCAACCAGCGTGTCATCGGGTCGGCCCATCGGGCGACAAGACCGAGCACCACTGCCGGTGGAAACCCTGGTGACTGTTCGACTGCCTCACGCTGTAGCGCTTGCAACCACCAGCACTCCAGGGTTTGTTGAACAGCGAGACGTTGATCGCTCGACATCTCGGTTCCCGCGTCGGTCACAGTGTCCATAACTTGGACGGCCTCGACGACGCTTAACCGATGGGTGGCCATCATCTCCAACAAACGCGGGGTGCAGATGACGGCTTCACCGCTTCGGGCCCGGGCCAGAACAGCATCGAAGGCCAACTCGGGAAGAAGACCGTACCCTTCAGAGGCGGTGGGCTCGAACGCGCGCCAAAGCATCCGACAGGCTTCCTGCAATTTGGGACTCGACTGCGGCACGTCGTCAACGGATGGGGCGTCGACGGAGGGGCCGCCCTGATCAGGCCAGTCGGTCATCGCCGAGAGCGACCACAAAGGCCTGGGCCATGGTCTCCGAATGCGACATCGTGACCATCCAGCGGAAGATGCCAAGCTCCTCGGCCAACGCTGCCGCCCGACCTGTGATCTTCAAATCAGGCTTACCCGACTCGGCCCGCACAACTTCAATGTCGGCGAAATCTGCTCCGCCGAGGCCAACTCCCAGGGCCTTTAGGACCGCTTCTTTGGCCGCGAATCGAACGGCGAAGCGCTCGGACGGATTGACGGCCGCCTCACAATATTGCCGCTCACCTGCGGTAAAGACCCGATCGACAAAGCGGGGCCGGCGGGCCAACAACTCTCGCATACGCTCAACTTCGACCAGATCGGTACCGATTCCAACAACACCAAATCCCATCGCACCGCCTCTCATAGCCGTCAGATTCAACGCTCAGCAACCTCCGAAATTGGGCTCAGCGTCGACCGCCCCCAGCGACTCGCCGGCGCTTAGCAGCGCTTCGGAGGTGGGCTGGGATCTGGTAGCCCTTTGGCGGACAACGGCGACGATTCCACACATACTTGGACAAGTCTACCGCAGCGTCGGTAGTGGGGTTGGGGCCTCGCGGAACCGGCCAGGTGCCGAGTCAGAGCTTCGCCAAAGCCGCAGACTCAAGGCGATCGACCGCCTCTTCAGCTGTCTCCGAGTCAAGATGCTCCACCATGATTCGCAGCAGCGGCTCAGTCCCCGACGGCCGAACCACGACGCGGCCGTCGGATCCGAATTCCTGCTCGACGGTGACCACGTCGTCAGCGATGACTGCTGCTGCGTCCGGGTTGCGCCGTTCGAGGCGGACATTACGCAGGATCTGCGGAACCGTTTCCATCACAGCAGCGGCCTGCTCAGCAAAGCTGACGTTCGAGCGCGAGACCACATCCAGTAGTTGAATGGCAGTGAGAACCCCGTCACCGGTCGTGGCCAGCCTTCGGCATATGACGTGCCCGGACTGCTCACCGCCCAGTGAGTACCCGTGATCATCGAGAGCGGCGAGAACGTGCTTGTCCCCGACCGCAGTTGAGACCACCGAAATGTCGACCTCAGCCATCGCCCGGTGGAACCCGAGGTTGGTCATGACCGTCACCACCACTGTGTTGGAAGCCAGCTGGCCACGAGCGGCCCAGTCAACGGCCAACAGAGCCAGTAGTCGATCACCGTCAACGACGCAGCCGTTGCCGTCTACGGCAAGGACCCGGTCGGCGTCACCGTCAAAGGCGAAACCAAGGTCGGCACCGCTGTCGACAACCGTTTTGCAGAGGGCTTCAGGGTGAGTGGATCCGACCCCGTTGTTGATGTTGGAACCGTCGGGCTCAGCGCCGATGACCGTAACGTCTAGACCCAACCGTTCGAAGACCCTGGGGCCCAGGAGGTACGAGGCGCCGTGGGCACAATCTATGACGATCCGCCGGCCGGCCAACTTGGTGGCCAGGGAAGAATCGACCGAACCGACGACAAGGTCGACCCAACGATCAGCTGCACCATCGGCGTCTACGGCAGAGCCCGGGGATGGCGGAGCGTCGGAGGCGCTCACGGCGTGACCGCCCTCGACCATCTTTACGTACAGGTCCTGAACTTCGGTTTCGGCATCGGCTCGGAGCTTCAGCCCGCCAGGTCCGAACAGCTTGATGCCATTATCGCTATAAGGATTGTGAGACGCCGAAACCATGGCCGCCGGAAAGCCGAGCTGAGCAGCAACTGCGGCGACAGTCGGCGTAGGCACTGTGCCAAGGTCGATCGTGTCGACTCCCATTGACCAAGCACCGGCGGTAAAGGCCGAAACCAGCATGGGGCATGACTCCCGGGTGTCAGCACCAATGACGATGGTCGAATCACCTATGACCTGGGCCGCGGCACGACCGAGGGCCAGAGCCACTTCAGGGGTCAGATCTCGACCAGCGACACCACGAATGCCGTCGGTTCCGAACTTAGGAACGGACAAAGTCGACACGGCGATTTGATCCTACGACAGCAGCCGGGTTGAAAGCTGCGACGTTTAGCGCTTGGAGTACTGAGGAGCCTTACGAGCCTTCTTGAGGCCGTACTTCTTCGACTCTTTCTTGCGGGGATCTCGGGTCAGAAGACCGGCGGCCTTTAGGGCTGAGCGATCCTCGCTCTCGGACTCGACCAGAGCCCGTGTGATACCGAGACGAAAGGCCCCGGCCTGGCCCGACAACCCGCCACCGTGCAGTGTGACGGCGATATCGAACGACTCTTCATTGCTGGTGAGCCGCAAGGGCTCGGTGATCAGAGTGCGGTGAACGGCCGACGGGAAGTAGTCGTCGAAGGCTCGACCGTTGGCCGTGATCTCGCCGGTGCCGGGAGAAACCCGAACTCGGGCTACTGCCTGCTTGCGGCGACCTGTTGCGATAATAGTGGACACGAGGTGACCTCTCAGCTTTCTCGTCGGGCGCCGGCGATTTCGAGCGGCTGTGGCTTCTGTGCGGAGTGCGGGTGTGATTCCCCGGCGTAGACCTTCAGCTTGGTGGCCTGCTGACGACCTAGGCGATTCTTGGGCAGCATGCCCTCGATCGAGTGCCGTACGGCGTCGGCGGGCTTACGGCTCAACTTCTGACCGTAGGTCTCGCTCCGCAGGCCGCCGGGGTAACCGGAGTGGCGGTGGACCATTTTGCGGTCGGCCTTGTTGGACGTCAACACCACTTTGTCGGCGTTGACGATGATGACATGGTCACCGGTATCCATGTGGGGGGCGAACGTCGGCTTGTGCTTACCACGAAGAACGCGGGCGACCTCGGTGGCCATGCGGCCCAAGGTCAGGCCAGCAGCGTCGACGACAAACCAGTCTCGCTGAATCTCGGATGCTTTTGGTGAGTACGTCTTCACGGTACGGTCCCTGCTTATTCTGCCACCGGGAGCCACCTGGCTCGGGTCGGTGTGCACTACGATCTTGGTTGCCCTTCGGGCAGAGCCCCTTAGGGCGACCGCTACTCGGGCATCAACGGCGTTGGTTGCGATGCGGCGAAACAACACAGCATCACTTCATTCAACGACCTTACGAGTCTACGCCCGTCTCGCCACGGCTCCAACCGTTCGGAGCCGACGCAATACCACCCCTACCAACCGGAGCATCCGCTCTAGTCGATGCGAATGAACCGAACGTTGTCAACAAGGTTGCCAAGCGACCCGGCGTCAAGCGCCCTGATGGTAATGGTGGCCTGGGCGGCGTCGACGGCAACGACCCCGGTGTGGGTTGACCAGGTGCCGGGCTGCGCGGTAAATCGCCCTTGCGACTTCCCATTCACGATCACTTCGATGGTGTCGGTATCTACGCGCCCCTGGTGGTCGACGCTCCACCGGTACTGCTGTCCGGGGAGGACAGTTACTGTTTGAGTGATGCTGTCCGGGCCGTCGCCGTTGAGTTCTACGAATTGGGTGCCATTTGACGCCTCGAACGCCCGGTGCCCAGTCCCCCACGTCTCGATGACATTCTCGGACACCGATGTGGTCCAACCACGGCTACGAACCACCTGAACCTGACCAGCGGGAACGCCTGCTGCCTCGAAGCTCGCGTTAACGATCAAGTTGACAGGGTCCGGAAGGGTTGTTGTCGTCGTGGAGCTGGGGGCCGTTGTTGAGGTGGATGCAGCCGTCGTTGGCGTCGACGTCGTCGCTTCGGTCGTGGATGTGGACTGAGCGCTGGTGGGAGCGACGGTCGAGGTCGGGGACTCCGACGTGGACGTCGTAGCCGCTGCAGTGGTATCAGCAGGCTTGACGTGCCTAGCGAAAACACGATCGGAAGGATCCGGGTCTCCGCCCGGCTCATTTCCGACACCAGCATTCCGATCGGAAGAGTACCGCTACGGTGCCCATGAGCCGCTGGCCCGCTCCCCTGCGGCCTCAGACTGCGGGGTGGAGGCCCCTGTTGTCGGCTGCGTTAAACCAGATACCTCGTCCGAAGAGTCATTTGTGGCGCGATTTGTGGCTGCGGCCAGCACCAGTAGGCCGATGGCGCCCGCTGCGAGCACACCGATCAACCAATGGGGGATCTGCCTGACGACCTGTTGTGGTGTGTCCAGAACCCGTTGGGCGAACGGTGGACTATCGCCCGCTTTGTCGTAGCCGCCAGGAGTCACAGAACCTTGCCTGGACAACACAACACCTGCCAAGTGCGTCGGGTCACCCTCGTCCAGTTGTACAACCACGTTGCAGACCCCGATCCGTGACAGCAGGGAAAGTGTCGTACAACAAGGATATGGCGGCATCGCTGACGTTCGCGGTGACCGCCATAAGCCGTTTACCCCAGGGAGCTAGTCGTCGTAGTCGACGACCCACAAGGTCAGCCCGTGCGGCGGCGCAGGATTCTCGGCTACCGAGCGGTCCCGAGCAGTCAGCACCGCCGGCAGGTCGTCAACTTGGCGCTTGCCCACTCCCACAGCCACCAGGAATCCAACGATGCTGCGTACCATCTGGTGGCAGAAGGCTGAACCTTCGATCTCAAATCGGAGCAGGCGGGGTTGGGCGCCTCCGCTTGGCGATGCCGGATCGGCGCTCAGGTAGTCCAGTTCCAACCAACGGGCTCCAGTAACCCTTCTCACTAGCGAGGGTTCGATCATCGCTCCATCGTCGTCCACCATTGGCTTCGGGCGCCGACAGAACGAGCTGAAGTCATGTTCGCCCACGAGGTGGAGACAGGCCTCATTCATCCGGGCCCTGTCCAGAGGCTTGTCTACCAACCACGTTGTCTTGGCCAAAAAAGGATCAGGATTGGGGCCGTTTAATATGTTGTAGCGATAGCGCCGTCCGGTAGCCGAGAATCTGGCGCTGAAATCCCTCGGAGCAGTGTCGATGGATCGAACCACGATTTCCGGGCCAAGCCGGCTGTTTACCGACCGCTGGATACGGTCCAGGCCGTGCCCGTCAGCAGGCATCAGAAACGACAGAACCTGACCCCAGGCGTGAACGCCGGCGTCGGTCCGTCCCGACATGACGATGTCGGGCACGCCACCAATCAACGGTTCGAGGACCCGCTGGAGTTCACCAACAACGGTACGAACGCCCTCGTTAGGGGCCAGCCCACGAAAACCAGACCCGTCATAGGCCACGGTCATCCGCACATTGATCATGTCGCCCACGTCACGGCCCCATCAACCGGTGGCTACAGATGTCCACTGCCTGCCACTAGTCCACTGCCACTAGTCCGATGCTTCGGCAAAGCCGAACTCGCGTTGAGGGCCTCTAGGAGGCCCCCAAGACTTAGACCAGTTCGATGCGGGCCATCGGGGCGTTGTCACCCTTACGCGGGCCAAGCTTCAAAATGCGAGTGTAGCCGCCGGGTCGGGTCGCATAGCGAGGGCCGACCTCATCAAACAGCTTGGTGGTCATCTCGACATCACCCAGGTAGGCCAGTACTTGGCGACGATTGTGCAAGTCGCCTTTCTTGGCTTTAGTGATGATCCGTTCAGCCACCGGGCGCACAGCTTTGGCCTTGGCCTCGGTTGTGACGATGCCCTCGGCCGCCACCAGCGATGCGACCAAGTTGGCCATCATCAGCTTCTGATGTGATGAGCTTCCGCCGAAGCGGCGGGCTTTGCGTGGACGTCCAGGCATGTCAGTTCTTTCTTCCTACAGATCGGTGAAGCGGTGTTCCGCCTCAGCGAGAGCCTCGCAGGGTCAGACCCCGCTCGTGCAGCTTGGCGATTACTTCATCAAGCGACTTCTGGCCAAAGTTGGTGATGGCCAGCAGATCGTCTTCGTTCTTGGTGAGCAGTTCACCGACGGTATTAACCTGAGCCCGCTTCAGACAGTTGCGGGGACGCTCGGAGAGCTCCAGATCTTCGATCGGCAGTTCAAGGTCGGGTGAACCGGAGGCAGCGGCCGGAGCTTCGCCGAGAGTCAGACCCTCGGGCTCCTCGCTCATCTCCTCAACCAGTTGGAACAGTGATCGCACGGTGGCACCGGCCGAAGCCAGAGCGTCCCGAGGCGTGACGGCACCATCGGTCTCGATGTCGAGAACGAGGCGGTCGAAGTCGGTTGACATTTCAACACGGACGGGCTCGACCGAGATAGCCACTCGTCGGACCGGGGAGAAGATGGCATCGACCGGGATGACACCGATGGTCGAGCTGGCGCCTTCACGCTTGCCTGACAGCCAGGCTCGGCCGCGCTCGACGGTGAGGTCCATAGCCAGGCGACCCTGGTCGTTGAGGGTGGCGATGAGTGCGTCACGATTGAGGATCTCGACCTCAGGCGGACAGGAAATGTCACCGGCGGTCACCGATCCGGGGCCAGCGGCATCGAGGCGGAGAATGACCGGCTCTTCGCTTTCGCAGGTCACCACGATGTCTTTGACGTTCAAGATTACGTCGGTAACGTCTTCTTCGGCACCTTTTACCGTGTCGAATTCGTGCAGGGCGTCGTCGAAACGAACGGTGGTGACGGCTGCGCCGGGAACCGACGACAACAGGGCCCGACGCAACGACGTGCCGAGCGTGTGGCCGAAACCTGGTTCAAGAGGGCCAATGGCGAACTGGCCGCGGCTGCTTTCGCCGTCATCGAGCTGTTCAACAGTGGGACGCTGAATTACCAGCATGCGAGCTCCTTGTTACGTTCTGTCTTCGGCAACCCGTCTGGGGTTGCGGCAACGGTTTGCTGGGCGGATTACTATCGAATAGAGAAATGCTGCAGAGCCGGGGCAAGCCTGGCTCCTGCCTGCTTACTTCGAGTAGAGCTCGACGATGAGCTGCTCACGCAGCGGCACGTCGATCTGCTCACGCAGCGGCTCGGAATAGATCTTGGCTTTGAAATCGCCCTCGCTGTCGATCCAGGGCGGAGGCGTGCGGTCGAGCACGTCTTTGTTCCACTGAAGAATCGGATTGGCCTGCGTCTTAGGCTTGATCTCGATGACGTCACCCTTGCGCACTCGGTACGAGGGCACGTTGACCCGCTTACCGTTAACCAGAATGTGGCCGTGCGAAACGAACTGACGAGCCTGCGGGCGGGTTGAACCCCAGCCAGCGCGGTACACGACGTTGTCCAGTCGCAGTTCGAGAAACCGCAGCATGTTTTCGCCGGTGACACCTTCGCGACGCGAGGCCTCTTTATAGATAGTGCGGAACTGACGTTCAGTCAGACCGTAGCTGAAGCGGGCTTTCTGCTTCTCCTGCAGCTGAACCAGGTACTCGCTGGCGTTTCCACGGCGACGAGTACGGCCGTGAACGCCGGGAGGATAAGGGCGCTTTTCAAGGGCGAGAGTCTCGCCCCTGGTGCCGAAGATGTTAGTGCCGAGTCGACGGGAGACTCGAGCGCGTGGGCCGGTGTAACGTGACATGATTTCCTAGACCCTCCGACGCTTGGGGGGACGGCAACCGTTGTGCGGTACCGGCGTGACATCTTTGATGCCGGTCACTTCGATGCCAGCGTTCTGAATTGAGCGGATGGCGGTCTCTCGGCCGGAGCCGGGACCCTTCACCTGCACGTCGACCTTGCGCACGCCGTGCTCCATGGCCCGGCGAGCAGCAGCTTCAGCCGCCATTTGGGCGGCGTAAGGCGTGGACTTGCGAGAACCCTTGAAACCCACATTGCCGGCCGAGGACCAGGCCAGAATATGGCCTTCCATGTCCGAGATGGCAATGATGGTGTTGTTGAAGCTCGACTTGATGTGCGCCACACCGTAGGTGACGTTCTTGCGATCGCGCTTGCGGGGCCGACGGCCCCCTGCGGCAGGCTTGGCCATTACTTGACAGCTTTCTTCTTGCCGGCCACGGTCTTCTTCGGGCCTTTGCGGGTTCGGGCGTTGGTCTGAGTGCGCTGACCACGCACCGGCAGGCCTTTACGGTGCCGGATGCCCTGGTGGCAGCCGATCTCCATCTTGCGCTTGATGTCCTGTGACACCTCACGCCGAAGGTCACCTTCGGTCTTTACGTTCGACTCGATCCAGGCACGGATGCGCATGACCTCGTCGTCGGTCAGATCCTTGACCCGGGTCTTGGGATCGACACCAGTGGCCTCGGCGATGGTCTTGGCCGTTGAGCGGCCGACACCGAACACATAGGTCAGGGCGATTTCGGTCTGCTTGTCTCGGGGGATGTCTACACCGGCTATGCGAGCCATATCAGCCTTGCCTCTGCTTGTGTCGAGGATTCTCGCAGATGACCCGAATCGTTCGATTCCGGCGGATCACCTTACATTTTTCACACATTGGTTTGACGCTCGGACGAACCTTCATTGTCGAACTCTGTTTCTGCTCTTCATTGGATGAGACGGGTGCCTCCGGGGCGAATCCGTCTCAGGCACGGGATAAAGGGGTGGGCGGTCAGTGACTTGAAGTCCGCTGGTCGCCCGATTCCTACTTGTAGCGGTATGTGATGCGGCCCCGGGTCAGGTCGTACGGGGTTAGTTCTACTTGGACCTTGTCTCCCGGCAGGATGCGGATGTAGTGACGTCGCATCTTTCCGGAAATGTGTCCAAGTACGTTATGGCCGTTCTCAAGTTCGACCCGAAACATGGCGTTCGGGAGCGACTCGGTAATCGTGCCTTCAAGGACAATCGCATCTTCTTTAGGCTTTGGCAGGACGTTCACCCTTTCGGTACGTGGTGTTTGCTGGTGCCGTGTCGGACGGGCGCACCGGAGCGCTCCCCTTCACACCGACTCTGTACGGACCGGCAAACTTGAGGCTGCCAACAGACTTGTGGTAGTCAGGTAGCGAGCCAACAGTTCGTGCTGGCAGGACCGGCACGTTGATCTTCCCTAGCGACTTCCCACCGGAGGTGGGTCGTTGCCGACTGCCATTTGCACCTCCTTGCGGAAACACGTGCAGCGGGCAGACCAACGATCTATGCTAGTGCGCTGCCCTACGGGCTCCAACGTGGCTTCTGGGGATATTGCCCTGCTTGGAATCCTGGCCCAAAACGTAGCCTGCCAGCCCGACCACAGGGACCGGACTGGCAGGGATGGCAGGTGGTTCGAGAGTCAGCCGCGAAGTGCGGACCGCGCTTCGGCCAGGCGTTGGCGTGAGCCCCAAAGGGACTCAATCTCGGATTCCCCGAAGCGGATGTCCTGGTGGGCATTCCAGGCGGCGAGGAGCTGGTTCAATCGGGTGTCAAAACTGGTGTTGGCAGAGGAAAAATCGTTGTTCAACTTCATGTCTATTACTTTGCACCAGATTTCATTGCGTTTGTAACGGTTTAAGTCTGCCTATTGGCAGTGCTACCGTGATAGCCACTGTGATTGATGAGATTGACAGAGAAATCATCCGTGCCCTGCAAGGCAACGGTCGGCTAACGCAGCGAGAGCTGGGGCGCAAAGTCGGGCTGAGCCCAAACGCTGCTGCGGCCAGAGTCCAGCGACTCACCTCTGCCGGGGTGATCATAGGCTTTCATGCCGAGGTCGATCATGCCGCTCTCGGTCGACCGATGGAGGCATCAGTCGACCTCTGGTTGACCTCGCAGGACTTCCGTCCGCAGTTTCGCCAAGCAGTCCAGGCCGACGATCGCATCATCGACTGCGTTCACTTGACCGGACCGGTCGACTTTCGGGTCCGGGCCCGGGTTGCATCCCCCGAAGACTTGTACGACCTGTTGAACAACTTGCGCGACGTCGCTCACGTACAACAGACCGACAGCCGCCTAATTCTCGAGGTCGTCCCGACCTACGAAGAAGTCACCGACGCCAAGCGTCGATGACTCAACTCAGCGCGCCATGGGATAGAACTCTGGATTGGGTGGGATCGAAATGAAGTTGGCCAAGCGGTTCGACATGGCGAACATGGCGGTTATCGAACCGATGTCCCAAATCTCGTCATCGGTGAATCCCACTTCGGCCATGGCCGCTAGGTCGTCATCGCTGACCGAGGCGGAGTCGGTGGCCACTTTGAGGGCGAAGTCGACAATATGTCGCTCACGCTCCGACAGGTCGGCCTTGGCCGGATTCATGGCCACCTGATCGGCGATCAATGGGTTCTTGGCTCGAATCCGAAGGATGGCGCCGTGGGCCACCACGCAATACAAGCAGTCATTGGTGGCACTGGTGGCCACCACGATCAGTTCACGCTCAGCTTTGGACAGGCCGTCACTACGCTCCATCAATGCGTCGTGGTAGGCAAAGAATGCCCGAAACTCGTCGGGCCGATGGGCCAACGCCATAAACACGTTTGGGATGAAGCCCGACTTCTCCTGGACAGCAACAATTCGCTCTCGAATGTCGTCTGGAAGGTCATCAAGTTCAGGTACGGGAAACCGGGAAATCATGGGCCCAGTCTGACATAGCCGAATCGGTGGCGGGCAATCTGACAGGCTGAGATCAGGCTCATACACTTTGGCGCCATGGATGAGAGCAGCCCCTATCCCCCGTTTCCCGGCGTCGACCCCTACCGAACCAAGCGAACCCCCGAGGCCGAACGGGCGCACCGCCTTGAGGTGTGCGCCACCGGCTACCGCATCTTCGGTGCCAAGCGGTGGGGCGAGTTGGGCGATGGTCACATCAGCGCTCGGGACCCGGAAATGACCGACCACTTTTGGATGCTCGACTGGGGTGTTCCGTTCAGCGCGGCAACTCCCGAGCGGCTGGTGTTGGTCGGCCCAGGGGGCAAAGTCCGGGATCACAACGGCGACCTAACAGGGGCGGTCAACACCGCCGGCTACAACATTCACGCACCGGTACACGAGGCCCGCCCCGACATCGTGGCCGCCGCCCACACCCACACCGCCTACGGAACACCGTGGTCGGCCAATGTCGAACCGTTCAAGGCCATCAGTCAGGAGTCATGCGCCTTCGTTTTCGATCAAGCCCTATTCGACGATGAAGAGGTCGAAGTCCTCAGTGTGGACGGCGGCAAACGCATCGCCGCCGCCCTAGGCACGGGCAAGGTCTGCATCCTGCGCAACCACGGCCTGCTAACGGTGGGAGAAACAGTCGAGGCAGCGATCGGTTGGTTCCTCATGGCCGAGCGAGTGGCCGAAGTGCATGTCAAGGCACCAAACGCCAAAGCTATATCCGATGAAGCCGCCGCGGTGGCAGCAGAAACCCTGGGCACGCCTCACGCCGGCTGGCGGTTGTTTCAGTTCGCCGCTCTCAACGCCTAGGTCTCACCCAATGGAGCAATCAGCCTTTGACCGAACCGGCCAGCAGACCACGTACGAAGTAGCGCTGCAGGGCGAAGAACACCACCAGCGGGATGAAGGCTTGAACGAAGGCACCAGCCGGCAATAGATGTTCATTCCGACCGAAGTCGCCGGCCAGGTTGGCGATGGCGATCGTGGTGGGCAGCGCATCGGGGTTGGCTGAACCGATCATCGTCAAGGCGATCAGGAAGTCATTCCAGGTCCAGAGGAACTGGAAGATGGCAAAGGCCGCCAGTACCGGTATCGACAGCGGCAGCACCAGCCGCCAGAAGATGGTGAAGTGATCAGCGCCGTCGATGCGGGCCGACTCGAAGATGTCCTTAGGCAAGCTGGCTATGTAGTTGTGCAACAGGAAGATGGCGAACGGCATGGCAAACCCGGTGTGGGTCAACCAAACGGCAGTGGCCGTACCGTTGATCCCCCAGCCTGGGATCAGAGTCACTGTCTTTTCGAGGAACGGCAGCGTCAGGTGAGCCCCGCCGACATACATCTTCAGAAGCGGGATCAGAGCCACCTGAAGTGGGATGGCCAACAGCGACACCGTCATGATGAACATCCACTTACGACCCTTGAAGTCAATCCAAGCGAAGCCGTAGGCGG
Source organism: uncultured Acidimicrobiales bacterium (assembly GCA_938002965.1). Classification (GTDB taxonomy): domain Bacteria; phylum Actinomycetota; class Acidimicrobiia; order Acidimicrobiales; family SZUA-35; genus JAHELU01. The sequence continues at coordinate 93,980 of CALKZY010000014.1, read as the reverse complement.
CGAAAGCGGCGATAGCGATCGGAATGATCGTGGCCGGCACGGCGATGGCCAGTGAATTGAGCAGTGACGCACCAAGCGAGTTCACCGTGTTTGCCTCGAACACAGTTTGATAATTCTCCAGCGTAAATTCGCTGGGCCTGGTCCTCCAAAACCCGATATTCCGTTGGGCGTCGCGGGTGCGGAAGGAGTTCATCATCAGCCCGAAGGTGGGCAGGAGCCACAAGAGAGCGAACGTCCACATCGGAACCCGGCTCAGACCCCGGTACAGGCGATTGCCAAGTGATGTCGTGGGAACAGCTGCTGACGCCATTGGTCACGCCTCCTGGGTCATGTTGTAGACGTTCCAGACCATCACCGGCAGCACGCCGATGAACAAAATGATGGCCAGTGATGCACCCAAACCTCGGTTGAAGTTGAGGAAGGCCTCCTGATACATGGCGTTAGCCAGCACTTGGGTGCCGAACTGGCCATTCGTCGTGACCTTGACGATGTCAAAGACTTTCATCACGTTCACCATGATGGTTGTAGCCACAACCAAGATCGTGGGCATGACCTGAGGCACGGTGATCCGCCAAAAGACTTGGCCCTCGGTGGCTCCATCGATGCTGGCGGCCTCGATGTAATCCTGAGGCACGGCTTTGATGGCGGCCGAAAGAATGACCATGGCAAAACCAGTCTGGATCCAGACCAGGATGAACATCAACCAGAAGTTGTTGAACGGGCCTTTCTGCACAAACTCGACGGCCAAAGGAAGCTGGTCGCCAGCCTCGGTGTACTGGTAGCCGCCGATACCCCCGCTCAAGGCTCGGTACGCCACCCAAAGCGGGACCACGGCAATGGTCAGATACAGCGCCGACACCGCTGGAGAGTCCGACAATGCTCGGATGGCGGCGAACCCCAAGGCACAGGCCACGGCAACGAAGATTGCGGCCGCAATGACGCTTCCTGGCCCAGTAGTTGTGTTGTTGCCGAGCCAAACCCAGATGGCGTTGTAGAAACCGGTCTGGTTCTTTGTGATATTCCGGCCTTGGTACATGATCAGGCGCCAGATGATCGACGCACCGACAAAGCTGATTGCCATCGGCATGAATACGAACGATTTGGCCACAGGCTCACCGAAGACACCGTCGGACAGTTTGGCCATTGCCAGTCCAAGACTGGTGGAAAGCAAGGTGACCCCGACCACCCACCACAGATTGTTGATAATGGTGCCGCGAAGGTGGGTGAAGATGGCGAAACTCAGCAATCCCATGGCCAGGATCAGTGGTAGTACCGGTGCCCCGCTGAAGTCTAGGGGTTGCGATGTCTCCCGGCCGAGCAGGAAGGCGATCAGCAGACCGGCTACCACGAAGAAGGCCACCCAGGGAAGAATGCCCGAGCCAAGAAAGCCGCCAAAGTCCGACAGGTCGATGTTGCTCTCGTCGGCGAAGACCTCACGGTAGTTGGCGAACCCCACCCAGTCGATCGAATCCCGACCTTTAAGGGAGAGTACGAACGTCTGGATCGCGGGGAGGATCAGCATGATTGTGTAGAAGGCAAATGCCGGCCCCACAAACAGCCATGCTCGCGACTTGGATTCGATTGAGGCTCGCCCGACAACGTCGGGATTTTCGGTCATGCCCAGGCGGAGTCCGGCCAGGCCACCGGCCACACAAGTGGCGATGAGAGTTTCAGTCAAGTTGGCCTGGCTGACCGACTGCAAGCCGGCGCCAAAGGTGCCGTACAACCATCCGAAGAAGAGTCCGGTGACGGCACCGTTGAGAATGTTCCGTCGTCGCAGCAGGCTAAGACCGGCTCCGAACGCGGCGCCGACGGCGGGCCACATGAATAGTGGTGTCGTCCGTAGCGCGAGCTGATAGCGAGACTTGAGGATGACGCCGAGCAGGGTCCCGATCGCCAGGCCGGCGCCTACAGCGAAGGCCAAACGTTTTGGGCGAGCGTCCAGGTTGGCCAACACCCAGCCGACTGCCGCACCGGCCGCGGCCCCGACCAGCGGCCAGAACAGGTAGGTGTGCACGAGGGCCCAGTCCCATTCGTTAGGCCGACCGATTCCGGTGACAAGGCGATTGCCGTCAACAACCGTCATGAACAACGTGCCGACGATCGCGCCGGCAATAGCGCTGAACCTTTTGAAGTCCCTCGTCGCCTGGTTGAACACCAGATTCGCCCCAACCCACAGTGCCGTAAACGCACCAACGGCGACAACCACCCCAAGGATGGTCTGAATGACTTTCTGCATTCTCTCCCCCGTAGCTCAGACTGTTACCACATAGTAGCGACAAGATGCGAAGAGGCACCGACCCGAAAGCCGGTGCCTCCTCACTAATCTTGGTCCGCCGAATTTATCCGGCTGACCACAAGTGCCTTATGGCCAGATTTGCCTTACGGCCAGCTGGCGTCGATGGCCTCGGCGGCCTCGGCGGCCGTCTGGTCACCGTTGATGAACGAGGTGCCCTCGCTCCAGAAGGTGCCGGCGCCAACGTCGGCGGGCATCAGGTCGGAACCGTCAAAGCGGGCGACCTCAGCATCGGCCATGATCTGCATCATGGACTGCGCCAACGGATCGTAGAGGCCCAGGTCAGCGCCCTTGACAGCGGTCAAGAATCCGGAGAGTACACCGTCTCCACCCTTGCGCTCCTTCTGAGAAGCCTGACGGGCATCGGCGTACTCGGGGCTACCCATGTACTCCATGACGGCCCAAACCTCGGGACGGTCATGGAACGCACCGACGAGAGTTCCGGCGACCAGGATCGGGCGGTCAGTGCCGTTGCCTGGGAGGTAGAACACGTCAATGGCATCTTCGCTGCCATCAGCAGCCGGGGTACCTTCAGGCATGAAACCAGCGAAGAAGCTGGCCTGGCGGTGCATGAAGCAGTCGCCGTCAACCAAAGGCTGACCATTATCACCAAAGTTGGTGGCGGCGATCGAACCACCACTGGCGAACACGGCACCCGGCTTGTCCCACAGGTCCTTGATGGCCTGCATTGCACCAGTTACCTCATCAGAGGCGAAGTCAAGATCGCCAGCGACCCACTGGTCATAGGCCTCAGGACCAGCCGTGCGGAGCATGACGTCCTCAACCCAGTCGGTGAACGGCCAACCGGTGGCCTGACCGGACTCAATGCCGACGCACCATGGGGTATTGCCATCGGCAATCATGGTGTCGGTCAAAGCAAGAAGGTCGTCCCACGTCTCCGGAATCGAGTAGCCGGCCGCCTCAAAGCGTGCTGGCTGGTACCAAACAAGAGACTTCAGGTCAGTCGAAGCCGGGACACCGTACTGGCCACCGTCAACGGTGCCGAAGCCCCATGAACCCGCGTCCCAGTTACCCGAGGCAGAGTCTGCCGTGGCGTCCGGGAGCTGGAGAACATGACCGTCGCGTGCGAAGTCGGCCAACTTACCGGGCTGCGGGAAGATCGAGATGTCAGGGGCGGTTCCTCCCTCAACTGCAACATTGATTTCAGCTTCCCAGTCAGCGGAGCCGGTGTAAGTAACCTCTACACCATTCTCGTCACCCCAAGCCGAGAGGGCGTCTTGCACCGCTCCCGCCTCTTCTTCAGACCGGATTGATCCAGTGATGGTCACGACGCCGGTGTCGGCCATCGCGTCGCCATCTTCCATGGCCTCTTCGTCTTCCATGGCCTCTTCGGACTCGTCGTCCTCCATGGCCTCTTCAACAGCCTCGTCGACTGCTTCTTCGGCCTCGTCAGCAACGGTTTCCGCCGCATCGGTGACCTCGTCGCCGCTGCATGCTGCAACGAACAGCACAGCGACGGCTAGCAGAGCCAAAAGGCTCTTCCAACGGGAAAAGCTCATGTTTGAACCTTCTCTCACTCTCTCCAGCCGGTGTCTCCGGCACTCCCCACGCCGCTCCGGACTTCAAAGCGGCGCTGGACGCACAGGAATCTGGTTCCAACGCGTCAACGACACAATCTAGCGGCGCAAACTAGCAGCGACGACCACATCACCGAATCCGAGAAAGAAGACAACCGATGGTTATCAAAGCGACATTCTGCGAAGATTATGCGACTGTGCCCGGAGGCACTCAAGTCGTCAGCCGCCAGAAGTACTAGCGATGGCCTTGATCAGCCGCTCGGTCACTTCGTCTTCAGAGCCGAGTCCGTCAACGATAAGTACCAGACCGTGGTCGCCGAACCATTCGATGGTCGGCACCGTCTCCTGGTCGTACAAGGCAAGGCGCTTGGCAATGCCCTCGTCGGTGTCATCGGCCCGACCACGGGCCTTCATTCGAGCTGTCACCTCAGCGAGAGGCACATCAAGGTGAATGACGGCCGTCAGGCCCTTGTCACCCAACATTTGCAATAAGGCTTCCGCTTGGCCCGGCGTGCGAGGGAAGCCGTCGAGCACAAAGCCGTGTTCAACAATGTCTGCCTGGGCGATTCGCTCTTTTACGATGGCGATGGTCATTTCGTCAGAGACAAGACCACCCGAATCCATGATCGGCCTGACCTTTTGACCAAGTTCGGTCCCAGCGGCCACCGCTGCCCGGAACATGTCGCCGGTGCTTAGATGGATGACCCCGAAGTTCTCTACGATCCGATCACACTGCGTGCCTTTGCCGGCACCTTGTCGCCCAAAGATGACGAGTCGTTTTGGCTCCATTGCACGTTCTCTTTCGTGGTCGGCGGAGGATCGGAAGGTTACCGCGAAGGCAGGTTACTTCAAGAAGCCCTCATAGTTCTGGGCCATTAGCTGAGCGTCAATCTGCTTCATCAGCTCAAGAGAAACGCCGACGCCGATCAGGATCGACACACCGGAGAAGCCCAGCAGGCCAAGGCTGCCGTTGTTCCCAAGCAGCGTAAACAACAGCGCAGAGGGAATCAGCGCGATGGCGGCCAGGAAGATCGAACCTGGCAGGGTGATCCGGTTGAGGACCTTGCTCAAGTACCGCTCAGTCTGCGGCCCGGGGCGAATACCGGTGATAAAGCCGCCGGACTTGCGGAGTTCATCGGCACGACGAACCGGGTCGAAGGCAATGGAGTTGTAGAAGTAGGCGAAACCAATGATCAAGAAACCGAAGACCAGAATGTACGCCGGATCTGTCGGAGTGAACAAGCGGTTCTGAATGAACTGGCGGACCGAGTCACCCCAGGAGTCCTGGGTGGCATTGGTCGGTAGAACGTTTGAGACCAACGACGGCAGCTGCAACAGTGAGCTGGCGAAGATCACGGGAATTACGCCTGCTTGGTTGACCTTCAAAGGAATGTAGGTCTTGTTGCCGCCGTACTGGCGACGCCCAACCATCCGCTTGGGGAAGTTGATCGGGATGCGGCGCTGGCCCTGCTCGATGAACACGATGCCGAGGCACAACAGGATCAACACGATCATGGTGACCACGAACCAGGCCCAACCCCGGACCCGCTGGATGTTGACGGCCAACGCCGGAAGGCCAGCTACAACCGAGGCAAAGATCAGTACCGACATGCCGTTGCCGATGCCTCGCTGGGTGATGAGCTCGCCCATCCACATCAAGATTCCCACACCACAGGTGATGCAGAGAATGGCCAGCAGGCTCAAGCCGAGCGAGTCGTCCGGGAACAGATTCGGGTCGAAACCGTAAATCTGCTCCGGGCTGCGGGAAATCAAGAAGACGAAACCGGCGCTCTGAACGAGGGCCAGGATCATTGTGAGGTAGCGGGTCCACTGGGTGATCTTCCGCTGACCGACCGCACCCTGCGACTGCCATTCCTCAAGCTTTGGAACAGCCACGGTCAGGATCTGAATGACGATCGAAGCCGTGATATAGGGCAAGATGCCGAGACCGAAGAGGTTCAGCACGCCACCGTTGCCGGTGAACAGAGAGAGGTACCCGAGTACGCCACCGCCATCACTGTCGTCAATCTGTCGACGTAGCGCCTCGATGCCGTCCAGGCTCACGCCCGGTGCCGGAATCTGAACGCCCAGACGATAGAGGACCAGAATGAAAATGGTGAACAGGATCTTGTTCCGAAGTTCGGTTGTCCGGAAGACGTTGATCAGCGTCGTCACTGGTTAATCCTTGGCTTGTCGGTCAGCCTCATAAAACAAAACAGAGAGCTGAGGTTGCCGGTCGGAACCGACAACACGGCCTATCGATTCATGTGTTGGTTGCCCTGGGCCGCCGGCCGCACCTTGAAGGGAAGGGGCAACTTCTCCACCGTACCGCCTGCGGCGGCGATGGCTGATTCAGCGCTGGCAGAAAACGCATGTGCCTTGACGGTCACCGGTCGGGCGATCTCGCCTCGACCCAGCACCTTGACCAAAGCATCCTTGGACACAAGGCCGTTGGCCAGGAGTGTCTCGGGGCTTACCTCGGTAAGGCCGCTGTCGGCGATCGTGTCCAGGTTGATGGCCTGGTACTCGACCCGGAACGGGTTGTTAAAGCCGCGCAGCTTGGGCATGCGCTGCTGCAACGGCAGCTGGCCGCCTTCGAAGCCGACTCGAACCGTGTTACGAGCCTTCTGACCCTTCGTACCTCGGCCGGCAGTCTTGCCACCTTTGCCTCCGATACCGCGGGCCTTGCGCTTTGCCCGCTTGCGGGAGCCTTCTGCGGGCTTGAGATCATGAACCTTCATGGGTTATGCCTCCCCTGAATCGTTGGTGACTTCCACCAGGTGAGGAACCCGGGCGATCATGCCCCGAACCTCAGGTTTGTCGGGAAGCACATTTGACTTGCCAATGCGGCCCAATCCGAGGGCTCTCAGTGTTCCCCGCTGCTTCGGCTTGGAGCCGATGGCGGAGCGGACCTGGGTGATGCGAAGATCGCTCATGACTTCGCTCCAGCAGCGGCGATCGGGTCCACGACCTTCTCAGCTGGCTTGTTCTTGAGCGAACGCTCACGTTCGGTGTAGGCCTCAAGCATTCCCTTAGGGGTGAACTCGGAGGCATCAAGACCGCGTAGACGAGCAACTTCGTCCGGTCGACGCAGACCCTGAAGGGCGTTGATGGTCGCCCGGGCGACGTTGATCTGGTTGGCCGAACCGAGCGACTTGCAGAGCACGTCGCGAATACCGGCCTCTTCCAGAATGGCTCGAGCGGCGCCACCGGCGATAACGCCGGTACCGGGGGCGGCAGGCTTAAGCATGACCCGGCCCGCTCCCTGTTCACCGATAATTTCGTGGGTGACGGTTCCACCGGCCATTGGGACGTCGAACATCAGCTTGCGAGCCTCTTCGGTTCCCTTCTGGATGGCGAGCGGAACCTCTTTGGCCTTGCCGTAGCCGAGGCCAACCCTGCCGTTGCCGTCACCTAGTACCACAAGGGCGGTGAAAGCGAACCGGCGGCCGCCTCGGACGACCTTGGCTACACGGTTGATGGTGATGACCCGTGACTCCCGTTCCCGGTTGTCGTTTCGGTCTCGTCGATCGTTGTTGTCAGCCATAGCTTCTCCTAGAACTCAAGTCCGGCTTCGCGGGCTGCGTCAGCGACTGCAGCGATCCGGCCGTGATAGCGGTTGCCGCCACGGTCGAATACGACCGTCTCGACACCGGCTGCTTTAGCGCGCTCGCCGATCAGTTGACCGACCTTGGATGCGGCGGCCACCGTACCGGTGCCGCCATCGCCCTTAACTGCAGGCTCATAGGTTGAAGCCGAGCAGAGGGTTACGCCCTTGGAGTCATCGATGACCTGAACGCTGATGTTGTTATTGGAGCGGTACACGGCTAGGCGTGGGCGCTCGGTAGTGCCGTCCAGTTTCTTACGGCCCCGACGCTGGCGACGGGCCCGCAGTGCGTGGCGGGGGGCGGTTTTGTTACCCATAGTCTTTACCTCTCCCAGCTCTACTTACCGGCTTTGCCGGCCTTGCGGATGATCCGCTCACCGGCATACTTCACACCCTTGCCCTTGTAGGGCTCGGGCTTGCGGTAGGAGCGAATCTCAGCTGCCACCTGTCCCACAGCCTGCTTATCAATACCGACAACGCCGATCTTGGTGGGCTCAGGAACGTCAAATTCGATTCCATCGGGGGCCTGAACGGTGACCGGATGGCTGAACCCGAGAGCCAGCTCCAGCTTGTCCTTGCCTTTGGCGGTGGCTCGATAGCCAACGCCGACGATTTCGAGGTCCTTGCGGAAGCCTTCGCTCACGCCGATGACCATGTTGTTGATCAACGATCGAGTCAGGCCGTGCAGAGCTTTGACGTTGCGCTCTTCGGTTTCCCGAGACACGCTCAACACGCCATCCTCGACGGCCATCGTGATGCCTTCGGGAGCGGAGTGCTCAAGTGTCCCCTTGGGGCCCTTGACAGTAATATCTCCACCGGAAATCGAGACGTCAACGCCTGACGGGACGGTGATGGGGGCTTTTCCAATACGTGACATGTTGATCTCCTACCAGACGTAGCAGAGCACTTCGCCGCCGATTTTGGCCTTGCGGGCCGCACGGTCGGAGAGGAGTCCCCTGCTGGTTGACAGGACGGCTACACCAAGACCACCGAGAACCCGAGGGATCTGGTCAGTCTTGCTGTAGACCCGAAGGCCGGGCTTGGAAACCCTCTTCAGGCCATTTATAACCCGCTCACGCTCGGGGGAGTACTTCATCCCAATTGTGAGGGTTGTGCCGGTCCCGTTCATGTTGGGAACGGCGTCGAATGAGCTGATGTAGCCCTCGGCCAAGAGAACCTCGGCCAGAGCGATCTTCAGTTTTGATGACGGCATGTTGACTTCGTCGTGCATTGCAATGTTGGCATTGCGGATGCGGGTCAGCATGTCGGCTATCGGGTCGGTCATTGTCATTGTCGCTCTACCTCCTACCAGCTGGCCTTGGTTACACCCGGAATTTCACCGGCGTGTGCCATGTCACGGAAACAGATACGGCAGAGATTGAACCGACGGAACACGGCCCGAGGGCGCCCGCAAACCTGGCAACGGGTGTAGGCCCGTACCTTGAACTTGGGGGTTGCCTTCTGCTTGTTGCGGAGTGCTTTCTTAGCCATTATTGGGCCTGCCCTTCACGACGGAACGGGAAGCCAAAGGCGGCAAGCAGGGCCCGGCCCTCGGCGTCGGTCTTTGCGGTTGTGACGATGGTGATGTCCATACCCCTGGGGGCATCGACGGTGTCGTAGTCGATCTCGGGGAACACGATCTGTTCGGTCAGACCAAAGGTGTAGTTGCCATTGCCATCGAACGACCGGGGGCTTAGTCCTCGGAAGTCACGAATGCGTGGAATGGCCAGCGTCGTGAGACGATCGAAGAACTCCCACATTTGATTACCGCGAAGGGTGACCTTGCAGCCGATGGCGTTGCCTTGGCGAAGCTTGAAGCTAGCCAGCGACTTCTTGGCTTTGGTGACAACCGGCTTTTGGCCGGCGATCACAGCGAGGTCGTTTACAGCCGACTCCAGGTTCTTGGAGTTGCTGAGGGCCTCGCCGACACCCATGTTGATGACGATCTTGTTCATGCGGGGCACCTGCATGATGTTTGGCAACTCGAGCTCGGTCTGGAGTGCAGCCCGGATCTCTTCGTTGTAGATCTGCTTAAGGCGCGGTGCCGGGCGCACGGTTGCTGCCGTCGGTGCGGCTGTGTCGCTCATACCTCGTTCTCCGGAATCTTCTCACCGCTCCGTTTGCAGACGCGGTACTTCTTGCCGTCCTCAACGACGTAACCGACTCGTGTCGGCTTCCCGTCCTTGGGGCTCAATACGGCCACGTTGGAGACATCAATGGGCATGTCCTTGTCGAGGATGCCACCTTGTTCCTCACCGGTCCGGGCTCGTGTGTGACGGCGGGCGGTGTTGACACCTTCCACGATCACTTTGCCTCGGGCCGGGATGGCCTCTACGACCGTTCCTTCAGCGCCGCGGTCCTTGCCTGACAGCACTCGGACCTGGTCACCTTTACGAATCTTCACGACTAGATCACCTCCGGGGCGAGGGACACGATGCGCATGAAGCGCTTCTCACGCAGCTCACGACCAACCGGGCCGAAGATACGCGTTCCCCGCGGCTCGCGGTTCTCGTTGATGAGTACAGCGGCGTTCTCGTCGAAGCGGATGTAGGAGCCGTCGGCGCGCCGACGTTCCTTGGCGGTGCGAACCACCACACACTTGACGACTTCGCCTTTCTTGACGGCGGCACCGGGCATGGCGTCCTTAACGGTTGCCACGAAGATGTCACCGATCCCGGCGTAACGGCGGCGTGAACCGCCCAACACCTTGATGCAGAGGACCTCGCGGGCGCCGGAGTTGTCGGCAACCCGAAGGCGTGTTTCCTGTTGGATCATCGGGCTCGCTCCACTACTTCGAGCAGACGCCAGCGCTTCTTGGCCGACAGGGGCCGTGTTTCGATAATACGCACTCGATCACCCTCGTTGAGGTCGTTTTCCTCGTCGTGGGCGAAGTACTTCTTGGTCTGCTGAACCGTCTTCTTGTACTGCGGGTGTCGTGAGCGTCGAGTGACGGCCACAACGGCGGTCTTGTCCATCTTGTTGGACACGACGATGCCTTCGCGAACCTTGCGGTTCTTCTTGGCCTGAGCGGCTTCGGGTGCCACGTCGGCGGCTACCACTTCACCGCCCGTGCTCTGGATCTCGGTGTCACTCATGATGCGTCTCCTGCCATTGCCTCGGCGGCCAGGATCTCCCGGCGACGGAGCTCGGTATTGGCCCGAGCAACTTCCTTCTTGATTTGGCCGATGCGAGCGGAATTCTCAAGCTGGCCGGTGGCCAGTTGAAATCGCAGGTTGAACAGTTCCTGCTTGGAGGTGTTCAACATCGCTACAAGCTCGGAGTCGGTGATGTCTCTGATTGATGCGTCAGCCATCGAAGCCTCGCTCTCTGGTGACCATTCGAGCCTTGATGGGCAGCTTTTGAATGGCCCGGTCGATGGCCTCTTTGGCTATCTGCTCGTCGGGGTAGGACAGTTCGAAGACAATTCGGCCGGGCTTAACGACGGCTACCCAGTGTTCGGGGTTACCTTTACCTGAACCCATGCGAGTCTCGGCCGGCTTGGCCGTTACCGGCTTGTCGGGGAAGACATTGATCCATACTTTGCCGCCACGGCGAACGTGACGGGTCATGGCGATACGGGCAGCTTCGATCTGGCGGGCAGTGATCCACCCCGGTTCCAGAACCTGAATTCCGTAGTCGCCGTAGGCCACCTTGGTGGCGCCCTTGGCCTTACCGGTGGTCCGACCGCGGTGCTGCTTACGGTGCTTGACCTTCTTGGGCATCAACATTGCTTAGTCACCATCCTCGGGTCGGAAGTCGAGGTTGTCGCCACCCGACTTGCGCTTGAGGGACTCTTCGATCGCCTCTTCTTCGGCCAGGAGCCGCTCGAATTCGGGATCGGCTTCTTTGACCAACGGTGCCGGCTCTTCGGCTGGTGCAGCGCCTTCGGCTGCTGGTGCTTCGGCCGCGGGGTCGGCTGCGGCCTCAGGTGTTGCTTCGGCTGCAGCTTCGGCTCGGGCCCGGCGGGAGGATGACACGACGGGGCGGGGAGCCTCGACGGTTCCTGCAGTCTCGCCGACGGCCATGGCCGCTTCGAGTGTGGCCTTGTCGGCTGCGCTCGACTTGTAGGGCAGAATGTCGCCCTTGTAGAGCCAAACCTTGACGCCAATGCGGCCGTAGGTGGTGTGGGCTTCACGCAGGCCGTAGTCGATGTCGGCTCGCAGCGTATGCAGCGGCACTCGGCCTTCGCGGTACCACTCGGTGCGGCCCATTTCGGCGCCACCGAGACGGCCCGACGACTGAATGCGGACGCCCTTGGCGCCAGCCTTCATCGCGTTTTGCATGGCCCGCTTCATCGCTCGACGGAAAGCCATGCGGCCCATCAGCTGATCGGCAACACCCTGAGCGATCAGGGCGGCATCCAACTCGGGCTGCTTGATCTCGACGATGTTGAGCTTGATGCGGGGGTTGCCCGTCAGCTCGGTCAGGCCGGAACGCAGGCGATCAGCTTCGGAGCCTTTGCGACCGATGACAATGCCGGGACGGGCGGTGTGCACGTCGACCTGCAGCTTGTCTCGGGTGCGCTCGACCTCGATGCGGCTGATAGCGGCATTCGGGAGCTGATCCATGAGGTACTTGCGGATCTGGCTGTCTTCTAGCAGGTACTGCCGGTACTCCTCACGATCGGCTATCCAGCGGGACTTCCAATCGGTGGTGATACCCAGGCGGTAGCCGTAGGGATGAATTTTTTGACCCATTATTCTTCCTCCCCGTCAGCGGCTGCTGCTTCGGGTGCGTCGGATGCGTCAACCGGGTCGGCTGCGGCGGCGGCCACTGCGGCCGTCTCCTCCGTAGCGTCTGCGGCGACCTCTTCTGCGCTCTCTTCGACGGCTTCTTCAGCGACGTCGTCGGCAGCTTTGGATTTGGCCACTCGCTTGGACCGATCGCCACCGCCAGCCTTAGTCTTGTTACGACGGGTGGAGCGGTTCTTTTCCTTGAGCTCCATCCGAGATGACCGGTCGGAGATCTCGTCGTCGGTGTAGCGGCTCACTTCGACCGTGATGTGGCAGGTCTGCTTCTCGATGCGACCGGCGCGGCCGCGTGCCCGCGGGCGGAAGCGACGAAGGCTCGGTCCTTGATCGGCGAAGCAGGCGGAAACATAGAGTTCTTCAGCCGGAATATCTTCGTTGTGGCCAGCATTGGCCACGGCCGAAACCAGGGCCTTGCGGACCTCTTGTGCAGCCAGCCGCTCGGAGAAGTCCAAGATTTCCAGGGCCTCGCCGATTGACTTGCCTCGGATCAGGTTGAGGACCAACCGGACCTTGGAGGCCGACATGCGAACAAACTTGACGTGAGCTCGCGCACCGGGGCGTGCCCCTGAGTCCACTGCTGTGTCTTCGGTAGCGGCGGCCATCAGCGACGACCTCCCCGCTCCTGGCCAGCGTGGAACTTAAAGGTACGAGTCGGTGAGAACTCACCGAGCTTGTGGCCCACCATGGACTCGGTGATGTACACCGGGACGTGCTTGCGACCGTCATGCACGGCAATGGTGTGACCCACCATGTCGGGGATGATTGTCGAGCGACGAGACCAGGTCTTGATGACCCGCTTCTCGCTCTTGGTGTTGAGTTCGTCGACCTTCTTCAACAGATGGTCGTCGACGAAAGGACCCTTCTTAAGACTGCGTGGCATGACTACCTCCGACCACCGCGGGTGCGACGACGACGCACGATGAGATCATCTGACTTCTTCCCCTTCTTACGGGTGCGACCCTCGGGTTGACCCCAGGGCGATACCGGGTGGCGACCACCCGAAGTCTTACCTTCACCACCACCGTGGGGATGGTCGACCGGGTTCATGGCCACACCGCGGGTCTGTGGGCGCTTGCCCTTCCAACGGGAACGACCGGCTTTGCCGATCTTGACCAGCTCGGCTTCGGCATTGCCGACTTCACCGACCGTGGCCCGACAGTCGATTGAGACTCGACGCATTTCGGTTGAGGGCAGACGCAAGGTTGCGTTCGCCCCTTCCTTCGCCACCAACTGAACGCTGGTACCGGCTGAACGGCCGAGCTTGGCTCCGCCACCGGGCTGCAGCTCGACGGCGTGAATAACAGTACCGACCGGGATGTAGCGGATCGGGAGAGCGTTGCCCGGGCGAATGTCGGCTCCTTGGCCGGATTCCACCATGTCACCTACGGTCAGGCCACGGGGGGCCAAGATGTAGGCCTTGGCGCCATCGCGGTAATTGAGCAGAGCAATGCGAGCGTTGCGGTTCGGGTCGTACTCGATGGAGGCGACCTTGGCCGGCACTCCGTCTTTGGTGCGACGGAAATCAATCACTCGGTAGCGGCGCTTGTGGCCACCTCCGCGGTGACGGGCCGTCTTGCGACCGTGATTGTTGCGACCACCGGTGCTGTGCTGCTTGGCCAGCAGCGACTTCTCCGGAGAATCGGTTGTGATATCGGAGAAGTCCGAGCTGGTTTGGAACCGGCGCCCGGGGCTTGTCGGCTTGCGTTTACGGATACCCATAGCTGCCTCAGTTTCCGTAGATGTCGATTTCACCCTCGGCGAGGGTGACGATTGCCCGTTTGGTGGTAACTCGGCTGCTCATCGTGTTGGTACGACGATTGCGAACCCGCTTACCTTTACGGACCAGAGTGTTGACTTTGGCTACTTTCACCCCATCGAAGAGAGCTTCGACGGCATCGCTGATCTCTGGCTTGGAAGCGCTCGGAGCGACGATGAAGGTGTAGGCGTTGTGATCTTCGGCGGTGACGTAGGATTTCTCCGATACGACCGGCTCGATGATTACGTCCTGAGGATCTTTCATTACTCCTCCTCCTCATTCTGAGGGGCGTCAACCGGGGCTGCTGGAGCCTCAGTGACGGAGTCGGGCAGTCCGTCGGACTGAGGTTCGACGGTGGCGGTTGCTACCGGAACAGCTACGGCCGGACCGGTTGATCGAGCCGTCTTGGGCCGCTTGGTAGGCGCCTTGACGACCGGCACGGTGTCTTTGGCGAACACCAGGAAGTCGCTAACCAGTACGTCGTAGCAGTTGAGCTGGTCGGCGATGAGAACGTGTACTTCCGGCAGGTTGCGGAAGCTCTTGGCGGCGTCGTCGTCTTCTCGACCGACAACCACCAGCGCTTTGCCTTCAACACCGGCAGCGGCCAGCGCGGCCTTGGCCGCCTTGGTGCTAGGAGCCTCGAAGCCCCATGCGTCGAAGACCACGATCTTGTCTTCGGCTGCACGATCCGACAGGGCTGAGCGCAGAGCGAGCTTGATCATCTTCTTGTTGGTGCGCTCGGAGTAGTCACGAGGCTTGGGGCCGTGGGCGATACCACCACCAACCCAGATGGGTGAGCGACTGGAGCCGGCTCGGGCACGGCCAGTGCCTTTCTGACGCCAGGGCTTGGCACCGCCACCACGAACCTCAGAGCGGGTCTTGGTGCTGTGGGTGCCGGCACGACGTGCGGCCAGCTGGGCGTTGACGACCTGGTGCATGACGGGGACGTTTGGCTCGATACCAAACGTCTCTTCGTCGAGGTCGATGGAGCCGGCGGCCTTGCCGGCCATGGTCTTAACCGAAACCTTGGGCATCAGGCGTCACCTTTCATGCTCGACTTCTTGACCGCATTGCGGACAACGACCCGGGCGCCCTTAGGGCCGGGGACCGAACCCTGGACCAGAACGATGTTCTTCTCCGGGTCGGCTTGGACGATCTTGAGGCTCTGGACGGTTACTTGCTCGCCACCCATACGTCCGGCCATCTTTGTTCCCTTGAACACTCGGGCCGGGGTGGCGCACTGGCCAATGGATCCCGGCATGCGGTGGACGAGGTGGGCACCGTGGGTGGCCCGTTGGCCAGCGAAGTTGTGACGCTTCATAACACCGGCGAAGCCTTTGCCTTTGCTGATGCCGACGGCGTCAACCATGTCGCCGGCTTCGAAGGTTTCCGCTCCGAACTCGTGACCGATGGTGAACTCAGAAACGTCGTCGAGGCGAAGCTCAACCAAGCCGTTTCCTGGGGCAACACCAGCCTTGGCGAAGTGCCCGGCTTCGGGTGAGTTCAGCTTGCCAGCTTCACGGTCGCCCGTGGTCACCTGGATAGCCGAATACCCGTCGGTGTCGGGCGTCTTGATTTGAACAACCCTGCAAGGGGTCACTTCTAGGACGGTCACCGGAATCATGCGGTTGTTCTCGTCCCAGATCTGGGTCATGCCGACTTTTTTGCCGACAACAGCACGTTGTGTCATCTCGATCTTCTTTCCCGTCAGAGGGCCGCTCACCGTGTCCTCACCGGGCTTTCGCTCAAGTGAGTGCACAGCTCTGTAGCCGTTCACGCGAATGGCTCCACCGGGTGGGCGCTTCGGCTCAGGCGGAGCAGGTTCAATTTTGCCGGGCGGTTCCTCGGTGGGCACACCGAGGCCTTTCACGGACGTCGTTACTCCTTGGGCGGATCAGTCACGGCAAGGAGCGAGTGTTCTTTCGAACTGCTCCGGCTGCGCCGAAAGCCCAAAACGTGGACTAGTTGACTCTAGCGCTCCTACAACACCGTTCCACCCGACTGTGACCCCGAGCGTGGCCGCAACTACGACAAGTTATGACACAACAACTCTGACCCAACAACTCTGACCCAACAACTGTGACACTACAACTATGAGACTGCGCTAGGTGGTCGATTTGTTTACCACCACTGTGCTGGTCGCCTTGTCAGCTATCCGCTGATTCTTGTTGTCCCACAGCGGCCAGAGAAGATCGACGATGGTGAAGATGCCAACAGTGAGATTGCCGGCGATCACCGCCAGCAGGCCCCGTCCAAAGACTCGACCGATACCGGCCGGTTTGCCCGAGCTCTGTTCGATGAGCATGGTTTTCATCACCCGCTTGCCGACGGTCTGACCAGTGACCCCGTGCATGACGATGGAGTTGACGAAGGCCACCACAAAGATGCTCAAAAAGACAAGGGCACCCACCATCCAAAGCGGTGATTCCACTTCACCCGAGCCGCTGTCGGCTTGGATGGCAGCAGCGAACAAGGCGCCCGCCCCCACCGTGAGCGGCACAAGTAACGCCGCGTCGATCAAGGCCGCTGCCACCCGCCTACCCCAACTGGCGTAGCTGGTATTGGGTTGGGTCAGGCCGGTCGTGGACCACTCGACCGCCGGTGATTCCAGCGCCGCGGTGGCTGATTTTCCGGGCTCCGACTGTAGAATAGCAGTGCCCTGTACCGGACTTCCAACCCACTGCGAACCGTTCCAGTACCTGAGCGTTCCCGGGGGATCACCTTGGGCCGGGTACCAGCCCGGTTGAGCGGCCTGAGCACTTTGGTTTGGCTCAACCATCACTTCCTCACTTTGATTCGACCTGGCGAGAATCGGCCTGGAGCGTTAGATCGAGGTAGCTCTTGCCCCGCGGCGACAGTTCGTAGCCGATTCGCAGGCTATGAGTGAGGCCCATGTTTTTGAGCTTGCGGACGTCGAGTTTGAACGGCTGGGTTTCGCGGCCGACCATGTCGGCCAGGTCGGGGGCTCGGCGCCCTGGGTGCTGGGCGATCAGTTCGAGCGTCGGGCGGGTCCACGCTCCGTGACTACTGGCGTTGTCGTAGCGGTCCAGCCGCCTATTGATCTCAGCCATGTCATCGCTAGTCAAGTTGGTGGCAGCTGCCAGTTCTTGGCGGGGATCGGGCTCGGCTGTCAGTTCGAAGCGCACTATATATAGGTCTCGATCTGCCGGCTGCTCGCCGAGGTAGCTCCGGAGTTCATCCAATGCGCTGTATCCGGCCTGTTTGGAGCTTCGGGCGGAGATATCTCCGAGCGCGGTCTCTTTCACGCTCTTGACCAGCACTCGACCACCACCCGTTCGGTAGATTCTGCCGGCGACAACGGTTGGCCGTTTCCACCACCGGTACGCGGTGGTGATGGTGCCATCGGCTATTCCGGCCCAGAACGGCTTAGTGAATCGCACCTGTTCAAGCTAGTCCATCGACTCACCGGCGCCGATGAGATTGGGAGAAGAAGTATCAGCTGTAGTTGAAATCTGTAGCGTCAGCGCTGTTGGACTTTCTACTATGGGCCTGGCAACCCTGACCGGGGGCGACCCGAGCAGTTTGAGGTAACAACAAATGGCATTGGTTTCGGTGGTGATGCCCACCTGTAATCGACCCCACTTCATTGGCACCGCGTTGGATTCGGCTCTGGCGCAAACGATGAAAGACTTCGTCGTACTGATCGGCGATGACAGTCAGTCCGATGTGACTGAGAGGTTGATCGCCGATAGTGGTGATCCTCGTATTCGCTACCATCGCAACCAACCGGGATTGGGGGCGACCGGCAACTGGCTGGATCTGATTCGGCGAGTGGAAACCCCCTTTCTGGCCACACTGCATGATGACGACAAATGGCACCCGCAGTTCCTGGAGGAGATGGTGGAACCCCTCAAGGGCGACCCCGACATCGCCATGTCGTATTGTGATTTCTGGCTGATCGACGAGAACGACCAGACCAGGTTCTCGTTGACCGAACAGGAATCGGCCCGCACCGGCCGCGACAGCACTCCGACAGGGCCAGTGGAGTACGACCGAGCTGAGGGACTTCGGTTGGTGGCGGTCGACAATGCGCCGCAACCGGCATACGCAGCCGTGCTGCGCACCGACGCAGTTCGGGACTTGCGTGTTCCTTCCGACATTGAGCCGCTGTATGACATCTGGTGCAGTTACCAGTTGGTGAAACACAACTGTGGCTTGCACTACGTCAACAAGCGGTTGACGAGCTACCGCGTGCATGACGAAAGCGCCACCGGACAAGGTTTCGGTGACGCCGAGGACGCTGTCTTCCAGCGGATTCTCGATGAGAACCCCGATGCCGGCGCCGTACTGGAGGAGATCCGGGGTTACTGGGGTGGCCTGCAGTGGGCTCGCGGCACTCGGCTAATGGATTCACTGGCATCGCTACGCCCTTCACAGGAACAGTTGGCCAAGGCAATTCCCAATCTTGGGGGTGTGAGGTCGGTGCTGGCATCGGCGGCAACACGGTTTGCTGCGATTTGGCACGTAACCAGGCTGATGCGTCTGACCAAGCAGGTGTTGGCGTCTCGCCATTGACCCGGGTTGGGGCCTGAGGTGGTTTTTGTTCGGTCTTTGTCTACGTGGCCAGCTGTGCTTTGCTGGTTTCATGACAGCTCCCGCTTCAACCAACGAGCCTTCAGACAGCGCTCGGATCAACGGCGTTCATCACCTGGCTATTAGCACCGCCGACATCAAAGCCCAGATCGAGTTCTTCACCGACGTGTTGGGAGCGGAGTTGGTGGCGTTGTTCTGGATGCACGGTGTACCGGGCGGCTGGCACGGTTTTTGCCGTTTGAACGATCGATGTTCGGTGGCGTTCGTCCAGTTGCCGGCCAATGCCGACATTGAAGCCAAGCAGGGGGTGACGCACGCCGGCAGCGGGGCTGGTGCGTCAGCTCCGGGAACGATGCAGCATGTGGCGTTCCGGGTGGATTCGGTGGAGGCGTTGTTGTCTATGCGGGACCGAATTCGATCCCGTGGTGTGAACGTGATGGGCCACATTGATCACGGGATGTGTCAGTCCATCTACTTCGCCGGCCCGGAGGGTTTGACGTTGGAGGTGGCCACTTCTGAGGCTCTGGTTGACCCGCGCGCCTGGATTGACCCTGAGGTGGTTGAGCTGGCGGGCATTAGCGCAGATGAGTTGGACCGCTTTCGGAACCCGGCCGCCTATACCGGTGAGGGTGGCAGCGTAGCTCAGCCTCCCATCGACCCCTCGAAGCCACAGATGGGTTACAGCCAAAGGGCGTTGGAGGCCATGATGGGCA
This sequence comes from uncultured Acidimicrobiales bacterium, assembly GCA_938002965.1. GTDB lineage: Bacteria > Actinomycetota > Acidimicrobiia > Acidimicrobiales > SZUA-35 > JAHELU01. The sequence goes on along the minus strand of CALKZY010000014.1, from coordinate 74,765 downwards.
TGTCGGATGCCGACGTCACCGCCGGAGCTAGTTTCGCTGACCCTCCGGTCAAGATCTAGCGCCGGTTGTGTCGCCTCCACTGCCCGGGGTGGCCTTGTCCGCCGTCTGGCGGCAGCTACGATGTTGACATGTGGCGGAGGGTTTGGTGTTGACGTCTCGATCCAGTGCGGTCAGCCTTTTGGCTGCGCTCGTGTTTGTTTCCGGTTGTGCCTCGACGCCCGCCGAGCCTCCAGCCATGCAGAGCGAGGCGGTTGACGCTCCTGCGCTTTCTTTCAGCCAAGCCGAAGACGAAGCCGAGACTGTCGAGCCCAAGGCTGGCGGCGCTGGCGACGACGACGGTGACGCAGACTCTTCCCAGCCAGCCGATCTATCCGGCCTGGAGCTGATCGAGATCGTGTTACCGCCGATCCCCCCGGTGGCGCTTCCCGACATTTCGGTGTTGAACAGCACCGGCGACATCGTCGCTGCGCAGTTGGGCGACTTGGTCGCCCCCGAGAGCGGGGTGGAGTTGGTTTCGGTCAGCTGCGCCGACGAGGGGGCATTGGTCTACAGCGGTTCCAATACCGGTGATGATGTGTTCGACATCGAGGAGGACGGCTCCGGTACGTACCGGGAAGAGTCCGGCCAGGGCTTGGTCTCGTTGGACGTTGAGGCCGACGGTTCGGGCCAGTTCTACGACTCCACTTCCGGGGGCCTGGTGACCATCCAGGTTGAGCCTGACGGGGCCGGGGTGTACACCAACGAACAGGGTTCGGCGCTGACCACCATTTCTGTTGCTGACGATGGCTCGGGCGAGTACTTCTCTGACGACAACGAGCAGTTGGAAACGGTTCGCTTGAAGCCTGACGGATCGGGCGAGTACTACTTGGAGGTAGGCGACGGCTTACTGACCATCGATGCGCAGGCTGACGGGTCGGGACAGTACTACCATCGCAGCGCCGCCGATGGACTGGTGACCACAATTGAGGTCCTGGCCAGTGGTGGCTGGCTGGTAAATCAGGTGGCGTCGTCTCGACGTAGTGAATTGGTTGTCGACCCTGACGGCTCGGGTTCGTACTCGGTTTCCGGCTTGTCCAGCGGTGGGTTCGAGTTCGACTCTGACGGCCTTGGTTTGGGTGACGGTGCCGGTCAGGCCATTGTGCTGCCCGAGGCTCCTCGCTTTGCCGTGGCTGATGAGTTTCCGTCGTTGGGCCGACTAGGGTCGCTCGCTCCCCCATGCGCCACGGTTATCCGGTTCGATTCGGCTCTGCTCTTCGGCTTCGGTTCGGCCACGCTGTTGGAGGATTCGGCGGCCGTTATTGCCGAGGTGGTTGAAGCGGTGGAGACCGTAGGCAAACCAGTTCAGGTGGTGGGCCACACCGATTCGGTCGGCAGCGAGGAAGCCAACATGACGTTGTCTTTGGCCCGAGCCGAAGCGGTGAACAGTGCCCTTCTGACAGCTGGCCTCACGGTTGCCACCGAGGTTGATGGCGTGGGCGAGTCGCAGCCGGTGGCCGCCAACGAATCACCTGATGGTGAGGATTCACCGTCGGGCCGGGCCCAGAATCGCCGGGTGGAGATCGTCATTCCGGAGCAGTAGCGCTCGGTTTGCTCCGGACAAGGTCTAGTGGCTGCGAGTCGAGTCAGTGGCTTATTCTCGCTGGCGGTATCGGGGCGGAGCGGCAGGGGTTTCTCTCGGCGTGGCCGGTCGGGTGGCCCAGACTTTGCGTCCACTGGGTGATCCAGCTTGGTACAGCGTGTGATTTCGGTGGTGGAGACCTCGGTGACAACGCTGACAGAGCAGGGTCATCTGGTTGACATCGGTTAGACCCCGCCCAGCGGCGGACCAGGGCATTAGGTGATGAGCCACGCACCGGTCGATCCCGGCTTGGCACAACACACACCCACGGTCTCGCACCGCTAGGGCCAGGAACTGGTCTTGGCTGGCGTTACGCCGCGTGCGCCCCAGCCACAGGGGGACCTCGTCAGCCCCAGTGACCAACACCGCCAGTCGGCGAAAGGCAACCCGCAAACCGGCGGTCTCGTCACGTCGGGCGGGCAGCGTCGCCAAGGCCAAGAAACGCAAGCGGCCTCGGCGGAAGCAGACGTAAATGACCGAATTCACTGATCGCTAAATCGGTCCGCCTGAAACGCCGACCTTAACACCAGAGATATGCATCAGTTTGGCGATTTGACTTTGAGGTCGGGTGAGGATGGGCGATTCCACGAGCGACGATGATCAGCGAGATCGGGCGATTCGGCTGTTTCGGTTTCTCCGGGAGCTTGCCAACTTGGAGTACCGACCAACTCGCTCAATCGACAAGTATGTATCCCACGTCTGGCTTAGCGACATCGCTGAAGATAAGGCATCGCTTCGGATCGGTGCTGACTCATGGTTCTCAGTCATGCGAGTGGTGCTCCCGGAGCTGCCGATGCTCCCGGAGGAACTTGAACCGTGGCTTGACCTTAAGAGTCTGTCCGACTGGAAAAGCGATCTGGAACTCCCCGAATCTACGAGTTGCCTGGTCGACGAAGGCGAAGCCGACGAGCGGGAGGTCGTGCTCGATTTGTCGGACTATCCGGACGTCGCAGCTGCTTGGAGTACTTACAAGCCTGAGTGGGATCGGTGGCGGGCAGAACGCAAGGCCCTTGATCCCGAGTATCAGACCTATGTCGACATGTTTCGGATGTATCAGCGCGTCCAACAGAGTGGTGAGCAGTTCGAGTTGCGGCTTGGGGTGGGCTTGCTGGAAGGTAGCTTTCCGGCTGCGGTCCGGCGGCACCTGACGTCGGCGCCGATCGATCTGGAGATGGAGGACGACGGCACCATCACCGTGCGTGAGGCATCATTCCAGTCGGCTGGATTCGTCCTTGAAGACGACATGTTGCCAACGGACTCACGACCACCGGCTGACACGGCTGATCAGACTCGGGCTCTTGTTGCTGAGATTGACGACTTGCTGGACTCCGACTCTGTCAAGTCAGCGCTGAACGGATGGTTTGCTGCTGTTGACGTTGACGCCAGGTTTGATCATTCCTGGGGTGTACTGCCCAAGGCCGGGCTGACAAGAGTCACCCATGCCCCAGCGGTTTTTCTCCGTAAACGGACTCAGCGCAATCTTGTCGCCACTTATGACAACATCATCGGCCAACTGAGAGATGGTCAGCCGGTGCCTGACACTGTTCGGGACATGATCTCGTTCTCCGGTGGCGAGTTCGACTCTCACCAACCGTCCACTCAGGACAGCTCGGATCGCGTCTACTTTCCGCTAGCAGCTAGTCCACAGCAGCGAAGTATTGTTCGCCAGTTGTCCTCTCGCCGAGGCATTGTTGTTCAGGGCCCACCTGGGACTGGTAAGAGTCAAACGATCGCCAATTTGATTTGTCACGCGTTGGCCAGCGGCCAGCGGGTCTTGGTGACGAGTCATACGTCCCGGGCGTTGAAGGTCCTCCAGGACAAGCTCCCCGATGAGTTTCGATTCTTGGCTGTTAGCGCAACCGGTGAAGGTAAGGCCAGTAGCGAGGATGTTCGACAATCAGCCAGCCAGCTCCTGAATCGGATGAACGACCCGGGATGGTCTCAGGCCGCGCTGGCGGATCGCTCGGACAGTTTGCAGTCCAAGCTCGCTGATCTGGAACAACGGCGCCAACAACTGGTTGCTGGGATTGCAGAAGCAACCGGAAGGCAGTTCGGCGACGTCGATCTTGGTGGCGACTATCGAGGTGATGTCTCCGTCGTTGCTCGACGGTTGGCAAACGACCAGGGTGAGCTTGACTGGATTCCGGATGAAGTACTTGAGGGCGATGTGCCGGGCGACGAGGCCGAGCTGCGCCAGATTGTCGAGTTCAAGCAGTGGCGAGACCAGCTATCGCCTGCCGAGCGATCTCGCCGCGTGGCCGACCCTTCGCGACTCCCATCGCCCGACAGCGTCCGGATAGCGTTTGGCGCTGCGACTGACGCCCAACAGCGGATCTCCGATCCAGACGAGTTTCGGCGAGTCGTTCGAGCCGTCAACTTGTTGCCAGCCGACGAACGATCATCGCTTGAGCATTTGGCTCGAGATGTGATTCAACACGAACGATCGGTGGACGGTCGGTCACTGGAGTGGATGCTCGCGGCTCGTAGCGAAGTCGAGTTGGGCCGCGACGAGGCGTGGCGAGAGCTTGCCGGCCGGACTGCGGAATTCCTCGATTCCGCTGACTCCATCGGGTCTTTTCGGGACAAGCCGCCAATCAGCGACTCCCTTGCCGAGGTTGAGTCGCTCAGCTATCAGGGCGAGCGGGTGCTGGAACATCTCAAGGCTGGGAAGTCTCTCGGTGGAATATTCAAATCGAAGGTGGTCAAGGAGTCGTCTGACTTCCTGGCTTTGGACTTAGATGGACGGCCTTTGTCGGATGCGCCAACGTGCCAGGGACTGCTCGACCGTCTCAGTCTCAACGTCGATCTGCTCCGTTGCGAGTCACGCTGGCAGAGCAAGCTTCCGGGGGTAGCGCATCAGGGAGCGACTATGGCTGAGCGCATCTCCAGGCTGTCCGATGCTCAAGAGTCGCTTGGACTCGTCCTCGGTTTGCACGACGCTCGGGTTCGCCTCGGGGCCGCCATGCGCCTCCCCGACCCGGAGATTCTCCCTACCTCGGCTTCTCGTATCGTCGAGTACATCGCTGTTCAAGAACTTGAGGGTGAGAGTCGGCGAGTGTCCGAAGCCTTGGATGCGATCGACACTGGGCCGGATGGCCCCAACCGGTTCGTCTATTTCGGTGATTGTCGCTCCGCTCTTGAAGATCGGGATGCTGACGCCTATCAGTCCGCCTACCGTGCGTTGGCAGCGTCGCATGACATCTATCAGCGGCTCCAGGCTGGCGAAACCGTGGAGCAGCGTTGGCGGGAAGCCTGTCCCCTGACTGTTGAACACGCTGGCCGACTCTTGGATGATCCAGCTGTTGACACGAGCCGGTTTGACGAGGCGTGGGCATGGCGCCGGGCTCGAACGCTGCTAAGTCAGCAGTTCGGAGTCGAACTTACCGATCAGTTCCGGACGCTTGGCAAGGTCAACAACGAGATTCGCCTTGCCACCGGCGAACTGGGATCAGTCCTCGCCTGGCGCCAGGCCTTGGCCAATCTGACGAACGAGCAGACGCAGCACCTTAAGGCATATCAGAAGGCCCTGGAGCGTCTGGGGAAGGGAACCGGCAAGCGGGCGGCGCAGCACCGGGAGAGCGCCAGGCAGCACCTGGCTGCATGCCAGGACGCAATTCCGGCCTGGATTGTGCCAACCTTCCGGCTGGCCGAGACGATGGTCCCTCGCCCCGAGACGTTTGATCTGGTCATTGTGGACGAGGCCAGCCAATCAGGGTCGACAGCGCTCTTTTTGCTCTGGCTTGGGAGGCAGATGGTTATCGTTGGGGACGACCAGCAGATCAGTCCAAGCAATGTTGGTATGAGCGACAGCGATGTCGCCAAGATTCAAAGTGATTACTTGGACGGCTTCGAGCTGAAGGACATGTTCGACGCCAAGCATTCGTTGTTTGATCAGGCCAGCACTCGATACCGCGGCGCAACCTGGTTAACCGAACACTTCAGGTGCATGCCGGAGATTATCGAGTTCTCAAACCGGGCCATCTATGAGAAGTTGAACAACCGGCTCGAACCGCTGCGGCAGTTCGGTTCCGACCGGTTACCCCCGCTGCGACGAGTCTTTGTGCCTGACGGCTCTGACGTTGACGGTGTCAACGAGGCTGAAGCCGAGGCTGTAGCTGACGCCGTTTTGCGTTGTTTCGACGATCCGGCCTACGACGGAATGACCTTTGGCGTGATCAGTCTGCTTGGTGACAAGCAGGCCGAGCTGATCGAGCGCCTAATCCAGGAGCAGGTCGGCGATGACATGACGGGCTGGGAGGAGCGACAACTCCGATGCGGCAACGCCTATGCCTTTCAGGGCGACGAGCGCGATGTCATCTTCCTGTCGATGGTTAAGGGCCCTAGCGGCGATGGTCACCGTCTTCGGAAGCTGCCGGGCAAGGCCGATGGCCAACGGTTCAATGTCGCTGCCAGCCGGGCTCGTGACCAGATGTGGTTGTTTCACAGCGTCCGCCCTGAAGATCTCAATCCAGAATGTATTCGAGCTCAGCTTCTCGATCACTTCTCCCATGCCCCGGACCGAGGTGATCTTGTCGCCTTAGGGCACATCAATCGAGGGCAGCTAACGGCTCCTTTTCAGTCCTTGTTGGCTCAGTGCATCTACCTCGACTTGGCCGAGATGGACTATCGAATCGAGCCCGGGGTCACTGCCTATGGTCAACGGCTTGATTTGGTCGTGTCGGGTGACGCGAAACGTGTAGCCATCGACTGCGGTGAGCGGTTCACGGCCAGCAGAGATATCGGATCGGTTCTTGGGGCCCATCAGGAGCTGGAGCGTGTGGGATGGGAGTTCATCCAGGTGAACGCAGCCGAGTACTATCTCAACCCCCAGGAGACCCTCAAGGGGGTCATCGACCGTCTAACCGGTGCCGGTGTCCACCCAGCTGGCGTCAACACCGCAGAGGACACGGTCGTTGTCAGCGAGGTGCGCGAAGCGCGTATCGGCGATCCTCAGCCGGTGGAAACGCCTGAGACACCACCCGCTGAGCCCGAGATACCGGTGACAGCCGAAATCGACGCCCCTGAAGGCATTCCGCCTAAAGCTGGCAGTCTTCTGGTTCGGGACGATACGGAAGAGTCTGCCTCACCAACCGAGTCTCTTGACTATGAACCCGCCAGGGCCGAACGTGTTGCGCCCAGCCGACGCCTGGCATCCTTTGACGACATCCCGGCGGAGTTTGTCGACGTACTGCCGGAGAAGTCCGCTCCTGAAAGTGCCGAGCCTCGCAGCCCGGGTTTGGCGGAGTACGAGGAGTGGACTCCCAAACAACTGCGTCCCGCCACGTCAATCGGACAGATGAGTCTGGCTCGGGATCTGCTGGAGATTATCAACGTGGAAGGGCCGATAACTTCAGGTCGTCTGTATCGAACTGCGAATTCTGCTGCCGGCTATCGGCGTCTTGGACAGCAACTGCGAAACAGCATGGATGAAGCAGTGGCGTATGGTGAGACGAGCGGCTGGCTTACGGTCACGTCCATCGACGGAGAAGACTGTGACATCATCCGAGCCCCGCACCATCCGGCAGTCAAATTGCGCAAGCCCGGGCCACGAACGATCTACGAGTACCCGATTGATGAGTTGAAGGCCCTCGTGCGTCACTTGGAGGAGACCAAGCGAGTGCACGGCGAGGCCCTTCACCGCGAGGTGATCAAGATCTTCGGCATCAAGCGGCTCAAAGAGCCGACGCAGCGGCTCATTGAGGAAGCTCGCCGATATAGCGCTTTGCGGTAAAGACGTACCCCGCACAAATTGATGGGCGATTCCGAATGCGCTTGCGCCCTTGATGCAAACCTCAATGAGAGCAATGAAGCAGATGCCTAGTCCACATTTTTGCCTGTTCTGGTAGCTGGACTTCCACGTATTTGCTATAAAGCTCTTACGCAGATGCTGAAGGGGCGACATGGGACAGGAATTTTCAACACGCCGGAATCTTTTGGCTGCCGGTGCTGTCTTTATCGCATTCGCAATGATTGCGACGTTGACATATACCTGGCAGACAGGTCAGGACGACCCGGTCGCGGATTCTGATGAGGTGGCGTCATCAGATAGTACGGCGGTCGAGGGTAATGAGATTGAGGACTTTCAGCCCGAGGACGTCGACGGTTCCGAGGTGGACGAGCGAGCTGACTCTGAACTTGACGACCATAGCCTCGCCGAGGGATCTGACGCCGACGTCGACGATCCTCTTGATGCAGATGTATCCGTCCGTCCGTCATCCGACGAAACACCTAGCGATTCTGCTCCGGCGGCACCTGGCCAGTCGGCGCCGCCCAGTCGGCAAGACGATGAGGCCGCCGAGGATGCAGGCCCAACAAGTGGCTCCGACGATGATTCCGGATCGGCGCCGTCTGATTCCGGATCGGGGGACGACGGTGAGTCGACGCCACCCAGTGCGGTTCCAACTTCTGACGATCTGGAGGATCGGGTGGAAGTCACAAGGGTCTCGCCTCCGGCTGTAGCTGATCTGTCGCCGTTTGGTGTTGGAATGGACCTGGACATAGCCCCAGGCGAGGAGCCGATGGGTCCGTTCATGGTCGAGGTGGCGTTCGACCCCAATGAGGTGCCCTACGGCGGCGATGCAATCGGCCGCATGCAGCTGGTACTGCACGATGGCTGTCGTCCCAACGGTGGACAGAAGCTGGAGTGTGCTGTTGTTCAGCCATTGGTAACCAGCGTGGACGCTGAAGCCGGCGTGGTTACGGCGATGATCGACCAAGAGAAGGTCAACAACGCTTTCGCCGCCATCGTCGACCAACAGCTGGAGGCCGGACGTGATCCGGTTGAGTTCTCCATGTTGGATGGCGACAAGTTGTCGCAGTCGGCACAGGCCGAGGTGCAGGAGGTCTCAGTAGCGGCTGCGGAAACGCCTTGGATCCATCCGACGGTTCTGCGCCATGAGGATGTTCCACAGTTTCAGGTTGCGCCCGTGGTTGACGAGGCGGCGAGCTGCACCCAGTGTCTGGCGTTGACCACCGGTGGGCGGAGCTTGTCGGGCGATTACTCCGCTACGGCCATCGAGTCGTTGTCGTCGTGGGAGGTGGCGCTGTCAACTGGCAGTGCCGAAGCCTCCTACGAGATCCCGGTGCCGCCGGCTGCGGCCGGTCCAGAGCCTGACATTGGGTTCACGTATTCGTCTGGTTCGATCGACGGCCTGAATGCTGGGCGCAACACGCAGTCGGGTCCAATTGGTCTGGGCTGGACGATGATGGCGGGCGGGTCGGTTGCTCGTGAAGTTGAGCCGTGCGGCATTGAGAATGTGGCGGCCGAGGACAAGTGTCTGTTGGGGAACGGCACCGATGTTTCCGAAGAGAACTTCTCGATCACGCTGAACGGTGTTTCGTCCAGTCTGGTGCGACTCGAAGGTGACGAGTTCAGACTCCAGAACGACCCGATGTGGCGAGTGTTCCGACGCTTTGACGCCTCCCACGGCTACGCCAAGTCGGAGTCTTGGGAGGTCGTAACCCCTGACGGCACCCGTTGGTTGTTTGGTACTGACAAGACCAGTGCCCGTTATGTGCCTGCCTATTACGGTCGTCTCGCCGCCGATGAGAGGCCGTGTGATGATGACATGGCGCTGTGTGACACCGTCTATCAGTGGGATCTGCGGCGAGTGGTTGACACCTCGGGCAATGTGATGGAGTTCCACTACCTCCAAGAGGGCAACCACTACAACGCTCGTGGTAGCGAGATCAGGCCATACACCCGGAATGCGGTTTTGACCGAGATCACCTATGGCGCTTTCGACCCGGCTGAGGCTCTTGATCCGGGGAAGGCTGAGGCCAAAGATGCCAACGCTCGGGTCAAGTTGAACTGGGAGCTGCGCTGCAACGGTTGGGGACTCATAAGCGAATGTCAGTTCCCCAACGACTTCCTCGACACGCCGGCTGACCGGTGGTGCCCCACCCCCGAAACGCCGTGCACAGATCGCCTTTCCCCGACGTTCTGGACTCAACTCCGGCTGGGCTCAATCCAAACCCAGATCCGCCAAACTGACGGTTCGTGGGTCACCGACTCCGCTCACGACCTCATCCAGTACTTCCCATCAGCTATTGCCGATGACGACGGCGACGAGAACCAACCGAAGATGGTTCTGGCGCGAATAGTTCAACGTCCGAACGGCATCGGCGATGAGGCATGGCGCCACTACGGGTTGAGCCCGATCCTGGCTCGTGACTACGACTCGATTCATGCTCGCGGCGCCGAGGTTATCGACACTGCGGGCGACATCGGTTTTGGTTCCGGCGTCGACAGGTTGGGCGGAGACGACCGTGTCCGCTTCGATGATGTTTGGCTGGGCGGCGCCAACGAGGGCGACTCGATCGCTTCCCAGGTTTCTATTCGCTACGCCTCTAAGAGCGCCGGCAAGGTGACGGTGCTGATCGACGGTGAGGAGCAGGCCACCCTCGATTTGCCGTCGACCGGTTCCAGGTCAAGCTTCGCCACCGTCTCGGCTGAGGTCACTCCGAAAGCCGACGTCGGCGACGTGGAACTGTGGTTCCGCGGTGGCCCGCTGTCTGATCGCGTCACGTGGTTCCAGTTCAGTCTGCCGGCAGATGACTTTGATGGCCTGCCGGGCCTGCCGCCGGTGCAGTACGTGGACACTGGAGCGGAAAACCAGGATGCCTTTGCCTGGTTGCCGAACCGGGTGAACGCGCCCGACGGCATCCCTGACATGAAGCTGCCTCGCATCAAGTCGATTGAGAACGAGCTTGGTGGCTTGGTCGACTTCACCTACGGCCAAACGAAACCGTGCCCTGAAGATGATCAGCCAGATTTCTATTTCGACCAGTTCGACTGCTACGGCGGCTTCTTCGGCGGTGATGGCGAGGATGCCGGAGACACGGTCCTGTGGGAGAAGTGGAAGGTTCTCTCGACAACGGTGACACCAGGTGCTGATCAGCCGCCGATGACGACCACGTATGACTACGTAGGTGATCCACAGTGGGCTCACCAGAAAATCGGCTCCACCTGTGAAGGCTTCTTCAACGACTGGCGTGGTCACAATGTCGTTCGGGTGACCGATGCCGCCGGAGTCACCGAGTACCGGTTCTTTACCGGCATGGACAATGCAGGGAGTCAATGTGATTCGGCGCCTACCTGGACGAACCGTCAACTGGCTACCAAGGACGGCTCAGAGTCGTTTGACAATCCTCGCATCTTGCATGGTCAGCAGTACGAGATGGTTCGCATGGAGCTCGATGGGACCGAGCGTGAGCGGGAACTCACCCAGTTTGACGTTGCCCGGGACGGTTTCGCCGATGGTGATGAGAAGGGCATCTTCATCACCGCCGGTTCAGGCGACCAGGCGGCTCGGTTCATAGCTCCGTGGCGTATCGAGACAACCTCTTCAGGCAGCAACGATAAGACCAGCAGGGTCGACTATCTCTACGACGTTCACGGCAACGTTCTCACCGAGTTCCAACGGGGCGACGTTGATAGTGACTCCGATGATCGTCGTTTGGAAACCGAGTTCGTCAAGAACGTCGACAAGTGGATTGTCTCGACTCCCTGCCGGGAGCGGGTGATTTCCGGAGTCGCCGATGGCGAGACGGTCAGCGAGACTCGCATGGGTTATGACGCTGAACGGGGCCAGGAGTCGGACACCGCCTGTAGCCAGGAGCCGTCACGTGGCCTGGTGACGTCGGAGTGGTCGTTCACCGACGAGTCGTCGGCCAGTCAGTCGTCGTCGGGCTACAACGAGCGTGGCCAGCTGATCGACGCCACCGACCCGAACGGGAACCAAACGACATTCCACTTGGATCCGCTTCAGGGGTGGCTGCGCACCGAAGTGAATCCGCTGGGGTGGAGGACCGAGTACGACTACGACGACATCGGTCGGCAGATTTCGGTCAGCGATGTCAATCAGAAGGTCTCTCGCCTCTCGTATGACAATTTTGACCGCCTTTCAACTGTTGTACTGCCCGGGAACAAGACCGGTGATCCCAGCTATCGGTTCGACTACGACGTTGAGGCTCGGCCGATCAAGGTTACGTCCCGGCAGTTGTTCGACGACACCGAGTCTGGCGATGATCGCTACCTGATTTCGGTGTCCTACATGGACGGTCTTGGACGCGACATCCAAATGCAGGCCCGGGCCCAGGCTGACGGCAACCGATGGATTTCGGCCGCCTACTTTGATGACGCCGGTCGGTTGGCCCGCCACTCGACGGCATTCGAGCAGCCGGGTGAGGTGGAAGCATCCGACTATTTCGCCCCAAATTGGGAAACCGTCCCGCTGCGTCACGAGTATTCCTATGATGCACGCGGCGAGATGACCCGTGACCGGACCATCGGCACCGCCGAGGGCCAAGACAGTACCGACTGGGACATCGACTACGCCTACGACGGGTGGACGACTCGGGTGTACGACGAGTCGGCCGAGCTCGGCTACCGGACCGACTACACCTACGATGCCTTCGGCAACCTGGCCACCGTCGTGGAATACGAGGGCCAGGGAGATTCCGCCACCGAGTACGCCCGCTCTATTCACACCTACGACGCAGCTGAACGGCTGCTCACGTCAACTGACGCTGACAGCAATGTTACGTCGATGACCTACGACCGTCAGGGCCGCCGCACGACGTTGGACGATCCGAGCCTGGGCGAGTGGCGTTTCGGGTACGACCCGAACGGGAACATGACGTTGCAACGCGACGCCCGTGAGGTCTGGCTGCGTTTCGACTACGACCCGCTTGACCGTCTGACCAAACGCCAAGAGTCCAACGAGTCAGCGTCTGGCGGCCAACCGCTGGCCGAGTTCCACTACGACAACCCGTCCACCGGCCGGGACCGGTTGCATCGAAGCCGTTCGTTCACTCCGGACGGAACGCTGGATGTCGTCAACCTGGCCTACGACGAGGAAGGTTTACTGCTTCACCAGCAGACGGTTGTCCCCGGTGAGTTCGGTGGCACGTTCAACCAACACTTCACCTATGGCCTTGCCGGTCAGCAGCTCTCCATTCGCTACCCGGCTAATGCCGGTGGCGACACCGGCGAGCTGGTGTCCACCGACTTTGACAATCGAACCGGCCTTCCCGTCGGGCTTGCGTCGGACATTCAGGGTGTGTTGGTCAACGACACGGTGTACGGCTCGGACGGTCAACGGCGGAGCCGCACGTACGGGCCGTCTGGTGAGGCTGCAGTTGAGCGCTGGGAGGTTGACGCTCGCACCGAGCGGACCACCAGCTACGAGGCGGGCGTTGGAGGTTCAGCCTCGAACGTCGTGGCCATGTCGTACAGCTACGACCAGCGCGGCAACACCACCTCAATTGTGGATCGTGTCAACGCCGGTCAGACCCAGTGTTTGTCGTATGACAGCTTCTCTCGCTTGACGACGGCGTTCACTGGAGCCGAGGGTTGCGGCGGGCATGATGCATCGATTGGCGAGAGCCCCTTCGATGAGGAGCACCAGTACCGACGCAACCACAGCCTGTCCTCCAAAACCGGCCTTGGTGTCTACACCTACGGTGGTGACGGTGCCGGGCCGTTGCAGGTAACGGCGACCGAGTCGGGCAATCAGTACGGCTATGACGCCAACGGCAACCAGACCATGCGCACGGTTGACGGTGTCGCCCAAACGCTCACTTTCGACAGTGACAATCGCCTGGCAACCGTGACAACCGGTGGTGATGGGAAGGGCGGTGTCTGTTACGTCGCAAAGTTCGACGGCACGAAGCTTGTCGGATCTCAGGGCGCTGAGCAGGAGCAGCCGCCACCGGTCGACTTGGTCGGACTGGCTGCGGGCGGCACCTACGATCTGACGTTTGTCTCCTCAGATCCGGCACACCCTGACGCTCCTGATCAACCGCAGGAGCAGTGGTTCATCGAAGGCTTGGATCACGCGGGCCATGTCGTCTTCACCACCGTCGACTCACCGACTGACGACCTGCCGGTTGGTGACACCACAAACACGACGACAGTTCGCGATGTCAACATTGGGGCCGCCGTCTCGATTCGGGCGCGACTGTTCACAGCCAAGGACAGCTTCAACTCCGTCGCCCCTGTGTCTGTGTCGTTCAGTTCAGACTCGTGTGACAACGCCGGATCGGGCGGACCGGGTGAACCGTCGTCAGGCTCGGACGGTGGCGACACCGTCGAGCGATACCTCTACGACGCCGATGGCATGCGGATTGTCCGCATTCAGGGCCGTGAGGCCGTCGTCTATGTGGGCGACACGTTCGAGTGGCGCAGCGACGACCAGACCCGCTCTCAAGTTTCGCACTACTACCTCGGTGGTCGCCGGGTGGCGGTCAGCGAGGGGGGCGACACCAAGTACGTCTTCAACGACCATCTGAACTCGGCCGCAGCGCTGGCATCGTCAATCAACGACATTGAGATCGGCCGGTACACACCGTGGGGTGAGAACCGTGGCGACCCCATAGGCGGCCATCTGAGCTACAACAGCCAACGGCTGAGCCAGGTCACTGATCTGCTCGACTACGGCATGCGGTTCTACGACCCGAGCCTGGGCCGGTTCATCTCGCCTGATCAGGCGGTCCCGGACTTCAACGATCCGGTGGCGTTGAACCGGTACACCCATGCCATGAACAACCCGATGACGTTCTACGACCCAAACGGGGAGTGGGGCCTGTCATCGATCAAGAAGACTGTGAAGAAGGCCGGAGGCGCAGTCTCCAAGGCAGCCAAGAAGACCGTCGAAGCCGCCAAGAAGATTGATGTTCACACCGCGCTCGATGTCGCTGGCATGGTGCCAGTCATCGGGGAGTTCGCTGACGCAGCGAATGCCGGCCTCTATCTGTTGAAGGGTGACTACGCCAACGCAGCCCTGTCAGCTGCATCAATGATCCCAATAGCGGGCAACGCTGCAACCGCTGCACGGTTGTGCAAGAAACTCTGCGACGATGTCGCCCAGGGTGTTTCGAAGGGCGCCAAAAAGCTCGCCGAAAGATCGGCAAAGAGAAGTGCCAAGTCAAGCACATCAAACCTGGCAACGAAGTGTGCGGCAAGTAATTCGTTCGTACCGGGCACCAAGGTATTGATGGCCGACGGTTCGTTAGCCGCCATCGAAGACGTCAAGGTCGGAAACGTCGTCCAGAGTTATTCAACAGAGGCAGGTGAGGAGACGGTTGGGGTCGTTACTGCGGCCATTGTCGGCAGTGGGAACAAGGAAGTAGTCACCCTGAAAACGGGGTTAGTCTCGATCACGGCAACGTCAAATCACCCATTCTGGTCTGTGTCATCAGGAAGCTGGCTGAAAGCTGGTCGACTGGATCCCGGAGATGTTCTCTTAGACTCCAACGGCGATCCTGATGCCATCCTCGCAGTTGAGAGACAAAAGCGGTCTAGAACAACGGTACATAATTTAACTATCGCTGGTACGCATACGTACTATGTGGGAGTCGATGATCGCTCATATCTAAACCACAATTGCGATGTCGCGTTCCTCAAAAACGTTGCGAAGATTGCGGACCGCGAAGTCAACAAACAAGTTGCTGCATCCGGCAAGAGAGTCTCAGCTCGAACACTTGGAACAATGAAGCATAAGCATGCCGAAGATCTGATCAATAGGTACCAAACGAAGATCCGCCACAGAGGACTGGAAACCGAAATTAGTTTCAGGGGTGGTCTCCTGAGTAGGTACGGGGCTCGCGGCAGTGTTCGGCTCGACGTGTTCCAGAGTTCTACAGGTCGAGTCTGGGACTTCAAGTTTGGGCGAGCCGGACTTCGCAGTCGGCAATTAAGGCGGATCCTTCGCAATACGCCTGGGGCGACCTCGGTCACGGTCATCAGGCCATGAGATATGATCGGACTCATGGCGAGACTGTCTAAGCAAAGAAAACAAAAAGTCACTGAGGACTGGGCAGGCTGCTTTCCAGATTTTGAGGTGTGGAAACCCCTCTGGCTCATGCGTCGTTTCGGGCCCATCCTGCAAGGAATACTGCTGAACAGATCTCGGTTTGATGACTATCGCCCGACTGCGCACGTTCACCCGCTCTTCATACGTTGGGATGGAGAACCCTCATTGATGTTCACAGGCCAGTTTGATGAGCCGCCACTCTCCCCTGATCAAATCTCGTTCTCCCAACATGAAGATCGCTTTGCTGAATCTGCGACTCGGCTGATTGAGCTGTATCCGCTCCCTCTGTCTTCGCCGCTTTCGAAGCAAGACGTACTAGCAGTTGCCCGTCGTTTTGTCGCGCGAAGAATTGAACAGGGCATGCCAGCGATTCTAGAGGCCGAGTTCTTGATACTGCTTTCGAGTGTCTTGCGAGAGACGGAAAGCCTGTCGGAATCGCTATCAATGGTCGAAGCTGGACTGCGGAGATGGCCCGACGATAATGCGGAGTTCCTTACTGAGAGGTACGGGGTGTCGACACTCAGTGACTGGTTCGCTCTTCTAGCTGACACCAGCGGATCACCTGAAGACTTGGACCAAGTAGTGGAGACGCAAGCCAGAACGCTTGGAGTGGAAGAGCTTGCGGTGGTGAACCTGGCTGGGTAGCAGGAACTACTAGCTAAGCCGTGCTCATGGCAGGTCGAACCGCGGGCCTGATTTCATCAGCCACCGGACAGGGAGGTAGTTCGACTTGACGACTCGAAGGCAATGGCCGGCGCATGTAAGCCGCTGCTCTAGCTCAGGTTGGGGTCGAGGATGGCGAATCGCAACCGAGCGACGCTTCTGGCTTAGAAAGTGGAAGTGAACGAGACCGACTGGAGTAGTCTCTTGATCCTCAGCGGTTCGCTCGTGGAGTCAAGCCGCCAGCTTCTTCGGTACCTGGCCGGCGCCGTTGACCTCGACGAACTTCGGTGGTGGTCCAGAAAGGCCGAGCATCTCCTCGGTCCGGCCAATCACCGCTCCAACACGAGCATGCCTTTCGAACGGTGAGCCAGCACGAAGTCCGCCTCACCATCATTCTGTCGCTCTCTGGCCCTGCCAGCGGACTGAATGGAACACCATCCACGAATCATCGATATCGCTTAACGCCTCAAATACAGCGTGCTCTGAAGGCGGCGCACCATCGTTGATGCGCTCCGGAAACATCTTCGCCATTATTGTCCTTTACCCCGATGGAACGGCCAAAACGCTGCCAACGACATCCCGAACAGTCGACAGCGTTTCCTGCCAGGTCTGTCTATCTTCAAGGCTGCGCAGCATCGCAAGCAAATCGAGCGAAATGCCTGTCAGCCTGGCCCCAACCGGGCCGTCCAAACGCTTTATCTCCAAATGATGAGACGTCCCGGTAATAGAGGCCGGATAGATGATCCCTGCCCGACCAACAGCTTCGAAGTGCCCATCGGACAGTGCATAGGCGTAGAGAAAAGACTGATAAATGTCACCGGAGGAGATCTTCTTGCCACCTTTGCCATAGAGCTTGTACTTGCAGTCAAACGGGACCTGCTCCTGGCCTGAACTTAAGACAATGTCGGGAATGATGGACGAATACCGTTTGCCGGTGTGGCGGTTCAAAATGACCCGGCCCTCCCGGTGCTGGCCGCTGGCCTGCCAAGGCGTCTTCTCGAACGCTTCATTCACCACAGCGGTGACAAAGTCTTCAAACACGTCGTTCATGTTGATCAAAAAGGCGACCGAATCCGTCCGGCCCGAACCGAAGATGTCATCCACCCCAAGCCGCTCCAGGAGTAACAGGGCCAGCTCATGGGCGTGACGGTACCGCTCGTTACGTCGGGTGTACGTGAGTCGCTGCCGATAGTACGAAGCATCGACCGGGCCGACCGAGCAGAGCTCGGCCGTCGCCACCTCCAACCGACGAAGCCGCTGTCGAGTCGACGTATCGCCACACAAACGCGCCGCAGCGGCCAGGCCTGACCGCAAGAGCTGATTCTCGAGCACGTCCGACTCGAACTCGTCGAAACGACACTCGAGCACATCGAGCTGTCCGAACCGGCGAACAGCCTGATCCCGAATCCTAAGCAAACCGCGCAAGGTGGTCAGGCTGTCCTCCCGAGTCCTGTAGTCCCTCAGTAGACCGTCCCGCAGGATGTTCTCGGTCTGCTCGGCCAATAAAAGACAAATGAGATCCAGCAGGTCCACGCCATCCTCGGGCAACTTCCGTGGACTGTCCAACGTGCGGAACGCCCGATAGCCACCGGAGTACGACAACATCCGAAGTACACCCAGCTCGTAACCGGCGAACTTCGGGCGAACCGAGATGGTGAGATTCGACAACCGAACCACCCCCACCCACGATCGAGAGCGAACGTCAATCCGGCCATCGCGAAGCCACCGAATCTCCAAGCGCCGCTCCAGATCACCCTCAAGCCGCCCGAGCAGATCCAGATCTTCACGGGTCGGATCTGGCGCTGGAACGACCTGTCGATCCCACTCCAGGAGTTCGATGCGCTGCGTCACGACGAAGCGATATTGAGGTGGGTGGCCAGCGCAGAAACCAGAAGCTCAGGGTCTTTCAAGACCGACTCGCGTGGAGTCTGGTTCTCCGTGTCGATGATCTCGTCGCCCAGAAGGAGGGCCAGATCGCTGTAATCGCCGTAGGTATACTCCTGAAGCAGGGGGAGGACTTCGTACCTAAACGCCAAAGCCAGCTCATCAGCGCTGGAAATCGGCTTGCCGCCTGACATCAGCACAGCATGACCGATCTGTTTTTCCCTACCAATCTCGGAGCGAATGAGGCCGTTGAGCTCGCGAAGGAGCTCATCGACAGGCAGGTTGCCGACCGCTACACCCTCCAGGTGCGCCGGTTCAGGTAACAACTCCAGGAAAGCAAAGCGACGGCGCAGAGCCGTGTCCAAGATGTGGATGCTCCGGTCCGCGGTATTCATGGTCCCGATGATGTGAACGTTGGGAGGGACGGCAAACGACTCACCCGACTGAGGCAGCGTCACTATAGTGCCGCGCTTATCTGCCTCAATGAGGGTGATCAGCTCGCCAAAGATTTTCGGAACGTTACCGCGGTTGATCTCATCAATCAGAAGAACGTACTTCCGGTCCGGGTCGGCGGCCGCGGCCCGGCACAATCGCTTGAAGACTCCGTCTCTCATCCTCAACTCAAGGCCGGCGCCCCCGGATTCAACCGGCTTGTAACCTTCGATGAAGTCCTCGTAGGTGTACGACGGGTGGAAGGTGACCTGTACCAGCTGAGCCATACCGCTCGGCTTCGTATTGACATTCCCCTTGCCGAGCAGCGAATCGAGGTGAGCGGCCTCGTTGGGCTCCAACCGGAAGACGGTGCCCTGCATGCTGTGTCGGACGGCTTCGCATTGGGCCAGAACCGGGTCGGCCTGCAACTGTGCCCAGGTTGGCCCGCCGTCGATCAACTCACCACGATCGATCAGAATTTTCTTGTCCCCCTCGGCGTTGGTGTGAAGCCCGTGTTGGATTCGGGCCTTGCCAACGACGGCCTTCACCGGAGTAGCCTCGTAGGCGTAAACAGCGTCACCGGGCTCGAGGTCGTCATAGTTGGCCTTGATGCGTCCGTACCTGTAGTCGACAACACCCTCTTCGACCAACTGCTTCCAGGCCCACTCCTGAGGGTTGGCAACAACCAACCACGCCGGGCGCTCGTCGCTGGCCGTGCTTGTTGAGAGCGCGTCCCGGTGGGAGCGAAGCATCTCCGTCGACTCAAAGACCCGGGCCGCTTCCGGATCAGCTGAACCACCCGACAGCAGCCACGTTGCAAACCGGCTGGCGGTATAGGTCTTGCCGGTCCCGGGCGGGCCATACAGGATCACCTGGCCACTACGTTCAAGCAGCCGTTCGACCTCTAGCAGAACCGGGTCCACCGGAGGAAGCGGGAGATTGCCCGGGTTTGTCGGCTCGTCGCCGGCCTGCAGAATCTGGTGATACTCCCCCGGTCGAACGTTGACGATGGTCGGGCGCCAGGCCGCCCCAAAGTCGACGGCACGCTCCTCGGCATCGAACCAGTCGACCATGACCGTGTGCTGATGATCCGGAAGGTCCCGGCGGAACTCGTATCCGCCGGCTACCCGTCCCAGGCCGACCACGGCACTCGTCCCTCGGTTGGCGATTACTATGTCGCCGTCTTGTAGCGACCGTAGCTTGTCGAGGGCCCTAGCGGTCTTGGTGATCGTCCCCCGGTGCTCCATTCCTTCCCGGGACTGCAGCGCTCGACGAATGGCGTCAACGTCGTCAAACAGCGTCAGGTCACCGACCGCATCCCAGCCGACCCGGACGTAGCCATTGGACTTGCAATCGTCCCACAGATGAGCGTCAGACCCGGGAGCGATCTTCACGATCTGATGACTGGGCGTAGGGTCGGTCCAGCTGTACAGAAAGTACATGATCTCAAGTGGCGACCAGCCTTTGAAGATATCCCGTGAGGTGAGATCCTCAAAGAGCAGCCGGTTCTTGTTGATCGTCCCGTCAACATTGGAATCAAGACCGAAGATGTCGATGAAATAGTCGAGGTGCCGGAATGAGTAAATAGGCAGTAGCTGATCGGGAAAGTACATCCAAGCCAGTTTCGTCCGGACCGCAGATGCCTCCCAGGTCGCCTCAACCTCGTCGGCCTCGTTCCAACGCTGCTCGGCGAGGAGTTTGACTACCTCAGCGAAACCACGGCGGATGGCATCCCACGCTTCCTCAACGGACGCATACTTCTTGGGGAATGCCCAACCCGTTCCGTCCTGGCGCATGAAGATCAGGTGCTTGCTAGCCGAGCCACCCTTTATGGAGCCAGTGATGACCGACGCAAACTCCAGCAGGTAACAGAGGCTCTCCTGGCTATTCGGCAGGCCGAGCGCATACCTATCTAAGGGCAAGTCCGGCCAAACCGAGAGCGGGAACTGTTCAATAAACTGCTCCCGCTCTGAGGTTGCCTGCTCGACCCGCGGGACAATCGCCTCACGGTCCCATTCCTTTGCAGCCTGATCAAGACTCAGGCACCGCCCAGCTTCGGTGGTCACGCAATCCTCCTCGGTATAAACAGATGATCGATGTGCTCTCTCCTCACCAATCTATTCCGTTCGAACCTGCTACTTGTCGGGCTCCCGGGGCTGTACCACTGATTGTGTAAGTGAGGGTGGTCCTGATTGATCCACGATTTCTGGTTGTGGATCTGGAAGGATCACTTTGATGACTGACAACAAGAATTCTGGTTCGGCTGAGCCTCGAGCCTCGAGCCTCGGCGGAGTTGGCATTGCCGCCCGATGCTGGGCTAGCGATGCTGGCCGATCGGCTGGTCGATCAAGCCCGGACTGATGGTGTCTCGCTAACCGGTGACGGTGGGTTGTTGACTGGTTTGATTCAACAGGTCATGCACACCGCCCTCGAAACCGAACTGACCGATCATCTCGGCTACGAACCCCACGCCGTCGAGGGAAAGCGTAGCGGGAACTCACGCAACGGGACATACCCGAAAACGGTCCGAACCGAGGTTGGTGACGTTCGTGTCGAGGTGCCCAGGGATCGCAACGGCACCTTTGATCCGGTCACGGTTCCCAAAGGTGAACGCCGGTTGACCGGTTTAGATCAAGCGGTGATCTCGCTGTATGCCAAGGGTCTTACCACCGGTGACATCGAAGCCCATTTTGGAGGAACTGACCGGCCAGGTCGTGCCCCGTTCCACGATCAGTCGGATCACTGATGCGGTGGTTGAGGACATGCTGGCGTGGCAGTCGAGACCTCTCGACGTCGTCTATCCAGTGTTGCTGGTGGATGGAATCCGGATCAAGATCCGTGACGGCACCGTCACTAACCGCACCGTGTATGTGGTGATGGGGATCAATATGGACGGTCACCGCGACATCTTGGGCCTGTGGGTCGGGCCTACCGGTGGGGAATCCCCGAAGTTCTGGTTGTCGGTCATGACCGAACTCAAGAACCGGGGCATCGCGGATGTGTTGGTCTTATGCTGCGACGGCCTCAGAGGTTTACCGGACTCAGCGAGGGCAGTGTGGCCACTGGTTGATGTCCAGTTGTGTGTTGTTCATCTGGTTCGCAACTCGCTCCGGTTCGCGTCGAAGAAACGCTGGCCAGCGATCACCCGGCAGTTGAAAGACATTTACATTGCCCCGTCACTAGACGCTGCCGAGGTCGAGCTAGCAGAGTTCATCGAAACCTGGGAAGACACCTACCCGGCGATGATCAAATCTTGGCGAGACGCCTGGGATAACTTCGTCCCGTTCCTGGAGTTTCCGGTCGAACTCCGCAAGGTCGTTTACACGACAAACGCCATAGAGTCGCTGAACTCAAGGTTCCGTAAAGCCGCTGTCCGCAGAGGCCATTTCCCCACCGAGCAATCGGCGCTGAAAGTGCTGTATCTCGTCTCGATCGACCGACAGAAGAACCGGTCAAACCCGACCGGGCGAATCAACGGATGGAAAAGTATCTTGAACACATTGACCATCCACTACCACGACCGACTGACCGCCCACACCTAAACGATGACCACCCCGCTTACACAAAGATCGGTACAGTCCCCAAGCTGCGGCAATCATGGACCCACGATAGGATTCGCACCATGGGGGTGGAGCGGCGGCGTGCGATGACCCAAACGGCTGATATCGATGTTCTGGCCCGGCAAGCCGCGGCCGGAGATACTCAAGCGCTCGACCGGCTACTCACCATCATCGACACCAAACGACTGGCCCGCCCGGCGATACGTTCCCTCATCGTCGACGACACCGATGCCGACGACCTCGCCCAGGACGTCCTTATAAAGGTGTCCTCGGGCATCACTTCCTTTAAAGGTGAAGCCAAGTTCACCACCTGGCTTCATACTGTGGCCCGCAACTGCGCTATTAACCATCTGCGACGTAAACGCAGTGATGTTGAACTCCGAGACGATGACATCTCCCCCACCCAGCGGGTTAGTTCCATTATCTCCAGCCGCCAGGACATCGAATCGGCCCTCAACGGACTACCCGACCACTACCGCGACGTCGTGCTACTTCGAGACGTTGACGGCCTCAGCTACGACGACATCGCCAGCCGCCTCACAATCAACATCGGCACGGTTCGATCCCGCTTGGCCCGCGGCCGAGCCATTGCCGCCCAGTCGTTGTTGGCCACCTAGATCCGATGACCGGTATCGAGGCGTGAGTAACATACAGCCAGGCCAACAGGCGGTTGAGTCGCTGGGCCCCAACAACCGCTGGAGTGTCACCGGAATCGTTGGCGCAGGTGGATTTTCCACCGTGTACTCGGCCATCGACAGCAGGTTTGAAAGCCCTGTTGCCATCAAGGTCTTAGCTGACAACCTTTCAACTAATCTCGATATCCGTGAACGCTTTCTTTCCGAAGCGCTCCTATTGCGAAAGAACCCCGGCCCGGTCGTGCCGGTTTACGACACCGGCGAAACCCCAAGCGGCCAACCGTTCCTGGTTATGCCGCTGGCCGACGGAGGCGATTTAGCCACCCGAATCGAAGGATGGCGGCGGGTGGCAGTCCCCACCATCGATGACACACGCCACCTAGCCGAAATCCTTACCCACGTCGTAGCCGGACTCCACGAGCAAGGCGTTGTACATCGGGACCTCAAACCGTCCAATCTGTTGATCTTCGGGGCCCGCAAGGCCGTCCCGGATGCTCAGACGAGAATTGTCGGTCCGCTAATAAATCGAGGTGAGACAGTATTACTAAGCGACCTCGGTTTCGCCAAAGACCTTGCTCAGAACTCCGGGCTAACCGTGGGCGGAGGAACACCGGGCTACACCCCACCCGAGCAACGCCAAGCGGGCCAAGTCGATCATCGAGCCGATATCTGGGGCGCGTCGGCCATCATGTACTGGTACCTCGTCGGCTATCCCCCCAGCGACTCGACGACGCTGCGACAAGACAGTCTGGCGCCGATGGCCACCCCCGAACTCATCAGCGCCATCGAAGCAGGCCTGGCGGAAAGCCCAAGCGACCGGCCACCGAGTATGGCCTCCTGGTACCAGAACATCGACACCGCCTTACGATCAGCACCAGCTACGACCGGCTCGTCGGCCCGCGCTAACAGCCACACCAAACCTGGCAGCTCACGGACCTTAGCCATCACGGCGTCGGTGCTGGCATTGCTGGTCGGCTTAGCCCTGGGGCTTGCCGCCTCGTCCTTTGGAGAGTTCACTGGGCGAGGATTCAACACCGAAGTCGACCAGGGAACAGCCACATCCACCGCCACCACCGCCGATATCAGCGTCTCGATCAGCGGGCCGAACATGATCGAGCTCGGCTCTACGGTCACCTACACCGCCAACCTCGACCCCGCGATCACCGAGTGGGTTTGGATCAGCCCAGCCGGAACCTTCCACTCAAACGAACCCAGCCTTCCCCTCGAAGCCACCAACCCTGGCAAAGGGGAGGTCACGCTGATCGCCACCACGCCCGCCGGTGAAAAGATCACCGTAGCCATCGATATCGAAGTCGTTTCCTAACTCCACCCACTACGCCGCCAGCGCAACCCTCGCAGTAGTATCACGACGTGGATTACACGCAGTTGGAGAAGATTGGAACCTACGATCACGCCATGCGGGCACTGAACCTACAGCCCGGACAAACAGTGGTCGACGTCGGCTGCGGCACCGGTGGATTTGTACGTTGGCTGGCCGCCAGACACCTCACGCCAATCGGTGTTGAGTGCGGCGAGGTCATGCTGGCCGAAGCGCAACGGCTCAACAGCGGTGATGTACGCGAAGGAGTCGGCCAAGATTTGCCGGTGACCGACGACTCGGCTGACGCCGTCATGTTCTTGGCGTCACTACACCACATCCCGGCCGATGAGATGATCGCCTCACTGCGTGAAGCGGTTCGAGTCTTGCGCCCCGGCGGACAGATCTACGTTTCGGAGCCAATCGCCGACGGACCAACCTACGCCGTGGGTCGACTTGTCGACGACGAAGCCGAAGTCCGAGCACAGGCCCAAGCCGTTCTTTCCGATTGCGCCCAGGCAGGCCTACAGATCGCCGCCGAGGGTCGATACCTCGACGAATACGTTTACAGCGACGTCAACGCTTTCGGTAAGGCCATGGTTGGCATCGACCCTGAGCGGGCAGCCATCTACGAACAAGTCAAAGATGCAGTAGCCGAAGCGTTCGAAGCCAACGGCCGCAAGACCGACTACGGTGTCGCCTTCGATCAGCCCAAGCAGTACCACCTGCTAACAGCTCTCTAGCTCGTCGTAGTCGGCGAAACCCACAAAGCCAGCGAGTTGCGTAGCAGCTAGCAATGTAGGCGCCCCGCGCCTACGACTTAGACCTTCTTGCGGGGAATGTCAGCGTTCTTTAGGACTTTGCCGTCCACCGTCAACATCCCGGCTTTTGAACCGAGAGACAGCGTGTTGGCGGCGAACAAGTCAGCTTCGTTGATCAACACCCAGCGGTAACCCTTGAGCTTCTTGGCCCGCTTAAATGCAGCCTTCATATCCTCAGGTTGAGCGGCGACAATAATCGCGCCCTTGTCACAGACCAGGTCGGCCTCTCCACTGGGATCATCGGTCGCTGCGAGGGTGGCCTTGGCCCCCTCCACCAGCTGATCATGGTTATAGCGTGAAGCCACGGTTACTCGCCTTCTTCGGTTGCGGAAAGAATCTCGACAACAGCAGCCATTGTCTGCTCGGAGTCGGGGCCGGAAACCTCAACGGTAACGGTATCGCCCTGGGTTGCGCCGAGCGCTAGAACGCTCATGATGCTGTCGCCCTTGGCCTGCTTGCCGTCCTTGATGATCAACACATCACTTGATGAGGCCTTGGCCAACTCGACAACGCGGGTTGCCGGACGGGCGTGAAGACCAGCCGGATTGGCGATCTCCAACGTGACCTGGCCGTCTTCGGCATCCAAGTCGATTTCCACCGAGCCACTCAGAACGCCATGCAACCAAGCAGCATCAGGGGTAACCCACAGCTGCTCGCATAGACCCTCATCCTGGAGCACCTCAGCCATCTGGGCAAGTAGCTGCACGTGCTCGTCACCGTTTGCCGCCAGGCCAATAACCAAGTGAGCCGTTCCCGGCCCCCAGTCGACGCCTTCGGGGTACTGGGCGACCACAATTCCGGTGCTCATCACACTGTCTTTTTCCTCAAGCGTTCCGTGTGGCATCGCCACACCGTTGCCTAGGAACGTCGAGGTGGCCCGCTCACGAACCTTCATGCTCTCGACATAGGACATCGGGGCAAGACCCCGCTCGATCATTTCTTGACCGACGAAGTCAATAGCTTCGTCCATCGTGGCGGCCTTCTGGCCGACATGTACGTCGCCTACAGAAACGACATTCTCTACTGCTGTGCTATCCATACGATTCAGCTCTAGACCGCGGAGACCACTGGGTCGTTGTTCTTCAACGTCTCAACCAGACCTTTAACCGCCGGGTCGCCGAAAAACATCATGAACGGAACAATGGCAGCACCGGGAGCCTTAGCCTTGGCGGATGCAGCCATCGATTGGTGGGTAACGATGACATCGACGCCATCAGGGATCTGTTGGACCGGAGCATGCACCACGGTCACATCCAGCTTGGCTTTCTTGCATAGCTTGCGCAGCTGGTTTGCACCCATCAGGCTGCTACCCATACCGGCCTCACAGGCAAAGACAATCAGACGGACATCGGCTGCCGCTTTTACAACGGGATCGGACATGTGCGCTCCTTGATTGGTTAGGTGGTGGTTGGACTACCGGGGGCAGGTGGCTGGAAATCCACCCACCCCCGGAAAGCGCCCATTCAAACTGATGGGTTCTTACTACCGACTAGCTGGTGGCGGGCGAAGCCATTCCCGGAATGTCCGGCATGGCGTCGGCGACACCGACTTCGTCAACATTGTCGGTCATGTCAGCCACAGGGAACAGGCGCAGTAGCACAGCCCCAGCGATGAACGAGCCGATTGCACCCACGGCTACACCAAGCAGCACACCGAAGGCGGCACCGCCTTCTGGCGGCAGAGCAGCCAGGTAAGCGAAGATACTGCCTGGAGACGGCGGGCTTACCAGACCGGCACCGGTGGCGACGAACACGACGTCGGCGGCAATGCCGCCGACCCACATGGCGCCGATCATGACCGGGTTCATGAGAACGTACGGGAAGTACACCTCGTGGATGCCACCGAAGAAGTGGATGATGATGGCACCAGGGGCGCTCAGCTTGGCCAGACCCTTACCGGCAAGCCAGTAAGCGCCGAGCAAACCAAGACCCGGACCGGGGTTGGACTCGAGCATGTAGTAGATCGAGCGGCCTTCCTCGAGTACCTGATCAGCACCAAGAGGAGTGAGCACACCGTGGTTGATGGCGTTGTTCAAGAACAGCACCTTTCCAACCTCGATGGGAATATCGGCCAGCGGCAAAAGACCAGCGCTGGCGATGCCCTCCACCATGTTGCCGAACGCCGAAGCGATAGCTGCCATGATCGGGCCAATGGCCACATAGCCAAGGGCTACGAGTCCCACGCCGGCGATACCCTGGCTGAAGTTGTTGAACAACATCTCGAAGCCCGCAGGAGTGCGGTCCTCGAGGAAGTCATCAATCTTCTTCATGATCCACCCAGCCAGTGGGCCCATAACCATCGCACCCAAGAACTGGGGCGGGTCACCGGCCGCACCGGAGTCCAGCGAGAAGCTGGCACCGGCGATTACACCCATGACTGCGATAGCACCGAGCACGCCGCCACGGTGACCGTGAATCAGCTTGCCACCGGTATAGGCGACCAGAATGGGCAGCAGGAACTTGATCATGGGGACTACAAGCCCACCCGCACCAAGCGTTCCTTCCTCACCACTGGTGAGTACACCCCAGTCCCAGTCGAGACCGGTTTTTGCCAGCCAGCCAGGCGGGATAACAAGAGCAGTGATTAAGCCCCAGGCGATGAATGCACCAATGTTGGGAATCACCATGCCTGCGACAAAGCCACCGAATTTTTGTATTCGTTGAAGCATTAGTTAAGCACCTTCCCCCTACGGAGTTGTGTTGGTCGTTCCAGAATGGCGCGCCTCGTTGGTGCTCCGCCAGTCCCAATAGGTCGTAGAACCCATGTGACAAATGTGACTGGAGGTTTCAGTAATGTCACTGTCATGTGACCGTTACCTAAGCGCCATCTGAACGGACTCACCTAGACCGCGGCGGCCCTTTACGCTCCGTCGGCCAGAAGAGCCCGAACCGCCTGAATATCTGTGGCGCTCAAAAGTGGTGTCACGACAACTACCGGAACGGCAGCATCGCTCAACGGGATCGTCGAAACAATCATGTCATAAGGCTCGGGCTTGCCGACCGTCGCCGTGACTCCTAAATTGTCGGCGTTGGAGCTGGCAGTGTTCACCCGTCGGGCGCTGCGAACGTCAACCACCGACAGTTCAGGGAACTCAGCCTGGATCCGAGAGACCAGCACCCAAGCCGTCGCCATGCCACTCGGACAGACAATCAACGCTCGGCGCTGCGGATGAAGCTGGAGCCTCTCCATTGCCCCCGACAAGTACATCGTGACGAAACCCACTTCGTCCTGGCTGATAGCCGTGCCGAACTTCTCCGTCAGATCAGCGCAAAGCTCCCGAGCAACAGCGTGAACTTCGGGGTAGCGCTCCACCACTTCATCCAAGAGCGGGTTGTGCACCGGCAAGCCATGACGCAACCGAACGCCCAGGCGAGCAACGTGCATCGCCAGACTGCTCCGCAACGCCGGATCATCGGCCAAGCTGGGGTGCAGCCGTTGGGCTGCCACGCTCAATAGATCGTCGATCGCCTGACTCATGTCAGCCGTTGGCTGTTCGACCGCTACCAGCGCATCGAGGCCCAACACGTACTCGGTGATGCCAGCCGCCTCCTCTGGAGGAAGCACAACTTCAGTTTTCTCGGCCACCGCGGCTACCAGGGAGGCCACCGCCCCTGACGCCGGATGATCGACCAGCGATACAAACTGTCCAGGGTCGAGCTTGATCGGCCGACCCCGGCCGAACCGATTCAAGGTCACAGCCAAATACATGGCCAAGACAATGTCTAGGTTGCCGGCTTCCTCACCCAGTCGTAGGTCGCTGTGAGTCACAGCCTCATAGCAGGATCGAATCGGAAGGTCAGCAATTCGATCACGTAGGCCGGCCGGGACTCTAGTTCGGATCAGCTCGGCGTTCCCGTAGTCAACCGATGTCAACTCATCGAGAGCTTCAGGCGGGATGGTCTCAAGAAAGAGCTGAACGCTAGCCCGACGAATCCTGCGCTCAGAGCCAAAGACCATCAGACCTTTGCCCGGTTTGCGGTAGACCGGGAGCTCGTTGCGCTCAAACCACTCCTCACACCGACGAAGATCACGGCGGGCCGATGTCTTGGAGACTTCCAACTCCTCAGTCAACCCGTCCAGGGTCACCACATCCGGGGCCGCGGCCAGCAGTGTGGCGGTCATCAAATGCTCCCGCTCATCTTGGCTGTACACCCTTGGGGCCTGGAGCCGATCTTCAAGGTCAGCCAAGATCGCGGCCCGAACCTCGGCCGAAGCAGCGACGCTCAAACCGAGACCTGGCTGGCGACTCAGCTCAGCGCCGAACGAAGACAGATAGCGCTCAACGGCATCAAGCCGGTAACGGACAACCCGATTACTGAGACCAAGGTCAGTAGCCAACTCCGACGTGCTTCGCGACACCGTCTGCCCGATCAGCCATCGAACAATGCGAACAACCCGGGAGTCGACCGGTGCGGTCACGAATCAAGCAATGTGTTCAGAGTCGATCGACGGATTTCCTCGACGTCGCCCGCTGCTCTGAGCTCAACCGCAGCGGAGCGCACCTCGTCGACATTGAGCTCGGCGACGGTGGACTTGATGAGGTTGACCGACGGGGCGGCCACGGACAACTTGTCGATACCCATCTCAGCAAACAGACTAGCGGCCAGCGGATCGGCGGCAGCCAGGCCACAAACCGACACAGACTTTCCGTGCCGCTGACCAACCTCGGCCGTCATGCGACACAACGACAGCACCGCCGGGTGAAGAGGGTCGTGCAGGTGCTCAAGTGCGGTGTTCATACGGTCGGCGGCCATGGTGTATTGCGTCAGGTCATTCGTTCCGATTGAGAAGAAGTCGACGATGGGGGCCATTTGCTCGGCTAACAGTGCGGCCGACGGCACCTCAATCATCACGCCGTACTCATACGAACCAACCTCATGGCCCTCGTCTGCCAATTCGACCACCAACTCTTCGAGGATCGCCTTGACCTCAGATGCCTCGGCCGGAGTAGCAATCATCGGAACCATGATGGCCAACTTGCCGTGAACCGAGGCTCTCAACAAGGCCCGCATCTGAGTACGAAGCAGTTTGGGGTAGGCCCCGTACGTCCGAACACCGCGAATACCAAGAAACGGATTCTCCTCCGCTTCCATGTTCATGAACTTGGCCGGCTTGTCTCCACCAATGTCGAAGGTTCGGATGGTGACCGTGTGATGAAACGAGCTCAACGCACCGACGTAGATCTCAACCTGCTCGTCCTCCGTCGGCGGCTCGAGGCGATCCATGTACAAGAACTCGGTGCGCATCAGGCCGATACCGTCGGCTCCTTGAGCCACCGCCCGCTCGACGTCCGAAGCGTTGCCGACGTTGGCGCTGACTGCCATCGGCTGATCGCCAAACGAAACTTCGACGCCCCGATACTTCTGCATCGAAAGGCGAGCCTGCTCTTCACGTCGTGCCCGGCCGCGGAACTCAGCGACCGTGTCTTCATCAGGGTCGAACACGACCTCGCCGGTCGAGCCATCGAGAACAGCGTTCAACCCGGATTCCGCTCCGTCCATCAAACCGGCAACACCCACCACAGCAGGGACACCCATCGAACGGGCAATGATGGAAACGTGGCTGGTTGGCCCGCCCTCCTCAGTAGCGAAACCGGCAACTAGGTCGGGGTCGAGCAAAGCCGTTTCGGCCGCAGTCAACAATCTGGCGCAGAGGATGGCGGGCTCGGTCAGCGACACTGCATTAGGCATGGGCTCGCCGGACAGGCGCCAGCAGATACGATCAATCACTTCGCCGACGTCATCGGCGCGAGCGGCCAAGTACGGGTCGGGAATCGCTCGAAACATCTCGGTCAAGTGGTCCGACGTCTGGTTCAACGCATCATCGAACGACGCTCCGGCCTCCAAGTTCTCCATGACCGTGTCCACAATCATCGGATCCTGGGCCATCAGCGACTGGGCTTCCAACACCCCAGCCGCTTCGCCCTGACCACGTTTCGACGCTTTGGAACCCAACTCGGTTAACTCGGCCGCCACAGCAGCCGTGGCTTCGGCCAACGCCGAAGTGGGATCGTCAGGACTGGAAACCTTGGGCCGTTCGTGGCCGATGATGTTGACCGGTGCCGCCGCTATGCCGGGTGACGCTCCGGCTCCAGTGAACTCTTTCATACGCTGGCCTCACCTTGCTTTGCGAGTGGACTTGGACAAGGAAGTAACGCCGATATCACCCTCGGCCTGCAGATATCGATACAAGACCGCACCGGCTACAAGAGTGATACTTGATGTGATCGTCAAACCCAAGACCGCCAACGAAATCGTGAGCGGACTAACGACCGGGTCACCGTTGGCGTCGGGCCAACCCAACGCCAACGCCCCCATCATCGTGAACAACAACAACAGGGCACCTAGAGAGAACAGGCTCAGACGACGCCCCTGAGTCATGCGGACACTCAGACCAAGCGCCTTAAGCCCGCTGTCGGAGAGACGGTCGGCAATGAAGTAGCCGTGGAAGGCGTACAACAACACGACGAAGATTGAAGGAATACCGGCCAGGTAGCGGAAACCCAAGCCGACCCCGGCCCAGAACCAGAACGACGACACGGCCTGAGCCATGAATAGCCCGGGCTGCTCAAACGGGCGACGGAGCCGAACGCCAACGCCATCAACAGCGTCGAGCACATAGGAGTACCACGGATAGGCCATGGTTCCCACCAGTGACAGGCCGAGTATCAACACGATGACCTCGACCGCTCGCCCGATCAGTGTGCCATCGCTCTCAAGCGACTGCGATGGGAGGGCTACCGCCAAATAGAAGGTAACAAGCGTGACCAAGCCGGCGACAGAAATGGGAACAACCCCACGGACGTAGCCGGCAAACGCTTGGCGGAACAGACGCCCGGGACCAATGGGAAAAGCTCCGCTGCTGGTCTTCGCTGTTTCACTCATGACTCCCCCTCAGGACTCATCGACCAGTTCCCGCAGTAGCAGGGACTCGTTAACCAACACACCATTGTCGACGATAGCGGTGAGTTCTACCGCGTCTCTATCGACATCGTCAGCTGGGGCGAACGCCGTCGTCTCCGAACGCAGTGACGCTCGGGCCCAGGCCAAAGCCTCGGCCAAACACTCAGGCCCAAATCCGGTCGACGAAGACGAAACCGCTTGGGCTCCGGCAAGAAACCCAGCCAACAACGAATCGCCGGCACCGACGGTGTTGCGCACCTCGGCCGAAGTCAAGCTGCCGTGGACCACCAGATCAGGCGTGATGAGCAGAGCGCCATCGCTTCCCAACGACACCAGCATGTTTTGAGGACCTCGCCCACCGGGACCTGAGCCGTCGGCGACCACGTCGCGACTAACCGAGACGACATCTCCGATCGTGCGCACTGTCACATCAAGCATCTCTTCCAGCTCCCGACGATTGGGCTTCACCACGGTACAACGCCCGCCGAGTAGCTGCCGTAGGCCGGGGCCACTCGTATCGACGGCAATCTTGACGGTTTCGTCGACCCGGTCACCGAGACGGGCGTAGAAGTCGGAATCCATACCCGGCGGCAACGATCCGCAGCCCGCCAGCCACGTGAATCCGTTGGCAATCCGCCCACAGGCATCCAAGACCCGTTGCACAACATCGTCAGAGACACCAGCCCCGGGCTCGTTGATTTTGGTCGTGCGGCCGTCGGCCTCGATGAGGCTGATATTCGACCTGACAGGGCCCGGGGTGGCAATGGCCTTGAACGGCACCTCGGCCTTGCGAAGAAGATCGAGGAAACCGGGGTCGACCTCCGGATCACAGGGGACGATAGCCAGCGATTGAATTCCGTGGCGGATCAACGCCCGGCTGACGTTGATTCCCTTGCCACCGGCCTCAACCGTGGCGGCGGCGCTGCGATGCACGCCACCGGGAACCAGAACATCGATGGCCAGAGTCCGATCAACGCTTGGGTTCGGGGTGAGAGTGCAAATCGCCATGTGTTAGATCGACGAGCCGGAGCTGGCGAACTTCTGCAACAGCACGTTTTCCGCTTCGAAAGTCCAGAGCTCGTCGTCGGTCATGGCCTCCTTGATATCAGGATGCTCTGACGCCAGATCCCCTATACCGGTCAGCGGCAGCCCGCTCAATTGGGGGAAAATTACGATCTTTCCGGCGAACCGCCCCTCCAACATGGCTTGCACACCATCTTGAGCTGCCTCGATCCCTCCAACCGCGGCCAGCGAACGATCTGGAGACAGGTCACCGCGCTCAGCTTTGTCCAAGACGTGAGCCTGGTCCTCGATGCTCGAACCGGAAGTACCG
Source organism: uncultured Acidimicrobiales bacterium (assembly GCA_938002965.1). Classification (GTDB taxonomy): domain Bacteria; phylum Actinomycetota; class Acidimicrobiia; order Acidimicrobiales; family SZUA-35; genus JAHELU01. The sequence goes on along the minus strand of CALKZY010000014.1, from coordinate 41,782 downwards.
GTGAATTGCATGTTGTGGAGGTACACATCGGACATGTCGAGAGGGGCCATTGTGCCGTTGGGAACGCCGGCAAACAGAACCAGCATCCCGTCATCGGCCAAAAGCTCAGCCGAGTTGGACATCAGCGGACCACTGGGAACCGTCACGATGACGTCATCGGCACCTCGCCCCTCGGTGTGGCGCGCCACCAATTCCTCTACTGTCTCGTCGGCTTCATTCGGGTTGAACAGCACAAAAGTCCGACCCTTGTCGTCGGCCAACTGGGCCAACATCTTCCAGGCCACCGCCAACCGGTCGCTGTCAAGGTCAACGCCGATCACCGTCGCCGGACCATTAGCGCTCTCGAGGGCTCGCTGCATGTGCATCTGCCCCATCGGTCCGCCGGCACCGACATAGACGGCCACTCCCCCGGACTTAACGTCCGCCCGGTTGCGGGCTTCGCCGTAGGAGGCGGCAATATCAGGGCCAGTGTTCCCGACGAACGCCGTGTAGTGGTAGTGAATCCGACCGACATCGATATTCGGCTTGCCCTCAATCTTCGAGGTCCCGATCAGATTCATCGTGCCTCGGAAGGCGATCAGCTTCCCCAATCCTTCGACGACGTCCGCCGATGAGGGTGCCAGGAGCACAATGTCATCGAAGCCAGCAGACTCGGTCAGCTCGGCTGACAGCTCGGCGTAGTCGCCGGGGGCCAGGCCATTGCGCTCGATGATAGTCGCCCCTGCTCTGCTATCGGAGCGAACCATTTCGGCTACCTGGGGCGCAACATCGGTGAGGACAATAGTGCCCGGTGCCTCGAGGCCGGCGCTGAACTCATATGCCCGGTCATCGTCGGGGCGGCCAACGATCCACATGATCCCGCCGTCCAGTGGCTGCAAACGTCGACGCTGGGTGTAGGCCGCCTCGACACAAGCCCATGGTTCGGACAACGCAGCGGCGGCGTAGCCGATGTCGTCGCTGACCGGGATCACATAGGCGCCGTCATCGGCATCGAGAACCTCGGACCCGATCACGTGATACTGAATAAGGCCCCCCGGAATCGTGTACCCGTAGGCCGTGCTGCGGCCGTCGACGTGAATGTCAGGTTGAATGGCGAGGCGCTGGCCGGGGTGATACTTATCCGCCAGTTCACTGCCGACCTCGACCACGGTCACCGATGTCTCATGACCCAAGCGGGTCGGCTCAACCTTGAGATCTCGCCCATACAGCTTGGGGTGGTCGCCACCCTGATTTACCAACTTGACGTCAGAGAAGCACAGTCCGACAGCGTCAATACGAATGAGGAGTTGGTCGGGCGCCGGTTCGGGTACCTCGATGGTCTCAGGGTCACCGTCACGGCCGATGGACTCGACGCCCTTGCCGTAAACGTTCCACCCAAGATTTGGTTCGGGAAGCGGAGTCTCCCCTCGTCGAAAAGCCTTAACGGACCACGCTGTACTGCCACCGTCGGTGCTTGCCATGGTTGCCTCCCAAGGTTCATCGCGAACACGCCGGAACCGTGCTCGACAGGGCACCCTATTGTGAGTCGGTTATCCCAGCCTTAACAAGGGCCATTTTGCCGGAACAGGGCTGTGCCAAACCGGCGCGGCGCGCCAGGAACGTCACAATTAGCTGAGCGAGGCCACCGGGGCGATCTAAGACGTCGGTCGCCGGGCGTCAAGCCAGAGAGTCAGACGCTTTCGCCGTCAGGGGCGAAGACGTGAACTGCTCCGTCGACAGTGATGGTCACATGGTCGCCACGCTCGAACTCCGTGTCGCCGGCCTCGTGGACCACCAACACTTCCTCGCGTCCTTCGTGCTGCACCTTCACGTGGAGGAACGACTCGGAGCCCAGGGCCTCGACGACCCCGACCTCACCGGCGATGCCGCTGCCGCTGGAGGTGAACTTGAGATGCTCTGGGCGAACACCGAGACCAAACGTCGTGCCGTCGACCGACGACGCCGCAGCCCTCATTTCGTCGGTTAGTTCGATCGTGGTCCCGGCAAGCCTGAACTGCCCGTCTGCGCGGTCGACGTCGAGTAGGTTCATGGCGGGTGATCCAATGAAGCCAGCAACGAAGCGGTTCTTCGGTCGGCGATAAAGCTCGCGGGGAGACGCCACCTGTTGCAAGATGCCGTCCTTCAACACCGCCACGCGGTGTCCCATGGTCATGGCCTCGACCTGGTCGTGGGTAACGTACACCATCGTTGTGTCCAGGCGGGCCTGCAGGTCAACCAACTCGGTTCGGGTCTGCACACGCAGCTTGGCGTCGAGGTTCGACAACGGCTCGTCCATCAGGAACACCTGGGGACTGCGTACGATGGCACGACCCATGGCCACTCGCTGCCGCTGTCCACCGGACAGGTTCTTTGGCTTGCGGTCGAGATAGGGCTCGAGGTCGAGGATGCGGGCAGCCTCGCGCACCTGCTTCGCCCGCTGCTCCTTCGAGACCTTGGCCTGCTTGAGAGCAAAGCCCATGTTCTCGGCCACGGTCATGCTGGGGTACAGAGCGTAGTTCTGGAACACCATGGCGATGTCGCGATCCTGCGGCGGCTTCAGCGTGACGTCGACATCGTTGATGTGAACGCTGCCAGAGGTGACCGTCTCGAGACCGGCGAGCATGCGCAACGCCGTCGACTTGCCCGAGCCCGACGGGCCAACGAGCACGAGAAGTTCACCGTCGGAGATGTCTAGGTTGAGTTCGTTTACTGCCGGGATCTCGCTGCCCGGGTAGAGACGGCTTGCTGCTTCGTATCGGACTTCAGCCATGGGTCATGCCCCTCGTGTCGTAACTGCTTGCATTCGTCGTGCGGGGCATCACTTGATTGCTCCCATTGCCAGGCCTCGAATCATGCGCTTCTGTGCAACCCAACCCGCAACAACCACCGGGAGCGTGGCTAAAACCGATGCAGCGCTAAGTCCAGCAAGGAACTGGCCTTGGAACTTTTGTTGGGAGTTGACCCAGACCGGCATAGTGGACGCACCGGTCGGGTTCAACTGGATGGCGAAGAAGAACTCGTTCCATGCAAAGATCACGCAGAGCAGAGCGGTGGCTGCCAGGCCAGGTGCCACGATCGGCAGGATCACCTGACGTAGTTGGCCCAGCAAGCTGCAGCCGTCGATCTGGGCAGCTTCGATGAGTTCCTTTGGTACTTCGGCGAAGAACGATCGCAACATCCACACGGCGAGGGGCAGGTTCATTGCCGTGTAGAGGACGACGAGGACGGTGCGGGTACCCAGCAAGTTGAGGTCGCGAGCGATGATCCAAATCGGCATGATCACACCAACGATGGGTAGAAACTTCGTCGAGATGAAGAAGAACAGCACGTCGCGCCACTTCTGCATCGGGCGGATCGCCAGTGCGTACGCCGCCGGAACGGCGAGGATCATAACCAAAACCGTCGAGATCAACACAATCCAAAACGAGTTACCGAACGCTTCCGCGAAGCTCAGCAGACCCGAGTTTGCTTCGGTGACTTCGGAGAAGCGATCGAGCGTTGGATCGAAGATCAGCGTCGGGCTTGCGTTGGCTACAGACTCTTCCTTGAACCCGTTAAGCACGAGCCAGAACAACGGGAAGAAGAACAGGAGGCCGATGAACCAGGTCAGCAGCCCGAGCAAGGCTGCCACTAAACGGTTCTGACCGAGGATGGGTTCGGCCTTGGGAGCTCTGGAGAACAGGGGCATCAGGAATCGTCCTCCAGCAGGTTGGAGAGCACTCGCAAACCAATGTTGGCGATGATGATCGAGGCGATCACCACGATGATCGAGTACGACGATGCGAGGCCGAAACGATTACCGCCACCGATCGAGCGCTGTGCAATGTAGAACGGCAGGTTCTTGGCGCCGGGTTGGCCGCCCACGATGACTTCGATGTGGTCGTACACCTGAATGAGATAGATCGCACCGAGCAGGGTTCCGAGTTCGAGGAACGGCCGAAGCTGGGGCAGGGTGATTTGGCGGAAGGTCCCCCACGCAGTGGCACCGTCAACCCGAGCCGCTTCTAACACCGAAGCGTCCTGACCCTGGAGGCCAGCCAGGATGATCAACATCATGAACGGGCTCCACTGCCAGATGAGCACCACCACCACCGAAGCCAGTGGATACTTGGTAGCGAACTCGATCGAGTCGATGCCGACCGTGTTGAGGACCCAGTTGATCACACCGAAGGTGGCGTTGAACATCTGCGTCTTCCACATGAAGCCGGCGACGACCGGCATGACCAGGAACGGCGTGATGAGTAGCGTGCGGATGAATCCCTGCCCGAAGAACTTACGATCAAGCAGAAGGGCCAGGCCCGTCCCCACGATCAGTGAGCCCAGCACGGCCATGACGGTCATCTGGACAGTCACGAACGCCGCATCGAGGAAGAACTTGTCACCACCCAGGCTGGTGTAGTTCTCGACTCCAATGAACTGGCGAGGATCGACCGTGTCGATGCGCCAATCGGTGAGGCTGTAGAAGAGGGTGAACAGGAAGGGGATCTGTGTCACCGCAATCGTGAAGATCAACGCCGGGAGAATCGGGAGCCGACGCCTCCATCCTTCTCTCCGTTGAAGTTGGCGTACTTCCTCTTCGTGACTGATCACAGCAGTGGCCATGCGTTCTCCAGCTCCGTCCAAATCAACGCTCCGCCCAACATTCACAGCAGCCGGGACCGGCCGTAGCATTGTGCTACGGCCGGTCCCAACACTGAAAGTGTTGGGATTAGCTGCTTACTTCAGATGCGATGATGTGGCAATCAGCCAGTGCATCTTCGACGCTAGTCGAGCCAGCGATTGCTGACGAGAACAGCTCGGTGCAGCGGGTGCCGACGTCCTGGAACTCAGGAACACCGACGTACTGCACGCCAGGAAGACCGGGCCGTGGCGTGGTGCCAGGGTTGTCGATCGGTGCGGCGAGCATGGCATCAAGGGTGCGCTGAGCGAATGCGTCAGCGGCCTCGAGGTACTCGGCTCGCTCGTAGAGCGACTGACGGGTGCCCGGAGGAACTGCACGCCAGCCATCTTCTTCAGCGATGATCTCGTGGTACCCGGCATTGGTTGCCCAGTCGATGAACTGCCATGCGGCGTCCTGATCACTTGTGCTCACTGGGATAGCGAGGGTCCAGGCCCACAGCCAACCTGATGCGTCAGTTTCCTTGGTCGGAGCCAAAGCGAAGGCAGTGTTTTCAACAACGTCTTCAGGGAAGAGGCTGGCAGCTACGGTGGCGTCGTACCACATTGCAACCTTGCCCTCTTCGTAGAGCGTCTTGCACTCGTTGAAGCTGGAGTTAGCAGCATCGTCTTCGCCAGCGTCATTGAGGAGGTCAACGTAGAAGTTCAGCGCTTCGGCGAACTCGGGTTGATCAACCTGTGAAGCGCCGATGGAGCCATCAGCGTTTGCTTCCCACCAGGTGCCACCGAAGGTGTTAAGCACGGTGGTGAAGGCGGCGCCAAGGTCGCCCCAGCCTGGCTTGCCACGAAGGCAGATGCCGGCCATTTCGTCCGAGTCGATCTCGCGAGCGATCGCCGCGACCTCTTCCCAGGTGGGAGCTTCTGGCATGTTGTCGATGATGTCCGAGCGGTACATGACGAATGACGACTCAGCGTAGAACGGTGAAGAGTAAAGCTCACCGTCTACTGAGAGACCATTGCGGACGGCCGGGATGAGGTCATCGATGTCGTAGGTGTCGGATGCGGCGGCTAGGTCGTTAAGACCAACCAACCAACCGTTGGCGCCGAACTGCGGCGTCTCGTACATACCGATCTGGACAACGTCGAACTGCTCGCCGCCAGCGCCGACGTCACGGGTGGTGACCTCGCGCAGTGTCTGCTCATCGAGCACGGTCAGGTTCACTTCGATGCCGGTCTCGGGCGTGAAGTACTCCGCCGCGAGCTCGCCCATGCGAGTGATGTTGTCGTTACCGACGAGAGCAACGGTGATCGAACGATCGGCGCCATCAGCAGCGCCCTCTTCGTCTTCCATGGCTTCTTCGTCTTCCATGGCTTCTTCGTCTTCCATGGCTTCTTCGTCTTCCATGGCTTCGTCTTCGGCAGACTCAGCAGTGGAAGCTGTGCTGTCGTCTTCGTCGCCTCCGGCGTCGTCATCGCTGCTACCGCAGGCGGCAACGATTAGCGAAAAGGCAAGCGCGAGCGCTATCCATGCCCTTTTGTCTTTCATGTGTCTCTCTCCTCGGATAATCAAGTGAACACGACATGGCGCCGTGCACATCACGCAAAGCATACGCCGCCCCGACCTGGAGAAGGTGGCAAACAAGCAGCCATTTTATCAGAGCCAGCATGTGACAAACCGACGCTGCGTAGCCACACCGGTTAGCGATCCCAATCGGGCAAGCAGTATTGCTCAAGAAAGGAATGAGCCGTCGGGACGCTGTAGAGGTGTGTTATCGCTCCAAGGCAGACGCAGCGACAATCCACGTCATGCTCCCCCATTTATGCACCTAAATGGTGAGCCGTCTGAGCAGTCCCGTGCGCGGCAAAGCCCGGGCATTGCGCCCGGGCTTTGCCTACAAGTCTTTCTACGGCCCGAGTCTCGCCAAGCGAAACTCGCAGCAACCCAAAGGGTTGCCGGTTGCCCTAGACCTCTTGGATCTTCAGTTCGATGTCGACACCGGCCGGCAGTTCCAGCCGCTGTAGGGAGTCAACCGTTTTGGGGTTGGGTTCCAGGATGTCGATGAGGCGCTTGTGAATGCGCATCTCGAAGTGTTCCCGACTGTCCTTGTCCTTGTGCGGCGACCGAATCACGCAAAAGCGATGCTTCTCGGTCGGCAGTGGGATAGGACCGCGGAATGCAGCATTGGTCCTGGCCACGGTTTCGACGATCTTCTTCGTTGACTGATCGACGATCTCGTGGTCGTAGGCCTTGAGCCGGATGCGTATCTTCTGCTTGCCTGCCATCGGTGCTTGGTATCCAGTCTCTTATTTGATGATTTTGGTGACGCGGCCAGCACCAACAGTACGACCACCCTCACGAATAGCAAACCGCAAACCCTCATCCATAGCAATCGGATTAATCAACTCAACCGACATCTCCGTATTATCACCCGGCATGCACATCTCCGTACCCTCAGGCAACGTCACCGTCCCCGTAATATCAGTCGTACGGAAATAAAACTGCGGACGATAATTCCCAAAGAACGGCTTATGGCGACCACCCTCCTCCTTCGTCAACACATACACCTGAGCCTCAAAATCAGTATGCGGAGTGATACTGCCAGGCTTAGCCAACACCTGACCCCGCTGCACCTCATCCTTCTCAATACCCCTCAACAACGCACCAATATTGTCCCCAGCCTGACCCTGATCAAGCAACTTACGGAACATCTCCACACCAGTACACGTCGTCTTCTGCGTATCCCGAATACCAATGATCTCCAACTCATCACCAGTATTCACCATCCCCTGCTCAATCTTGCCAGTCACCACCGTGCCACGACCAGTAATCGAAAACACATCCTCAATCGGCATCAAGAACGGCTTATCCAAATCACGCTCCGGCATCGGGATGTACTCATCCACCGCAGCCATCAACTCCATCACCTTGTCACCAGCATCAGAATCACCCTCCAACGCCTTCAACGCCGACACATGAACAACCGGCACATCATCACCCGGAAACTCATACTCACTAAGAAGCTCACGAGCCTCCATCTCAACAAGCTCCAAAAGCTCCTCATCATCAACCATGTCGGCCTTATTCAACGCCACCACAATCGCAGGCACACCAACCTGACGAGCCAACAACACATGCTCACGAGTCTGCGGCATCGGACCATCAGCAGCCGAAACCACCAAAATCGCCCCATCAACCTGAGCAGCACCCGTAATCATATTCTTGATGTAATCAGCATGCCCCGGCATATCAACATGCGCATAATGCCGAGCATCCGTCTCATACTCCACATGAGAAACATTGATCGTGATACCACGCTCACGCTCCTCCGGAGCCTTGTCAATATCCTCAAACGCCGTCGCATTCGAACCCTCAACACGATCCGACAAAACCTTCGTAATCGCAGCCGTCAACGTCGTCTTACCATGGTCAATATGACCCATCGTCCCCACATTCACATGAGGCTTATTACGCTCAAACTTTTCCTTGGCCATAGCCGTTTCCTTCTCGCTTTTCCGGACCGAGTTAGTGTGACCGGTGCTTGATGTACGTTCAGGTTTCCCCAGGTTTCAGGCGCCGCAGGCGGGTGAAACTTCGGGGTGACGAGGCAGAGCCTCGCCACACTCACTCACCCCGGATGCGCTGGACGATTTCTTCCTGCACGTTACCGGGTGTTTGTTGATAGTTCTGGAATTGCATGGTGTAGGTGGCCCGACCCTGGGTCTTTGACCGCAGGTCGTTCGAGTAGGCGAACATTTCGGACAGCGGCACCTCGGCCGACACCACCTGGTTCAGTCCACGCGCTTCCATTTGACCGACCCGACCTCGTCGTGAGTTCAGGTCGCCGATGACATCGCCCATGTAATCCTCGGGCGTCACCACCTCGACGGACATGACGGGCTCCAGCAGAACGGGGCTCGCCTTGCGAGCCGTCTGCTTGAACGCCATGTTCCCGGCGATCTTGAAGGCCATTTCCGATGAGTCAACGTCGTGATACTTGCCGTCAAGCAAGGTCACTCGGACGTCGACGGTTGGGAAACCGGCCAGAACGCCATTGGTCATCGCCTCGACGATGCCATGGCTTACCGAAGGGATGTACTCCTTGGGAATACGTCCACCGGTGATCTTGTCGACGAATTCGTAGCCACCACCGACCTCGTTGGGCTCCATCATGATGGTGACCTCAGCGAATTGGCCGGAACCACCGGTCTGCTTCTTGTGGGTGTAGGTGTCTTTGTCGACTTTAGAAGTAATGGTTTCGCGGTAGGCAACCTGAGGCTTGCCCACGGTGGCGTCCACCTTGAACTCGCGCATCATGCGGTCAACGAGCACCTCGAGATGGAGCTCGCCCATACCGGCGATGATCGTCTGCCCGGTGTCTTCATCGGTTGTGACGGTGAAGGTCGGGTCCTCAGCGGAAAGTTCGGTGAGTGCTTTGGCCAGTTTGTCCTGATCACCCTTGGTTTTGGGTTCGATCGCAACGTGGATAACCGGATCCGGGAAGTCAAGCGACTCAAGAACAATTGCATTGTCAGCGTCGGTCAGCGTGTCACCTGTGCGCACGTCCTTGAGACCGAGGACGGCCAGGATGTCGCCGGTCATGGCGACTTCGCGCATCTCCTTTTTGATGGAGTGCATCTCGACGAGGCGACCGATCCGCTCCTTGTTGCCCGTACGGGCATTGAGCACCTGAGCGCCTTGTTCCAATCGCCCAGAGTAAACCCTGAAGTACGTAAGCTTGCCTTCACCCTGCTGAGGCGAGTTCATAATCTTGAACGCCAGAGCGGAGAACGGCTCGGTGTCGCTGGGCTTGCGCTCGACGGCATCGCCGCCTTTCAGCAGATTGCCTTCAACCGGGGGAAGATCGAGCGGTGATGGCAGGTAGCTCACGACGGCGTCGAGCAGCGGCTGCACACCTTTGTTCTTGAACGCCGTGCCGCACAGGATGGGCACGATCGCACCGGCAATAGTTGCAGCTCGGATACCGGCCCTGAGCTCGTCGTCGGTGATGACCTCGTCCTCGAGGTACTTCTCCATGAGAGTCTCGTCGGCGCCGGCAACGATGTCCATCAGCTCGGCGCGGTACTCCTCAGCCTGGTCGGCCAAGTCGGCAGGAATGTCCTCAACCTCGTAGGTGGCGCCGAGATCTTTCTCGTCCGTGGCCTTCGGCCAGACGAGAGCTTTCATCTGCACGAGATCGATAACGCCAGTGAAGTCCGACTCGGTGCCGATTGGAAGTTGAAGAACGGCGATGTCGTTGGTCAGACGTTCCTTGATGGTGTCGACGCAGAAGAAGAAGTCGGCGCCGGTTCGGTCGAGCTTGTTGACGAAACACATGCGTGGAACGCCGTAACGGTCAGCTTGACGCCACACCGTCTCGGTTTGCGGTTCGACACCGGCAACGCCGTCGAAGACAGCGACGGCGCCATCGAGGACGCGCAATGATCGCTCAACCTCGACAGTGAAGTCGACGTGGCCGGGGGTGTCGATGATGTTGATCCGGTGATCATCCCAGAAACAGGTGGTGGCAGCAGACGTGATAGTGATACCACGCTCTTGCTCTTGCTCCATCCAGTCCATGGTGGCGCCACCATCGTGGACCTCACCGATCTTGTAGTTCTTACCGGTGTAGAAGAGGATGCGCTCGGTGGTTGTCGTCTTACCGGCATCAATGTGGGCCATGATGCCGATGTTGCGGTACTTGTCGAGAGGTGAGGGTCGGTCAGCCATGGCGAGTCAGATGGTCCTTGAATTCAGTTACCAGCGATAGTGGGCGAAGGCCTTGTTGGACTCGGCCATCTTGTGAAGGTCTTCACGTCGTTTTACCGACGCACCGATGCCGTTCGAGGCATCCAAAATCTCATTGGCCAAACGCTCGGCCATAGTCCGCTCACGTCGTTCACGGGAGTAGGTGACCAGCCAGCGAACGGCAAGCGTGGTGGCCCGACGAGGACGAACCTCGACCGGAACCTGATACGTGGCACCGCCGACACGACGGCTGCGTACCTCAAGCTGAGGGCGAACGTTGTCCACCGCACGCTTGAACGCGGCGACTGGGTCGCCGCCGGTCTTCTCGCCAACGATGTCGAACGCACCGTAGACAATTCGTTCAGCCGTCGTCTTCTTGCCGGACAGCAGAACCTTGTTGATCAGCTGTGTCACCAGTACCGACCGGTAAACCGGGTCGGGGGCGAGTTCGCGTCGGGGGGCCGGGCCTTTACGGGGCATGGTTACTAATCCTTCTTTGCGCCGTAACGGCTACGGGCCTGCTTGCGGTCGCGGACACCGGACGTGTCGAGCGTGCCACGAATGATCTTGTAGCGAACACCGGGCAGGTCTTTCACACGACCGCCGCGGACCAGGACCATCGAGTGCTCCTGGAGATTATGTCCCTCACCGGGAATGTAGGCGGTCACCTCAATGCCGCTGGTGAGACGAACACGGGCGACCTTGCGAAGAGCCGAGTTCGGCTTCTTCGGCGTGGCCGTGTACACCCTGGTGCAGACGCCCCGGCGTTGGGGAGAACCCATCAAGGCCGGTGTCGTACCCTTGCGTGTCTTGTCTTTACGGCCCTTGCGGACCAGCTGTTGTATTGTGGGCACCAGGCACCTCTTGGGCAGGGCGGAAACTTTTCGGGGGGAAGCCTCGAGTCGGTCGACAGCCATTGTCCGACGGATAGTTGTGACAAAAAGCGTCACCGTACCGTGCAGTCATAGGCCCCGGCCAGTGGAGTGGAACTCCGAGGCGGGCGACGCGATGCACCACAGGTGCATTAAGCGCCAGCTAGTTAGGCTACGGCCGGATTGGTCCGTTCACAACGAATGTGGTATTCGGAGCCGCAACGACCTCTTACAAGCCTATCGGGCTGGCGGAAGACACGACCTTGAGAGCCAATTTCATTGAAAATAGGTCCGGAGAAGAGGCTTCGGGGGATTCGACGCTCGCTGGCGGGCAGCGTCTAGAAGTCGGGCTGGCGCTTCTCCTTCACCGCAGCCACGCCCTCGGCAGCGTCGGCACCGCCGAAGCCCAGCATTTCAAGAGCCACCGAGGCGTCGAATGTAGGTCCGGCCATTCGCAACCAATTGTTGAGCGCCAACTTCGTCCACTGGATGGCCTGACTTGAGCCTCGGTTGAGTTTGCGGGCCACCTCGGTGGCCTCGGCAATAACCTGGTCGTCGTCAACGGCCAACGACACCAAACCAATACGTTCCGCCTCGGCACCGGTCAACGGGTCACAGGTCATCAGGTAGTACTTGGCCTTCGCCATGCCACACAACAGCGGCCAGATAATGGCTGCGTGATCGCCGGCTGCGACACCAATCTTGGTGTGGCCATCGATTATGCGGGCATTGCGGCCACAGACCGAGACATCGGCCATGAGAGCTGTGGCCAAACCTGCCCCGACCGCTACCTTCTCGATAGCGGACACGATCGGCTTGGGGCAGTTGATCATGTTGTAGACGAGGTTCCGGGCTTCGTGGAACACCTCGTTGCGGTAGGCCGGGTCGGACATCATGTCATCGATCATCGCCATATCACCGCCAGCCGAGAACGCCCCGTTGGCTCCATGCACAAGAACCACATTGGTGTGGGAATCACGACCGATCTCCACCCAGACATCGGCTAGATCCGAGTGCTTGACCCGATCCACGGCGTTCAACTTTCCGGGAGTATCCAGCACAATTCGCAAGATGCCGTCCTCCGGTCGGTCAATAGCCAATCCCGAGAACCGTTTATATACGTCGAGCGAACCGTCAGCCATGGCGACAAACCCTAGCCCATGGCGCACCGCTCCTTCCAAGGCGGACCGTCGACTACCGTGGCGACATGGCGGCACTGTCTCCACAGGCCAAACGCTTCGTTGACATGTTGAACGAACCGGTGAACACGTTGGGTAGAACTGAGGACGTGGTCGCCATGGTGCTCGCCGACCCGCAACTCATCGACGACTTGTACAGCTGCTACTTTCAGCCCGACGAGTGGGTGCGCCTACGGGTTTCCAGTTCATTCAAACGGTTGTGGCGGGCCGACGAGAAACTGGTTCAGCCATACATCAAAGGATTCGTCTACCACGTATCGACCATCGACCAACCGTCGATCAATTGGACGTTCGCCCAGCTCTGTCGCGAACTGGATCACCTGCTGACGCCACCTCAGCGGGCCGAAGCGAAAGAGCGGCTCAAAGGGTACTTGGAACGCTCTGACGACTGGATCGTGCAGAACGCCACCATCGACACCCTCGCCGACTGGGCCGGTGACACAACGCTGGCAGCCTGGCTGGGGCCGAAGCTGCGGCAACTCACCCACTCCCGGCGAAAATCGGTGGCGACGCGAGCCCGAAAGCGACTCGATCAACTGACCTGACCCTCGGTATCCACCTCACGTTCGAAGGTGATGGGCGGACGCGACCGGCCGATCGGTCACGAACGGCCATCTCGTATCGGGCCGAGGATTGACACGGCCAACAACGAACCCACAAAACCCCCCGTGCTGGACAACAACAAGTCGCCAATTGTGTCCTCGTAGGTCAGCGACAGGCCACCGGCTCCGCCAAAGCCGTCCTCGGAAACCACCCACTCCATGATTTCCCACCAGATGATGGCGAGCGCGCCGAAGCCGTAGCCGAGAAACACCGCGTCGCGCCGATCAAAGACGTTACGAAACCTGAAGGCGTGGAACGCACCGACCAGCAATATCCAGTTCAGCCCGTGCAACACATCATCGGTCAGGTTGTAGTTGTCGTAGAACCCGAACAGGTTGCCCAGCGTGTCTAAAAGGAACGGAGCCGAAGCCAGTGCGTCGGCAGTGTGGGGATAGGGGTCCCAACCACGCACCCGGGCCAAGATGGGCACGATGACGGCCGGCGCCAGAAACAGTGGGGCGCGAAACCCCATCGCCTTGCCCTGAACCGCCTCAGGTGGAACGAAGATAGCCACGGCAAACGTCAGCACCAGCAAGGCTTTAACCACCAAGTTCACAACACGGACCCAGGATTGACGATCCAGCCGAAGCACTCCGGTACTCATGAACATCTACCGCCAACAGATGCGGCCAACAGGGCAGCGCTCACGAAGGAACGAATTGGTCGAAGTACCCCAAGGCACCGGCCGCTCCGACGGCGTTGAACATCATGTGAGCGACAATAGCCGTTCCAAGACGACCGGTCTGGTAAACGGCGACGGCTAAGACAACACCAACCATGAAGATCGACGACAACAACACCGCCGTCCCCTGCCAACCGGTTCCAATGAAATGGGGAAGCGAGAACACAAAGGCCGAGGCCAAAACGGCGACGACCTTATTCCCTCTCGCCGTGCGTTCGAACGCTCGAAGGGCCAGACCACGAAAGAACAGTTCTTCGGAGACCGGAGCGCCAACCACCACAGCGAACAGCATCACGTAGAGCCACGGCGAGCCCTCGGCATCACGTAGGAACTGCGTATTGTCGGCCTCGGCCTCGTCGCTCAAGTCGACCAGCCAAGACACAGCCGATCCGGCAATGAAGGCGGCTGCCAGGCCGATAACGGCGGTGACGAAACCCAGCCAAATGTCCTCGACCTTGAAATAGACCCGCCAGTCCGCCTGGAAACCGATGCCCTTCCACTTCGAGACCAGCCACGGCCAGCCGGCCTGGGAGAGCTGCTGGAACAACAGCGACAGCGCCAACACCCCGATAGGCAAGGCATCAGTCGCCGCTGGTTCGGACAACGCAGCAAAATCGACCCCCTCGATGACCACGCCGACAGCCAGGCCGACCAACGCCATGATCAGAAAGAACGGGAACCCGAGGATGACATCAAGAATCCCCCAGCGGGGCCTTTCAGCAGAGCCCGATGTTGGAGCCGGAGGAAGAGGTTCGGGAGCGGGGAAGGGCACGCCGCGAAGATCGTCGGCGGGAGACTCGGGTGGCGGTGGGGTTGTCATGGATTCATCCGGTCTATTCGGTCATCCGGTCTATTCGGCTTAGTCAGTAGTCTGTTCACTCGACGGCGATAATGTTGGCCAACTGCTCCAATGAAGCGTAGGAGTGGCCTTCAACAAAACGATCAACATGCGGGAGGGACGCCGCCATACCTGCAGCCAACGGGGCGTAACCAGGAGTGGCTTTCAACGGGTTGACCCAAATCAACTCGTGGGTAACGCGATGCAAGCGTTGCATTTCGGAACCGAGCAGCTCCGGATCGCCTCGATCCCAGCCGTCACTCAGTACAACAACCACGGCACCCCGTCCCATTCCACGCACCGCCCACTCGCTGTTGAACTCGGCGATGCCGTCGCCCAGCCGGGTGCCTCCGGCCCAGTCCTTAACCTTGGGCAGTGCCTCGTGCATGGCCCGATCAGGATCGCGACTAGTCAAGTGTCGGGTCAGGCGGGTCAGTCGGGTGCCGAGGGCGAAGACCTCCACCCGACTACGAGCGCTAATCGCGGCGTGGCTGAAGCGGATCAACGCACGGGCATACGCTTCCATCGACCCCGACACATCGAGGACAAAGACCAGTCGACGAGGCCTGGTGGACTGTTCCTGAAACGCCCGGCGGACAGGCTCACCCTGATGACGTAACGCCCACCTGACGGTCCGTCGCAGATCGGGGCGACCATTGCGGGCCCTAGTGGCCGTCAACCGACGGCTACGACGCTGGTGAGTGGTGAAGCGCATGGCCGACATCAGCCGATTCAACTCGACGATTTCTTCGTCGGTGCATTCGGCAAAGTCCTTGTCGGTCAAGACCTCGATGCTGGAGAATCGAACCTCCTGCACATCGCCGTCGGGGCCCTCATCGTCATCAGAGTCGTCGTCATCAGAGTCATCGTCGGAGTCGTCGTCGTCAAGGTCAAGAGCGATTATGACGTCCTCGGGAACACTCTCGGCCGTCATCGTCTCCCAGGTTTCCTGCTCCCAGAAAGCGGCGAAAACCCGATCGAACAGCTCAAGGTCCTCCGGCCGATGGACAAGAGTGGCACGCCCTGCCCAGTAGACAGCCGAGCGGGATTCGGCTCCAACCAAGCCCAGTGAGCGCACAAAGTTAATGGTCGACGTGGGAGGCAGCCGCAGACCGGCGGCCCGAAGCACTCGGCAGAACGCCACCGCCATACGCTCGCCGTCAACCGGGGGTTGGGTGTCGGAAGCTGGCGTTATCGGCGTCAAGCGGCGCCGCCCCGAAGTAACGCATCACGAATCAAGTTGGGAATACCGTGCTCGGCCACGCGATGTTGATCTTCTCGATACTTCAAGACGCTACCCAACGTGGCCATGACCGAACGTTCGTCCATCATCTGTTGACCCAACGCCGACAACGACATGGCCCAATCAATG
Source organism: uncultured Acidimicrobiales bacterium (assembly GCA_938002965.1). Lineage (GTDB taxonomy): Bacteria > Actinomycetota > Acidimicrobiia > Acidimicrobiales > SZUA-35 > JAHELU01. The sequence continues at coordinate 25,874 of CALKZY010000014.1, read as the reverse complement.
CTCTCGGCCACACCAGGCGGCTTGTAGAGTCCGAGATTGCGCATGACTTCAGTTGAGGCCGCAACCTGGCGGGCCAGCGAGTCGGCAACGCCAGGGGCGCGCAGCTTGACGATCTCCACTTCCCGCTCGAAGTCAGGATGCTCGACCCAGTGATACAGGCAACGACGCTTGAGCGCGTCGTGCACATCGCGTGTCCGGTTGGACGTCAAGATGACCAACGGCGGCGTCGCCGCGGTGAACGTTCCCAGCTCTGGAACCGTGATTGTGTAGTCGGACAACGCCTCGAGCAGAAAGGCTTCGAATTCGTCGTCGGCCCGGTCGACCTCATCGATAAGGAGAACGGCTACTGAGTCGGCCGGACGGTCAATGGCTTGGAGCAACGGCCGCCGAGTCAGGAAGCGCTCGTCATACAGCTCGGCTTCCAACTTGTCCGATTCGCCCGTGGAGGCATCACCGGTGGCCTCCGCCGTCCGTAAATGCAGAAGCTGTCGAACGTAGTCCCATTCGTAGACGGCCTGCGTGGCGTCAATACCCTCGTAACACTGGAGCCTGATGAACTCGGCCTGCATCCACCGAGCCAGCACTTTTGCCACCTCGGTTTTGCCGACCCCGGCCTCGCCCTCCAAGAAGAGAGGGCGGCGAAGTGTGACCGCCAGGAAGATCGATGTAGCCAGACCCTCATCGGGCAGATAGTCGTTGTCGGCCAAGCCTTTGACCACCTCGTTCACCGAGGTGGGGTTAGACGCTGCGCCGCTCATGGAGTCACTCACCGGCATCAGGGTAGTGGATTACGCCGCTACCAAAAGAATCCATGGGTACCCCAACGGCACACCGATAGAAAAAAGTAATCGGTCGTGGGCTCAATCTTTTCCTCTCCCCGAGAGTGAGCCCACGACCGACCTATAAAAGGGTAGCAGCAGCCCGAAGAACTGCCAGTGAGTCCGTAACTTTGTTACGAACTCACTGACACGTCCGCTACGAACCGACTTCGTCCAAAGCCCGCTTCACCAAAACCCGAGCCAGGTGGCTTCGGTACTCGGCATCGCCGTTCAGGTCCTCAGGAGGCGAGGTTCCTTCAGCAGCAACTGCAGAAGCGGTGCCGGCATCGGCGCCGCCGCTTAACGCTGCGCCGACCGCGCTGGACAACATCGGCGTTGGACCCATGTTGACCAGGGCAACCCTGGCACCTGCGCCATTACTCGATGCCACCGCAGCGGCCCCGACAATGGCCCAATCCTGGGCCCGTCGGTTGAACTTCTGGTAGGACCAGCCAGCCCCAGTGGCTTTCGGAATCCGAACCTCGGTCATTAGCTCATCGGGAGCAAGTGCCGTCTCCAAGAAGCCGGTGAACAGCTGGTCGGCGGCGATGACACGCTCGCCGTTGGGCCCCTTGGCCACTACCGAGCCACCGGAGGCCAACAGCGCCGCCGGAAGATCCGATGCTGGATCACCGTGGGCCAACGAGCCGCCTAAGGTTCCCCGGTGGCGAACCGCCGGATCGCCGACCTGGGAAGCGACATGGGCCATGATCGGAGCGTCAGCCTGTAACAACGAGCTGGTCTCCAGCGCCCGGTGTGTGGTCAATGCTCCAATGGCGATGTGATCGCCACCGTCGTTGATGTAGCTCAAGTCGCTCAAGCGACCGATGTCGACCAGCACAGTCGGCGTGGCCAGACGAAACTTCATCAGCGGGATCAAGCTGTGACCACCGGCCAACAACTTGGCCTCGTCACCGTGCTGGGTAAGCGCCGCAATAGCGGCATCGACCGAGTCGGCCTCGACGTAGTCAACTGGTGCCGGAATCATGACTGGCCTCCCTTGGCCTGCTGAATAGTCTTCCAAACTCGAGCCGGCGTGGCCGGCATCTGGATGTCGGTAACTCCGTATGGGCTGAGCGCATCACACACGGCGTTGATGACCGCCGCCGCCGAACCGATTGTTCCGGCCTCGCCGACACCCTTGACACCGAGCGGGTTGCTGGTACTCGGCGTTGTGGTTGAACCGAGCTTCATTGAGGGGACCTCGGCCGCCGATGGGACGAGGTAGTCCAGGAACGACGGATTCTTGCAGTTGCCGTCAGCGTCATAGCTGGCCTCCTCCCATAGGGCCTGTGCCACACCTTGCACGATGCCGCCATGAACCTGACCTTCGACGATCAGCGGGTTGATCTGCGTCCCGCAATCATCAATGGCCGTGTAGTCCATAAGCGTGACGTCGCCGGTGTCCTCGTCGACTTCGACGACGGCCACATGGGTACCGAAGGGGAAGGCGAAGTTCGGCGGATCGAACGTCACCTGTTCCTGCAGATTCGGCTCCATCCCATCAGGCAGGTTGTGAGCCGTGAACGCTCCGAAGGCGATGGCCTGGATGGGCATCGTGCTTTCAGGCGAACCCTTGACCGTAAACGCACCGCCGACAAACTCCAGATCGTCGGCATTGGCCTCCATCTGGTGAGCGGCAATCAGCTTGGCCTTCTCGACAACTTTGTCGCAAGCCATCGCTACGGCCACACCGCCAACAGCCAGTGATCGACTGCCGTAGGTGTCAAGACCAAGTGGGCTTATGGCGGTGTCGGAGTGAAGCACCTGTACGTCGTCGGGATCGATGCCGAGCTTGTCAGCCACGATCATCGACCACGACGTCTCATGGCCTTGACCGTGCGGCGTGGAACCGGTGACAACCTCAACCTTGCCCGTGGGCAAGAAGCGGACAACCGCGTGCTCCCAACCGCCGGCACCGTAGTTGAGACCACCGAGGGCCCGGCTAGGGGCCAGACCGCAGATCTCCACGTAGGTACACAAGCCGATGCCGAGTTGTTTGGACTCGCCCGCATCACGACGTCGCTGCTGTTCGGCCCGCAGATCGTCGTAGCCCGCCATGTCCAAAGCGGCATCCATGCTTGGGCCGTAGTTACCCGAGTCGAACACCAGAGTTGAGGCCGTCTCCAGATTTTCAAACGGTCCTCCCCCGCCGAGGTAGTTGCGGCGGCGAATCTCGTCGGGGCCAACCCCGACCTCGCCCGCCAACATGTCCATGGCCCGCTCAATGGCGTACGACGCCTCCGGGCGGCCAGCGCCACGGTAGGCGTCGGTTGGTGTGAGGTTGGTGAAGTAGCCGTCGCAGGTGAATCCGAATGCCGGCACGTCATACACGCCGGTGTAGAGGAAACTGCCAAGCAAGGGCACACCTGGGGTGATCAGCATCATGTAGGCGCCCATGTCGGCATCTAAGTGAACTCGAACCCCTTTGATCTTGCCCGAGTCATCAGCGGCAACCTCGATGGTTTGCAGCTGGCCTCGCCCTTGGTGGGTTGAGAATGCCGCCTCGGAACGAGACTCCGTCCAACGAACGGCACGACCAAGCTTGTTTGACAGTGTTACTGCCAACAACTCGTCGGGATTCACGTTGAGCTTGGCTCCGAAACCGCCACCGACCGCCGGGGCGATGATCCGCAGCTTGGCCTCAGCGATACCGGTGGTGGCGGCAATCATCACCTTGAGAATGTGCGGCACCTGAGTTGCGCTGTACAGCGTCACCTCACCACCGGCCGGCGACGGGATGGCCAACACACCGCGGGGCTCCATGGCCGCCGGGATGAGCCGCTGCTGGATGAACTCACCCTTGACCACGTGAGTGGCTGAAGCAAAGGCTGCCTCGAGCGCATCAGGGTCGGGAATCAAAGGCCAGTGGAAGGCCTTGTTGGACTCCAGGTCGTGGTGGGCGGTAGCCGAGCCGTCTCGGGCTTCAGCAATAGATGCCACCGCAGGCAGTACCTCGTACTGGACATCAACCAGCTCGGCGGCGTCCGCCGCCCCATAACGGGAGTCGGACAGTACCACTGCCACGATGTCGCCCACATGGTGAGCGGCCTCGGTCGCCACCGGAAAGTGCGGTGGGTTGACCATGTCGTCGGTTACCGGCCAGGCACAGGGAAGAGGAGCGACCCACAGACCCATCTCGGCCAACTGGGCGCCGGTGTAGACCCCGTGAACGCCTTCGAATTGCTCGGCGGCCGAGGTATCGATGGACGAAATCTTGGCGTGGGCGTGAGGTGAACGGACCATGCCCATCCACAACTCACCCGGTACGTGGATGTCGTCCACATACTTGCCCTCACCGGTTAGAAGCTTTGGGTCCTCCTTGCGGAGGCGAGGTGTTCCGACCACTCCAGCCGGGGCTGATTCTGTTGCCGTCATGATGCGCTCCCATTCGTCGATGCGTTCGCCGCCGACAGGACGGCCTTGACAATGTTGTGATAGCCGGTGCAGCGGCAGAGGTTGCCCTCAAGACCTTCCCGAACCTCGGCCTCAGTGGGATTGGGGTTCTCGTTCAACAGTGAGGTGGCAGCCATGACCATGCCGGGAGTGCAGGAGCCACACTGCAAACCGTGACACTCCATGAAGGCTTGCTGCATCGGATGCAGATCCGGCGACCCGTCGGCGCCTTGGGTTGCCATCCCTTCGATCGTGGTCAACTCAGCCCCTCGAGCCTGAGCGGCCAGCATAGTGCAAGACTTCGCCGACTCCCCGTTGATGTGGATGGTGCACGCTCCGCAGGAGGACGTGTCACATCCGACGTTCGTACCGGTCAAATCCAAATGGTCACGTAAGTAGTGAACCAAGAGGGTGCGCGCTTCAACGTCAGCCGACATCGACTGACCGTTGACGGTCATCTCGACCTGCATATGATCCCCTTTTGTTGTGTATGGCTACGGGGCCGCAGACCCCGAATGGTTTCTGAAACCACGGCAGCCGAACCAGCCACCGTCGAGCAGGACCATCCCAACGTCGCCCGTTTGGGATTGTCCCACCAACCTCCAACCTTTACACAAAACCAATCGGTGCGCTAGCTCACCTCAGCGCCTTGATCCCGAAACCGACCGCGTTCGCCTTCCACCACGACCACGGCCAGCACGACAAGAACCACAACCATGCCCGCCACCTGGGTGACATTAAGTTCCTCGCCGAAAACAGCCCACGCCCCACCAGCGGACAACACCGGCACCGAGAGCGTCATGAGCGAGGTGAACGTGAGCGTCACATGGCGGTGAGCCCAGTTGATCAGCAGATGGCCGGTTGAAGGAACCGCCACCAAACCGATCGGGTGCAGCCAGGCGGAACCAACCGGGGCCGCCAGATCCGCCCCTAACACCAGGCAGGCCCCCACCAGGACCGGAATCCCAATAATCATCGAGTACGTCTGAAGAGCAAAAGCGCTCAAGCCGGCCCTGGCTTCCTTGGCCGCCAGGAAGTACGCGGCGAAAAACACCAGCGCAGCCACGGCCAACAAGTCACCGGACGTCGACCACCGCACCGAGGACGACGAGCCCAAAACTACGGCCGCAACTCCGGCCACACCGGCAGCTGTTGCCGCCACGACCAACGGCGGGATCGACTCCTTGTACCGTCGGACGGCGACTCCCATCAACAGCAGCGGTAGGAGTGAGGCGATGACAGTCACATTGGCCACCGTCGTTCGTTGAATGGCCGTGAAGAACAAGGCGATTTCGATGGCGATCGCCACCGCTGCCGGTGCCGCCGTGACGGCATGGGACCAACGAAGCGGGCCGACGGCGATCCGATACACGGTGCTGTACAAGACTGCGCCGATGACGTAGCGCCACAAGGCCGCCTGGGGGCCGTCAAGCGTCGTATCTCTAACGATCAGATTGCCGACTGACCAGCAGGTCACACCGCCAATGACGGCCACACGGCCCCATTTTTGCATCGGGCCAGCGTACGCGCCTCCGGGCGGTCCAAGACCGCCCGGAGACTAACGACCACTATCTGTAGATTGAGGACCAGACGGCCAATCGATACGAATCGACTGGCTGTCGACGCTCCGGTCTACTCGGAGCCGGCTGATCCGGCGGCCAAGCTCCACAGCTCGGCGATGGCATCGGCGCCAAGGGTGCCGGAGCTTCGGGCCACGATGTTGTTGTCGGCGTCAACGTAGATGGTGTACGGGAATCCCTGTCCACCCATCTGGGCGAACGCTTCGCTGGCATCGGAGTCACGAATTACCGGGAAGGTGAACTCCTCGATGTCGAGCCAGCGGACCGGCGGGTAGTTACCCCGTGACGGGTCAACCGAAGTTGAGACGGCGTAAATGTCAAGAGCGTCGGGCTTGCGGCCCTCTTCGACCAACTCAACTACGTTCGGGACCTCTTCTTGGCAGTGAGGGCACCAGTGAGCCAAGAAGTAGATCGCCTTTGCCCGACCGTCGTTCTCAATAGAGACCGGGAGGTCGGCGAAGTCGGTGCCGGTCACGGTTGGAAGCTGGGTACCAATCGTTGGATCGCTGGCCGGGTCGATTGACACCTGGTCAGGGTTGGCAGGCAGCGGAAGCGAATCGCCCTCGACCTCAACTGCAGCCGTCTGATCGCCGTCGAAGTTCGACACCTCACGATTGGTCACGACCAACGCCACCGCACCGATGCCGAGAACCAGAATGGCTCCAATGGCCAGCATGAAGAACTTGTTGCCGCCCTCATTCGGATTGGCGATCGGATTGTTGGTCGAGTTGGCAGCCGCTGCTGCTCTCTTCGACTCTTTGTCTTTCTTGGGGTTCGTTGCCTGGGCCATTTCGTTACCTATTTGTGGTTGTCTCGTTACGGATAATTGCGAAGTTGATGTCGTGCACGTCGACGACCTACACCAGTGCGTTGTCCGACTCGGTTTGGTCGAGCGCAGTGTCGTGGTCGATAGTCTCGACCGGTGCTCGAACGGCCACCAGCACCAAGGCGATGATGGCAGCGAAGCCGATACCGGCCATGGTAGGGATGGTTACGAAGCCGAAGTGCTCGAAGTACTTAGCCGAACACGGTGCCCCATCGCCACACAAGCCACCGATCTCAATACCGGCAGCCTGCTCATAGCGATGGAAGATAGATAGTGGAAGCCCCACTAAGGCCAGGAGGCCAGCGAGCTTAACCAGCATCATGCGTCGGGTGAAGGCGGCGATCGCCAGCAAGGCTGCGGCCGGATACATGAATCCACGCTGCACCCAGCAGTTCAAACACGGTTCGAAGTTCAACACTTCGGACATGATCAGGGAACCAACGGTGCTGGTCACTGCTACGGCTGCCGCCAACTCAACTGCCACCGATCGCAAAGAGCGAATGACGCCCAAACGATCCCCAGTCAACGCCGAAACGGCAATCAACACAGTTATGGCAGCGGCCAACATCGCCAGCATGGCGAAGAACAGCGTGATCGTATTAATCGTCGAGTACGACATGGTTCCCAACTTACTCGATGCTTCTGGACTTGCCCGGTGAACCTACCCATGCGGTGCCCGGCGACCGTCGGCAGCAGTGCTGTCGGACAACACAGCCAACCTGACCGTCAATCACCATAGGTGGTCCGAGGTAAGCCTGGCGTAAAGGTAAACGGCGGCAGAAACGGCCACCTTCTGTGACGCGACGAGGCCCACCCCCCGGATTAATACGGGCGGTGGGCCGTCGACTCACAATGCTTTTCGCTTCTACTAGCCGATTTCGCCCGGAGCGGGAACGGTCGGGAGCTGGGTTACAGCCGCCGCTTGTTCGGCTCCGATTGAGGCCAGCCATGCGGCCGGGTCCTGCTCTTCGCCGTCGGACGAGTAGAACGACATCGGCTGATAGTCGGGAGCCTCGGTGGCGACGGTCCGGTTACGAACCAAACCAGTACCCGCCGGGATCAACTTACCGATGATGATGTTCTCCTTCAGGCCGATCATGCCGTCGGACTTGCCTTCAATGGCAGCCTCCGTCAGCACTCGGGTGGTCTCCTGGAACGAAGCGGCCGACAACCACGAGTCAGTGGCCAACGAAGCCTTGGTGATACCCATGATTTCCGGGCGTCCCTCGGCCGGCTGTTGACCCTCGGTCACCAGACGCTTGTTCACGTCGGCGAAGTGCCACTGGTCGCAACGCTCACCGGGCAAGAAGTCGGAGTCACCAGGCTCGGAGATGGCCACTCGGCGGGTCATCTGACGAACGATGAGCTCGATGTGCTTGTCGTGGATCGATACGCCCTGATCTCGGTAGACCTTCTGGACTTCCTCCACCAGGTACTGCTGGGTTTCGCGGATACCACGAATCTCCAGCAGCTCCTTCGGGTCACGGGGGCCGTCAACGATGGCATCGCCTGCGGCGATCTCCTGGCCGTCAACCACCTCAAGACGAGCGGCCAATGGAACGGTGTAGTCGTCCTCATCGCCGTCGTCACTGACAACAGTGATGACCTTGCCCTTGCCTTCGTCTTCGGCGATGCGAACAACGCCGGAGATGCGGGCCAAGGTTGCCTTACCCTTCGGGCTACGAGCCTCGAACAGTTCGACCACGCGGGGTAGACCACCGGCGATGTCGGTACCACCAGCCACACCACCGGTGTGGAAGGTGCGCATAGTCAGCTGAGTACCGGGCTCGCCAATCGACTGGGCGGCAATAACGCCGACAGCCTCGCCAACCTCGATCTCTTCGCTGGTTGCCAGCGACATGCCGTAGCTAGCGGCGGTAATGCCCACAGCCGAATCGTCGGTCAACGGAGACAGCACCCGAACCCGGGTGACATCAGGATCGTCGCGCATGGCGACCATCTCGTCTTCCTCAACCATCGTGCCCTTCTCAATGACCGAGCCATTGGAAAGGGTGACGTCGTCGGCCAACACCCGGCTGTAGAGACGAGTCTCAAGGTAGGTGCGCACCATCCGGGCGTCAGGATCGGATGCATCCGAAGCCTCACCGGTGTGACGGTTGTAGTAGCCGTCAGGCTTGACGTCCTCCAGGAACAATCCACGAACAGCACGGCCGGACTCGAACGGATCCCGGTCGTTGATGATGACTTCCTGAGCCACGTCGACCAAGCGACGAGTCAGGTAGCCGGAGTCAGCAGTACGGAGGGCGGTATCGACCAGACCCTTACGGGCGCCCGGAGTAGCAATGAAGTACTCCAACATCGACAGACCTTCACGGAAGTTCGACTTGATCGGGCGGGGGATCATGTCACCACGAGGGTTGGCCACCAAACCGCGCATACCGGCGATCTGACGAACCTGCATCATGTTTCCACGAGCACCAGATCCGACCATCATGTCGATGGGATTGAACTGCTTGGAACGGAGATTGATCTCCATGGCGTTGCGGACCTCGTCGGTGGCTGCAGTCCAGATCTCCACCTCTTTCTGACGGCGTTCGCCGTCAGTGATGATGCCCTTGCGGAACTGGCCCTCGATCTTCTCGGCCTCAATCTCGTGCCGATCCAAGATGGCCTTCTTCTCCGGAGGTGTCTGCACATCGTCGACGGAGACGGTAAGCCCGGAGCGAGCCGCATAGTGGAATGACAGTGACTTCAGTCGGTCAAGACTGGCGCCCACTTCGGCCTTGGGGTAACCAGATGCCAGCTCATCGACGATCTCGCCGATGTCACGCTTCTTGATGGGCCGGTTCACATACGGGAAGCCCTCGGGAAGTGCCTCGTTGAACAGCACGCGACCAGCCGTGGTCGGCTCGTACTCGGCCGCCGAACCATTGGACGCCGAGATGAGAAGGTCAGGGACGCGGTATTCGATCAGGCCGTGCAGATCGATGTGGCCGGACTCATAGGCCCGCTCCACCGAAGCGACATCACGGAAGACACCGCCACCTTTCTCGGTGTCGACCGCATCGGTCAAGTAGAACACGCCGATGACCATGTCCTGGGTTGGTGTGACCAGCGGTCGACCGTGCGCCGGTGACAGCACGTTATTGGCCGACAACATGAGAACACGGGCCTCAGACTGGGCCTCGGACGACAGTGGCAGATGGACAGCCATCTGGTCGCCGTCGAAGTCGGCGTTGAAGGCGGTGCAGACCAACGGGTGAATCTGAATGGCCTTGCCTTCCACCAACACCGGCTCGAAAGCCTGGATGCCCAAGCGGTGAAGCGTAGGAGCACGGTTCAGCATGACCGGATGCTCCTGGATGACGTCTTCGAGCACCTCCCAAACCTGGGGGCGACGACGCTCAACCATACGCTTGGCCGACTTGATGTTCTGAGCCAAGCCCTGGTCGACAAGACGCTTCATGACAAACGGCTTGAACAGCTCGAGAGCCATGATCTTGGGCAGACCACACTGATGGAACTTCAGTGTCGGGCCGACCACGATGACCGAACGGCCGGAGTAGTCAACGCGCTTGCCCAACAGGTTCTGACGGAACCGGCCCTGCTTACCCTTAAGCATGTCGCTCAACGACTTCAGTGGACGGCTACCGGGACCGGTAACCGGGCGACCGCGGCGACCGTTGTCGAACAGAGCGTCGACGGCCTCCTGCAGCATGCGCTTTTCGTTGTTGACGATGATCTCCGGGGCACCGAGATCAAGCAGACGCTTGAGGCGGTTGTTCCGGTTGATCACACGACGGTAAAGGTCGTTCAAGTCAGAGGTGGCGAAGCGGCCACCATCAAGCTGGACCATGGGTCGAAGCTCGGGCGGAATCACCGGTACCACGTCGAGGATCATGGCCCGGGGGTCGTTGCCCCGATTGCCGTTGGCGTCACGCTTGTTGAACGCCGCCACAATCTTCAGTCGCTTGATGGCCTTCTGCTTGCGCTGGGCCGAAAGCGGCTTCATGTCGCCGGGGGCGTCGATGGCGAGGCGGAGCTTGACTTCCTCGTCGTCAAAGTCGATCCGGTCGATCAGCTGAGCGATGGCGTCGGCGCCCATTCCGCCTTCGAAGTACTCGCTGAAGCGGTCGGCCATTTCTCGCCACAACATCTCGTCTTCGATGATCTTGCGGGGGAAGAGATCCTTGAACTCGTCCCATGCCCGATCCAAGACGTCGAGTTCCATCTCGTACTGTTCACGGGTGATGGTGAGTTCTTTGTCGAAGGAACGCTGACGAGCACGGACTTCAGTGTCCTTGGCCCCGTCGGTCTCCATTTGCTTGAGCTCAGCCTCAAGGTCCTCGTGCTGCTCGGCCAGACGAAGTTCCATCTCCTTACGGATGGCTTCCTTCTCCTCCAGCACCTCGGCTTCGAGGTTGGGGAGGTCGGCGTCACGCTTCTCGTCATCAACCCAGGTGACCAGGTTGGCGGCGAAATAGATGACCTTTTCCAGCTGCTTGGCCTTGAGCTCTTCGCGGGGCTCGGTACCCATAAGCAGGTAGGCCAGCCAGGAGCGGGTGCCTCGCAGATACCAGATGTGCACGCACGGAGCGGCCAGCTCGATGTGGCCCATACGCTCACGACGGACCTTGGTCCGGGTCACCTCAACGCCACAGCGCTCACAGATGATGCCCTTGAACCGAACACGCTTGTACTTGCCACAAGCGCACTCCCAGTCTTTGGTCGGTCCGAAAATCTTCTCGCAGAACAGGCCGTCTTTTTCCGGCTTGAGGGTGCGGTAGTTGATGGTCTCCGGCTTCTTCACTTCACCGTTGGACCAGGTGCGAATGGCTCCGGCGGTGGCCAAGCCGATCTTGAGTTGATCAAAGTCGTTTACGTCAAGCACTCTGTAGTTCCTGTTTCCCGTGCAACTCAGCTGAGTTGTCGTGTCCCTGGCAACCCTCGCAGGTTGCTCTATCCCGATGCGTCTATCTAGTGAGTTCTGTAAGTTCAAAGCGGCTGCTGTGCCGCCTTGTCAAGAAGGCCCGCGGGCCCGAGAAATCTGACAGCCAACGGCTGTCAGATTTACTCGAAGGAACCCGAGCTACGCTCGGTTCCCCGCTGCCCGGCGTGCGTCGTCTTCGTCTGAGCCTCGCTCGGGTCGACTGAGGTCGATTCCGAGTTCCTCGGCGGTGCGATACAGCTCATCGTCGAGCTCTCGCATCTCGATTTCCTTGCCGTCTTCGGCCAGAACTTCGACGTTCAGGCACAGCGCCTGCATCTCCTTGATGAGCACCTTGAAGGACTCGGGGATACCCGGCTCAGGGATGTTCTCACCCTTCACGATCGACTCGTAGACCTTGACTCGGCCAAGCACGTCGTCGGACTTGATAGTGAGCAGCTCCTGCAGACAGTAGGCGGCGCCATAGGCTTCTAGCGCCCACACTTCCATCTCACCGAAGCGCTGGCCACCGAACTGGGCCTTACCACCGAGCGGCTGCTGAGTGATCATGGAGTACGGACCGGTGGAACGGGCGTGAATCTTGTCGTCCACGAGGTGGGACAGCTTCAGCACGTACATGATGCCGACCATGATCGGGTTGTCGAACGCTCGACCGGTTCGACCGTCGTACAACGTGGCCTTGCCGTCGGCGCCAATAAGACGGTCGCCGTCTTTCGACTCCGGATTCAGGTTCTCAAAGATGGACTGGATGGTGGGCTTGACGCCGGCCAGTTCCACTTCGTCCCACTTGGCCCCGTCGAACACCGGTGTGGAAACCAGCGTTGACGGAGTGGTGAACGGTCGGGTTTTGTTTTCGGTTCCTCGTACCGGAGGCTCACCAACGGTTTCACCGTCAACGGTCCAACCCCAGCGGGCGGCGTAACCCAAGTGCGATTCCAACACCTGGCCCACGTTCATACGGGACGGAACGCCCAGCGGGTTCAAGATGATGTCGACCGGCGTTCCGTCGGCCATGTACGGCATGTCCTCCACCGGCAGGATGCGGGAAATCACACCCTTGTTGCCGTGGCGTCCAGCCAACTTGTCACCAACGCTGATCTTGCGCTTCTGGGCCACGTAAACCCGAACCAGCTGATTGACGCCGGGGGGCAGCTCGTGGCTGTCGTCGCGGTTGAAGACCTTGACGTCAATGACCTTGCCGGTCTCGCCGTGCGGAACCTTCAGCGACGTGTCACGAACCTCGCGAGCCTTCTCGCCGAAGATGGCCCGCAGGAGTCGCTCTTCGGGGGTCAGCTCCGTTTCACCCTTCGGGGTGACCTTGCCGACCAATACGTCGCCAGGACCTACATCGGCGCCGACACGAACGATGCCTCGCTCGTCGAGGTCGGCCAGAATGTCGTCGGCCAGGTTGGGGATATCCCGAGTGATTTCCTCCGGGCCCAACTTGGTGTCACGAGCATCGATCTCGTGCTCCTTGATGTGAATCGAGGTAAGTACGTCGTCACGGGCAAGACGCTCGCTGAGGATGATGGCATCCTCAAAGTTGTAACCCTCCCACGGCATGAAGGCCACAACCAGGTTCTTACCCAGGGCCAGCTCACCATTGTCGGTGGAAGGACCGTCGGCCAGCAGATCACCGACCTTAAATCGGTCACCGGCTTTGACTCTCGGCTTCTGGTTGATGCAGGTGTCCTGGTTTGAACGAGCGAACTTGAGAAGGCGGTAAATCTTGCGACCGGACTTCTTGTATTCGATCTCGATGGTGCGACCATCAACGGCGATGACATGGCCGTCTTCTTCGGCTACCAGCGTGTCGGCGGCATCGGATGCCGCTCGACGCTCAATGCCGGTACCTATATAAGGTGCCTCAGCGGTGAGTAGCGGCACAGCCTGACGCTGCATGTTGGCACCCATAAGGGCCCGGTTTGCGTCGTCGTGTTCAAGGAACGGAATAAGGCCGGTACCGATGGACACGATCTGCTTGGGCGAAACGTCCATCATCTGGACTTCGTCGGCCGGAACTTGGGAGATCTCGGTGGTGGCACCGAAGAAGACGTCGCGCTCCAACTGGAGTTTCAGGTCACGCAGTGACGCAGCCTGCGGTGAGCGACGGGAAAGGATCCGGTCCTCTTTGAAGCTGCGGTCAGGGTTCAGCTTGGCGTTGGCCTGAGCAACGACGTACTCCTCTTCCTCATCAGCTGTGAGGAAGACGATCTCGTCGGAGACAGTGCCGTTTTCAACCTTGCGGTACGGCGTCTCCAAGAAGCCGAACTCGTTAACCCTGGCGTAGGAAGACAGGTAGCCGATCAGACCGATGTTTGGTCCCTCGGGTGTTTCGATCGGACACATTCGTCCGTAGTGGCTGAAGTGAACGTCTCGCACTTCGAAGCCGGCACGCTCGCGGGACAGACCACCCGGGCCGAGAGCCGAAAGGCGACGACGGTGGGTGAGACCCGAAAGCGGATTCACCTGATCCATGAACTGCGACAGCTGGGACGTTCCGAAGAACTCCTTGATGGCCGCCACTACCGGTCTGATGTTGATCAAGGTTTGTGGGGTGATGGCCTCCACATCTTGAGTGGTCATGCGCTCTCGGACCACACGCTCCATGCGGGAGAGACCGATGCGAACCTGGTTCTGGATGAGCTCGCCGACCGAGCGGACTCGACGGTTGGCGAAGTGGTCCTGGTCGTCCAAACGGTAGCCCGGCTCGGCAACCATGAGGTGAAGGAGGTAGGTGGCTGAAGCCAGAACCTCGCACCGAGACAGTACCGGCTGGTCGATGTCCGGCTTGTCCAGGTCCAGCATGGGGAACAGCTTTTCCAGCTTGTCGATCTCCGGACCGAGTTTGCGGTTGAGCTTGTAGCGGCCGACCCGAGACAGGTCGTAACGCCGGTTCTCGAAGAAGGCGTTACGCAGGTAGGTGCGAGCGGCTTCGAGGGTGGGCGGTTCGCCCGGGCGGGCTCGCTTGTAGATCTCGATCAAGGCCTCGTCCTGAGTGGGGGCGATCTCGCGATCTTTCTCCCACTGACCTTCGAGGAACTCGAAGTGGCGAACGAAGGCTTCGAGGAAGCCCGGGGCGTTTTCGTCGTCGTAGCCGAGAGCTCGCAGCATGACGAACAGCGACAGGCGACGCTTACGGGCGACGCGAACACCGGCGGTCGGATCCTTACCCGGCTTTTGCTCGACGTCGAATTCGATCCACTCACCTCGATAGGGGTGGATGGTTCCGGTAACCATCTGGTGCTTGGCCAGGTTACGAAGACGGAACCGCTCACCAGGCTGGAAGATGACACCGGGAGAACGAACCAGCTGCGACACAACGACACGCTCGGTGCCGTTGATTACGAACGTACCTTTGTCGGTCATCATCGGGAAGTCACCGAGGAACACGGTTTGTTCCTTGATTTCCCCGGTACCGGCATTGACGAATCGGGCCCGAACGAAGATCGGGGCCGAGTAGGTCATGTCTTTCTCTTTGCACTCCTCGACGGAGAACTTGGGGTAAGGCTTCAGATCCTCATCAAAGGGATCGAACTCCAGCTCGAGCTGAAGTGTCTCAGTGAAGTCCTTGATGGGACTGATATCTCGAAAAGCGTCTGCGAGACCCTGCTCCAGAAACCATTGAAATGAATCGCGTTGAACAGCGATCAGGTCCGGGAGTTCCAGGGCCTCTTCAAGGTTGCCAAAGGAGAAACGATCACGAGCGACTGTACGTGCAGGCAAGGGGCACCACCAACATGTTGAGCACGGAGCTGTCCCGCCGACCTGCGGGCAGCTTTGAACCATGCCTGACAACTGTGTCCCCCTGGCCGATGGTTGTCGGAGAGTGGGGACAAGCGAGCAAGCACGGCCTTACCAGGATAGCCGCGAGAATACAACCAACAACCGCAGGACCCGCGAATAATACGAGAATCGTCCGCTCAGGTCAAGCTTTGAGGGCGATGTTTAGGGTGAACGTTGTTGATTCTAGCATTTCTAGGTCACGTGGGGAAGGACAGAAACCCAACAAACAAGGCAAGAACGACAAAGCCCGCCGCCTCGGCATGCGAGACAGCGGGCTTCAATCAGAGTGGAGATCCGCCTGAGCGGATCACCGCTCGGGGGTATTACTTAAGTTCAACCGCGCCGCCGGCCTCTTCAATTTGGGCCTTGGCTGCTTCGGCATCATCCTTGTTGGCTCCCTCGAGAACCTTGGCCGGAGCGCTCTCGACCAGATCCTTGGCCTCCTTGAGGCCAAGACCGGTGAGACCGCGGACGGCCTTGATGACCTTGATCTTGTTCTCGCCGGCTCCGGTGAGCTCGACATCAAACTCGGTCTTCTCTTCTTCGGCTTCGCCACCGCCAGCAGCAGGGGCAGCAGCCATCGCCATCGGGGCGGCTGCAGTCACACCAAACTTCTCTTCGAAGTCGGTGAGCAGTTCTGACAATTCGAGGACGCTCATCGATGCGATGGCGTCGAGGATTTCTTCCTTGGACATTATTCTTCTTCTCCGGCGTCTTGGGTTTCGGTGCTATCGGCAGCCTCGGCCTCGGCCTCAGCTGCAGGTTCATCACTGGCTGCCTCGGCACTTGCCTCGGCTGCAGGTTCGTCGCCGGCCGCTTCTTCAGCTGCCGGTTCACTGGCCGGTGCGTCTGACGCACCGCCCTCATCAATAAGTGCTTGGAGCCCATAGGCAAAGTCTCGCGGTACGGCCTGCAACAGACCGGCGAACTGCTGGAGCGGGGCGGCCATCAGGCCGGCCAGCTTGGCCAGTAGGACCTCACGCGGTTCGATGTCAGCCAGTGCTTTCACGCCGTCGGCGTCAATTGCACTTCCGTCGAACAAACCACCCTTGATCACCAGTTCCGGATTGGTCTTGGCGAAGTCGCGAAGCGCCTTTGCCATACCAACCACGTCACCACGTTCATCGTCACCTTGCGGTTCGGCGAACGCCAGTGCCGTCGGACCTACGAGATACTCCTCAAGGTCGATTCCTGCTTCATCAGCGGCACGTCGCACCAAAGTGTTTTTGTACACCTTGTAGCGACCACCACTCGTTCGAAGAGTCGATCGAAGCTCTCGGAGCTGGGTCACGGTAAGCCCTCGGTATTCGGTTACAACCACCGAGGTCGCCGACTCAAGACGATCCTTGACTTCGGCAATTGCCGCTACCTTCTCTGGTCTCGGGTTTTCCATATGCACCTCCTCTCATGTACTCGCTGTACGTGTGTTGTTGTTTATGGTGTCGCTGGATCTCGACGCCCGGTTCGCCGATCACACGACACCACGACAACTCACGGAGCAAACGCTCGGAGATGAAGAGGAGAAGCAATCGCCTATATCAGGAGTTCTTTACGGCCCACCCGAAAGCGGAACCAACCTGAGGTCTCTGGCGAGGGGTTATTCGATTTTCCGTCGAGCCGAACAACCACCCGGGGGCGGTCGCACAGCGCTCGGCGATACCAACTGTCAGGTTAACGTGGCTTCGCCACTAACCCTCGGTGGCGCCCCTAGCCAATCCCGTCAGCCACTACTTCGCCGACGAGCCGACCGGCGTGGTTGTGAAGTGGCCATTCCCGGTGAGGTAGAACACCTGACCGCTCAAGCAACGCGGCCATGGCAACCTCAGCAGCCCGAAACGCACCATCACGTACCTTCAAAGCGATACCGATTTGGTGAGCGCCAGACTTCTCCGCTGGGATGACAGCGCAGTAGACACCCTCGGCTCCAACCTTGACAGCCAGAGGCTTGAGGGCGTCGGACATGAACTCAGTACAAGCCCGTTCCGTGCCAGCCACATAGAACGGCTCGGCCATCATCGAATCAATGATTCGGCGTCCGTCTTCCAACGCCGCCAGCCGGCCCCATCCAGCAGCCAATGACTCCAGCGGAATCGACCAAACCGGAATGCCGCAACCGTCGACGGTCGGCGTTTGACCGCCAAGACTGATTTGGCACAGCTCCTCAATGGCCGCAGAGATGTGATCACGTTGGAGCGGATGGTCAGGGGCAATGTACCCCTGAGGCTTCAGCCCGAGATGAGTGCAAACCGAAAGGAAGCCAGTGTGCTTTCCGGAGCAATTGTTGTGCTGCGGTCCACGGTCCACGCCAGCTGCCACTAGTTGGTCGCGGGCCCATTCGAAGACCGGCCACTGCGATCCACACTCAAGATCAGCAGGCGACAGCCGGAGACGATCAAGCCACGCGGTGACACGCTCAACGTGCGCCTGCTCACCATTGTGAGATGCGCAGGCCAACGCCAAATCAGCTTGATCTAGGTTGAGTGCGTCAGCAGCACCGGAGCGAACCAACGGAAGTGCCTGGATCGGCTTGATAGCCGATCGAGGCATTACCGAACGGTTCGAATCCCCGTAAGCCTGGACCACGTCGGCTGTCGCTTCTGGCCCAGAAACCGAGACCACAACCGCATCCACCTCATGACGGCTTTCAACAATGTCGCCTCGGTGGACTTCGACAATCATTTGGCCCTGGACTTAGGAACGAAAGCTAGTCAGCTACGGCTTCGACGACTTCGTCGAGACGACCTGGATCGACCTTCACGCCGGGACCCATCGTTGAAGAGAGGGTCACCTTCTTGACGTAGCGTCCCTTGGCCGAAGCAGGCTTGGCCCGGTTGATCTCATCGACCAAGGCACCAAGGTTGGTGCGCAGAGCCCCACCGTCGAAGCTGGCTTTGCCAACCGACACGTGGACGTTGCCGTTGCGGTCGGTTCGATACTCGACCGTCCCGCCCTTGAACTGCTCCACGGCCTTGGCCGCATCGGGGGTGACAGTGCCGGTCTTTGGGTTGGGCATCAGGCCTCGAGGACCAAGTACCCGTCCCAGCTTGCCGACCTGGGGCATCATCTCCGGAGTGGCGATGGCCAGATCGAAATCAAGCATGCCGCCCTCAACCTCGGCGACGAGCTCTTCGGCGCCGACGATGTCAGCTCCGGCGTCCTTAGCCGCCGTCGCCGCTTCACCGGTGGCGAACACGGCAACCCGTACGTCCTTGCCGGTACCGGCGGGCAATGCCACCGTGCCACGGACGATCTGCTCGGCTTTACGGGGGTCAACCCCGAGGACAAAGACGACATCGACTGATTCGTCGAACTTGGTCGCCGCCAGTGACTTGACCAGATCAATGGCCTCACCGGGTCCGTGCAGTAGTTCCTTGTCGTAACGCTTTGACGCGTCGCTGTAACGCTTACCTTTCGCCATTTCGGCTCCCTCAGGGGTTAGGGCTGCCGGGCGAGGTCCTCCCGGTCAGCGGTTTACACGAATATATGTACTCAGCGGATAGGCAATCCGTAGAGATGAGCTGGATTAGCCCCGAACGATGACGCCCATTTGACGGGCGGTTCCGGCAACCTGCTTTTTGGCCGCATCGATGTCGTAGGCGTTGAGATCAGGCATCTTCAGCTCGGCGATCTCTGTCAGCTGAGCGTCGGTGATGGATCCAGCCCGGTCACGTAGCGGATCGCCAGCGCCTTTAGCAATCTTGGCCGCTTTCTTGATCAGCTCCGAGGTCGGGGGTGTCTTCAGCACAAAGCTGAAGGTCCGGTCCTCGAACACGGTGATCTCAACCGGAACGATCTGCCCACGCTGTGACTCGGTCCTGGCGTTGTACTCCTTGCAGAAGTCCATGATCTGCAAGCCGTACGGGCCAAGGGCGGTGCCCACAGGAGGGGCAGGCGAAGCCTGACCAGCGGGAATTTGGATTTTTACTACTGCAAGAACTTGTTTCTTAGCCATCGAACTTTTCTTGTCTGTCTATCTCGTTAGTCGTCGTTGTTGGAAGCATGGCCTAGATTTTGGCCACCTCGGAGAACTGCAATTCGACCGGGGTTTCCCGCCCGAAGATATTGACCAGCACCTTAAGGCGGAGCTGATCTTCATTGATTTCCACGATCTCGCCCTGGAAGTCGGCGAACGGACCTTCCTTGACGCGTACGGTTTCGCCCATCTGGTACTCAAGGCGGGGACGACCTTTGCGGGTGGTCTCGCCACCCTCCTCCTTGACGGTGAGGAAGTTTTCGACATCACGTCGAGGCAGCGGCGACGGCTTGTTGCCTGCGCCGATAAACCCGGTGACACCAGGGGTGTTGCGGACAACAAACCAGGAGTCGTCGTCGAGGCGCATGCGAGTCAACAGGTAACCCGGGAAGACCTTCTTTTGAACGACGACCTTCTTGCCGTTCTTGAACTCGACCACGTCCTCGAGAGGAATGACGACCTCGAAGATCCGCTCCTCCATGTTCATGGACTGGGTCCGGGCCAGCAGATTACTGCGAACCTTGTTCTCATAGCCCGACTGGGTGTGAATCACATACCAGCGGCCAGGTCGATCATAAGGGGAATCACGGCGACGGCGGGGAGCCTCTTCGTCTTCGCCTTCTTCAGCGCCTTCGCCTTCTTCGGCGTCTTCGGCGTCTTCGGCGTCTTCGGATTCGCTGGCGCCCTCGGCATCGGCTTGTGAGTCAGCGGGCTCGGAGTCGGTTGACTCGGAATCAGCGGCCTCGGAATCGGTCGACTCGGAGTCGGTTGACTCTGACGTGTCGGCTTCGACCTCTTCAGCGTCTTCGGAAGCCGGAGCATCCTCGGACGCTGTTTCGTCAGCGACCGGGGCGGCTTCTTCAGCCACATCAGCGACCGGGGCGGCCTGGTCGGTTTCAGCGGAGGCGGCTTCGTCTGTGGCCAGAGCCTCGACGTCGTCGCTCACAGTGGTGGCGTCGGTGACATCGCTCATGGTCTATCCCTCCGTCCCGGCCCGCAACAGGGCCAGGAAACCTTCGGCAAATATGTAGTCGAGGAGCGCCACGAGGCCGGTCACCAACAAAAACGTGATGACCACGACGATTGTGTAGTTGATCAACGTCGGCCGGTCGGGCCAAATGACACGGTTCAGCTCAGAGCGAACCTCACCCATGTACTCCACGGGCGTGACTCGTTCGTTCGAGCCGGCGCGGTTCTCACGGCGAGTGGCAATCGGGTTGCCCTCGCTGTCCATCTGACCTTGACGTTGGAGATAACGACGCTGTTCGCGGTTCATCGCCATAGTGACTGAATCCTCAAATAAAACTTGCTGTTCTTCGGATGCGACTTTTGTTTTTTGCTGTGCCCACCACCAAAGGCGATGGATTGCAAGCTATGGGTCAGAACCGAACTAAAGGATCTGACACCAACGCAGGGCAGGAGGGATTTGAACCCCCAACCCCCGGTTTTGGAGACCGGTGCTCTGCCAATTGAGCTACTGCCCTAGGGTGTAGTCGGCGCAACCGAGGTCGCGTATCAACCGACCTTATGAGGCTAGCAGGTGAAATCCCGGGAACCGCCGCGAAACCGCCGCCGACCAGACCCGATTGAAACGGTCACCCAACCAGGCGGTGACGAGACGTCAGCCGATTAGCCAGAACAATGGCGCCAGCCGTGCAGGCGGCGGCACCGGCGGTGGCGGCAATGGCACCCGCCCCCCGGAGAAAGCCGGGCCGCTCACCCAGACCTGTTAGATGTCGACGCCAACCCTCACCGGCTCGATCAAGGGCCCGTAAGATCTCGTGCAGAAGAAAATCATCGGGAGCCACCGTCTGGCCCCGAAGGTTCGATAGCGCCCGCAGCAGCTTTTTGTACTGGGCCAATTCAGCCTGGCAACGCAGGCAAGAACCAAAGTGTTCAGTGGCCGTGGGGTCAAGACAGTCTCCCCCGTCGACCACTTCGGACAACTCCGTGGCGAAGAGGTGGCACTCATTCACCATTGTTCCAACTGTTGCCGTCGGCTGTTCAAATCGCATCGGCTCGCTCCTCCCCCAACGGGTACAGGCGTTCTCGAAGACGCTTGCGGGCACGGTGTAGCCGCACCTTGGCCGCCGACTCGGTTATGTCCAGCTGTTCAGCGATGGCCTCATGCGAAAGGTCGTAGATGTCTCGCAGGACGACCACCGATCGCAGCTTGGGTGGAAGTTGCATAAGAGCGGCGACAAGCTGCGTACGCAACACATCGATGTCGGCCTGGTGGACCGGATCAAGATGAGGGGTGAGATCGGGGATGTCGACCTCGTCGATCAGCTGATCGTGACGATGACGGCTACGACGACCGAGATACGTGTTGGCACAGTTGGCCGTAATCCGGTGCATCCACGTCGAAAACTGGGCATCGCCACGAAACTTCTTGATGCCCCGGTGGGCTCTGAGGTATGCCTCTTGAACCACGTCTCGAGCGTCCTCCTCGTCACCTACAAGTCGATAAGCCAAGGTGTAGATGTCGGCGTACGTATGTCGCACCAGAGCTTCGAAGGCTTGATGGCTACCTTCTTTGGCCGCTGCGACCAGGTCTTCGATTGACTTAGAGTCCATGTTTGGAATCCGATTCGTTTGACCCGTGTTCGACCGGTTGGGTTACGTTCGAGCGCCTGCTCCCGCCATTCATCTTACGGTTTTGTGACACCGATCGCGTTGCCGGTCAACGTCCACGGTCCCCACATCACGCCGAGCGAGACCGCCCCGGTCGGCCGGGAAAGTAGCGTGGACGGCTATGGATCCATGTCAACCGTGTGATCGAGGTCGACCAGTAGATCCAGGTCAGCCGTGTGATCGCGGTCAACAGCGTGGCCTGGGTCGACACATCGCCCCCGTCGTCGCATTCATGCTGGCCGGCCCACTTTTCGCCGCTTGTGCGTCGACATCGAGCGAGACCGAGCAAACGACAACCACTAACGTCGCCCGAGACGAAACTCCATCAACCCGATCCACGATCAAATCCACGATCAAATCCACGACGGGGGTCGAGGCCGAGACCACCGAGGCAGCCTCGTTGACTACGATCGGTCCGGACTACGGAGGGCCTTCGTTCGCCGACGACGTCATGCCGGTGCTGGAACAGAACTGCGTGTCCTGCCACTCCTCATCCGGACCCGGCACCGCCCACGTGCGATTTGAGACCGCGGCGCAGGTGGCAACACTGGCCGACTTCATCGGCTCAGAGGTTGAGGACCGACACATGCCCCCGTGGCGACTAAGCGGGCTGGAAGACGTGAAATACAAGTACAGCCCACGAATAACCAACGAGGAACGTCAAACAATTGTTGACTGGGTGAATCAAGGCGCCACCCTCGACCTGGCCGACGACGCGGCCCTCGTCGCCCGGGGCCAGACTCACCCCACGGTCGAAGCCGACCTAGTCCTTCGACCAGATGACGCCTACCCCGATTCAGGCCAGCTGGACGACTACCGCTGCCGCATCATTGACCCCGCATTCGGGGAGCCGTCGTGGATCAGGGCCATCGAAGTACTGCCCGACCAGAAGCCAAACCTGCATCACGCCGTTCTCTTCAAGTTGTTTGATGACGTCCGCGGACAAGCCGAACAACTGGACGGGAGCGACGGCAAGCCAGGCTGGTCATGCCCGACCGTTCCTCTGCAAGCAGTCCCTCTTCCCAACCTCGGAGGGTGGGCCCCCGGAGCCGGTCCCATCATCCTCCCCGAAAGAACCGGGATTCAAATGAAACCCGGCGATGCCTTCATCGTGCAGTGGCACTACCACTATGACAGTGGACCGATTGAAGACAATTCGGGTCTCGGCATTCAACTGGCCACAAAGGCCGAGCTGGAGAATGACGGAGGCCGCCTGGAACCACTTCGAAGTGTGCAACTTCTCGGACCGGTCGAGATTCCCTGCTCGCGGAACGAACAGGGCCCATTGTGCGACCGAGACCGGGCGATCGATCGGATTCGCCAAGAGTTCGGAGATCAAGCCGCCGGCATTCCCGGATTCGTCAACCGACTATGTGGCGTGACACCGGCCACCTACGCCCAGATGATCGACGGTCAAGCAAGCTCGTCATGTGATCTACCGGCGCCGGTCGGCCACATCATCTCGATTTGGCCACACATGCATGAACTCGGCATCGGCTACCGACTCACCTTGAATCCCGGCACACAAAACGAAAAGGTTCTAGTCGATATCGACCAGTGGGATTTCCAGTGGCAAACCGGGTACTCACCAGCCGAGCCTCTCGTCTTTGAACGTGGCGACGCTCTCCGAATCGAATGCAAGTGGGATCGATCGCTGTGGCCTGAAGGCGTCGAGAGCCGCTATGTCGTCTGGGCCGAGGGAACGCACGACGAGATGTGTTACACCTCGATCGGTTACCGACGGGGGTAGACCCGGCACCGAGACAAGCGACTATTGCCGCCCTATGGAAACGTCGCAACAGATCTTGATCCTCGGGGGATTGGCAATGCTGGTTCTTGGAATCGCAACAGACAACCTGATGGGATGGAGCCGCAAAGACCACCCGACTGTGCCTCGATATCTCTCGCTGGCTCATGAGAGCTGCTATCAGCAAGGAGCGATGCTTCTCGGTCTCGCCGTTGCCGCCGGATTCTCCACGCTACGCCCGGGCCTTGAGCAGCTGGCTGCCTGGCTGCTCGTCATCGCAGCACTGTTGCTTTTCCTGAAAGATTTCTATAACTGGTCGGTCAAAGTCGATGACGAGTCCAAGCCCGAGGCATCGGCCTTGGACTCGGATTCCTAATGGGGCCCCTGCATACGGTCGGGGTTGTTCTCATCGGAATCGGCTGCCTGCGGGCCTTTTAGCCACTCGAACATACAATCAACTGCCAGGCAGAAAACGTTCCCCTAAACGACAAAGCCCTTCAATTTAATGGAATTGAAGGGATTTGTGCTAAATCAAAGCGGTGATGTAATCGGACTAGATTTACCCATTTTGAATGCTATTCGACGATCTTGGTGCCACGACCAGCACCAACAGTACGCCCACCCTCACGAATGGACTCAGACCGCATCTGGACCCACCTCCAAAACAACCCCCCCAATAGACATAGGAGCTCACCTGGCTAGCGCTTCGCGACCAGGCCGGCTCCAGTATCGCGTTGCGCCGAACCGCACCGATATTCGTCACCCACTGGAGGACGGCTATACGAGACGAGTCGACCTACCCGTCGTGGGTGAGAGGCACCAGCCGTGCCAGGTCAATATTGCAGGAGATGGCAACATCGGCAAGCGGACGCCGCGGCGTAACCTCAAAGTCCGTACTTGCCCCTGCGGCGACAGTAATCGTGCTGCGGCCCGATCCCAGGGGTTCAGAGCCAAGACCAATGAAATCGACGACGATCTCCGCTTCGAGATCGACATCTGAGTCATTCGACAATGAGCCGGACCAGCCGTCTTCAGTGCAGATCCCTAGAGACTCAAAATCGGTGAGGGAACGAAGATTTGCCTCACCTGTACTGGTGGTGTCCTGACTTTCCGATGATGTTTCCGGGAGCCTGAAGCAACCACCCAACAGCAACAGCGCAGCAATCAACAGCGCGACTGTTCGCCTCCTATTTGGCATCGAAGCGACCTTCAACGGAGCCGGTGACAAGACCGACCAGTCGTGTAACGTCGGTTTCGACGCCCACTATTTCATCAGCGATGCACCGTCCATGTCGAAGCACAACGGCTTTGTCGCACACCGCCAGGACCTGGGGCATGTCGTGGGTGACCAGGATCACAGCCGTACCGGAGTCGGCAAGGCGTCGAACCAACCGAAGTAGTTCGGCGGACTGCTCGACCCCGAGCGCCGCCGTCGGCTCATCGAGAATAACAACTGATGTGGCCCACAGACTTGCCCTCGCTACGGCGATCGACTGCCGCTGGCCGCCGGACAACGAAATTATCGGTGCGTCTACCGAATGGACGGAAACATGGAGCCCCTCAAGCTCCTCAGCTGTTTTCGAGCGCATGACTTCTCGGTCGATCCATCCGAGGTACTTGAGCGGGCCGGGCGGCGACGGTTCGCGTCCAAGGAACAGGTTCTCCGCGGAACTGAAGAGGCCAACCACCCCTAGACCTTGTTGGACGGCTTCAATTCCGAGCGCCTGGGCATGAGCTGGAGATGCCGGACGCTGAGCGATGCCGTCGAGTTCAAGGATGCCGTCATCAGGCTGATGCAACCCCGTGAGCGTCTTGACAAGCGTACTTTTACCCGCTCCATTGTCCCCCAGAAGCGCAACGACTTGACCGGCGTTCACCGAGAACGAAACATCATGGAGTGCCGTAATAGCGCCGAACCGCTTGGTCAATCCCTTGACCACGAGAGACGACCTAGTCGTGTCGTCGGAGGAACCGACATACCTCGGCTGAGGTGGATCGGATTCGGTGATGCCCGATCGGGCATCACCGTCTCCTACAGATTTCGCCGCAACACGATGGCGGCCCGCCGCCTTGACGATCAGCACTTGGAAACCGGCAGAAGCAACGAGGACCGAGCCTTGAACGATCCGTGTCCAGTCGGGGTCGACCCGATACTGAATCAAGCCGTTGCCGAGCACGCTGAGGAACAGCACCCCGACCCAGATG
>CALKZY010000013.1 GCA_938002965.1 uncultured Acidimicrobiales bacterium | reverse complement strand
AGCCCGGTCGTAGAAGCCGATGGCAGGATCGCCTGACCAGTCTTCGATGCTGGCTCCGGCTGCTCCGGCGTCGGCCAACGCGGTGATGGTGGCGGCAACGTCCTCTGGGGCGTGTCCCCATCCGTTTTCGGCATCGGCACTCACCGGGATGGTCACCGCCGAACAGATTTCCGCCACCCGCTCGACGGCCTCCTGTCGCCCGATCGCACCTGCTCCGTCTCGTCGCCCGGTCGAGTAGGCGTGACCTGCGCTGGTGGTTCCCAATGCGACTGCTCCGGCAGCTTCGGCCACCGCGGCTGATCCGGCGTCGTGAACGTTGACCAGCAGGAAGGTACCGGCCTCGTGTAGCTGACGGAAGGTGTGTCCTGCGTTGGTCATTGTGATGCTTTCATGATGAGTCGGGTGGGGTAACCGTTGGCGTCGGAGCTGTGTTGGTCAACGTAGTAGCCGCTGTCGTTCAAGGCCTGGAGAACACCGGCTACGAGACTGTTGGCCAGCTCCTGGCCTGGACATCGGTGAGGCCCCGCCCCAAACGGCATTCCGTCGAGGTCGATCGCCACCAGTTGACCGGGTTGAACAGTGGCGGTGCCAACGGTGACGTTGGAGGTCGCCACTCGGGCTGTTCGTCCGGCACCGGGCGGTGCGGCGTTGGTATATGCGGCGAGTACGGCGGATCGCATCAGTTGGGAGCTGGCATCATGATTTTGGTAGAGCAGTGATACAGGAACGACCGGGTCGGCGTGTTCGGCGAATACGGTCATCAGCCGAGTGGCGGCGGCGTTGGTTTGTTCGGTTGGCGGGTGGTTGCGACCGATCGTCAAGGCCAGTTGTTCGGCGTCAGATCGCAGCTGTTCTCGTTGGTTGGCCATGCCGAACACCGTTGCCAGTGTGTAGGTCGGCACGGTCCAACTGGCGGCGGCCACGTCCACGTCGGTGCCGTCCAGGTGTTCCGCCATGACGGCGGCCGCCGCCTGGGTGACGTTGGCCAGATCGATGGTGTCGACAAAATCTACAAGCACACTCCGTCTCTCGGCGTGCTCAGCGGTCCAGGCGAAGCGGGCCATGGCGTCGCGCAGCTCGGCAGCCGCCCCGTCAGTGAAGTGGGCGGGCCGTGGGGGCGGTGCCAACTTTGGGTGAGAGAGTGCCTGCACAGCGTCAGCTCCGGTGAACGTTTGAACGGCTTCCATACCCTTCATCATGCGTCACCGTCGTTTCGACGCGCGCCGAAATAGGACAGGTCTTGTCAGCCTTCGGCCGCCCAGCCGGTGACGTCAACCACTTTCAGAACCATGATTTCGGTAAACGGCCGATCGGCGTAATGCTCAAAACGGTCGACTAACAGGTCGGCGAGACCCTCAGCCCGGTGCAAGTCGGATTCTTGCCAGCGCAACTCCGCTCGCACCCACCACAGTTTTGTCCAGTCGTTGCGATCCCAATGTTCGACGAGCAGCGTTGCCCGGTTGTCGAGCTCCAGGTTTCTCTGCCGTTGCAAGCGGTTTGACGCTTTTGGTTTTACCCGGTCGATCGGTATCCCGACATAGCCTTCCGCGTCAACGGCATACACAACCGGTACAGCGTCGACGCCTCGGGTGGGGTGAACCGTGGCCAGAACCCCGTGCTCGTGGGTTTGTAGGCGGTGCCGGCTTTCGGACTTGTCCAGCTTCACGAGTCGGCGCCGTCGACTCGCAGCCGCTCCCGCAGTTCCCGCTTGAGAACCTTGCCGTAGTTGTTGGTGGGCAGCGTGTCGACGAAGCGGTATTCCTTCGGCCGCTTGTAGCGAGCGATGTGGTCGAGGCAGACCTGGTCTAGCTCGCCTGGCGGTGGGGCTTCGGTGCCGTCGGCAACCACAAAGGCCACTACCGCTTCGCCCCACTCTTCGTCGGCTCGGCCAACGACTGCTGCCGCGCCGACATGGGGGTGGCGGAGCAGTGCTTCTTCCACTTCACGCGGGTAGATATTCATCCCGCCGCTGATTATCAGGTCCTTTGACCGGTCCCGCAACGTGAGATAGCCGTCGTGGTCGAAACTTCCGACATCGCCGGTGTGTAGCCAACCGTTGCGCAACGTGTCGGCCGTGGCGTCCGGGCGGTTCCAGTAGCCGGTCATCACCACGTCTCCACGAACAACCACCTCACCGATCTCCCCGGCGGGCAGTTCGTGGTCGTTGTCGTCGACCACGCGAACCTCAACGTCGGTGCGGGCCAGTCCGACACTTTGCAGCCTCTCGGACCATCGTGGATGGCCCCGGTCACCGTGGTCGGCCTTCGATAGCGCGGTGATGGTCATCGGCGTCTCACCTTGCCCGTAGATCTGGGCCAGGCGTGGCCCGAACACGGTCAACGCATGTTCCAGGTCGGCAAGGTACATCGGCGCCCCGCCGTAGATGATGGTCTTGAGGCCGTCTAGATCGGCGTCGGCGAAAGCGTCGTGGTCGGCTAGTCGTTTCACCATGGTCGGCGCAGCAAAAAACGACATGCCGGGCCAGTGCCCCAGTAGCCCGGCGACCTCGTTTTCGTCCAGCCCTGTTGACGTCGGCATCACGCTGACTGCGCCACGGGCGACGTGGGGCAGCCCGTACATTCCTGAGCCGTGGGACAGTGGCGCGGCGTGCAGGACGCTGTCGCTGGATTGCACCTGATCGATGTCGGCGAAGTAGCTCAACGATTGCATCAGAAGGTTGCGGTGGGTGAGTGTCGCTCCTTTAGGTTGCCCCGTGGTGCCGCTGGTGTAGAACAACCATGCCGGGTCGTCGGGTCGCCGGTCCACCAACGGAATCGGATTTGATGCTGTGAGCCACTCCCACTGTTGGCCTCGGCCTACGACGACTACGGCTTGCAGCGACGCCACTTCACCGATCAGGGATTCGACGTCGTCGGCGTGTTCGACATCGGTGATGGCGACCGCTGCGCCGCTGTCGTTGAGAATGTAGGCGATCTCGTCACGGTGGAGACGGGCGTTGACCGGCACCGCGACGAGTCCGCCATGCCAGATGGCGAACTGGGCCTCCAAATACTCGGGTCGGTTGTGCATGACGATGGCAACCCGGTCACCGGGTGACAGCGCCAAGTTCTGGCGAAGACCTCCGCCACCAGCAGCCACCGTGGCTGCCAACCCGGCCCACGAGGCGTGCACTCGTTCACCGTTGGCCAACGCCGGGTCACTTGGCCGAGCGCGACCGTGACGTTGAATCCAGGTTGCCAGGTTCATCGGCGTCCAATCTCGACGATGGCGGGTGTGTCGAGCTTAGGTGGCGTTGACCGCAGGCAGGATCTCCTCTTTCAAACGCTTCATGTCATCCAGCGTTTTTGACACCGGCACGTCGGCGAAGGGCGGCCAGATCAGCGGCATGGTTAATCCCGCTTCTTTGAGTTCCTTGAGGTTGTCGGTGATCTGGCGAGCCGACCCGGCCAGGATGTTGGTGGCCTTACCCTGTGGCGGCTGGTCGATGTCCTCGTCGGTGATCACGGTCCAGTACATGCTGCAGAGCTCAAGGTCGTCGATCTTGTTACCACCGTCGAGTTCATCGAGCTCGCGCTGGATGGCGCCACGCCATTCGCTGAGTTCCTCGGGGCGGTCCTGAATGCCGATCCAACCCGACAGGTTGTACTTGGCGATCCGGTTGGCCGAGCGCTTCGGGTCCTTGAGCCCGCTGAAGAAGATCGGCGGGTGTGGGTCCTGCACCGGCTTGGCTCCGAAACCGCAGCGATCGAAGTCGGCGAATTCGCCGTGATACTCGAAGACGTCGTTGGTCCAGATGCCCTGCATGATCTCAACTGTTTCGCGAACATGCTTGTGTCGCTTCGGATAAATGTGGGAGGCGCTGGCCGCGGCGAACTCCTCGGGCATCCAACCGGCACCAACGCCCACATTGAGTCGTCCGTTTGAGAGTTGGTCGACGGTTGCCAGCTCGGCGGCAAGCACGCCGGGGGCCCGATACGGGGTGTCGGTGATGCTCATCCCGATGCGGCATTTCGACGTCTTGGCCGCTAGCCACGGGATAAGTGGCCAGCCTTGTAGCCACTGGCCTCGGGCCGAAACCGGCAACTGTTTGGGGAAGCCGTCCATCATGCCGAAGGCGTTTGTGAGTTCCCCACGGTCGGACGCCTCCGGGACGACGATGCGATCGAGCGACCAGATGGAGTCGTAGTCGAGTTCCTCAGCCAGGTTGGTGAGGTCCTCAAGCTCCTTGACGGTCACCTCATCGCGAAAGTTGGGTAGGTACAGGGCGAGTTTCATGGTGCCTCCTTGCTGGCGACCCGTGCGCGCCACGGGTGGCCCTATGGTCGCGGTCCACAGGTGGCACGAGAAGAAACGGACGCGTCATTGGTCCTAGTGCGACTGCACCAGTTGATCGGTGCTGTCAGTGCGGCTCAGGTGACGGTCAGCGGCGAACGAGGCCCAGGCGGACGGCTACCGCAGTCGCTTCAAGCTTGGAGTGGGCGCCAAGCTTGTTGAGCACATGCTGCATGTGGTTTCGAACCGTGTTGACGCTCAATGACAGTTGCTTGGCGATCTGTCGGTTGGTCAAACCTTGAGCCGCTATCCGTAGGACTTCAAGCTCCCGGGGCGTCAGGTCCGAACCCGTACCGCCCCGATCAGTCTCGACCAGGGATTGCACCATGTCAGGAGAGACCGGTGTCTCGCTCGATGCCACGCTCATAACCGCCGACACAACCCGATCGGCGCTGTTGCGTTTTGTCACGAACCCGGCGCAACCGGCGGCGATGGCTTCGTTCAAGATGACGGGGTCGGTGTAGGAGGTAAGCATGAGGATCTGGCTCTTGGACGACGCGGCCTTGATCGACGCGATCAGGGATACCCCGTCGGCGTCGGGTAGGTCGTAGTCGAGAATCACCACGTCAGGTCGTAGCGCCGCAACTTTTGGGAGGGCTTCTGCAGCCGTTGTCGCCGTCCCGACGACGCTGATGTCGCCCCGTTCACCGAGGGCGGTAGTCAGCAGCTCCGCCAGAACGCGATGATCGTCGACGATCATGACTCGAACCGTGCGGCCCCCCTGGACCTCGTCCACCGTGCACGCTCTCTTTCTTGCCTGCTACGCGCTGTTTTTGCCTGTTCCCCGGTGTTTGTAGTGTAGTAGTGCAGGGGTTGAAGGATGAAGCTGCAACCGCAACGATGGCCGGAACGGTGCCGTGTGGTTGTGGGCGCGGCTGCCGTGCAGTCGCTGCGGGCACATAGCCCTGCGGTTCCCATCGTTGCGTTGGTTGATGAGGCATCTCCCACCGAGTCGGTGATGGCCCAAGTGGCCGGTGCCGATGTTGTCCTCGCAGTTCGGTTGGCGGAGTTGCGCGGCGATGACCCGGTGAGCGATGACTCAGCGGGCGATGACACAGTGGCCGATGACACAGTGAGCCATGACTCGGTGGCCGGTGATCCGGGTCTTGATCCACCGGGTCTTGACTTGGCGGTGCAGGCTGCCTGTGTCCTCGCTCGGCGGCGGGCCGCGGTGGCGGCAACGTCGGGGCGTGTCAATCATGACCTCGCTGACGCGCTGAATGTAATCGCTCTGGCGGCGGACGCAGGTGCCCATCGGCAAGTCGATCCACAGTTGGCCTTGGAGCAGGTTGCCGGGTTGGCTCGAACAGCAGGCGCAGACACCTGGCGGTCCGGTCATACCTGCCGCGCTTCGTCTCGTGTCGTCTCGGGCGTCGAATTACGACGGCTTGTCCTCGAAGCCGACTTCAACACCAGTAGAGGGCGGGCGGCGGTTGACGTCGTCGTGCCCGACGACGAGATTCTGGTGTTGGCTGACGAGCAGCAGCTTGTCGCCGCCATTAGTGAACTGATCGGCAATGCCGAACAGGCAGGCGCCGATTGGGTACAGGTGGCGGTCGCCTTGTCGGTCGTTGACGGCCACGTCGAGGTGGCCGTGTCTGACAACGGCGAGGGCATGGATCCTCGGCACGAAGCAGCGGTCGGGACGCCGTTCAACACCTCTGCGAAGTCAGATCGCCTTGGCTTGGGTTTGGCCACTATCGCCGAGTACGTCTCGGAGATCGGTGGGAGCTTGACGGTGGCCGATTGCGGCGGACCCGATCGACGGACAACGGTTGTTCTGTCGCTACCGGGTCTCGATAGTCGGTCCGCTGTGGCCGTCGCCCAGGTTTCAACTGTTGACCAGGCGGCGGCGCAGGCCGACATTCTCGAAGGGGTGGTAAGGCACGCCCCGTTGGACGAGTCGATGGAAGCCGTTGTCGCCGCTATCGAGCATCAGTTGCCCGAGGCGATCTGCTCGGTGCTTCTCCTCGACCCCGATCAGACGTTGCGTCACATCGCCGGGGCTCGACTGCCGGAGGCCTACCGGGACGCCATCGACGGTGTGGCAATCGGCCCGGGTCAGGGGTCGTGCGGGACGGCGGCCCACATCGGTCAGCCGGTTGTGGCCAGCGATGTCACGCTTGACCACAACTGGGTCGACTTTCGCGATCTCGCTACTACCCACGGGCTGCGGTCGTGTTGGTCAACGCCGATCGTGGCCGCCGAAGACGGCGAGGTCCTCGGAACGTTTGCGGTGTACACCCCGATGGTGTGGGCGCCGGATCAGTCTGCGGTTCGCCTGGTCGATCGGTTCACCTATTTGGCCGCGGTGGCCGTTGAACATCATCGACTCTTCGGAGCTCGCCGGGCTCGGGAAGCAGCCGAAGCGGCCAATCAAGCCAAGAGTGATTTCTTGGCGCTCGTGAGTCACGAGCTTCGAACACCGCTCAACGTGATCTTGGGTTTCGCTCAGGTGATGCAACTCGTCGAATTGGACGGCTCGCAGCAACGTGACAGTGTCGACCAGATCGTCAAGGCCGGTCGCCATCTTCGCGGAGTGATCGACGGATTGCTCGACTTGTCCCACATCGAATCCGGCGAGTTGCGGATTACCGCTGAGCAGTTGGAGGCCGGCGAGGTCATCGGTGAAACCCTTGACCTGGTCCGCCCGTTGGCGTCATCGCGTGCCATCCGGTTGGTTGATGGAACGAAGTCCGGGCCGCCAAGATCTGTTCTGGCGGATCGCCGGTGTCTGCGTCAGGTGCTGATCAACCTGGTCGACAATGCGGTTAAGTACACGCCTGAAGGCGGACTGGTTGAGGTGTCAGTGGCGACAGGGCCCAACGGCTCAACTCGCATCTTCGTGTCCGACTCCGGACCAGGGATTCCGGCGGGCTCGCTGCAAACCATCTTTGAGCCGTTCCACCGGCTCGGCGGAGCGGTCGGTGACCGCAGCCGAGTAAGCGAACACGAGGCCGGTGGCACGGGGCTCGGGTTGGCGCTGTGCGTTCGGCTGATGCAGGAGATGGGAGGCTCCATTGGAGTTCGCAGCACCATTGGTGTCGGGAGCTGCTTTTGGCTGGACCTTCCCCGCTCAGTCGGCCCGGCCCCGGTTGGATGTGATGTCGTCGACAGCGCCGAGCCCACGGTGGCGTCGCTCATCGACGGCGGCTCCCAACCTTTGGACGCGCTCAACTAGCAGTGCAACGTCAACCGGTTTGGCCACGAATCCGTCGAACCCTCGTACGTCCACGGCTCGCAGGACGTCGGGTGATCCGGCGCCGCTGACTGCCAGCACGCCGATGTGAGCCAGTTGCGGCGCGTTTCTCACCCAATCAACAAGTGAGAACCCGTCGGCATCAGTTTGGCCGTCGCGCCCGAATGTCAGGTCGGTGAGGACGACGTCAGGCGGGTTAGCGTCCAGTTGCCGAATGGCGTCGGCTACCGACGAGGCGGTTTCGACGTCGTCGCCGTTGGCGCCGAAGGCCATCTGCATGAACGTCGCAGTCGCCGAATCATCTTCGACGATCAGGATTTTCATCGCATCACCAACTAACGACGGACGGCTAGTCCCGACACTACCCGTGGCGTTCACCTGCTGAAGTGATGCATTTGCACTGTCGCTATGACGCATGCGCCACTTCCAGCGCCCCCGACCCGATCTCTACGCTCGGTTTTGCCAGTGGATGATGGCAGACGACAACAGAAAGAAGGGGCCGTCGTGGGACGAGTCGAAGGCAAGATAGCACTGATCACCGGAGGGTCGAGAGGGCTCGGCGAAGCTCAAGCCCGGACCATGACCGCCGAGGGGGCGACTGTCGTCATCACCGATGTTCTCGACGATGAAGGCGCCGCCCTCGTCGCCGATGGCGGTGCCGCCGAGTACCTGCATCAAGACGTCACCGACGAGGCCCAGTGGGCGTCGCTGATGTCCGATGTCGTGAACCGTCACGGACGAATCGACATCGTGGTGAATAACGCCGGTGTTGTCCATGACGCCAACGTTGAGGACACCACGCTCGAGGCGTGGCGTCACGTGAACGCCGTGAACAGCGAAGCGGTGTTCCTGGGCACCCGAGCCGCCATCGAGGTGATGAAGAATCAGGACCCGAAGGGAGGTTCGATTGTCAACATCTCTTCGATCGCCGGATTGGTCGGCATCGAGAATCTTGCCGCCTACAACGCGTCAAAAGGTGCCGTTCGACTGTTCACCAAGTCCGCAGCGTTGCACGTCGCCGAGGCTCGCTACAACATTCGGATCAACTCGGTACACCCGAGCTACACGTGGACTCCCATGGTGCAGTTGCTGGCCGACAACACCGGCGACCGCGACGGCTTCTTCGACGCCTTAGGCGCTGCCCACCCGCTTGGCCGACCGGGCGAACCAATGGACATCGCCTGGGGTGTGCTCTACCTGGCCTCGGATGAGGCGAGTTGGGTAACCGGATCCGAGTTAGTTATCGACGGTGGTATCACTGCTCGCTGACAGCTGCCCGGTCAGGCGGCACCGGCGACCTCGGCAGCAGCCATCGCTTCAACTAGGTCGCGAGGGATTGGCTTCTTCGGGGAGAATTTGACGCCATTCTTCGTCGCCTCAAGTCCGGCAGCGGTGATCGCGTCTGCGCACGCGTTGATAGTCTCGCCGGACACGTAGATCCCGCACTGCTTCGAAAAGGCCGCGTAGCCGACAACGGCCGAATCGCCGATCGCAAAGCCCGGCATGTTGTAGCTGATGATCTCCGTGGCGTCGGGCAATGCCTCAGCGAGCCAGCCACGCACCTCGATGAGCAGCGGCCGCAGGTGCTCTGCTGCTGCAGTGATGTAGTCGTCGTGATCAGCGAAGGTTGTCATCGATCAAGCCTACGATTCATCGCTATTTGGTAGCTGATGCGAGGGTCTTATCGAGGTCTCGCTTGGGTTCGCCCAGAGCGTTGCCGAAACCACGATGAGATGTGCGCGAGGAGGGACTTGAACCCTCACGTCCTTGCGGACACAGGAACCTGAATCCTGCGCGTCTGCCAATTCCGCCACTCGCGCGAGTGGTATGAACGACCTATCGGCAGTGGGCCCGTTCGGGCAACCACACTTGTGCGGTCGAGTTGTGCGATGCATGCTACCGCGGAATGCTGTTCATACGATCACAAATTCCCGGCAATAGTGAGTACCGTAGAGGTTCATGGTTCTGAAAAGTTTTGAGGACCGTCTTGAGCGGATCGTCGAAGGCGTTTTTTCGCGAGCCTTCAAAAGTGGATTAGAACCGGTCGAGATTGGCCGTCGGCTTATCAGAGAGATGGAAGCCAGCCGGACGGTTGACGTAAGCGGCCGGGCTTTGGCCCCCAATCGCTTCGTCGTTCGTCTCTCCGATGAGGACTACGAGCGCTTCTTCAACGATCAGAATCAGCTGATCGCCGACCTCACCGCCACCGTTCGCACCTATGCCGCTCAGGAGCACCTGAGCTTTCTCGGCCGGGTGTCGGTTGAGCTGGAGATTGACGAGACGCTCGGGCTCGGCATCTTTCGCCTGCACCCGTCCTACGACGAGCGACTACCTGAAGTTGAGCCTGATGGCTGGTTGGAGGGACCAGACGGGCTTCGCTATCAGCTGAAATCAGGGGTCATGACCATTGGACGCCTGACCGGCTCGGACATCGTGCTCAGTGACGCCAACATTTCTCGTCAACACGCCGAGTTACACGCTATGGGCGACAACTACCAACTCATCGACCTCGGGTCGACCAACGGCTGTAAAGTCAACGGCCAACGAATTGAACGCCATGTCCTGCGTGACGGCGACGAATTGACCTTCGGCCCAATCAAGCTCCGATTCCGTCGCCCGTAGCCTCCTAGGTAATTTGACCCACCTAAATCCCTCTTGTGTCTGACGCTCTCCTAACTCTGTTGAAGTGGTGCTTGCTAGCCTTGGTGTACCTGTTCTTCTTCAGGGTGCTACAAGCAACTTGGACCGGGTCCACAACCAGCGTGGCGGTAAGAAGCGTTGGTGGCGGCAGAGGCCAAGGTGACGGTAGGAGACAACGAAGAGGTTCCGGCACGGGAAGTAGTACCGCAGCGCCAGCAGCGGCACCGCTGGTGTCAACGGCAACGCGACTTACCGTTCTTGAGCCACAGGGTATGGCAGGCAGGACATTCGAGATTTCGGGGGAAGCGACAATTGGGAGAGCCGCGGGCTGTCAAATCAGCCTCGAAGACACCTATATGTCGCAGCTGCATGCCCGCGTCAGCCCAGGAGGTCACGGCATGGTGATCGAAGACCTCGGCTCGACCAACGGGACCTATCTAAATCGGCAGAAAGTCACCGGCGCCGTCATCGGCCAGCCAGGTGACCGGTTGCAACTGGGTGGGATTGTGATGGAGCTCACCTGATGCGTCTTTGGGGAGCCACCGGCACACACGTGGGCAACGTGCGAGAGATCAACCAGGACCGTGTGTACTTCCGCGGTGCTGTTGCCGCCGTGGCCGACGGGATGGGCGGTCACCAGGGTGGGGAACGAGCGGCCGAGCTGGCTATCGGTGAGTTCCGCATCGTCCGTGCCCAGCTGAGCCCAGAAGAACTAGTCGACGTCGTCGAGGAAGCCAACCGTCAGGTTCACCACCAGGCCGTCGACCCCGACCTTCGAGGCATGGGAACCACCATGGTCGCCCTGAGCCTTCACCCCGAAGGCACCATGACGGTGGTCAACGTTGGCGACAGCCGGGCCTATTGGCTCCGAGGCGACACGTTGGCTCAGATCACCGAAGATCATTCTTTCGTCGAAGATTTGGTGCGGCAGGGCCGACTTAGCCCGGAAGAGGCCGCGGTTCACCCCCAGCGAAATATTCTGACTCGGGCGCTTGGCATTGCCGACAACGTTGAGGTCGACCGGTTCGAAATCGATCCGCAGATCGGCGACCGCATGCTGCTGTGCAGCGACGGTCTATTCAACGAGATCAGCCCGGACGAGATCACCAAGATCCTCTCCGAGCATGATGACCCGACTGAGGCCTCCAACGCTCTGGTGGCGTCGGCCCTCGACACACCGTGCCGGGACAATGTCTCGGTTGCCGTCGTCAATGTTGTCGCCGATACCCATCCGGCGGTTGTCGGTACAACGGGCAATCTCGGCATCGATCTGTCCGCCCCAGGAGATCCGTCGGCCAATGTCACGGCCAAGCTGCCGGTCGTTCCCGGAGCCGGAGTGGTGAAGATCAGCGATCGGCGCCCCGGCGGCGTCGACACTCTTGTCGCCGAAGATCAAGGAAACGTAGCTGGAGCCGATCAGATCTCCGCTGAGCAGCGTCGCAGGCCGGACGGTAAGTACGAGAACGGTCGAGCCGAGGACGTCGATGTCAACGCCTTCACCTCTGTGCCGGTGCACGAGTCTCTTGACGACCAAATGGTCGCCGGTATCAGTAGAGCGTCGGGCACCGCGCTCGACTACGACAGCGGCCTGCATCAGAACGCCACAACCACTGGGGTCATCGACCGGGAAGAGATTGACCGGGCACGTGAGCCCGTTCCAACCCCGGCCGAGCCTGTTTCTCGACGTCGTCGCATCTGGCCCTTGTTGCTGTTGGTCTTGGCTGGCCTCATTGCCGCTGGTGTGTATTTCGGAGCCGAGCGATACAACGAGTCCCTTCATCACGTTCAAGTGGTTGACGGGGAACTGGTCATCTTCCAGGGTCGCTCCGGTGGTCTTCTTTGGCTACAGCCCGAGGAAGTTGAGCGTTCGGGCCGGGTCTTGGACGACCTGACCGAAGCATCACAGGCCACCGTTGCCGACTGGTCGAACTTCGATTCGTTGAAAGACGCCCAGCTGTCTATCGACAACCTGGAAACGGCCAACGTCGACGGTGTCGAAGGATCCACCGGCGCGGCGGAAAGCGATGACGAAACCGATTCCGAGGGCGGAACCACTGGTTCGACCAGCCCGGGGTCGTCCACGTCCGACGGCGGCTAGGACTTGAAAGCCCGCACCCTTGAGCTGGGTCTGTTGGTCTTGGCCACCCTGGTCACAGCCGTCGGCTTTGTCACCGTCGGTCTAAGCGAGACAGCCGAGTCGGCCGACGTGACCTTCGACTTGCAGGGCGAGGTCGGTGGCTTCCTGGCTGTCGTGGTAGCCCTCTTGCTGGCCGCCCATGTGGTCATACGCTTGTTCGCGCCATTGGCCGATGGCATGTTGTTTCCCTGTGCTGCGCTGTTGAACGGCTTGGGTTACGTGATGATCTCACGTCTGGATAAGGGCTTGGCCGACAGCCAGTCGGCCTGGACGTTCCTCGGCATCGGGGCCTTCTGCACGGTGCTGTTGGTGGTCGGTAGCCCTCGCAAGCTTGAGCAGTACCGCTACACACTTGCCATCTTGGGTGTCGGGTTGCTGCTCCTTCCCCTTGTCCCCGGTCTGGGCGCTGAAATCAACGGCGCCCGTATCTGGCTGCGGGTCGGTCCGTTCTCCATCCAGCCCGGCGAGTTCGCCAAAGTGGTGCTGGCCGCCTTTTTGGCCGGTTACCTGGTGGACAAGCGTGAGGTGTTGACGCTGACCGACACCCGCTTCGCCGGATTGCACCTGCCTGCCCTTCGCCACTTCGCGCCGTTGTTGGCTGCCTGGGGCATTGCCTTGATGGTGATGATCGCCCAACGTGACCTCGGCTCTTCGCTGCTGTTCTTCACCTTGTTCATTGTCATGTTTTATGTGGCCACTAACCGGGCGGCCTATGTGTTGATTGGCCTCACCATGTTCTCCATCGGTGCGGTGGTTGCCTGGCGAATGTTCAGCCACGTCCAGCGCCGGGTCGACATCTGGATCGATCCGTTCGAGGATCCGAAGGGGGCTGGATTCCAAATTGTGGAAGCCGCCTTCGCCTTGGCCGACGGCGGGGTAACCGGTACCGGGTTGTCCCAAGGCACACCGAAGAAGATTCCCTATGCTGCTACCGACATGGTGTTCGCCGCCTTCGGTGAAGAGCTCGGCCTGCTTGGGGCCACGGGTCTGCTGGTGACGTTCATGTTCTTCGTTGCCGCCGGGTTCCGGGTGGCCACCAACTCTCGTTCCCCGTTTGAGAAGCTGCTGGCCGCTGGCCTCACGTCGCTGCTCGGCTTCCAAGCCTTCATCATCATTGGTGGCATTCTTCGAGTGTTGCCGCTGACCGGTGTGACACTGCCGTTTGTGTCCTACGGGGGCTCGTCGCTGATAGCCAACTACGTCATCTTGGCCCTCCTGGTCCGTATCTCGCACAACTCAATGGTTCAAGCCGTCGAGGAAGCCGAGGAGTTGGCCCGAACGGAAGGTTCGGTTGGCGTCAGCTCGCGTACGCAGGCTGGTTGGACGGCGGTTGGCCAGTGAACAAGCCCCTGCGTCATGTCATGGCCGTGTTGTTGGCGTGCTTCACCATCTTGTTCATCCAGCTCAACCGAATCCAGGTGTTCGGTGCCGAAGCCTTGGCGGAGAACAACGCCAACACCCGTACGATCCAACGTAACTTCGATCGAGACCGGGGTCAGATCTCCACTATTGACGGAGTAGTCGTCGCCGAGTCGGTGGAGACACCGGGTGAAGTGTTCAGTCGCCAGCGCAACTATCCCCACGGCAGCTTGTACGCCCATTCGGTGGGATTCTTGTCGTTCAACTTTGGTGCCGATGGGGTGGAACGCAGCTACAACGATCCGCTGGCCGGCACTACCCCCACCCAAGAACTAACCGATCTGACCAACATCTTGACCGGGACCGATCAGGTTGGAAACGTGGTCTTGTCCATTGATCATCGGATGCAGGAGCGGGCCCGGGCCGAGTTGGGAGAGCGTCGCGGTTCGGTGGTTGCCCTTGACCCGTCCACTGGCGCTATCCGAGCATTTTGGAGTTTCCCGTCATTTGACCCGAACCGTTTGGCGTTGAACGACGGTTCAGTGGCCAACGAGGCCTGGACCGAGTTGAACGAGACCGACGGCAACCCGTTGCGTCCGTCGATGTATCGCGAGCGTTACTTCCCCGGCTCGACGTTCAAGATCGTCACGGCGGCGTCGGGTTTGGACAACGGGCTGATCACCGCTGAGGAGCCGATATTTGAAGAGTCGGACGGCTACGTGGCCCCACTCACCGATCGCCCGTTAACCAACTTTGGTGGCGCCACGTGTGGCGGTGACCTGACTCAGCTCATGGTCGTGTCGTGCAACACCGGCTTTGGCGAGCTGGCAGCCGAAATTCTCGGTCCGACTCGCCTGACCGACACCGCTCAGAACTTCGGCTTCAACGACCGCCCCCCATTTGATCTGCCGGACCCGGCTGAAAGCGTGTTCCCGTCCGACTACGGGTCGCTCATCAACAATGACGTTCCCGCAGGCGTTTTTGAGAACACTCCACTGCTCGCTCAGGCCGGCATCGGGCAGTTCGACGTGCAGGCCAGCCCACTGGAAATGGCGCTGGTTGCCGCCGCGGTGGCCAACGGGGGGCAGTTGCCGACGCCGCATGTGGTCGAACGCATCGAAAACTCGGTGACGTTAGAAACCATCGACGAAGTCGACCCCGGTTCGTGGCAGCGGGCCATGTCGGGCGACACGGCTCAGACGTTGGCCGAGCTGATGGTGCTCGCCGTTGATCAGGGCACCGGTTCGGGGGCGGCTGTCTCGGGCGTGGTGGTAGGCGGCAAGACCGGAACCGCTCAGTTGGGCACCGATCCTCCTCAGTCTCATGCTTGGTTCATTGCCTTCGCCGGTCGTCCGGGCGAACCGGCCGACCTGGCAGTGGCCGTTCTGGTCGAAGCCAACGAGAACGCCGGCAATCAGACCGGTGGTGGTGTGGCCGCTCCGATAGCTCGAGCGGTCATCGAGCAGTACTACCAGAGCTTCGGGGAGTAGCGCCCCAACTCCAGTCGAGATTCATAAATTTTCCAGTGTCCGACGCCGTCCGTGTCGGTGCCTGAAGTTGGGTCACGACAACGGTTCTGAGACGCTGAATTCTGCGGTTTCCGGTTCCTCGGCTAGATGGCCGACCGCGTCGGAATCATTGCAAAGTATTGCAGATGTGAATCTGTCGGTGTCGCCGCGCGCATGTCACCGTGCCGAGGTGAGTAGCATATGTATGTTGTGACCAGCACGTCGGCCGCTCGCCCGGTCCTCAATGGACGCTACGAACTTCATCGACGAATTGCCCGCGGAGGCATGGCCGATGTGTTCCTTGCCAAGGACCAGCTCCTTGATCGTCCTGTCGCGGTCAAAGTCTTGTTCCCGCAGTACGCCGCCGAGCCCACCTTTGTGGCCCGGTTCCGGCGGGAGGCCCAAGCTGCCGCCAACCTGAACCACCCCAATGTGGTCGCGGTCTATGACTGGGGTGAGCACGACGGCACCTATTTCATCGTCATGGAGTACGTCGAGGGCCAGACACTGGCCGATGTGATCGCCGCCCAGGCGCCTCTGCCTGCTGAGCGGGCCGCCGAGTTGGCCAGCGAAGTGGCCGTTGCCCTTGGCTTCGCTCACCGCAACGGGACTGTTCACCGTGATGTGAAGCCCGGCAACATCATGATCACCCAGAGCGGTCAGGTTAAAGTGGCTGACTTTGGTATCGCCCGGGCCTTTGGTGGCACCGACGACGAGTTAACCCAAACCGGCTCGGTCATGGGCACCGCAACATATTTTTCGCCCGAGCAGGCTCAGGGCAAGACGGTTGACCCCCGAAGCGATCTGTATTCGCTTGGTGTGGTGCTGTTCGAAATGGTGGTAGGTGAGCCTCCGTTCCTTGGGAACACTCCGGTGGCCATTGCCTACAAGCACGTTCAGGAACAGGCCCCACGAGCCGTCAGCCGTAATCCGAACGTCTCAGCGGCCATGGACGGCATCATCGCCCGGCTGCTCCAAAAGGACCCAGCCGATCGCCACCCGGCGGCCGAGGACCTTCGGGCCGAACTGCGTCGGTTCAAAACAGGCGAAATGGCAATGCCGGGGGCTAACGGCACCGCCGTAACGGCCGCTATTGCCTCCCCACATGTCGTCAACCAGTTCGATGCCGCCGAGGCCCCGACTATTCAGGCTCAGCCGCAGCAAGCTCCGGCGGCGTATGCTCCTCCGGCCGATCAGGTGGCAACTCAGTTCGCCCCGCCAATGGCTCACAACAACGTGGCACCGGCACCGGCCCCTGCTGCGCCAGCTCCCGCGGCCTACGACCCGACGGCGGCGATGCCGATGGGCCCGAACACGGCCGCAATGTCGGTGCGCGAGACTTCGAATACTTCCCGGGCCCTGATCGACACTTCACGGGCCATCCCGGCAACTGCCGCCCGGACCCAGTCCGAGCAGATCGAGGAGTACTACGAACCGCCGAGCCGCACCGGCATGTTCGTGATCATGTTGGCCATTCTTCTGGTTGGCATGGTCGGGTTGATTTTCTACATCACCAACCAGATTCAGGCCAGCAACGACGAACAAGACGTTGCCAGTGACCAAGATCTAGTCACCGTTCCTACGGTCGAAGGCGAGAACGTCAACACCGCTCAAAACCGTCTTCGTGACGAGGGCCTTGAAGTCGACGTTGTTCTTGAACAGAGCGACGACGTTGAGGCCAACTCTGTGATTCGACAGGATCCGGCGGCCCAGGAAGAGGTCGAGCGTGGCTCGATCGTGACGTTGTTTGTAAGCGAACCGGAGGAAGTCCTTCAGGTGCCCGCGCTGGTTGGGCTTAGCTTGAGTGACGCCCAGGATCTGCTGCGAGACTTGGGTCTCAGCGCGGATGTCTCCCGAGAGTTCAGTGACACTGTGGCGGTCGATCAGATCATCAACACCGTTCCCGGGCCAGGCGAAGCGGTGCCGGCCGGTTTCCAGGTTGTTCTCATCGTCTCCAATGGGCCATCCCAGCAGGTTGTTCCCGCTGTCGCCAACCTGTCGGCTTCTGATGCCGACTCAGCTCTGCGAGGGGCAGGTTTCATCAACATCGTCCAAGTTGGTGAGGGCTCGGCTTCGATCCCGCAAGGTCAAGTAATGCGTACCGAGCCTGCGGCGGACACCCCCTATGCTCTCGACCAAGAGATTCGCCTCATCGTCTCGGAGGGACCACAGCCGGTCCAGATGGTCAACCTGATTGGCAAGGATCCGACCGCAGCTCAGCAGTGGTTGACCGAGAACGAGCTGGTTGCCCAGATCGAAGAGGTCCCGCTGGCCACTGGTGATCCCAACATCGGGCTGGTATTTAATCACTTCCCGGAGCCCGGCCAGCCGGCCTTCCAGGGAACACAGGTCAAACTCTTGATCGGTGTTGACTCAGGCACCCCCACCACGCAGACCACGGTGCCGGAGGAAACGACGGTCCCGACCACCGACACGACGGCGCCGGAGCAAACTACCTCCAGCGAAACCACCGTCGCCCCGGACGCTGACGGGTAGTCTCGGTCTCGTTCAAATCTGCGCTGACCGTGTAACCGACAGACCGACCAACTGAGTGAGGGTGATGTGATCCGAATCGGTGTTCTTGCCGCTTCCCGTATTGCCGAGAAGGCCCTAATCGCCCCGGCGGCTGAGGTCGACGGTGTCGAAATCTCTGCTGTTGGCGCCCGCGACGCAGGCCGGGCGGCTGAAGCTGCTTCCCGCTGGGGTGCGTCGCACAGCTACGGCTCGTATCAGGCGCTGGTGGACTCCGAACATGTTGACGCCGTCTACATCGGTACACCAGCCACCCTTCATCGGCCGTGGACCCTGGCTGCCTTGGCGGCCGGGAAGCATGTGCTGTGTGAAAAGCCGTTGGCAGCCAACGCTGCCGATGCCGAGGTGATGGCTGACGCCGCTGATGCATCGGATTTGGTGGCCATGGAAGCATTCCATTGGCGCTACCACCCCTTCGCCCAGCAGATTAGGGACGTGATCACCTCTGGTGAGATTGGTGACATCCGCCGGATCGAGTCGCGCTTTGACATCGGCGACGGTGGTATCGCCCAGGGCGATATTCGCTGGCAGTACGACCTGGGCGGGGGTGCTCTCATGGACCTCGGCTGTTACCCGGTGCAGTTCGTTCGCTGGGCCGCCGGGGACGACCCCGAAGTTGTTTCCGCTTCAGCCGTTTGCCCCAATGACGATGGCGTGGACGGCCAGTTGCAGGCCGATCTGGCGTGGCCGTCGCTGGGGGCCAGTGGAAGCATTCACACGTCGATGATCGCTGAGATCGACGGAGCCGAGAACAATCTTGTGGTCACTGGAACAAAGGGAACGCTGACGGCCGAGAATCCGCTCGCCCCGCAACATGGCGCTACGTTGACCGTTGAAAGCGACAACGGAAGTCGGACCGAATCGGTGGCTGACTCAGCCACCTATGTCCACCAGCTGGAAGCCTTCGTTGATGCGATTACGAACGGCACGTCATTTCCGACGACGATGCGTGATGGCGTGACCAACATGGCGGTCATCGACGCCTGCTACCAGGCGGCTGGTCTGGACCCTCGACCTGCCCTTTAGTCGGCTGCCTCGACCATCGGCAGGGCCTTCGGGTTGAGCCAATTGGCCAGCATCTGCTTGCCGCCTGACGTCAGTACCGACTCGGGATGGAACTGCACGCCTTGAGTATCGTGAGTTCGGTGGCGCATTCCCATGATCAAGCCAGAGTCGGTCTCGGCGGTGATTTCCAGTTCGTCGGGAAGGTTGTCTCGCTCGACGATAAGTGAGTGGTAGCGGGTGGCCTCAACCGGTGATGGTAAACCGGCGAACACACCGACATCATGGTGACGGACAAACGAGGTCTTCCCGTGCATCAGCTCGGGTGCCCGGGAAACAACCCCACCGTAGA
Organism: uncultured Acidimicrobiales bacterium; assembly: GCA_938002965.1. Taxonomy (GTDB): domain Bacteria; phylum Actinomycetota; class Acidimicrobiia; order Acidimicrobiales; family SZUA-35; genus JAHELU01. The sequence goes on along the minus strand of CALKZY010000013.1, from coordinate 221,607 downwards.
TGTGGCCGATGCACTGATGCCCGAGACAAACCCCGAGGATTGGTACTCGCCCGGCGAAATGAGTGATGGCGTCGATCGAAAGCCCAGCGTCCTCGGGGCGTCCGGGTCCAGGTGAAATCAGCAGAGCGTCGGGATTTATGGCGTCGAGCTCGTCCAGGGTGGCTTTGTCGTTTCTGACCACCACCGGTTCGAGGCCCATCTCACCCAGGTACTGAACCAGGATGTAGACGAACGAGTCGTAGTTGTCGATGACGAGAACACGCTTGGTCACCGTCTCAGCGTAGTAGAATCGTCTCCGTGGTTCGTCAGGATAAATCCAAGCCGGGACGGGTGACCGCTAAGGGCACGGTTCCTCACAATCAGGCCAAGGCGGCTAGCTTTGCTGCCGAGACCGAGGGCCGGGTCGTGGTATCCGAGGACGATCGGTCATCGATCATTGTCCCGATCATCATGTTCGGCACGTTCATCGTCGGCGGGTTGATGATCCTGCTCAACTATCTCCAGCTGATTGGCGAGCCATCGAACTGGTATCTGCTGGGCGGGCTGGGTCTGGTTCTGGTGGGCATCGTGATGGCCACCCAGTACCGCTAGCAGGCCCGCTACACCGCTGTCGCTGACTGATTCTGAACCCCCACCATGGGTAGATGCCTGTGGATAACGCTGTTGGCCTTCTAAGCTGTCTGTCCACAGATTGTTGCTGATTCGACACGGATTCGAAAACGTCTAGTGAAATCGACTGTTTCGATGTGACCGGTCCGTTACTAGACGGCCCACATGCCAAAAACTATCCACAGCATGTGGACAGTGTGGACAAGTGCCTAACAGTTCAAGTGGCTGCTAGAGGGCGTCTTCGGCGGTGGCCGTCAGCTCCATTTCTTCGGTGCAGTGACGGGGTGCGGAGGGGACCTCGTCATTGGCCAAGGTCATCCGAATCTCAGTGCCACACACTGTACAGCGGTACTTCAACTTCACTCGCCGTAGCTCACCCGGCGGGGGAGCGTCAGGTATCGGACGGGCAAACGACCCGATGACGGCAAAGCCAAGGCGAAGGATGGCCAGCATGGCCACCACCGTGATCAACACTCGCCATGGGGCGAAGCCGGCCCAAAGCAAACCACCAGCAATGATGGCGCCGATGATCAACAAGATGCGGTTGCGTCGGCGGAGGATCGCCTGGTCGCGAAGACGGGCAGCCGACTCGACCGGCTGGTCGTCATCATCGATTCTGTCAGGCAGGTCGGTGACCGGCTCGAAGTCACTCACACTTGAATTGTATAGTTGGCGCTAACCGCTCCGATCTGCTGCCACCGAATCGCTTCCGCGTCGGCGGCTTGGCGGAGCTCCAGAACCGTCTCAATCGATCAGAGGCTGAGTCACAAGAAAGGGCCAGTGATGGACAAGACCATCGACGAAGTCGTGCAGGGGCTGACAGTCCCAAAGCAGTTTTTGAACACCATCGCCAATCACGGTGAGCGGGTGGCACTTCGGTGGAAGGTCGGTGACGGCTGGGACGAGATGACGTTTAACGAGCTGGCCGACAAAGTCGCCCGTGCCGCCACCGGTTTGGCAGCTCTCGGGTTGGGCCACGGTGACCGTCTGGTGATGATGATCCGCAACCGGCCGGAGTTCCACGTCATTGACACCGCGGCGCTGTTCCTGGGCGCAACACCAGTCTCGATTTACAACTCATCGGCTACCGATCAGATCGCCTACCTGGCTGGTGACGCCGAAGCCAAGTTGGCCATCGTCGAAGACAAGGGTTTCTACGACCTGTTCTCCGCCGCCCGAAACGATCTGCCAAAGCTGGAGAAGCTAGGCATTATCGACGGCGATGGCGTCTCCGATGCCGACTTTGCCTACGACACACTGCTCGGCAGCGACCCGATCGACCTGGCCACAGCGTCCGAGACGGCACAGCCAGGTGACCTGGCCACCTTGATCTACACTTCCGGTACCACCGGTCCGTCCAAGGGTGTCATGTTGGATCACGCCAACGTGTGTTGGACCACCGAGTGCCTTTTCCGAGCCTTCGAGATCGAGGACATGGTCGGCAAGCGCTTGGTGAGTTATCTACCGATGGCCCACATCGCCGAGCGCATGACCAGCCACTACAACCTGTTGGCTCATGCACTTGAGGTAAGCACCTGTCCCGACCCGACGCTGTTCGCCGCCTACGCCGGTGAAGTCAAGCCCAACATCATGTTCGGAGTGCCCAGGGTCTGGGAGAAGATATACGCCGGAGTAAACGCCGCAGTGGCCGCCGACCCCGAAAAACAGAAGGCGCTCAACGAGGCCATCGAGGCAGCAGCCCCAATCGCCGAAAAGATGACCTGGGGAACGGCCTCCGAAGAGGAGATTGAAACCTACAACTTCCTCGATGCTGTAGCTTTCTCAACCGTGCGAGAGCTCGTTGGGCTCGACCAACTGGATTCGGCCATCACAGGTGCTGCCCCTATCCCGGCCGAAATGTTGAGTTGGTTCCGAACCATCGGCGTACCCCTGTCGGAGATCTACGGCCTGTCGGAAACGTCCGGCCCAATGACGTGGGCCCCCTACAAGGTCAAGGCCGGCTCGGTCGGCCACGCCTGCCCCGGCGTCGAGGTTCGCCTCGCCCCCGAGGACGGCGAAGTCCAATGTCGCGGCGGCAATGTGTTCCGTGGCTACTTGAATCAGCCGGAGAAGACGGCCGAGGTCATGGACGGTGAGTGGTTCTGTTCCGGTGACATCGGCGAGATCGACGACGATGGTTATGTCAAGATCGTCGATCGTAAGAAGGAACTGATCATCACCGCTGGCGGCAAGAACCTGTCGCCCTCCAACCTGGAAGCGGCGTTGAAAATGATTCCGCTGGTGGGACAAGCCATGGCTATTGGTGACCAGCGTCCGTTTGTGTCGGCCCTAGTGGTGCTCGACCCCGACGCCGCTGCTACTTGGGCGAACGCCCACGACTGCTCGGACCTGTCGATGGACGAGCTGGCTGCACACTCCGACTTGGTGGCCGAGATTGAGGCCGCCCTGCCGGGCGCCATGAAAGACTTCAACGGTGCCGAGAAGGTCAAGAAGGTCCGAATCCTGGGCGAAGAGTGGATGCCCGACACGGACCTACTGACGCCGACTTCCAAATTGAAACGGCGCGGTGTCGTTACCCGCTTCGCCGTCGAAATCGAAGAGCTCTACTCCTAGATCGGATCAACGTGAGTCTTGAATCCCACGGCGGTCGGCTTGCTGCCCGCGCCCTGAAAGCTGCCGGTGTCGAGTGCGTCTTCACTCTGTCCGGTGGACATGTCATGGGCATCTACGACGGCTGCCTGGATGAGGGCATAAAAGTGGTGGATGTCCGACACGAGCAGGCGGCCGTCCATGCTGCTGACGCCTGGGCTCGCCTGAACCCCGGAAAGGTCGGGGTTGCAATCTTGACCGCCGGCCCTGGTATCACCGATGGTGTCACCGGGGTGGCCAATGCGTGGCGGGCCAATTCGCCCATCGTGGTGTTCGGCGGCCAGGGGCCATTCGACAATCTGCGGCGCGGCTCGCTGCAGGAGATGGACCACGTGTCGGTGATGAAGCCCATCACCAAGTGGGCCGACGCCTGCTATCAAACGCATCGCATTGGCGAGTACGTGGAGCTGGCGGTTCGCAACGCCCTCAGTGGCGTTCCGGGGCCGTCGTTTCTGGAAATCCCGATGGATGTGTTGCACGCCCCGGTTGACTTGGACGAAGCCCCTCTGCCCCGGTTCCGGGACTATCGGGTGGCATCGGCTGCGCCACCGGCGCTGCTGTCGGAGGCGGCGGAGATCCTGTCCGTCGCCGAAAGGCCGATGCTCATGGCCGGAACCGCCCTTCGCTGGTCCGACGGAGGGCCAGCTCTCGTCAGGTTTGTGGAGCAGACGCAGATGCCGTGTTACACCAACGGGATGGGTCGCGGCTTGTTGCCCATGAACCATCCGGGCTTCTACTCCACCAGCCGCAAACAGGCATTGGGCGAAGCCGACGTGGTGGTGCTGGCCGGTACACCTCTTGACTTCCGCATGCGCTACGGCGGATCGATCGGCGCTGATGCCAAGATCATTCAGCTCGACCTGGACGAGACCTTGATCGGCCAAAACCGCTCGGCCGACGTTGGCTTGGTCGGCAACCTTGGAGTAAACCTGGACGAGCTAGGCTCACTGCTCAGCGGCCGCGGCGAGATGCCCGACTGGTCGACCTGGTCCGGTGGTTTACGGGCGGCCGAAGACGAGGCAGCCGCCGCCCAAGCCGCACAGCTCAACTCCGATGAGACACCGATCGATCCGTTGCGACTGTGCCGGGAGATTGCCGACTTTGTGGCCACCGACGACGAGATGATCGTCATTGGTGACGGCGGAGACATCGTGGCTCAGGCCTCCAAAGTACTGAAGGTTCCACCCAACGGCACGTGGATGGACCCGGGTCCACTGGGCACCCTGGGGGTGGGCATGCCCTTCGCCCTGGCCGCCCAGCTGGCCAATCCCGATCGTCGGGTGCTGATCATCTACGGCGACGGATCCTTCGGCCTGAACGGCTTCGAGTACGACACCGCAGTGCGGTTCGGGCTTCCCATTGTCGGTGTGGTCGGCAACGACGGCGCCTGGGGTCAAATGATGCGACCGCAGGCCATGATCTACGGTTCCGACCGTTTGGTGGCCACCCAGCTGGAGTACACCCGTTATGACAAGGTGGTCGAGGCTCTCGGTGGTCACGGCGAACACGTCACCGACCCGGGCGACATCAACGCCGCTATCCAACGAGCGTTCGACTCTGGCAAACCGGCTCTGGTTAACGTGGAGATGCGCCGCGATGTCGACGGGATGAAGGGTTCGACCTACGTGTAGTTGCCTTCCACCACCTGAACGATGGGGCATGATTGGCCTTCACTCCCAGCAGTAGCCCGACCTATGCCGGGTCTGTCGTCGCAGTACTCTTCAGCCGATGGATACGCCACATGAGGCAACCTCCAGCGAATCGCAGTCGAAGAGATCGGGCGAGCGCTTCGTCGGATTGATCGACTGGTTGCTGCTAGCCGTAGTTGTTGGTGTGCTGGCATGCTGGTTGCTTGGCTTCGGCGGTCGCTGGTGGTGGCGTCTCGCCATATTGGAACATCTTCGGGGTCAGCTGCTCCTAGTCGCAGTTGTGGCAACGGCGTGGTTCGCACTTCGCCGGTCGGTGGTGGTGGTGCCCGCTGCACTGGGAGTCTTCGTCTCGGCTTGGTTTGTAGCGCCGGTGTGGATTGGTAGTGGTGGCGGTCAGGTTGATTCTGCGTACAGCTTGACCGTCAGCCACCTCAACATCGACCGTGATCACGTCGACGCCCTCGGTGAGCTGGCTGCCCGCGGGCCGGAGATCGTCTTTGTCCAAGAGTTCACACCGACGGTGGCCGACGTGATCGCCGAGCGGCTGCCGGGCTACGAAATGGTTCTGGCCAACCCTCGATCGGACTCCACTCACGGCTCAGCCATGTTGATACGCCAGGACTGGGACGGAACAGTTTCCTCAGCCGACGTCGTCAACATTCCTCCGACCTCGGAACGTCCGCTGCTTCTGGCCGAAGTCGAATTTCAGGGCCAGATGATTTTGTTGTTGAGCCTGCATACCACCCGGCCCAGTCATGCCGCTGTCTACCACGGGCAACAGATCGAGTTGGCCGGAGTGGCCGACTGGAGCCGGGAGCAAGTCGAAGATGGATGTTCGGTTGTTGTCATCGGCGACTTCAACACGACGCCCTACGCTTCGAACTTTCGCAGGCTGCTGGTCGATGGTCGACTTGAAAACGGTCTACGCGGGCACGGCTGGCAGACATCGTGGCCGGCCTCAGTTCCCGGGTTCCTTCAACTACCGATTGACCTGGTGGTTCACAGCGATGACATCATCATGGTCGAGGCTGAAACCGGTCCGAGCCTGGGCCCCGATCATCGGCCCCTACACGTTGAGTTCGTCGTGATGTAGTCGCGGGCCGTCAGCGAATGGCCTTTAGCGACGCTTGCGCCAAGCCTCGACCAGTTCGTCAGCGTTCAGGCGTGGCCGAGGTTCCCAGGTTGTGGTGTGGTTGTAGTGGTCGATCTGGTCGTTGAGTTCAGTGACCGTATCCCTGATCTCCGATTCGGCGGTCGCCGACCAGATGCTTCGCTTGGTGTCGCGAACAAGTCGATCCAGGTCCTCGGCCCGAAGAATGCTGCGCTCACGCTTTGCTACTCGCATGGCCCACCAGCCGGGGGGCCGCTGCTCGCCCAGGTCGGGAATCGGTTTGCCTTTGCCGGGGAGATTGTCGAACATGCCGGCCTCCTGTGCCGCCCTGATGCGGCGCTCGGCGATCGAGGAGATGGCGTCCATTCCTTCACGGTAGTCAATCGGGAGAGTCACCGCCGACCAGCGGACCAGCGTCACAGGTCGGAATCGCTCCACTCGACCACAAGAACTTCGTAGTCCAAATCGATCGAATCATCCGCTCGACTCCCGTCGAGTGAGATCCAGATCTGGCGATCCTGTATATAAAGAGAAGCGTCAAAGCCCGCGTCGTCTCCTGGGAAGGTGAAACTGGTGTTGGTCCAGTCTTGCCACCACAAGGAGTCGCGATTGTCGCCGAGGCGGACTCGTTCGGAGATGTCCCGGCGTTCGACTTGCCAGACCCAGGGGGCGGCCTCGTAGTCGGGCCCGCGATAATTGACCTCAAGTCGAATTCCGGTGATGGCCTCAACAGGAATGTGCTCGGGGAGATAGTACGCCCGGTAGCCGGAGTAGTCGCCGGTGTCGGCCGCGATGAACTTGACGAACTCCAGCCAGTTGTCGCTTGAGCCCCGGTTGTCTAGTTCATGAAGACCGACAAGAGTTTGATCGCGGCCGGTGTCGCCGGTAACCGAATGAAGTTCATCGGCCAACAACACATGTGATGATGCTCCCGGTCCGGCCGGCTCAGACCCGTCCGGGGTTGATCTGGCGAAAGATGGGAACAGGGTAGAAGCGATCAACGCAAAGGCGATCAGAGCCCCGGCGACCAAGCCAGCGCCCGCGAGGAGCGCCCTCCTTGGCGTCTTCGCCTTCCGGGCTGTCTGTGATGACTCGGTCGCTGCTGGTCCCGGGATTGCCGTGTCGTCTGGGCCGAGGAGAACGTCTCGCTCAGCGTCGGTAAGGTTCCCATGGCCGGCGAGGTCGAGAAAGGTATTTGCTTCGTCGTGTTGGGTGAGCACGCCGAGGCGGTTTAGTCCCCAGACCAGGGCTACACACCGGCGGCGCGAGTTAAGGCTTCTGCTTCCTTTCTCCAATCGACTAAGCGTGGGTGAGTCCAAGACGCCACTGAAGTACACGACAGCATCGTCAAACACGCCAATGGCCTCCAACGCATGTCGCTCCTCAGCCCCAACCTGAGCTACAAGGAACGAAAGCTGCTCGATGAACTGGCCTTGAGTTAGATCGGCTTGCTTTCGGTAGGTGCGGAGTAACTGACCCCAGGGGCGATGATCTGTCGGCGAGGTTGTCATGTTTGTATCGGCTATCGACTTTCGTCTGGGATCGGCGCCTCATTGTAGGAAATTGTCAGCTCTTGTCACAGTTGGCAAGCGGGTTCTGTCAGATTTGGCAATGACACAACAGCCAAGCTCGACGTACGTTGCCACTGCGCCTGGCACCAATCTGCTTGACGCCGAAAATTGACCACCTGATTAGCAAGAAACGTCGAGGTTTCTCTCATGCACCACCAACGCCAACGAACCAAACATCCGGAAACGAACAGTCACGAAACGACAAGAAGCAGACACCGCTGGGCTAGCCTCGTCGTGGTTCTGCTGCTTATGGTCGCCAGCCTGGTGGGACTAGGACCCGGCCCCGCTGATGCCGCTGAGACGGTGACCGTCAACCCCACCGAACACTACGAGGTTATGGTCACTCCCGGCGTCGGGTTCCAAGACTTAGTAGCCAAAGTTCCTAGCAGCAATCAGCTGGCCAACTGTAGTTACGACTCAACCGTCGAAGACGCTGGTATCAAAGGTGGCTCGCTGTACGTGCGCCTGCAGTGGCGCGACGTCGAACCAGTCGAAGGGCAGTACGCCTGGCCTTTGCTCGACCGGCTCTTTACGTGCGCCGAGCAGCGTGATCAGACCATCGACTTCCGAATGATGCTTTCGTATCCGGGCGCTGGCGATCGTGACTGTTTCCCCGGACAGACCAACACGCCTGACCATGGCATTCCGTGTTGGCTCGTTCGCAAAGGAGTAAGCGAGTTGTTTTACGAGGGCTACGAGAATGTTGCCCCAGCCTCGTACTTGCCTGACTGGGAGGATGCCACCATTCGGGCTGCTCATGAGAAACTGATTCGGGCTCTCGGTGCGCGGTACGGGAACCATCCTCGACTGAGCTCGGTTGATGTTGGCTCAGTTGGACTGTGGGGCGAATGGCACGCCTACCCGTATGACGCTCAAGTGATGCCCAGCGAGTCGCGACGTATTGAGATTATTGATCTGTACGCCTCGGCCTTCCCGACCACCCCTCTTGTGGTTTTGGCTCAAGTGTTCAAAGACGAACTGGGTGGCAGGGGTCAGGTGGCCCAACACCTCAAGGCTAACTACACCGGCCGATACGGCTGGCGCGGTGACAGCTGGGGTGGCTCAGGGCATCACACTCAAGATTACGGCCCGATTCACGCAGCAAACCCAAACTTGTGGAAGACCGCGCCCGTCGCCTTGGAGGTGACGGGAATCATGGACGAGTGGGCAGCTCGTATGGGCGGAAATGACTACGGAACGGTTCTGCCGCTTGACAGGGTTGTCGGTGACGCCATGAACTGGCATGCGTCTTTGGCTCACAACAAGTCCAGTCGGATTCCATCGAGCTATGTGGACGATCCCACCAATGAGGTTTCCCGGGACCTTCGGTTCATGGCCACGTGGATGGGGCCCCGCCTTGTGCTCCAACAACTGAGTCATAGCGACACGGTTGAGGCCGGCGCTCAGACCCAAATCGCCTCGGCGTGGATCAACCGAGGATCTGCACCTCTCTACCGGGACTATCGGATCTCCTACCGGTTGAGGAACGCATCGGGTGTCAACGTCGTCATTCAGTCGGACACCACAATGAAGGGTTTACTCCCGGCCGGTGACAGCCCTGTGGCTAAAACGTCCGCGATTACCATCCCAGCCTGGGTGGAGAGCGGCGACTACACCCTGGACGTGGCGGTAGCTCACGTCGGCGATAGTGACCTCAAGGTACCGCTGGCGATCACGTCCGAGGTTGAAGACAACTGGTACGAGCTTGGTCCGATGACCGTATCCGCCTCGGGACCCGGTACTGGTCCACTGTCAGGAATCTCCGCCTTTGCTCCTGTCAACGGCCAAAACGCGGCCAACATCGTGGACGGTAATCCAGCGACTGGTTGGAGTAACGGCGGAGCGGAGGGCAACGCCAACTTCACTGTTGATCTCGGAGCTGTCTCTGAGGTTTCGCTGATTCGCTATCAGGATGACTACCAACGAGAATTGCGGATCACACTCGATGGCACGGAGATCTTCTCCGGTTGGACCCCAGCTGCGGGTGAAGATGTCTTCGCTGAACTGTCGGCATCGGCCGATACCCAAGGCCAAATCGTAAAGGGTCGGCAACTGCGATTCGAGCTAGTCTCCGGTTCGTGGCTGGTGCCGGAAGAAGTTGAGGTCTACGGATCGGTGGTCGATGTGGAGACCGGCTCGAGTCGTCTGATCGATATGCATAACGGGTTCTTCGGTGGCCAAAACCAGGTGTGGACCGAGCTCAACTCCAACTTTGGTCCGATCGACCCGGCCAAGGAAAAGGTGCAGACCTTCCGGTTCACTCAGTCGATGGCAGCGGGATCAACCGGGGCGACATTCCAGACTCGATCGGCCACCAGCGAGCTTGATGTTGGCGAGATGATTGTCTATGTCGGACCCAACGATCAACACCGGGTCACCAAGGTGACGAGCGTGTCCGGCAGTTGGGCCACCTTCTCTCCACCGATTGCGTTCAGTCAATCATGGGGTCAGGAGTTCTGGAGCTTGTATGGCGACGCAGCTCACCCGAATCCGGTTGGATTTCGAGCGTTGGGCGACTTTGTCCTCGGGAACTTCTCGGATCAAGAGATTGACGCCATGGGCAACGCTAAACACCTGTTCTTGGGTGATAGCTGGATGGAACCGGGAACACCCACCAACCGTCGGCTGGCCAATCGGATCATCTCACGCCTTGGGGGCGAGTCGGTTCAGGCCACCAACCGAGGCGTCGGCGGACGGACGGCTGAAGACGTGGCCAACGCCCTGAGCAACGATTTTGCTGCTGCTGGCGGAGACGTCGACTACGTCTGGCTCATTGTTGGCACCAACGACTGGATCAAGGAAGTGCCGACCGAGTCGTTTATGGCCAATGTCGCCAACATCGTGGAGTACGTCGAAGGTCGAGGGGCCACTGCCATCGTGGTGAATTCGTCCGTGGGTTACCTGGACGGAAGCCGTCGAGATCAAGATGCACTGTTGCGCCTGTCGAGAGATTATGTGGCGGCCCAACAGGCCTACTTCGACGGTCGCTAGCGCGTCCGGCCCAGATAGCTAGAACCTGATCCGACCGGCTCGCCAAACTACGGTTTGGTGGGCCGATCGGTCGGCCTGGCGCGTAGTTGTCTATGTAGCCGTCTATGTAGTTGTCTGTCTAGTGGTCTCGTACTCCTTGCGACTTCACCACTACAGTTTTGCACGATGACTGCAACCTTTGAGCCTCGTTCAATCGGGTCGACCTCCATTTCTGTATCTCCCGTCGGGTTCGGTACGTCACCGCTGGGTGACATGCCCGACACCTACGGGCATTCGGTGGGCGAGGAGCGGGCGCTCGACACGTTGGCCGCCATAGTGGCCAGCCCCGTAAACTTGATCGACACGTCCCGCAACTACGGCGAAGGTCGCTCGGAGGAACGAATCGGCAAGTCGCTGCGGGCCCACGGTTATGGCGATCGTCTACCGGCGGCCGACGAGAAGCTGGTCCTGGCCACCAAGTTGGATCGCGAGGTCGGGTCGGGAAGCTTCGACGCCGCTGACGCACGTCGGTCGTTGGAGGAGAGCCTGGAGGCTCTGGGACTCGATCGGGTGCACATCTTGCATCTGCACGATCCCGAGCACGCCGCCGATCTAGACGAGATCACCCGGCCCGGTGGTTCGATGGATGAGCTGTTCAAAATGCGCGACGAAGGACTGGCTGACGTCGTCGGCTTGGCTATGGGCCGTCTTGATGTGATGGAGCCACTAGTTGAGCGCTATGACTTCGACATCATCTTGAACCACAACCGATTTACCCTGCTGAACCGCTCAGCCGACCGTATGTACACCTCGGCGGCCGAGCGAGGCATAGCGGTGTTCAACGCCGCCCCCTACGCCGGAGGCGTTTTGGCCAAAGGCAGCGACCAGGTGGACCGGATCACTTACCAGGACGCCGATGAAGAGGCGCTTGCCCCGGTTCGAGTTCTGGAAGCCTTGTGCGCCGAGCATCAGGTACCCCTTGGAGCGGCTGCGCTGCAATTCTCGATGCGAGACCCCAGGATCACATCGACCATTATCGGTGTGTCCAAGCCCGAGCGGGTGGCCTCCACCGTGGACTGGGCGACGCTTCAAATCTCCGACGACTTCTGGGCTGCAATAGCCGAGCTGCCGTACGACACCAACGACCCCGAAGCGGGCAGGGATTGGGTACCTGGCTAGTGGAACCTTCGGTTCCACTAGCTGCGAGTTTCGGCGTTGCCAAAACTCGGGGTGCCAAAACTCGGGGTTCCACTGGCTGCGAGTTTCTACTGGTGTATCGGGCTATGTCAACAGGAGCGGGAGGCCTGCGCCGAGCAGGCCGGCGGCCAGGAGGCTCATCACCAAACGCTCGGACAGCTTGCCGGCCAGACGGGCACCGGCCAACGAACCGGCCACCGCGCCAACAACCAAAGGTGGCAGGAACAACCACTTGATGTTACCCGCCAGGCTGTGGCCAATGACGGCGGCGAAGCCATAACCGATTCCAGCGGCCGCCGTTGTAGCTGCCGCCCGATGAATCGTCATGCGTTGAACCTGGCCCAGGAACGGCACGGTGAGTAGACCCGGGCCGACACCGAACGTGCCGACCAAGAATCCGGCGACTGCTCCACCCGACATCAGCCACGGCCGCCTCGGGTCGAGCTCATCGCCGATGTTGACGCCGCCGCCACCCGGCCGTTGGTCGTTGGTCGAGCTTCGCCAAGCATGAAGGAGAAGCGGGCGGCCGAGAACGAATACGGCCAAGATCACCATGATGACCCCGATGGCGCTGACCAGGAAGTCCCGGTCGAGGCGCCCGATCAACAGCCAACTGCTCAACAACGCCACCGGCATGGATATCACCACGTACCAGGCGGCCACCGGGCGATTGACCAGGCCGTCGCGATCGTAGGCCCAGGCTCCGGCGATGTGAATGATCAACATGGTGGCCACGGTCGTTCCCACTGCCTGGGTTGGCTCCAGGTCGAACAGCACCAACAACGCCGGGACGACAAGGAATCCACCGCCGGCACCGATGATAGTGCCATAGACCCCGACGACTCCCGAGAGGGCCAGCAGGCCGAGAATTGTGGGCACATCCAAGCCGCTGAGTGTAGAGCGTGAGTGCGAAGAAGCCCCGACCACGCCGTTGGGGGTGGCCGGGGCTTCACTGGTTGTCAGATCAGGTTGTCAGGTTCGGATGTCAGATCCGGAGTTGGTGAGCCGGTTACTCGGTGATGGTGAACGGCACCTCGACCAGCGTTGGTGTGTCTGCGCCTCCTTCGGCGTCGAAGATCATGGTGTAGTCGCCGGGGGCCAAGCCTTCGGCCCGGAAGTTGAACAGCCCCCAGGCTTCAATCCAATCGGTGGTGTCCACCCCATATTGCTCGCCCTCGATGTCGCCGATTGAGCCGCCGCTATAGCGGGCGGACACAGGCGAGCTGTTCCCGTCGGTGATTTTGACTCCGACGCTGGCCTCGAACGGGCGGGCGATCCCTTCGGTGATCACGGCTCCCGATTCGGTCCGCAATTCCCCGGTCAAATGGACTGGCGAGTTGGGGTCGAAGTTGTCGGTGCCGCTCAGTTCCACGTCGACCACCACCATTCCAAGATCGGGAAGCATCGTGGTTGAGACTGACTCGACCGGTCGAAGCACTCGGAGGTCCAGACAACTGCGAGGACATACCGACGACGCGTTCTCTTCATCCCCATCGCGAACGATAAAGACTCCGTCGTCGGTGTCGGTGGCTCCCGGCCAAGCGGTTCCGGTTGCGGACAGATCGAGATGAGCGCCGAAAGAGGCGTCGACCACTCCAACATTGGGTAGTCCGTAGGCGCCGGAATCATCGCCCCACTCAAAGGCTGCGCTGCCTTCGGCCAAGGTCATGACAACTCGAAGGCAGTCGTCGGTGATCATGGTGCTTTCCAGGCCGGCCACGTGGAATTGATCGGCGTCGCCGGCAGCGGTGAGCACCTGATCGCCTCGACAAGTAGGCACTTCGTCTTGGCCAACAGCGATTCCGTCGGCCAACGGCAGAACCAGTGCGCCACTCAACCAACCGGTCGGGCGATCGAACGGCGACTCAACCGAACCGTTGAAGGCGACGGGGTTCATAAGCGATACTTCGATCCAGGTTTGGCCGTCGACATCTTCGGTCGCTCCGGTTGCTTCCAATCCTCGATAGCCAGGGGGCAACTTGGCTAGCAGTGTTTGATCGACGCCGGCTCCGGCTCGGACGTTGAGAAACGGATCGCCGGTATCGGCCTGGATGCGCTCGGTGTCGACCCGGAAGCGGTCGCCGTTGTTCACGTCGCCGACAGGGATTGTGCCGTCGTCCACGGTCTCGGAGCTGTCGGCCCCGTCGTCGGTATCGGCGGTCTCTTCGGAGTCCGACGTGGCTTCGTCGGAAGAACCGTCATTGGTTGCCTGGCCGCCGTCGTTGGCTGTGTTGGCCGGTTCGGCCGCCACGCCGTCGTCTTGCTCCTCGGCACTGTCGGCTTCGGCGGCAACGTTGACGGCAGGGTCGTCGTCCTGACGCTGCCACAGGCCGACCGAGCCGGCGGCCACGGCCGCCACTGCGGCGAAGGCCAAGGCCGGAACCAGGGGTCGACGCCCAGGGTCACGGTTGAACTTTGGTGTGCGATTCTTGTGGGGCCCGCCGTCGGTCGGGATCATCACTGCTCTCCGGTTCAGATCGTTGAAGGCCTCTCGGACGGTTTGGTCTGTTGAGGCATCGATTGGGTTGTCACTGCTGTGCTGGTCACTGCTGTGCTTGTTGCTTTCGTGCATGTTCCGGTTCGTGTCGTCGCTCATGATCGTGAACCTTCCAATCGTTCGGCCAGGGCTGTTCGGCCCCGGTGAAGATGAACCCGCGCCGTTGACTCGCTGCAATCCAAGATTGCGGCAATGTCGGCCACCGGTAGATCCTCCAGGTAGTGCAGAGCCACCGCCGCCCGCTGATTGCCGGGCAACTGGGCCACGGCGGCCCAGACATGGTCGAACTCCGACGCCGTTGGCGTCATGTAGGTGGGCTCTGTGAGCCGCAGCCGAGCCCGAAGTTCCGCTCCTGCTCGTTTGCGGGCCGACAACGCCTGATTGATGGTGACCCGCCGAAGCCAGGCTCCCGGGTTGTCGTAGCGGCCGATTTGCTCCCATTTGCGGTAGGCCTTGACCAGGGCGTCCTGGGCGATGTCCTCCGCCAACTGTGGGCGCCCGCTCACGGCGGAGGCCAACGCGGTCATCGCCGGAAGTTCACGTCGGTAGAAGTCGTCGTAGTTCAACGCGAAGACGTCTATCAGCGGTGATTCCGAGACCGAAGCCGATCCCGACCGATTTGCAGGCGGCCCGTTCATGGTGCCGATTGTTGCATACACACCCCACACACGAAGCTGCAGGGTGAAACGTTTACCTGGTCACCAAAAAAATGTTTAGGGCTACAGCCAGGGTGCTTCACCGAAGCTAGTGAGCGTGGTGTGGCCGGAGCTGGCCACCATCAGTCGAGAAATGGCTGTGTTCTCCACGTGCAGCGAAAGCGCAAGATCAGGAGCGCCTAGCAGGTGGGCCACGGCGTGCATGATGACACCTCCATGGCAGACAACGGCCACGGTTTGGCCACGATTAGCCTTCACCACGTCGCCGATTCCTTCACTGACCCGGGCGGCGAAGGCCGGATCGGTGAATCCGGCGAGGATCTCGTCGACCTGGGTTGGCGTCATCTCCCCGGGAGGGATAACTCGATAGCTGGTTTCGTTGGCGTCGAATTCGCGGAGCCGCTGGTCGTAGGCGATGTCCAGGCCGACGGCGGCGGCCAGCGGAGCGGCGGTCTCCGACGCCCGTTTCATTGGGCTGGCGATAATGACATCGATCGGGTCAGCATTTTGTCGCTCGGCTAGGTAGGCGGCCATACCGGCGGCCTGCTTACGGCCGAGCGGGCTCAGCGCCGGGTCGGCACCGTTTGCGTCGTACTCGATGGTTTCGGCTTCGCCGTGACGGATCAGGACTAGTTGCATTCGGGCGTGACCTTAAGAGTTGGCGTTAGCTTCGCTGAAATCGGCCGGGCTCGACCTCGGTGGCTTCGCCTCGAGCGAGCATCCGGGCCACGTGCAGCTCGGCCGTGCGGTGCTCGACTGAGTTGGCGAACGTGTGCTCTACGTGAGGCCTGTAGACGAACCGGTTGATCATCATCTCTTCCAGCGTTCGAGGTTCGACCAGGTAGTCGAGCATGGCCTGATGCCGACGGTCGATGACGGCGTGGAAGCCATCTAGCATTTCGAGGAACGTTTCCCGACCCTCAATGATTCCTTTGTGATGGTAGGTGACGTACCAGTCAGCTTCGATGTCTCGAACCTTGTGAAGGCTCTCGTCGAACTGATCGAGATCGGACCAAGCGTCGCCGTAGTAGGGGCCGAAGCCGGTCAGATCGATATCGGACAGGTAAAAGACGTTCCCGATCTTCAAGCCGCTGTGGCCTCTGGTGTGACCGGGCAGATGCACGGCCTCAACCTGGACGCCGCCGAGGTCGAACACGTGACCGTCGCTGAACCCTTCAGCATCAGGGCGGGCGGTGTAGTGGAACTCTTCCATGACTTCGAGGCCGAAGTCAGTCCGAGGTTGGCCTTCGAGGCCGTACACGTCCATCAACCCGTCGAGCGATTGGGCGGCTGGGAGATCATCATGGTGAATATGAATTCGCGAGGCGGTAAACAGCCCGTTTCCGGCCAGGTGGTCCTCGTGCCCATGAGAGTTCACGACCGCGTCGACGTCGACCGGGGCGCCCCCTCGCTCCACAACCGTCACCGACGGATCGATGAGTAGCGTCTCGGCCGAACCCTGAACCAGACAGGCGTTTCCAGCCGGATATCGGCCGCTATCGGCCCCCATCAACACGCTGACCGAAGGAGTCAGCTGAATCTGGTCGTCACCCCATGAAACCGCTTCAACCGTTTTCACCTAACCAGGCCACCATTCGCTAGAGTCTCGGTTACTGTCCGCCGGATCGCCCGGCAGCGACCTCGACCCTACCTCTATTCGGGCTCTATGCAGAATTCACGCGACGAACTGATTTGGCACGAAGTTCCTCGCCTTCGCCGACCCCTACTGCTTGTCGCCTTCGAGGGGCTATTCGATGCCGCTGAAGCGGCAACGTCAGCGTTGCAGTGGATCTGTCGGCGCATGGAATCCGACGAAGTGGCCATGATCGACCCTGAGGAGTTCTACAACTTCCAGGAGGCCCGACCGATGGTAAACATCGACACCGACGGCCATCGGAACATCGAATGGCCGACAATCGAGGTGCACAGCGCCAAGACCGAAGCCACCCGCGATCTGGTGGTGATGACAGGCGTGGAACCTCATCTCCGTTGGTCTACGTTGGCCGATCACACCGTCGAGGTAGCCCGTAGAACCGGCTGCGAGATGGTGGTGACCGTGGGGGCCTTCGTCGGCATGGTGCCCCATACCCGACCGTTCTCGGTCACCGGTTCGGCCGCCCACCCCCAACTGGTTCGCCGCCTGAATCTTTCAAAGCCCGCCTACCAGGGGCCCACCGGGGCTATCGGCGTCATCATCGAACGGATGGAGCGGGCCAATATTCCCGCCATCTCGCTTCGAGTAGAGGTACCTCACTACGTCCCAGGTCCACCGAACCCCAAGGCCACCAGAGCATTGTTGCGTCGGCTTCAGCAGACGACCGGGGTGCCTACCGGCTACGAGAGCCTGGATGGACAGGTCACCGACTGGACCAACCGGGTCGATCAGGCTGTCTTGGCCGACGACGACAGCCGGGAGTACGTGGCCCGGTTGGAACAGCAGGCTGACTCCAACGAGGAGATGTTGCCCTCCGGCGATGACTTGGCCGGTGAACTCGAAGCGTTTCTTCGTGAGCTTGAGACCCCGGGTGACGGGGTCGATATCGATCTGCACGACGACGAAGAAGAGTAGTACTGTAGAACTTGTGAAGTAGCCACATTGTCCTGTCCGTTTCTGCCCGGTTCTCGGGCGTTCGATGGAGTGATGTGTGGCTGCCCAAAACCCGAGTTCTTCAGACCCTGGACCCCGAGCGCTAGTTTCCCGAGCTGCAATTTCCCGAGCGCCAGTTTCACTGTCGCTGAAATCGGTTGCGGTTGACAGAGGCGGTCGGCGCGTCCTAACTAACGTCAACCTGATCGTCGGACACGAGGCCCGCCTGGCGGTCGTTGGAGCCAATGGCGTCGGCAAGACAACCTTGCTGGCGGTGATGGCAGGCAGGCTTCCCCCAGCTGATGGCCAGGTCAGCGTGAACCCACCGACGGTGACCGTCGGCCTGCTCGATCAGGAGCCACAGCGTTCGCCAACCGAGACAGGACGTCAGCTAATTGCCCGCCGGACCGGTGTCGCTGCCGCTCAAGCCGAGTTCGAAGCGGCATCAACAGCACTTGCCACCGACTCCCCCGGCGTAGACGACAGATACAGCGCCGCGCTGGCCCGCTGGCAACAACTCGGTGGCTTTGAACTGGAGGTCACGGTCGAGCGGCTGGCCGACGAGGTCGGGCTACCGGTTGATGTTCTGAGTCGGCCAACAGCCACGCTGTCGGGAGGCCAGCTCACCCGGGTACGTCTCATCGCCATCATGGCGTCGCGGTTCGGGGTCGCCCTCTTGGACGAGCCGACCAACAACCTCGACGGTCATGGCCTCGACATGCTTGAACGGTGGATGGGGGAGTACCAAGGACCGATCGTTTACGTCTCTCACGATCGTCGCTTTCTGGAAGCGACAGCTCTCTCGGTTGCCCGTCTGGAGGAACACCGTGACGGCATCGAGGTGTTCAACGGAGGTTGGCTCGACTACGAACAACTTGCCGCCACGGCCCGACGACAAGCCGAGCAGCGGTTTCAGGAGTACACCACCGAACGGTCTCGGCTGGAACAGGTGGCGCAACGAAGGCGAGAGTGGGCCGACCGTGGCATCAGTCGCACCAAGAAGCGGCCCGCAGACAACGATCGCAACCGCCGAAGCTATGAGCTCAATTCGGCTGCCAATCAGATGGGAGCGGCCAAGAAGATATCGGACCGCTTGAACCGGCTGGAGAAGGTCGACAAGCCATGGCAGCAGTGGGAGCTACGCCTGTCGATAGCGGAGTCGGACCGAGGGTCGAGCGAGGTAGTGGTGCTGGATCGTGTAGTGGTCGAGCGAGGCGAGTTCCGTCTCGGTCCGATTTCTGAGGTGGTCGCCGCTGGCGAACGTCTGGCTATTGACGGCCCGAACGGATCGGGCAAGACAACGCTGGTGGACGTCATCTTGGGCCAGATGCCCCCGACATCGGGGACGATCACTCGGGGACCGTCGGTCCGGTTCGGTGTTATCGGCCAGAGCCGAACCCGGTTCACTGGTGAGAGCCGAACCGAGTTCACCGGCCAACCGAAGGTCGACGGAGCCCTACTTGGTCAGTTCTCCGAGGCGTCGGGCTTGACCGACTCCGACGCCCGGTCGCTGCTGGCCAAATTCGGGGTGGACGCCGAAGCATTGACGAGAGGCGTTGAGACTCTTTCGCCCGGCCAGAGGACAAGAGCGGAGCTTGCGCTTTTTCAGGTCACCGGCGTAAACGCCATTGTTCTTGACGAGCCCACCAACCACTTGGACATGCCCGCAATCGAGCAGCTGGAACGGGCCCTGGCGACATTTTCCGGCACGCTTATTGTCGTGTCCCATGACCGGCGATTCCGCCAAGAACTCGAGGTCGAGCGGACGCTGCGGCTCGGCTAACGATTGGCAATCGGGCGAGGTGCCTGAGCCCTCGACTAACGGCCCAGAACGTCGAGCGCCTGTTGGCGTAGCCAATGGTCGGCGAGGACGAGCAGCATCATTGACTCGACCAACGGGACCGCTCTGGGCAAGACGCAGGGATCGTGACGGCCTTTGGCTGCCAGCATTGTCGGCTCGCCCGAGGTCGTGACCGTCTTTTGCTCTGAGGAGATAGTGGCCGTTGGCTTGAACGCCACCCGACAGACGATCGACGCGCCATTTGCTATTCCTCCCTGCACGCCACCCGAATAGTTGGTGGTCGTGATTGGGTGATGGGCGTCGGGTCCCGGTTCGAACGGATCGTTGTGCTCCAAGCCGGTCATTGTCGTACCGGCGAATCCGGAACCGATCTCGAAACCCTTGGCCGCCGGTAGCGACAGCATGGCTTTGGCCAGGTCGGCGTCGAGCTTGTCGAAGACCGGCTCGCCCAATCCAGCCGGAACACCTCGGGCCACCACGGTCACAATGCCGCCGAGCGAGTCTCCCGCTTTGCGGGCGTCCTCGATGGCCGTTGTCATTGCGGCCGCGGCCTGCGGGTCGGGGCAGCGGGTGGGGTCGACTTCGACGTCGGCCTCGGTCACGGTTTCGGGTTCGACGTTGGCGGTGATGTCGCGCACCTGGCTAACCCATCCAACAACCGAAACCGGTGCTTGCCCGCCGTCGGGGCCCACGGTCAGAAGTTTGCGAGCCACCGCCCCGGCGGCGACTCGGCCGATGGTTTCGCGCGCTGAGGCCCGTCCGCCACCGCGATGGTCTCGGTGCCCGTATTTGGCGGCGTAGGTGAAGTCGGCATGACTGGGGCGGTACAAGTCCTTGAGGTGGTCGTAGGCGCCTGGTCGCTGGTCGGCATTGGTGACGACCATGGCCAGTGGTGTGCCAGTGGTGGCGCCGTCATAGAGCCCGGACAGTACTTCAACGGTGTCCGACTCTTTCCGCTGGGTGACTAACCGACTCTGGCCTGGGCGGCGCCGATCGAGATCATGTTGAACTTCGTCGACTGTGAGCGGCAACCGGGGTGGGCAGCCGTCGACGACGACGCCCACCGCCCGCCCGTGGGACTCGCCGAACGTGGTGAGTCGGAAGAGGTTGCCAAAACTACTGGTCACTACCTAAACGGTATCCGGCTATGTGATGGGGGCGGGTAGGGGCGTCCGTCCGCCCCCATCATGGGCACGCTGTGGGCGTGTCTAGCCGGCTGCTGCGCTGTAGGTGGGTTCCTCGTTGGACAGCAGCGGAAAGAGGACGAACAGCGCCGCCACGTCGAACACGAGAACGACGGCGCCGAGCGCCAACGTTGTTGTGTCATCAGTGGTGATGCCGCCGAGGATGTCTCCGATCTCGATGGCCGCTCTGGTGGCCATCACGGCGAAGTAAGCGGCTGGTGTTTTGCGGGCGAAGGCAAAGACTGCAAGCCCGGCAAAACCGGGAGCTGCGTTGCGCATGGCCTCGGACCAGCCTTTGGCGTCGATGTCGGGTATGGAGGCGACAATGGCCACCACGCCGATCAGAACGGTGTAGATGACCACCCATTTGGGGACTTGGCCCATTGCATTCTCCCTAGTTTGTCGGAGCTCCGCCTTGCAGTGTGAGGCGTAGCTTAAGATACAAAACGTTGCTCAACGTACAGGGTCAACCTTCGATGGTCAAGTTGTCGGTGGCAAGAGCCACAGGCACCCGGCTTTGGCCTGACGCCACATCGGTGGGCTCGCCCCGAGGAAAGCCCCGTTTCGGCCTCGTTCCGCTACCGTTGAAGACGTGACCAACACCGACGGTTACGGCCCGGAACTGAACGCCCAGCTGCGGGTGTGGATCGATCAAGATCTCTGCACCGGCGACGGGATCTGCACCGATCACGCGCCGGAAGTGTTTGTGATTCTCGAAGACGGAATCGCTTACTGCCGCGAGGGTGAGAAAACCTTTAACGATCCCGGTGGTGCTGCTGAGCTGGCCGTCGCACCTCGGAATCTGGAGCAGGCGGTAATCGATGCCGCGGCCGAGTGCCCCGGTGAGTGCATTTTCATTGAGTTCGCCGAGCTGCCTGAACTCGATGGACGCCATGTCCCCGCTATCGGTGCCAGCGAGAAGCGCGCCGCCTCAGCCGACAGGCCGTCATGACTGACTCTCCGGTTAGCTACCCGTCTGAACGTGGCTCTGCCACCGAACCGGGTCCTGGCTTCGAGTCCGGCTACGACCCCCAAGCTCCATTCCACGCCCATGAGGATGAGTCGTTCAGTGACGCCACCGACGCCCTTCACGAGGGCAGTGGAACGGGCGAGTACGACACTACGTACTACGACCCCGCCGACGTTGAGGAGGAGCTTCGCAGACTCCGCCCCGACGACGCCGAGCGGACCAGTTGGGGTTACATCGGGACCCTGGTCGCCGTCTTTGTTTTCTTGTCACTGGCCGCTTGGGCTTGCGATGACTCGGTCGAAGAGGTTCCGGAGCTGCGAGTCGAAGAGGGAGGCGAAGTGGTCGGTGTTAGCACCCCGGTTCGTCTGTCTATCAATGTCCTTGGTGATATCGCCACGGTCAGCGGTTCGGTTCCCGATGAAGCGGCGAAGACAGAAGTGCTCGCCACGGCAGAATCCATCTACTCGGCCGAGAACGTCATCGATCAGGTGACTATCGATCCGGCCAGTGCCCTTGACGGCGGTTCGGTGACCGTGACCGGTCAAGCACTTCAGGACGACGAGCGGCCAGGCGAACTACGAGATGCCCTCGTAGACTCGCTCGACTTTGGCGATGGTGGGCTGGAAGTCGAACGATCCGAGTCTGCACTTCTACCGGCGATTATTGAAGGAACTGTTGGCCCAGTCGACGGATCCCCCGGCGCCGTTCAGGTGATTCTCAGCGGTGCCGTACCCGACGAGGAATCCCTCAGCCAGCTTCAGGCAGCGGCCGAAGCAGTTTGGGGAGCCGGTTCGGTTGATCTCGCCGGTGTGTCAGTCGGTGAGCGGACGTGGGATCAAGCCCAGGTTCGTGTAACCGGATCCGTGTCTGCAGGAGATGCCCGCCATCTGGCTTTTCCCGCTGAGGTAACCTCTCGGCTTGACCAGGGCGTCATCGTCGACGTCTCGGGAGTTTCAATTGACGAAACTGCTGTGACTCTCGAAGACGTTGAGGAGCAGATCATGGTTGCGGTCGAAGCCCAGCCAATCCTGTTCGCTCCCGAAAGGGCCGACATCGATCCTGCCAGCGACGGCGTTATAACCGAAATCGTGGCGTTGCTAGGTACGGTGCCCGATGTTGCCGTTGAAGTGGTCGGCCATACCGATGACGTTGGTCCCGATGACGAAAATCTCACCTTGTCTCAGAACCGGGCCGACGCTGTTGTCGCCCGACTGGTCGAACTGGGAGTAGCCGAAGCTCGCTTGAACGCCAGAGGCGAAGGCGAGGCTCAGCCGTTGGTGCCCAACGTGGACGACGAGTCGAGAGCCCGCAACCGGCGCATCGAATTCAACCTGATCCGCACCAACTAGCCGCCCTTCTTCGGCTCAGTCGGTCTCGAACAGGTCCATCTGGCTGACGGGTGTGACTGCGGTTGGGAGCGGCGTCAAGTCGGTAACCAGTTTGGCTACGGCTGCGTGGAACGTTCGGTTTAACAGCGGGGCGTCGATGTTGTCAGGCGTATGAGCGAAGAAGTAGGGCTCCAGGCCGGCGTCGAGCCACTCGATCATCTTCTGAAGCCATTGATTCCAATACCCCGGGTTAGCGTTCAGGTCGGTCTGACCGATGAAGCGCACTATCGGCGTAACTCCTGTGGCGACAGGCCGGATCGGCAGCCGAGGCTTATTCTCAAAGGCTTCGACCTCGCCCGGGGTTTTGCAGGGCCCGTTGAACAACGGGCGGCTGTCCAGTAAAACCCGGTTGACAGCCTGACCGGCCAGTGCGTCGTTCAATGAGCGCTCATGAGAACCCCCAGGAAAGAAGTCGGGACTACGGACCTCAACAGCCCACCGCCACTGCGAAGAGAGGCGACCCAGGAATGCAACCAGAATCGGGAGATCTTTGCCGTTAAACGACGGCGGAAGTTGGATCAGCAGGGGCCCACAACGGTCCTGCACCGGCTCCATGGCTCCAAGAAAGGCGGCCAGGTCTTCTTCGGCATTGCGAAGCTTGCGGTCATGGGTGACGGTGCGCGGCAGCTTGAAACAGAACCGGAAGTCGGGCGGTGCTTGATCGGCCCAACGTTGCACACTTCCTGGCGAGGGCACGGCGTAGAACGTTGTGTTGCCCTCGACGGCATTGCACCACGTTGCGTAGTGGCTCAGTGTGTTCTTGGAGCCGACTGGAAGGTGGCGCCCGGGCCATTGAGGGTGCGACCACATAGGGGCCCCGACCCGAAGAACGGTTTGTTGTGCTTGATCTCCCGCAACCGCCATGGGGGGACTGCGGTCGACAAGGTTGGGACTAGGACGGCTTCGATTTTCCACCGAAACTAATACTAGACACCTGATTCCAGGCACCTGACCTCGTGTACCTGATACCGTGTACCTCATACCAAGCAACTGAAGTCGGGTGTTCAGGCCTCCTGCTGACCATCCGAATGGCGGCGACCCTGATCCGGAGTGTCATCGTCTATCACCATTGTCGGGTCGATGTCGTGTATGAGAATCGAGAACTGCGACCCGCTTTGGCCGTCGGAGTCGACGTGAATGGTCCCGCCCATGCGCCTCACGACCCGATCGCAAATAGCCAGGCCGAGGCCAAGGCCATCCTCGTCGGCCCCGGCACGGGAATACGGCTCGAAGATGCGGCGTTGCTCCGATGGCGGTATGCCCATTCCGTTGTCGGTGAACGTCAGGTTGAGAAGGCGCCGACCACGATCAAGGCGGTACGTCTTTGATTGAATCGAGAGGTGAGCGGGGCGATCCGGATGGCGGTACCGAATAGCGTTGCTTATGAGGTTCCTGAGCAACATGCGGAGCCCGGCGACACTGGCGAAAACACTCGGCAGTGAGTCGACCTCCACTCGACCGCCGACGGCGCGTAGTTCACCTTCGAAGTCTCGGACGACGTCTTCAACCAGCACGTTGAGATCGATCGTCTCCGAGCCGGAATCGTTTCGGTTGTCGATGGCGAGAGCCAGTAGGTCGCTGACCTGTTCGCTCATTCGACGGGCCGCCAGTGCCATGCTCTCCGCCACCCCGGCCAACTCACCTGTTCTGCGGACGGTGTCGGAGCAGTCTTGAAGATGATGAGCCAGGTACTCAGCGTCGACGGCTAGCGCTTTCAGGGGGTTCTTGAGTTCGTGCGCCGTCAGGTTTACGAAATCATCGCTGGCTCGACGGGTTGCTACTCCTTCGAGCCGATCGGCATTGGGCGGTGTTGCAGACGGCATTGCAACTCCTGTCGACAACGGTCGAGACCCGTTGAGCCGTCGGAGTCAACAATTCAGAGTTGTTAAAGGCGCTCAGCCCCTTCGCCACCGGCTTGTCGGATCGACACTTGCCAGGTGCGCTATGCCGTGTAAGTCGTACTGTAGTCGGCCCGAAGTTTTGCCTTTTGAACCTTCCCCATGGTGTTGCGGGGAAGCTGATCTACAAAGAAGTATCCCTTGGGGTGCTTGAACTTTGCCAGCCGCCCGTCAAGCGCTTTGGCCAAGAGATCCTTGTCGGTTCCTTCTTCGGCTACGACAAAACCGGTTACTGCTTCGCCCAGGTCGTCGTGGGGGAGGCCAACCACGGCCGTCTCATTTACTCCAGGGACATCGTCGAGAATTTGCTCGATCTCCTTCGGGTAGACGTTGTAGCCCCCGGAGATGACCATGTCGCTCGACCGGCCTACCAGCGTCAAGCGCCCGTCGTCACTCATCGACGCGATGTCGCCGGTCCGAAAGAAGCCGTCGATGGTGAAACTCTCGTCGGTCTTGTCCGGCAGCTGCCAGTACCCGGAGAATAGATGCAGGCCTTTCACCTGAACCTGACCGACTTCACCGGCCTGGGTTGGTTTGTCGGCCTGATCGGCCACTCTCATCTCCATGTTGGGCAGGGCGAACCCAACCGTTCCAGCTACCCGCTCGCCCTCCGGCGGATTGGATGCGATGATGCCGCACTCGGTCATGCCGTAGCGCTCGCAGATAGTGTGACCGGTGCGTTCGGTGAACCGATTGAATACGGCTTCGGTCATGGGAGCAGAACCGCTGGTGAACATGCGGATCGTCTGACAGTCGTGCGGCCCGAAACCGGCATTTTCCATCAGCCTGGTGTAGTAGGTGGGCACGCCCATCATCACCGTGGCCCGCCGCAAGTTGGCCCGTACATCATCGACATTGAACCGGGGTAGGAAGATGACCTCCGAGGCATTCAGAATCGCAGGGTGCAATGCGATGAACAGCCCGTGCACGTGGAAGATGGGCAGGCAGTGTAGAAGTACGTCACCTTCGCGGAACCGCCAGATGGAATGGAGCGCCTTGGCGTTCTCGGCGATACCACCGTGGGTCAGCACGGCGCCCTTGGGTCGACCGGTGGTCCCCGAGGTGTACAACATGGCGGCCGGGTCGTTCTCTTCCCGGGTGATAACGGTACTGATGGCCTCGACCTGGCCTGCCAATTCGGCCAAAGTCCCTGTGCCATCGTTGGCCAACGTCAACGTGACAGCTACATCGGCGATCTCGGCTATCGGCATCAGCTTCGGACTCATGTCCGGGGGGAAGATGAAGGCGGAGGGCGTCGCATCGCCCAGGAAGAATCCAACTTCGTCAGCGGTGTAGGCGGTGTTCATCGGGAGGTAGATGAAACCAGCCCGCAAACAGGCCAGGTATAGGGCGACAGCGTCGATCGACTTGTCGACCTGAACGGCAACGCGATCGCCCGGCTTCACACCGCGATCAGTCAGAACAGCAGCCATGGCGGCACTACGCCGATCCATATCGCCGTAGGTGACCGACCCCCCGTCGGGGATCACGAGGAATGGGCGATCGTGGGCGTCGGCGAACTTCGTTGCGAACAGCTCGTAGATGTTGTAGCTCAAGCCCTCACACTTTCATGCTTGAAAAGACGGCGGCCAACTCCGGTGACGAGGCGGTCGGCGTGCCAGGGTCGTCTCGGAGCGACGAATTTGTTCAGGTTACTATCCGCTGTCAAGGGGGTGAGGGATCAACCTTGCGCTGGCGACCCGGACTTGCGGTTTGGCTCAGGACGTTGCCCGAGTGCGGCGAAGAACCGGATCCAGAGCGGCCAACACTCTATCGGCAGCGTTCAGCACCCGGCCGGAGGCGCCGGGCGTCTCCGAGTCGATGAGGTTGCCCATCACCCCGAGGGTGATGTTGGCGATGGCGTCGGTACCGACCGCCATTCGAAGGCCGTTGCGCAAGATGAAAGGGTGGCCGATCAGGAAGGAGAATCGCCGCCCGGTCCGCAGAAAGCCGTCGAAGCGTTCGCCGACCTGGACGTCATAGAGATCGGGGGCGGAAACAGGATCGTCGATGAACAAGTTGGCGGCAAGCATCCCGGATTCCAACCCGTAGTCGATCCCTTCACCGTTCATCGGATTAACGAGACCGGCGGCGTCGCCAACGGCCATCCAGCCGGGTCCATGACGCCGCTGGGCACTCATTGGTAGCCGCCAAGCTCTTGGTCGCTCCAGGTTGGGCCCTATTTGCCACGTCGGCTCGACCAGGCTTCGGTAGGAGTCGAGCAGCTTGTTCAGGTTGAGCTTCTTGAAGTTCTTCATGGTCGACAGGGCACCGACGCCAATGTTGACCGTTCCGTCTCCGGCAGGGAACATCCAGCCGTATCCCGGCACGGCAGTGCCGTGCTCGTCGACCAGTGTCAGGCAGGCTTCTAGGTGGCGGTCGCCGTGTCGAGGTGACTCTACGTAAGATCGAATGGCCAATCCGAACGGTTCGTCGCTTACCCGTTCTGCTCCGACGATCCGCGCTGCCGGGCCGGGGGCTCCAGTGGCCAGCACGACCGAATCGGCTTTGTGGAGCACACCGTCGGCTTTGACGCCAACGACCTTGCCCTGCTCGATAACCGGCAATGCTTCGGTCTCCCAGACCAACTTGGCTCCAGCCTGGTTGGCGGCGTCAATGAGGGCGGCGTCGAGCCGCCTGCGGGGCCAGACCGCCCCATAGGGCGGAAACCGATCGGTTTCGGGCCAGGCCAGTTGCCGCGTCTTCTTTCCGGCGATCATCCGTAAGCCGTCAATTCGGTGGGCGTCGTCGAGGGCGATGCCCAGGTCCTCCAGCGCTCCGACAGCCCGCGGGGTCAATCCGTCGCCGCACACTTTGTCCCGACCGTACCCCGCCTTGTCGAAGACGGTGACGTTGGCCCCTGCTCTTGCCGCTGTTATGGCGGTCGCCGCTCCGGCGGGACCGGCACCAATAACCACTAGGTCCCGATTGACCTGTCGCCCGGTCGAAGCTGAAGTAGTCACAACCCTAGGGTGCCCGCTCCTGAGCCGATTTCGGCGCTTTATATGGCGTGTGTTACACGGTCTATATGGAGCGTGCCAAAGCGTGTGGAGGAACTGTTCCCTAGCTGGTTGAGTCGAGTCCGTCGACGTTGGCCAACTCGGCTTCGAGCGCAGCGTTGACAGCAAGGTCGATGGCCGCATCCAGTTCCGGATCAAAGCCGCTAAAGGCTGCGAGCTGTTCGCCGTCGGCCGATTCGACGATGTGGCGGGCCAGCTTCGGGGTCAACCCACTTCTTTGAGTCGACAGTCTGCGGGCCACGGCCACCCGATCGGCGGTGCGCAGGTTTGGGTCAGTCGCCGCTGTTTGGGCCGCTCGGCCGCCGATACCGTTCAGTTGTGGATCGATGTTGGCCAGGCGCTCGTAGCCCCGAATGTCGTGCCTCAGGTAGAGATCGATCATGCCGACTGCTCCGTCGTAGGTGACAGCCAGCTCCCGCCCCGGACTTGGCGCACCGTTATGCGGCACCTGAAGCCAGACCAAGGCAATGGCGGCAAACAGCGAGGCTACGAGCAGCGAGGCTGCGGTTCGGATCCAGCGAATCATAAGACTTCTCCCTCTGAAGTTGTCGCCGAACTGATGGCTTCCGTGACGAGGCCGGCTCTAGGTGCCGTCCCCCATGATTTGCTGCATGTGCAGCTGGGCCTCTTCTTCGAGGCGTCGAGTGGTCTCCTCGTAGCTTTCGTCGAGGAACTCCAGATCTGAGATGCCGGTGTCGTAGCCGAAATAGTCGGCTGCGCTAGCTCGGTCATTGTCTGACCCGGCGTTGCTGTCGGTGTTGCCCCAACGGGTGCGTCGGGTCGGTGAGCGACGCCACCAGCGGCGTCGTGAACGATCTGGGCCACCACCGAGGATTTCGGAGTCGTCACCGACGGCTGAAAGGCCGAACAACAGGGCAAAGCACATTATGAGCAGCCCGAAGGGCAGGGTAAATAACATGGTCTCTCCTCCTTGACCATCACGAGCGGGACCAGACCAGATTGGGCTTGAATGCCAGGTTCCCGTAACTCGTGTCGTGAAGTAATCGTAGGCAATCTGGAGCGTTTGTAAAGCGCGTTCTGGCCCTCCCAATGACCCCATTGGAATAACCTGCGCACCGAATCAAACCCTTGTATTCCCAACGGTTCCGGCCCGTCCGCCCGGTCGGTGAATAAGTCCGATGTCGAGCTTCGCCCACTTATTCCGATCGGTCACCGACCAAAGTGCCTGGCTGACATGGAAGGGCACGGCAATGTCTGCGAAACTGTCCTGATGGCCGCCGACAAATCATCGAATACCGAGTTTGTCGAAACGCTGCTCCCGATTCTGGCCACAGAACTGCTCAGCCAGTTTCAACGCCAGCTTCGGCTGCTGGCAGAAAACTTGGAAAAAAAACGCGGCCAGCCCCCTAAAACCTCGCTGGCTGCGGCCAAGTACCTCTATCAGACTGTCGGTGACGCCGCGGTCGCTGCCTCGGATCAGTCGAACATCGGGGAGCCGGTCCCGCTGTCGAACAGCGAGGGTTCGAACGACAAGCTTGATCTGGACGAACTGTCGGAGCAGGCCATTTCCGACCGTATTGAACAGCTGGCCGAGTGGTTGACCGACGGGACGTGGTGGCCATTTGAGGGAGACGTCGATGCCCTGCCGCCGCTGTTGACTGTTGTCGAGGAGGCCGCCGGCCATCTGCAGGCCGACGTGGGCGAGGAGTTGCCTGAACAGACGGTAACGGAACTGCTGGAGAACTTCCGCGGGGTGCTCAACTGGGCGGAGAGCTTTGTTATTCAACGCCAGGAGGATCAAGCGGCCCGCGATGACCTGGTGTTGCTGACTGTCGCCAGGCTCAACCTCGTCACCCAACCCCAATCGGGGCGAAGTCCAACGGTGACCGCAGCCCGGATACTGAACCACTCCACCGACCGGCTAGGCCCGGACTGGGGTGAGGAGTCCGCCTACGGGGTGTCCACCTACAGCAAAGGGCACTTTGGAAACGATCAGGCGGCCTTTAACGACGCATGTCGAGCGTTTGCAGTTGATCTGCTGGACAGGGCGGCCCAGAAATCGTCGAACAAGACCATCTATATTTCCACCTCTATCTTCCAGCGTTCAAACGGGAAACTTCGAGCCGAGTTCGACCAGAAGATCACCGAGTGTCTGGCCGCCGGATGGCGAGTGGTGCATGTTCTGGGCCGAGGGGTGACCGACGAGGTCGCCGACCGAGTGCGGATGCAAGTGGATTTCGCCACGAACCTGCTGGCCGACCTGCGCACCAAGGGCATCTACGTTCCGATCCGGTCGGCCCCCGAGCACAGCACCGACATGGTTCTGGTGGATGGCATTGGTGCCATTGTGTTCCCCAGTATCGGCTACGGCTCCGGTCGAACAACCGACTCGGCGTCGCCGGCCTTGGCCGTCCGGTGCATCACCGGTCGCGGAGGCAACGGCGACGGCCCGGCCGCCACCCCGATTGTTTCCGAGCTTCGAGCCGAAGCCAAAGCCATCTACGGCGAACTCGAACAGCTCGACTCCTACCTGGACAAAAGGGTGCTGCCGTACGGGTTCAGGTTGCCGACCGAGAATCTGTTGTGGTTCGACCGGCAGCTGTCGGCCAGTGAGTTGCTTGAAGGGGACCGTTACGTTCTGCGGCTCTACCTGCCGACATCCACCATGCCCGATAACTTGAGTAGCCGGCAGTTCGAGTCGTGGGCCTACCAGCTTCATCGGTTGTTCGAAGGTGATCCCGATATGGACGGCCTCGTTCGTGGCTGGCCGGAACAGCGAATCGAAGCAGCGGCCGAGTACTTGCGGAAAGTCGGCGTGGACGAGATGGACCTCTCGCTGCGGAGGCTGGAAAACAAGCGATCGGTCCGCCATTTCAGTTATCAGATCAACACCATGAAGTATCGCTATCGCGACTGTGTTCTCGAGGAGTGGCTTGAGCGGTACATGACCGACGAGGATCCGTGGTACTCCTACAACGCCCCGTACGGTCCAGCAGGAATGACGCTGGAAGACCGTCACGAGCACATGCTCTTCGTCGCCCAACAATTGGAGCAGCGTCGCGTAAACCTGGAGCGGGGAGAGTGGGCCGGCTACTCGCTGGGCTTGATCGGCGAGGATCAGGCCCAACCGTATGACATCAGCAAGACCGGGTGGCTGGTAACTCGCTCGAACGATAGACGAGCAGACCAAGTGCACTACCTCCACGCCCCGGCCAAGAGCGCGGCAACCTACGTGGCCACTCTCCGAGAGGACTCAATCCACAAGTTCGATGCTGTGCCAACGTTTATGTCGCTTTTTGACGGGGTTTGGTACACCATTCATGTCCAGAACCGGTATCCGGAAACCGTCATCGAGTTCATTCTTGACCGTCTGCCACCCAAGGTCCGAGCCCGATTTCAACGGATCGAACCTCTAGGAGTCGGCCGTTGACGCAAGCCACAGAACGGGCACAAGAAACAGAATTCAGCTGGGGTCGTGTCGTTGGTCTGTTCTCTCCGCACCGGCGTCGGGTGCTAGTCATTGTCGGTCTGGTTCTGGTCGGTTCGGTTGGCGGTGTCGTGAATGCGCTGTTGCTCCGAGTGATGTTCGACGATGGTCTCTTCCCCGCCGACGGTGGGGAGGTACGCTTCGGGACCGTCGTCACCATGGGTTTGATCATGCTGGGGGTCATGGCGCTGACAACCTCGCTGGGCGTGGTTCAGACCGTGATCACCAACCAGTTAGGTCAAGACGTTCTTCGCGATCTGCGGGACCGGTTGTACGCCCACCTTCAAGGCCTGTCGCTCTCATTCTTCGCGTCGTCACGTACCGGTGATCTGCAGAGCCGGATTTCATCCGACGTAGGGGGTGTACAGACAGCCGTCACCAACACGCTGTCCAACATGTTGTCCAACACAGTGGTGTTTATCGGCGCGTTGGTGGCCATGGTCGTGTTGTCTGTGCCACTGACGCTGTTGTCCATGGTGCTGGTGCCGATGTTTGTGGTCGCCGCCCGTTGGGTCGGACGCCGACGAGCCACCTTCGTTCGCCAAACCCAGGAAGCAACATCGGCCATGACAGTGGTGACTCAGGAAACCTTGTCGGTATCGGGTATCACCTTGTCCAAACTCTTCGGTCGTCAGGACCACGAGATCCGACGGTTCTCCGAGGCCAACGAGCGGCTAGCTGAGGTGGCGGTAAAGCAGCAGGTAATCGGCCAATCGTTCTTCACTGTCATCCAGGCGTTCCTGGGCGCAAGTCCAATTCTGGTGTACCTGGTGGCCGGTTTCGTGCTCAGTGGCGGTGACGACTCCATCACCGCCGGAACGGTTGTGGCCTTCACCACATTGCAAACCCGGCTGTTCTTTCCCGTGGCCCGGCTTTTGGAGACCGGAGTCGAGTTGCAGTCATCGCGATCGCTGTTCGAACGGATATTCCAATACCTCGATGCCGAAGCCGACGTGGTTGACGCCGAGGACGCGGTTGTGTTGAACTCCGAGCTGGTCCGAGGCGACGTTCGTTTCGATGACGTGTCGTTCGTCTATGAGGCGGCCGGGAGCGACGAGAGCGGACACCCGGCACTGAACGAGGTGTCGTTCGATGCCTCCCCTGGGCAGCTGGTGGCGTTTGTTGGACCGTCGGGCTCGGGCAAGTCGACGGTGTTGTCTCTGGTAGCCCGACTGTACGATCCGACGTCCGGCTCGGTGAGTTTGGACGATGTTGATCTGCGCGACCTTGAGTTGGCCTCGCTGGCCCAGTCTCTGGGGTTCGTGACCCAGGAGAGCTATCTGTTCGCCGGAACCATCTTTGACAACATTGCCTATGGCCGCCCCGGAGCCACCGAGGCTGAAGTGGAGAAGGCGTCACGGGCGGCGGCTATTCATGATCGCATCATGGACTTCGACGACGGCTACCAGACGGTGGTCGGTGAGCGCGGCTTCCGATTGTCAGGTGGCGAGCGCCAACGAGTCGCTATTGCCCGAGTGCTGTTGCATGACCCGAAGGTATTGGTGTTGGATGAAGCCACGTCGGCGTTGGATACCGCGTCGGAGCGTCGTATTCAGTCGGCACTTGACGAGCTGGTGAGTGGTCGTACGACGTTGGCGGTAGCTCACCGGCTATCAACGATTCAGGCTGCTGACATTATTCACGTGGTGGATGCCGGACGCA
Source organism: uncultured Acidimicrobiales bacterium (assembly GCA_938002965.1). Taxonomy (GTDB): domain Bacteria; phylum Actinomycetota; class Acidimicrobiia; order Acidimicrobiales; family SZUA-35; genus JAHELU01. Next base: position 188,779 of record CALKZY010000013.1, on the reverse strand, counting down.
TTGTCGAATCGGGCGACCACGATGAGCTACTGGCTGTCGGTGGAGCGTACGCCTCGCTGTATCAGGAACAGTTCGGGGGCGGATCAATCGAAGCCGTTTGTTCCGATGGGACCGTCTTCAGTGACGGTCGCTGCGAATACTTCCCTGCTTGAAACCGAGGCCCGGCTGAACCGCGGTTGTCCGCCCAACGGAAACGTTATTGCATGCCGGCAGGCGAAATTTTGCGTTGGGACACTTCGATGAGTTCGCCTTTGCGGACTTCGTAGGAGATGACCCGATCCACCGAGTGCATACCCCTTCGGGCTTTGCCCGACACCAAGTCTAGGGTCATGCCGGTCACCAAGGGAAGCAGAGCGACGGCCCGGAAGCCGTCGTAGGCCCCGGGAGTGGACTGCTTATCTTCGCGGATTAGTTCGTGTGACTCCCAGATCCATTGGTTGTTGACCGACACAAATCGGCAACGGTGGTTTGTCTTCGACTTGGAAACCATCCCGCCGGGGCAAACCAGCACGTTGCCTTCCACCCACGGGGGAAGGGCCAGTCCGTCGTTGCCGAAACCGGCTTCGAATCCGGTTGAGATGATCTCATCCAGATCGCCGCGGGCCACGGCTCGTTCCCGCTGGATTTGGCGCACGGCTTCGGCCACGTTGGCCAAGTCGTTTCCGTCGAGCCGGCCAAGGATGGACATAACGTCATCGGGGTGCCCGGCCAGGACCTTGGCCGAAGCGTTCAATCGCCGGGTTGAAGGCCGGTCGTCGGCGCTGCTGCCGCTAGTCGTGCTGCTCGTGCGAGAACTGCTTTTGGTCTTGGAAGACGAGGACTCGGTTGCCATGGATGCTGGCCTTTCGGCTGCGTGAAGGGTTCCGGCCGCCGAGACGGCAATAGCCCCGAAGTCTACGGTGGTGCGATCCGATCGACCCGACCCACCCCAGTTGGCTAGAGGCTGTCGAGGGCTTGGCGTAGCTCATCTTGGGTCAAGAAACCTTCGAAAGCCGAGGTGATCGTGCCCTCGCCGTCGACCACGAATACCCATGGCTCGCTTGGCAGTTGCCATTCCACCACCGGTAGTACGGGGATCAGTTCGTTGTCAGTTTGATCCAACGGCTCATACACCTCGACGTGCACGAAGTTGAAGTCGGGGTAGTCGGGCCGTATCTCGCTGACTTCGTCAACGATCGGCCCGCACACCGCCGTGCGGCAGAACGCCGGGGTGGCGAACACCAACACCGATGGTTTGCCCGAGGTGACGGCATCGGCCACTGTCATTTGGTAGAGATCCAAGTCCGGGTCGGGGTCAGTGGTCAGCTCGTCGATGTCGAAGCGGTCAATGGTTTTCGACTCGGACGCGATAGCTGACTTGCCGGTGGTCGGCACCGGAGCGATGGCGCCGACGTTGATAGTCGACGTGGCGGCCCGCCCGCCGCGGCTCTCCAGCCTTACGTCCCATTCGCCTTGACGGTCGAACGTCACGTTGGCGGCGTAGAAGCCGTTAAAACCTTCGACAGTCCAAACCCAGTATGTGTCGGCTTCGACGATCTCGGCTCCCTGGGTGAGAACCAGCGTTGCGGTGTCGTCGGGACTGCCGAACTCGAGCCCGTCGACGCCTTCGGCTTTGATTAGCAAACGGTGCGTGCCCAGCGCCAGCGACGCCGGTGTGTTGTAGATGGCGGTGGTTGTGGCACCGATGTTGGCTCTGGGCGGAATTGAGCCGGACAGCGCCTCCAAGTTTTCATCCGGACTTGCGTTCGCTTCCGGATCGTCGTCCACGCAGGCAAGCAACGTAAGCGAAACGACGGCCGCCAGGGCCGAGGGCTTGATCACCGATCTAAACGTTGCCACCGGAGCATGAACCGCCTGCGTTAGATTTCCGACCACCTTGAGAAACCAAAGCTCAAGGTACAACATGGTTCTACATCTTCACTACCGTCGATCGCTAAGGAGACAGGCAATGGAACCTATACCCGAGGCGGATCGCCTAGTGGCTAACTACCGCGACGCCGACTTTGAGCCATTTGAGGTTGACGGCGTATCCAGCTCAACCGAGTCGGTTCTGCAGCTGGACCGGAGTCGGGAACCGGGCGTCGGCTTCCACCTCTATCGCCTGGCACCTGGCTCGTCCACCACACCTCACCGCCACACCTGCGATGAACAGTTCCTGGTCATCGAGGGGGACCTGACCGATCACGACGGCTACCGATACGGGCCGGGCGACCTCGTGCTGTTACGTCGAGGCACCATCCACAATTCGTCGACCGAGAACGGTTGCCTTCTGGCGGTCTACATCGAAACGGCAGAGACCAACTTGGCGGATTGACCAATTGACGGCTGGTGGCCTCTAGATGCCGTCGCTCAGGGGGTGAAGGTCGGGGTAGTCGCCGGGACGCTTCTCCATTTGGGCGGAGAAAGCTTCAGTCATGTCGTCGGTGTCGAACATGGCGGCGTTCCAATTGGCGATGAACTCCAAGCCATCGTCCACTGAATGATCGCGGGTGAAGTTAATGGTTCGCTTCGTGCCCCAAACGGCCATTGGGCTCTTGTCGGCGATCTCGGCCGCCACGTCGAGTACGCCGGACACCAGAGACTCGTGATCAGGAAAGACCTTGTTGACGAACCCGGCGGCCATAGCCTCATCAGCCGTCCAACGGCGTCCGGTGAACGCCAGTTCTCGAACCAGCCCTTCGGGGACCAACTTGGGCATTCGTTGCAGCGTGCCAACGTCGGCGGTCATACCGATATTGATCTCGGCGATCGAGAAGAAAGTGGACTGGTCGGCGTAGCGCATGTCGGCGGCTGACACCATGTCGATTCCTCCGCCGACGCAAGCGCCTTGAATGGCACAGAGCACTGGCATGCGAGCCCGCTCGAGACAGCTGAACGTGTCCTGCAGCTTCATGGCCGTGCTGCGGAAGCGTTCGTTGCGGCGACTGCGGAACATGTTCTTGGCTTTGTCTTTATCAGCGGCCTCTGCCTTGTCGACTTCCGGGCCGTCGAGGTTTCCGCCGGTGAAGACGCTGATGTCCATGCCCGAGCAGAAGTGCTTGCCTTCAGCAGAAATGACCAGTGCTCGCACGGCCCCCTCTGCAGAGAGGGCGTCCACGATTTCTGGTAGGTCCCGCCAAAATGATGGAACCATAGAGTTGTGTTTTTCCGGCCGGATGAGTTTGAGATGCGCCACCTTGTCGGAAACACTGATGTCGAAGCACTCGTAGCCCATTACGTCTCTCCAGGTTTGGAAGGTCCAGACTGACGGCTTGTTACGATCAAGGCCGTCGTCGCCGCCGAGGGTTGTGATGCCACCAACGACCGCTGAAACGCCACCGACTTGACGTCGCCGTTTGCTGAGCCTCCTGCGGTTCCGGCCAGCCAACGGTCAACGCAGCAGCAATAGCGGCTGCCTCCTCATCAGTTGGCACGGGACGAATTTGCATGGTCAGCTCAGTGTCTCCAGCATCCAGCTCAGTGTCTCCAGCATGTCGCGAGGCTGGTCAGCCACGTTAGCTCCACTTCCCGCAGGAGAGCTAACTCCGCCGAATCCGCTCTAGGGCAACTGATCCAGCAGCCACTCTTGGTAGGGGTTGGCGGCTCGCCAAACTGCGGCTGGCGAGTTGCTGATATCGGCTTTGGCGAAGCGGACTTCGTCGAACTGGACGTTGGTGTTCGTCTGTGTTTCGGGAATGACCTGTCCGTTGATGATCAGATCGTCGCCTCGGTTCCCGCCGGTTGTCCAATGCAGCTCGCCATCGATGGACGGATCACAAAACGACCACAAGTCACTGGTGGTGACGGTTTGCCGAGCGCCCGAGGCAGCGTCACGGTTCACGCGCATCAGCATGGTCACGCAGTCGTACTCGGCGGGATATTCGTCTGACGCTTCGGCCATCAACCAGACGTTGTCAATGACGACATTGCCGTTGCTCTCGCCGCCAGCGTCGACCTGCATGACGATTCGCCGCCCAACGTAAGAGTCCTTCAGCGTGAAGTCGTCGACCGATCCGTTAACGAACTGGACCCCGTCATAGTGATAGTTGTCGCCGTCCACCGAACTGCAGTCACCGTTGGTGTTCCCCTTCTGGAGGAAGCCGTGGTTGACGTTCGTAATCACGGTGCCGACGACGTCGACATGGTCGGACTGGACCAGCTTGATGCCGTCGTTGCCGATACCGTCGATGGAAACGCCGTAAAGGTCGACGTTCTGCGACCGCCCGTTGATTTCTAGCCCATTCGGTTGGCTGTTACTCGAACACCAGGTGTTGGCGGGGTCGGGGTGTGCCTCGATTGGATATGAGTGTCTGGTATAGCGGAACTCAATGTCCGAAGAGGACGAGACGACCGTGGACACGTCTCGGAACCAGATCCCGGCGAAGGTGATGTTGGAGCTGTTCTTGATCCAGAAGTCGGTTTCACCGATTTCATCGGCGGTTCTGACCACCTGAACTTCGTTCCGGCGTTCGGCGACAACGGTTAGGCGGGACGACGGGTTGAGTCCGTCAAGATCGCCGACCTTGTAGATGCCGGCCGGCAGGACGATCAGGCCCCCATCGTCGTAGTTACCCAGGACCTCGGCCAGGATGTCGGAGCTGGGCTCGATCGGTTCGGGCAGCACGTCCTCGCCGGGAGTAGCGGCCGGAAGATCGTCCTGCTCGGTTGGCGCAGACGGTGCTTCGTTGCCTGATTCTTCAGCCGGGTCGACCGGTGGGTCGGATGGTTCAGCTGACTCGCGGGCTGTGGCGGCGCTGTTGTTGGCGCTGGCGTCGGAGCTGCCGTCCCCACTTCGAAGGGCCAAGACTACAAGCGCGCTGAGCGCCAACGCGACGGCGATAGCTGCCTGCTTCCTCCCAGCCACAGTTGACACCCTCCAATCCAGAGTCAGCTACCGGTGGTGGACGATCGTCGCGACGCTCGATCGGGGCGCTCCTGCCGCTTCTCCACCTTCGAAACGGTTCGAATTTCGCCTACGACGATTGCGAGGGTACCTGGGTGGTCGCTCTTCAAGCGCCCATGGGAGCTATTTGACCTTCTGTCACCCGTGAGTAGATGTGCTCACCGTTCTCAGGTCCGGTTGTCTGCCTGTCGTTCATCTTGGGGTGAGAGAAGATCGCCAGTTGAGAACCGTCCGCGCCGAAGCACCGAGCTTGACAACGACGGGTCGCTCCTCCTGGTGGATGCCTAGCGTTGTGGCCATACTCCTGGCCGTCGGCTCAGTTGTAGCTGTTCCCCCGTTGGCCGGTTCGTCCGCTTCGGCGGCGTCGGGGCAGTGTGCCATCTCCGGTCCAGGCGCCGAGTTCGATGACATCGTCGGCTTCTCACAGCGCCACGCTCAGGTGTGGAGGCTTTACCAGGCGGTCTTTCTTCGCCAGCCGGTGGAGTCGGGACTTGACTATTGGGCCGGCGTTCGGGCCAGCGGAAAGTCTCTCAAAGAAATCGCCAAGAACTTCACCGACGGGCCGGAGTTCCAGAATCGATACGGCAACGTTTCCGACCTCGAGTTTGTCCGTTTGGTGTACGACAACATCTTGTGCCGCACCGCTACCGACAGCGGAGAGGCCTATTGGGCAGGGCTACTGCAAAGCGGTAGCTTGTCACGTCACGAGATGGTGGTGAACTTCAGTGAGCTGCGGGAGTACCTGCGTTTCACCGGGACCTGCCACAGCATCTACACCGAAGAAACGGCGGCCTCCGACCACTGCATCGTTGAGGGAATTGTTCCGCTGGCTTCAGCCAGCCTGGCCGTCAACGGCTACCAGGCCTTCGACAAAACAATTAGTCGGGTCAGCGGTGGGACAGGCTCGTTCCGGGGCGTCCAGGTCGACATGAACCGAGCAATCGCCAACCGTGTTTTCGACGCAAGTACCGAGCGGTGCACCGTGGCGTCGATTAATGCCAATTGGATGTCGCTGGCCACCAAGGACCAATCCAATCCCGACACGCTGGGCGTCGGTATCGTCGACGGCATCCATACCAAGAGCTCATCGGATCGAACTGACCGGGGAGTGTTCGGGCTCCGAGTCGACACGAGCCCCAAGACGGTTATTCAAACATGGCCGGGTAACCCCGTCACTAGCAGCGACACCAGGCTGAACAGCGTGATGTTCCACGACGGCGCCATGGTGTTGGAGCAATGGCAGGCGGCTGCAGAAATCTCGCCGTACCTGCAGAACCTCGAGCCCGAAGAGATCGTCGGCACCAACGAGTGGATCTGGGCCAGCGCCGGTGTCCCACTTCGAGTGTCGGGCCAGGACGACCACAACTTCTTGAGCGACTACAGCGTCGATCCCTACACCTACCAGACCCGCAATCACTCGTTTGTGGCCGTCGACCAGGACACCCAGCGTCTGGTCTTCGGCGCTACTTCCACTGTGGATACCCGCGACCTGCTGACCTGGTTCCGCAACAACGGCTATGAGGACCTGATCAAGTTTGACGGCGGAGCATCAACCGAAATGAACATCGCCGGCCAGAGCGTCGTGGCCGGAACCGGCCGCGATGTTCCGGTGTGGCTCGGCATTGGTTGCTGAGCCACACCGGTCCATCGGCGATCCTGGTTTGGTGAGTGGACTAGATCGGTCGAGGCCGGGGCCCGACCGGCTTGCCCTTCTTGTTGGTGCGCCGTGTCGTGGTGGTGCTTGGTTCAGTGGTGGTTGTTGTGGTCGTTGGCTGAGTTGTAGTCGTCGTTGTCGTTGGCTGAGTTGTCGTTGTTGTGGTCGTCGGCTGAGTTGTCGTGGTCGTGGTGGTCGGCCCACTGCCTTCGGTCACCTCGAAGGTGGCGGCTGTGAACGAACCCCAGGTTCCCCCGGCGTCTCGCCCTCGGATATAGACGGTGTGTTGACCGACCGATAATTCGGTTGCGTCAATGGTGGCCTGCGCTGATTCCGAACGCTCGTTGAACGATCCGTCGGCGGCCGACATGGCCACTGCCGTTCCACCATCGGTGGGAAGAACGTCAAGGTAGTACTCGGCGGCCACGACGTTCTGCGTGCCCGGCCGGCTGATCCCGCTGGTGCCGAGTGCGTTGTCATCGACCGAAGCTGAAACCGTGATCGACTCGTTCTGGGAAACGGACGAAGCCGAGGTAGAGGCCGACAGCGCCGTCGGCCCGAGTGGGGTGACATATGGTGATCCGGCCACCTTCAGCGAATACAGCAGAGCGTCCCGGTTGATGGGCCATATCGACGAGTCGACACAGCTGTAGTTGGGGGTGAAGCCGGAACATGAACCGCTCGATGGGGACAGCTCGTAGGTGAAGCTGGCCACACCGAGGTCGTAGTAGGCAAAGTCGTCAGTGGCGCCGGTGACTCCGTACAAGATCTCCGGACCGGTTCCGGTCTGGTAGCCGTTGTAATGGCTCATGCGAAATGCCAGGTGCCGCAGCTCGTTGTCGTTGGGGGTGGTCCCGCCGGCCCCGGGTGGGAGCAGAATGAGGTTGCCGTAGCTGTGCATGGTGATCATGGTTCCGGTGGCGCTGGAGGCCACTGCGTCGCCGGGTGCGCCCTTCTGGTCGGGCCAGAGGTCGCGGAACAGCGCTTCAAGGAAGGCCTGCTCGGGTTCCGACGCCGGGCCCTCACCCCGATAGGTCTGTGCGCAGGCATTGGTAGACGTGCCAATGCCGCCGTAGTTGTAGGCCGAGGCATTACGGTTCAAGTCGACACCGTGATGGTTGCTGGCAGTTGGCGGTTCGGCGCAGTTGCCTCGGGAGTCGTTGGCGTTCTTACGCTGCAGGTACGGACTGTTGCCCCCGCTCTCCACGATCTCGCGGCCGTCGGGGTTGACCACCGGAATGATCCAGGTCTCGGTGGTATCCATGATCATGGTGATTTCCGGATCGGTGCCGTAGGCATCGGTCAACTCGTCAATGAGGCGGTAGGCCACTTCCGAGGTTTGTAGTTCTCGGGCGTGGATGGCGGCCATGACCAGGGCTCTCGGTTTGTTCGAGTTTGGGCTGAGCTGGCAGTCACCCGACTGCTTGGCCGTGAGACAGATGGCTTTCAGTTCGTTGGGATTGGTGGCACCGGTTGTCTTGCGCCACGAGTCGCCGTAGTCGTAGGCCGTGGCCAGCGATCCGTGGTCGCCTGCAACCTGATCGAGGTGGGCGTAGTGCTCATCGACCGTGCGGTACCCGCCGTAGAAGGTGGCGGCTGCGGCGGCGAAGGCGCCGTTGGCTTGGACTCTGCCGTCAACACCCTTAATCGGGCTGAGTTGACGGTCACGCTGAATGCGGAATCCGTCGCGCCGAAGTTGGGTGGCGGTGGCGTCTTCACCCACGACCAGGAGATAGTCGTCGCCCCGGCCTTCGACTAGGTCGTAGTTACCGTTGGCCAGGCGGTTGACGTCGGTCTGGTCGTCAACGAAGACCCGCCAGATGGAAACGTCTTCTTCGGCCGGCTGTTCGGCGTCAGCGCCTCCAACGGCGAGCTGGCTGCCGGCAATGAGTGTCAGCGCCAAGATCGCTAATCGAAATGAACGCGCCAAACGCGAGGACGAGGTTGGTGGCATAGGTGTTCCCCTGCTAGGTGTCGCCGACTGGCGGCGAAGGGTTGTGGTGGTGAAACAACGCTAGCTGACCGGCGCCAGGTGGTTCAAAACGATTGTCAATCAGGCAAGCGTCTGGTGGAAACTGAGAGGGTCATCGAAGAAACGCCGCCAGAGAACGGTGGACGTCATGTCGTCAAAAGCCAGTTGTTCGATACCGGAGTCGGCGTCAAGCTCGTAGATGGTGGCTCCCGGCAGCGCCATCAGCAGCGGCGAGTGGGTGGAGATGATGAACTGTGAGCCTCTCGCCATCGACTGGTTGATTAGGGCAGAGAGACGCATTAGGCCCTGTATTGACAGCGCAGACTCGGGTTCGTCGAACAGATACAGACCTCGTCCGGTGAAGCGGCTCTCCGCCAAGGTGAGGAACGACTCACCGTGAGACCGGTTGTGTAGGTCGGGAAAGATGTGGGCGACGCCGCCCGAGGGATCGTCATCCTCGGTAATGTGTGACGCCATGCCATAGAAGGTTTCTGCTCGCAGGAACCAACCCCATCGGGGTCTCATCTCCCATCTCAGCACCAATCTCTCGTGTAAAGCACTATGGGTGTCGTGGGTGGCGAAGTTCAGGTTTCTGCTGCCACCTTCGGGGTTGAATCCGGCGGCTACGGCGATGGCTTCGACGATCGTCGACTTGCCCGATCCGTTGTCCCCAACCAGCACGGTGATAGGCGCGAACTTGAGACGATCCAGCGTCTGGACTGCGGCCAGGCCAAAGGGATAGTTGGTTGGCTCGTCGTTCGACTTCTTGCCGTTCGATTCACCATCATTCGGTTCAAGGGCGCCCAACTCATCGTCATCCGATTCGTTCTCTGCGGGGGCGACCTTGTCCCGATACCAGCTGGGGAAGTCGTTCGGGTCCCATTCGCCGTCGGAGTCCGGAGTGTCTTGAGCCGGGGACGGTTCATCTGGCGCGCCATCGTCATCGGCCAGGCTGACCTCCAGCAGGAAGGAAGGAGATTCCATAGCCCGAGCCTACGAGCGCCGTCTCTTGAGGCAGCTGGTTGGAGTTGTAGTCCTCCATGTTGTGCCGCAGAGCCTCCGGTGCGGGAGCATGGGGACTATGAGTCAGATCGCTAGCCGGTGAAGCCAGCTTCTTTGTGGGAGCCGTCGCATAGCGGTTTTGACGCCGAGTGACCGCAGCGGCACAGCGTGACCCGGTTGCGGATTTCCACCGGCTGGCCGTCTGATCGTTCCACGGCGATTCCGCCGCTCAGCCACAGTGGGCCGTCGGGAATGACGGCGATCTCGGTGGGCAGGTCCGGTTCGATTTCGGTGCCTGCCACCTCGTAGGTGAGCGCTCCCGACGGGCAGCGTTCGACCATGGCCATGACCTGGCTACGGACGACGGTGTCGTCAGTCTTGGGAGCCATCTTCCAGACATTGGACACCTTGTTTCCACAGAATCCGGCGTGGACGCAGATGGACCGGTCGTCGTACACGTCGATCCCGGTCCCGGGGTAGGCGGTTCGGCGGGTGGCGTAGTCGTCGGTGGCGGCCGCTTCGGTGCCGTCGAAGCCGTTGTTGGCGTGGGTGCCGTCACAGTACGGCTTGTTGGCGGAACCGCCGCAACGGCAAAGGGCGTAGGCTGCGCCTTCGTCTGTGATCTCGCCGGTCCGCCAGGTGAGAGGTTCGCCGTCTTCGGATATCACCGGGGTTTTGGTTCGAAGTGGAACGGCTCCGGTTACCACGTATGGCCCGCCGGGTTGCACCTTCAGGTTTTGATCGGCCATGAGATTCTCCTCAGAGATGGATGGTTGACGGCAGTTGGGTGCGAAACGTGCTTGGGTCAGGAGATGTCGAGGTGAACCCTGACAGTAGTGAGTATCGGCTCAGTCGGCCAGCGATGCCAGAAGCTTCTCGAGTTGGGCGTTGAGGTCGAGGTCCGACAGCTCGCCGGTGTTGGCATCGAAGTTGTCGTGGAAACGGGCGATGCCGAGACTACCCACCAACTCGGCCCCGAAGAAGGGTGCACTCATCGTTGCCGCACCAAGCACGCCGGCTCCGCCTCGTGGGCCTGGGCTGGCGGCCAACATGATCACCTTCTTGTTCTGGTAGACGGCCATGTCGATGCGCGACATCCAGTCGTAGATGTTCTTCCACGCCGAGGTGTAGGACCCGTTGTACTCGGCGAACGATATGAGGACTGTGTCGGTTGATCCGACTTTGTCGTACAGCTCGTGGGCAAGTGCCGGGACAGCGCCCTCCTGCTCACGCTGCGGTGTGTAGATCGGAAGCTCGTAGTCGTTGAGGTCAATGAACTCGACTTCGGCATTGGGCACCAGTCCACCTTCGAGTAGTCGGGCGGCGTGCCCCAATAGCTGACGGTTGATTCCGTTGACGCTGGGGCTGGCCGGAATGGCCAGGATCTTCATGTCGTAACTCCTTAACTGATTCGAACGTGGACTATCCGGCGATGGCCTCTGTCTGGATTTGTTGGCTCGGATGTCATGGTGTGGTCATTCACTTGACGCATCAAGTTAATCTCTGAATCCTCAACGTATCCCGGATTTGTTGACGCGTCAAGCTATACGCTGATAGTTGTGGAGAACGAGACAGAGTCTGAAGAGCCGAACTGGCTCAATGCCGAAGAGGCTTCGGCGTGGAGGGCCATTCTCACCCTCGTCCAACGAGCCTTTCCTGAAATCGAGCGGGACATGCGGGTCAACCACGACCTGCTAGGCGTGCACTATCACATTCTGGTCACCCTGTCGGAGGTCCCCGACAACACCATGCGGCTCACCGACCTAGCCGACGACGCCGACCTGTCCCCGAGCCGCCTGACCCACCGGATGAAGCGTCTGGTTGATCGGGGTGACATCGACATCAACCAGGACCCCAACGACCGGCGAGTCAAGCAAGCAACCTTGACGGCCAACGGAGTGAATCGGCTCAAAGCAGCAGCCCCTGATCACGTTCGCACCGTACGGCGAGTGATTTTCGACCACCTTTCACCGGCGCAAACAGCGGCCTTGGCCGAGGCACTCGGCCCGGTGGCCGCCGCGCTATGCGACCACCCCGAATACCTCAACCCCCAAGCAACTCCGGGAGACAGATGACGGTGGCAGCCGTTGGCCCATCGCTGACGCTGTTGTCGACAGCGATCGGTCTACGATGGCTGACGACGAATCGGATTTGACTCTCGAGGTGGAGATCAATGAGTAGTGGACGGCGGGCGCGATTTGGCGTTGGCGTTTTGATGATGGTGAGCATGGCTTCGGGATTAGCCGCATGCGGGGGAGACGCCGACTCCGACGAGGCCGACAGTGGTGTTTCCAGCACCATTGATCTGGCGGCCGAAGAAGGCGATGTTAGCGAAGGCGCCGAAACGACAACCACGACAGTGGCCGCTGACTCGACAGCCGAATCAACCGACGCCGCAAACGGCGACGCCCCAGACGGCGACGGCCTCGACCAGGCTCCTGCCGTCGTTGTCACCGACACCTCATTCGGTGCAGCCGAACTGTGCATGACCAGAGACGACTTAGTGGCAGCACTGCCCGATCTGGAAGTCGGACCATACGAGGACCAGGGGCCGTTGGCTGACACCGAAGGAGTGACCGTCACCAATGCTTCCGGCGACGTCGAGTTCTACGCCCTGGCCATCGTCGGGGAAGGGCCGAAGCTCAGTTACTTCCTTGCGGACACGCCTCGCTATCAGACGGCCGCTGGGGTTGGCCCCGGGGCAGAGCTGGCCGTCGCCGCCAGCGTTTACGGCCCGGCAACCCTCAGCTACAGCATCGAGGGTGAGAGTCGAGAGTACGTTGCCTTCGCCGCTGGGCCCGAGGCCATCAGTTTCCGTACCGGAACAGGCCCACAAGCTGGTGTCTATGTCACTGAGGAGGGCTACAACGAGACCGAGGACTACGATCCTCAAGCCCTGATCCAAGGCATAGAAATCATCACTTTTGACTGCTAGCCGCAGGCCTCGCGTCGCTGCCTAGTCTCGGCTGACTTGGAGGTCAGCCGAGGCATCGCTGTCGACGTCCTGATCATTTTCAAGGTCAACGGTCACCTTGTGCAGCGTGCCGGTGAAGGCGAACGGTCCGATGTGTCGACCGGTGCGGTCGTAGTCTGAAACAGTGGTGCCTCGATCGAACCCGACGTCCAAGCCGGACCACGAGATCATCAACCAGAAGATTCGGTCGGTCTCGAGAATCCCGGTCGGTTCGCCGTCGATCAGAAGCGTGCCGGTGCCGTGAGGAAACGGCCCCTCGCCGGGGGATCGGGCCATCTGAAAGGCCAAGGTGCAGGGTCCGCCGGTGGGAACCGGGCGATCAGATCGCACCATCTGATGGTTGCCCCCGATGTTCAAATCGTGGACCAGGTACCCGTCTTGCACAAACAGCGAGTAGCCGCAGGTGGCATCGCCGTGGGCGATCAGAACCCCATCCGCCCCGCCGCTCGGGATGTCCACCTCGGCGGTGATGGTGTAACTGCGGCTGCGCAGGTCGGGGGCGACGTCTGAGGGTAGATGGCCCATCCCGGCCCAAAAGGTGTAGGTGCGGCGACGGCCAGTATGGCGGACGGCGTTCTCGGCGAACCGTTCACCGAAGCGATCGTCCAGTGGCAACACTTTGTTGGCTTCGGCCTCGGCCCACCAACGCTCTTTCAGCGCCTGCAGTCGCTCCGGCTCGGAATCAGCACGGTTGTGGAGTTCGCTGAAGTCTGCGTCGAGATGGTACAGCTCCCATTGGTCGTCCTCCCATGGTGTGCCTGGCTGATGGAAGGCAACGGCCTTCCATCCGTCGTGCCAGATACCCCGGTGGCCGAACATTTCAAAGTACTGAGTGGTCTTGGCTGGTTCGGCTTCGGGGTCGCCCACCGTGGCGGCAAAGCTGACGCCGGTCATTGCCGGCTCGGCCGCCTTCCCGATCCCCAGCAGATCCAGGACTGTCGGTGCCAAGTCGGCCACATGACAGAACTGTTGGCGGAGCCCGCCGGGATCGTCGACCATGCCCGGAGCGTGGATGACCAAAGGGTCGCGGACACCGCCACCATGCGTGTTCTGCTTGTACCGCTTGAGGGGAGTATTTGCGGTCATGGCCCATCCGAGCGGAAAGTTGGAGTGAGTGTCGGGGCCGCCTATGTCGTCGATGCGGGCCACCTTCTCGTCCATGGGTTCCGGGACCATGTTGTAAACCGACATGGCGTTCACGAAACCGAGCGGCCCGCCCTCTTGACTGGCTCCGTTGTCTGACAACACCAAGACGATGGTGTTGTCCAGCTGGCCCGAGGTGTCAAGGTGCTCGACAAGGCGTCCCAGGTGAGTGTCGGTGTGTTCCAACATGGCGGCATAGGCCGCCTGCAAACGAGTGAACAGGCGACGTTCGTCGTCAGTGTGGTTGTCCCATGCCTCCACTCGGTCGTTGCGAGCCGGTAGGCCGGTCTTGGGTGGCACGACGCCTAGTTCTAGTTGGCGATCGAGTCGGTGCCGACGGGTGGCATCCCACCCCTTGGTGAACCGTTGGTCGTACTTGTCGATGAGGTCTTTGGGAGCTTGATGAGGGGCGTGGCAGGCGCCGGGAGACACCATCAAGAACCACGGCACATCGGGTGTGGCCGCCTCATGACCTTTGACGAAAGCCAAGGCCTGGTCAATGAGATCTTCCGTGAGGTGGTAGCCGGTCGCGTATGTTCCGGGTGCAGTGATGTGAGTGTTATCCCTAACCAGTTCGGGAGAGTACTGATCGGTTTCGGCGTCGAGGAAGCCGTAGAACCGGTCGAAGCCCCGGCCGAGCGGCCAGCCGTCGAATGGCCCACTAGGCCCGAATCCGGCGGCTCGGACTTCGGCCAGTGCGGAGTCGACTCGGCCACGGTCCTGCCTATTCGGTTGCCCATAGTCATCGGCTCAAACGTAGCAACGCTTGGCGTTCAGGAGCGAAGTGGGCTTGGGGTGAAGTGGGATTGGTGCGAAGTATCGGCCTTGGGTCGCGGTTGACTGGAGGGGACCAACAAGCACGGAGGACTTCGTGAGCAACACCGGCGCCTTTGAGCGGGACACTGAGTACGTGACCGATCGCATCATGCGTTCTGTCGACGACTCCGACACCCAATGGCCGGTGGAGCCCGGCCGATACCGATTGGTGGCAGCGGCCGCATGTCCCTGGGCCAATCGGACGACGATCGTACGCCGCCTTCTTGGATTGGAGGACGCTATCTCATTGGCCTTTGCCGGGCCAACGCACGACTGGCGGAGCTGGCAGTTCGACCTTGACCCCGGGGGTGTTGACCCGGTACTGAAAATCGAACGGCTGCGGGATGCGTTCCTCAAGCGTTTCCCCGAGTATCCCAAAGGGATAACGGTTCCAGCCATAGTTGATGTGCCGTCGGGCCATCTGGTCACCAACGACTTTCCTCAGATCACCATTGACCTCTCGACCCAGTGGACCGACCACCACCGGTCAGGCGCTCCCGATCTGTATCCCGATCAACTGCGTGACGAGATCGACGAGGTGGCTGAGCTGGTGTACCACGACGTTAACAACGGTGTGTATCGCACCGGGTTTTCCTCGTCACAGTCCGCCTACGAGGATGCTTACCGCACCCTGTTCTCCCGACTCGACTGGTTGGAAGAACGGTTGACGAACCAGCGATACCTGGTCGGTGACCACATCACCGAAGCCGACGTTCGACTGTTCACCACGCTGATCCGTTTCGACGCCGTCTACCACGGCCACTTCAAGTGCAACCGAAACAAGCTGTCGGAGATGCCGGCTCTGTGGGGTTACGTGCGCGACTTGTACCAGACGCCCGGTTTCGGCGACACGGTTCACTTCGGTCAGGTGAAGGAGCACTACTACGTGGTTCACACCACCATCAACCCTTCACAGGTGACCCCCCTCGGCCCGGACTTGAGTGGCCTGCTCACTGATCACGGTCGTGAGTCGCTGGGTGGTCGCCCGTTCGGTGACGGCACGCCACCTGGTCCGCCGCTACCGCAGGAAGACCACAGCGCCTCAATAGCGGCCTGAACGGCCCATAATGAAAGCAATGAAGGTTCGATACAAACTCTCCGGCGCACCCTTGGCCTATACCTTGGCCCAGGTCGAAGACGCAGCCGACCCGTATACAACGTTCGGCAAGGCCATCTGGTCCGACGACGCGGCAGTAACGCCGGCCATGAAAGAGCTGGTCTTCCTCCGCACGTCGATCATCAACCAGTGCCCCACTTGACTCGATGGCCATGTCGTCTCGGCGAGACGACGAGGAGTGTCGGACGAAAAGATCGACGCGTTGGACAAGCCCGAAACGTGGGCCGAACTGTTCGATGACCGTGAGTTGGGTGCGCTGGCCCTGGCCGACGCCATGTCAGGCGAGACCCACGCCCTCGACCCCACCCTGGTGGCGTCACTGCGAGAGCTGTTTACCGAGATCGAATTGTCCGAGCTGATCTTGGTTGGCGGACAAGCCAACCTCAACAACAGGGCCGGCAACGCGGCCAAGCAGCTCCTGGGTCCGGTCTCGGAGTAGCGCCAGCTTTCGACGCCTACTCGAAAGCAGAAATCAGTCGGCTACGGGCTGTTTGTCCTCCGACTCGGCGAGATTGATAACCTTCTGGGCCTTGCTTGCAGCATTGATCAAACCACCAATGGTGCTGGCTCCGCCGCTTTGCTTGCCGGCCGCAGCCTGAGCGGCGATCATCCCAACCTCGGAATTGGCCATACCAACAGTGAAGTCCTGAACGTTCTTCATGATGTCGACGGTTCGTTGCCCCGAGCGACCGGCTCCTGCCGCTGCGTTGTTGGACGCGGTTATGGCCGCGGTGACCGCAGCACTAAGCAACGCGGCGTTTGGAGCGGCGGCGCCGGCCGATTCAAGGGCGCTGACTATTGCGGCGTCGTCGATGTCAGCGTCGATACCCAAGTCCTGGCGTAGCTTGGCGATATCACTGCTTGACTGGTGTGCCGGAAGCCTAGAGGTGGCGCACGCCCGCAGCAAGTGGTGGTTTTCCTCATGGGTCACTCAAGGCGTCCCTTGGCCGACTAGGCCAGCTGTGGGGCGATGTCTTCCATGAACCAGCGGTAGGCATCGGCTCGGGCCTCCGGCATGTCACCCAACGTGGCATCGGGGATGATGACTTCGTCGAATCCCATTTCGGCGTACCGGCCTAGTGTGTCAACCAGAACCTGTTGCGATCCGGCGATGGTGTTGTCTCCCATCGGGCCAGCCAGCGCCGAGTCAATCTTGGTCTGGTCATCGGTGACTACCAGCAGAGCCTGTACCGATTTGTGCTTGGAGGCCTGGTCGACATCGACCTTGTCACAGGCGGCTAGGAATGTGTCTAGTTTCGGCTTGACCGTTTCCGGAGTACCCCAGCTGTTCCATTCCTGGGCGTAGCGGGCGGTGATGCGACACATGCGGGGTCGCCCGGTACCGACCACGATCGGCAACGGGGACTGTATCGGGGCCGGCTCCGACGGAGCATCGGTGATGGTGTAGTACTGGCCGTTGAAGGTGGTGCGATCTTCATCCAGCAGAGAGCGAATGACCTGTATGGCCTCTTCGAAGCGGTCCACGCGTTGCTTGGGCTCCTCCAGTTCGATGCCGTAAGCCTTGTGTTCGTTGATCTGCCAGCCGGCGCCCAGACCAAGTACAAAGCGCCCGTGGGCCACATGGTCGAGCGTGGCGGCGCGATTGGCCAGGACCGCAGGATGATGCACCGATGTTGGCGACACCAGCGGGCCGACCCGCACCGTCTCGGTAACCGCCGCTACCGCCGGTAGTACCGACCAGACTTCGTGGATGTCGCCGGGGATGATCTCTTCGCTGTTGGTGTTAGCCATGTAGTGGTCGGCAAACCAGAAGCCAAAGTAGCCGAGTTCATCGGCCAGGCGGCCCAGATTCAGTGTCTCGTCGGTAGGTCGGCTCATTGACGGCCAGATTGAAAACTTCATACGGGCATAGTGGCACACCGATGGTAAACGGGCGGTCTCGGAGATGGCGGTTGCCTCTAGCCTGAACCAATGCCCGGACCGCCGCCCGGCCCTTCCCGCTCAGGCTTTGGCCTGCTCATCTTCGTGCTCGTCGTCGTAGGATCGGCCATTGCGCCTAGCGCTCCGGCTGGTGCTGAAGTTGACCCTCGAGCCCCGACGTTCGCTGATGTTGCCGAGCTAGACGAGTTAACCGGCGATCACGCCACCGTGTTCCGGCTGTACTGGGCGTTTTTCCTGCGGGAACCGAAGGCTGAGGGCGCGTTGTTCTGGATTGAACGCCGTGACCGGTGCGCCACGCTGGCTGAGATCGCCGAGCAATTCGCCGATGGTCTGGAGTTCGCCACCCGCTATGGAGCGCTGGAACATCGTCCGTTCGTCGAGTTGATCTACCGCAACGTGTTGGGTCGCGAGGGTCAACCCCTAGGGGTCGACTATTGGGCCGATCGCTTGGACTCTGAACTGTTGACCAGGGGAGAGGTGGTGTTGCACATCGCCCACTCGGAAGAGTTCCGAGCTCGTCACCGATATCCGTCAGATGCGGTTCCGGCCCGCCCTTGTCGAGCAGGCAGCGGATCAGTTACTCCACGCCAGGTGACGTTGACCGGGGCAACTTCAATGGCTGTCCTGACCGCCGAGTCCGCTGGGTCGGCAGGAGAGTTGACGATTCACGCCCCGGTAGTAGCCGGTTCGGTTGGGGCGATAGAGCTGGTGGGTTACCACCAATCGAATCACTCCGGTGCGCTCCCGATGGAGCATCTGACGTCGGGTTCGGCGCCTATCAGCCATGAGGTGATGGACTCCCGAAACCGTGACACTGACCGGGCTGGAGCGGCTGACGTCGCCGTGCATCCTTCGACGCCGATCGGGTCGCCGGTGGCCGGGGTAGTTGATCGGGCCGGCGAGTACGTTTTGTATTGCCGCTACCACGACGGCTTCGTGGTGATCCATCCTGACGGTCGGCCAGACCTGGAGGTCAAGATCCTTCATGTTCAAGGTGTGGCGGTGCAGGCTGGTGACCGGGTCTCGGTTGGCGACGAGATTGCAGCCAAGGCCACGGTCTTCCCGTTCGTATCGCAGATCGATGCTCTCACCGCTGAGCCATCGTGGCCGCACGTCCATGTCGAGGTGGTCGACCCCACCGTGCCTCGCTACTTCGGCCGGAATGCGCCATCACCCAGCGGCGGCTGTTGAGTTAAGTCTTCGAGCCGGGGTTGATTGTCGACCAAAGCTATCGAGAATAATTGTTGACCAAATAGGTCGGGATTTGTGTAGGGTGGAGAGATGGTCACCGCTGCACCAACTCGACAGTCCTTTGAACGAGAAGCTCTCGCTTTGAAATCAGCTTCGGCGGCATCTGTCGTGTCTTGGGGTTTGACGAATTTCCCAAACGACATGTGTTTGCTGTCTTCAATGCAGGACACCGTGTTGATCGACATCGTCATGAGCGTGGATCCGACTCTCCCAATTGTTTTTCTGGACAACGGGTTCCAATTCGACGAAACCCTCGAGGTGGTTGCTCGTGTCAATCAGCGCTATGGGGTATCGGTCAAGGTGGTCTCCCCCAACTCGGGTGCGGGGAAGGAGCCGATCGGCCATTCTTGCTGCGAACTCAAACCGGAGCTGCTTAGCCGTGCCCTCAGCGGTCAACGGGCTTGGATCAGCGGGTTGAGACGAGCTGAGACGCTGCAGCGTGCAAATGCTGATGTCGTCGAATACGACCATCGAGGCTTGGTGAAGCTCAACCCACTGGCGCAGTGGTCAGACAGAGACGTCGAAACCTATGTCGAATCCAACGATCTGATTGTTCATCCGCTGCGCCAGTTGGGGTACGGGTCGATCGGATGTCGACCATGCACAACGTCGACTGTCGGCGACGATCTACGGTCCGGTCGTTGGCCCGGCTCTGACCGAACCGAGTGCGGTCTGCACTATTCCTCGTCGCCCAACAGCGTCAAGTTGCCGGAAAGGGACGACCGATGAACAAACAGTTGGTTGACTCAGCGGCCGAGCGTCTGCAGCGGAGACGCTCGCAAGTGACTCCGTTGAGATCCGACATCACGGTCTCATTTGAGGTGTTCCCACCAGCGACACCATCGAAATTGAGTGAACTCAACCGCACTGCCAAGAAGCTTGCGACGTTTGACCCGGAATTCATAAGCGTCACCTACGGCGCCGGTGGTTCCGATCAAGACAAAACGTTTGAGGCTATTGACGCCATCACCGGGGCTGTCCCTGTTTCCGTTGCCGGGCATCTGACTTGTGTGGGGGTCAGCAAGTCGCGGATCTCCGAGGTAGTCGACTCCTATCTCAGTGTCGGCGTGACTCGTATTGTTGCGCTACGAGGCGACCCACCCAACTCAGCCGATCGCACCGAAAGCGACATCCAATCTGCTGGCTACGGGAACGCGGCTGAACTGGTTGCTGGGCTACGTAGTCACCCCGATGGGCACAAACTCGACATCTCTGTCGCCGCCTACCCCGAGGTCCATCCAAAAGCGGTTTCCCCTGAGGCTGATCTGGACGCTCTCAAACGCAAGCTGGACTGCGGAGCCGACCGGGCGATTACCCAGTTCTTCTTCGACAACGACCTGTACCTGCGTTTCCTTGAACGGATCGCTAAAGCCGGGATTGATAAACCGGTTGTTCCCGGCATCATGCCGATAACCAACTACACCAACATTTGTCGATTCGCGCAGCGGTGCAACACAAGTGTGCCCCCATGGCTGCACGAGCTCTTCAACGGTCTCGATCAAGCGCCCGAGATTCGCGATCTAATCGCAGCAACGGTAGCCGCCGAGCAGTGTAACGAGCTTGTCGAAAACGGAGTGCAGCAGTTTCACTTCTACACAATGAACAAACCGAATCTGACCTCCGCCCTCTGTCACATCCTTGGTGTTGCTCCCGGCGTTGGCTATGAGGCCAGTCAGGCGAGTTGACCGCGACCAATGCCTTCGACCTCAAAGACCCCAGCGACTTCCGAAACGATTTGTAACAATGCGGACCAGTTGGCTCCTAACAGTAACACTCCCCACCAGTCGTACCCTGTCCACCTCGTGCTGGCAGGCAAGAAGTGTCTTGTTGTTGGTGGGGGTCGGGTAGCGGTACACAAGACAGCCGGACTGCTAGCTGCCGGGGCTGAAGTTGTAGTCGTGGCCCCGAGAATACTCCTCGAGCTAACGGAGCAGGCAACGGCCACGTCGCAGCTTCGCCTCGCCAATCGTCGGTATCGCAGAGGCGAACTCGCCGATTACCGGTTGGCTATCACCTGTACCGATGACCCCGATGTCAACCGGCAGGTCTACGAAGACGGTGAACGACACAACGTCTGGGTCAACAGCGCCGACGACCCGACCAACTGCATGTTTACGCTCCCGTCGGTCGCCCGACAGGGAGACTTGTCCATCAGCGTATCAACCAATGGGAAGAGCCCGGCTTTGGCGGCATGGCTCCGGCGTCGATTCGAAACGGAGTTTGACGAGTCTTACAGCAAACTGCTTGATGTTCTCGCAGAAGTTCGGCGTTCGGTCCGCCAAACCCATGGAACCAGTGAGATGCCGGGCTGGGACAAGGCTTTGGACAGTGGGCTGTTGCGTCTCGTTAGCCAGGGCAAGAGGGCGGAAGCTCGCCAGCTCATAACCAACTCGCTAGGAGTCGACAGCGATGTCTTCGCCATCGCCGAACCAGCGCAAGAGCGACTATGACAGTTCATCTCGTAGGTGCCGGCCCGGGTAGCGCTGACCTGTTGACATTGAAGGCGGCTCGATTGATAAAGGCCGCCGACGTGATTATCCATGACCGTCTGATCGGTGGCGACGTTTTGGCGCTGGCGTCCCCGTGGGCGGAGATCGTCTACGTGGGCAAGAACCCGAACGGCCCCCGAGTGGATCAAGAAGAGATCCATCGGATTCTGATTGATCGCGGTAGTCGTTTCAATACCGTCGTCCGCCTGAAGGGCGGTGACCCCTTCGTCTTCGGGCGAGGTGGCGAAGAGGCTCTGGCGCTGGTTGAGGCCGGAGTAGATGTAGAACTCACGCCTGGAATCAGTTCATCGATAGCCGCGCCGGCCCTGGCCGGAATCCCGGTCACCCATCGAGGGGCGAGTAGCTCGTTCACCGTAGTCACCGGCCACGAGCAAGCCGACAAGGTTCGCAGCATCGACTGGTCGGCTCTGGCCAGGCTCGACACAACGTTGGTCATCTTGATGGGAGCGCGCCGGGCAACCCAAATCCAAGAGCAGTTACTGCTCGCCGGCCTAGCCGCCGACACCCCTGTCGCCGTGGTCAGCAACGCCGCCACCGCCCAACAAAACACCGTGCGCTGTCACCTTGTCGACCTGGGACGTCGCCCAATTGACAACCCGGCAGTCATCGTGGTTGGCCCAACGGCGGCAACCGACGTGATGGCTTCACCCGACAGTGTCAGCCCAGTCACCGATCTACTACCAGAAAAACGGCAGGAAGAACGAATACATGTCTGACGCAGCAGTCACCCGACCAGAAGTCAATGATCCAGCGATTCGAGCCGATATCGAGCGCTTCCGGTCGATGCTCGATCGATACTTGGCTGGCGAGGTCGAAGAGGACGTTTTCCGGGTCTTTCGTTTGACGAACGGGATCTATGGCCAACGCCAGGGTGGTCAGAACCAGATGGTTCGAGTTCGAATCCCCTATGGTGCAGTGAGCCCCGAACAGCTCGATCGAATGGCGACTGTCGTTGAGCGATACTCGCGAGGTTGGGGCCATATCACCACCAGACAGAACCTCCAGTTCCACTTCGCCCAACTGCCGGACATACCTGACATTCTTGAACACCTCGGATCGGTTGGACTGTCAAGTCGGGAAGCGTGCGGCGACACGGTGCGCAATGTTCAAGGGTGCCACCTGGCCGGGGCGTGCCCACTGGAGGCACTCGACATTTCGGCCTGGGCTCAAGCCACCAACGACTACCTGCTTCGAAATCCGTTGGGCCAGCGATTGGCCCGAAAGTTCAAGATCAATTTTTCGGGTTGCGACACTGATTGCGGACAGGCCATGTTCAACGATGTCGGCGTGATCGCCACCACGCGAACTCAAGACGATGGTCGGCCTGAGAGAGGTTTTCGGGTCTACATTGCCGGTGGCTTGGGGGCAAATCCCCACCCGGCGCTGGCGCTCGAACCGTTTACCAGCCGAGAGAATCTGCTGCCGACAATCGAAGCCGTTCTCCGAGTGTTCGAACAAACCGGGAACCGCGAAAACAAGCTTCGAGCGAGGATGAAATGGGTTGTCGATCAGTTGGGATTTGAAGAGGTCCAACGCAGAGTCCTCACCCAACGCAGGCTGCTCCCGGCAGCAGCTGGATGGCCTGGGGGCCTTCCGCTCCAAGTCCTTGAGAATGGCGATGAACCTGCTGGTTTCTCGCTTGACAGCGACATTACGCCAATAGGCCAGGGCACCGCCGTTTCGATCGGTGACAGATCATCGTTCTCGAAATGGGTGCGGACCAATGTCGTTCGAGGTGCAGCTAATAAGACCGTATCGGCCTACGCCTCGTGTCAGCTCGGTGATGTCACTGCCCAACAGTTCCGGGGGATCGCCTCGATTATTAGAGAATTCGATGTCGAAGGCCGACTGTCAAACCGCCAGAACTTTGTCATTCGGGACCTGGCCGAAGATCAACTTGAACCGATTTATCGGCGACTGGTTGATTTGGATATGGCACAACCGGCTGCCGAGCTGGCTCGCGATGTTGTCTCCTGCCCTGGTGCTGACACCTGTGGACTAGCCACTACTCAGTCCCGAGGCCTGGCGAATGCCATCAGCCAAGCACTTGAAGACGCAGACCTGGCTGATATGGGGGGGATGCGCATCAACATTTCGGGCTGCATGAACTCCTGCGGGCAACATCACGTTGCCGATATCGGTCTCTTTGGTATTGAGCGGCGGGCTCACCGGACATCGGCACCCGGATATCAACTTCTCGTTGGTGGCTATGTGGGGCAAGAACGTATCCACTTCGGGGAGCAAGTCCTCCGGTTGCCAGCTCGGACTGTCCCGGAAGCTACAGTACGCATCCTGGCCCGCTACCAAAATGAACGGAACGCCCACGAACCGTTCCGGTCCTGGATAGATCGCATCGGCGGCGTCGCCACACTGGCCAAGGATCTAGCCGACCTCGACCACTTCCCAGATCCGTCCGAGGGCCCAGAGTTCTATGTCGACTACGCCGAGACAGGGCCGTTCACGGTGAACCGCAACGCCGTAAGCGAATGCGCAACATGACTGATTCCTCAGCAATAGCCCGCCACCTCATCGACAGCACGTTGCAGGAAGTCGACGAGGTCAATCGCAACGACCCCAATGTCGATACCCAAACACAACAACCCCGCGCCCTTCGCCAAGGACGGCTGGCCTCGATCTGGCTCACCCGCTTGGACGATGCCCCGAGCCCCGAGCTGGAAGCAGCGGTTCGGGCCCATCACCTTAGACGATGGGAGGTTCTTAGATCTGATTATCCGGAAGGGAGGGCCGGATACCTTAAGTGGCGGCGTGATAACAAAGTCCATCAAGCCTCCTCGCTGGCTGCGATCATGAAGGACCTTGGCTGGCCTCCACCATCGGTGGAGCGAACGACCGAACTGTTGAACCGCACCCGCCTCCGAACCGACCCCGAGACCCAGCATCTCGAAGATGTGGCGTGCCTGGTGTTTCTTGAGACCGAGCTGCAGGCCATGATTGCCCGCCTGGAGCGGGGCCATATGGCCCGTGTCGCACAGAAAACAGCCGACAAGATGTCACCCGAGGCCGTGGCCCTTATCGACACGATTGCACTCACCGAAACTGCGCGCCAAGTGCTGGCGGAAGCGTCACAGGGCTAGTTGTACCAGCCACCCTCCAAGAAACCGAGAAGCCACCGTCGCCCATGGCAAACCAACATAGCGCCGCCCGTCGAGCCGGTCGGATAGTTGCGCTTCGGCAACATCTAGAGCAACGCGTTCTCGTGCTCGACGGGGCAATGGGCACAAGCATTCAAAAGCTCGGTCTTGTCGAGGCTGACTTTCGCCAGGAGGCAATTGGCGACCATCCCTTTGAGCTATTCGGCAACAATGACCTTTTGTCGTTGACCCGGCCGGACAGAATTATGGATATCCATCGATCGTTTGCAGACGTTGGAGCCGACCTACTTGCCACGAACACGTTCAATGCTACGACGATTAGCCAAGCTGACTATGGCTTAGGCTTCCTTGCCCGAGACCTCAACGTCGCCGGTGCCAGGATCGCTCGTAGCGTTGCTGACGAGGCCAGTACCCGGCAACGGCCACGGTGGGTTGTCGGCGTGCTCGGCCCGACTAGCAAGACCTGCAGTCTCAGCCCTGATGTCGAAGATCCTGCCCGGCGTGACATCACTTTTGATCAGCTGCGAGAGGCGTACAGCGACGCCCTCGACGGTCTCCTCGAAGGTGGTGCCGATGTGATCATGATCGAGACCATTTTCGACACCCTCAACGCCAAGGCTGCGATTTATGCCGTCATGGAGTACCGAGACGAAGAAGGTATTGACATCCCGCTGATGATCTCAGGAACGATCACCGATCGCTCTGGACGAACCCTTTCGGGCCAAACTGTTGAAGCGTTTTGGAACTCGGTTCGCCATGCCAAACCGCTCTCGGTGGGGTTGAACTGCGCACTCGGTGGCCGCGATCTCAAAGCCCACATTGATGAGTTGTCGCGGGTCGCCGACTCGCTGGTGAGCTGTCACCCAAACGCCGGGCTGCCAAACGAGCTTGGCGAGTATGACGAATCCGCTGTCGAAACTGCTGCCGCCATCTCTGAGATGCTGGCCGCCGGTACTGTCAACATCATTGGTGGGTGTTGCGGGACCACGCCCGCTCACATCGCTGCTATTGCCGAACTTGGGAATGAGGCAACGCCGAGGGCCATCCCAGCCATCTCGGCGGCAACACGACTCTGCGGCCTTGAGCCCATGACGATCGATGACAGCTCGTTGTTGGTCAACGTTGGCGAGCGGACTAACGTGACTGGATCGGCCAAGTTCGCCCGTCTCATCGGGAACGATGAGTACGACGCGGCGGTGGCTATCGCACGTGATCAGGTCGACAGCGGTGCTCAGATCATCGATGTGAACATGGATCAGGGCATGCTCGACTCCGAGCAGGCAATGACCCGATACCTGAACCTTATTGCCACCGAACCGGACATTACGAAGGTCCCCGTGATGATCGACTCATCGAAGTGGTCGGTCATCGAAGCTGGCCTCAAATGTGTTCAGGGCAAGTCCATCATCAACTCAATCAGCCTCAAGGAAGGCGAAGACGAGTTTCTCCATCAAGCGCGGCTGGCCCAACGGTATGGAGCCGCCGTTGTGGTGATGGCCTTCGATGAGACCGGTCAGGCCGAATCCTTTGACCGCAAGGTGGACGTATGTCAGCGGGCATACGACCTGCTTGTTGGTGAGGCCGGCTTTGCCCCTGAGGACATTATCTTTGATCCAAATATCTTTGCGGTGGCGACCGGGATAGAGGAGCACGCCCGCTACGGCATCGACTTCATCGATGCCGCCCGCGAAATCGGGCGACGGATGCCACTGACCAATGTCTCAGGTGGTCTAAGCAACCTGTCGTTTGCCTTCCGAGGCAACAACGCCTTGCGTGAGGCAATCCACGCTGTGTTTCTCTATTACGCCGTTGACGCCGGGCTCACGATGGCCATTGTCAACGCTGGCCGCCTGCCGGTCTACGAAGATATCCCGGCCAGCCTTCGTCAACGCATTGAAGACGCTATTTTTAACCGTCGGGACGACGCCACCGAACGTCTGGTGGAGGTTGCCGCAGACGCTGAGGCGGCGACGATGGCATCGGCGACGGACATGACTTGGCGCAGTGGGTCGGTGGAGGAACGCCTCCGTCACGCCCTTGTTCACGGTCTCGACGAGTTTGTGGTCGACGACGCCGAAGAAGCTCGCCAGGCGGCTGACCGGGCTCTGCACGTCATCGAGGGACCCCTGATGGACGGCATGAACGCGGTCGGTGACCTGTTTGGCGCAGGCAAGATGTTTCTGCCCCAGGTCGTCAAGAGCGCTCGGGTAATGAAGAAGGCAGTGGCCCACCTTGAGCCTTTCATGGAAGCCGAAGGCGGCGAGGCTCGCACCAATGGCAAGGTGCTTATGGCCACGGCAAAAGGCGACGTGCACGACATCGGAAAAAACATTGTTGGTGTGGTGCTCGGTTGCAACAACTATGAAGTCATCGATCTCGGGGTGATGGTTGCCCCCGACAAGATCCTGCGCACTGCAGTCGAACAAGATGTTGATGTTGTCGGCGTGTCGGGTTTGATCACACCAAGCCTCGACGAGATGGTTCGCGTCGCCACCGATATGCAGGCCGAGGGCTTGGAGATCCCGCTACTGATCGGAGGAGCGACAACCAGCGAGGTGCACACCGCAGTCAAAATCGCTCCGTGTTACTCGGGGCCCACCGTGTATGTGCCAGATGCGTCTCGTGCTGTTGGGGTGGTCAGCCAACTAGTTGGCGACGACGCTGATCGCTATACCGAAGACGTTCGCAATCAATATGAGACCGTTCGGGCGAGTCGTAAAGACAAGCGGGTGTCATCTGTTCCCCTCGCCGAAGCCCGTTCCAATCAAACACCGATTGATTGGGCACAATTTTCGCCGGTGGAGCCCTCATTCACCGGTGCGCAGACGATCAGTCATATCGACCTCGGAACACTCTGCCAGTACATCGACTGGACCCCGTTCTTCCGTTCATGGGATCTGGTAGGCAGCTATCCTCGTGTCCTCAACGACGACGTTGTGGGTGAAGCTGCCCGCCAACTCTTCGATGATGCCCAACGTATGCTTGATCAACTGATCTCTGAGGAGTGGATCGAAGCCCGAGCCGTAGTGGGATTCTGGGGGGCCAACTCAGTCGGAGACGACATCGAGGTCTATGTCGACAGCACCCGTTCGACCAAGCCGACGGTCCTCCACACTCTTCGCCAGCAGGTCGTCCACGCTGATGACCGTCCGAACTTTGCGCTTTCGGACTTCATTGCGCCAGTGTCGTCTGGGATCGAGGACTACATCGGAGCGTTCGCTGTTTCGACTGGAAGTCACGTCGAAGACATCGCATCGGAGTTCGAGGCAGGAAACGACGACTATCAGGCCATTATGATCAAGGCTCTGGCTGATCGGTTTGCCGAAGCGACCGCCGAGTATCTGCATCAGCTAGTTCGAGCTGAGCTGTGGGGCTACGAACACCACTGGTTTGACAACGATGAGCTGATCAAGGAACGGTATCAGGGCATCCGACCGGCCCCTGGCTACCCAGCATGCCCTGACCACACTGAGAAGCGCACAATCTTCGAGCTCCTCGATGTAACTAAAGCCATCGGACTCGAACTTACAGAGTCGTATGCTATGACCCCGGCTGCCGCTGTCAGCGGTTTGTACTTCGCCCACCCGGAGAGTCGCTACTTCGGCGTTCGCCGGATTGCTCGCGACCAACTTGAGGACTACGCCGAACGCAAAGGTATGGCAATCTCCGAAGTTGAACGATGGCTCGCACCGATCTACCAGGCATCAGGCACCTGACGTCGCCTGGCCAGAGATAGGTGGACGAGCTAAGTTAAAGTGGGACGTTTCCGTGTTTGCGCTGGGGTAGCTCTTCGCGTTTTGAGCGCAGCATGTCGAGTCCAGCGATGATTTTGATCCGAGTTTCGGCCGGGTCGATCACGTCATCGACGTAGCCTCGTTCGGCTGCGATCCACGGGTTGGCAAACCGCTCTTTGTAGTCGTCGATCAGCTCAGTGCGACGGGTCTCGGGATCGGCGGCCGACTGGATCTCACGGCGGTGCACGATGTCGGTGGCGCCCTCGGGGCCCATGACGGCCAGCTCGGCTGATGGCCAGGCTAGTGACAGATCAGAACCGATGCCTTTGGAGTCCATGACCACGTACGCCCCGCCGTATGCCTTGCGGGTGATGATCGAGATGCGAGGTACCGTAGTTTCGCAGTAGGCGTACAGCAGCTTGGCACCGTGGCGGATGATGCCGCCATATTCCTGATCGACACCGGGTAGAAAGCCGGGCACGTCGACGAACGTCAGAATCGGAATGTTGAAAGCGTCGCAGGTTCGAACGAACCTGGCCGCCTTGGATGCACTTTCGATGTCGAGGACACCGGCCAGCACCATTGGTTGGTTGGCCACAATGCCAACCGGGTGGCCGTCCATGCGGGCGAAGCCACAGACGATCGACTTGGCCCAGGCCGCGTGGTATTCCAAGAAGTCGCCGTCGTCAACCACTTCTGTGATGACCGACTTCATGTCATAGGGCATATTCGAGCTGTCAGGCAGGATTTCGCCCAGAGCCGGGCACAGACGCTGGGCGTCGTCACCGGAGGTCTCCAGCGGCGGCGAATCCATGTTGTTCGAAGGCAGGAACGAGAGTAGGTAGCGAACCTCGTCCAGAACGGCCTTTTCGTCGGGGGCGACAAAGGTTGCCACGCCGGATCGGCTTGAGTGGCTTCCGGCTCCACCCAACTCTTCCAAGGTCACGTCCTCGCCGGTCACGGTCTTCACCACGTCGGGTCCGGTGATGAACATGTGCGATGTTTCCCGCACCATGAAGATGAAGTCGGTCATGGCCGGGCTATAGACGGCACCACCGGCGCACGGACCCATGATCACGCTGATCTGGGGGATAACACCGGAGGCCTGCACGTTACGGTAGAAGATGCCGCCGTAACCGTCCAGGCTCACTACGCCTTCGGGGATGCGAGCGCCCGCACCGTCGTTAAGCCCAATGAATGGGGCCCCGGTGGACAGGGCCAGATCCATGAGTTTGTGGATCTTCTCGGCGAACACTTCGCCCAGTGATCCACCCATGATGGTGAAGTCCTGGCTGAACACGAAGACTTTGCGGCCGTCCACGGTTCCCCAGCCGGTCACCACCCCGTCGGTGTAGGGCCGATCGGTAGCGTCGGGGTTGCGGGTCCGGGCCAACATGTCGAGCTCGTGGAACGAGCCGTCGTCCAAGAAGTAGTCCAGCCGTTCCCGGGCCAGCATTTTGCCTTTTTCCCGCTGACGCTCGACAGCCCGTTCGGGTCCTGCGTTCAACGCCTGGTCCCGACGTTGGTTGAGGTCGGCCAGCTTCTCGCTCATGGGATGGTCAGCCACGAAGAGCAGAGTACCGGCGATTTGGGCCGTCCGCCCAAGTCGAGCGCCAGCACGGCCATAGTCGGCGCCACTACCATCGAGGTCACCATGGATCTTCCCGTTAACCCTCCGGTCAAACCGATGCTGGCCAAGGCCGTAAAGGGCCTGCCCGAGCCTGATGGGAAGTACGGGGACATCATGTTCGAACCTAAGTGGGACGGCTTCCGCTGCGTCGTGTTCCGCGACGGTGACGAGGTGGAATTAGGTTCGCGCAATGAACGCCCGCTGACCCGCTACTTTCCCGAGATACTGGATCCGATTCGGGCCATGCTGCCACCACGATGCGTGATAGACGGCGAGCTGATTGTGGCAACCGACAACAAGTTGGATTTCGAGGCGTTGCAGCAACGAATCCATCCAGCTGAAACCAGAGTCAACATGCTGGCCGAAAAAACTCCGGCCGCCTTCATCGGCTTTGATCTCCTGGCCATTGGCGATGAGGACTTGCGAGAGATTCCGTTCTCGCAACGCCGTCAGCGCCTGGAGGAGGCCATGGCTGGGGTTGAAGCCCCCGTTCATCTGACTCCGACCACCACCGATCGTGAAACGGCGGCGCGCTGGTTTGAAGTGTTTGAGGGGGCTGGTCTCGACGGTCTCATCGCCAAACCGGTCGACGATCCCTACGTCGAAAACAAGCGGACCCAATTGAAGGTGAAGCACATTCGTTCCGCCGATGCCGTCGTGGCCGGGTTCCGTTGGCACAAAGATGGCAACGGAGTCGGTTCGCTCCTGCTTGGTCTGTATCGGGACTCCGAGGACGATCCAGAAAATGGCGAACCGGTTTTGAGTCATGTCGGCGTAGCCGCCAGCTTTACGGCAAGAAGGCGGGCCGAGCTGGTTGACGAACTTCAGCCGCTGACCGATGGAGCCCTTGAGGCCCATCCGTGGCGAGCTTGGGCGGAACATGACGCCCAGCGGGTAGCTGAAGGCCGGATGCCCGGAGCGCCAAACCGATGGAGCGCTAAGAAGGACCACTCGTGGGTGCCACTGCGGATCGAGCAGGTAGTTGAAGTGAAATATGGCAGCACATTGAATGGCCGGTTCCGCGAGGTTACCAAGGTGCTCCGCTGGAGACCGGACAAAGCTCCCGCTCAATGCACTTTCGAGCAGCTTGACGAGCCGGAACCAGTTGGCTTGGACGTCGTGTTGGATCCTGAGTCCTAGATGAATATCCCTTGATTTCGACCATTTCGATTTCAATCTTTCGCCGTCTTGGGTAAGACTGGTTGTTGAGTCGGTGTTTGTTCGCAACCGACCACCACCCACTGAGGAATGCTGGCGGATCCGTTGAGGTGCCTGCTTGCGGTTGTGCTCTATGAGGCGTTGGCGGAACAGCGAATGGACTCCGTAGCGGCGTATGTATCGATCGGAGAAGGCAGTGGAAACGGCGGACACTGGACGCAAGACGACCTTAGCTCAGGCATTGGCTAAGGACAGAGTCGATTTTGATGAGTTGGAGTCTCGGTACCAGCCGGTTTTGACCATGGTGAATGCCTTGATCGGTGTGGTTCCAAACTGTGATCCATACCTGGAGATCTGGGAGCCTGGGTTCCGAAGCTACAACCTGCTGGTTCCCAACTTCTTGAACCTGCCAGCGTCCCTGATGGGTGTCGGCGCCCCCAAGGACATCGTCGGCTTGGGCATGTACGCGTCATCGCGTGCGGCCGAATGCGCCTACTGCTCGGCTCACACGTGCTCGTTTGCGCTGCGTAGAGGATCATCGGCTGAGGCGGTTACAGGCGAGGAACGAACCGACGAGGAAGCGGCCACAGTGGCTATCGCCGAAGCTCTGTCCACGGTCCCACATCACTACACCCCGGATCTAGCCCAAGAGTTGCGTCGTCACTACTCGGCCAGCGACGCCGAATGGATAGTCTTGGGCGTCGCCATGATGGGGTTTCTCAACAAGTTTATGGACGCCGTCGGTGTCGAGCTGGAGGAAGAGTCGATCAACGATGTGGCCGAACTCATCGGACCGACCGGCTGGTCGGTCGGCCAACACGACTGGGCTCACGAGGAGGAGATCGAACCCGACGGTGGGGTCGACGAGGTTCCGGTTGACAGTTGGCGCACGATGATTCCCGTCTTGCGTAATGCGCCGGGTGCCATTCGCTTGGAGCGCGCTTGGATGTCGGGCATCCCCAAGGGCCCGACCCGGGGCCGGACGATGATCGCCGAAGAGTACGGTTTCGACGAGCCGGTCCTGACTGAGATGGCTCACGCCAAAGCGGCGCGGGCGTTGACCTCAATGTTGCGTCATAACCTTGATGCCTCCCAGTCTGAGCTGAGTATCGGTTTGAAGGCACTTGTTGGCCTGGTGTTCGCTCAGCGGATAGGTAATGAGTCGTTGGCCGACTCTGCTCGTTCGTTGGCCGAGACTCACGGTGTATCTGCCGAGCGGGTGTCGGCGGTCGAGGAGTTCGATCCGTCTGTCCCCGCCAATGGCTTGGACGAAAGGGCTGTAGCTGCCCTGACGGTGGCTCATGCCATCGCTCCCAGCCCGGCTGAGATGTCGGCTGACATAGTGGAACAGGCGGAGAAGAACCTGTCGTCGTCGGAGATCGTGGAGATCTCGGTATGGGTTTCGATTAGCCAGTTACTCCACCGGCTACGGGTCTACTACGAGAAGTAGTCGATCTAGAACTCGATAACGAAACGGGCCCCGCCGAGCGGGCTATCGGTGCAGGCGATGCTGCCGCCGTGGTCTTCAGCGATGGATGCCACCAGCGATAGTCCAAGACCGCTTCCGCCGGTAACGCGGGAGCGGTCTTCGCTCAGTCGCACGAACCGGTCAAAGATTCGATCACGGTCTCCTTCAGGCACGCCAGGGCCGTCATCATCAACGATGATTTGGGTTCGCCCGGTTTCGGTCACCGCGGTGGCAACGGCGACTTGGGTCGAGGCGTACCGTGCGGCGTTGGTCAACAAATTGTGTACCGCTCGACCGATGGGTACAGCGCGGCCGACAGCCACCATGGCCTCGATACCCGAGGTCGAGAAGGAGATGTTCGGAGTCGTTCCCGCCACCTGCTCGACCTCGTCGAGGACCACATCGGTCAGGTCGAACTCGTGGGTGTCTCCGGAGATGCCGGAGGCGGCGAGATCGGTTAGGTCGTCGAGAATGACTTCTAGTCGGCGGGTACTGCGGCCGAGAGCTTTGATGTTGCCGTCGACGTCGTCCGGCAGGTCGGATCGGTCTTTGAGGAGTTCGGCCATTCCGCGTGCCGCTGTCAGCGGCGACCGCAGTTCATGGGAAGCGTCGGACACGAACTGTCGTTGGCGGATCAGGCCGGCATCGAGTCGGTCCAGCATGTCGTTGAGCGTCACGGTCAGCGCGGCGATTTCGTCGCCGGATTCGGGCACCGGCAGCCGGTCGCCGGAGTTGGAAGGAGCGATACGTCGGGCTTCATCCGATATTCGTCGCACCGGGTCAAGCGCTGCTCCGAGAGCAAACCACAAAGCAAACCCGCCGACGAGAACCAGCAGGGGAACGATGATGGCCATGGCAACGGCCAGGCGATCAACGCTTCGTCCGATTACTCCGAGAGGGCTGAAGGCCACCAACGTCAACTCTTGGCCCGAGGGCGCAACTGCTGTCCGTGTGGTCTCGAACCAGTCGCCAGCGTCCAGCTCGTCGAGCGGGATGGGATTGAGCAGCTCTTCGATGATCTCATCGGGGAGCTCGTCCAGGCTTGAGGCGGCAAGTTCTTCAGCGTTTTGTGGCATTGCCACTTGTGCTGCGCCGACCAGGTCGACTTCGGTCAGCTGTCCGGACGCCAACGCTTCAACCAGCTCAGCCGGGATATCGCCTTCGAACTGGATGATGGACCCGTCGGGAGTGGTTACCGTCAGCCCGGTGTCGAAGTTGATGGGTATTTCGGCCACAACCAGACCGTCAGGGCCAACGGTTCCGAATGCCGACTCGGTCACCGCTCCACCGGCCAAGAATTCGGTGCCTTCCCCAGTAAAGGGCAGGAAGCTCGAGTTTAGGATGGCGCCGTCTGTGTCCTCAATAGCAAAGTCGGTTCCGCCGGCACCAATGGGAATGAACAGGCGCTGGGGGTCGGCGCCATCGGCGATGGCGTTGGCCAGCGTGTCCAGAACCTCTGCGTTCTGTCGGTCTAGGTCGCCGCGCAGCTGGCTGGACAGCGCTCGAACCGTCACCCAGGCTCCTAGGCCTAGGACCAAGGCGGCGGTGATGACCCCGATAACGGTGACCCGGGCTCGTAGTGAACTGGGGATCATGTTGTGAACCTGTGACTTGGCATCATGCTCGGATCCTGTAGCCGAGTCCTCGGACGTTCTCCACTTTGTCCCTACCGATCTTGGTCCGAAGGTAGCCGAGGTAGACATCGACGACGTTTGGATCGCCGTCGAAGTCGGCTCCCCAAACGGAGTTGGTCAGCTGGAGCCGTGAAACCGGCTGGTCTTCGGTGCGTAGAAGCGCTTCCAACAGTTGGGCCTGCCTGCCGGTCAACTCAACCGGCCGTCCATCTACCTGGCACGCCCGGGTCGAGGGGTCGAGGTTGACCCCGCCCCGGCTCAGACGTTCGACGTTTTTGACCATTGGTGGCCGACGAAGCAGAGCCGTCACCCGAGCTCGCAGCACGGCCGGGGAGAACGGTTTGCGGAGGTAGTCGTCGGCACCGCAGTCGAAGCCTTCGGTTTCGTCATACTCACCTACTTTGGCTGTCAACATCAGGATTGGGGTGTGTCGCCCCTCATCTCGAAGGGTTCGACACACTTTGAATCCGTTCATGCCGGGTAACAACAGATCCAGGACGATCACGCCGTAGTCACCTTCGCGGGCCATCCACAGTCCATCGAGACCGTCGGCCGCTCGGTCGAGCTGATGGCCGTCGGCAGCCAACGCCTGGTCGACGACCAGGGCGATGTCATTGTCGTCTTCGATCAGTAGCAGTCGCATGGTTGTACCTTGGCGGGCGTTGATGTCCATGAGCACGCTTTGGCGGGCGTTGATGTCACAGAATAGGCGAGCGGGGACGTGTCACAGGGTGCAGTGGCCACTGGGCTAGCCGCCGGGTCGAACGGCTTCAGCCGGGTCGAGTCGTGCCGCTCGGGCTGCTGGGTACAGGCCGGCCAGCGCTCCCACCGCCAGCGCAGCGGCCACACCGAGAACCAGCGCCTCTACAGGGAGGTCGATGATCCAGCCCTGTCGACGGGCGTAGCCGCCGGTCACGGCGTATCCGATGGCTACTCCGGCCAGTCCGCCGAGGAGAGCTAAGAGTGTGCTCTCCACCACGAACTGGACGGCGATGTGACCTTTGGTGGCACCCAAGGCTCGTCGAACTCCGATCTCGGTTCGCCGTTCCAGCACCGAGATGATCATGACGTTGGCGATACCGAGGCCGCCGACCAGTAGGGCCACGCCGCCCAAACCGAGCAAGAGGCGTTGCAGATTCTGATCCACCTGTGCACGGGCCTCTAGAGCGTCGGACGGCCGTGCCACCTGCACCTCATTGGGATCGGCCGGGTTAGCGGTGCGGGCCAACACGGCCCGAACATTGTTGACCTGGGTCGGGGCTGTGCGAAGGTAGATAGTCGACGGGAGGCCTTCAACCCCCAGCTGTGATCGGGCCGTCGATAACCCGATGAAGGCGCTGCGGTCGAGGTCGGGGTGCAGAGCCATGGGTTCCATCACTCCGATGACCGAGAACCAGCGGTTGGCGATCCACACCCTTACGCCCGGTTCGACGTCGACAGTGCCGAGCCGTTCAGCCGCCACCGACCCGAGCACGACGGTGGGGAGTTGACTCGACGCTTCGTCGAGAAATCGGCCGTTGCCCATGGTGGCTTCCAGCGTGTCAATCAGGCCTGGTTCGGTGGCGTGAACGGTCAGCCCGTTCTTGGCTGATGCCGGTACCCGATCGTTTCGTTGGACGGAGGTTTGCAGTTTCGCCACTGATGCCGCGCCGTCGACGGGGCCGATACGCCTGATCATGCCCGGGGCGTTGGCCGGGAGGGTTGCCGACTCGCCGAACAGGTCCTGGCCGGGTTGAACCTGTAATAGGTTGGTTCCCAGGCGGTCCAGTTCGGTCAGCAGGTCAGCTCGGCTTGAAGCCGAGATGCCGAGTACGGCGACCATGGAGGCGATGCCGATGGCGATGCCTACTGCGGTAAAGGCCGCTCGCCCCGGTCGGCTCCGGATTCCTGAGGTTCCGGTTCGGAGCAGATCTTCAGGGCGCAGCCGTGATCGAAATCGGATCGTCGGTATGCGAGCTGACGTGGTCATGACGGTTCTCCTGTTCTGACGTCGTCAATCACGCGACCGTCGGACAGTGAAACCCGCCGAGGCGCTCGGTTGGCTAGTTCACGGTCGTGGGTGATCATCACGATGGTCGATCCTTCTTCGTTGAGGTTGTTCAACAGCTCGACGATGTCATCGGAGTTCTTTGAGTCGAGGTTGCCGGTGGGTTCGTCGGCCAACACGATGGCCGGGTCACCGACCAAGGCCCGGGCGATTGCCACTCGTTGACGTTCACCGCCAGACATCATGGCCGGAGTGTGGTCGCAGCGATGACCCAACCCGACTCGGTGTAGGGCTTGGGTGCTACGCGACCGCCGTGCCCGCCGGGATTCACCCTGGTACAGCAGGCCAGTGGCCACGTTGTCGACGGCGGTCATGCCTTGCAAAAGGTGAAACTGCTGGAAGACAAAGCCGATCCGGGCCGAACGGAGTCCGGCCACCTGGCGGTCCCGCAGCTCGCCGGCGTTGATGCCGTCTATGAACACGCTGCCTTCGCTGGGACGATCGAGTGTGCCGATGAGGTTCAACAGGGTTGACTTGCCGGAACCCGAGGCTCCGACAATGGCCACGAACTCGCCTGATGTCACCTCCAGGTTCACGCCGTCGATGGCTCTCACCGGCGGGATCCCGGGGTACTCCCGGGCCACATCACGCAATTCAAGAACGATGGTCACTGGTCGTCACCTTCGGTGCCCTCCTCATCGTTGTCTTCAGAAGCTGAGTCGAGCAGGTCGATCGGCACTACAACCTTGTCCCCTTCGGCGAATTGGCCGGTGATTTCGGCCTGGTCGTCCACGACAGCGCCTAGTTCAACCGCCCTTAGGTCCGTTCCGTTGCCGGTCTCAACTTCCAGCCCGTAGCCGCCGCCGGCCAGTGCCAGAACAGCGCGCACCCCGACGATGAGCACGTCCCTGGCCGCCACGTTCGAGGCGATCACCTTGAGCCGTTCGGTGCCGCTGGGTAGGTCGGTGTCGGGTTGAATGGTTACCTCGACAACCCGGTCGCCCTGGTCGGACACGGTGGATGTGGTTTCGGTGATCGTGCCACTCAGGATCTCACCGGAGCCCAGCTGTAGCTCAACCGATGAACCGATCTCGACGAACGCCTGCTGTCGGGCGGCGAACTGGGCGGTGACTCGCTGGCTGGCTTCGGTGACCGACAGTTCAGAGAACTGGCTCCCGACTCGAGGGGAAGTATCGATCCGTACCGGTGCGGGGTTGAACACCAGTTGCGATCGGTCGACGGTGCCAGTCTGTTCCCGACCGTTGTCTTTCTGCCAAGCCTTGACCGCTCGGTGGGTTGACAGGCCGAAGTCGCCGTCGGCCTTGAGGCGTTCCGAATCGTCGTGTCCGGCGTCCAGTAGGAACTGCTGGAGTTGCTCGACATCAGGGCCTTTGAGGTGTTTGCGAGCCTGATAGTTGAGCGAGCGATACAGCGGTACGTCGCCTTCAGCCAACATGATCGGTTTGGCGTCGACCTCGATCAACGTGTCGCCGAAATTGATGGTGGTTTCGGCTGCCGGAACAGCGGTGACGATTCCTTGCGTCTCGATTTGCACGGTCCAGGTGTCGCCGTGGGCAACGGTCCCAGTCTCGTCCTGGCGTTCGACCAGATCACCTGTGGTGATGGTTTCCAAGCCGGTTGGGCGGCTGTCGGCTGTCGCTCCGGTTCCGCTGCCCGGCGAAGCCGCCGCTTTGTTGTCGGCGTCGACCCGAAGTCCGGTGGCTGGACCCAGCAGCGCTCCGGCTACCAGCAGGGTGATAACCGCCGCCAAGGCCACGAGGCCGAAGCCGAGTTTACGGCGTCGGCGTGTCTGTGTGGGGTCGCTCATGAGTCAGCGTCCTCGGTGGAGTCGGAGAACTCACCGTCAAGGTCAGCGAAGGCTTCTTTGGAGCAGACGTCCATGACCTGCTCGAATTCGCCGTCGTCGCCGGGTTCGACTTTGAAGGAAATCGCGGCGCCTTCCGCACCTGAGGTGTCAATCTCTATCCCGTTGTTGCTCATGCATGTTTCGAAGGCCGCTTCAGCATGTTGAAAAGCGGCTTCTTCTTCAGGGCTTGGGGTGTAGGCCCCGTACACGTCTTCCAGGAATCGATCACATTCGGCAAACGCTGCCTCGGCTGCTTCAAAGTCGTCGCCAACTTCGAACTCCTGCACCATGGCTTGGCTTCCGCTGTCATCGGACCCGGCGACCACCTCGCCGCCAGCTTCCCCTGGTGCCCCGCCGGTTGAGATGCCGTTGTCCTCCAGGCACTGCTGAAACTGAAGTTCGGCCTGTTCGATCTCAGTGTCGGTTGGCGGATCGGAATCCTGGTTGCCGTCGGGGCCTGTCGTGTCTTGGCCACTGGACGTTTCGGAATCAGCGTCAAGGGCAGCGACCGACGGTTCTTCAGTCGCTGTCTCGGTTCCACAAGCTGAAACCATCAGGGCCAGCGCCGCGATGGCGGCCGCCAAGCGTCCGGGTTTCGGGCTTGAGGCCCTGTTACTGGTTTTACGCTCTGTCATCTGAACTCTCCGTGTGAGATCGGGCGGCTGGGTACCTGTTCCGATTTGTCGTTGTGGAGAGCATCTCAAAGTCGTGCTGAGAGCTGTCTGAGAGCTGCCGGGCGACTGTCTGCTCGGTTTCAAAACGCCGATATCCGGTGGCCTCGCTGTTGGAGTCCACCGGATCGGGAGAGTTTTCTTGGGCTGACCCTGCGGCGGTTGGGTCAGCCCAAGAAGAATCTAGGACGTTGGCCGTGCCGGGTATGCAACTCTGGTGCTTGCGTCGCCTGAGAGCTGCACGGCTGTTCATCGGGCAACCTAGTAGAGGTGGCGCGGATTGGCTAGAAGAAGATTGCCTACGTCAAAGACTTATGTCCGACTCTTTAGCCAGAACTGTCTCAGAATTTGAGCTTGGGAAGGTATCGCGCTCAGCGAGACCTCGGGTCGGCAGATGTCAGCCGAGGAGGCGTTGCTTCGCTGCCCGACTTCGCTCCAGTAGGTCGGCCGGAATTTGGTCGGCGATTCCGCCACCGCCACCACTGCCTGAATCGGCCGAGGCTTCAGCAGCTGCCGCCGCTTCCTCTTCGGATCGAGCGGCCGCATCGGCCTTGTCCTGCTCTCGCTGGAGCCAACTTTCCAATTGGTAGGGCCGAACGAGATCGTTGTGGTCGACCTGGCCAACCTGGCGGTCGCCGTCGAACATCACCCAATAACGGTTCCACATGCCCAGGCCATTGTGCATCTGGACTTTGCCGGCAGTTCCAGCCGGGATGTGGAGGACGTCACGGGTGGTGACCACCTGCTCGCCTCGCTTGAACGGCGTCTCCAGCTGAAGTTCTTTCTTCGGCATATAGCGAGCTTAGCGATGACGGCAGTCGGCCGCGCCATCACCCCGGTTGGTGCATCAGACCCGTAACAGGCCAGAATCGAAGCCATGTCCAGCGATACTCCAGGCAGCGACAACGTCAGCCGAATGCCCGCCCTGTCCCTCGTCTCAGTCCCCGGCAAGCGGGCGACGACCACCGAGACGGTGATTGAAATGGAACGTCGTGGCTTCAGCGGCATCTTCTGCCCCAGCCTCGGCGACGCCATGAGTCTGTGCCTCACCATCGCCCATGTCACCGACACCATTGAGTTCGGGACAGCCATCCAGCCGATCTACCTGCAGCACCCGGCAGCGCTGGCCGGAACGGCTGGGTACATCGACGAGGTGTCTGGCGGACGGTTCCACCTCGGCATAGGCGTGACTCACGGCCCGGTGCACAAACGACTTGGTATTGACGTTGGCAAGCCGCTGTCTGACACCAGGGAGTACGTGGCCGCCATGCGCAAGGTCTCCGAGCGTTCCGGCGGGATGCCTCCCATCGTGCTGGCCGCCCTTCGGGACAAGATGGTCGGCCTGGCCACCGACGTCAGCGAAGGGGCGGTGTGGGCCAACGCCGCCCGTTCGCACATGGGTCACTCGTTGTCGGTTATCGCCGCCGGCGGTGGCGAAGCGAGTTCAACCGATGACTTCTTTGTGGGCAACATGATTCCCACCGTGATCGATGATGATCGAGATGCTGCTGCGGCTCGTAACCGCTCGACGATGGTGGGCTACGTGTCCCTGCCGAATTATCGAAACTACTGGCGTGAGGCCGGGTACGGCGATGAAATGGATGCCGTGGAAGCCGTTCTTCCCTCCCGGGACAAAGACGCCATCATGGCCGCCATGAGCGACCGTTGGTTGGCCGATTGCACGCTGTACGGATCGGTCGATGAGGTTCGCGACGGTGTTGAAGCCTGGTTCGAGGCCGGAGTCAACCGCCCTATTCTGGTGCCGTCTTCAACATCAGGCGGACAGATGAAGGCGATCGAAGAGGTGTTCGCCGCCTATAGATAGCACCGGGATCCAGCCATTCCACGCTGGCTACTGGATAGCAACGTCCGACGAGTACGACGGCGTGCGGCCTTCAACCGGGGGAATGCCTGGTTCACCCTCGAAGTGGGCGATGTTGGGCGTGACGGGACGTCGTGGATCGGTCGAAAGCCAGAGCCGCAACAACAACCGAGGTGGAAGTTTAGGGTCGTTCTCGAACCCGGAGCGGGCGTGCATGACGGTGAAGTTGTTGGCGAACACTGCCTGACCTGACCTCAGTACGAACTCGAAGTGCAGGTCGGGATCGGCGGCCAACTCCTCCAACAGGTCGAAGGCTTCCCGGTCGGTTTCGTCGAGCACAATCGAGTTGTCTTCGGCGGCGGCCACCTCGATGTAGTAGCGAACGTACCTGCAGCTGGTGAGGCCGCGGTGTTGGCTGAAAACCGGTACTCGATGGGGTGTGATGGCTGGTGACCCTGGCCGGTTCTCGCCTCCGCGGTGATAGTGGTAGCCGCGGTAAAGGCGTTCCAGCAGATCGGGCCGACGTTGCCTGATCTCCTCGTGAATGGCCATAGAGCTCACGAATCGGCTGATGCCACCGCGAGCTGCCGGGTGAATGCACAAGAAGGTGAGTAGGTCGGCCCGGGTCGGTGTGAGGTGTCAGCTCGCTCTTGTTCCGGTAGGCCCGAGCGTTGGGGTCGGTTGCCGTGACGTCGGTGACGTGACCGAGGCGTTCGCCCATGACTGACTGCGATACCGGTGATCCGAGGTGCAGACCAATGGCCCAGAACATCATCTGGATTTCGGTTTGGTCGAGGTCGTGCACGGGGAAACCTTCAACCAGGGCGAATCCAGGGCCCATTATAAGTTGTTGCCTTAGGTCTTGCACTCCGTCGCTCAAGTCCCCCAATGGCAGATCGGTCGCTGACAGCGACTCAGGCGAGCGACCGTCTGCAAGGCATTGGCGCGCCGCCGAGATCAGCTGGTCGAAGTGATTGCTTGGTACGTGCCGAGTAAAGGCTTCCAGCTCGGTGGTGGAGCTGCGCCATTGTGTGGCTGGATCGACTGGGTCCGGGTTGAACGTTGGTGTCATTGGCTGCTCACAGACTCTCGATGAATGTCGACAACTCTTCGGCTACCACGGGCCCGGCCTCCAGCAGGATCGAGTGTTTGTAGCCGGGGAGGATCACCAACGTCGAGTTCGGTAGCGCATCGGCGATTTGATGGTTGAGCCGCGGGTTGCACCCACCGTCGTTTTCGCCGGTCAAGACCAGGGCGGGCATGTCCAGATCTGCCAGGTAGGGCGACATCTCGGTGTTGGCGTAGATGTGAAATACCTGAAGGAAGATGTCGGCCGGGGTGGCCATGGCCCGCTTTAAGCGCGCTTCGATGACATCGGGGTTGGCCTCGGCGAACGGATCGGTGAACCAACGGTTGGTTAGGGTCGGCAGAACCTTGTCGATGCCCTGTTCTTCCATGGTCGCCACTACGCCTCGAACCTTGGCAGTGTCGTC
The DNA here is from genome assembly GCA_938002965.1 of uncultured Acidimicrobiales bacterium. GTDB lineage: Bacteria > Actinomycetota > Acidimicrobiia > Acidimicrobiales > SZUA-35 > JAHELU01. The sequence goes on along the minus strand of CALKZY010000013.1, from coordinate 146,979 downwards.
GTTGGTACGGAAGGCGGCGGTCGACAACAGGCCCAGCGACAACACCCGGTCGGGGTATCGGCGGGCGTAGGCCGGGCCGATCATTCCGCCCAACGAATGACCGGCGAAGTGAGCCTGTTCGATCCCGAGCTTGGCCCTCAGGTAGTCCAGGTCGTCAACCAGATCGTCCAGACCGAACGGCTCGATTGGCACCGGGGATGCACCGTGACCTCGAAGGTCGTAGGTGACAACGGTGAATGATTGGGTGAGCCGGGGGAGTAGCGAGTCCCACGTGTGGTGCCAGGAGCCGATGCCGTGAATGAGAAAGAGCACCGGCTTGTCTTGGGTCAGGTCTTTGGCTGGATCTCCGTTCACGTAGTGGACGCAGTCGATTGGATTGGACGGTGTCATGTCTGCTCTCCTCGATTGAAATGGGGCAGCACGCCTTCGGCTAGAGCGTGAATCGACTCCACCGTTTGTGATTGGTCGACCCCGAAGTTGATGTTGAGGATCATGCGGTCCACACCGGCTTGATCGTAAACGGCCAGCTGTTCCACCACTTCTTCAGCCGAACCGATAACCAGGCTGTCAGCCAGCTCTTCAACACTCTGGTGATGGAGGAGCGGTTCGACCGCCCCATGGTCGACCAGGCCGGGGCCAGTGAAAATGTTGTCGAATCGACCGTAGTAGTGGTGGGCCTGTTGCTGAACGGCCCGCTTGTGTTGGTCGGACGTGACTACAAAGGCCACCCGTGACAACGACAGTGTCAGATCGGACCCGGCCGGTCCCAGCTCATCGCGGGTTGACGTGAAAGCGTCCACTTGGCGTTTGAACAGATCGTCGTCACCGGCGAGCGGTGTGGTCTGAATGTGGAATCCCCGCTTGGTGCAGGCCTTGATGCCTTCGGGGTTGAGCACCGCCAGCATGATCGGCGGGCCTCCGGGCCGTACCGGTCGAGGCATTACGGTCAGAGGTTCAAAGGAGTAGTAGGTGCCGTTCCAGGAGACCTCTTCTTCATGGAGCAAAGCCAACAGAACGTTTAGCGACTCGTCGAATCGGTCTCTGGTTTCGTCCATGGGGACTCCCATGCGTTCCATCTCGTAGGCGAAGGCACCTCGGCCTACCCCGAGCAATAGGCGGCCGTCGGTGAGGGTGTCGGCCACGACGACTTCGCCGGCCAGAATGCGCATGTCGTGCAACGGCAGGACAACAACGGCGGTCATGATTTTGACTGTTTTGGTTAGGGCTGCGACCTTGACCGCAAATTGGAGGGGCGCCGGGTTCATCAGGCAGTTGACGAGGTGGTGCTCGGTGACGGCAACCGATTCAAAGCCCAGCCGATCGGCCAACACCGCTTGTTCGATCATGTCGCCATATACCCGGTCGGCCCCGTATGACGTGTCGGCGTAGTCAGCCGAGAGCTGCAGACAGAACTTCACGATCTGCATGGTAGAGGGTCGCTGCTTGGCGGCAGAAATGATGCAGTCGCCGGGCCAGCCGATCTAGTCCGCATGACCTGTTTCACACCTGATGGGCATTGCCTGCTAACGACGTTAGCCGTAGGCTGATTATGCGATCCTCAAAAAGCCCGGCAGTGCAAGGCCGGGTGGGCGACGGAGGAAAGCGGGCGAAATGGCGACGACACAACCGAGTAATGTCGATACGGCAAATCTGCCGCGCCCTCGTGCAAAAGAACCAGACGTAGTCGGACGCCAACTCAACCGGGCGTTGACTGTACTGGTCGTCTTGACGGCATTAGGAATGCTCGGGTTTTCGGCGTTGCTGACGCTCGGTGATCAGCTTATTGTTGGCCGCTCAGACGCTGGAGCGCCCACCGAGGATCGAGATACGGTGCGCCTCCCCGGGGCCATACCGCCAGTGGAATGGGTCGATGGGCGTCCAGGAGCGCCAGTGATCGCCCTGACCTTCGACGATGGCCCTGATCCCGAAGAAACCCCAGACGTGCTCGACGTTTTGTCGAAACACGATGTCCGAGCCACATTCTTCATCACCGGTCGGCACGTAACGGTTGAGCGCGACATTGTCCGGCGAATCGTTGACGAGGGCCACGAAATCGGCCTCCACTCCTACAACCACTCTCGCATGGGTGACTTGACCGCCAGTGAGGTGCTTCGCCAATACGAGTTGAATCAGCGTGTTGTGGTCGGCTTTACCGGTGTGAAGCCGGTCATCGCCCGACCGCCTTACAGCGGCCAGATCACCTTCCAATCCGAGCGTGAGCTGTGGGCCGCCCGCGTGGCTCAGGAACAGGGCGATCTGACCATGATTTTCAGCGAGGTCATGCCCCGCGACTTCGACGGTCTTTCCGCTGCCGAGATTGCCCGCCAGTCGATACCGGAGGACGGCGCCAGCGCAATCATCACCTTGCACGACGGTGCCGGGCCGAGACCGCTGCAAACAGCAGAAGCGATAGACCTGCTGATCCCCGAGCTGAAACAAGCCGGCTACGAGTTCGTCGTGGCGTCCGAATACGGTGGCATCGAGGGCACAGCGACGGTCGCTGTCGGTGAGCGACTGCTCAACTTCTTCGTCGCTCAAAGCGCTAGCTTGTTCGTCAATCTTCGTGACTGGTTGCGTTTGCTTACCTGGATTGTGGCGCCGCTGTTCCTGCTGCGCTCGGTCGGACTTATCGCTTTGGCCTGGATGCAAGCCCGGCGACGTCGCCCAGCGGCCGAGGATTTCGCGCCGGGTGTCACCGTCATCGTTCCGGCCTACAACGAAGAAGTCGGAATTGCCGACGCCCTAGATTCGTTTCTCCTCCAGAACTACGACGGCCCACTTGAGATCATGGTGGTGGACGACGGATCGTCGGACAACACAATCGAAGAGGCCCTCGGGGTCCGACAGGTTCGGGTCCTATCCAAACCAAACGGGGGCAAAGCCTCGGCTCTCAATGCCGGAATCAACGCTGCCTCTCACGACTTCTGCGTTCTGGTCGACGGCGACACCGTGTTTGAACCGACCACGGTTGCCGACCTGGTCCGGCCGTTCGCTGATTCAGATGTCGGTGCTGTAGCCGGTTACCCGAAGGTGGGGAACTGGGCAACCAACCTGCTCACTAAGGTTCAGAACGTCGAGTACATCGTCGGCTGCACACTGCTGCGTCAGGCCCAAGAGGGGATCAATGCCATCTCCTGTATGCCCGGGGCGGTGGCCGCCTTCCGCAAGTCCGCCCTCGACGAGGTGGGAGGCGTGCCTGAGGAGACCATGGCCGAGGACACCGACCTGACCGTGGCCCTGGGTTCGGCGGGCTGGCGCTTGGCCTACGTCCCCCAGGCGGTCGCCTTGACCGAAGCACCCATCGACCTCCTGACGTTCTGGAAGCAACGAATTCGCTGGACCTATGGCGTCTTCCAGGTGATGTGGCGACACCGGTTCGCATCGGCGGAGTCCACCGACGGCAATGGCTACCGGCGCAAGGTTCTGGCCATCACCCTGTTGGATCTCGTCCTTCTCCCGCTTACACCTCTGACCGACGTCTTTGCCATTCTGGCCGTCATCACGGGCCAGGTTGGTCCGCTGGTTTGGGCTGTTGGGCTGACGATCGTGATGCATCTAATCACCACCGGTGTTGCTGTCCGGCTTGAGCGTGAACGCCTTGGAGTGCTGTTGCACGCGCCAATTCAGCTGCTGTTCTTTCGCTACTTCACCCTGATGGTGACCGTGACCGCAATTTCGTCGGCCCTGACCGGTCGTCGCGAGAAGTGGAACAAACCCAAACGGGTGGGGCTCAACGTTGAGTCCGCCAACATCTCGAAACCCGCGACCCGACAGCTGGTCGGCACGTCTAACGACTGACACCCTTCTGTCTGCAGGCTGACGCACACATGTCGCTTGCTGGAGACCACCACCATGACTGCAATGCACACCACCCCTGACCACGGACCTGAGCTAGAGGCCCCGAATCCGTTGACCGCTGACGATGTAGCGGCCGAAGGCTTCACATCCACCATTGGCGAAGACACGCCGGATCATCCCACACGAACGCTTCCGTTCAAGTTGGACGGATTGGAGCGCCGCCAAGGGGTCGAAGTCATCAGCGACGTTTCGGAGCCGGTCACCCAGGTGTTCGTGGACGACGACGGCCGTCGCAGAATGTATGTCACGTTCGCCATGAATCTCGGCAAACTGGCCGTCGTCGCCTATGCCGGACTGGCTGCGTTCGGATTCGGTCAAGTCATCTGGTCCGAGGCTGACGAGTACCTGCGCCCATTGGTTCAGTTTGTCGCCCCCGGAGTGGCAAGCGCCGCCGGAGGTAACGATGGTCGAGGGCCTGAGGAGGCGGACCTGGCGGCCAACCCACAGTCCGACGCCGAAGACACCGTCGAACAAGAAACTCCCGATGTCGACGGTCAAGGATCCACCGAAGTCACGCCGGACGTTTCGTCTAGGTCTTCCGCTGAGGAGCCAACCGGCGAGGTCGACCCTCCGCCGGACCTCAACTTCGAACTAGCGGCGATGGACGATTCGCCCACTAGCGAGACGACCGAGTTCTCGGCCGCGGTTAGCGATGTCAGTGCGAGCGCGGCCGCCGCATCTCAGGATGGGACATCGCAAGACGCTATGGAGCCAGCTCGGGCTGACTCCTCTCCAGCCGGGAGCTTGGACCAGAGCGTCATCTCCAACGGCGACGAGTCGCCTGTCTCCACGGGGACGGGCCGGTCGGATACACCGGTGAACGAGTCTCCGACATCCAGTGCCGGTATCTCGCCCAGCTCACCATCGCCGTCCGCCGTCCTGTCTCCCGTAGCGCAGCCAGCGGCAACACAGGCTCCTTCTGAATCGTCGTCTTCTGAATCGTCGTCTTCTGAATCGTCGTCTTCTGAATCGTCGTCTTCTGCACCGTCGTCTTCTGCACCGTCGTCTTCTGCACCGTCGTCTTCTGCACCGTCGTCTTCTGAATCGTCGCCGACTGAGCAGGTAGCAGCACCGCCGCAGGCTGCTGAGGTCTCCGCCGCCTATGTGACGTCGGAATTGGTGACCGATGATGAGGCCGAGGAGTTGTTGGCGTCGGATACTCCGCCGGTTGTTGTGGACGAGTCGGTTGCCATCAATGTCGAGAACTCACCTCCGTCGGACCAAGATGTGGCAGACGACGTTGACGAGCCTGCCGATGTTGAAGCTGACAACGATGGAGTCGAAACACCGCCTGAAGTGGACGATGAGGCCGAAACGCCTGATGTGGATGATGACGCTGAGGTAGAACTCGACGACGACGACGACGACGGCGACGATGACGAGATCGAGGTTGACGATGAGGTCGAGGTCGACGACGATACTGATGAAGGCTCAGGCCAGGAACCTCCGGGGGGCGAGTCTCCCGTAACTCCGCCGGGTGATCGTCCTGGTTCTGGTGGTCCGCCGGTTGATTCTGGTCCGCCGGCTACCCCTCCCGCCTTTGTAGTTCCAGCTGAGCCTCCCGTCGACAGGCCTGGACCTCCTGTTGAGACTCCGCGTGGGTCTGGTCCGCCTGTTGATGTGCCTGAGCCACCAGTGGAAACGCCAGCAGCACCGGGCCAGGCGGCAACGGACGAGGTGGCCGACTCCTAGCCGATCGGTGGACTTCTAAGCCCGCTGTCCCCTCTTGGGGCCGGGCACGAAGAGCGGCCACGGGTTTGGCATCTCGCCGACCTCAACTTCGATCAGTGTCGGACCCTGGTGGGCAACGGCGTCGGGCAGGGCCGATGCCAAGCCGTCGGGTGAGTCGGTGTGCCAATAGCGAACTCCGAACGCGTCGGCAAACTTGGCGAAGTCGGGGTTCTGCAACGTCGACGCGATAGTTCGATCCGGCCCGAATCGGGTTTGCTGGATTCGCTTGACGTTGCCGTAGGCTCCGTCGTTGAACAGCACGATGTTGACTGGAATTTCGTGCTGTACCGCAGTGGCCAACTCGGTTGCCGTGAACAGAAAGCCGCCGTCGCCGGTAATGCAGACCACTGGTCGGTCGGTGGCATCGGCCGCTCCGATGGCGACCGCTGTTCCCGCCCCTAGGGTGCCGGCCGCCCCGGAGCTCAAAAACGTTCGAGGCTGGCTGCGGTGCAGGAAAAGGTGGCTGGCGAAACCGATCTGAGTGACGTCTTCCACGATGACGGTGTCTTCCGGTGTTTCGGCATTGATGGCTGCCGTGTACTCCTTCTGTGGCTCCAGATACTCGGCTGCCTCCATGAAGGCTTGGCGTTGACGGTCAACTTCGGCCGCCTTCGATTGGCGTTCTCCGGGGCCGATGGCCGCTAGCAACTCGGTGCAGACCGCAGCGGCGTCGCCGCACAGTCCGACGCCTGGCAGGTTCGGATGCCGCTTTACTTCTTCGGGGTCGATGTTTATTGAGACCAGTTGAAGACCGGCGTCGGTGCCCCACAAATTGAGCGGCCACTCGACCCGAGATCCGATTCCGATGACGACGTCGACATCGGGCCACATCTTGTAGGTGGCCGGCAGCGGCAGCCACAGCGGGTGATCGTGGGGAAGAACACCGAGACCCATCCGACGGGTGGTGACCGGAATCTGAAGCCGCTCGGCCAACGCTTTGACTTCGGCTGATGCCTCGTAGGCCCCGGACCCGACAACGATCAAAGGGTTCTTGGCCTGCTCGATGAGGGTTGCTGCTGCCTCAACGTCGACGGAGTCGGGGTGCGGGGTGGACACGGTCGGGGCTTCGATTGGCCCGTCGATCGGCTTACCCCAGACGTTGACTGGAACTTCAAGTCCGACGGGGCGAGGTACACCGCTGTGCAGCTGGTCGAGAATCGACTGGATCTGAATGTTGGCCCGCGACGGGTCGTTGATGAGCTCTGATGTCTTGGTGACCTGTTTCAACACCGCACTTTGATCTGGTAGTTCATGGAGGACACCCAAACCGCGGCCCTGTTGGAAGGTGGCGATCTGGCCGACGACCGCCAATACCGGAGCGTAGGCCCAGTAGGCGCTGGTCAATGCTCCTGATGCGTTGAGCAGACCGGGACCAGGGACCACACAGCACGCCGATGGTTTGCCGGTGACCTGGGCAGCACCCATGGCCATGTAGGCTGCGCCCTGCTCATGGCGGGCTACCACCGTTCGGATGTCGCGTGCATCGACTAGGGCATCGAAGAAGTCATCGTTCTGAACGCCTGGGAGGCAGTAGAGGGTGTCGATGCCGCTGAGCCGTATAGCTTCGATTACCTGGTGGGCGACGGTCGTGGCCGCTCCGGTCGGAGTCATGTGAGAAGTGCTCGCTCTCTTAATCGTTCCAATTGGCTGGTCAAGTGTTCTTGACCAGCAGTCCACCATCAACCGGCAATACGGCACCGGTCATGTACTGGGAGGCCGGTAGGCAAAAGTTCAAGACTGCGTGTGCCACTTCCTCCGCTGTGCCGTACCGGCCGACGGCGGTCCGACGCTTGGCAAACGTTTCCTTGTCCGCCTGGGAAACCGCGGCCGTCATGGCGGTGTCGATAGGTCCGGGGCAGACACAGTTCACAGTGATGCCGCCACGACCCAGCTCGACGGCCAACGACTTGGTCAGTCCGATTACACCGTGTTTCGCCGCCGTGTATGGGCTGGCATACTTCGTGGCGCCCCATCCTTCAGTGGATGAAATGTTGACGATGCGGGCGGCGTCCGATGACCGGAGATGGGCTAGAGCGGCTCGCACCGTTCTGGTGTGAGCGGTCAATAAAACGTCGAGGCTTATCGTCCATTGCTCTTCATAGTGTGGGTCGTCAATGGCGGCGAATCGGGCCAGGCCGGCGTTATTGATGACATGATCTAGCCGCCCAAAGTGCCCGACGGTGCCCTCCACTACTTCGTTGACCTGATTCGGGTCGGTAACGTCCAGCGCCCAAGCTCTGGCCGTGGCCCCAGCTTGAACAATCTCGCCGGCAACCTCTTCAGCTGCGGTGTGATCGACATCGGTGACAGCAACGTAGGCACCTTCGTCGGCGAACAGATAGGCAGTAGCTCGGCCCATTCCCGACCCGGCTCCGGTTATCAGGGTGACTCGACCTTCCACGGACCGGTTGAGGGTCGACAGGCGTTGAACTGACATCGAACTACTGCTGGACCAGTCGTCGGTTGAACAGATCGAGGATCCGACTCCAATGCTGTTCTGAGGCATCGGGCACATAGTGTGGTCTTTCGGCGAAGGCGAAGCCGTGTTCGGTTCCCGGATACCACTCGACCTGGCCAGCGGTTCCGGTAGCAGTCATGGCGGCAGTGAACTTCTCGATCATCTCCGGCGGGGCGTACTCGTCGGTTTCGGCGCAGGCCACGTAGATCTCGCCGGTGACATCGCCAAGCCGGTGGTGAGGCGAGTCGTCGGCATCGACGGCCAAGCGCACACCGTGAATGGAAGCAGCGGCCTGAACCCGCTCGGCGTGGTCGGCAGCTACGACAATGGCAAACGGACCGCTCATGCAGTAGCCGACAGTTCCGCACTGGGTGGCGTCGGCCGCGTCGTCGTTGTCAGCATGATCGAAGCAAGCGGCAGCATCGGCCGAGGCCATAGCGTTACTCAAGCCGTTCATCAGCTCAAACATGCGGTCTCGGTCACCAGTTTCGAACAGGTTGTAGGAGCGCACCCACCGGTAGTAAAGCATGGGCGAAATGACGTAGTAGCCCTCGGCCGCCACCCGGCGACACATGTCGTGAATTTCGCTTCGCATGCCGGGTGCGTCCATTTGAAACAGCACAACCGGATAGGGGCCAGCATCGGCCGGGTGGACCACGAACGTCGGCATGTCGCCATCGGGCGTCGTGATATCGAGCTGTTCTTCGTGTAGGTGAGTCATGGGGTCCTCCGCTGGACTGTTTTACCAGAGGCTCGCTCTAATGGTTCAGCCGGGGCGCCAAGGTAGAATCGGTTTCTTAGGGGGCAGCACCATGAGTCTGTCGATAATTAGGGGCAGTTCTGAGCACGGCGACTTCGAACACGTTGTCTCGCAGTCCATTGAAATGCTCGGACTAGCCCACCATTCGTTCAACCTGGCCACACATGCTCTGTTGACCGATGCCGACGCCGAAGCTACAGCCCGCGAAATTCGGGAAACCGATCGCCGGATCAACCGCACTGAGCAACGCCTTCGCAGCGATCTCATGCGACACATTTCAGCCCGAGGCGGTTCCGACATCGAGACCGTGCTCGGTCTGACGCTGCTGCTTAAGAAGATCGAGCGGGTTGGCGACTTCGCCAAGGACATTCTCGAACTGAACGAGTCAGGTGTTGCTCTGACGGCCGCACCTGATGCCGAAACGCTCATGAGCGAACGAGAAGCAGTCTCCGTGCTGTTCTCACGAGCGGCCGAGCTAATGACAACCAGCGACCCTGGGCCCGATGCCGTTCGGCAATACCGGGATGAGGTTGACATGGTGATCGCCGTTTGCCAGGCCCGCATGGACAGCTACGTGATGTCGGACGAACCGGCCCGTGATGTTGTCGGCCTCGCCATCTACTACCGGTTTATGCATCGAATCGCCGCCAACCTGCTTGGTGTGGTTCGCGCTTCGGCCGAACCGGTGAACCACATTGACCTTGACGACGAAGGTGCGTCTCCTGCCGCTACCAGCGACGAGTCACCCTGATACCTGGGGTGTCGGCCGCCTAGTGCTCACGGGCCAGTCGCCCGAGCCCGTCAAACCGATCATCGATACCGGCCAGGCGAAGACAATGCCACAACATGGCCTGGTTGCTGGTGACGCAGGGCTTGCCGGTTGCCGCTTCGATTTGTTCCACTACGTCGATTGTCCGTAGCGCCCCACAGCTGATGAAGATCGCCTCGGCCTCCGGTCGGTCCAAGCTGATAGCGAAGTCCCGGATGTAGTCGGGGGTCACCCGCACCATGTCGGAGTCGTTAGTGATGTTTAGGCCTTGGAGGTCTACGACGTCGTAACCCTTGGCGATCATATAGTCGGCCTCAATACGGTTGATGTCATCCAAATACGGGGTCCCGACCACCACTCGTTTGGTTCCAAGCGCATCCAGGGCAGCGAACACGCCGCTGACCAACGTGGTCGCCTTGGCCGTTGGATTGCCGGCTTGAAGTTGCCGGCATACCAAGTCTTCGCCCATGACCACGCTTCCGCTTGTGCAGGCGTAGCAGATGACATCGAGGTCGGCGTTGGGGGCAAGTACCGCGGCGGCCGGTGCCAGCGAGTCGGCCATGGCGCCGAGAGTTTCTACGGTGATCTGATCGGGGTTGAGTGCCCGGGTGAAGTGCACGCCTACGCCCTCAGGGGCCCAGCGCATCATGTCACTTTCGACCGTCTGCTCGCTTGACAGCAGGACGAAGCCCAGCTTCGCCCGATCGAATCGTCCGTCGTCAAATTTGATGCCTGGTTTCATCTTGTTGCTTTCACTTCATCACGCCTATCTCGTTGCGCCTATCTTCTTACGCCTATCTTGTTACAAGGTCCAGTGGGGAGCGGCTAAGGCGTTGACAGCCGTCGTCGGTGACTTCCACCGAATGGCCGAGAGTCATGGCCACGCCGTCGTCGAGGTTGAGCAGAATCATGTGGAGAAAGTACACCTGGTTGACGCCAAACGTCAGGGGGTTCCCGTGGTACAGCATTGGCCAGTCGACCCAAATGGGAGCGTAAACGGCGCCCATGCCGTATCCACAAGCGTTCATACGATGCCGCTGGAAACCTGCTTCGTCCAAGACGGCTGCGTGCACGTCGAATACTTCACCCAGCGTTGCTCCCGGTCGAATCACCGACTCGCAGGCTTCCAGCGCGGCCCGGCTGGCGGCGTGCATGGCCTGATGTTCCTTCGACGGTTCGCCGATCAAGAGGGTGCGCATCATGGCGGCGTGGTAGCGCCGCTGCACGCCACACCACTCCAGCGTCAGCTGGTCCTGCGCTGACAGTATGCGGCGGCCCGAGGTGTAGCGAACCATCAGCGCCGCCGGGCCCGAACCGATGATCAGTTCGTTGCCGGCGTAGTCACCTCCGGCCCGCAGCATGACATCTTGCATGTCGGCCAGAACGTCTGCTTCAGACACACCGGCTGCGGCCCGGTTGACAGCGGCGTCCCAGGCGTCGTCGGCCAGTGTCGCCGCCTGGCGGATGTAGGTCAGCTCGGCCGGGCTCTTGGTGCGGCGCAGCTCCTGGATAACAGTGGAGGCATCAGTCCAGGTGCAGAAGCCGTCCAACGCTGCCTGCAACAGTATCCAGTTGGAAGCCTTCAGCCCGTAGCTATCTAGCTCGATGCCCAGTCGAGCACCCTTGAGGCCGAGGTCATCCAAGATGATCAACAGATCCTGGGCCGGGTCGACACCTTCGACATCGGTCCAGATGCGGACGTCGTCAAGGTTGGAGGTGTATCTCGCCGTTCCCCGATCGGGCATGCGGGTGAGAAGGGTTTGTCGACCGTCAGCGGTGAGTACCAGACACTGGAACATGGCGTATCCGAACGTGTCGTACCCGCTGAGCCAATACATCGACTCCTGTTTGAAGACAAGCAGAGCGTCCAGACCTGCATCGCTCACAGCGCTTGACGCCCGTTGCGTCCGCTCTGTCATTTCTGTTTCGGTGAAGTGGACCGGCATGGCTCTCGACGTTACCGCACGATCAGCCTTCTCAATTCGTACCCAGTAGGCGACGGTGGAAGGCCAACATGTCCTCGACGAACAGCTTGGGTTGACCCTCAACCGAACCGATGGTGGCCCCCTTCTTTCCGTGGCCGGCCTTAATGGCGGCGACAAAGACGTCTCGATCGGTTAGATCGGCCGATGGTTGCTCGAAGTACGGGCAGGCCATTGACCCGTCGTCCTCGATGAAGGTGGCGGGTGCTCCGGGAGCCACTGAAGCATCTTCGAGCACTTCCCGATTCTGTAGGCGATCGAAACTGTGACATGCTCCGGGCACAACGCGGACTGTGGCCTGGGCGCCAGTGGCGGCAATAGCGTGAATCTGGCCCTGAACCTGTTGCGGGGACAACCAATCGTCGAGGTCGCCCACGATTGATCGCACCACGGTCGACCCAACCGACGGGTCACGAAACATGTAGCCGCACCATGGGTAGACGGCGTAGATCCCGGCCAGGCCATTACCTGGCCCGACGATGGGGTCGGCGAAGCGACGCATGGCTGCGGTCAGAACAGCCGATCCACCGCGGCTGTGCCCTTGGGCATTGACACGTCGACTGTCGATCCGGTCGTCGGCGGCGAGCACCTTCCACGCGGCCAACACGTCGAAGCCGCTGGCGGCGAAGCTGTAGTGAGTTTGATTGGCCACGGTGGACGTCACGGCACGCGCCCCGAACGGGTCGAGCACGAAGACGTTATGGCCGTCGCCCACCAATGTGGTCGCATGGGCGCTGTGGTTGGGCCCGACACCGAGGCTGCCGGGAACCACGATGACCAAGGGTTGGGGGGCATCGCCTGTCTGCTCGACGGGTTGCATAAACAGCTTTCCGTCGATGGTGGTCTTTGGGCAGGACTCCGGATCGGTGATGGCTTGGTGGAAGTTAATGGGGTCAGCCGACGGGATTTCGAGATTGACCCCGACGATGGTGACCCCATCGGGGCTTGACAGTCCGATGGCTTCATCCCGGTATCGCATGCTGGTTGGCTCGCTCATTTTGGTTCACTCCCTTGAACTGGCCCCGAGCGTAGTGCAGCCCCTGTTGGTTGAAACAACGACACTTGCTGCCACCATGGTCGAGTGTTTCGCTTCGTGACCCGGATAGTGGATCGAATCAAGGCTGCCCGATCGCGATGGTCGGCTCGCAAGTCATCAGATAACAAGCCGACCCCGACCGTCGAGCCCGATGGGCAGATAGAGCCGGACGCCCAGCCCGAGGCTGTGTCCGGGGCAGAGCATTCAGACGGCTTGCCTGAGGTCGTTGTGCCTGAGGTGGTTGTGCCTGAGGTGGTGGTGCCTGAGGTGGTGGTGCCTGAGGATCGGCCCGCTGAGGAAAGTAGTCTCGACGATTCGATTGAGAACGTCGATGTGGGCCGTTTGGATGGGGATCATGCCAAGGTGCGCCGCTTCAATGTGGATCGCGTCGATACGAATGAACCGGACCCCGGAGTCGAGCTTGGCGAGGAACGTGTTGGGTCTGGAGAGGCTGTCGAGCCCGAGATCGACTCTGACTCTGACTCTGACTCTGATCTTGATCTTGATCTTGATCTTGAAGTGTCGGACGGTGTGGTGGAGACGGTTGCACCCGTCGGTCCGTCAGCTGCGATTGGAGCGGCCGATCGCGAGAACGAGTCTGAGCTGCAGCCTGACGTTGATGTTCAGGGTGAGGTTGAGCGAGATGTGTCGGTTGACACCGACTTGGGGTGGCGCTCTGGCGTAGAAGATCCGATTGCTGAGTCGGCCGGCTACAACGCTGTCGCTGAGGCCGGTTCTGAGATGTCGGACGAGTCGGTCGAGCCGATCGTGCTCACAGATTTCTCAGTAGAGGGGATCGGCGAGGATTCCAGCGTCGATGTTGATGTCGACCTCGATGTTGATGTTGATGTGGTGTCGTTGGACGCTGTTGGCGTTGCGGGTTCCATTGAGGGTGTCGGTCAGGTTCCGGCGGTTGGGCTCGACGAACCGTCCGAGCCTTATGAGGTAGCCGAGCCTGATGAGGTTGTCGAGTCAGCTGGGACTGTCGGTGTTGATGGCGTCGACAGTGTCGATGTTGATGGGCGGCCTCCTGTCGATGCTGAGCGGTCCGATGAGGCTGCGGAGTCGGTGGTGTCTGCTGCCGATCCGGGGGTGCTTGTTGAGTCGCTCTCTGAGGCTGAGGTCGGGTCTGCCTTTGTAGGCGAATCCCCCACCGACGCTGAGCCGATGGCGTCCACAGATTTCTCAGTAGAGGGGATCGGTGACGATTCCAGTGCCGATGCCGATGCCGATGTTGATGTTGATGTTGATGTTGATGTGGTGTCGTTGGACGCTGTTGGCGTTGCGGGTTCCATTGAGGGTGTCGGTCAGGTTCAGGCGGTTGGGCTCGACGAACCGTCCGAACCTGATGAGGTTGTCGAGTCAGCTGGGACTGTCGGTGTTGATGGCGTCGACAGTGTCGATGTTGATGGGCGGCCTCCTGTCGATGCTGAGCGGTCCGATGAGGCTGCGGAGTCGGTGGTGTCTGCTACCGATCCGGAGGTTCTCCTTGAGCCTCTCTCGGAGGCGGAGGTCGAGTCTGCCTTTGTAGGCGAATCCCTCACCGATGCTGTCGCTGAGGCCGGTTCTGAGATGTCGGCCGAGTCGGTCGAGCCGATGGTGCTCACAGATTTCTCAGTAGAGGGGATCGGTGACGATTCCAGTGGCGATTCCAGTGGCGATGGCGATGGCGATGGCGGTGTCGATCTCGATGCTGATGCTGATGTGGTGTCGTTGGACGCTGTTGGCGTTGCGGGTTCCATTGAGGGTGTCGATCAGGTTCCGGCGGTTGGGCTCGACGAAGCCCCCGATAATGATGAGGTTGTCGAGTCAGATTCTGGGGTCGAATCCGATGATGATGTCGCCGAGCCGAGCGGGGAACCGGACGTCGAGACTGGTGTATTGGACCGGACCGAGCCGACCTCGGAAAGCGGACCAGCTGAGGTCCAACTTGAAACGCATGTCGTGCCGACAGGTTCGGATGATCCCACTCCTGATCTCGCGGTCGGAGTCGGGGTTGGAGTCAGGCCTGATGGCGAAGCAGGTTCAGAGCGGCCAAGACTGGACCTAACCGGTTTGGCCGCCCAACTGACACGCCTAGAGAACGCCTTGGATGGGACGGAACTGACGCCGACCGGTTCAGCATCTGACGATGCGGGTTCAGAGCCCGCCGTCGGCGTGGTGCAAGACGAGTTGCCGCTCCCGAGCATGGACCCGCTGCCTACGATGTCCGATCTTGATGCCCTGAGCATCGATCTCGACGCCATCGACACGGCCTTGAATGACTTGAGTCTCGAAGGCGACGACGCTCTGTCACCGGACGGCAAGGCGCCTCAGTAGCTGACGACGAGCGACTACTCGTTGCCATCGGCGGTACTTGGCTGGTCATAGCCGACATCCGCCACGGCGACTGATGGGCGCCGGGTCGAACCTCCACCGCGGTATGCGGGACGCAGCGAGGGCGACCCGCATGATGCTGGGCCGCCCTCGGCTGACGTAACTAGCTACTTCGCACGCCTACTTCACTGCGAGTTATTCGGTGGGGTGCAGCTTGTCCAGGTTGAAGCCACCGGCGTCTTCACCGATGAACGTGCCCTGTGGGCCGTCAAGCTCGATGTCGGCCGGGGTCGTCCCTTTGACCTCGGCGCCAGCCACAGCAGCTCTCGACAATGCCCTATCGTTGTGGTCGACCAGCGCGAAAGGGTGTGAGGCGTGATCGACCTCTCAGGCAAAGTGTTTGTGGTGACCGGGGGCAACGGAGGAATCGGCTTGGGAATGGCCGAAGGCATCGTCATGGCTGGCGGATCAGTGGTGATCTGGGGTCGCAATGAAACCAAGAACGCTGACGCCGAGGCACACCTTCAGCAACTGGGCGGGCGTGCCACGTCGTTGGTATGTGATGTTACCGACGAAGCGCAAGTGATCGAGTCAGTTCGGCGCTCGACCGAGGCGTTCGGCCGCATGGACGGACTGTTCGCCAATGCCGGGCGCAGCGGTACCGGCACGCCATTTCTTGAGCTGCCACTGGAAGAGTGGCGGACGGTCATGGCTACCAATCTGGACGGCGTCTTCTTGACGCTGCGGGAAGCGGCCAAGGCGTTGGTTGAACAGGGTGAGGGTGGCAGCCTGGTGGCTGTTTCGTCCACTTCAGCTATCCACGGCGCCGCCGGCAACGAAGCGTATGGAACGGCAAAGACGGCCCTCAACGGTTTGGTTCGCGCCTTGGCAGTGGGTCTGGCCCGTTATCAGATTCGGGTCAATTCGCTGCTGCCGGGATGGACTGTGACCGACCTGGCCAGCGGCGCCTACCAGTGGGACGCCTTTCGCGATGCCACGATCAAACGGACTCCAGTTCGACGCTGGGCGGAACCCTCCGAGTTTCGCCAAGTTGGGGCCTTCCTGGCCGACCCGACCCAGACGTACCACACCGGACAAGAAGTGTGTCTCGACGGCGGGTACACGGTGTTTTAGTCGAAGCTGACACCTCATCGTCGTCAACCACTGTCACCATCAACTACTAATCCCAACAAGCAGTCCCAACTACTAGTCCCGACTGCTTGGCATAGCCACTACTCGATGTTGGTTCTGAGGTTCACGTAACGCCCGGAATCGGCACAGGGATCCCCGGCTGATCCGTAAACACCGATCGAACCGTCAGAGCCGGGCTGGCCCAGATGGACTCGGAGGTGGATGGGGTGGGCTCGGGTGGCCTCGACTTGCTGCTCGGTGGCGTACGGGAGGCTGACCTGATCCTCCCCACCTTTTGGAGCCAGCAGAACACATGTGCCGTTTCCGGTCTTCTTGGAATGGGTGTGGTCGGCCGAACTCGGACTGGCTAAGGCGAATGTCGTGGCGGCGACAACGCTGGCCCCTAGTGCTAGACGCGAAGATCGGGCGCGACGAATGGCGGTAGGAAACTGAGGTTTCATGATGATTGTTCCTTCTGACGGTGCGATGATCTCGCCCGACGTTGGCGGCGGTTGCTCGACGATCGGTGTTCTGGGTCGCTGAGCGGTGTCAGCGTAACATCATGTTGTTACGTTAAAACTGGGTGGCTTTAACCAAATCGGGCGACTTTTTTGGACTTTGTTGGAACCGATTGGCTGGCGGTGGCGTTGAGTGGTCGTGAGCAGTCTGTCCGGAACATCAATGTCGGTCTTGGCCCAACGCCCAAGTACAACCGCGCTGTCAGTTCAGGTACGCTCTTTGTCTTCGGCGATGCGAGATTTCGACCAGTTCTACACCGACCACCGGGACGAAATCGGCCGGGCGCTCACCTATACCTTCGGCGATGCTTCGCTAGGGCAGGAAGCCGTTGACGAAGCGATGGCCAGGGCCTATCAGCGGTGGGACACGCTTGGGGTCACAGCCAATCCCGCTGGATGGGTGTTTGTTACCGGTCGGCGGTGGGGTCTGTCATGGTTGCGAGGTCGACGCCGGGAGAAAAGGCGGGAATGGTTGGTGGCCGACGACGAGTTCGTTCATCGCCGAGCCGACGAAGTTCACCCGACCGGGTTCGCCGACCACGTTGACCTAATGAACGCCATGGAACGGCTGACGGTGGATCAACGAACCGTCGTGGCTTGTCGATTCTCGCTCGGAATGTCGGTGGCCGAGACGGCAGAGACGCTTGGAATTCGGGAGGGAACCGTGAAGAGCAGATTGGCCCGGTCAATCGACCGGCTACGTCATCTCATCGAGGAGCGCTCATGACGCCTGAAGACGAACTCCGCCAGTTGTTCGAATCAGCAGACACCGCGGTTGACCTTGAACCGGGGTCATTGTCGTCGGTAAAAGGTCGCGCCGCCCAGCGAACTCGAACCTCTCAACGCCTGACCTCAGGAGCTGTCGGTCTAGCCGTGCTCGCCGTCGGAGTTGCCGGCTGGTTGGCGTTCGCCCCCATCCAGGAGTCGATCGAGGTCACAACCGACGGAACCACCGAGAGCGAAGACCTGAACGAAAACAACGACGGCGAACCGGAAGAAGAAGAAGGGGAACCGCAGCCCGAAGACAGCGTTGTTGAAGATGAGTCCATTGTTGAAGACAGTATTGGCGAGGAGGACCTTGTCGCTTCCGAGGACGGACTTGTTACCGAAGACGACTTCGCCTACCTGGGTGCGTACCTGGCACCGGCTGGCGAAGTCGGTGACTCCCAGTTCGCATTTGGTGGGGCGGTTTCGGCCTTCAACCCGTCCGGTGACCCCGATGACACCGACAGCTTCACCGGCTCGCTGTTCATGTCTGGGCACCCACAGGACAATCCGGGCGTGGCCGAGCTGACCATTCCCGAACCGGCAGCTCACCGCGGTTCCACCGAGGGTTTGCCGGTAGCCGAAGTACTCCAACCATTCGCCGACATCACAGACGGTCGGGCGTTTGAGTTTGTCGGATCGGAATCAGTGGGCGGCGACGGCGAGTACCGCTACGGCGGTCTCGAGGTGGTCGACGGTCCTACTGGCAGTCGACTTCACTGGTCGATCTGGCAGTACAACAACGTGACTGACAGTGACATCCCCGGTCACGGCCACTCCAGCCTCGATCTCGGCCAGCCGGACCCTCAAGGGCCATGGTTCTTAGGAGAAGCCAACAATCTCGTCACCGCTGGCTACCTCTTGACGGTTCCCAACGACTTCGCCGACCAACACTTCGGCGGCAGGCAGTTGATCACCGGCCATAAGGACGAGGCGACGTCGAGCACCCGAAGCTGGGGTCCACCGTTCTTTGCCTATAGCCCGCCGGATACTGGGGAGCCGAACAGTCGGGTCGACGCACTTGAATTGGCTTCCTACCTCGATGGCGATCAGTTGGCCGACTACGGCCGGGCCGACGTGGCACCGGGCGCAGCATGGGTGACCACGTCCGATGGGCTATCAGCCGTTGTTACCGTCGGGCGGCGCGGCTTAGGCGAGGTTCGAGAGGGACTACCTAATGAGGGTGATTGCAGTCAATACGCCGGAATCCATGCTGACCCCTACGAGCCTCAGATTATGTTCTATCGGCCTGACGATCTGGCCGCTGTCGCCAGCGGCGAGATGGAACCCGCTGCGTTGGAGCCGTACCGCAGCTGGAATCCTGCCGAACACTTGATCCCGAGATGTGACTGGTTCCTCAGCTCGATCTCGTTCGACGTTGAGAACAACGTGGCCTACATCGTGCAGATTGAGGCCGACACCTCGCAGGAAGAGTTCTCACCGGTGCCGGTTATTCACGTATTCCAGCTTTAGTCCGAGCAAGCTGCTTGTAGTGGTCCTTCTAACAGTTAGCCGCCGTGTTCAAGCCGGTCGAGGAATGCTCGAACCGGGTCGGAGAAGGCTTCGGGCGATTCCAGCAGACCCAGATGTCGGTAGCTGTCGATGACGGCGTAAGTGGACCCTGCGATGGCGGTGGAGATGGCCTTGCTCATTGCCGCTGTGCTGCCGGTGTCGTCGGCCCCGGTCAACACCAAAGTGGGAACCGATGGCTGATGGTCGGGGGCTATGAGCTCGCGGACGCCGTTGGCCAGCACCCAGGTGGCCTGGGCGTAACTTTCGGGATCGGCGGCTAAGCGCCAGGCCCGCACCTGCTCTTCGTGCTCGGGGTGGACCTCCAGGTGACCCGGGGTGAACCAACGGACCAGGGCAGCGTCCATGGTGGCCATGGCCCCCTGGTCTCGCACCGAGGCCGCCCGGGCTTCGACCGCCTGTTGGCCGTCGTCACCCCGATCGTGGGGCGACGACATGATCACAAGCGATCGAGTCAACGTCGGGTGGTCGAGAGCGAAGCGTCGGTTGATCATTCCTCCGATGGAGAACCCCACGATGTGAGCAGAACCGACCTTCAGCTCGGTGAGTAGCCGGGCAAGCTGGGCGGCGTAGCCGGTCAATGACGCCGGTCGCATCTCAGCCGGAACAGGAGCGCTTTCGCCGTGACCGTACAGGTCGTAGGTGATGGTGTGATACCGGTCGGTGTAGAACCCGACATGGTCGTCCCAGAGAGCTTGGCTGAGCCCGAGCCCGTGGATCAGTACGACCGCTGGCCCATCGGCGGGCCCTGTCGTTCGATAGGCGGTTCCGTCTGATGTTCGGCCCGTCACCGCAGCGGTGTCCACTAGGCGAACTCGGGTAGGACGTGATCGATGAATAGCTGGAGTGACCGTCGCTGTTGATCGTGGCCGAGTCCCATCGATGCGTAGTAGATGAAGGAGTCCACTCCCAGTTCCTCGTACGCCCGCAACTTGGTTGTGACCTCATCGGGTGAGCCGAACATCAGGTTGGTCTCCAACATCTGAGGGTCGAACCGGACGTTGCCTTCCAACTCTTCTGGCGCAATGTGGTCGGGGAAGCCGTTGACCACCTCACCCTTCTTCATCATCAGATTGCCGAACAGGCCGAGGATGTGGCGAACCGAGTCGATGGCGGCGGCCCGGTCGGTTTCGTTGTCATAGACCGAGGCGTGGCGCATCACCGCCCACCGGCCGTTGAACCTGCCGTCGTTGGCAGCGATGGCGTTGTCCAAGCGTTGCCGGTACTCCTTCAGTTCGCTGAACGGCATGGTGAACGGCCAGCTCAAGACATTGCAGTCGTTGGCCACTCCGTAATCGAAAGTGACCGGAGCGCGGGCCGCCACCCACATCGGAACCTCATCCTGCACCGGCTTCGGACATGACGTGGAGGTGGGGAACTGCCAGTACTCACCGTGGTGGGCCACGTCGCCTTTCCACAGCCGGCGCAGCAACGGGAGCATCTCGTTCATGTGCTTGTAGCCGTCGGTTTGTTGAAGCCCTGGTTTCATCCGGTCGAACTCTCGCTGGTACGCCCCCGACCCAACACCCATCTCCAGTCGTCCTCCCGAAAGCAGATCGGTCATGGCCGCCTCGCCGGCCAAGTTGATGGGGTGCCAGTAGGCGGCGTTGGCTACTCCGCACCCCAGACGGATGTCGTTGGTGTGGTCGGCCCACCAGGTGAGAAGCTGAAACGGGTTGGGGGCGATGGTCATTTCCAGGGCGTGATGCTCGGCCGCCCAGACGACCTCGAACCCGGCTGCATCAGCCATCTGCACCATGGCCAGGGTGTGATCGCGCACTGCGCCCATATCGGTGTCGGGCGAGATGCGTTCCATGTTGACTGCGAGATGAAACTGCATGACTGGATCCTATGACAGCACAGCAGTATCGGTAAATCGACGTCAATACTAGAACTACTGTCGCCTACGGCTCTTCTACAGTCCAGCCTCGTCGTCGAAGCTCCTCGGCCAAGAGCTCGGCCGATACGCTCTCCAGCTGCTTCTTTGTTGGTGGCCGACTGGCGGCTGCCCGTGGCGCAGATGTTCGTGGCGCAGATGTTCGTGGAGCTGCCGTCCTGACCGACGGCTTCCGTTGTTTGTTCTGCGGCCGGGCCACGATCTTGGACTGAGATTGGCGAGGCGCGGCGCGTGAAGCACTGCGGGAGGCGTCGGGTGGGCGTGACCCGGCTGGCGGGCCGTCGCCATACACCTCGGTTTGAAGTTGTTCGATGAACTCGTCGGCCTCATCCCTGGTGAACTTGCCACCAGCTTGACGTTGGTTGAATCCCATCGGGCCTCGGGCGTCGCGAAAGTCGCTGTGCCCGGCGGCTGAGAGCAACTCCAACAGCTCGTTCAACTGTTTACCCGTCGCCGGGGGACCGGAAGACTGACCGAATGCCACGAACTAGCGTCCCACACTTCGTGCCCTGAATCGACCCGGTAGTATGCAGGGCATGTCTCGGGCGTCGAAGAAGGCCAAGGCCAATCAGGATCCCAATGCCCGCAGCATCGATGAGGTCGGTGAGCGGGACGGCTGGCGGTGCTGGCTGTGTGATGAACCGGTTGACGCCGACCGGTCGGTAAACGACGACCTCGGTCCCAGCGTCGACTCTCGTGTCACCAAGGCCAAGTCGAAGACCAAGTCGAGGTCTCAGGGCGTGCCGCTGGAACCTCGCTTGGCTCACCGAGCCTGCAATACCGGCAAAGGGGCCAGGCAGCCGGAGATCGCTTGGCCTGACGAGTTGTTTGTGGCTGACCCGGCCGTCATCATCACCAGTGTTGAACGGCTCAGCCGCAAAGGCGGGCGTGAGGCCATGGGTCGCTGTCCGACTGAGCCCGACGCCGAAGCGGCGGCAGCGTGGCTGCTTGATCGTGTTTCGCGCTTGGAACCGTCGCTCGAGTGCACTACCAGCATCGAGCCTGGCGGCGGCCAGTATTTGCTGTTGCTCCACTCCGGAAAGTGACGGCGGTTTCGTGGCCGATCTTCGACTACTTGAGCGTCTCCTGGCCGGTGGGCCGGAACAGTGGAACGAGTGGGTGCAGGGGCGAGCGGTCGAAACCATTGACTTGAGTGGGGCCAACCTGGCTGGTGCAATGCTTGTCGCTGTGGATCTCCTTGGAGCTGACCTCGGGGGTGCCGACTTGAGCCAGGCAGATCTGACCGGGGCGAACCTCAGCGGCGCCAACCTGCGGGAAGCCAATCTGAGCGGTGCCAAGCTGCGCCAGTCGATCTTGGACGGCGCCGACTTGGCTTCAGCCGATTTGCCCGGCGCCGAACTGGTTGGCGCTGATCTTCACTCTGCTGATCTCTCGCTGGCCGACCTCACCGGAGCCGACCTTTCATCAGCTCAAACCCGCGAAGTCAACCTGCTTGGCGCCGACTTGACTGACGCAACCGCCGTTGGTGTCGACCTCACTGGAGCGAATCTGAGCGATCTCGATGTTGAGAATGCAGACTTGACCGGCGCCAACTTGAGTGGTTCAGACCTTCGGTCGGTCCACCTGGTCGGGGCCAACTTGTCCCAGGCCTATCTCACGGGGGTGAACTTGACCGAGGTTGTCTTGACCAGAGTGGTCTTGTCGAAGTCCGATCTGCAGTCGGCCAACTTGGTCGGATCAGTTCTGCGCGATCTGAACTTGGCGTCAGCCGACTTTCGTCACGCCGAGATGGCCGAAGCGGATCTGTCCGACGCGAACCTCTGTGAGGCAAACCTGATGGACGCGGACCTTCGCAGGGCCACCTTGGCCGGTGCCGATTTGTGCCGGGCGAATCTACGTGGGGCCACGCTGTCATTCGCCAATCTTCGTGAGGCCGATCTGAGCGGTGCGAAGTTGTCTGGTGCCTACATGCGGCAGGCGGACTTTGGCGGAGTTTCCGCTGACAAGCACACGACGTGGCCGGAAGGATTTGACCCGGTGGCGGCCGGAGTCAAGCTGCGCTAGCCGCTGGTCTGAACTAGGCGGCAAATTTTCCGCGATTTCTTTGGAACCGAACTGCCGCCGGTGGCGTTGGGTGAGTATGTTTCCTGACAACGACCCCACTACCGAGGCCGACGACGCCAAGTTCGCCGAGTTCTGGTCCGCCAGTATCGAGACAACTTCAGATCAGAAGTCGTCCTCGCCTACCTCGTCGCATACCAGCTCGCGCCGGTTTCTGGCCGTGGTGTGCACAATGGCCGGACTTCTAGCCGGGGCATTGTTCGGGATGACCGGCTCCGGTCCGTCGTCGGCCGCGGCTGAGCCGGGGTGTCCTCACTCTTCGGATCCGAGTCGCGGACCGAAGAAGTGCAACGAGTCGACAACCACTACCCAAACGCCGACGAGCCAGCCGCCGACCACTGAAGCGACGACGACGCTACCTCCAACGTCTGTCTCGCCGACGACGCAACTGCCAACAACACAGCCACCGACGACACAATCTCCCACTACTCAGCCCTCGACAAGTCAGCCGCCGACAACGCAACCCAACTCTGACCGGCAGCTCACTGAGGCCGACTTCACCTATCGCGGTGCGTTCATGGCCCCGGCCGATGACAGTGGTGGGTCCTCATTCGCCTACGGCGGCCGGGCGGCGGCTTTCAACCCCTACGGGGATCCGGGCAACACCGATGCCTTCCGAGGCTCGCTGTTCGTGGCCGGCCACCCGCTACAAAACCCGGGTATCGCCGAGATCGACATCCCGGAGCCGGAACTTCACTTCGGAAGCACCGAAGGTCTTCCGGTGGCCGAGTTCCTGCAGCCGTTCTCCGACATCACCAACGGCCGAGCCATGCAGTACATCGGTAGCAGTGACGTGGGCGGCATCAACGAATTTCGTTTCGGCGGTCTTGAAGTGGTCGACAGCTCGATTGGGCCGCGGCTGCATTGGTCGGCCTGGCAGTACTACCACGTGGCCGAGACCGATGTGCCCAGCCACGGTCATTCAAGCCTCGACCTGTCGAACCCCGACCCGCAGGGCCCCTGGCACCTAGGTGACTACGACATGGCCGAAACGTCAGGTTACCTATTCACAGCACCTGTCGATTTCGCCGATCAGCACTTTGACGGGCATCGCCTGCTGTCCGGATTTCAGCACAACGCCACTGGAAGCAGGAACAGCTGGGGTCCACCGTTCTTCGCCTACACCGCGCCTGATCAGGCAGAGCCCTTGACTCGGCTCGACGCCATCGAACTTACCAACTACCCGTACCCGAACCACAAGCTGATCGGTCACGAACAAACCAACCTCAGCCCCGGTGCTGATTGGATAACCACTTCCGACGGAGTCGACGCCATTGTGGTAACCGGCAACGAGAGCCTTGAAGGCTCCCGCTACGGCGAACCTGAACCGGGCGACTGCAACTCGGGCAAGGGTTATCTAGGCGCTCCTTATGCGCCTCGGGTCTTGTTCTACGATCCGGCTGACCTGGCCCGGGTGGCCGCCGGCGAGATCCAGCCTTGGGACGTTGAGCCGTACCGGACGTGGAACCCAATGGACTATCTCATCCCAACCTGTGACTGGCTGCTGTCGTCGCTGTCGTACGACGAGGCATCGAGGCGGATGTACATCGTGCAGTGGAAGGCCGACCTGTCCCAGAACATCTACGCCCCGGTTCCCGTGATCCACGTCTTTGACGTGAACTGAACCCAATGGCCAGAGGGTCGACAGAGTTGATGCTCAGGCTGCTCCAGAACCGGGTCGATACAAGAAACGATGGAACGCCGTCAGTTTCTTGTGGGAGTCGGAGCGCTGACGGGTGCTGCTGTGATCAATCGGCTTGCCCTTGCACGAGAAGTATCGGCGCTCCGACTGTCCCTTGGGGCTGGTCGGGGCGCCGAATCGGATTTGGCGCTTGGTCTTGTTGATGATGAGTCTGGTCAGCCGGAGATCAGATCGGTCGATTCGATGTGGAACCCTGGCGCTGAGCTTGCACCTGTTGGCATTGTCGTGCCCGAGGGGCTTCGAGCGGGCGGAGGTCCGGTCTTCGAACCGGATCTGGCACCGCTGCCTCGGAAGGCTCCGATCGCCGTGCTCTCGGGACGAAACCTGGACGAGTGGCCAGTTGTGGTCGGCGACGGCATACACGCAGCCGAGGGGGAAGCCCCGGTCGGGTCCGACGACATCGTCACTGACAACCTCTCCTATCACAGCGTGCTGCGAGCCAATGTGGAGCGTCGAGCGATCATGGCTCACAACATCACCTACATGCCGGTGTGGGCCAACAGCGCGCTTGACCGTCACCATTTCGCTCGGTACCGCTTCCGGTTGCCACATGAACTGACCACCGACAACCGGGACTTCTCCGCACAGACCATCGAGGGAGGGTTGTTCGTTTGGGACGGGGCCGGTGAGCGCCTGGAACATGGAGTGGGGTTTCAGTGGACGGTCAATCCGTGGTCGGAGAAGTACGGCCACCTCAAGATCTGGACGAAGGAGGGGTGGCTGCAGGCTGGCCACCTCGAAGCCGACCGGGAGTGGCACACGGTGTCGTTCACCCTCGACCCGGCCAACCAGCTGGGCCAGATTTGCCTCGACGACCATTGCGTCGGCAATGTCTACACCCGGTTCGAAAAGCCGGACAGCTGGGGCAGCGAGATCTCGGCCCGTCTACAAGTGGAGATCATCTCGCTCGACCCGGGCAACGGGTCGACCGCCCCCGAACACCAGGCCGAAGTCCGAGACTGGGTCTGGGAATGGAGCTAGGCCCAAACAACGTGAAAGCTTCTAGCCGAGGTCAGCTCGAAACTGTAGGCCGCAGCGCCTGTGGGTTTGCGTGCAGTGAGCAGCACGACGGGTGACGTGACTCCGACGCCCCGGATTTCGTTGTGGGGGCTTTCCTGCTACGTTCGGCGAATGCGCATGCTTGAAAACGGCACGAAAATGCCGCCGATCAACGGGGTTACGTCACGACGGTGAGGCCGGTGACATGGTGGCCTCGGTCGCCGGAAACTGGGCGGCGGTGCTGCTGTATCGCGGCGACTGGTGACCGTACTGTCGTCAACAGTTAGTTGACTTCGCAACCCACGGCATGCCGCTTAAGGCGTCCGATATCAAAGTTGTCGCCGGTTCGGTGGACCCGGTCGACAAGGTCGCCAAACTCCTTGAAAGCTTGTACGTCGGATTCGGAATGTGGGGTGAGCTTGACGCCCCTACCGTGTCAGCCGACACCGGCGCCCCCTACCAAGATGGCGACAAGATCTTTCTCCACGGGACCGGCTGGCTGCTTAATCCCGATGGCGAGATTGTGCAGTCGCTGTACTCCACCGGACCAATCGGCCGGTTGACCGCCAGCGACATCGTCCGCAAGGTGCTGTTCGAAAAGGCGCGCTGACCTTCGAACCCTGAACGCGACAGATTCACGAGGCCTCCGATTTGACCCGGAAAGTCTTAGAGCGAGTAGCCGAGATCACCGTCGATGGACGGGCCTTGGGTCTGCGCTCTCCGTGTTGGCCTCGTGAATCTGTTACTACTGTCTTTTTCGCACCATCGAGCGTGAAAGTAAAGCCGAAATCGGTGTTCGGAATGCCAACCCGCTGAGCTGTTCGAATCGGCGATCAGGCCTGGACAGCGCACCGGGCCCTGGTCTATGAACTAGCCGCAACCGTGCCTGCGTTGCCTTCGGTCATGACTGGGGCTCTTGGCGGTTGTCGCCGCCACGACCTTGGTCGGAATCCTGGCGACGGTCTCCAGAGCGACCGTCGGTGCGGGCTCCGTCTGCGTCAAGGAGGAAGACGGAGGACGGTAGGTCGGCAACGGCAATGTCGGTGCTGGCGGCGATGACCTCGCCAAGGGTTCGGCCAAACTCTGAGCCCGCCACTTGGGGTTCCGAAATCATTTCGGTAAACGCATCGACGGCATCAACGGATCCGTAGATTGCCTTCAATCGAGCCGCCGTTGTTGTGCGTCGGATTGCGGTGACGGTCTCGCCTTCGGCGGCACAGCCTGTCGTTTGATCTGGACCCGACCAATCAGCTGGGTTCGATTTGCCTCGACGATGACTGCGTCGCTACGTGTACACCCGTTTCGGAAAACTAGACAGTTGGGTCAGCGAGATATCGGCTCGTCTTCAGGTGGAGATCATTTCTCTTGATCCTGGCAACAAGACAGCGGCTCCCGAGCATCAAGCCGAAGTTCGTGACTGGCTATGGGAGTGGAGCTAGCAGTCGATGAAGCGGTGAACGCCGACCGGCCCGGCCCGATGGGGGGCCGGGCCGATCAACGTGACTGACTACACCTCGGAGATCAGCAGCTGGTGGGCAGACGCCAATCGTCGGTCATCTGCTTGTCGTAGCGGCCGCCCGTGGTGCTGTTCACGGCATCGCGAAAGTCGCAGAGAGTCTGAGTGGCGTTTGTTGCATCCGGCTTCCGGGACATCTCATGCAGGGTGTTGATGAAGGTGTCGCTTCCATTCTCCTGCAGGATCTTCACCAGAATGCCCATTTGAATGTCAGCGGGAATGTCACGTTGGGCCAGTGGCTTCGTTTCGGTCACCCTCCATTTGGTTAGACCCTGGAGGAGGTCGCCGGGAACGTCGCGATGCAGACCTGCCGGTCCACCGATCTCGTAGAAAGCCAAGGCGGCCATCATGTGAGGCAGGATGAGACCACCCTGGTGAGTGTTCGGCCAGGTTGCCCGAGCATAGAAATTCGGGGTCGGGCCGCCACGGTTCATTTCGTAGAACATCACCCAGTGGTGCATCCACTCCGCAGGCTGTTCTTCGATTCGAGGAGTGAATCCAAGGATCTCAGCCTGCCGCTTGTTGCCGCAGCTGCACTTGCCCTTGTCGATGAGGGCCACAACCTTTTTCATGCCGTGGTTGCGGTCGTTCTTGCGGTACACGGTCTCAAAGTTGTCCTGATTCCAGACTTTCCGGTGGAGGGAGTCCATGTGGGAATACCAGGCCAGCCAGCGGTTTGCGTCGGCGTTTGTGAACTTGCCCGGCGGGGCGTACAACGCGATGTCGCCGAAGGTCCACGAGTCCATCTTGTAGGTTCCCTCGTGGAAGCTGTCGAAATCGAGCGTGCCGTGGAACTGACCGTTGACGGCGGGTACGCGGTTGTTGGCACGACCTATGAGATCGCCGGCGAAGTCGGCGTTCCACAGCTGCGTCCGATTGTCGTTCGGGTTGCAAAGTTCCTGGCTGTAGTTGCTTCCAACATCCCAGGAACGAGAGTCGATACAGAGCCCGCTCAGCTTGTTCTCCAACATCACGTTTTCCTGGCTCCATCGCCAGTCGTAGGCAACCCACATCGACTCCGGGCTGGAGTCGCACGGCTTTGTCACTACCGGAGTACCTGGATCTCGCGAGGCGTCCTGCAGGCTCAGACAGAGACCGTCCACGCGGATCTGTCCGTAACCGTCGGTCCCGGGAGTCCCCAAGCTCACCGATCCGGCTTCACCGGAATCACACAGTTGCACGTGGAGAACCGAGCCGGACTCACCCGAACCAACGCACTTGTCGGTGTTGTAGAGCCCGACCTTCATTGCAGTGCCGCCTGTTGGCGTGGTCGTTGTCGTTGGAGCTGTAGTGCTGGTCGACGGCGGGGCCGCGGTCGTCGTCGTGGCCTCAGTCGTCGTCGGGGCCGCGGTTGTCGTCGTGGCGGGCGGCTCGCTGACTGTGGTGGTGGTCGGGGCCACAGTGGTCGTGGTCGTGGTCGGGATGCCTTGGTAGTGGAAGTAGCCGTTGCAGTGCAGTTTGTCGGTTTGCAGGTTGCCGGCTGAGCAGGCTCCGTCTCGGAATGCCCCGTCGACGAGGGTTGATGCCGCCTCGGTCTCGTAGCGGATGCCTTCGAGTAGCACGTAGTCGACCATCAAGTTGCGGTCGTAGTCGCCTTTTACGGCATCGTTGGTGTACATGATCTTGATGTCGGCGATCGCGGAACCCGCTGGTAGTGCGACCGTGTATTCGGCCCATGTGGCGGTGACGTCGACGGAGGCGACGGACTCGCCGTCGACGTGAACGTCGAATTGTTCGTCGCCGGTGGAGCCGCTGGCCCGCACCACGAGTTCGCCCTCGGTGTTCACATCGCCCCCGGCGTAGCGGAAGTGACCGTTGCAGTGCAGGGCCTCTGCCCTGATCAGCCCGGTTTGGCATTGGCCGTCGCGGAACGAACCTGAGGCGAACGTGGTGTCAGCTTCGGATTCGAGTTGTTTGCCATTATGAACGATGTAGTCGACGTGAACGTTGCGGTCGTACCCCTCTCGGATGGCGTCGTTGACGAACGCCACTTTCACGTCGGAGAGTTCGGTGCCGGTGGGGAGCTGGACGGCATGATCGGCCATCTCGGCGGTGAGATCGATTGATGCCACGGCGGTGCCGCGTACTTGAACCTCAAGGCGTTCGTCGCCGGTGTAGCCGCGAGCCCGAACGGTGAGATCGTCGTCGGCGGCGGCGGCCCACACGCCGTCGTTCCATTGGAAAGCGATCGCTGCAACCAGGGTGGCCAACACCAGCAGGAGAACGGCGGTGGTCGACTGGGCCGACACCCACCAGGGGCCGCGTTGTGCATGTGTCGGGCCCATCGATCTGTCGATGGGGAACGCCCGCTGTCTACTCATGGTGAATACCTTCTTCTCGCGCGACGACTGTCGGGGCTTCTTAGCCGGATCAGCCGCTTCCTAGTTGTTGGGGCGCTCCCGAGATCGAAAACCGCACTGGTGTCCCGCAATCTGTTCCGTATCTGCAGCGGTTCTAAGTCGAGTCTTAACCCAGCCGCCCGATCGGCAGGCCGATAGTAGAGTTGGTGCTCGTCGGCGCACCGGTTAACCCCCAGGGTGTAGATGCAGGGTGTAGATGCAGGGTTGTAGATGCAAATGGTTGTGGAGTGTCCAGTTCAACAGGCGTGCGGAGGCTGTCCGCAACTGCATCGTCCGCGAGCCGACGAACATCAGCACAAACAAGCCCGGGTGCAACAGGCGCTGGCTGGTCACGGAGTCGAGCTTGACCTGCCGGGGATGATGGCCGGCGTGAACCGTCACCACTACCGCAACCGTTTTCGGATGCGAGTCGACGATGGCGTGCCGCAGTTGTTCAATCCGGCGAAAGCCGGTGGCTGCCTGGTTGTGCGTCCCAAAGTCTGGGAGGGCATAACCCACCTTCAGGCGGTCGCCCCGGGCCTTCGGGAGTTGTTTCGCCACGTTGATCATCTTGAAGTTCGGGTTGGGGACGACGATGAGACACTGGGTTTGTCCTGGGCTGCAGGGTCGGGGGTTTCGGGGCCGTTTGCCTGGCCGGGGGGCGACGTCAGCGCCGAGTTGAGCGACCGTCTCGGCACCGTCTGGCGGGTTGCCATGCGGGGGGCGTCAAGCCAGCCGACCTTGCGTTACTACCCGGCGGAGACTGTTGCCATGGACGTCCCCCTGGACGGGTTTGTTCAGATCAACTCCGAAGCCAACCGGTTGCTTGTGGACACCGTGCGACGGTTGGTTTCCGAGGTGTCCGATCGAGTGGGGACATCGGCTGACGAGGGACCCGTAGTGAGAGGAACCGTACTCGACTTGTATGCCGGCGCCGGTAACTTCACCCTTCCTCTGGCCGCTGACGGCTGGTCGGTTACCGCGGTGGAGCAGTCGTCATCGGCTATGGCAACGTTGGCGTCTCAGCGCCGCGTCGGCAGGGTTCGCGCTGTGGCCGGAGACGTCGGGGTGTCGCTCGACCAGTGCGATCAGGCTGACGTTGTTGTCTGCAACCCGCCTCGTGCCGGCCTGCAGGGCGGCTACCGTCGCGTGGCCGATGTGGTACGCCACCGATTGATGTATGTCGGGTGCAACCCCGACCGGTTGGCCGTCGATGTGGCCCGACTTGCCGATTGCGGATTGCGGCCTGTTCGTGCCATCGCCTTCGACATGTTCCCGGGAACCGACCACGTCGAAACAGTGGTCGTTATGGATCGCTTGTTGTAGCGAACCCAGCGGTGGGGTCTGGTTTGCCGTCACGAAAACGTAATGAAACTAATGGGGGTGCCGGTGGCGTTGGGTCACCATATGCACGGTTCTGACCATGACGTCTAACGACCTGATTAAGAGACCTGCGGGTCGGAGATCGGCTTGAAGCCGCTTCCAGTCGTCGAGGGTGGAAGCGGCTTCTCAGCATTACCGAGGCGAAATGCGCTGGAAGGGCGAGCTTTGAGTGTCCGGTCTTGAGTGCACTCGTCGGGTCCGTCAAATTTGCCGGACCTCAGGCAGTCACCGGCTTCGATATGATCCCAGCATGTTTAACGAGGTGGAAGCATCCGGAGGAGGCGCAATCGGCCGAGGTGTCGACGAAATGAGCCTTCACGAGCTGGGGGGCTGCGGCACCGATCTGGTGGTGGCATGGGACGCGCTTGAACGCAGCCGGACAGCTGTTCTCAAAGACCTGGCCCGGGTTGTCGTCGGCATTCGAAGCCGGTTCGTGGATGACGACGAGAACCCGGACTGGGCAGGACGCAGTTGGGAATATCGATCGTTCATTCGCGACATGTACTCCTCGGCCGGGGTGCCGCCCGACTCCCAGGGGCGAGTCCAAAGCGCCACCCGGTACCACGTTGGGGTGTTGCTTAGAGCGACCCTCGACCCGTCGGAGCTGAGTGCCGCCGGCCTGCTACCGACGGTCTCAAGTAAGCGCCCACGGTTGGTGAACGTTGAGACCGAGATGGATCGGCTAGAACGCGTGATCTCGGACCTCGACAAAGATGAAGCCGTCACGCTCATCGAGTTGGCCATAGCCCGACTCGGTTCCATGCGCCGGGAGCTGTCACATGACGCTGATCAGCCGGTCGACCCGTCACCGCTCACTGAGCAGCCGGCGCTGCCCTCCGGGCCAATCGCGAACCGTTGGCGATCTCGTAGCCTCACCTGACCAGCTGGGCCGGGCCGTCGGGGACCCCAGCCGACCCTGACTCGTAGTAGGTTCATCGCATGGCTGATGACCAAGTTTCTTCCACCAAGTGGACCTTCTAGCTCCCCATGATCGACACCAACTGGGCCGGCAACTACCTCTACACGGCCAACCGGATCCACGAGCCGCGATCGCTTTCGGAACTCAGCGAAGCGGTGGCGGGTACCGATCAGCTTCGGGTGCTCGGGTCACGACACTCGTTCACCGACATTGCTGATGGCGCTGAGCTCATCACCTTGGCGGGGATGCCATGTGACGTCGTCATCGACACCAACGCCATGACGGCGAAGGTGCCAGGGCAGATGACATACG
The DNA here is from genome assembly GCA_938002965.1 of uncultured Acidimicrobiales bacterium. Lineage (GTDB taxonomy): Bacteria > Actinomycetota > Acidimicrobiia > Acidimicrobiales > SZUA-35 > JAHELU01. The sequence continues at coordinate 114,976 of CALKZY010000013.1, read as the reverse complement.
CCGCGGTATGTGTGGCCCTCCGCCACGCCGGCTTGGCGCTGCACAATCTGGCATCGCTGCCTCATATCTCGGTGGCCGGTGCCATCGCCACCGGCACCCACGGATCAGGCGACCACAATGGAAACTTGGCAACTGCGGTGCGCGCCCTCACCGTGATGAAGGCTGACGGCGAGATAGTCGCACTCGATGACTCGGACGCTGACTTTGCCGGTGCCGTCGTCTCGCTTGGAGCACTTGGGGTTACCGTCGACGTGACGTTGGCAGTCCAACCGTCATTCGATGTTGTTCAGAACATATTCGAGCGGCTGCCCTGGGAAGCGGCCATCGATGCCACCGATGAGGTGTTCGGGGCCGGGTACAGCGTCAGCCTCTTCACCACATACGGCTCAACGGTCGAACAGGTTTGGGTGAAGCAGCGAGCTGATCAGATTCGGCTGTATGACGACGGTTTTCTTGGGGCCACACCGGCGACCACACCAGTCCACATGGTGGCAGGCGAATCAAGCGTCAATTGCACTGCACAACTTGGTGCCAAGAGTTTGTGGTCCGAGGCGTTGCCGCATTTTCGGGCCGACTTCGAGCCAAGCGTTGGCGACGAGGTCCAGTCCGAGTGGTTCGTGGCCCGAGAACACGCCGGTGCAGCCATGCGGGCATTGCGCAACTGTAAGGCTGAATTGGCGCCGGCCCTAATGGTCTCCGAGATCCGGACGATCGCCGCTGACCAGCTTTGGATGAGCCCGCACTACGACCGGGACTCGGTGGCCTTCCACTTCACCTGGTTCCCTATCGATGCCGCCATCGAGCGGGCGGTTGAGGCGGTCGAGCGTGCACTGGCTCCTTTCGCCGCTCGGCCGCACTGGGGCAAAGCGTTCGGCCACGGCGGCGAACTCGTGGGCGATCGCTACCCGAGACGAGACGAGTTTCTGTCCCTCGTTGGTCGCTTTGACCCCAATCAGAAGTTCCGCAACGACTGGTTCAGGCGCAACATCGCGAGATAGGGAAAGCAGGGCGGAGTACAGGAGCGAACCGGCCCCTCCGATCGGCAGTTCGAACCGGGAAAACGAACCGGAGCGACCAAGCCCGGAGCAGCTTTCGGATCATCTCCGGCGTCGCACCCCGGGACCGCGACGATCGGTGGTCATCACCGACGATCCCCCCAGCGTCGTGAGCGCGGCGAACACGCCAGTCTGGGTCGGGACCGGCCTCGCCTTTGCTGCGATCAACGGCCTTTTGATTGCTCAGTTGTTCAGATCCGCCGGCCGGTCGGGATCATCCGGCACAACTGTGGGCATTCTCGTCGTGTCGCTGTTGATCGGACTGGTGGCTGCTTGGTGGCTGCCACGGTTCGTTGGCCAGGCGAACTTCCGAGTGGACGAGTCAACGTTTAGCTACCAGCCTATGCGGGGAACACGGGTCGAGGTGCCTATCAGCCAACTCGCCAAGCTGGAGGCTTCGTACGGTCGACCCGAAGTGCCAGGGTCCAAAGCCAGTCTGTCGTTCCGGGAAGGTAGCGGTTCTCAGCGCGTGCTCCTCGATCATTCATCCAAGCTGGTTGTGGACGCCGTTATGTGGTTCAGACCCGACCTGCCGACGGAGCCGTTTGTTCCCCACCCTGCCGACCGGGCAAAGGTGTACCACGCTTGGCGAGAGATGCTGGTGTTGCTGCTGCCGACCCTGTGGCTGATGTTCCTTGTGATCAACGTCCTTCCCTATCTGACGAGCTAGCCCGACCTGATGAAAAACACGAGAATCGAAGCCGGACAACTGTCCGAGTCGATCCCATCGGTGCGATGCCTCCTTCCGTCACCCGGAGCTAGATAGCAACGTTTGGTGTATCAGCCGACCTGCTGCGGCGTCGGGATGTGAAAGCACTAGGAGGGAAAGAACATGCTTGAAGAGTATTTGGCGACTGATCGTCTCTACCGACAGATCGACGGGGCAGGCAACACTGTGCTGCTCCGTCCGGCGGAACGGTCTCGCCCCACCATCGCTCAGCTACCGCAACAGGCGGCCGCTGAATTTTTGACTACAAACGCCCAACATTTGGGCATCAACGCCTCGTGGTTGACAGGTACCAGCCTTGCATTCGATGCCGAACTTCCGCTCCCCGACGGGGACTTGATCAGCCTGGTCTTTGAAAGGGAGAAGGCGCACTTCAGAAATACCACGGTCAGCTTCAGTCAGTTCTGGAACGGTATTCCGGTCTGGAGAAGTGGCATGACCGTGACTATGAAACAAAGCCCGGCCCGTATTGTCGGTGTTCAGAATTCCACTTATGCACAGATCTCGGTCAAACGCCCGACTCCTCAGAAGATCAAGGCGGCGGTTACCGGCAAAAGGGGCCTGGTTGCCCGAGGGATGAGTCTCACCGAAGCACCGGTCATGGAAGTTGACGCTCGGCCCATTACCCGTTCAAACGGGTCGGTTGACGACGATCGGGTCAGAATTATCTCCGATCGGGTGGTGGTGTACCGGTACGACGCGGCTCGGCGGTTCACCGACGAGCGGCCTCCACCTGCGGACCCGGGTTTGGCTCAAGCCGCTCATCATCACAGCGATCAGATTTCGTTTCCGGTGTCGCTGCCCGATGTGGAATCCATTGAAGACGGTGAGTTTCGGTTGTGTCGAGAGGTCATTCTTTCGGCGGTTACGCCTCCGCGCGGTCGGATCGTGTGGCTGGCGTTGCTTGACATCGAAACGAGTCGTGTGCTGTACATCCGGCCCTTCACTGCTGATGTGAACGGCATGGTCTTCGTCCAGGATCCGATTAGCCAGGGAGCAGCGGCGACCCCCGAGGATGATCAGGCGACCCTTGATCCGTTCCGTAGCTCGGTGACCCTACTGGGGCTGACGGCTCCTGCTGCGGGTGACGATCAGGCTCTGCTTGGCGACAATGTGCAGGTCAACGACTTTGAACCGGCTGATGTCGACCCGCCGACCGAATCAGTCGGATCGGATTTCAACTACAACGCCCGGACCAACGACTTTGCCGCCGTCAATGCCTATGTCCACAACGATGCGTTCTTCCGTTTGGTCACTGACCTCGGTTTTGACCGCGACACCTACTTTGGAACAACGTCGTTTCCGTTGGATGTCGACCATCGTGGCCGTTTTGGGAGCACCGACGGGATCGAGATCAACGCCTCGTGTTCCGGCAACGGCATGAGCGGCATCGACAACTGCGACTACGAGCTGGCCTCGACCACAGACACCGCAAATCCAATTGGCATTGCCGTTGACAACCGGGTCGTGCTTCACGAATTGGGTGGGCACGGCATCCTGTACCCGCATGTGAACTCCGCCAACTTCGGGTTCGCCCACTCGGCCGGCGACAGTTTCGCCTGCATCCTGTCCGACCCGTTGTCGGATGCCGCTGACCGGTTCTCGACGTTCCCTTTTCTGGCCGCCGTTGTCGATCGACGTCACGACCGGTCGGTCGGTGGTGGTTGGGCCTGGGGTGGCGGCAACGACGTCGGAGGCTATTCGTCGGAACAGATTCTGGCTACAACCCACTTCAGGATCTACCGGAGTCTCGGTGGCGACAGCTCCAGCCTCGCCACCCGCGAGTTCGCCGCCCGGGTCACCTCCTATCTGATTCTCGCCGGGGTACAGACGTTGACGCCGGCCACCAATCCGTCGGATGTGGCCAACTGGGTCGAGGCCCTGTTGGAGGCCGACACCGACGACTGGATCAGCGAAGGTTTGGCCGGTGGCGCCTACGGCAAGGTGATTCGTTGGGCGTTCGAGAAGCAAGGTTTGTATCAGGCCCCCGGAGCCCCCACCCCGGTCATTCAGGAGGGTGCACCACCGGCAGTCGACGTGTACATCGACGACGGCCGCAACGGGGAATACCAGTATCAGGCGGTGCATTGGAACTGCCAGAGCGTATGGAATCGACGTTTCGCCGACAATGGAACGCTGCACGAGGACCCGTTGCTGGGCCAGGACAACTTCTGCTATGTGCGAGTACGTAATCGCGGCACGCAGACTGCAACCGGAGTGACCGTAAACGGCTATCACTGCAACCCCGGTGGTGGTCTCACGTGGCCCGACGATTGGCAGGCTATGGCGACGGCCGAACTCACCGCACCCGACATTCCGCCGGGTGGCGAAGTGACGGTTGGCCCGTTCACCTGGGTTCCCTCGCAGCCGGATCACGAGTGCTTGCTTATGGTCGCCTCGGCCGACGGGGATCCGTCGAACGTCGATGTGTTCGATGTCGGCGACTCGATTCCCGAGTGGCGGCTCGTTCCCCACGACAACAACATCGGTCAGCGCAACGTTCATCCGGTTCCGGCCGCCGGCGGAGTGACCGGCATCATGGCTGTGCTCGACGGACGTAGTTTCACGGTGCGCAACCCGTTCGACCGCCAGGTCAGCATCGTCATCGGTACCGCACTCCCATCGGTGATGGAGACAAGGGGCTGGTCGGTCGACTATTCGACGCCGGGAGGAGCGACGTTCAACCTGGCAGCCGGTGAGGACCGGCAGGTCACGCTGGCGGTGGCCCCGGGTTCCGAGTTCACCAAAGATGATCTTCTGTTGACTGAAGACCGTGCCGTAGTGGTGTCAATCGAGGCGGACGGGATCCTGATCGGTGGAATGTCCTATGAACTGGATCCGTTGCGAACCCGGCCGCTACCGCAGAACGACGACGACGTTGGTGGCGACGACGACTGTGAGGACCCGTGCGAGAACGCGGCCGAGGATCTGCTCAGCTGCCTTGATCTGCCCGGCCAGAAGGTGGACAGCGTCAGGATTCGCCGCATCGGTGTGGAGATCGAACTTGAAGACTGCGACTAGCAACCCAAGTTGATTTCCGTTTACTGCCCAACCGTTGTCCGGGGTCTTTCGACGCCGGGCAACGGCGCGTCCGGGAACATGCCGATCGGATCGTCCGAGATGTCAGGTTGCTGAATCGTTGGGGATTTCTGACGGTTCGCTCGGTGCGTGGGTCAAGGAGGCCGATGCTGCACTGGCGAATGAGATCTATGACATTCATGTCGCATCTCAACGCACCTACGGAGCGCCACGCACGTTGGGACAGCTCCAGCATCGGAATGGAGTTCCCCTACCCGATAGCGGCCGGTGTCAAACTCAGATGAGTCAGCGGTTCGTTTCGAGGCGATACTCGGCCTGGAGCCTAGGACCGTCGCCACTGGCGGGCGGTTGATCGCCGGCGAGCACGTCGGGGTCGAGATCCACGCCCGTCGGCCACGTCAATGTCCTACTGACGGGATCGACGCTGACCTGAGCGAACACGGTGTCGTCGTCGATCGAGGCGAGCACGCCATCCAGCGTGCCGGTAAAGTCCAGCTCCCGAACCAGGTGATCAGAGAACGTGATCTTGAGTACGCGGCCACCGAGGTACTCGACATCAATCACTCGGGGCATACTCACGTACTCATTCTAGTCGAGAGGTTCGATGGGTTCGAGGGCGTCGGGGATCTGCGCACGTCGCCAGTTGGCCTCGAGTTCCTCCCGGTGGATCTCCAGCCATTGCTGAACGAGCTTGTTCGCAGTGCGTGGAGGCGTTCCTCGGATGAGACCGCCGTCTGCGATGCCGATCCAATCAGGCAGCCGCCATCGGCGGCCCACCCATCACCCGAATCAACAATCTATCCAACCAATACACCTAGCTGCGGGTATGGTCATCGCTCAGGAGGCTGGCGTGATCGTGACGACTACTGATGTAAGCGGTCAATCGTTGACTATCGCTGCCAGTACATCTGATCTAAACGTATCTGTAGACTCGTTCCGGCCGAAGCTGGACGAATCGACACGGTCACAGGGTCTGTCGCGGGCGGCGACTGGTGACTGGTGATGAACCGTATTCCGGTCGAGGATGTCAAGCTCGAAGTTGTGCCCACAGATCAACGGCAGAGTCACTCAAACCAGAAGGGCAAACTGTTTGAGGATCTTGTCGCCAGGCTGCTGGAGGCGCTCGGTTTCGAAAAGCCGACTGAGTCGAGTCTGCGCACAACCTCCAACGGCATCGAGTTGGATGTCGCTGTTAAGCGAAAGCTCGTAGAAGTGATCGGACTGGTGGAGTGCAAGGCGTACTCTTCTCCTGTCGCAGCGAAAGAACTGCAGGCCTTTCACGGAAAGCTGCAAACGGAAAGATACGACCGGGAAGACTGCGAGGGCTTCTTCTTTGCCCTGCCCCGTTTGACTGCTAGTGGTCGGGAACAAGCGAAGAGAATTCAAGACCACGATACTAGGTTTCGATATCTCGACACCGGTGACATCTCAGAGCTCCTTCGGCAGCAAGGATTGTTGGATCATTGGCCCGACGATCAGGAGCTGGTATCCGACTTCATGATCCTCGTAACCGAGCACGGGCTCTTTCAAGCATGCCTAGAACTTGATCCATTGACCAGAAACGCGACGTCAATGCTGGTTTGGGGAAGACAACCGGTGCCGGATCCTGTCAGGACCGCCTTGGAACGATCGCGCCTCTCCGCCCGTTTGCCTGTCCGGGAGCGAGGAGTACCGGTCGGACAAGGACCACCACCCGAACTACCCATCGTTGTGGAAGTTGCGCACGGAGATGACGAGTTCGAGTCCCATCTCCCGGCGAACCCTCAGTTCTTTGTTGGGCGCCAGAGCTCCTTGATGCAGGTTGAAACCTTGATCACCGGAAGCCGACCTAGGTCCTTTGTTTTGAATGCAAAGTCAGGTACAGGTAAGAGCAGCTTCGCACTCAAGTTGGCACAGGATGTGCGATCAGGTGGCGGAGTTGCGCTCGTATTCGATGCGCGAACTGCTACAGATACAGGTTATGTCGCAGCGGCGCTGCGGAAGTTCTGTATTCGGGCAGAGACCGATGGCGTGTTGGCACTGCCCAAGGACTATGCGTTCGGAGGGCTCGGGTCGTCGCTTGCAACGATCTCAAGGTCCACCTGGCAGCGAGACGAGGTTCCACTGGTCGTGATTTTCGACCAGTTTGAGAACGTCTTTCGGAGCGAGGACGTAACGCGGTCTTTTAGGGATCTCGTCATCGCGATCAACGATTTGGACAAGCCCTTGAAGGTGGGCTTTTCCTGGAAAACAGACCTCGTTGGCTGGACCGAGGCACACCCTTTCCAGCTTCGGGAGGACATTCGTAGCGTTGCTAGGGTGGTGAAACTTGAACCGTTCGAAGCCGAGGACGTGGACGTTGTTCTCGATCGACTCGGCCGATCGATAGGGACGCGACTTTCCGAGCCAGTGAGGCATCGACTGCGCCAAGAGAGCGGCGGTTTGCCCTGGTTGCTGAAGAAGTTGAGCTCACACGTGCGTTCACAACTTCTGTCTGGACGGGATCAGGACAGTCTTCTCGCTGACGGGCTCGGCATACGGAGCCTCTTCGAGGAGGATCTTCAGCAACTGAGTCCATCCGAACTGGAGGCACTCAAAGCCATTGCTAGGATTGCACCACTTGCCTACTCCGACGCCGAGGACACTACCTCGTCGGCGGTTCTTCAGCTGCTCATCGACCGTCGGTTGTTGGTACTGATCGGCGACAAAATTGACGTATCTTCGGACAGCTTCCGAGGTTACCTGACGACTGGCGGGCTAGAAGTCAAGGATGGCCTACTCCTTCGGCTGCGACCAGGGCCTACTGCTCGGCTGCTACTTCGACGGCTCGCACTGTCGGACACGCCGTGTGACGTCGAGCATTTAGCTGACGAGTTTAACGTCACGCACCGCACTCTCCACAACGTGTCCCGTGAACTTCAATACCTGGGGCTACTGAGGTTCTATGAGGGCAAGGTAGAGATAGATCCCTCGGTCAAATCGTCGAGTGATGCTGAAGGGACGTTGCGTCGCCTAGTGCGGGAGGCGCTCCGTCGGCATCGGGCCTACGACACTTTAAGGGCCGCGTTTTCGGAGAATGGTTCGGTTATAACAACGAAGTACTTCGCTGAACGCCTTGCCGACGACTTCGGATCGGTGCGGGCCAGTCAGAGCAGTTGGGCGGCTTACGCCCGGGCCTTCGCTCAGTGGTTTGACTACGCTGGACTGGTCTCGGCAGGTCCCGCACACTTGGCCGACCGTCCGCCGGATCTGCCGATCTCACTCCTGAGCGGGACAGTTCGACCTGCTGGGAAGGGCAAGAACACTGGTGTGTATCCGCGGGCGTCCGCGCCAGCGTGCCGAGAGGTCGTTGCCTTACTTGCGAGTGGGCAAGCCCCTGATACCTCTCGTATTGTGGTCAATCGTGCTCTTCGTACTCTTAGCGACCTCGGCATCGTCGACAGGTTCGAAGGCGAGGTAAAGCTAGCTACAGGTCAACAAGCGGTTCGATCTACCGGCGAATTCGAGCCATCTGAACTCCGACGGATTCTTGAGGAGGGTTATCCCGGTGTGGACCACGTCTTCCGCATGCTTGAAGTCACGCCGTCCTTGGGTGCGGAAGCCGTTGGGGCAGCTCTTCGGGCCAAGCAGGCTGCTCGGTGGCCAAAATCGACCACAATTGATGTCGGCAAATTCCTCCGATCTTTTGCTCGCGACGTAGGAATCAAAACAACCCGCCGGGCTGAGTAGATTCGAATCGAGCCGCTTGGTGGAAGTCTATTCGGTCCTCTTCCCCGGGTTCCACCCCGATCCAGCCCAACGCCGTGTTCGTACCGCCCAACGATCCGTTTGGTGGGGGGCATGCGGCCCAGGTGAAGAACTCGACGACGTCATCTCGATCACCGTAATCAGCAGCTGTCATTGCTAGACGAACGTCGGCTTCACTTGGCCCTGGCTGTGGTGCAGTGCCAACGAACCCGATTTGACGTAGGGCCTCGAAGTGCCGATTAAGAAGTTCAGTGATCACTGCCGCAGCCTGAACGGACAAAACGGGAACGTAGGGGGAAACTCGACGTCAGCGATATTGGCCAACGGTATAACCAAGAACCGGTCCTCTCGCGAGTCTTGTACTGGATCGGGGTATCGGTTGGCGTCAGTCAGCTACGACGAGACGATGTGGGTGTGGCACTTGGTGTCTGGGGTTGAGAACGAGGCGACAACTATTGCTCTCGGCGACGTCCTGCAATCGCTGGCCTGGGAAGCCGACGGCACTCGTTTCGCCTTGTGCTTGGGCAGCCACTGGGCCATCGCCGAAGTCGGTTTTTGACTGGCGTCGCCCGCCATACGCCCACAACCACAGGCAATCCGCCGGGATCAGCGGTACGAGGCGGGATGAGCCGGTACGACCGACCCCCTGGATTCCGCCACTCATGGAGCGAATCTCGCAGTACCCCCGGTGGGATTCGAACCCACGACCAATGGATTAAAAGTCCACTGCGCTAACCAGACTGCGCCACAGGGGCGAGTCAAGACTACCCAGGTCTGAGACTCACCCGTTGCAGTTTTCTGCCAAGATGGTGCAGATGACCAAAACAGTGCGCCGACAACCACGAGCCATGCTGCTCCTCGCGGCGATTGTGCTGGTTGCCGTCGGCTGCGCTGACCTGGAGCGACCGGAGGGTTTTTCAGTATCTCCTGAGCCCAGCGTGGCCATCGGCGAAGGCCAGGTTTTCGATGGCGCCGAAGCCGAGGAATCGGAAGCGCCTGCCACTGGAACCGATTTCGTGCCCAGTCCTGAGCCTGGGTTTCAGGCCCCGCTGTTAATCGCCGCCGGGCCCAGCGCACTTATCGGCCAAGGTGTAGGTCCGGCCGTTCTCATCGACGAGCCGCTGCAACAGTTCAATCTAAGCCACCTGGCCGACGACCTCGGCGGCAACCTCATCATGGATGAACTCGGCGGCCCGATCTCCTACATCCAAGGGCAAGCACCAGTGGAGGAGCTCTACGACAGCAGCGGGGAGCTGCTGGGAGTCGGGCACTGGGGCGGCGCCCCTCGGGCCTTCATTCTTCAAGGCGGCGACGAGATCGACTGGCTTCAGCTTGTATCGGAGCAGGACGGCAACGAACGCGAACGAAAGACCCACATCGAACTGGCCGCCGGTGAAACCCTGGTCGACTTCTCGGCCAGCCGAGACCTGCAGGCCGTCATCACCAGCGACGACGAATGTGGTGACCTGGAGTTCTACGGTCCGGAAGGCACCGTGTTGTCGTTTCCAGCCCCTGAAGACCCGGAGTGCACGTTCCCCGGACGCCCGGCCTACGGGTCGGTGGCACTCAGCCCCGACGCCCAGGCCGTGGCCTACACGATCGTCACCTACCGTGACGACGGCAGTGAAGCGGCTACCGAGCTGATTGTGCGCGAGATCGTTGCTAAGGAGCCGTACATCCCGGTCCGCCGCATTGGCGAAGACCTCGACCAAATCTCGTCGCTCACCTTCGACGGCCAACGAGTGGCGTACATCACCGAAACCGACGGTGAACGGTCAATCATCATCGTCGAAGAGGGTCAAAAAGATCTGCTGGTCCCGACCGGCACTGTCAACGACGTGCGCGCCGTTCAGTTCGCCCGCCTACCGCTGAACGACTTCACCGAAGTGCCAGACGACCCGGCCGACGAAGAAGGCAACTGAATTCGCCCTCAATCGAACAAACGTTCGACTAACGTGGTATAGTGATTTCTATGGCGGGAACCACCAAGTCGGCAACTGAGGAAGATCTGTTCGCCGCTCTTGACGCGCTAGCCGAGCGCTACGGGTGCCCAGGCGGTGTTGTTGATGACTCGCTTGATCGGGCAATCGACGAGACCAAGGCGGCGTTTGATGTCTTGTTGGAACAGTTGGACAGGCTTCCAGACATGTTGCAGCTGCCGCGTCTATCGGATTTTGAGCGACGAATTTCGGCTCGTCGACTGGCGGTAGCAGCCAGGGTTGCCGGATGCTCTGGAGATGGCCGTTCGGATCGGCGTCGGGCACGAGAAGTATTGAGTGGCGGGCGCGGTTCGTCGCGTGCGGTTTCACGTGATGCCAAGCGGGCGGCCACGATCGCCGCCAACCCACAGTTGGGCGATGCCGTGGTCGAGGGAGCCATCACTCCTGATGCCGTCGACCAACTGGCTAGAGCTGTCGACGCGGTGAACGGTTCGGTGCCTGCCGAGCTGGTACAAGCGGTCGACGGGTTGACCGCCGACCAGACCGCCCATGTGGTCGACCGTTACCTGGAAGACCAGGTGAACGTCGAAGAGGTCGAGAAGCGCTACCAGCAGCAGATGAAGGCACGCACGGTACGCCGCTATCGGAAGTTGGGTTTGGCCGGAATTGCTATTGAGGGCCCGGATCAGATGGTTGATGCCATGTGGGCCCACCTGCATGTCGGAGCCGATGGTGCCTATCGAGCTGAGGGTGGTCGGGACGCTCCGGTTGATGAGCGGACGTCGGTCGATCATCGCCGGTTCGATGCCGCGCACGCTGCGCTTACCGGCGGGCAGGCGTCCAACCCCGGTGGGCGGGCGGCCGTTGTCATCACGGTCGATGGAAATCAGCTCTTTGGCCAACCGGATAGCCCGATTGTTGGCGCTCAAGTGGGTTCAGGGCCACTGCCGCCTGAGGTGATAACTGAGTATCTGAAGAATTCGCCGGTGTCGATTCTGGTACAAGGATCTGACCGTGCACCGCTATGGCTTGGCCGCACCCGTCGACGAGCCAGCGACCAGCAGTTCTTGGCGCTGGCGGTGCGAGACCGCGGGTGTGTGCTGTGTCGAGCGAACATCACCCAATGCAAAGCTCACCATCTCATGCCATGGCATGCACCTGGTCGCGGTCAAACCGATGTTGACCAAATGGCCCTGCTGTGCGGCCGGTGTCACGGCGACCTGCACTACCGGAACCACACGCTGTACCGGCAACGAGGTCCCGACGGTAGACCGATCTGGGCTAGCCGACCGGCAACGTCGAAAGAAACACCTAGACGCAAGCCACCTCCGACCCGACGAGAGTAAGCAGATGACGATCACCGACACCCCTTGGACTTCTTACCTAGACTGGAGAGCGTGTACCCCATGAGTTACCACTCAGTCGATGCCCTCGTTGGCGATGACGACGGTCAAAGTGCTGGCGGCGACGACGAGTCAACCGACGGTGCCGAGTCGCTGGGCGGTGCCGACTCGACCGACGGTGTCGAGATTGACTTAGGGACCAGCCCCCAGCAAATGGATATCAGTCAGGCCCCTGAACCGGTACCTGGCGACGTCGCCCTGCCGACAATGGCCGAGCTCGATGAGATGGTAAAAGCGCTCGACGAAATCGACGCCATGTTGGCGTCGCTCGACAGCGGCGATGACGAACTGGTTTCGGTCGGCGGAGCCGTCGGCAATCAGCCTGCAGGATCGTCGACGTAGCGCAGGTACGGCTTCACAACTTCGACGTTGTCAAAGCGATCCATCACGTCATCAGTAGACATGGCAGGAGAAGCAATCACCCGATCACCCTTGGTCCAGTCCACCGGGGTAGCCACCTGATGGTTATCGGTCAGCTGCAGGCTGTCGATAACCCGAAGGATCTCATCAAAGTTGCGACCGGTCGACTTCGGGTAGATAAGTATCAGACGGATCTTGTTGGCCGGGTCGATCACGAACACCGAACGAACAGTGGAGGTGTCACCCTCACCCGGATGAATCATGTCGTACAACTCGGACACGGTCTTGTCCGGATCGGCGATGATAGGAAAGTTGACAGCAGTACCGGTGGCCTCGGCAATATCGGGGGCCCAACCATGATGATCCTCAAGGGGGTCAACCGACAAGGCGATGACTTTGGCGCCCCGATCAGCGAAACCCGATTTGAGCGCCGCCGTCCGGCCAAGCTCCGTGGTGCACACCGGGGTGTAGTCGGCCGGATGGCTGAACAGCACCGCCCACGAGTCGGCCTTCCACGTATGGAAGTCGATGTCACCCTCAGTGGTAGAGGCAGAGAAGTTGGGGGCTTGATCGCCCAGTCGAAGGCTCATGGTGGATCTCCTTTGATGCTTTGTGCCGCGCCACGCTCAAACCTACCCGAGGCCCCAAACCGTTGATAGCCGATCATCGGAGACAACAGACACACGCCACCTTCGGACACGCTCACCACACCGTCCCTACAGTGGAGCTATGACCGGTCACATGGTCGGGGTCACAAACCTAGTAGCGGCCGACGCCCTTCTCCCGGCCCGCACACAGATGGCGGTCTCGCTCGGCTGGCACATCATCTTGGCCTGCTTCGGTATGGCCTGGCCGGCCATGATCTTCGTGCTCCACCGCAGGGGACTAAACGGTGACGACGAGGCCCTCGAACTGGCCAAGCGCTGGTCGAAAGTGGCTGCCGTCCTGTTCGCCATCGGGGCCGTCTCAGGCACCATTTTGTCGTTCGAACTCGGCCTGCTGTGGCCAGGGCTGATGGACACCTACGGCGACGTGGTCGGCCTGGCCTTCGCCCTGGAAGGCATCTCGTTCTTCACCGAAGCCATCTTCCTGGGCATCTACGTCTACGGGTGGGGCCGCCTTCCCGCCCGCTGGCACTCGTTGATGCTGTTGCCCATCATGGCCGCTGGCATAATCGGCTCGTTTATGGTGGTCTCGGTCAACGCCTGGATGAACGCCCCCACCGGGTTCGACCTGGTGATGAACAACGCCGGACAAATGGTGCCGGTCAACATCGACCCGGTGGCCGCCATCTTCAACTCGGCCGTATGGCTGCAGTCGACCCACATGTACTTGGCGGCCGTCATGGTGGTCGGCTTCTCGGTAGCGTCGGTGTACGCCATGGGTCTGCTGCGCGGCCGGCGTGACCGGCTCCACCGCCTCGGCCTTCTCGTACCGCTGGCTTTTGCCGCAGTCGCCACCCCCATTCAGCCGGTAGTTGGACACTTCGCCGGTCAACGCCTGGCTGACGAACAACCGATCAAACTGGCGGCCATGGAAGGTCTGGCCGAAACCACCGAGGCCGCCCGCCTCGAAGTCGGTGGCTACTGGAACGGAGAAGAACTGGTAGGCGCAGTTGAACTACCGGTCGACGGCTTGCTTTCGTTCCTGTCCACCAACGACTTCGACGCCACCGTCATCGGCCTCGACGCGGTGCCAGCCGATGAGCAACCACCGGTCGGTGTTGTCCACCTGGCCTACACCATCATGATCGCCATCGGCTCCGCTCTGGTCGGCCTGATCGTCTGGGCCGTTTGGCTGTGGCGCTACCGGCGAGAGCAACTGTTCAACTCCAAACTGTTCCTGGCGGCGCTGGTGGCAGCGGGCCCGGCCGCGGTGTTGGCCATGGAAACCGGGTGGGTCACCACCGAAGTCGGCCGCCAACCATGGATCGTGCACGGCCTCATGCGTACCACCGACGCCGTGACCGACGCCGGATACATCTGGATCACCTTGACCGTACTGATCGTGGTCTACACCGGGATGACGGCCGGGGCGATAGCCGTCATCCGGTCGATGAGTAAGCGGTGGCGAGACGGCGAAACCGACCTGGCCAGCCCCTACGGCCCGTCGCTTGACGGGCGTGATCGATGACCTCAGAACCATGACGACTGTCGACGCCGTCGCCGCGGTCATGTTTGCCGCCGTCATCTTGTACTCGGTATTCGGTGGAGCCGACTTCGGCTCCGGCGTATGGGACCTGACCGCAGGAAACGCCCGCCGGGGAGCCCCCACCCGTCGCCTCATCGACCACGCCATCGGCCCAGTGTGGGAAGCCAACCACGTGTGGCTGATCTTCGTGCTGGTCTTCTTGTGGACCGGCTTCCCGTCAGCGTTCGCCGCCATCATGCGCACCCTGGCCGTTCCGTTCTGGCTGGCTGGTCTTGGCATCGTGGCCAGAGGAGCGGCGTTCGCCTTCCGTAAGTATTCGCCTACTCTTCGCTGGGCCCAAGTGACCGGCGTGATCTTCGCCACCGCCTCGCTGGTGACACCGTTCTTCCTCGGAACGATCGCCGGAGGGATCGCCTCAGGTCGGGTACCGGCCACCGGAAGTAGTGGAACAGCCGAAACCAGCGCCACCGAAGCCTGGCTCAACCCCACGTCGCTGTTGGCCGGAGTGTTGGCAACCGCCACCTGTACGTACCTAGCCGGTGTACTACTCACCGCCGACGCCGAGCGCTTGGGTTATCACGACTTGATGGTCGAGCTTCGACGCAAGTCCCTGACCGGAGGCGTGATTACCGGCTTGATCGTGTTGGCCGGCGTTCCCGTACTTCTTGCCGACAGCCCAACGTTGGCCGACGGGCTGTTGGGTCGGGCGCTGCCGTTGGTTATCGGATCCGGACTGGCCGGCATCATTACCATGGTTGAGCTTTATCGTGGCCGGCCCCGCCAAGCCCGGATGGTGGCCGCAGCAGCCGTCGCCCTCGTGGTGGCCGGTTGGGGCGCCGCCCAATACCCGTGGATACTGGTCGACCAGGTGACCGTCGACGAGGCTGCCGGAGCCAATGCCGCCCTCATCGGCCTGCTAGTGGCCTCAGGCCTGGCTGCAGTCCTGGTGTTGCCTCCGCTTGTTTATCTTTTAGCGTTGGCTGACGCCAACCAGGTCGGCACCGCCCCGGATGCCAAGCCCTAGACATGTTCCGCTTTGGCTATCAAATAGCCTCGGGCCCGTTCCCGTAGCGGGTAGTCCTCAATCAGCTTCCAGAACGCCGCATTGTGATTGAGTTCGACCAGGTGAGCCAACTCGTGCAACAGCACGTAGTCGACCACCCAGTTCGGAAACGACGCCATCCGATCTGACAGTCGAATCGAACCGTGGGCTGGGGTGCACGAACCCCATCGGCTGCGCTGATTGCTTACCCACCGCACCGACTCCGGGTGAGGGAGCCCGTACTCATCGGCCAACTCGCTCGCCCGGGCGGCCAGGTCAACCTCCTCCGACTGACGTGCCCGCTCAAATCGCTCTCGGAAGTGCTCGACGAAGTGCTGCTCCTCCTCGGCGCTGATGTGAGCCGGGATGCGAAGCTCGATCACGCCTTCAACCAACCGGGCTTGAGCTGTCTTCTTCCGGCGGGCCGAGCGAGTCACCCGAACCTCAAGCGGTAGCCGAGCCGGCGTCAGCTCCGTGAGGCCAGCCATCTCGTCATCGTCATCAGATAAACCGTCGAGCAGGCCAAGCTGCTCAGCTGCTTCAGAAGCCACTCCACCCAAGCTACACAAGCCAGGTGACAGACCTCGGCAATAGTGCGCCGTTAGTAACTCTCGTGAGTAAGTCTCGCTAGTAGCCGCGGTTGGACGACGACCCGCCGGTGCGCATGTCGTCAGGGACCAGGGCCACCGGGTCACCAGGTGAGAACGCATCACCCGAACGACCATGGTCGAACATCACCACCCGTCCATGCAGGTTGGAGATTCGCCCGTCGTTCACGCCCAAGTGCTTCTCCATCGTGATGATCACGCCGCCATGGGCAGCCACCAGAACATGGCCGCCGGGATACTTCTCAGCCACGCTGGTCAAGGCCTTCATGGTGCGATCCAGTACCTCGTGGTCGTACTCCCAACCCTTCGGGCGTCGGTCTTCGTCCTCAACCCACCCGGGCCAGCCATCATCGATTTCGGCCCGGGTCAAACCCTGCCATTCACCCAACGACCGTTCCATCAGACCGTCGTAGGCCTCGATCGGTCCGATACCCAGATGCTCGCCGATAATGCTGGCAGTCTGGAAGGCTCGAGCCAGGGGAGACGCCACAATGGCGTCCACGTCGCCAACCGATCGTCCTGCCATCCGAGCCTGCTCCCGGCCAAGGTCGGACAGGGGAGGATCAAGTTGGCCTTGCCAACGACCTTGGGCGTTCCACTCCGACTGGCCGTGCCGGATCATGAGCATTGTTGTTGTCTCGGTGGTTGTCACGTTCCCAGTTCCCAACACGTCATCGCCCCCATGGCGAATGAAACAAGTGTAAACCGTGGTGTTCATCAACGGTTAAACCCCGGCCGAACGCTACAGCGCCTTGACGGTCTCCGAGGCGAGATAATTCAACGCTTTGCGGGCGGCCAAATGTCCACCCATTCCGTGAAGGCCCGCCCCTGGAGATGTGCCCGCAGAACCAATGAAGAACGAGGGCACCCCGGTGGCGAACGGGTCCAGTTGAAGGCCCGGGCGCATCACGCCGCCCAAACCCCGGTAGCTTCCACCGCCGACGTCGCCACCCACCAGGTTGGCGTTGTCCCGCTCCAAATCTGGTGGACGAGACACCTTTTCGGCCACAATCGTGTCCCTGAAACCGGGAGCGAACCGCTCGATTTGGCCCTTGATTGCTTCGCTCGAATCCCTAGTTGAACCGTTGGGAACATGGGAGTATGCCCAAACGGTGTGGAAGCCGTCGGGAGCTCGTGTGCGGTCGAACAACGAGTGCTGAGCCAACAAGACGAACGGTCGCTCGGCGTGACGTCCGTCGGCCACCGCAGCCTCGGCCGCTGCCACCTCGTCGAACGTGCCGCCCAGATGAACTGTGCCCGCTTGAGCCACCCGAGGGTCGGTCCAAGGGATCGGACGGTCGATCACCATGTCGATCTTGCAGGCACCGGGGCCGTAGCGGAAGCTACCCAACCGTGAACGGTGGCGTCTCGGCAAATGCTTGGCCCCAATGTTGGCCACCTGGCCCGGGGTCAAGGCGTACACCACTGACCTGCTGGGGGGAAGGTCGTCGACCGTCTCAACCCGACGCCCGGTTGCGATCTCGCCACCCAGATCGGTCAGCTCGGCTACCAGAGCCTCGACGAGGCTATCGGCCCCACCGGCCGGGAATGGCCAACCAACGGTGTGAGCGGCTGCCGACAGCAGCAAACCGAAACCGGAGGTGATCGGATTGGAAAGTGGGGCGATGGCGTGGGCGGCGTGCCCGGCCCACAGCGCCTTGGCCGCCTCGGTTGAAAAACGCTTGGCCACCAGGGAGGCTGGTGCTGCCATCAGCGGGCCGAACCGCCCGGCTAAGAGCGGATGAACACCACTCCACGAGGCCATCGAAGTGGGGGTGCCCATGGTGAACTCCACCAGTTCTTCGAAGTGTTTGGCCGCCGGTCCGATCAGTCGTCGGTAGGTTTTGGCGTCTTCGCCCAGGTCGTCTGCTGTGCGGTCGAGGCTGTTCCAAGTCATTGCCGCCGGCATGTTGTCTAGTGGATGTGCGGCGGCAGCCGGTGGTGTTACCCACCGCACACCTCGTCGGTCCAGCTCGATTGAGGACATGAAGGGGGAGGCCACGGCCAGCGGATGAATAGCCGACCCAACATCAAAAATGGCACCCTGAGGCGAGCCCGGGATAGGCATGGTGTAGGACCGGCAGGCCCCACCAACAGTGTCGTTGGCTTCCAGCACGAGCACCGATGCGCCGGCGCGGGCGGCAGTAATGGCGGCGGCCAGCCCATTCGGGCCCGAACCAACCACCACCATGTCCAGCGGGTGCGGGCCGGAGGAAATCGCCGGGGTTTCAGAAGACAGCATCGCTACTAATGGTAATCGGCCACAGGTAGCCGACCCCGACGCGCCCGACGGTCGCGTGTCACCTCGGCCGCGGAGAGTGAACAGGACGTTTATGAGTGTGATTTTCGACCTAGCTGGCACAATGGTCGGGTGGCAGTACTCCGACTCTTCGCTCAGGCCCGCGAATCAGCCGGCACCAATCGGCTGGAGCTGCCCGGATCAACGGTCGGCGAAATTCTGGACGAAGCAACCGGCCGTTTCGGCGAGACCTTCTCCGCTGTGCTCGACATCAGCAACGTTTGGCTTAATGGCGAGCCCGCCCAACGGGAAACAGCCGTAGCCGACGGCGACGAGGTCGCCGTGCTACCCCCGGTTTCGGGCGGATAGCCCCAAGGCGTAGACGTGTCCGCACCGTACCCAGGACCCAGCCAGCCCGGCGGCTATGAGCCTCCCGGCCAGCATGAGCAGCCCGGCCGCAATGAGCAGCCCGGCCAATACGGTCGTCCGCCCGGGCCTCCGCAAAATCGCGGTCAGCGTCGCTCCCAGCGGGAACTTCAAAAGCATCGCACCCGCGAAGCTCAATGGGCCGCCAACCGCTATGCGGTGCCGTATCCGACCGACGGGCCCAAGGTCACCATGGGCATTATCTGGTTTGGTGTTGTGCTCAGCGCCATGCTGCTCGGCGTCACATCGGAGAACTCGGCGCTCAGTGCTGTCGCCGTAGCCGTGGTCTTGGCCGTTGTGGCAGCCTTAGCTGGCCTGCAGGCAGGTTTCGCTTGGTTCCGTCGGGTGCCGAGCACCCGGTCGTGGACGGCTATGGCCGCAGGACTAACCGCCATCCCAGGCTTCTACGGTCCCGGTGGTGTGGCCATCGGCCTCGCTCTGGGCATCGTCACCTTGATTGTCTACGTGGTGCTGTATCGAGGCCACCGTCGACCGCCGATTGAACTGTTCGACGTGCTGGCCCGGTCATCGTTGCCGGTCGGCTTGGCCGCGGCATGCCTGGCGGCTTTGGCATTCCGGAACCTGCCGGCCGCCATTGGACTGCTGTTCTTGATTAGCGCCTACGAGGCCGGGGATTTCATCGTCGGGAGCGGCGCCTTCAACCCCATCGAAGGGCCCATGGCCGGGGCCACCGCTCTTGCTGTGGTTGCGTTCTTCCTGTTCCTGATCGAGCCAGACCCCTTCAGCTCCGAAACCATCTTGGTGTTCAGTGTCGTGGCCGCCCTGGGCGCACCTTTGGGCCAGTACGCCGCATCGGCGCTGTTACCTCACGGGGCATCATGGGCTCCTGCGTTACGTCGGCTCGATTCGTATTTACTGGTAGCCCCTATCTGGTTGCTGCTGCTGGTGCTTCTACCGGACGCCCATTAGCTCGAACAACTAGCCGTCAATACAACGGTGGAACCGCCGGGTGAAGATGCCCCGGTAGCCACCAACGGCCCGGTTGCCTCGGGTAGCGTGGGGCCGTGCACGCCGACTTGCAACGACTCATGAACGAGGATCTCGTCTCGGATCTTCCCAAAGCTGAACTTACGGGCCTGAGAGCCATTCGCACCGAAATGACCGCCGCCGAGGGCGACGTGTCGTTCGTGCGGCGAGTGGCCCAGGGGCGCCTCGACATTGTGGGCCACGAGACCGCCCGCCGGGCCGCCGGGGTGGAACCCGGATCGACTCCCGGCAGTGAGCTGCTCTACGACATTCCCGACATCCTGGCCGAGGTGACCGGTCAACCCGATCGACGGGCACCCATCGAAGGCGTCGACGACACCGAAGCGGAGGGTCGCGATGTCCCTCAGCGCAAGGTTCAGGTGGGCGAACCGGGCCCTATCGCCGTGTCGCTGCTGCAAGAGCTTGACGAGGCTGGATCATCGTCGGATTTCGGTGAACTTGCTTCCATGGCCCAGACCGATATCGCTGATCTCATGGAGCGCCTGCAGCTGTTCGAGCGCAACCTTTCCGAGGTCCGTCGGGCCTTGCACGACCGCATTGACAACATCCAAAACGAAATCGGTCGACGCTACCGCGACGGCGAAGTCTCAGTGGACAGCGTTCTCAACAATCTGAGCTGACCTGCTGGTCAAAACAAAAATGAGCAGAGCAATCCCTACCATTGAGTGGGTGATTCGAAGAGCGGCCATCCTCTCGCTCCACACGTCGCCGCTGGCGCAGCCGGGCACTGGTGACGGTGGTGGCATGAATGTGTACGTGCGGGAACTTGTGTCGGCTCTGGCTCAAGCAGGCGTTCAGTGTCGGGTGTACGTGCGCCGCTGGCACGATGAGCTGCCCGATGTGGTATCGGTGGAACCCGGTTTCGAAGTGGTTCACGTCCCCGCGGGCCCAATCGATCTGGCCAAAGAGCAGCTTCCGGACTACGTCGACCACTACAGCGAATGGGTGTATCGGGACTGTCTCGACTTCAAGCCCGACGTCATCCACGCCAACTACTGGCTGTCTGGTGTGGCTGGACGCACCCTCAAACAACTGCTTGGTCTCCCTCTGCTCACAACCTTTCACACCTTGGCCAGAGTCAAGGCCGAATCGGGTGACCAGGAGCCAGAATCAAGAGCCAAGGCCGAGTCCGCCGTGATGGCCTGCGCCGACGTGGTGTTGGCTAATGCCGAAGCCGAAGCCGAGCAGCTCATCGACTACTACGACTGCCCGGCCGACCGGATCGAGATCGTCCCACCCGGTGTGGACCACGCTCTGTTCTCGCCGGGGAGTCAAGCCGGCGCTCGGTGGGCTCTCAAGACCGACGACGCTCCGCTGCTGTTGTTTGTCGGCCGGATCCAACCGCTGAAAGGTGTTGACGTCGCTGTCCAAGCACTGGCCAAAGTGGAGCGTCAGGACGCTCGCCTGTGGATCGTGGGCGGGGCATCCGGTGCTGGTGGCAACACTGAGGTGACCCGCGTTCGGGAGATGATTGCCGATCTCGGCCTCACCGATCGAGTGGAGTTCGTTCCGGCCAAACCCCATCACCTGCTCTCCACTTACTACCGGGCCGCCGACGTCTGTCTAGTTCCGAGCCGGTCCGAGTCCTTCGGTCTGGTGGCGCTGGAGGCGGCCGCCTGTGGGCTGCCAACCGTGGCTTCGGCCGTCGGTGGTCTGCTGACGCTGGTTGAACATGGCCACAGCGGCTACTTGATCGAGGGTCGGGACCCGGCCGAATACGCCGAGCATATCGATGCCGTCCTGGCCGATCCCGTGCTTGCCCGGCGGCTGTCCATTTCGGCTGCTGCCCGAGCCCGCACCTACACCTGGTCGGTTTCGGCCGCCCGCTTGCGTCGTATGTACGAAGACTTGTCGACCAAGACTCTGGTTCCCTGTGACTGATGGCCCCGCCGCAGACGGGCGCCCGCTGACAGATGTCGAGCTGGCAGCACTGGAGTCGGCCATCGATACTTGGCTGAACGAACAGAAGGACCACAATCCTCTCGTTGACACCGTGGAACGGGATGTGCACACGCCCCGGGCATGGTTCATTCGCATGAAGGGCGACGCCAAAGAGTTCTACACCGTCTACTTCCATCTGCGGCAGCGGACCCTTAGGTTCGAGACCTACTTCATGCCCGGCCCGGAGGAGAACCACGCCGAGTTGTTCGCTCACCTGTTGCAGCGCAATGCCAAAATGTACGGGGCCTCGTTCATGATCGGCAAAGAGGACGCTGTGTTCATTCAGGGCCAGATCGACAACGCCCTCGTGCCACTTGATCGCCTCGACGGCGAACTGGACCGCGTGCTCGGATCCATCTACCAGTGGGTCGAGCAGTATTTCCCTCCCGCTATTCGAATTGGCTACGCCTCCCGCTTCGCCGACTCATAGCCTGCCCACTGATAGCCGCACGCGATCCGGCGGTGCCGCCAGCCGGTACGCTCACGACTATGGTTGCCAAGCTTCAGATCGTCGGCGGCGGAAAGATGGGCCAGGCTCTGCTGGCCGGACTGTTGGCCGCTGAGTGGGCCGAACCCGGCGAGCTGCATGTGGCCGACCCAATGGCCGAGACCCGAGCTGTTGTCGCCGCCACCTGTCCGGGCGTGTCGGTAGGCGACGTTGCGTTGACTGACACCGACACGTTGCTGGCGGTCAAACCTCATCTGGCGGTGCAGGTAGCTCAAGAACTGCCAAGCCCCACCCGCTTGCTGTCTGTTGCCGCCGGTGTCACTATCGGTGCTCTTGAAGCGGCTGTTGGCAGTGACGTTCCCGTCATCCGCTCGATGCCGAACACCCCGGCTCTATTGCGGGCCGGTGCCGCCGCGCTGGCTCCCGGCTCGGCTGCTGAAGCGGTCGACGTCGAATGGGGCCTAAGTATTTTGGGCGCAGTCGGAGCTGCAGTTGAAGTAACCGAAGCCCAGCTGGACGCCGTCACCGGGCTCTCGGGTAGTGGTCCGGCCTACCTGTTCTTGATGGCCGAAGCCATGACCGATGCTGGAGTTCAAGTTGGTTTACCCCGGCACCTGGCTGCCACACTGGCCAACGCCACCATCCACGGCGCAGGCAAGATGCTGGTGGAGACCGGTCAGTCAGCCACCGACCTCCGAGCCGCCGTTACCACGCCGGCCGGGACCACCGCTGCCGGCCTAGCCGCTCTGGAGCAGGGCGCAGTGCGGGCCGATGTGGCCGCTGCGGTCCGTGCCGCCACCGAGCGCTCCCGTCAACTCGGCTCCTAGCGGCAGAACCCAACGACGAAACTCGACGAGAACATGCGATTCAACACCATCAGTTTCCTGTCCGACTACGGCCTCGACGACGAATTTGTCGGAGTCGTGCACTCAGTGATCCGGGGTATCTCCCCCGACGTCAAAGTGATCGACATTGGACACAACGTCGCCCCTCATGACACTCGAGCCGGCGGATTGGTTCTGGCCCGCTCGGTACCGTACATGGCGCCCGGCGTCGCCTTGGCTGTTGTCGACCCTGGCGTCGGCTCGTCCCGCAAGGGCGTGGCGGTCGAAGTGGCCGATGGGGGAGCGTTCCTTATCGGGCCCGACAACGGTCTGTTGGCTCCGGCAGTGGCCATGGTCGGTGGTGCCACCTCCGCCGTGGTGCTCGACAACCCGGAATACCAGTTGGTGCGGGAAGATCCTGAAACCGGAGCGGCGGCCTCTCCATCGACGTTCGACGGTCGTGACGTGTTCGCTCCAGCCGCTGCTCATTTGTGCAACGGGGTCCCGCTCGACGAGCTGGGGACTGCCATCGAAGCCACCCAGCTGATGCCGGGCCTTCTACCGGTCGCTCAAACCGACGATGACGGTTCGATCAGAGCCGAAGTGCTGTGGATCGACCGCTTCGGCAACGCCCAACTCAACCTGGAGCCCGAAGACATCGTCGGCTGGTCCAACACAGTGACGGTGGAAACGCGCTCGCCCGACGGACGCACGGCCACCCGTTCGGCTACGCGAGTCGCAGCATTCGCCCACATCGGTGCCGGGGCCATCGGGCTGCTGGTGGACAGTGCCGGCCTGCTTGCCTTGGCGGTGGATCGAGGTTCAGCGGCCAGAGACGTTGGACTCAGCGAAGGCGATGAGGTGACGTTGAGACCGGGAGACGACACCGCTGCCCGTGCTGTCTCCTCGCCAGTCGCCCTGCGACCGACCCGGGAACGCCCCAAAGAGAACCCGCTCTAGCCCGCCCTGACCGTGGGGCGATCCTCCTTCGGTCTACACGTCGTTACCCTGGAAGGCGATGAGACCTTCCATAGTCATCACCCTGGGAATCCTTCTCGGCGCTATCTTGGTCGCCGGCCTAGTCCAGTTCCTTTTCCTGCTCTAGGCCCCGGACGTGCTGGGCTCGGCCCAGCGGCTACAGCGTCGAGATCCTGTGGGGTGCCCTGGAGGTGGGAATGATTAACCGGCGACTTGGCGGCGCAACGGTGTGCCCACCCAACTGCGCGGTAAGACTGAACGCAACGCCCGAACAACGTCGCCGGACCCTTGCGGGGTGAACGTCATCTGGCCGGGTTCATCCCGATTGCCGGTCATGGCAACCAGCCACTGTCCGCTGGGGCCAGCATCGAGTCCCCGAAGTTCCGATGTTTCGGTGCCGTCGTCGGTCGACCAGGACGAGCTAACTCGCCACCGTCGAACATTGGCCCCCTGGAAATCGATGATCAGCTGCGCCTGTTCGGTTGACAGCCCGGCATCAATCAGGATGCCGATGGCCTTGTCGGCCTCGGCCAGCTGCGTTTCGGCTTCAGCTACCGCTTTTGTGCCGACCGAGACTGGCGACTGTCCAACATAACTTGGTCGTCGAAGCACCATGAGGTCGCCCAGTACCAAGGGAAGTTGAGTCACGTCAACCGGGCGGAACTCAGCGAAGTGAGGGTCAATCGAGCTGGAAACAACAGCCTGGCGTGGGGTGGCCCACACCGTTGAGGTGCTTGATTCGGTGGCAAAACTCAAGTTGACCTTGATGATCAGACTGGCTTGTGAACAGACGGCTAAAAGGCCCTCTGCTATCGGGTCGAGCTGGTCGTCGACGATGACTCTGGCCGCTCGCAAGCGTTTAACCAGCTCGGAGTTGTCAGCTCGCACTTTGTCGGCACCGGCTGATTTGGAGTCGCCGACTGACAGGCTGAGAGAAAGAGCCTGGGTGAATCGAAGGCATTCGTTGACCAGCGCTTCAGGAATACGAAGCTGCGCTCGACTCCGGTCGAAAATGATGCCGCCGGTTGTCGGTGTCGGTTCGTCTTCCTGGCGGCTGTCAGACACCGGCTCCGGCGGGGCCGATGCTGGTGTTGACGATGCTGCCGTCGACTTGTGCTCCGGGGCTGGGGCCGTGTGGCCGTGCTCGGTGCTTTTCCCGCCGTACGCTCCGGGATCGGCCGACAGCGGTGCGTGGGTAGCGGAGAACGTCTCCTCGGCGTTCGTCGATGACCTACCGGGTAGCGGCGGGAGCAACGGCTGCGGACCGTCTGCGGTGCCCGGCTTGCCTTCGCTATGTCCATGTTCAGCGGGATGTACCACGTTCCCCCTTGAGGTTTCACGTGCGGACCGTGCCAAGCGCCCTCACCGAGCCAGGTCCTGTCGTCTCTTCGGTAAGAAACAGCGGTCCGCCAGACACCGTCCCTCTCGCAGCACATTTGAAACAATGGCCAGCCAGTTCACGAAGAACCGGCGTTTCAAGCTGTGCATTCCTATTTGTACTCGTTTCGGCGGGTCACGCACAACCAGAGTGAACGGTTAGCCAGCCGGGAACACCAAGACTAGACGGAAGGATTACGTTCCGGCTCAGTTAGGCCTCAACCGGTGACGCGCTGGTAATCTGGCATTGTCGCGTCAAGCTTGAGGGCCTTTCCGGCCGACAAGCAAAGGGTAAGAGTCAGGACACACGTAACCGGAAGAGAACCGAGTACTACTTTCGACTCGGAAGCAGGCTAGCACTCCATGTCACCTCAGTCATCGGAACCTCGCGACGAAGTGGATACGACCGGCCCTGCCGGTACCGGCAATCTGGCACGGCATTTTTGCCGACCAGATGATGCCCTGTCGGCGGTTGTCGCCGGCCAGCAGACGTTCACCTACGGCCGGTTGCGGTCTGAGGCCGCTCGGTGGTGCCACCAACTGGCATCACACGGCGTCGAGCCCGGTGCGCGGGTTGCCATAGTGGCTGGCAACTCCGCAGACATGGTGATTCCTCACCTTGCCGCGTTGGCCCTTGGTGCGGTTTCAGTGCCATTGAACCCGCATGCGCCGGCGGCTGAGCTCGCCGCCCAGCTTGAGGTAGTGGAGCCCTCAGCTGTTGTGGTGGAAGAGGTCTTCGAGCAGACGTGGGCCGCTGTGGCTTCACGTTCCCCCAGCCTTGCCGACCGCCGTGTCGACTCGCCCGGGTCGGCCGAAACTGAGAGTTCATCGGACCCGACTCCCTTCGCTGTGGCATCGGTGGACGGTGATAGTCCGGCCGTCCTCGTGTTCTCCAGCGGTACCGCTGGAGGTCCGAAGCCGGTAATTTTGACTCACCGAAACCTGGAGTCGAGTCTGGAAGCAGTTCTTTCGCTGCCGGTCGATCTGATGTCTCAGCCTCAGGTGTTCCTTGGGGTCATCCCGATGTTCCACATTTTCGGCCTGAACATGATGTTGCACTTGGGCATGGTGCTTGGCGCCACGCTGGTGTTGGAGGAGTTCTCCGGCGCCGAAGCGACTCTTGATCTCATCGGGCGTCATCAAGCGACGGTTGTTGCCGGCCCGCCGGCCCTGTGGCAACAACTGATGTACGCCGGGGCTCAGGCTCACCACTTCAATTCGGTCCGCTATGCGGTGTCCGGGGCTGCCGCTCTGCCCGGCGCATTGGCTGACCGGATCTACGATCAATTGGGTGTCGCTCTTCACGATGGATACGGCTTGACCGAGTCGGCTGGCACTGGCGCTACCACGCTGGGCCTTGAAAATCCGCCGCTGGGTTCGATCGGGAATCCGGTACCCGGTATCGAGGCCCGACTGGTTGACGAAGCAGGCCGAGAGTGCGTGATCGGTGATCCGGGTGAGTTGTGGCTGCGGGGGCCGATGGTGTCCCCCGGCTATTGGGGCGAGACCGAATCAATTGCCCGAACAGAAGATGGTTGGCTGCGAACCGGTGATCTCGCGGTGGCTGATGAGAATGGGTGTCTGGCCATTGTTGGTAGGCGCAAGGAACTGATCATTGTTTCCGGCTTCAACGTGTTCCCCGGTGAGGTGGAAGCGGCGTTATTGCGCCATGACGATGTTCTTCAGGTGGGCGTTGTCGGTGAGCCGTCGCTGGCCACAGGGGAGGCCGTGGTGGCCTTTGTGGTTCCGATGCCAGACCGTCGCGTCGACGAGGCTGAGCTGTGGGCCCACTGTGAGAAGCTGTTATCCCGGTACAAGGTGCCGCACCGATTTGTTATTGCCGACACCCTTCCATTGGGGCCTACCGGTAAATTGCGTCGTCGTCAGTTGGCCGACGATCTCACGTCTAGGTAACTGACGGGCCCGACGGCCCATTGGTTCGCCTTGGCTGGGTGGGGGAGTTGTCGCGCCCCTTCACGTTTGCTACTGTTATTACATACTTACAAAGCAAGATGGAAAGTACGAAAGTCACCAGGGTGACGAACACAAGCTTTCTATCACCGGCGGACAATCCACGCCGGACACAAGATCTGAGAGAAGAAACCATGAATACAAGACAACAAGGACGAGGAGGCCGCGGACCGGGCAGAGGCCGAGGACGGGGTCGAAAGACGATAGAACCGCCGGTAGTCTCCGGTGGAGAGTTGGGTGCGTGGTTCGCCGGGAACCTTCCCGACGACTGGTTTGTCGAGCCAGCCGCCGTTGAGTTCGATCGGGACGAGATTCTGGTTACCGGCCATCTGGCCATGCCGGAGGTGTCCGAAGGCGACGATCGTGCCATCGCCGCTCACGCCCGCATTGCGGCCTTTCGCGAAGACACCCGCCAGCAGCGGATGGCCATCGCCGAACGCGCTCAGGGCCTGTACCTGAGGCAGGTCTCATGGGCTGTGCGCTGCGGCGACAAGCAGGCGGCCTTCACGGCCGCCAATGTGCCGGTGATGACCCGCCTGGCCATGGACGATCGGGCCGTGCTCGACACGCTGATCGACGCCGGTGTGGCCCGCTCCCGCAGCGAGGCGTTGGCCTGGTGCGTTCGTCTGGTCGCCGACAACGAATCAGACTGGATCGACAAACTGCGAGTAGCCATGACTGAGGTTGAAGAATTGCGCCGTCAAGGCCCCGACTCCACCAAGTCATAGGCCGAGCGGTAGTTGTCAGACCCGGTCAGTCCTGGGGCCGAGGGGACGGTACGACGCTTGTTCACTTGTGAAATGGGCGTTGCCGTCCCTAGCCTTGGGCCATGACCGACGCTGGCGTGTCACCGGCCACAGTGGGCCGACTCCCCACGTATCTACGTACCTTGGTCGACCTCGCCTCCGACAACGTGGCCAACGTTTCATCCCAACAGCTGGCAGAACTCATCGGTGTCAACCCGGCGTCGTTGCGCCGTGACTTCTCCGCCCTGTCCATAACCGGCACCCGTGGTGTCGGTTATGACGTCAAGCAAGCGCTGGTCATCATTAGCGCTGCACTGGGGGTCGACCAACAGTGGCCCGTCGTGCTCGTCGGTGCTGGCAACCTGGGCCGGGCGTTGGTCAACTACGGGGGTTTGGCCGAACGGGGTTTCCCCATCCGAGCATTGCTTGATGTCGACCCCGACAAAGTGGGCTCACAAGTCGGATCGCTGGAAGTGCTTCACGCCGATCGCCTCGACGAGGTGATCGCCGAGTATCGGATCCTGGTGGCAGTCATCGCCACACCGATCGAGGCTGCCCGCGACGTATTCGACCGCCTGGTGGCAGCCGGAATAACGTCTGTGCTGAACTTCACCGGTGAGAAACTGGTTGATGCGGGACAACCGTCTAACGGAAAGAGCCGTCGGGAACCGGTTGTTGTTCGGGAAGTCGACATTGCCACCGAGCTACAGATTCTCAGCTTCTACCGGCAGCGAGGCACGGTTGAGTCCCGACTTGGTGTCGGCTCGGTGATCGACTCGGTCGACTAGCCGTTCAGATTTGCAACGCCGCCTAAGCGAAGACGATGCGTGAGATCCACTCGGCCACAAGAGCCGGCTTCTCCTGGCCCTCGATTTCGACCGTAACCTCATTGATCTGGTCGACGGCGTTGCCTTTCAGCGTGGCGTCGATCACCCGAGACGATGCTCGAATGTTGGACCCGACCGGCACCGGATTGATAAATCGCACCTTGTTCATGCCGTAGTTGACACCCATCAATACACCGTCAAACGGAGGAACGTCGTTGGGCACCGACTGCACCAGGTGAACCAGCAGCGAAAGGGTGAGGAAGCCGTGGGCAATCGGCCCGCCGAACGGAGTCTGGGCCGCTCGTTCAGGATCGATGTGGATGAACTGGTGGTCGAGCGTGGCGTCGGCGAAGGCGTTCACTCGTTCCTGGTCGACTTCGAACCAGTCGCCCTGCTTGGCGTCACGGCCGATTTGGGACTTGATGGCCTGGAAAGCGTTCTCTGCATTCTCGCTCATGATTCAGAGACTAGCCGTTACGCTGGTTTGCACGGAACTCCGGATCGCAACTCGCCGTAGCCCGCTTGCCTTGTGGCAGGCCCAGCATGTCGCCGACCTGCTGGCTGCCGCCGACCCTTCGATTCGCTGCGAGTTCGTGGCGTCCGACACCTTCGCTGACCTGGACCTGTCCAAGTCGATCTCGGATCTGGGCGGAAAAGGCGCCTTCAGCAAAGAAATTCAACAGGTCGTCCAGGCCGGTCATGCCGACCTGGCCGTGCACTCGGCCAAAGACCTTCAAGCGTTCACGCCAGAGGACCTCGTCATCGCCGCCTATCCCCAGCGGGGAAACCCCAGGGACGCCCTGGTCGGTTGCACCCTGGCCGAGTTGCAGTCCGCCTGCGACGGGCCGGACGACAGCGTGCGCGTGGCCAGCGGATCGAACCGGCGTCGCACCCTTCTGCTCGACATGTGCCCGCAAGTCTCCTTCACTGACCTGCGAGGGAATATCGCCACCCGGTTGTCCAAGTTGGAAGCCGCTTCCGGTTCGGGATCAGGACCCAAGGGCTTGATCATGGCCGCTGTCGCTTTGGAACGTCTCGGTTTGACCCCGGCCGTGGTCGACGTTCTCGACCCTGCTCGTTTCACCCCGCAGGTCGGTCAGGGCGCCCTGGCCATCGAAGTCCGGCGCGACCGCCCTGACATCATTGAAGCCGTCCGGCAGATCAACCACATCAAGACTGAGGTGGCGGTATCGGCCGAACGTTCCTTCCTGGCCGAACTCGGCGGTGACTGCAGCCTTCCGGCCGGTTCTCACGCCACCGTAACCTACAACGCGAACGGATCACCGTCGATCACCATTGCCGGGATGTTGGCCGCCGACGACTACGGCAACCTGCAACGGGGAACCGAGACCGGTGTTGTGCAAGACGAGCCCGGCCGTGAGCTGGCTCGCAACTTGCGTAAGCGACTTGAGGCAGCAATCTCGTGACGTCATCCGGTGGACGGCCAAGGGTCGTCTTGACCCGGGCCGACGATGACAACAAGTCGCTGGCGGCGCAACTGGAACTTCTGGGGATTGAAGCGGTCAGCGTGCCCATGATCGAGGTTCGCCCCCCGGCCGACGGCGGCAACGCTTTGACCGCCGCCTTAGCCGGCATCGATCTCTACCACTGGTTGGTGTTGACGTCACCAAACGGGGTTCGGGCCGCGGCCGACACTCTTCGCCGTCTGGCCCTGGACCGCGCATCGACAGCCGCTGGCGAGTCGAGCGAGACGAGTTCCGTCAGCGACGCCGATCTCTGGCCGGATCACCTGCGACTGGCTGTTGTCGGACCGACAACAGCCAACGCCGCGTCAAGGGTTGGATGGCCGGTAACGTTTCGGCCTACTCAAGCAACCGGCAGCCACCTGGTGCGAGAGTTTCCGGCACCCCCGGCCACCTCCGAGACCGTCTTCGGGCCGGAACGCATCCTGGCCGCTCTAGCCGAACTTGCCGCACCGACGGTGGTCAAAGGCCTTCGTCGCCATGGCTACCACGTTGACCAAGTCACTGCTTACCGCACGGTTGAGCCGTCCCCGTTGGTCGACGGTCTCGACGACCTGATTGAGGCTATGGCCGGCGTCGAAGCGGTGGCATTCGCCTCACCGTCGGCCGTTGACCGGTTCGTGCATCGCTTCGGTGCGGAGGTGACACCGCCGATTGTCGTCTGCATCGGTCCCAGTACGGCCCGTCGGGCAAAAGCCCGAAAACTGAACGTGGCCGCCGTGGCTAAACCCCACACCGAGTCCGGCTTGGTTCAGGCTGTGGTCGAACTGCTGACCTGATCGTTAGTTGACCTGATCGTTAGTTGACATAGGTTAGTTGACATAGGAGGCCGAACACAGTGGCGGTAGGACGGTACCCGGTTGGGTTGCTCGCCCTCGGTTGTCCACTGTGTTCGGCTGATCCTGTCATTAACCACCAACCAACTGGTCCCGCGATGGCTCCCGAAAACAAACATTGACTCGAATCGAAATCGAATCCGGCGTTGCGTGCCACGGCCTGAGCCGGGCACGTGGCCGGATGTCTTGGGCGACTTGGGCCGAGATATGAATAAACGAATTATTATGATATCTCAACTGTCATAATTACATCAATTCCTCAAAAATGCAAGTATGACGGTGACTGGGCAAGCAGTTCGTCATCATCTGTTACTCTGACGGGATCAACTCCGCACCAGGTAAGCGAGGCCCCAAACCCCGCTACACCCCAGACCAGATCGAACAGCGCATGCTGGATACCGCGCTCGATGCTGTGACCAGTTCCGGTGTGACCGGTGGCCTCGACGCCGTCCGGATGGACCAGGTCATCATCGAGTCCAGAGTGCCGCGCGCCGCCGCCTATGAACTGTGGCGCCACAAGGGTCCGCTCACCTCGCAGGACAACCTGCGACGCCAGACACTCATGCACATTGTTCGTGACATGCCCGGAGGCAACGCGGCGCGAACTCGGGACTTCGCCTACGAAGTGTTGGAAGAACTGGCCCCATACCTGGAGGAAGGCTCGCGGGAGAGTCTCAACCACGTCCGACGGGAGATGGTCCGTCGAGTTGCGGCGTTTAACTTCGATGACCTCCATAGTCAGCGGTGGAGAATCTATCGCACGATCACGGCGAGCATTGGGACTCAGAACGACGATGAGTTGCAACAGGCCGTCGTCGACGGCGAAGAATCCCTGCTGGGCCGATACCGGGAGTTCCTGGACGGCCTGCGTCAACTGCTCAAGCTTGAGTTTCGCCCGGGCTACACGGTGGACGATTTCGTTCTCACCGTCTATGCCCTCAACGACGGGCTGGCCAATCGGCTGGGCACATCGTTTCAACACCAGGTTCGAGTGATCGACGGACAGGAATGGACGTTGTTCGCTATCGGCTTCGACGCCCTGCTCGACCGTTTCCTGATAGACCCCTCCCAAGTCTGATCGCTCCATCGGCCGCAGCGGCCACCCCCGGCCGATATCGAGCCGCACTAGTCTGTCGTTGTGAGCTTTCCTCAACGGCGGATGCGCCGACTGCGACAGACCGAGGCCATGCGCAACCTGGTGGCCGAAGTCCACCTTTCGGTCAATGATCTCGTTGCCCCTCTCTTCGTGCGCGAAGACGTGTCAGAGCCTGTCCCCATTGACTCCCTGCCCGGCGTTTCCCAACACAGCCAGGACTCGCTCATCTCCGAAGTAGATCGGTTGGTCACGCTGGGTGTGCCGGCCGTCATCTTGTTCGGGATTCCGGCTGAGAAAGATCCTGAAGGGTCTGAAGCGTGGAACCCCGCCGGCGTAGTGCAGGTGGCATTGCGCAACCTCCGCCAGCGGTTCGGCGACGACCTGGTGGTGATGGCCGACCTTTGCGTCGACGAATACACCAGTCACGGGCACTGTGGAATCGTCGATGCCAATGGGCGGGTCGACAATGACGAGACACTTGACCTCTACGCCAATGCCGCGATTGCCCAGGCCGAAGCCGGAGCTCATGTCGTGGCCCCGTCGGGCATGATGGATGGCCAGGTTCTGGCCATCCGGGATGCCTTGGATGATGCCGAGCAGCCTGATGTCTCCATCCTGGCCTACTCGGCCAAGTACGCCAGCGCCTTCTACGGCCCATTCCGAGATGCCGTGGATGTCACTATTGCCGATGGGGGCAATCGCTCCGACTACCAGCAGGACTGGCGTAACGGGCGTGAAGCGTTAGAAGAGATCCGCCTTGACGTTGGGGAGGGGGCGGACATGGTGATGGTCAAGCCCGCCATGTCCTATTTGGACATCGTCACTCGTGCCCGCATGGAGCTTGACATCCCAATCGCCGCTTACCACGTCAGCGGCGAGTACGCCATGGTGAAAGCGGCGGCTGCCAACGGCTGGATCGATGGCGATCTGGCCGCAATCGAGCAGCTGACAGCGATCAAGAGGGCGGGCGCTGACTTTATCTTGACCTACTTCGCTGGTGACGTGGCCGGACAGCTTGGTTCGTAGCCTGTCGGTCTCGGTCCACGCCGCCGCTAATTGAGCAAAGGAAAGGCCGTTCCCGTCTTGTTCAAATATTCCTCTCCTTCGGAGAAGAACAACATCAGGTCGCCTCGGGTCATTCCGCTGCCGAGTCGGCCAATCCAATAGTTGCGTCCCGTACTGTTGGGTTCCCGGCACAAGACGTTGCCGAAGACGAGATCGACGAACTGGCCGTTGGTGAGTGTGCCGTAGCGGTTGTTGAACTCGGTCGAAGAAGCGAAGAAGTTGCTGATCTTGGTGTGAGCCCAGCCGTTGTCTCGGGCGTTGCGCCAGTAGTCGTAGCCACCCGAGGCTGGTTGGCGAAGATAGAAGGCCGAGTACAATCGCCACACTTGGGCACCGACGGCATCATCGGCCACGGCCGAGGCAAACGTCACGTTCGGAGACGAGATGGAGCACTCGTCGGTGACCGGTTGGCCTGAGTCGCCCCCTCCGGAGCTGGGGTTGAGCAGTGCCCAGCCGGTCTGCTCCAGGACCCCGAGAGTCAAGTCGTCGATCGATCGCTTGGCTAATCCGTACTGCAGCGAAGGAGTCATAAGCGCGTTCGACTGGGAACCGACCGACCGGAAGTGGCTGTAGCTGGTTCCTTGCAGCCAGGTCGACGGTGCGTACAGCTCTGCGGCGGCAACCGAAGATGATTTGATGTGAAGATTGTTGGAGGTCAGCGCCGATTCCTGATTTGCGACGTTGGTTAACAACGACCCTTGGTAGGTGACACCACGGTCGTAGATGAACGGTGGGGAGATAAGTCCGAGGATGCCGCTGGACACGCGGGCCGAACCGAGGAACCCAAGCCCGTGTCCGATTTCGTGGAGGACGACGCTGATCAGATCGATCTGATTGGTGGCCGGCTGGCCGCTAGTGCCGGTGTACCAGTTCACGTTGGAGTTCAGCTCAACTTGTATTTCAGGTCGGGCAGCGCCGTTGAAGTCGGCGCCTCCCAGAACATTGGCTTGAGATGCCGGGTACCAGTGGCCGGTCGGCAGCGAGCTGTGCGAAATGTAGGTCTCGGGTCCGGCGGAGCCAAGGACGCCATTACCCAGGCTTGACCAGGTGACCTCTATCTCGACCGGCGCCGCTGTCATGTCGACCTCGGCGGCCCATTTGCCCACCGCGTTTTCGATGGCTGACTTGGCCGAGTTCGGAACAGAGTTGGTGTAGGTGACGAACAAACCGTTTGTGGTCTGTTGTGCCCGTTGGCCGGACAGGAATCCGGTTGTTCCTCGTATCGTCGCCGTTTCTTCCAACAGTTGTGCACGCAGCCCCCGATTCTCGCCCCGGAGCTGTTGCACCTGGTGTTGGATCGCTGCGATCTGCGCCATGTCGTCGGCGTCGTATTCGTGGGCATCGTCATGTCGGGTTTCAGCGTCGCCGGGCTCAGCGTGGTCTGACTCTTCGTGGTCGAGCTCGACCACGATTGGTGCCGGCCGTTCACGGTGACCGGCAACCGATGACGTGACTGGAGGAGGATCGTCGGGTTCGCTCGCTTGAGCTGCTGCGCTTCCCTCAAGCGTGACGATGGTGGAGAGTAGAAGGGCGATAGCCGAAAGCACCCGGCCCCACCTCGTTCTCAGTTTCAGCACCTCAGAGGTCCTTTGCTGTAGTCCGTCCGACCGCCTCTGAGCGAAGAGAAGTGGTCTAGCCGGAACTACGGCAAGGTGGTGGGGTACCTAAAGCGCCTGCAAGGCAGCTGTGCAATTCAGCCGACTGCTTAGGTGTCCGAAGGCTCAGGTCTGGAGACCCAGTAGTTCAGATGCGCGGCCAAACAGCGCTACGAAACAACAGTTGTCCTCGTTGCGATGAGACGGGAGGCCTAGGCCCCTTCGCTCTCCTCGGCGTGAGGGCCGGGGCAGGGGGTTTCTTCCGGATCGGGTGAACCGGAACCAGTGGCCCCGGGAGTCACCGCTGGATCGGCGCATGCTAGGAGGAAATCGAAGTGCTCGTCGTCGATCGGGAGCTCTTCGCCACTTTCGTAGGCCTCACGCATATGCTCCATCCACTCCTCGTAGCCGGGCTGGTCCATGTCCTCACCGGACAAGACAGCTCGCTCGTGGAAGATGACAAGCTCAAGCTCGACTTGAGTTAGTGCATCCCGCTGGGCCGGCATTGCGGCGCCAGAATCGCCTGACACACGACGACCATCGGCCCCGTACGTTTCGCCGGCGATGGCGGCCGAACCTCGAGCGACGTGGACCATTTGGTCGATGACGCCGGGGAACGTGGCAAGTACTTCACCTTCGGAAAGCTGATAGCCGCTTCCGCCGCCTCCAGCTGCGCCATGACAACCAGCGCAACCGGCAGCAGCATACAGTTCGGCCGACTCGACGAACACTGGATCTTCGACCTCGGGCTGCTGCATGGTTCCAGCGAAGCTCCAGGCCCAGACAGGCAGGGCGGCAACGACCGGAAGAGCCCACACGGGAATCCGTTGGCGGGACTTCGATGCGGTAACGAACTCCGGTTCAGGCTTTACCGGCTCTGGCTCCGGGTCAAGATTTGGGAACTCCGGAACGTTGGCCGGTGCTGCCGCGGCTGGCGTCGCCGACTCAGCCGCAACGGGGGCGTTGCCGGGCTCAGATGTGGCGTCGCCACTGTCGGAAGCAGAATCTCCGCCGGAGCCACCGGAGGCCCCGCCTTTGGCGGCTTTGCTTCGCTTTAGCAGATGTTCCGGGATCTCGGTCAACGGTCCTCCGACGAGTTCGCACTCCCGCCTGGTGCTGGGCTTGGTATGCCCGCAGGCAGGATCGAGAAAGAATCAGGTGGAAGAATAGACGGCAAATTCAGGAGAAAATGCCGTTGGAATTCAACAGGGCGAATGTATCAACAATTTTCGGCTCTGCCCTTACCACCCTGACCATTGTCGGCAAAAACTCACGTTGTTCGCGGGTGCGGCCCGTAGATCGTGACCAAGGTCATTGGTGAGGCGCTAATTGATCGAGCTGATGACGCCCAGCACCTCGTCGCCGTAGCGCTCAAGCTTGACCGGACCCACACCGGCAACCTCGGACAATTCGCCGAGATCGGTCGGCTTGCGAGCGGCGATGGCGGCCAAGGTTTTGTTGTCGAATACCACGTAGGCGGGCACGCCGTCACTCTTGTGCCGCTCTCGTCTCCACTGGAGCAGGGCGTCGCGGACCGTCTCCTGTTCGCCGGTCAGCGTACTGTCGGCGGCCGTGCCTGCGCTCTTCTTGCCGGAGGCTGAGCGCCCACCGCCTGAGGGGCGGTTCCGCCCCGACGAGACCACGGGGGGCGGCAGGTCAGCGGGGGCCGGATCGCTGAGCTGGGCCACAAACGGTGAAGGCGGCCCGGAGGTGGTGACAGCTACCGTCTCCCGGCCTCTGGTGATGGCGACGTGGAAGATACGTCGTTCCTCTTCGATGTCGTCGGCCAGGCGATGGGGATACAAGTTGTCCCGTACATCGTGAACGATCACGTGCGGCCACTCCAGACCTTTGGTGGTGTGGACGGTGGCCAGAGTGACGGCTCCGGTGGCGGGTTGTCCCGGTGAGGCGACGGCCTGTTGGCCGAGCCGGTCGATGGACTTGGTCAGCCACATGTCGAACGTGCCGGGATCCTCGTGTAGCGGGGCCACCGCCGCCAGCGCGGTCAACTCATCAGCGTGGGCGGCCCGCCTGGCCGTTCGTTGCGAAGTGTCAAGCTGGCCAGCCGCTCGGAGCAGGCCGATTTGCTCGTACACGAGATCCAGGAGTTCGGCTGTGGTGGCACCGCCTTGGGCCGCACTGCGCAATCCCTCGATGTCGTCGGCGAACGATGCCACGTTGGCGGCATCACGCTCGGTGTTAAGGCGGTCGGCCAAGCGTTGCAGATCTCGCACCGAGGTCTGTTCCGACGCCCAATCGTTGATCCGGGGATGCAATGACCTGGGCGGGCGACGTAAGGCGAGGCGAACGTCGGCACCGTTGAGGCCCTGTTCGGGGGCGGTGGCCAATCGGAGCCAGGCCAACGCCGCCCCCACCCCTGACCGTTCCACCATCGACCGGTCGAGGCCGGCTGGTTTGGCCACGTCTATACCGACTTCGCCGAGGTGAAGAGCGGGTGGGAGTAGAGCGGCGTTCACTCTGGCCAACACCGCGATGTCACTCGGCGGCGCCCCGCCGTCCATCAGCCTTTGAATGTGGTCGACCAGGTTGGACTGCGGGTCGCCACTGAGGATCGACATACCCTCGGCTGGGCGGTCGGGTGACGGCTGAATGGCCTTGGCCACCCGGTGATAGTTGTAGCCGAGCAGATTGTCCGCTGCGGCCACGACATCGGCCGGGCAACGGTAGTTGACCGTGAGGCGATGGTCGGCGGCGCCTGGAAAGAACTGTTCGAATCCAACCAGCCACTCCGGTGAGGCGCCGCTGTAGCCGTAGATGGTTTGGTCATCGTCACCCACCGCGTACAACTCGCCCGCCGGTCCGGCCAACAGGCGAACCAACAGTAGGTGGGCGGGCGTCAAGTCTTGAAACTCGTCGACCAACAAGACGGGGGTTGTCGAACGGGCTTGATGTAGCGCGGCTGGCGACGTCAGTAGACGTTCGATAGCCCGCAGAATCTGCTCGTCGAAATCGAGTAGGTTCCGGTCGGCCAGATACGACCGGTACTGGTTGAGTACGCCGCCGAATCCGGCGATGTCTCCGCCATAAGATGCCTCGACCTCGTTGGGGTCTCGAAGGCCGAGGCGGCATGCGGCCAGGGCATCGATCCACGGTTCGAGTGGATCAGTCAAAGACTTGCGGCGTTTGCCGGGAACAATGTCGGACAAGATGGCCCTGGCCCGACGCTCATCAATAGTGTTCAGGTCCCGCTGTTCTCTGGCGCCGGTAGAGAATTGGCCTGAGCCCTTGGCGATTGCCAAGGCCAAGCTGTTCAGGGTGCGAATGGTCAGTAGGCCCGATCCCTGGCCGCTAGGAGCGCCGACGCCATCGAGTCGCTCGGCCATTTCGTCTCGGGCGCGACGGTTGTAGGCCACCAACGCCACTGTTGACGGGTGAACGCCATGCCGGTCGACCAGATACCGTGTCCGCTCGGTCAGTACGCGGGTTTTGCCTGAACCTGCTGGGGCCAGGATTCGGGCTGGGCCACCCCGGTGGGTGACTGCTCCTACTTGGTCGGGGGCCAGTGGGATCTGGTAATCGTCTGCTTCAGCGCTGTTCGGCTCGGAACCGCCGGTGAGTGGAATGAGTCGCCCGCTTACCAACTGAACTCTTGGCACCACACGTGGTCCGGGCGGGAGATGGCCGGGCAGATCAAGATCAAGAGGTCCGCCGTCAACCCACAGTGAGGTGCCGTCGGCTCGCTGGCAGTCGCCGTCGGTAGCGGTAGCGGTAGCGATCAGTTCGGCGCCTAGGGCCAGTGCCATCTGTAGGGGAGCGAACGACACCTCGCCATCGATTGAGACGACGGCGTTGGCTGTTGCCGCGAACCGGAGCCGTTCGCCCGGAATCCGATAGCCGGGGCCCAGCTCGTAGAACGGTGGGAGGGGATCGGGCGCCGGCTGCAAGTCAGCGGTCGGGGCCGGGCCATTCCATCTAATGATCAGCGGTGTCCGAGTTCGCCAGGCCAGGTGCAAGCGTTCGACCAGTTCGTCGTCGGTGTTCGCAGCGTCGCCGGCCGGGTCTACGCTCGCCGGTCCTATGGTGACCTCGTCGAGGCGACGGTCGGCCCACGGTTCCGGTATTGCATCGGCTGGACCGATCACCACGCTGCGTCCGAGTTGCTTCGGCCCGGCCAGCTGCGCCGGTGAGACATCTAGTGACGCAAGCGGTGCGGTGCCGGGGGTCGGTTTTGGCGTGGCCACCGTTTTGGGTGTCGGCGCCGTTTCGGGTGTCCGCCCCGGTTGCGGCTGGAAAGGCGCCGACCTTGCGGCCTCCACCTTCGTGCGGGGGCCGGCGTCGGACACAGCGCACTGTCTGACCTCGGCCACGCTGGCGTGATGGCCACCACAGTGTCCGCAGGAGATCTTGCGTGCTGTCACGCTCCAAGTCTGCCAGGGGAACGTGTGTTCCCACCCGTTCGGCTGGGAACGGCTGGCTAG
This sequence comes from uncultured Acidimicrobiales bacterium, assembly GCA_938002965.1. GTDB lineage: Bacteria > Actinomycetota > Acidimicrobiia > Acidimicrobiales > SZUA-35 > JAHELU01. The sequence continues at coordinate 75,625 of CALKZY010000013.1, read as the reverse complement.
GCCTCGACGGTCGGCTTCTCTGAGGGAAGCCAGCGCCCTGTACGCCGGTTGTAGCTGCGACAGCGATGGTGTGACTGTGATAAAGCGACTGTGATAGAGAGGTAGATATGGCCGAACAAGTCCCTGTTGATGAATCCACAACCGGCGTCGGTGGCGCGGACTATGACCTGATCATTCTCGGCGGCACCGCCGGGGGCTTGTCGGTGGCTATTTCTTCGCTCCGATCCGGGCTTCCCCGAGTGCGGGTGATCGTGCCTGAAGGGGCCGTCGCCTTCCCCGATCTCGTGCCGGAGAACAAGATCGAGGTCGGCTACCGGGAGAACATTCTCGGGGTTGACGTAGACGGCGACCTGTTGACGGTGTCAACAGATCAGCGCACGTATCGGACCCGAGGCTGCCTTGTGTCGCTGCGACACCGGGACCCCAAATGGCAGTCGCCGGTTCCGGTTCCCGATGACAGCTCGGCGGCAGGCGGTGTGTCGGTCGATGCGTTGCCGAGCCGACTAAACGATCGCGACGTTCTGATCGTAGGGCACACCAACCACGCCGTAGAGCTAGCAGCCGAAGCGGCTAATGCCGGAGCCGGTGTGGTACTTGCCGCCGGAGGTTTAGACCCGGCCTTGCTGGCCCCGGCAGCCGATACCATGTTGCGTCGCCTGGAACGTGAACGTCGACTGACCGTGCTGTATCGGGCGGTCCCCGACGAGATTGGCCGCCACGGCGACTACCCAATCGCCTTCTTCAACGACCGGCGAACTCCGGATCTGGAGTTCGACCACATCGTGTTCGCCTCCGAGCGGTCTACCCCAACAGTTGATGAGCTCAACATCTCCGAGGCAGCCGTCGACAGTGGTCGACTGTGGTTCAACGGTAAACCTGAGGGGGAGCGGCAAGTTCCCAACGGTCACTCGTGGGAGGTTGGCCGGCTGCTGGCCGCTTCCGTTTTCCCTGAGTTGGAGCCGGTCGAGCCACCGTCAACCTTGCGTCGCCGGGTGCGTCACCAGTCGGCCATCGAGGAGTTGTGCGCCGAGCATTACAACGCCACCATCACCGCCTTCGAACAGCGCCATTCCGATCTGTGGGTGCTTCGAGTCCGACCCGACCACGGCGACACCTCCCACCTTCCCGGTCAGTACGCCTCGCTCGGTCTCGGCTTCTGGGAGGATCGGATCGACGATTTTGTCGATCCCGGTATCGACGACAAGTGGTTCAAGCTGATCCGGCGGTCGTATTCGATTTCGCATTCCATGTTTGAGTCGAGCGGATACCTGGCCCCGCCCGACACCGAGGAGTTGGAGTTCTACATCGTCCTAGTTCCGGCCGACGATGATCACGTGTCGGCCTTGACCCCGCGTTTGGCTCGCAAGAAGGTGGGTGACCGGATCTACTTGGGCCCAAAGGTGGCAGGGCGTTACACCCTCAGCTCGGTTGAGAGCCCCGACACCGCAGTGGTATTTTTCGCCACCGGAACCGGGGAGGCACCCCACAACTCGATGGTCGTCGAGTTGCTGCGCAAGGGCCACACCGGTCCGATCGTGTCCACGGTGACAGTGCGGAACTGGGCCGACCTTGGCTACATGGAGGCGCACCGGGAGCTGGAGGAACGGTTTGAGAACTACCACTACATTCCGTGGCCGACCAGGGAGGCCGATGTCCCTAAGCGCTACCTTCAGGACCTGATTCGAGACGGCGACATTGAAGAGGCACTCGGCCGGCCCTTGGACCCGGCGTCAACCCACGCTTTCTTGTGTGGCAATCCGGCCATGATCGGCCTTCCCGAAGAAAACGCTGACGGCGTCGATAGTGGCGAGCCTCACTTTCCTCAACCGACCGGCGTGATCGAACTGCTGACCGAACGTGGATTCACCACCGACACCCGAGGCAAGCCGGGGAACATCCACTTCGAGGAGTACTGGTAGATCGATCCGGTGGCTAAGCGGGGTCGGCGAAGTCCGGCTCCCGTTTTTCGAAGAACGCTGTGACCTGCTCGATCTGATTAGGCGAACCGATAAGGGCCCCCATCTCGCTCCGTTCGGCGGCGAAACCATCGGCCAATGTCACCTGTGGTGCGTCGTTGAATAGACGCTTGGCCGCCCGGATGGCGTCGGGAGACTTTGAGGCGATCTCGGCAGCCATGGCCAGGGCGTCGCCTCGCGGATCGTCGGAAAGTCTTGTGGCCAAACCCAACTCTTTGGCTTCGGTGCCGGGAACCATACGGCCGGTGAAAGCCAGCTCTTTGGCGACATCAAGGCCGACCAGGTTGATCAGATTTTGGGTTCCGGTCATATCGGGTATGAGCCCCCAGCGGATCTCCAGGACCGACATCTTGGCTTCGGGGTGCACAATGCGAAGGTCGGCTCCGAGTGCCAGCTGTATGCCGGCCCCCAGTGCGTGGCCGTTGACCGCGGCGATCACGGGAACCGGCAGGGTGGTCCATCCGTATACCGCTTGCTGGGCCCGGTGGGTTATCCGTCCCTCCATGTGATCGCCGGCTTGTGGCTTCCGCTGGCTGCCGTTGGCGGTTTTGGGCGAGTCGTCACGCATTTGGTCAAAGCTGGCGAAGTCCAAACCGGCGCAGAACGATTTGCCTTCGCCTGAAAGCACCACGCACCGCAACGACGGATCGGTGGCCAGGTCGTCGGCCACCTCGACCAGGGCTTCGAACATTGCCATGTCCACGGCGTTCATCTTGTCCGGGCGATTGAGCCGCACGTCGGCCACGCCGCCGTCCCGCTCGATTGTCAATCGATCACTCATGAACCCAGGCTCTCATACTTTGAATCTGCGAGGCATACCTCGGTGAATCTGCGAGGCCTACCTCGCCGTGGTGTCGTGGCCAGCTACACGTCGAACAGAGCGATGCCGTTGTGTTCGATGCTGCCCATGGCGACGAGACCGTCTTGTTGTCGAACCCCGGTGACGGTGTGGTAGACGCCGGAGTCGCCCTCATATCGCTCCAGCAGATTGCCGGCGGCGTCGTAGGCGGCAACCACACAGCACAACACCGGCTTCGGCTGCATAAACGCTGGAAGTGACGACGTGATCTTTCGAACCAGCAGCGGTGCGGCGTGCAGCTTTGGTAGCAGCGGGTTGAACACCGACGGCTCAGCCAACCAGATCCGGCCGTCGGCGTCTATCGAAAGGTTGTCGGGGTGACCGTCGGTCTCGGCGAAGATGGTTCGCCCCGAGCCGTCGGGTTTGACGGCGTGGATCTTTGCCGTCGCTGTTTCGGCCACCAGAACCATGTCGGTCTCCGGAACGTAGACCACGCCGTTGGCAAAACTGAGGCCATCAATAAGCACGGTGGATGAGCCGTCGGGGTCGACCCGGATCAGTCGACCAGTGGCCGTGTTCTCGATCAGGTCCTTGAGATAGATGTCCAGCGGATAGCGGGTTGAGCTTTCGCTTACGTAAATCGTGCCATCGGTCATCACATGGGCGTTGTTGCACAGGTTGAAGGTGACGCCCTCCACCGGGATCTGTTCGTGATTGCCGGTCTGAACATCCACGGCTTGCAGACCAAGTGGAGCGTTGCACACCAGCAGACGCCCGTCGGGCAGCCACTCAAGGCCCAGCGGCTGGCCTCCGACCTCGGCCACCTGCGTCACCTCCTCAGTGGACGGGTTGACCTTGACGATTGAACCGCCGCCGGGCGTGGTACCCCGGTGGCCGGTATAGATGTTGCCGTCGTCGTCGAAGATGGTGTCTTCCGGTGCCGCGCCGCCGACGTCGATTGTTCTGAGGTTCCGCACTAGTTCACTCCTGCTGATCCCGCCCGCCGCTACGTTCGGTAGCGGATTCCGATGGGGCGACCGTAACATTCGGTTTGAAGCCGGTCGACTGTCGATGGTCACCTGATGACCGGCATCCACCTTGGAGGTCTGCCATGTCCGACACCGAAGCCAGCTCTGAATCGAATCCTGAGTCCAGTCCCGAAGCGAATCCTGTCGAGAGTGTGGACGAATCAGTCGGAGGTGGTGAGCCGGCATGGACGGCCGACCACGCCCTGGCCGAATGGCAGCGCATCAACTCGGAGTTGGATGATGCCAAATCGACCTACGAGGCTGAGATCGCTCCGGCGACCGAGGCCTACCAGGCAAAGACCGCTCCATTGGAAGAGCAACGCCAGGACTTGGCGGCGTGGTTTGTCACCCATGCTGGTTCTGTCGGCGCTGACGAGTTCGCCTCCGACGCAGGCAAGGTCACCATCTCAACCCGGGAGAGCCCAAAGATCGACAACGCCGATTCGTTCTTCGCCTGGGTGGCCGAGACCAACAACGCCGCTTTGTTGCAGAAGCGAATCAGCGTGACCCAGTTCCGTGAGTTCCAAAAAGCCAACCCCGAATCGGTGCCTCCAGGCGTGGTGGTCGAGGTTGACCGCTCGGCCAAATTCAAGCCAGCGTAAGCCGGCCGTCGGCGTCAGGCGTAGTGCAGGGGGAGAGCGGTTGTGTGTTTCATCTGCTCCATGACGAAGGTGGTGCGGACGTCGTACAGGTCGACCTCTTCAATGAGTCGTTGGTAGAAGGCGTCGTAGGCGACGATGTCGGGAACCATGACCTTCAACAGGTAGTCGATCTCCCCGCTGGTCCGATAGGCCTCGACCACTTCGGGGAAGCTGTCGATTCCTGCCAGAAACTGATCGAGCCACACCCGGTTGTGCTCGTTGGTGCGAACCAGCACTAGGGCCGTGACGGCCAAGTTCACCTTTGAGGGGTCGACCAGGGCGACGCGGCCAGCCAACACGCCTGATTCTTCCAGGTTGCGTATTCGACGCCAGCACGGCGTGGCGCTGAGACCGACCTGCTCGCCGATCTCGCGTACCGACAGCGTGGCGTCAGCCTGGAGTAAACGAACAATTTCCCGATCTATCTGGTCCACAATAGAACAGATTACTCCGATTTCGATCTAGATCGCTTAGTTTGTTCTACTCAAACGGCACAAGTTTGCCAAAACTCGGTCGTTCTGTTTTTCCGAATTCAGGTATTGTTTCCCTTATGGCAGCCTCCACAGTTTCCCCAGGTTTCATCCGCCGCACCTTTCTGGATCACCCTGCTTCGGTCGGGGAGAGCTATTTCGAGCACGCCAAAGTGGCCAGCCACTTCGGTCGGCAGCTGGCGAAGGCTTCGGTGATCGCCTTCGTGCACGCCGTCGTGCCGGGCAAGTGTTGCACCTCGGCCAGCGAGACCATCAAGGACTTGCACGCCGAGCTCATGGTCGGCGCTCGAGGTGAGATCCACGGTTCCCCTGGTGTCGCTCATGGCGAGCCGGGCCACGCGGCTGCTGTCTCCTAACTCACCGGATCGGCCGAGCGGCCAATTTCGATTAGTTGTTCCACGCGGCGCTCAAAGCCCCCACATACACGTCGTAATTGCCGAACATGTGAACACCATCAGCAGGTGAAGCGGTCAAATACGCTTCGTGTTCGGCAGAACCCGGCGTCGACGCCAGCTCCGTCCACCCAACCAGGCAGATAGCACCATCGTCAGCCAGAACCGTTTGCGCGGCAGCGATCTGTACCGATGCGTCATGAATCGACTCGGCAGACGAAGCAGAGAAATAGTTGTTCAACAGGTCACGGTTCGTGTACTCGCCGAACACCCATATTGTTGCGCGGCGGTTCTTACGAGAGACGTGTGTGATCAGGGTCTCGAAGTTTTCGGCGGGGTGGGTTGACCAATGGTCGTTGATCCCGAGGTTGATGACGACCGTGTCAGCTTTTCGTAGAAGCCGGGTGTTGCGCTTGTTGCTGAGGTACGACTGGGCGGATTGCCCTGAGATTGTTTGGTCGAAGTCTGGGTCGATGTTCCGCAGGTTGTGTTGTTTGTAGAGGGAAGCCAAAGCCGTTTCGGCTTGGTTGGTGCTGAGCCGACTGTCGCCGATGGTCAACACGTTGCCTGTGGGGGCGGTGCAGTGTCGTTGGGGTGCGGCGGCGGTGAGGGTGAAACAGCAAACGATTGCGGCTAGAGCGGTTCGGGTCCTCATGGTGGTGACCTTAGCCACTCTTCGGGGGTGACCACGGGAACCTAGAGCCAATAGTCCATCGACTTCTAGCCTGGCCGTCAGGTCGAGTCGACCTTCGCTCGGGCTCGGTTTCGATGGTGGGTGCGGGAAGGGGGGCGACCTTCTGTTGAGGTTGTCTTTGATCGGTTGATTTCAGCGATGATCGGCCTGCCTGCGAATGAGTTGATCGCCACCGCCAGCCGATGTGAACAGCGGTTGACCTCGCTGCGCTTGGCCACGATCGCAGACTTGACCGGCGGTACCGGGGACGTGGCTAACGATCAGAGCCAGGCTCGTGTCGCCCTGCGGGTGTCAGGTTCGTCGAGCAGCTGCGGTGGACAACAACAAAGCGTTGGCCGATCAGCTGGTGGCCGGTGCAATCATGCCCGAAAGTATCGACGGGTTGAATTGGGCGGCCGATGACCGGACCGGGGGGGGATTCCTGTTGAGCTCGTGAACGCGGTTGCTGGCTTGAATCCGGACGAAACGCGTCGATTGGTGGACGTCTATTCGGAAGATCATGTTGACGGCGACTCGGTTGAGGATCGCCATCGTGCTCAGGCCGAGCATCGCCGGGTCCGACGGTATCGAGGGCCGGCTGAGAGTGGCCGACCGGAGTTGGCCGGGCTGGGAATCGAAGGCCCTGATGCTGAGATTGAGCGGCTGATGGTCTAGATCAACGCCATGACCGACTCCGCCTATCAGCAAGATGGTGGCCGTGAACGGCTGGCAACCGCCTACCGGTCGTTTGACCAGCGTCGCTATGACTCCGCCATGTCGTTGCTGGGTTTTGGTGATCGACCATCCGGAGAGCTCGGCCCCGCCTGACGGTTGTGATTACCGTCGATGTGGCGGACCTATGGGCCGATCAGTGACGAGGTTCTGAACGGCTGGCTCGCTCAGTCCGATATCGCCACCATGATCCTCGGTGCCGACAGGGTGCCGCTATGGATGGGGCGAACACGACGACAGGCCATTCACAATCAGTTCCTTGCGCTGGCGGTTCGAGATCGAGGTTGTGTCCTGTGTCCGGTTATTCGCAGTCGTTGTCGACGGGTAGGCTTGCGTGGCGCACCCGTCCGGCCCGGCCCGACGAGATACCAGCCCCCAGGCCTCGACCACCGCAACGGGAGTAGGTCAGGCGGCCCCGAACCTCTGGCAAAAAGCCTCTACATCACGCTGTTTGTGTGGCAGTCTTCACAGACCCATGGATCTTGGGTAGTTGGTTGCGCGATCGTGGACCCTACGGATTACTCTTACTAACAAGACTCACTTGTGCACCGATTCACAAAGTGTCTGATCGCAATTTGCTGACAGCGGTCCGGTGGACACACCACATCTGGATTCTCGGGCCTACTATTAGGGCCAGGAAAATCCCTCGGTATGGGAAGCCTCCAGGACGCTCAAAGCTTTAGCGAGTCGGACTGCGTGTTTTCGGACACAGGCCTAGCCAGACCGAGTGATTGTGCCGATTGAACTTCCATACTGGTTCGGATCTTCGAAAGCCCTTCGGAGTGAGAGCCAACTGACCGTTAGGAGTCACGCGACGTGGTCGCCCTAATTACATCGATCGTGGCATCAGTGGTAATGGCGTGGGGCGTCTTCTGGTACGCCAATCGTCGTCCAGTAGGCACCCCGCTCACCTGGGGTGAGGCCATGATGGGCTCCGTCTACGTCTTCTTCCTCTGCTTCATGGTGTACGGCATCGTGCCTCACCAGTGGTTGACCCTGGCAGAAAACGAATGGTCCTGGCGAGCTGACCGAATCATGTTCGGCGTCGGCGACATTGTTCGCCCGCAGTCTCGTGGCGGCTGGTTCCCGTTTGACATCACCTACAGGGCAATCTCCGACATCGTGGCAACTGTCTTCTACGGGATCTTCCTCGGAGGACAGATTTGGATGTGGGCCAAGTGGCAGAACCGAGACAAGACTGCCGACGCCAAGACACAAGCAGCTCTCAATCAGACCAGCTCGTTCGGCCGCCCGCTCATCAAGCAGGGCTAAGCAGTACCGAGGATCACCGATGACGAAAACCGACGCAAACCCGCCCCTCCCGGAATTCCGCACCGACTACCTCCTGATGGAGGTCGATGCCGACTATCTGGCCCGAGCGGTCAAACCCAAGCAGTTCATTCACATCGATCAGTCGGAGTGCATTGCCTGTGAAGGTTGCGTCGACATCTGCCCGTGGAAATGCATCCACATGCAGACCGTCGAATGCGTCGACGAAAGCTACGGCGTGGCCAAGCCGGGCGACGACCCGAGCGATGCCTTCATCTTCACCATCGACGACGATGTGTGCACTCGATGTGCCTTGTGCGTTGACCGCTGCCCAACCGGTGTCATCATCTTGGGCAAGATCGGTGACCCCGATCCCAACGGCGACAACCACCAACGCATGACGTCCTACGGATATGGGTACGGTATGCGTCTGGCCTAGCAGCCGGAACGTACTTCCAAGTACTGACAAGATCAACTAGCAAGACCCGCCAGATCAGATAGATAAGACAGCAGGAATCACAGGAAACCCAATGGCAAAGTCGATTCAAGACTCACCGACGGCAGTCGAACGGTTGCAGGCGTCGCTTCAGGGCATGCCTGATGCCGTTCAAGGCTCGCAGGCCTGGAACTCGATCTTCCGGCCGGGTTCGGTCTTCCGCAAGGGCTATACGGATAGCCCGCGAAACCGTTCCTACGTGATTATGAACAGCGTGCTGTACCACCTGCACCCCGTGAAGGTGAAGCGGCACGCCGTCAAGGTCAGCTACACGCTCTGTCTCGGCGGTCTTAGTTTCTTCCTGTTCATCCTGCTGACCATCACCGGCATCTTCTTGATGTTCTTCTACCGCCCGACGGCGGCAGCGGCCTGGGACGACATCGAGGCACTGCAGACACAGATCGCCTTCGGTCTCCTCATCAGAAACATGCACAGATGGGGCGCTCACCTCATGGTGATCTCCGTGTTCTTGCATATGGCCCGAGTCTTCTACCACGGTGCGTACAAGGCCCCAAGAGAATTTAACTGGGTCATCGGCGTGATCTTGCTCACGCTGACCCTTCTACTCTCGTTCACCGGCTACCTGTTGCCGTGGGACCAGCTGGCATTGTGGGCGGTGACAGTGGGCACCAACATGATGGGCTTCACACCCGTCTTCGGTGACCAAGTGAAGTTCGTCTTGCTTGGCGGCAGCGTGATCGGTACCGACACGCTGTTGAGATGGTACGTCTTACACGTCTTATTCGTCCCGTTCGTGACCGTCATCTTCATGGCCATCCATTTCTGGAGGGTTCGTAAGGACGGCGGCATCTCCGGTCCGCTCTAGACCGGAAGTTGCTGGAGAGGCATCATGACTGAAATCCCCGAACATCTCCGCAAGCGAGCGGCCGAAGCCCGTCAAAAGGCTGAGGGTGCAGACGACAGTGGCGCGAGCGCCAGTGACGCTGGCTCCGGTGGAGGCGGCTCCGAAGCCGCATCCAAGATCCCGGCCCACCTGCTTGAGCGGTCAAAGTCGGCCAAGGGTGGTGGCGGAACCACAACGGCCGTAGCCCCAGCCGAAAGCGCAGTGGCTGCAGCAGTGGCAACCCCTGCCGCCGTGCCGACCATGACGGGACCCGCCGGCAACACGCAGCGTCTATTGACGGTGGTGAAGGCCGGGTCTATCCAAGACATCAAGGCCAAGCCGTTGGATAAGGTTCACGTCTGGCCTCACCTGATCGTGGTTGAGTTTGGTGCTGCTCTGTTCTGCACCGCCTTCCTTACGATCTTCTCGGTCTTCGTCAACGCCCCGCTGTTGCGCCTCGCTGACGTCAACGCCACGCCGAACCCGTCAAAGGCCCCCTGGTACTTCCTCGGGTTGCAGGAACTTCTCACCATGTTCCACCCGATGGTCGCTGGTGTGACCATTCCCGGTATCGGCTTGTTCGCTCTTATGCTCGCCCCGTACATCGACAAGAACCCCTCCAATAAGCCGGAGGACCGCAAGTTTGCGGTGTCGGTATTCACCATCTTCATGATGTTCTGGGCGGTCCTCGTAATCATCGGCTCATTCTTCCGAGGCCCCGGGTTCAACTTTGTCTTCCCGTGGGTTGAGGGAATCTTCTTCGACCTCTAGAGGCAGGCAACAATGGGTACCACAATCGTCATCGGACTCGTCGTTCTGGCCCTCTTGGCCGTCGTCGTCCTTACAGCCTCGGTGCGTCGCAACGACACCCGAACCGCCATTGGACAGCTGTCCAACGAGACCGCACGTCGGGACCGGTCCGCCATGGCGGCCACCGCCGGTGACGCTGCCAGCGGCTCCGAGGTGGAGGCTGCAGCCAAAGCGGACCGCACTGGCGGCGGCGCCATCGTCGCTGTCGGCGATCGGCCGCCGGTCGAATACCAGCCGTACATACCGCCGGACCCCGAAACCATCGGTGTAACCCGTCGTCAGTTCCTGAACCGCAGCATCACCTCGGTTTTCGGCCTGGCTTTGACCGGATTCGGCCTGGCCATCATCGCTCAGCTTTGGCCTCGACCGACTGAAGGCTTCGGCGCCAAGATCAACGTCGGCAAGATCGACAACATCAAGAGCGAGATCCAAGCCGGTGGTGGTTTCTTCTACTTCCCACTCGGCCGGATGTGGCTTACTGAGTACCCCTCCAACGCCTTGCTCAAGGCTCAGAACGCGTACACCTTTTACCCCCAGGTTGAGCAAGGGTTACAAGCCGGAGTGGTAGCGTTGTTCCAGACTTGCCCCCACCTAGGCTGTCGTGTGCCCGAATGCGCAACCTCGCAATGGTTCGAGTGTCCTTGCCACGGGTCGCAGTACAACCGTGTAGGAGAGAAGAAAGGTGGTCCGGCCCCCCGAGGCATGGACCGATTCCCGATGGAAGTTACACCCGCCAGCGATCTGATCGTGGACACCGGATCTGTTATTCAGGGTCCGCCGATCGGCGTGAACACCACTGGGCAGGAGGCCGAAGGTCCTAACTGCCTCGGCGCAGGTGGCGGACATTAATGGGTAGCCTCTCGATGCTGTCGTCAGCCGTGCTGGCGACCAACTTTCGCGCCATTGGTCTAACCGTTGCGGCGGTCGTGGCCATCGGTTTCGTCGCCTTCTGGATTCGAAACATTCTGGCCTCCAGGGGTGAGTTGGGCTCTGAGATTGAGCTCGCCCCCAACCGCAGAGAATATTTGAGTGACGAAGAGCTTGAAGGAACAAAGCTCGACAAGTCGCTGAGCTTCGCCCTGGTCTTGCTCTCAATCCTGGCGTTGATCCTGCCTTTCTATTGGATTGCAGAGCCGGGCCGTCAAGACGGCGCCATCGCCGCCTACAACCGCTCGTTCGAAAGTCGGGGCAACGACTCCTACACCGAGGGTGCGCAGTGCGTTAACTGTCACGCCGGTGGTGGCGTTGGTGGTAATGCCCCCTACGTGCTGCAAGACGCCGACGGCCAGTTCATCGCCAATGCGGCGTGGCAGGCCCCGGCACTCAACAACGTTCTGCTTCGCTACAGCGAAGATGAAGTTCGGTACATCTTGAACTTTGGTCGACCTGGTTCACCGATGGCCGCCTGGGGAACTCCCGGTGGTGGCCCGCTGACCACACAGCAGGTCGACAACATCATCATTTTCATGCGGACGTTCCAGCAACAGAGTCTCGATCCGCTCGATATTGCCGCTGCTGGCGACCCCAACGACGCTCGGGACGAAGAGAGCCTTTTGGCTCTCGAAGAAGCCGACAGTATTAGAGCCGACATCGTTGAAGAAGTCGAGCGTTCGTTGGCCGAAGGCGAGTTTGAGACGTTGGGCGAAGCGGTGTTCAACCTTGGCCTCAACTCCAAGTACGCAGCCGGTGCCCTGTCTTGCGGTCGATGTCATACGGCCGGCTGGTCGCTCGGGCCCGAAGCGGTCCCCGGTCTTTTGGACGAAGGCGTGGCCGGATGCGGTGGCGGTAATCCATCCGGTATCGGCTTTAACCTTTGTAACGGCTCGACTGCTGAGAAGTTCCCGAACGACACCTGGCTCGTTCCCGATGGCTCCTGGTACACCCGGGCCAGCGACAGCGAACTCAGCGACCCCGTACCTGTCACCGGTAATCCGGCCGGATACGACGGTACCTACGTGCTGGCCTCCGACGGAACTCGCATTGATCTCAACGAGCAGGGCAACCCGGTCACCGGCTCCGGCGATCAGTACCTGATCCTGGGAGACGACCCGGAGGATCCTGATCGCCTCGGTGACCTGGCCCAGTGCGACTACGTTTCCGGGCTCTGGGAGTACACCGGTACAGGTGAAGGCGAGTTGTTTGAAGGCTTCGCCACTGGTCAGCGCTACCCCTTTGCTCAAGACGGCGAAGTCGTATACGACGACGAAACCCACACCTTCCTGGACCCGGATCCGATTACTGCCGAGGACTTGGCCGACGTCGGCGACGTCATCCAGTTGGAAGACATGCGTTTGGTTGCCGGCTGCACCATCGTCGAGATGCCGCCCCGGACCAGCCAGGCACAATACAACTTCATCTTCAACGGTGCTGAGGCCGGAGCCGGTTACGGTCGAGGCGGTCAAAGCGCCGCCGGTATGATGCCGGGCTTCGGCAAGATCCTGCCGCCTGAATACATTCAGGCCGTGGTCGAGTACGAGCGAGGTTTGTAATGACTGGTTTCGCAACAGCGTTGACGCTCGCCTTCATCGACGGCATCGGATTCGATCCGTTCTTCCGTGGTCTTCTCAGCGTGCTGGTTGGCGTAGTCGTGCTCATTGGTGGCACCTACCTGCTGGTCGCAACCAACACTGGTACCCGCACGGGCTTCATGATTTCGATGGCCGGCCTATTCGGATGGATGTTCCTCATGGGCATCATCTGGACGATTTACGGCATCGGCTGGCGTGGAGCTCCTCCCACCTGGGAGCTGGTGGAGATAAACGTTGACGACGTCGAGGACTCGGACGATGGTCTGCTTTTCTCCGAAGTTGAAGAGGCGCCGGTACTGCACGGCGTGACGTTGACAGCGCCCGGAGTCGACGATCCGGATCAAGCCCAGACGGCCGCCTTGGAACAGGCTCGGGAAATGAATCTTGAGGAGTGGCGCTACCTGCCCACCTCCGACTCGATCCGAGGCGAAGCCCAAGCTTCTGCCGACGCAATTCTCCTCGAAGAACACATCTACGATGCCGGTGAGTATCTGCCGCTGCAGTTCGGTGGTTTCACCGCTGGTGGCAAGCCGGTTCTGGTGGAGGACGCCAACCTCATCGACCGTGTGTGGCACTTCTTCGACGAAACCTTCCTAAACCCGGTTCACACGCAAGAGTTGATGGCCATTCAAACACGGGCCATCATCCCGAAGCCGAGTTTCCCGGGCCAAGCGCCACCCGTCGCTGAAATCGACCCTGACGCCCCCCTTGTCACCGTCATCATGGAACGTGATCGGGGCGGGCCGATTCCAAGCATTATCAGTGGCCTGAGATTTACACCCGCTATGTTCACCATGTTCAACGGACTCATCTTCCTAGCTTTCGCTTGGAGCCTGCATAACCGAGATCGTCGGGAAGCGGAGATTCGAGCGGCGGCCGGCGTCTGATACCTGTCGGATCGCGCCCAGCGAGCCGCAGAGCAACGTCGAGCGGAAGTACTTGAGGAGTGACCGACCGGGTTTAGAACCTGTTCGTTTATCGTTCCAGTCAATCTCGTTCCAGTAGATAGAGGAGGTCACATGGCTCAGTTCCTGCCGGTCCTGGCCCTGTTGATCCTGGCCACGCTGTTCGCCGCCCTAAGTTTTGTGGCGTCGAAGTTGCTGGCCCCCCGGAACCCAACAGTTGAAAAGTTCGCACCGTACGAGTGCGGGATCATTCCGGGGCGGGAGCCACCTGAACGATTTCCTGTGCGCTTCTACCTGGTCGCCATGCTCTTCGTAATCTTCGACATTGAGATCGTCTTCTTGTACCCGTGGGCTGTAGCCAACGATCGCTTGGGTCTGTACGGTCTGCTGGCCATTCTTATCTTCTCGGCCATGGTGTTCGAGTCGTTTGTGTATCTCATCTCGAAGGGCGCGCTCGACTGGGGCCCGCTTCAGTTGAACCGCCGTCAAGATGCTGATCTCACAGCGCCGTTGGCTTCGTCGCTGGAAGACTCCTCCATGCGATCGCCTGAACGGACGTCCACCTCAACTGTTCGTCGCGTCGGCCTGGAAGGCCGCTTCGAAGAGTCAACGGAACTTGTGGAGGTTGGAGGGTAGATGACGCTAATCACCAACGTTCAAGACCATGGACTCGAGGGTCTCGATCACAATGTGATCACCGCTCCGATCGAACAACTGGTCAACTGGGCTCGCGCCCGTTCGTCGTGGCCTGCCACCTTCGGTTTGGCCTGCTGTGCCATTGAGATGATGGCCACCGGTGGGTCTCACTACGATCTGGCCCGATTGGGCATGGAAGTCTTTCGGGCTTCGCCTCGCCAGGCCGACGTGATGATCGTCGCCGGTCGGGTCAGTCAGAAAATGGCTCCAGTTCTACGACAGATCTACGACCAGATGATGGAACCCAAGTGGGTTATTTCCATGGGCGTTTGCGCTTCGTCCGGTGGCATGTTCAACAACTACGCCATTGTCCAGGGTGTCGACCAGATCGTCCCGGTCGATGTATACGCCCCCGGTTGCCCGCCCGGCCCGGAGACCTTGCTGCACGCCATTACTACGCTGCACACCAAGATTGAAACAGGCGAGCTGCTCCAGCGTCGCCAAGAGACCGGTGCTGGCGCCAACCTCACTGTTGAGCAGCTGGACGGTCAAGGTGTGTCACAGGTCGTTCAGATTGGGAAGAAGGCCTGATGTCGGACGACACCGAAGCCGAACTCGAAGAGACTGAAGCGGCCGAAGAACCTGAGTCCGACGGTGAGTCGGCGGAGCAGGTTCCCGAGGTCGAAGCGGCCTATGGCTGCGCGGTAACGTACTCCCGCAACCAGAAAGTCATTCACCCCGTTCGGGACCAGTGGCTTGAGGTGGCCGCCCAACTCTTGGCCGACGGGTGGAACATGTGTGTCGACGTGACCAGCGTCGACTATCTGTCCTACAGCGTGGCCCGTGATTTGCCGACTGGCGTGGCGGCCGAACGGTTTGAGGTCGTGGCTTCATTCCTGTCGCACCAACGGGCTGAGCGTCTCCGGGCCAGAGTCCAGGTCCCGAGCGACGACCCCACGGTCGGTTCGCTCTATTCCCTCTATCCGGGAACCGACTACCTGGAACGCGAAGTGTTCGATCTGATGGGGATCACCTTTGTCGGCCATCCCGACATGTCCCGAATCCTGATGCCGGAAACCTGGGAGGGGCATCCGCTCCGCAAGGATTATGAGGTTGGCGTGATCCCGGTTCAATTCAAGGCTCCCGCTGGAAAGGGAAGCGAATGACCGCAGTCGAGGAAGTCACCGGGCAGCTGGACCGCCTTCCCCGTCGCAACGCCGTGTTGCGCATGAGTGAGGTGCGAGCGGCTGAACTGATGGACGGCGAGCCCATCGCTGGCGAGAACGATCAGACCATGTTGATGAACATGGGCCCCTCGCACCCGTCGACCCACGGCGTGCTCCGCCTCATGCTGGAGTTGGACGGCGAAACCGTAATCCGCTCCAAGCCGGTTGTCGGCTACCTCCACACCGGCATGGAGAAGACAGCGGAAACGCTGACATTCCTCCAGGGCCCGACCAATGTGACCCGCATGGACTACGCCGCTCCGTTGTTCAACGAGCTTGTGTTCTCGTTGGCCACCGAAGAGCTGATCGGGATGGAAATCCCGCCTCGGGCTACCTGGATTCGCATGCTGATGTGCGAGCTCAACCGAATCTCGTCCCACCTGTTGTTCATGGCCACCAACGGCATGGATCTCGGTGCGGTCTCGATGATGATTTACGGCTGGCGGGAACGCGAGCAGGTACTTCGCTTCTTTCAGAAGGTCACTGGCTTGCGGATGAACCACAACTACATCCGTCCGGGTGGAGTGGCCGCCGATCTGCCGGATGGCTGGCGCGACGACGTGCTGGCTCTTATGGAGATGCTGCCTCCCCGTTTGGAGGAGTACGACATCTTGATGACCGGTCAGCCGATCTGGCGTGACCGTCTCCAAGGTGTTGGTGTGATCACCCGGGACGAAGCGATCGCCCTGTCGGCTACCGGTCCGATTCTTCGGTCCACCGGTTTGCCGTGGGACTTGCGACGGGAGATGCCGTACCTGGCTTACCCCGAAGTCGACTTCGACATTGTGGTCGGTAGCTACGGCGATTCGTTCGACCGCTACGCCATCCGACTCAACGAGATTCGTGAGTCGATGCGCATCGTTCACCAGTGTTTGGAGAAGATGCCCGAAGGTGACTATCGGGCGGGTGATGCCAAAGTCACCCCTCCGCCGAGAGCCAGGATCGACGAGTCGATGGAGGCTCTGATCCACCACTTCAAAATTTTCACCGAGGGCTTCAAAGTTCCCGAGGGTGAGGTGTACGTGGCGGTAGAGTCTCCCCGTGGTGAACTTGGCTGTTACATGGTGTCCGATGGTGGGTCGCACCCCTATCGCATGCACATTCGGGGTCCCAGCTTCGTGAATCTTCAAACCATGCCTCACATGATGGCCGATTCACTCATCGCTGATGCCGTGGCTGTGATCTCCAGTGTTGACCCCATTTTGGGAGAAGTTGACCGTTGAGTCGCCTGAATCCGGACAACGTACTGCTGGCCAAAGAGATTGTCGGCCGCTACCCGCGCCCGAAGTCGGCGCTCATTCCGCTGCTGCATTTAGCTCAGGAACAGGCCGGATACGTCAGCAACGACGCCATGGAACACATCGCCGAGCTGGTCGGGGTAACTCCGGCTGAGGTTCTCGGCACCTGTTCGTTCTACGAGATGTTCAAGCGCGAACAGGTCGGTAAGTACATGGTGAACATTTGCACCAACATTTCCTGCCAGCTCAACGGTGGTGAAGAATTGTTGCATCACGCCGAGGAAACTCTTGGCATTCGCCCCGGTGGAACCACCGACGATGGCATGTTCACCCTTGAAGACGTCGAGTGCATTGCCGCCTGTACTGAAGCCCCGTGCCTGCAGGTCAATTACCGGTACGAATATCGGATCGACAACGACGGTTTCGACAAGCTCATCAACGATTTGCGCGACGGGAACCGATATGACGTTCCTCATCATGGAACGCTCGCACGAGTTCGTCAACATCTTGACCCCGAGCGTGCAGCCGGCATCGAATCACCGGAGGTAACCGGCAAGCCCAAGTGGTTCGCCGACCGTGAACCGGAACCCGAGTCGGAGAAGGAGACGGCCTAGTGGCAACGAACGCCTACGTCGAGCACGCCCCTGGCTATGTCGACAACGCCGGCCCGAAGATCGTCACCTCGAGATTTGGTGACCCGGAGAGTTTCAAGCTTGATCGGTCCGAGGCCACAGGCGGTTACAGCGCCTTGCGAGCCGTCCTCCAGATGAAGCCGGATGAGGTCCACGGTCAAGTCCGCGAAGCCGTCTTGTTGGGTCGCGGCGGTGCTGGATTTCCGGCTGGTGTCAAGTGGGGCTTCATGCCTCCGGTTTGGCCCCGCTACCTGGTGGTCAACGGTGACGAGTCGGAGCCGGGTACCTACAAGGACCGCCTCCTCATGGAGCGGGACCCTCATCAGCTAATCGAAGGCTGCATCATCACCTGTTACGCCCTCGGGCTGAACACCTGCTTCCTGTACGTCCGGGGTGAGATGGCCTTGGCCCAGGAACGTATCGCCGAAGCGTTGAACGACGCCTACGAGGCGGGCTACGTGGGACGCAACATCATGGGAACCGACGTCTCCATCGACGTGGTGCTGACCTGGGGTGCCGGAGCCTACATCGTGGGCGAGGAAACGGCGCTTATCGAAAGTCTTGAAGGCAACCGGGGCATGCCTCGGTTGAAGCCACCGTTCTTCCCGGCGGCCAAGGGCCTCTACATGAAGCCCACCATTGTCAACAACGTGGAGACCCTGGCCAACCTGCCGTGGATCATGTTGAACGGGCCCGAGGCCTACAAGAAATACGGCTCCGAGAAATCACCGGGCACCCGCATGTTGGCCATCAGTGGCCACGTGAAGCGACCCGGAGTGTACGAGGTCGAGCAGGGCAAGGTCACATTCCGCGACCTGTTCTACGGCGACAACTACTGTCAGGGCATACGCGACGACAACGACTTGAAGATGTTTATTCCCGGTGGCGGCTCGGCCCCGTGGTTCTTCGAAGAGCAGCTTGATCTGCCGTTGGAAGCTGCCGACGTCGGAGCGGCGGGGTCCATGCTCGGTTCCGGTGCCATCGTGGTGATGGATGAAACCACCGACGCCGTGAGGGCCTGCCTGCGAGTAGTGAGGTTCTTTGCCCGTGAGTCGTGCGGTAAATGCACGCCGTGTCGCGAGGGAACGACCTGGGAGGAGAAGATCCTCCAACGCATCCTTGATGGCCATGGTCGCCCGGAGGACATCGACCTCCTGCTCGACATCGGTTCACAGATCAGTCCCGGGCCTTATCCTGCCGCCGCCTTTGAAGCGGCCGGTGAGACGGCCGTGCCGTTCCCGCCGAAGCAGACGACCATCTGCCCGTTGGGCCCGTCGTCGGTGGCTCCGATCGTCTCCGCGGTACGCCGGTTCCGTCCCGAATTTGAAGCGAAAATTTCATCACCAGTGGTAGCGGGGAACCCTTCGGGTTCCATCGAGTTTCACCCTTCGGATGAAACGTCGGGGCAAGTCGAAGAGGCACGAGCATGACATCTACTGAAGCCGTGACCGGCGTTCCGTTCACGTTGAATGGTAAAGATCTTGAAGCCGACAACGGCGAGCTTTTGATTGATGCCGCTGAGCGACATGGCGTTCACATCCCCCGCTTTTGCTATCACCCTCGGATGAAGCCAGTCGGCATGTGCCGGATGTGCTTGGTTGAGGTCGACACTGGTCGTGGCCCTGCTTTGCAGCCAAGCTGCATGCTTCCGGTTACCCCGGAAATGAAAGTGGAGACCGAATCCGAGGCCACCAAGGAAGCCCAAGATGGTGTGCTGGAATTCCTCTTGGCCAACCATCCGCTGGACTGCCCGGTGTGTGACAAAGGTGGCGAGTGCCCGTTGCAGGACAACGCCTATGCGTTCGGTCCGGGCGAGACTCGCTTTGTGGAGGAGAAGCGGCACTATGAGAAGCCGATTCCCATCAGCGACCTGGTCCATTTGGATCGTGAGCGATGCATTCTGTGTGATCGTTGCACCCGTTTCGCCTCGGAAGTGGCTGGCGATTCGCTGATCCACTTCATCGACCGTGGCTCGCAGACTCAGGTCAACACATTCCCTGACCATCCGTTTGCCTCG
Source organism: uncultured Acidimicrobiales bacterium (assembly GCA_938002965.1). Classification (GTDB taxonomy): domain Bacteria; phylum Actinomycetota; class Acidimicrobiia; order Acidimicrobiales; family SZUA-35; genus JAHELU01. Next base: position 56,292 of record CALKZY010000013.1, on the reverse strand, counting down.
TACTTCAGCGGCAACACGGTTCAGATCTGTCCGGTAGGGGCGTTGACATCTGCTCCGTATCGTTTCAAGGCCCGCCCATGGGATCTCGACGCGGTCGAGTCCACTGCATCTGTTGACACCACCGGTGCTCGAGTGGTGCTGCAGTCTTCGCAGGACAAGCTGGTTCGGGTGGTCGGTGTCGATAGCGACGCCGTTAACTGGAGCTGGTTGTCGGACAAAGACCGGTTCTCTTACGGAGCCAACAATTCGGCTGATCGAATCACCGATCCGCAGGTTATGACCGGCTCCGGCCGGAAGTCGGCCCGCTGGGGCGAGGCGCTGAAACAGGCCGCCGGCGCTTTGCGAGGCGATGCCAGCCGTATCGCCGCTATCGGCGGCTCCCGAATGTCGCTGGAAAGCCAGTTCGCCTGGTCCAAGCTTTTGAAGGGCGTTCTTGGAACCGATCATGTCGACGCCCAGTTGGGTGATGGTCTTCCAGCCGCCTTGGTTCTTGGTATCGACCGGGCCACTATCGCCGAGGCTTGCCAGCCCGGTGGTGTCATCGTTCTCGTCGGACCCGACCCTAAAGAGGAAGTGCCGACGCTGTTTTTGCGCCTGCGGCATGCCATTGTTGAGGACGGCGCTTCGCTGATCGAGCTGACGCCTCGCGGTACCAGCCTTTCGAATCTGGCTGATGTCCGCCTGGCTGCCACCCCGGGAACCGCCGGTCAGGTAATGGCCGCCTTGGCTGACGGTCGCTTGGACGACGAGGTCGGAACGGTCGCTTCGGCTGATTTGGCCAAAGCCCACGAGTTGTTGACCAGCGGTCGTCCGGTGACGATGGTGTTCGGCCGGGCCAATTTGGCTGAGTCGGCTCGCTATGTCGCCGACGCCGTGGGTGGCCTGCGTCGTCTGGTTCCTGAAGCCGGTTTCCTTCCAGCATTACGTCGAGGCAACGTCCACGGCGCACTGGAGATGGGCCTCGCTCCCGGTTTCCTCCCCGGCGGGATTCGCAATCGCCGAACGAATTTTGGCCGCTGGCCCAGTACCCCGGAGTTCGAGGGCAAGGACACCGACAACATTCTGCGTGGCTGCGTCAACGGAGAGTTCGATACGGTCGTTCTGCTGGGAGCCGATCCTCTGGGCGACTTCCCTGATCAGAAGTTGGCGGCCGAGGCGTTGGCCTCAGTTGACAACATCATCAGCGTGGACTCGTTCATCACGGAGTCTTCAGCTCTGGCCGATGTCATTTTGCCTGCCTCCATGTGGGGTGAGTACGACGGAACATTCTGCAACATGGAACGGCGTCTCAGCCCGATGCGGGCCAAGGTGACGGCCCCTGGTCGTTGTCGCCCGGACTGGATGATCGCCGCTGAACTGTCGCTTGCCATCGGTCCCGATCTCGGTTTCGTCACCTTGGGCGAACTCAGGGAGGAACTGGGTTCGAGCACCGGGTCGTTCACCGACATCAGCTGGGACGACGTTTCCGCAGCTGACGACGGTCCGGTGTTGTCCACCGAACGCAATTGGGATCTTGAGTTCGGTCAGCCTGCCGATCTGCCCACCGGCCCGGGCTACGGTTTCCGTTTGATCGTCGACCGCAAGATGTGGGACATGGGAACGACAACGCAGCAGGCGGAAGGCCTCGGCGGCCTGTCGCAAACAGCCGCCATTCGACTGGCCCCGGCTGATGTTCAGCTGATGGAGCTGGCCGGCAACGAGGTGGTCGCCATCGATCAAGGCGACTTCCAGGTTGAAGTGCCGTTTGTCAGTGATCCGGCGGTCATTCCTCGTACAGCGTGGATGCCGGCCCGACTTCCCGGGTTTGACGCTCGCCAATTGGTGGCAGCCGGTCGATCCATCACTCAGGTCCGCCTCCATCTTCCCGATCGGGGTGTAACAGCCGATTTGTCGGCTGCGACCGAGGGAGGTGACGCCAATGGGTGAACCGTACCTGAGAGACGGCGTCGACTTCGGCGACGTCCTATTGGCTGTCGGCAAAGCAGTAATAGCTTTCGCTGTCCTGCTGGTGGCCGTCATGCTGATGGTTTGGTTCGAACGCAAGGTGGTCAGCCGTCTACAGAACCGCATCGGTCCCAATGTGGCTGGACCTTTCGGTTTGTTCCAGACGCTGGCCGACGGCATCAAGCTGTTCTTCAAAGAGGACATCATCCCCGACCGGGCCGACCGTTTCGTGTTCCAGTTGGCACCGTATTTGGCTTTGGTGCCAGCCTTCTTAACGTTCACGGTGGTCCCGATTGCTGGGGATTTCTCCGACGGGCAGAACGGGGCAGTAACCATTTTCGGACGGGAAACGTTCCTTCAGGTGGCTGACGCCCCAGTGGGCATCTTGTTCTTCCTGGCTATGAGTTCGTTGGCTGTTTACGGCATCATGTTGGCCGGTTGGTCCTCTGGCTCGAAGTACCCGCTACTCGGCTCGGTCCGAGCATCGGCCCAGGCCATCTCTTATGAAGCGGCCTTGGGTTTGTCATTGGCCGCGGTATTGCTGGTCACCGGCACGCTGAGCACCAACGAGATGGTGCAGGTACAAGCCGGCGAGGGCTTCGGTGGCATCGTGCCGAGGTGGAATCTGATCGTCACCGGGTTTGTGCCTTTTGTTGTCTTCCTGATCGCCGGGACCGCTGAGCTGAACCGCCCGCCGTTTGACCTGGTCGAGGCCGAGCAGGAACTAGTCGGCGGTTTCCATACCGAATATTCATCGATTCGCTTTGCCTTATTCTTCTTGGCCGAGTTTATGAACACGGTGACCTTGTCTGCCATCATCGTCACGCTCTTCCTAGGTGGACCGGCCGGTCCCAACTTCGGGATTCTGCCTGGCTGGTTGTGGGGCTTCGTCTGGTTCTTTGCCAAGCTCCTGGTGTTCCTGTTCACCTTCGTGTGGTTCCGAGCCACCTTGCCTCGGCTGCGGTACGACCAGCTGATGGACCTTGGTTGGAAGATTCTGATTCCGGTGTCCCTGGGCTGGTTGCTGGTCTTGTCGGCCGTTCGCTTGGTCCGCAACGGTCAGATCGACGTCACCGGTGATTCGTTCCTTGATGCTGCTCTGGTGGTGCTGGTGAGTATCGGTGTTCTGGTGTTGGGGGCTGTTCTGCTTTCGCTCGCTATTCGCTCGGCCCGCCAGGAACGGTTGGCGGCCGCCGGCGAGCGAGATCCACTCAGTAGCGTTGACTTGGTCGGCGCGGTCGAAGGAGGCCGGGACTAGTGGGCTATCTTGACGGCTTCCCAGTTACATTCAAGAAGATCTTTGAGGGTGTCACCACCCGCGAGTATCGAGGTGGCAAAGGTAAGACCGATGGGGACAAGGCCCCGAAGCCGGAGCGTCTGCACGGTCGCCATGTCCTGAATCGCTATGAGGACGGCATGGAGAAGTGCATCGGTTGCGAGTTGTGCGCCGGTGTCTGTCCGGCCAAGTGTATTTACGTTCGCGGTGCCGATAACCCGCCTGACGATCCGAAGTCGCCGGGTGAACGCTACGGCTATGTCTACGAGATCAACTATCTACGCTGCATTCACTGCGATCTTTGCGTTGAGGCTTGCCCCACCGAGGCCATCACCGAGACGAAGCTCTTCGAGTTCTCATTCACTAATCGTGATGACGCCATCTACACCAAGAACGAACTCTTGGTCGACGACGACGGCCTGCCGCAACATATGCCGTGGGAGGATTGGCGTCCCGGCGAGGACGAGTTCACTTCAGGCTGGATGCGGGCAACCTCCCCTGCGGGCAAAGCCGCATATGAAGGCAAGGTCGGTTGGTCTGGCGAGCTCGGCTACGGCGTGCGTGCCCCTGAGGCCGGTCAGACCGCAGTGCAGATCGAATCGTCGGCCGACCAATCAGCTGGCCACGACGACCATGGACACGACGCCCATGGCCACGACGCCCATGGCCACGACGACCACAGCCATGATGACGACAGTGAGGGCGGGCACTAATGGTTGAACTGCTCGTATTCCTGGTTGCCGCCACCATCATTCTCGGCGGCGCGGTCGGCGTTGTGTTGAACAACCACCCAGTGCATGCCGCTCTTTCGCTAGTGGCCTCGTTCTTCGGAGTGGCGGTGCTATTTGTCGCCCAGGGCGCCCACTTCTTGGCCTTTGTTCAGGTTGTTGTTTACGCCGGAGCCATTGTTGTTCTGATTCTGTTCGTGATCATGTTGCTTGGTGTGGATCGCACCGAAGACCTTCGATTCGAACCGTTGGCCGGGCAACGCTCAGCGGCCGCCGTCATCGCCGGTATGGTGCTGGCTCTCGTTCTTGGTGGCTTGTTCCTTTCCGGCCCTGGTGGTGCCGACGGAGCGGTCGCCCTGACCGGTACTAAGTCGAGAACAGCACCGATCAGCCAATTGAACGAGTCGGACTCCGACGTTCAGCTGTTGGCCGAAGATTTGTTTACCCGCAATGTCATGGCTTTCGAGGCCACGGCGTTGCTGCTCACTATTGCCACCGTGGGTGCGGTGGTTATGGTGCGCAACCGTGGTGCAGAGGAACTTGTAGTCGACGAGCCGGGTTCGGCTCGAGGCTGAAAGCTAGGGACCAGCCGAAAGGCTGACGACCAACCGCCGGCCCCGGGAACGGCCGGAGCGCACCGCATCGGTGACGTATTGGGAGAGAGATTATGGAAGTAACCGAAACGTGGTATCTGGTTCTGAGCGCCCTGCTGTTCAGCATCGGGTTCTTCGGGTTGCTGGTGCGCCGCAACCCGCTGGTGATGTTCATGTGCATCGAGTTGATGCTCAATGCCGTCAACATCACGTTCGTGGCATTCTCAACAGCGTTGGACGACATCGCCGGGAGGACGGCCGTCTTCTTCGTGCTAGTGGTCGCCGCCGCCGAGGTGGTAGTCGGCCTATCTCTGGTTGTGGCCATTATGCGTCGCCGTCCGGCTTTGAACGCCGATGACCTTACGGCATTGAAAGGCTGATCATGATCGAATTGGCCTGGCTCATTCCCGCCCTTCCCCTGCTCGGGTTCGCTTCTTTGGTGTTGTTCGGCCGCCGTTTGGGCGAGCCGGCCGCCGGTTGGCTGGCCACGTTGGCCTCGTCTGGAGCATTCGTCTTCACCCTTATTACCTTCATCGGTCTGGTTGGCCGTGATGCCGATGACCGGTTCGAGATCATCAAGCTGTTCACCTGGCTCGACGTTGGCTCGTTCACCGTTGATGCCGGGCTGTTGGTTGACCCGTTGTCGATCACGATGTGCCTGTTTGTCACCGGCGTGGGCACGCTCATTCACCTCTACTCCATCGGGTACATGCACGGTGACGAGAACTTCTCCAAGTTCTTCATCTACCTGAACTTGTTCATCGGTTCCATGATTCTGTTGGTCTTGGGCGACAACCTGTTGATCACTTTCCTCGGCTGGGAGGGCGTGGGGGCGTGTTCGTACCTGTTGATCTCGTTCTGGTTCGCCGACGAGTCAAACGCCAGTGCAGGCAAGAAAGCCTTTGTCACCAACCGCATCGGCGACTTCGGGTACATGTTGGCGACCTTCTTGGTCTTCGTCAGCCTGGGCTCGATCAACTACGACGACATCTTGACCCGGGCCGATGAGCTGTCCTCGGGGACTGCCACCGCGTTGGTGTTGCTGTTCATGTTGGCTGCTGCTGGCAAGTCTGCTCAGCTGCCGCTCTTTGTCTGGTTGCCTGACGCTATGGCCGGCCCGACTCCGGTTTCGGCGCTCATCCACGCTGCAACCATGGTCACTTCCGGCGTGTTCTTGTTGACCCGCCTCAACCCGGTTCTCGCTCAGGCCGACTTGTGGTCGACCGGTCTTGTGGCCTGGGTTGGCGCTATTACCGCTTTGGTGGCGGCCACCATCGCCGTGGCCCAGAACGACATCAAGAAGGTGTTGGCCTACTCAACGGTGTCGCAGTTGGGTTATCTGTTCCTAGCTGTCGGTGTCGGTGGTTATGTGCCAGCGATGTTCCACATGATCACCCACGCTTTCTTCAAGGCGCTGTTGTTCCTTGGTTCCGGTTCGGTCATCCACGGGCTGCACGAAGAACAGGACATGCGTCGCATGGGTGGCGTCAGCAAGTTCATGCCGATCACCGCATTCACTTTCATCATCGGTTGGTTGGCCATCGCCGGGGTGCCGCCGTTCTCTGGGTTCTGGTCCAAGGACGAAATTCTGCTGTACGCCTGGAACGCCGATGCCATCGGCGGCAAGGCTCTGTGGGCTATCGGTCTGGTGACCGCCCTACTCACCGCTTTCTACATGACCCGCCAGGTGATTCTCACGTTCTTCGGTCGGACTCGATTCTTTGATGTTCGTCCCGAGGAGTTGGCACTGGCTTGGGACAGCCGTGTGGCGGCCGCTCGCACAACAGTGGATGAGGCCAAGGTGGCCGAGGAGTCGGCGGCCACCGCGGTTGAGAAGGCCAAAGCAGAGGTGGCCAAGAAGCAAGAGTCCGTGGTCAAAGCCCAAGGCAAGTTGTCTGAGGCTCAGCTTAAGGTCGACGGGTCTTCAGAGGCCGACGACGGGTACGAGAAGCTAGTCAAAGCACTGACCAAGGCTGAGGCCGGTGTTCCCAAGGCTGAAGACGCGGTACTCAAGGCTGAAGGCAAGATCGAAGAAGCCACCGCCGCTATGCAAGATGCCGCCGCCGCGGTGCGCGCCGCCGAGGCCGACGTGGCTCGGATGGCCGATGGAGGTCCGGCGGGCCAAAACGGTGCCGCTGGTGACGCCATCCATGCGACGGCGCGGAGCGAAGCCCTCGACCCCGGTGATCTGGCCGACAGCCTTCCCGAGAGCTACCACCATCGTCAGGAATATCATCCACACGAGTCTCCGGCAACCATGACGTTGCCGCTGGTGGTGTTGGCAGTCCTGGCCGCCGTTGGGGGAGGGCTCAACCTGCCGTTCACCAAGGAGCTCCACTTCCTGGAGCATTGGCTGGAGCCGTCGTTGTTTGGCAATGAGGTTCATGTGACCGCCACCGCCAACACCAAGATTGTCTTGGCTGTCATCGCTATCACGGTCGGTGCTGTGGCCATCTTCGCCGCCTTCTCGGTCTACATGCGGGGCAAGGGCAACCCGGCCTCCATCGAACGTCCGATTCTGGCCGACGGTTGGGGTATCGACCGTTCGTACGCCAACTTCTTCGGTGGCCCTGGACGAGAGCTGTTCAACGCCATGGCATGGTTTGACCGCAACGTGGTTGACGGAGCTGTGGGAGGGGTGGCCACCTTGTCGAGCCGCCTGGGAACAGTCTTCAAAGGTCTGCAACCCGGTTTTGTCAGAAGCTACGCCCTCAGCATCGGCCTCGGCTCGGTGCTGGTGTTGGCCTGGTTCCTGGGAGGTTTGTTCTCATGATTGCCGGCCTTCATCTTCTCACTGCCACTCTGTTTGCCGCCGAGGCGGCCGAAGGCGTGGCCTTCGCCACGCTGCCGACACTGGTTATCATTCCGCTGTTCACCGCTGCGGTGCTGGCGCTTCTACCCTCGAGTCGGGCCGACTATTTGAAATTGGCGGCCCTAGTTGGTTCGGTCATCACCGGAGCGGTTTCCGCTTACGTGCTGTGGAACTTTGATGCCGCCGATGGCGGACTGCAGTTTGTGACCCGTTGGGAATGGTTCTCCGAGTTGGGCCTTTCGTTCTTCCTCGGAATCGACGGCATCTCGTTGTTCCTGGTGGTGTTGACCGGGCTGTTGTTCCCGGTGGCGATCTTAACCACCGAACCACACCACGACGCCAAGCCGTATTACATGTGGCTGATGCTGTTGATGGCCGGCTCGATGGGAGCTTTCATGGCTCTCGACCTGCTGCTGTTCTTCATGTTCTTTGAAGTGGTCTTGGTTCCCATGTACTTCCTGATCGGCGGTTGGGGTCACGGGGAACGCATCTACTCGGCGATGAAGTTCTTCCTCTACACGATGGCGGCTTCGGCGTTGATGTTGGTGGCTATCACCAGTCTGGTGATCCTCGCCGCCCCTGACGTCGGTGGTTTGACCTTCGATGTAACGGTGCTGGCCGCTAATCACAATCTAGGCTCTACCGCTGCCACCTTGATCTTCCTGGCTTTCGCATTGGCCTTTGCCGTGAAGGTGCCGGTGTTCCCGGTTCACACCTGGCTGCCTGACGCTCACACTGAGGCGCCGACCGCCGGTTCAGTCATCCTGGCCGGCGTCATGTTGAAGCTGGGTACCTACGGTCTGCTTCGGTTCGGCGTGTTCTTGTTCCCCGATGTGGTGTTCAACCTGGCGCCGTTCTTCTTGACTCTTGGTGTCATCGGTATCGTGTACGGGGCTGCGGTGGCCACTATGCAAACCGACTTGAAGCGCCTGGTCGCGTACTCGTCGGTGGCTCACATGGGTTTCATCGTCCTCGGCATCTTTGCTTTGAACAACCAGGGCCTCACCGGCTCAGTGGTGCAAATGGTCAACCACGGCGTCTCCACCGGCGCCTTGTTTATCTTGGTCGGCTGGATTTACGAGCGTCGGCACACCCGACAGATTTCAGCGCTCGGTGGTCTGCAGAAAGCGGCTCCGCTGATGGCCGGGGTGTTCACTCTGGTCATGTTGTCTTCGGTTGGGCTTCCCGGCTTGAACGGCTTTGTTGGAGAGTTCTTGATTCTCCTTGGGGCCTTCGCCTCCGATACCTGGACCCGCTGGCTGGCCATCATTGCTGTGTCTGGCGTGATTCTGGCTGCCCTTTATCTTCTGTGGGCTTATCAGCGCACATTCCACGGACCGGCCGAGGGTGAGAACGCCACGATGGAAGATCTGCGGCCGTCCGAGCTGCTGGGGATCCTTCCGCTGCTCGTTCTGATCGTGGTGATGGGCGTTTACCCGCAACCGGTGCTCGACCGCATCGAGCCGTCGGTTGACGTCTTGATCGAACATGTCGAGAATCGCTCGACCAACTTCTACGAGACTGAACCAGTGGCCGTCGAGCGACAGGGTCGAGCTGGTTTGGTGGACGCCGCTGAGAAGGCCCATGCCAGCGGTGACGAAGACCACGGCGACGAAGACCACGGCGACGAAGATGCTGCGGGCGAGGGGAACTGATTGACATGAAGAACCTTGTGGCTCAAGCGGTAGTGAATGAGATTGCTACACCTGATATCGAGTGGTCGATGCTCAGCCCCTTCCTGGTTGTGGCTGTCGGCGGCATTCTGCTGATCACCATCACGTCGGTGGTTCCCCGTTTGCGTACCGGCGGCTTCCCGGCTGCGTTCACCATTTTGGCCGCGGCGTTGGCCGGCTGGTTCCTGCGGGGACTGTGGTCAACGGTTCGAGATGAGGGATCCCGCGACATTGTCGCTGGGTCGCTGGCCATTGATGGGTTCACCGTCTTCGTGTGGGGTGTGCTGCTGGCTTCGCTGTTCCTGGTAGGCGGGTTGCTTGACGGCTACCTGCGTCGGGAACGGTTCGACGGTCCGGACTGGTATGTGCTGCTACTGATGTCGGCCGCTGGAGGCATGCTTCTGGCCGCTGCTCGTGACCTGATCTTGATCTTTGTTGGACTGGAGATCCTGTCCATCGCCGTCTACGTGCTGGCTGGCCTTCATCTGCGCCGCTCAGATTCTCAAGAGGCGGCCTTCAAGTACTTCATCCTTGGAGCGGTGGCTTCGGCCCTCATGCTCTACGGCATTGCTCTGGCCTACGGGGCCACCGGCTCGACCAATCTTGAGGTCATCGCCGGGGCCCGAGCGGCCAATGCCGCCGGCTTGAACCCGGTGGAGGATTCGTCGCTGATCCTGGCTGCTATGGCGTTGCTCATGGTCGGGTTTGCTTTCAAGGTTTCTGCCGTGCCGTTTCACATGTGGACGCCTGATGTGTACCAGGGTTCGCCCACACCGGTTGTTGCCTTCATGGCTTCGGCGGTCAAGGTGGCTGGGTTCGCCGGAATGGTTCGGGTGTTCTGGGACGGCTTTGGCTACTACGTCGCCGACTGGCGCCCTTTGATCGCGGTCCTGGCTGTGGCCAGTCTCGTTCTTGGTTCGTTCTTGGCGTTGGCCCAAACCAACATCAAACGGATGTTGGCGTACTCGTCCATCACCCACGCTGGATTCATGCTTATAGCGGTGAACACGCTGGCTGGTGGATCTGACGGTGAGGTGACGGCTAGCGCCGCTGTTGGTGGCGCTCAGGCTCTGCTGTTCTACATGCTGGCTTACGCCATCATGGTCATCGGCTCGTTCGGTGTACTGACCGCTGTCGGCGCCGAAGGCGACGGTCGCCACACGTTGGATGACTATCGGGGTATGGCCAAAGCCAAGCCGCTGTTAGCGGCGATGTTCGCCGTGTTGCTGTTCGCCCAGGCCGGAGTGCCGTTCACCTCCGGTTTCACCGCCAAGTTCCGAGTTATCTTGGCTGCGGCCAACACTGGTTCTTATGTGCTGGCCGGGATCGCCATGTTGGCTGCCGTTGTCAGCGCTGTGCTGTACTTGCGGGTCGTGGTGTCGATGTTCATGACGTCGCAGCCTGCGGTGGCCCATGCCATCGGCCCTGACACCGATCCCGACGCTGAACAAGACACCGATGCCGAAGTTGTTCCCGACCTCGACGGTGAAGAGCCGGTTGAACCCATGGTGTGGGGCCACACTCCACGTCCGGCGCTGGCCGCAATTGCCATTGCCGCAGTGGCCACTGTGGTGCTCGGCATCTTCCCCATCGGTACCGACGTTCTGTGGGCCGCCGCCCGGGACCTGGCTTCCCTCCGCTAGACCAGTCGGTCGCCTATCGGGTGAACTCCCGCATGTAGGCCCAGCCGTCGACTGTGGCGTCAACATCGTAGGTGGTCTCGCCCAGTAGCGGACCGAGAACGAGGCCCAACGGCGAACCAGGCCAGGTGTGGCCGCCGCCTGCTATTTCGAAGAGTGTGATGGCGAACCGGTCACTGTCGCATCCCTCGTACCGGTAGGCGGTGACCTCGTCGGTTCGGTTCTCGGTGACCGGATCGGTGGCGCAGTCGAAGCTGTCAGCGAACTGGGCGAACTCACCAGCAATCGTTTGGTCGAACAGGGCAGCGACTTCTGGTGGGGCCTGCGGTGGAATGTCTCGGGTGCCGCCGCCCTCATACGGGACGATGGCGTCATCGGTGCCGTGGTAGGCCAGCAGGGGAACGGCAGATGCCGGTTCACAGTCGTCGGGGTGGGTCAGCCCGGCAACCACTACGGCGGCGGCGATCCGGTCGCCCATCTCGCAGATGAGTCGGCCGGTGAAAAAGCCGCCGTTTGACAACCCGGTGGAATAGACCCGGTCGGGGTCGACGCACCAGTCGGCCACCAGCGTATCTATGAGTTCGCCTGCCATGGCGACGTCGTCGCGATCGCCGGGGTCGGCACCGAGGTCGGCCATCTGATCGGCAGTGAGCAGGGCAAGATCCCAGGCATTCTGATCGCTGCCCGGGATCGGCGGCCCGGTGGGGTGAACGGTGAGGAAGCCCTCGGTCTCGGCCAGCGTTTCGTAACCGCTGTAGGTGGCTTGTTGAAAACCGTCTGAACCGAGGCCATGCCAGTTGATCACGACCGGAGCCGATGCGTCGGGTGCCCCAAGGTATGACTCGGGAACGTGAACTCGCGCTTGGTAGACCACCCCTTGAACGTCGAGCTGCAGCTGGGTCTGCCCGGGGATTAAGCCAGGGCAAGCCATCTCGATGTCTCCGGCTGATCCTGCGGAGGTTTCGGTCACCGCCTGCGATGTGGTCGTGGCCTCCGAGGTGGGGGTTGTTGAGCTGGCCTGTACGGCCGTTGTGGTGGTTGACTGCGCGTCTTCGGCGTCATCCTGACCGGAGCAGGCCGAGACAACAAGTGCGGTCAACAGCCCCAAGGCAAAGAGTCGATTCAGTTGGGTTCGGCTCATCCGAAGTTTGGTCCTACCCACCGGAGGCGGCCGAGTCGCCGTCGGCACCGGCCAGTGTTTGGTCGAACGGATCACCCAGCCATCCTTCGGGCAGAGCGACCACCTGAGGCCCACGAGTGTGTCCGCGCATGGCGCGGAGGTTCTCCGGGGGGAGGGGGGCGTCGGGCAGCGTCGACAACAGCTCGGCCAGTTGGTCGAGACCGTCGACCCGGCCCAATAGGCCTCGTATTTCCCCACCGACCGGATAGCCCTTGAGATACCAGGCGGTGTGTTTGCGGAACTCTCGGATGCCTTTGTGGCCGCCGAACCACTCCACCAGCAGAGCGGCATGTTCGGTCATCATGTCGGCCACTTCACCGGTGCGGGGTGCTTCGGGAAGCGGGCGCCCTTCGAATACGGCGGCCAACTGGCCGAACAGCCAGGGACGACCAAGACAGCCCCGGCCGATCACCACGCCGTCGCAGCCGGTCTCGTTCATCATGGCCAGCGCATCGGTCGCTTCCCAGATGTCGCCGTTGCCTAGCACCGGGATGGTGGTGACCGCTTCTTTGAGTTGGGCGATGGTCGACCAGTCGGCGGTGCCAGAGTAAAGCTGGGCGACGGTTCGTCCGTGCAGGGCGACGGCGGCCACGCCACAGTCTTGGGCGATGCGTCCAGCGTCAAGGTAGGTGATGTGGTCATCGTCGATGCCAACCCGCATCTTTACCGTCACCGGCACGTCACCGGCCGCTTTGACCGCGGCGGTGACAACCGCTTCGAACAGCCGACGCTTGTACGGCAGAGCACCGCCACCACCGTGGCGGGTTACTTTTCGGACCGGGCAACCAAAGTTCAGGTCCAGGTGGTCAATGCGATCTTGTCCGACCAGGCGTTCCACCGCGCCTTGCATGTAATACGGGTCGACTCCGGCCAACTGCAAGCTCCGCGGTGTTTCATCGGGGGCGAAGCTGGCGAGGTGATCCGTCTTGGCGTTGCCTTCGCACAGCGCCCGGGCGGAAATCATTTCGCTCACGTACAGTCCGGCGCCGAAGCGTCGACAAAGACGGCGGAACGGAGCGTTGGTTACCCCGGCCATTGGGGCAAGTACCACTGGGATGTCCACGTCAATCGGTCCGATGCGCAGAGGGGCATCAGCCGTAGCGGTCCGATCGGTCGTAAGGGTCATTACCTACAAGGGTACTGTCCAGCTCTGTTCTCACTCACAACGGCGTTGCTCATCCTGCTCACCGTGGCGAGCAGGGGCTCGATGGTATCGTTGAGGCCATGGTTGCTCCCGCCGCACAAGCACCGTCTTCTTCTGCTGCCTGCCCACAGGTCAGCGTGCCCGAGTTGGTCGAGACGGGGTCTAGTTCGACTCGCATTGCCGATCGCCTGGGCCAGGTCTGGCAGCAACGGGATCTGTTGTTGAGCCTGACCAAACGGGAGTTGACGGTCCGCCATCGCAACAGCCTGATAGGCATCTTCTGGAATCTGTTGAACCCGCTGCTGCACCTCACTGTCTACAGTCTGGTGTTCACCATCATCCTCAGCAGCGGCTATCACCGGCAACCGCTCAAGCTGTTGACCGGCATGGTCATGTTGGGGTTGTTCACCACCAGCGTGTCGGCGGCCACCACATCGGTAACCAAGGGAGCGCCGCTGATCAAGAAGATTTGGTTCGCTCGGGAGGTGTTGCCGTTTTCCACCGTTGCCGCTCAGGTCGTCACCTTCTTAAGCCGCTTCCTGGTTCTGGTTGTCGGCTTGATCCTGTTCCGGCATCGGCCCGAGTGGTCGATGATGTGGCTGGCTCCTTTGGCCGTTTTGATCACCGTTGCCTTGGCCACCGGAATCGGCATGCTGCTGGCCGGATTGAACGTGTTGTACCGAGACGTCAGCCACTTTCTCGACATGGTATTGATGGCGTTGTTCTGGCTGACCCCCATCATTTATCCCTACGACTTGGTGGCGGCGGGGCTTATCAGACAGTTCGGCCCGTCCGGCGAGTACCTGATGCTGCTGAATCCGCTGGTGCCGGTGGTGGTTACCTTCCAACGGATCTTCTACAACCCGGCGGCCTTTACCCCCGATCAGCAGGAGCCGTTTGCTCTCATGTTGCGGCCGACGTCGTGGTACTTGCAGAATCTGGCTTGGTCGGCGCTTGTTGCTGCTATCGCCCTGTATGCGGGAATGTGGGTGTTCGCCCGAATGGAGCGTGACTTCGCCGATCGGCTGTGACATTGGCCGTCGGGCTTCGCCGGTCGGCTGTGACTCTGGCCGTCGGGCTTCGCCGAACGGTTATGACGGCGACGGTGCGGTCTCGGGCTCGGCTGCTGCCAGGTCGACATCGGGCACCGATTCGGGTTGAGCGTCGGTTGTCTTGTCGTCTTGGTCCAGCGAGATCTTGGCGCTAACCCGGCCCAAACGGGCCCCTGGACCCTTCACCGTGAACTCCGGTCCTTGCCCGATGCGATCCAGTTCGGCCCGGGTGGCTGCCTCCCGGGCGACGAAGGTGAAGCTGTAGACATCATCGAGTAACGGCAGCTCATTGATGGTCATGCGGAGTTGGTGCTGGCCGCTCAGAGCCGTGATCGGGCCTCCGACGATTTGGGCCGTCGATTGGCGGATCACTACTTCGCCGTTGCGACCTTTGATAGCGACCGAAAGGTGGATGTCGCGTTCGGTGTCGCTTTCGTAGTCAAGGACGAAGCTGACATTGTCTCCGGGTTTGAACACCCCATTCGGTCGCATCGACTCGACCACTTCGGCTCCGGTCAGAACGAAGCTTCGTGCGCCGGTACGGCCCGCTCGATTTGGCGATCCGGATTGGTCACCGCCGGAGCCTTCGTTGGTGCTGTACAGCGCCGCTCGGTACACGTCGATGGCTTCGTCGGAGTCGCCGACGAACAGAAGTCGGCCGTGGTCCAACACTGCCGCCCGGTTGCAGAGTTCACGTACCCGCTCGGGGCCGTGAGAGACCATGACCATGGTGTGGTTCATGTTGCGGAAGCGGTGGACCCGCTCCATGCACTTGGCCCTGAACCGTTCATCGCCCACAGCCAGTACTTCGTCGACCAGCAGAATGTCGGGCTCCAGGTTGGTGGCAACCGAAAACCCCAGCCGGGCCCGCATGCCGGAGGAGTAGAACTTAACCTGCATGTCGAGGAAGTCTCCGATTTCGGAGAAGCCGACGATGTCGTCGAAGATGTCGTTGACATACTCTTTGGAGAACCCGAGAATCGAGGCGTTCAGGTAGACGTTTTCTCTGCCGGTGAGATCAGGGTGGAAGCCGGCGCCCAGTTCAAGCAGCGCCGAGATGGTGCCGCGGGCTCGAACCCTGCCGGTGGTCGGCCTGATCACCCCGGCCATGATCTTAAGCAGGGTGCTCTTGCCGGACCCGTTGTGGCCGAGAATGCCGAACGTTTCGCCTTGCATGATGTCGAAGGTCAACGGCTGGAGCGCGTTGATGGTTCGCGAGTCATCGGTGTCTGAGCGGCCGCGTGAGGCGCGTTGAACGACCCAGTCCTTAACGGTTCCGGACTGGTCGTGGGTCAGGGTGAACGTCTTTGAGACGTCGCTGACTTCAATGGCAACGGCTTCTGTGGCAGCTGCGGCGGGTTGATCATCGAGATCATGCTGCATGTCATTGCCCAGGATAGTGGTGGGCGAACGTCACGCCGTGGGATTTTCTCCACGGTTGAGCGTTGAGCGGCTACGTGGCGGCCTTGGCCTCGTCGGCGACGCCTTCTTCGAGGGCTCCCTGGTCCAGAACGGATGTGATGGCCTCGGCCAGGTCCTGAGACGAGACCGGCTTTGTGAGGTAGGCGGAAACCAGATCGGCCCGAGGGTCGTCAAGTTGCTCATGCTCGGCCACTCCGGTCAGGAGAATGAACGGTACTGACTGTGCGACGAACGTTTCGACGATCTCAAGTCCGGATCCACCAGGCATGTGATAATCACAGATGACCAACGATGTCGGATTGTCGGCGAAGCGCTCCAGTGCTTGCGCCGCCGATTCGGCTTCGCTGACGTCATATCCCTCGTTGGCTAGAATATGGATCAACATCAGTCGGGAAACCGCATCGTCGTCGACGACAAGAACTTTGTTCACGACGCACTCCATTGGCTGGCCATTTCCTGCGCGGTCTCGCCCATTTCGAAAATCTTGTCGAAGGTGGTGAGCTCGAACACTCTCATGGCGTCAGATCGCCTGGGTCGGACAAGTCGAACGTCGCCGCCGGCCTGGCGAGCGAGCTTCATGCCTCGGACGAGGGCGGCCAGCCCGGCACTATCGACGAAGTCAATAACGCTGAGATCGATGAGCAGCCGATTTCGACCCCCGTCGATGTGTTCTTTGATCGTCTGTCGGAGTGTGTTTGAGCTGACCACGTCCAGGCGGCCCGCTAGCGAGATCAGCTCGACCTCAGCCGGTATCGGCTGGGCGATTGAAGCGCCGGGACCTTGGCTGCTCTCGGCTTCGTCTATGCGTGTCTCAGTCACAAGGTTGGTTTCGGTTGCCGCTCGGGTCGCCTTTAGCAAAGGATCCGATGTTGGCGGCAGTCACGATTCTGTCGCCACCACGTTGGAGAACACTAGCGTCCAGCGATTGCACCACTGATCGTCGTTGGACTGGCGCTTGTAGGTCACGGAAGAGGCCACCTGCTCAGCGATCATCAGGCCGTAGCCTCTGACCTGGGGGGTGTCGGGGGCGGGCGTAGCGACACCGGCGGCGGCAAAAGCCTTCTGGCCGTCGTCACAAACCTCGACTACCAGTGCAGGCTGACCTGCACCCTGCTCGGTGTCGGGGACCAGCCGTCGATCGGCTCGCAACATCAGATGGTCGCCGTCGGAGGTGGCGTGATCGACGCAGTTGGTCGCCACTTCGTGTACGGCCAGGTGAATAGCGGCCATGGTGGGGTCGGTGCTGTCAAAGCCAAGAGCGGAGGCAGTCGACATCAGCCAGGTCTCCAGCTCCCGTATGGCCTCGAAGTTTGCGGCCACGGTCAGCGTCTCGGGACTTCCGGTGTTCACGAAGCCTTCTCACGAGAATCGAATTCGAAGATCACGAGTGTGCGGTCGTCGGCCTGTGGGTGGCCTTCAGCGAATGCTTCGACATGGTCAAGGACGCGAGGGCCGATCTGGTGGGCGTTGACGGTGCAGTCGATGACCGCTTCGTTGAGATGTTCTTCACCGATCATTTCGCCTGCCGGATTTTCCTGTTCTGTAAGTCCGTCGGAGCAGATAATGAAGCGGTCTCCATCGGACAAGGTGAAGTCTTGAGCGATCAGGTCGGGCCCTTCGGCGACTGGCATAACTCCGACCGGAGCGATGTCGGCCAGAACGGGTTTGGCTTTACCACCTTGAACGATGAGGACCGGGGAGTGGCCAGCGTTGACTAGAGAGAGCCGCCGGCTCTTGGTATCGAATTGGCCGACGACCAGTGTAACGAACAGGCCTGCCTCGGCCAGATACTCGTACACCCAGGCATCGACGGCGGTCATAGCCGCAGCGGCTCCAGCACGAGCGGCACCCTGAAAGGCGGCGGTGGAAGCCGAGATAACCGTAGTCATCATCATGGCTGCTGGGAGTCCCTTGCCCGAGACGTCACCGACGGCGAAGTGCACGGTGTTGTCGACTACCGAAAAGCAGAAGAGATCGCCACCGGCTGCTCGGGCTGGATGGGATTCGGCGTAGACCTCGAGGCCGTTAACCGACGGCCTCCAAGTGGGGAGAGCGCGACGGGCCAAGGCCGAGGCGGTGTCGTGGTCTCGGGCGACCATGGCCTGGCTCAACTCGACTTCGTGTAGTCGGCTGGCGTTGATGGCACCCGAAACCAGGTTGCCGACTGCGGTCAGCAGCTTGCGATCGGCGGTACCGAAGGGTCGGTCGACCCTGACTGCCTCCAGGCGTCCGGTCTGACGTTTGTCGTTTGAGCGAAGTTGTACCGAGATCGAGTGATCGTCGTCGGCTGGGCCTTGGCCGCCTCCAACGCTCACCGCGTGGGTATGGAGGTAGTGACCGTCGCCCGTTTCGAGACTTTCGTCAGGTCCGGGAGAGCTTGAGCGCCGTTCTGTACACCACAGCCGCAAGTCGGCTTGGAGAAGATGAGCGGCCCTGTCGAGGATGGTCGATGCCGTCTCTTGTTCGTCCAACGACTGCATGGTCACGCTGGTCAACTCGTAGAGTGTGACTAGTTGGTCGTTGGCCTCGACTAGAGCCTTGGTCAAGGACTCGACAGGTGACGGGCTCGTGTGGGTCATTGGCTAGGCCGCAGCCTCGATGGTGAAGGCCAGGTCGAGCTTGGTGAGTTCCAGAATGATGCGTACAGCATTGGATGGGCGGCGAAGGATAAGGTTGCCGCCGTCCTGTCGGAGCTGCTTCATGGCTCGAACGAGCTCAGCCAGGGCGGTCGAGTCGACGAAATCGACCTCCGACAGATCGACAATGAAGATCTTTGCACCCTGAGCGATAGTCTCGTCGAAATAGGTTCGGAACTGTTCACTCTCGTGAGCGTCGAAGCGGCCAAGTATTCGGCAAGCCCAGGCGCCGCCATTGGGCTGGTCCGGGGACGAAGCGTCGTCGTCGGTGCCCTGACGGTGGGGAACGGTTTCAATTTGCACGGTGGCCTCCAGTACGTGACCTGACTGTGAGCGGTATCGGCCCACCGGTCGCCGGCAGGTGTGTGTGCTTCCAATCACACACCGGTCGACGAGCCGGATCGGACCGATCCACTCGTAGTCTCAGTCGGCTGGGGGCCGACGGAATCCAGCCCTTGGCTCGATTTGGTCGACGGCGCAGCGTGATGGAGCGGGCTGGCTTCGAGGCCCGGCTCCCGGGGAGCTTGGCTGAGAGCGTGATTGATCCGGTCGTAACGACCCTTGGCTGCGTTTACTCGGATCCGAACGAGATCCTGTAGGAATCGGACGGCCACTTTGGCCGAGTCCACCTTGGAGCCGGGGGCGTCGTACCACTGAACCGGGACTTCGGTGACTCGGATCCCCATTCGCCTCGCCAGGTAGAGCACCTCCAGATCGAAGGAGAACCCGTCGATCAATTGTCGACTGAACACAGCGTGAGCGGCATCCCGGGTGAACATCTTGAACCCGCATTGAGTGTCGGAGATCGGGAGTCGTAGGGAGCCCTGCACCAGCAGTTTGAGACCGTTGCTCAAAATCTGACGACCCAGTGACTTGTTGGCTACTTCGGCTCCGGCTGCGGCACGAGATCCCACCACGACACCGAAGCCCTTTTGTAGCACGTCTTCGAGTTCGGCGAATTGCTCGATGGGAGTTGACTGGTCAGCGTCGGCGAACAGGATAATGTCGCCCCGTGAGGCCAGGACTCCTCGCCGCACGGCGCTGCCTTTGCCGCCGTTGCGTTCAGCCTCCAAGACTGTGACGTTGGCCAGACCCATATCTCGGACCAGTTCGAGAGTCGAATCGGTTGAACCGTCGTCGGCCAGAACCAACTCGAAGTCTTGGCCGAGGGCAACCATGTGATTGGCGATGGCCCCAACCGTCGGGAGGATGCGAATTTCCTCGTTGTACATCGGAATGACAATCGAGTACGTCGGGGTACCGGATTGGGGAACGTTCGCCCATTGGCGGTACCTGTCCAGATCAGGGAGGGCCGCTGATTCACCGTTCGATTGGAGGTCGGCTGTGGCATCGACACCGGCCGCATCTCGCAGCTCTGCCATAGTTGCAGGCATCTCGAACTTTGGTCGCTTGGATGCCGCTTTGGCATCCGGGTTGGTGGGCACGTCCGGCTCGGTACTCATTGCCGTCTCTCTTTCACTGAGGTCACCAGATGTTTTCGGCGGCGCCTTGGGGTCTTTGTGTCGGTGGGGAAGGAAGTGACTGACCACCACCATCAAGAGCAGGAGCGACATGGCGATGACTTGCGCTCGCACCAGCGTGTCGATGTTGCCCCGCCCCAGTAGCAACAGGCTGGTTTGTACCGCGCCGCCGAGTAGGAGGACAAAAGCCTCGCGAATCCGGCCGGTAGATAGATGGTGAGTTGCGATCAGGTTGGCGATGGCGAAGAGGCTGGTGGCCAACGCATACCACGCCAGTGGAACCGAAACGTCGCCGTACTCGGGTCCGAAGACCCGGCCCAGCACGGTGCCACCAAGCAGTCGGGCTCCCACTGTTGCCGCCACACCGATCGCCACGAGAACTCCGCACCCGGCCCACATCAGGCCGTTGGATTTCTCGCCTGACTCGTGTCGTTGTGCACTGGCTGGGAACAACGTGGTGGCCACCGACCACGACAGGAAGAACACGGCGCGCCCGACGAGGGCAATGGCGGCGTAGATACCGGCGGTGTACGGATCGAGGAATCGTTTGGCGATCAGCACGTCGCCGTTGTTGATGATGATCTGAGCCAGTAAAAGAAGCCCTACCGGGGCGGCGTAGCGAAGAACCGGGCGTAGACCGTCTCGATCGATTGTGCCCTTCGGCCTACCCCGGTTGAAGTAGTGGACGTGGGCCCACGTGGCGATGAACGACACAGTCAGAGCGGCGGTGGCGCCTTCAACCCCTAGGCCGATGGCGACCAGAGAGACGCCCAAGCCAACCCGAACCACCATCTCGAATACGAAGGTGGCGGCCAGCGATTTGAACCTAAGTTCACCTTGAAGGATACCTCTGCCGACCGCTTGCGCCAGGTAGAACGGCATTCCGACTCCGAGAATGATAAACGGGAGCGCGGATTCTGATCGAAAGAACTCCCGCCAGAACGGTGCCCCGGCGCCGAGAATGAGGCCAAGGGCGGCGCCCACAGCCAGCGAGCGTCTCGTCAACCATTGTCCTAGAGCGGTCGTGGCGCCAAAGTCCCCGGCGGCATCGGGACCTGAACCTTCGCCGCTTCCGGCTACGGCGTTGATTCCGGCGTAACGGGCCGTGATCAACTGCAGACCGATGGCCACTGCGGTTATCAGTAACATCAGCGTGACCATCAGGTTGGCGTCGGCAAACTGGGCCGGGGTCAACCATCGAGCCAGGAGCACATTGAGGATGTAGTTGCCGGCGTTGGCGGCCATCATGGCCAAGGCCAGGATGGCTCCGCCGGTGGCCAGCGTTTTGGTGCTGCTTGACGCCGACGAGACCTCGGGGGCCTCGGTCCGAGCTTCTGTGGTCTCGGTCATTTCTTTTCGATCACTCTGTTGAGGTGGGTGATGTGCCAGTCACAGATCTCGGACATCGGGATGCCACTGGCGGCAAGATAGTTGCGCTCGCCGTGCTCGGCGTTGAGTTCCTCATCGTCGAGCAACTTGGCTAGGGCGTCGGCCAGGCTGGCGGCATCACCTGGTGTGAAGTACTGGCCGATGAAGCCTTCTTCCTCGATCACCTCGGTGAAGTCACCTATGTCGGGCAGTGCGGCCGAACGACCGTAGGAGCCGGCCTGATGCAACACCCCGGAGCTTCCGGTCGTTGAGGTGTAAGGGAACGCTGTCACCGATGATGAGGTGAACAGCTCGGCCACGTCCTCCTCGGCTACGTAGCCGGTGAAGTTCACGTTGGTCAGGTCGGCGCATCCGGCGGCGATCGAGTCCAAATAGCCGGGCGAGTTAGGGCTGTCTGTCCCAGCGATCACCAATTCGAGATCGTCGTAGCCTCGACTAATCAGATCCCGGAACGCTTCGACTAGAACGTCGACCGTCTTATATGTTCCCCACTTGCCGAAGGCAAGGATTTTCCGGGTCGGACCATCGGGGATACCAAACCTTGGCTCCTCCATCTCTTCGAAGGAGCCGTGGGGGACGAGTAGAACATTTCCCGCTCCGTAGCTCTCTCTGACGAACTCGACGTAGCGGGGAATGGTCAGTGCTACGTAGTCCGACAGCAGGAGTACTCGGGTCAGTGCTCGTCCCGCTTTATTCATTACCGCCGCCATGAGGGCCGAGTCGGTGAACCCGGCATCCTGCATGTCGACGTTGTCAGCAAGGTTGTGGAGAATCAACCCGGTGGGAACACCGGCGGCCCTCAGCGCAGCCGGTGTCAGTAGGCCGAGCGCTCCCGGCACCTTGCTATCGCCAAAGGTGGCGAACTGGAGATTGATGATGACGGCATCGAGCTTGTGTCGTCGCACGGCACGGAGGATTCGGACCGGGTTGGTGGCGTCGTTGAACGACCACACTGCTTCGGCTTCGATGTTCGCTCCAGGGTTGTTGGCCCGGATCTCGTCGATGTCGGGTGGTCCAGCCTCGGTCTCGTCGGCCAGGACGACCAGAGCCTCAACGCCGTCGGCACCGGCCAGGTGATTGACGAAATGAAAGCCGAACTCGTTGAGACTGTTCCTGCCGGGTGGAAACGCTGTGACGAATCCAATCCGGAGTTGCGTACCGTGCATGCCTGTTCCTCAGTCGTGATCTTGGGTTTGGGTAGCGGTATAGGGCGCTGTCAGCCGGCTAGGGCCGCTTGGTTGTTTTTGAAGGCCTGGAGCTTGTTGGTGGCATCGTCCATCGAGGAGAGAACCTCCGTGGCCAGAGCCTGCAAATTGTGTTCCGACCCGCTCGGGTCTCGCCCGGCGGTCTCCAGCGTGTCGCAGAGGTCGGCGAGGGCATCGAGGCCGAGTGAGCGAGCGGCCGACTTGGTGGTGTGGGCAGCCAATGCCATGCCGTCGGCGTCGTCCGCCTGCTTTGCCTGTTCCAGGCCGGAGCGCCACTTCGGGAGTTCGTCGGTGAAGGTATCGATCAGCATGTGAACGATTGACTCGTCGCCCAACTCGTCAGAAAGCTTGTGCAGAGTAGCTGCCACCGATTCGTCCAGTTGGGCGCCGCCTGCGGCCGCGCCGACCGACAGTGCAGAGTGGTCAGGAGGTACGATCCACTTGTCAATCATCTCCTGGAGGCCTTCGAGGGTGGTCGGCTTGGAGAGGTAGTCGTCCATGCCTGCTGCCAGGCATTGCTCGCGGTCGCCGACCAGAGCGCTGGCGGTGACGGCCACGATCGGGATGTGTTCCGCCACTCCGCCTGCGGCCTTTGACTCTGACTCCATGCGGCGGATTTCGCCGGTGGCGGCCAAGCCATCCATATCCGGCATGTGCCAGTCCATGAAGATGGCGGCGAAGGCTTCGTTCTTGTACCAGACGAGGGCTTCGTGGCCCCCGCAGGCCTCGATCGAGTCGACTCCCAGTTTGCCGAGCATCGCCATAATGACTTTGCGATTGACGTCGTTGTCATCGACAACGAGAGCCCGCGGCCGAGCCCCCGGCGATGGCGTGGCTCTACGGTCTTCTCCCGCGTGGTCGGATTCGATCATGCTCAGCCCATCGGCAGGATCGAGAGGCGACAAAACCGGTTTTTGTCCTCGTGGGTCGTCCGGACCAACCAACTACCGATTGAGCTAGTCGAAAACGACCAAACCGGCGCAGACCGCCTGAGAATCAGGCATCTGCGCCGGTTTGGCTAGGTGCAGTCGTGGGACCTAGCGGCGACCCTTGGGCCTGCGGCCGATCGGCTTACCCCGTTTGTTTGTCCTCGGTGCGGTTGTTGTGGTTACCCGCTCCGTTGTTGTCGTGGCGATAGATGTAGTCGATCTTGCCGGTGCGGTGGTTGTGGTCGAAGGTTTGGTTGTAGTAGTTGAGCGCTCGGTAGTAGTTGTTGAGCGTTCGGTTGTAGTGGTCGACGGGCTAGTTGTGGTTGTGGTCGTTGGCTGCGTCGTCGTGGTTGTGGTTCCGCCACCGCCACCTCCGTCAGCTGGGACCGATCCAGTGAGGATGTAGTCGCCAAGCGAGCCGTAGTCGGAATACCCGTCGGATGCAGGGTTGCCCGCCCCGACGCCGTCCACCACGATGGCGTACGTGCCTGAGCCCACCGTTGCGGTGAGGCTTGCGGCGACTCCGGCTGGGTCGGCGAACGCTACCGAGGTGCCTGAAGCGTCGACCAGTCGAAGTGATGCATCGAGGTTGCCGCCCACGTCGGCTCCGGCAACCGTGACCGACACCTGCCCGCCGGAAGTGCTGAAGGTGAAGGCATCCACGTCAGAGCTGGACGAGATGACGCCCTGCTGATTGACGGTGTTGGTAGTCAATGCCGTCCCCGAGTTCACGTCGTTGCCGTGATCGTCCGAACGAAGTGGGAGACCCGACTGCTGAATCAGTTCCAGGTCGTCTTGGGTGTTGTTGGCATTGGCGTACTCGCCCTTGCTCCATTGGGTGATGCTCTTGTAGTAGCCGACGCCCATGATCGGAGCCCAGTCACCGTGACCTCGGTAGTAGCCGAACTCGTTGTCACCGTCATGGCCCAGCGACAGATTATGCCCTGCCTCGTGGGTTCCGGCCTCGGCCATTGACTTGGCCGACCATGAAGATCCGACCTTGACCCACGCAGGCTGGAAGTAGTCGTGGTTGTACACGCCGTCGCTGCGGGTGCCGTAGTTGTCGAACACACCGAGGTAGGCCACTCCGCCGCAGCCACATTCGTAGATGATGTTGGCGGAGAACGCCACTCTGGTTCCGTAATTCTCGTCGCCGGCATTGGTACGGCGAATGTTCTCGGTTCCCGGATCTTCGGTGGTTACATCGACGGCGAACGGCGCAAAGTCTTCCGCCATCCGCTGCCACACCTCTTGGATCCACTCCAATTCCTCGTCGTTGAAGCTGGGATTCGAGTCGAGGGTGAACGGCTCGGCATAGGTGTCAGTCTTGCCTTCGGCCCAACGTGAACCGACGGCGTCGTGGCCGTCGAAGTCCAGGTAGACCACTCGCTTGGCTCCTGGCAGGCTGTGCAACTTGAAGGTGTCGCTTAGTGGGACGGTGGCGGGCAGGGCCGCATCGTCGGCGTTGTCGTCGTGGAGGTCGGCCTCCAATGGTGCGGAATGATCGAAGTCGAGGGTGTCCACATAGAGGACGACGCCAGTCTCGTCTACCCATGCTGTGTCATCGCTTGCGAGCAGACGACGGAGGGCTTCGGGTTGCATGCCGTTGATCTGCGCCACCTCGGGGAATCGCGAGCCCAGGGCGTCGACTGCCGCCTGCCCTCGCATCTTCTCTTCAACTACCCATTCGGGAGCGCCCTGGGCCGAGACGTTGACCATGCCTACTGCGGCGATGGCGGCGACTACGACCGCAAGTGTCGCTATCCCTGCTTTGAGCTGGCGTCTGCTGGAGCTAGTTGGTCCACTGATGGGCGATGTCATAGATCGCACACTAGGTGACCAAGGCCTCGCCGATTGCAGGCTGTTAGCAACCTGGGAAACATGCTGGTGCAGATTTATGCAAAATTTTGTCCCGCTGGTGGTATCGCAGCGATTCCGGACTTGTTTTGGCCTGGAGACAGTGATGACGAGTATCCTTGCTGAGCTATGTCTCTACTGGATCGACTCGACAACTCTGGATACACCCATCTGCTCATCGGTGGTGAGTGGAGAGAAGCGTCTGACGGCACGCGCATCGACGTTTTGGATCCGTCGACGGCCGATTCGCTGACATCTGTGGCCAGTGGAGGCGAGGATGATGCGGTGGCCGCGGTCGAAGCGGCCGCTGCCGCCCAAGGGGCCTGGGCTGCCACCTCGCCCCGCGAGCGGGCCAACGTCTTGGAGCGGGCCTTCCAACTGATGACCGAGCGCAAAGACGAGCTCGCCGAGTTGGTCGTTCAGGAGATGGGAAAGGCGTTAGCCGAAGCGGCAGGTGAGGTGGCCTACGCCGCTGAGTTCTATCGCTGGTATGCCGGTGAGGCGGTCCGCAATATGGGCTCGATTTCCACCGCGCCTGGTGGAGACAAGCGGATCATCGCTATCGGTCAGCCGGTTGGTATTTCGCTGCTGATCACACCGTGGAATTTTCCGCTGGCCATGGCCACCCGCAAGATCGGCCCGGCTGTTGCCGCTGGCTGCGCCATGATTCTTAAGCCAGCGTCGGACACGCCGCTGTCGGCGTTGGCGTTGGGGCAGTTAATGTCCGACGCCGGCCTACCGGACGGCGTGCTCAACATCTTGCCGTCGAACCGATCTTCCAAGGTTGTGCCCACCATGTTGGCTGACGACCGGGTACGAATGGTGTCGTTCACCGGCTCGACTGAGGTGGGTCGAACCCTGCTGGCCGAAGCGGCCAAAACGGTGACCAAGACGGCTATGGAGCTGGGGGGCAACGCTCCGTTCATCGTGTGCGAGGATGCCGATGTCGATGCGGCCATCGAGGGGGCCATGATCGCCAAGATGCGTAATGGTGGACAGTCGTGTATCGCTGCCAACCGGTTCCTGGTCCACGAGGCCGTAGCCGGATCCTTTACTGAGAAATTATCGGCCGCAATGGGGGCTCTGAAGGTTGGGCCTGGTCTGGAGTCGGGCGTAGAGCTCGGACCGCTAATCAACCAGAGCGCCCAGGACGACATGATTGACTCCGTGGCCGCCGCAGTGGGTGGCGGGTCGGCGATCGCCACTGGTGGCGACCCCGGTCGCTCGCCGGGCTTCTACTTCCAACCCACCGTTCTCTCCGATGTTGCGCCCGACAATCCGGTGATGTCCCGGGAGATCTTCGGTCCGATCGCTCCGGTCACCACGTTTAGCTCTGACGAAGAAGTCATCGCGTTGGCCAATGACACCATCTACGGATTGGCGGCTTACCTGTATACCGCTGACCTGGCTCGCGGTATGCGCTTGTCCGAGGCCATCGAGTACGGAATGGTCGGGATCAACAGAGGGCTAATCTCGGATCCGGCCGCCCCGTTTGGTGGGGTCAAGCAATCTGGCCTTGGTCGTGAGGGGGCCCACGAGGGGATGCTTGAGTTCCTCGAAACCAAGTACATAGCCGCCGATTGGTAGCGGCTGGCCCGGTGTGTAGCCGCCGATTGGTAGCGGCTGGCGTGTTCTACGTGCGGCTTCGGATGGCGTGATAGGCGCGCCGGACGGCGTGCGGCAACCGAGGCGGGCCGAGACGGCCAACAGCCTTTGCGACAAAACCTCTCGCTGGCGCGAGAAAATGCCGCCTCAGTGGCTGTAGCACGAACCTGTTGACAAGTCGACGAACGACGGCCAACAGGCGTCGCGGTCCAAACCGAGTCCAGAAGGCACTGATCAGGCGTCTCAGATATCGGAATACACCGAGACGCCTCAATAGCCGAAACGCCACGGCTGACGCGGCACCGAGGACTGCGCCCATGATTGCCAGCTGCCAGAACCTCTTGCCCAGTCGGTTGATCGGACTGACTCCGGGGGCGTCGTCGATGTTGCCGGCGGCGATGAGAGCGGCGGCTGGCTTGGGTGACCCGTCAGCGCGGAGGACCCCCAGAGACGTTTGCGGGCCGGTGTTCCACGGCAGACGACCGGCATCCGCCGGCCCAGTTTGGAGATCCCACAGGGTCCAGATCATCGAGCCGGTGATTCCAACGGCCTCTTGGCTTTGACGGATTCCACCGACGTAGGCCGCCTGCTCAGTTTCGGTGTGGCCTCCGGGAAACACGCTGTTCCAGGTTGGTAGACCGTACTCGGTCAACAGCACCGGCCGCCCTTCGGCATGTTGCTCGACCGCTCTTCCCAATGCCGCCAGCTCATCGACCGGGCCGTAGTAGTGGTAGGAAACAACGTCGGTTTGTACCGGGGCGGCCAGTGCCGCCTGAGGTGTCGACCACCCAATGGTGATGGGTGTCGCTTCATCCATCGCTCTGACTTGATGCGCCATCTCGCCCAGCCAGGCGTACATCAATTGTTCGTCGACGCCGTTGGCTCCGATGTCTCGATCCGGCTCGTTCTTGACGTCCCACATTACGAGCGCCGGGTGTTCGGCCAGCGTCGATACGACAGTGGCAAGATGAGCCCGGTCGGAATCCCATTTGTCGGTTCGGTGATCGGTTCGCCCATCGAAGAGGGTTACGACGACGCCGAGGTCGCGCTCGCCGGCCAAGTCGAGAAGGTCAACGACCGGATTCATATCTTCGGTTGTGGTCCATCGGCCGCCCAGCTGATCGAACGGCAGGAAGATCCGAATCGAGTCGGCCCCCAGCGTGACCACACGGTCTAGGTCCTCGGCCACCGTGTGACTGTCATATTCCGGCCAGAAGAACTCAAAAGGGGTTTCACGCGGATAGTAGTTAATCCCGGAAACCGGAAGACGTTCGGTGTCGGTCGCTGGGGTTATCGGCTCAGTCCACCATCGATTCTCCACGTCTCGGCGAACCCAATGCTGGATCCGGAAGTTGCCGTCCTCGAGCAGCAGGACGGCCTCGTAGGTTTCAACACTGTGCATCCAGCCGAGCTCGTCGCCCAGGGGGACAGCTCGAACGAATCGAACTTCGGTAGCCGTGAGCCCCAACACCTGGCCGTCCCGAGAGTAGAAGTCGACCCGGAGCCGGTGCGACAGCTGGTGGAGCGGCCGCCCGCCCATGTCAGCCGCTCGCTCCCTCGCAGCCTCCAAAGCCGAATTCGAAAAGTAGACCTCCATGCCCGAGGTGTCACCGGTTTGAGCGGCGATCGTCAGCTGTTCCCACGCTCTGACCCAGGCTGAACTCACGTCAACTCGGGTGAGTGGTTCCATGGCCCGTGGCAGGTCGGGGGCGTCGGACTCCCAGGTGATTGCCTGCAATAGATCCGGCGGTAGCGCAGCTGCGGCGTTGAAGATCTCGTTGGTCTGCTCCGAGGATGTGATTCCGCTGAAGGCCCGCGCAACACCCACCATGGCCAAGAGAGTCATCACGCCGAGCAGAGCGAGTACGGCCAGTTTGGCTTTGGCCTTGCGGGTGCTGAGCTCGGTCACCGTTTGCGGCCGATCATCGTTCACCCACAACAGGTGCCGAGTCGAGTCTGCTGTTGCGCTCGGTGCCTTCGATCTCCAGCTTCTGGCCCAGCACCTGAACAGTGGCACTACCGGTGTCAACATCACTGGGGAAGAACGCTGTGCCTGCGCCGACCATGAGGTCAACCCGGCGCACGATCTCGTCGCCGTCAGCACCCGTCATGGTTACCTCAGCGACCGTACCCTCGGGAACGTAGGAATCCCTGATGGAACGCACCGGTCCAATGTGGACCTGGACCGTTTCGAGCTGAGGGTCGATCCAGGCGTTGAACGAGTCCACCGCCTGTTCGAAACGAAGGGTTAGGGGCGCCCCGGAGACTCCCGACGCGGTGGCTTTGAGGGTTACAGTGCCGGGCCGGTCCGGAACTTCGTAGGTGAACTCGGCCTGGCCCCCGTTGGTTTGGCTGTTGAGTCGGCGGATTCCTCCTACCCCGTCGGCGTCGAGAGTCACGACAGTGCCGTCCGGTAACACGTTCCCGAACCGGTCTTCTAGAACGGAGGTTCGTGCTCGAATGAGAGCCTGTCCGTCGGCCACCGGAACCGCGTCGAGCAGCTCCAGTGAGTGGGCCACCGGAATGCCGGCTACTTCGAGGAATGTCCGCTCGCTGGCTGTTATCGGTCCGCCGTCGTCTTGCTCGCTTGAGGTGGTGTCCGGCAGCGGGATGCCGGTGTCGCGAACGACCTGGGCTCCTATTCTGGTGCGTCCGGCGACGGTGTTGGAGAAGACCTCGAACCAGCTGAGCAGATGTTCGGTCGGGGCTTCGGACTCTTCAACAGCCAAGTCGGCTCTGGTCACGGTGTAGTCGACGACGGTTCCCGGTTGAACCGGATTCCCAAAGCGGTCAGTGGGGACGGTCACGATCATGACAAAGTGGGCGCCGTCGGCAATGACGGTTCTGGGGCCGAGGTAGGCGTCCATCGGGTCCACTGGCGGGCCGGGCTCGATCTCGATGGTGGCTGTGGCCACCCTCGGTCGCTGTTCCCAGCCGAGAGGTGTTGTTTTGGTGTCGTCAGATCCGGTTGGAGAGTTGACTTCGGTAGTGGCCAACTGACCTGGAACCGACTGCTCGTCGTCACTCTTGGGATCGTTGCCGTCGGTGGAGTCGGAGCCTTGGAAGGCCGTGATTACCGCCGCCCCGGATGCCGGCCCAACGATGGCCGGAATGTTGACTTCGATGCTGTCGCCATTAGGTTCAACAACAAGAGGGCGAATTCCGTAGCCGGCCTCTACTGTCAATTCAAGCGGCACGCCGGGCCGAAGACCACTGACGGTCACCGGGATCGCTTGACCCGCTTGGACCGAGGTCGGGGCGTCGAGCACAAGAGTCTCGGCATCGACGGCCAGGGCTGAGGCCACGAAGTTGGCGTTGTTCGACCCCCCGGAGAGCAGCCCGATGAACGCGGCCACGACGGCCACAACCGAGACGATGGCGGCGACGGCCACGGAGTAGATGCGCTGCGGCCGGTCCTGGAGGATGGGTGAATCCTTCATGCGGGCCACGAACCGATCAACGGCGTGTTCGGCTATTCGGCTTAAGCGTTCAAGAATCGGAAAGGTCAACAGTCGATCGGCTCTCTGCTATCCGAGGAAGGTCGACGTATCGATACGAATGGAAGAATAGGACGCTCCCGGTGGGGCGGGAATGAGAGCGTCCAAACGGGCGATGTCTTCGCCGCCGGGTGGGGCGATTCCATTGTGGAACTCGATGACATCGAGATCGATCAACTCGTGATTCGAGACGTCTTCAAGTCGCACACTGAACGAACCGGTACGTTGCGATCGAACCGAGTACTCCATGTAGTAGTTCTGGACCCACATGACCCGCCCGTTCTCATCCAGGAAGCTGATGAGTAGTCGCGGGATCACAGCCTCCTGCACACCATCGTTTCGAAGCTCGCCGACCAGTTGATGTGAACCGTCAGGATTCTCGACCAACTCGGCCCGATTAACACCTAGCCCGCGGTACAGGCCTCCGGTTGTCACGACGCCTTTGGCGTAGACCTCGATGGTGTCCACGCCGTCGGTGATCTTCAACGGTTCAAAAGCGAATGGGTCGAAGTCAAGATTCTGTCCGGCTGCGACCTCCTCGAACCGGATGAGGAACGGTGTCGACTCCCGTGGTCGCAGAGCGTGAATGATGTGTTCAGTGGCGTTGTAGCGGCCGATAATTTCCTCGTCGGAGTTGCGTAGAACCCCGGTAATGGTGACGTCGCCGGGGTCGACGTCGAGGTTGACGATCTCACCGACGATGACCGGTTCCCCGCCGAGCGAAACTGCATCGGCGGTTTTGATGAACAGCTCCGGGCGGTCCTGAACGTCGGTCAACTCGGTGGTACCCGAAGTAACGCGGCGGCGACCCTGAATGACATAGTCGATGTCGGCTCGTCGGGACAGCTGGTCCGGCGGTACTGACACTTCAGTGTCATCGGGTTCGATGAACCACTTCCCGTTTCGAAAGTGAAGCAGATGGACTCGTTCGATCGGATACCAGTTCAAAGCGGTCAGGTATTGCAACGATGCCCGGACGCGCACCCGCTGCTCGTCAATCCGCTCGATGACCTCGACGTCAAGTGAGTCGAGCTTGGCGTAGGAGGCCAGCATGCCGCCTCGAACCGAAACCTGAAGACGCCATAGCTCATAGTCCGGTTTGGTCACCGGGTCGAGGGCATCATAAGCCAGTTCCCAACGGCGGAAGTCGAGATGGTCGTAGTACTCTTCGACCGCTTCAACCGGAGATGGTGGTTGAAGGGCCGATGCCGCGGCTTGTAGTGGGAAGTAGCCGAGTGCCACGACGAGAACGAGCATCCGAAGCACCTGACGGCGACGCGACGGTCTACGTGAGAATCGCCGACGGACGACATCCAACAGTCGGTGGGCCATCGGAGTCGTGTCGCTGGGGTCGGAGTCATCGCCCTGTGGGAGGTTCGCCTGGCGTCTAAACAGGAATCGGCTGAACCAACCGAACGGCCCGAACAGCATTCGTTGATTGGCCCGAAGATGATCAAACTTGCCGGGGTCGAGGCCCGGTCTCCCCAGCAGGTTCCAGACCAGCAGGTGTAGCGCGGCGATGACGGCCGCCGGCGGCACCGTGCCCCACATGATTCGCTGCCACGGGGGAACTTCGCGCACTGGCAATTGAGCGGGCAAAGGCGGTATGTCGGCTCGTTCCCAGACGACGATTCCGTTTTCCAGCGGCCCTAGTCGCTGCCATCCGGTGAAGTGGAGGACAGGGTCATAGAACTGATCGTTGGAGAAAACATATTTCAGGTTGTACTTTTCCGGCACCTCCAAGAACTGCTGCAGCGAGCCGAGCCCGGAAATGCCTCGATACTTGGCCCCCTCCAAGCGCTCGACAGAGGTGGAGGTGAGTTCAGGTAGACGTCGGACGGAGTGATAGTTGCCGTCCACTTGGGTTGCTGTCGTTTGGGCCGACAACCAGGCGACTTGATCGCCGAAACCCAGCGTGAGAAACCGCCAACGGTCGTGCTGGTCCTTCTCGATGAAGGCCACGATCGGGTCGGTATCTATTCGCTGGGGCTGGAACTTCCGGTACTGAGCCAACGTGGCTGAGAACAACGACATGACCGCCAGGCCCAACACAAATCCGATCTGGGACCCCCGAAGGAGAATGGGGCCGCCGGTCGATCGCAACCAACTGGCAACAGTGCCTTTCTCCAGCGATTCAACGAACAACCCGGCCAAGGGCAAGATCTGCATCGACGCCCAGAACGTGAACCGGTCTAAGGTCAACACGTCGAAAGCGTGGCCCAGAATCAAGCGGGGGATCGGCGTTGTGCCGCCCGTTCCCAGCAGAGACAGCAGCCCAATAGAGGCGGCAATCGGCCACTTCCGATCCAAGATTGCACGGGCCATGGCGTACGGCCACACAAAAATCAGCATCCCCCACGGGATGACGAAGAACACCAGACCGATGTTTCGATCGACCAGGAAGTTGTTGCGACTGCCGTGGGGAATGGAGATCTGGGTGATTGGGTCAGTTGCCGACCACCACCAGTAAGGGAGCACCACCAGGACCAGGGCGCCCAGCACTCCGAAACCGAGAACAACACAGCGAACCAAGGCAGGTCCGGCCCGTCTGAATCGTCGTGCCGCGAGTGCTAATGCTGTGGCCGCGGTCAGGGGGGGATCGCCCCCCGGAGGTTCATCTGGCGCCGGGGTGCGAGTCTCGTTCAACAGGCCATAAGCCAGCACAGGGCCCAGGAAGAAGACAGATCCGAACAGTGTGGTGACGTGGTGGCCAGCAGTGCAGGCGGCCAAGACGGCGATGCCGGAGGCCAGGTCGGCGAAGCGTCCCTCGAATGCCCAGTTGCGGAGGTAGGGGAGCGAGTTCAACAAGAAGGCCAGTGCCCACGTGGTCGGCAACTGGCCGAAGACGTGAACGGTCTCGGCGATGGCCGACGATCCCACCAGCAGCAAAGCGGCGTTGGCCGCTGCCTCCTGATGAACCCAGATGCGAGAGAAGCGGTAGACGCCGACGGTCAGCAGGTTGAGGGCACAAATTTGCAGGAGGGCGAATGCCAGCTCGAGGTCATTGGTGAGCTTGGAAACTGCGCCGATGGCCATGTGCGTGCCTGGCGGGTAGGAAACTGTCGTGAAACCCGTGTACCAGCGTTGATCCCAGGTGGAGAACCATCCTCTGGCGTAGTGGTCGCCAAGAAAGATATGCACGTAGGCGTCATAGGTGCTCTCGTAGGAACGAAACAGCAGTAGTCCACCGTGGTAGAGCACGCAGATAACTAGTGCCCACCTAAGCCGGACTGGAACTAGTGGTTCGTCGTCGCCTGGCTCATTGGTGTTGTTCTGATCACCGCCAGAGCTCGGCTCGTCTTCCTCGTTCGCCCTGTGTTGTGGCGGAGGGGGAGGCACCGGCTCCTGCCCACTGTCGGTGCCTGGTAGCTCGGGCCAGGTAGACGGTGAGTCGGCCCTCCTGGGAGCAACCAGGCTTTCTGGCGCTGAGCGCCGCTCGGGTCGAAGGCGCGGCCAATACCTACTCTCGGCAACAGTTGTTGCCTCGTCGCCATCGGGCGCGAGCAGGTTCGGAGCTGACATAGGTCTCAAATCGGTCGATCGGCCCTTATGTTCAGCACTTCCTCTGACGACAGTGACGGTGTGACACATGCCCGCAACCCGGACTCAGCCGAGGGTGCTCTAGCGACGGGTTCAATGCCCGACAGCGCAGGTAGCACAAGTAGAACCAGGATGCTGCAGTTGCTTGGGCTCGCCCGCTGGCTCGTCGTCGTCGCCCTTTGGCTGATGTTTCTGACAGCGCTTGTTCTCGGCATCGCTTCGCTGGCCGACATCTTCACCGGGGACGAGGCCTACGGGGCGCTCGACGGGTTCCAATTTGTGTCGGCGTTGTACACGGCGGTAGTTAGGTTTCTGGCCGCTGCGATTGTGCTTTGGCTCCTGGTTCGATTGGCCCGGTGGCAGCCGCTACAAGCGGCCAAATCCTACTGATTTTGAGTAGTGACTAAAGCCATCCGTTTACTCAACCAGCGACTTATGCCCGCCGACGTGAAGTACCGATGGCTGATTTCGCTCAACGGTTGAGAAGCGGCTTCGTCGACTTCGGTTCCGAGGGAGCGTCGGGCCCTGACTTGGGCGACGACGCGGCCCAGCGAATCGAAACCGAGATCCTGGCGTCCCAGCACGAGCGGGTCGGAACGATCGACACTGCTGGAATTCTTGCCATCGCAGTCTTACTTCCGCTCTCTTTGTGGAACAACGTCAATCAGGCCGGTCTCCTGGTTTGGTCGGGTCTGGTCGCGTTGACGACGCTCGGTTGGTTTGATCGGGCGGGCGGTCGCGAGGACGTGGCAACGACTGGCGTCTGGTTGTCCGGCGCAGCCTGGGCTCTTCTTCCCTGGCTGACATGGGCGTCATTGGACGACGATCGGGTCGCCTGGGTGGTGATCTTTGTCCTGTCCTATGGCCTGGCCACCGATGCCGTTCTGTTGCCTCAGACGTTCAAGGTCTCAGCCCAGCCACTCATGTTCTTCTATACCTTGAGCTATGTCGTGGCGTTCCTGAGTCGCCTCATGTTCGTGGAACTGGCGGCCATCTTCATCATTGCGACGCCCCTGGCTGTTGGAATCTACGGGTATGAGCATTTGAAATCATCGCTCTTGGCAGAGCGAGTGCGGGTCGAGGGCTTGGCGGCCACCGATGCTCTGACCGGTCTTGCGTCTCGGCTGGGCGCTGTTATGGAGCTGGAGCGGCGCGCAGAGTTGGGGTTGGAGACCCATGTCATCATTTGTGACCTTGACGACTTCAAATGGCTCAACACCCACTTGGGTCAACACCACGGAGATGTGGCTCTGCAACAGGTGGCCGAGTCGTTGAGAGACCGTCTCGACGGATGGTTCCTGGCACGGCTCGGCGGTGACGAGTTTCTCGGAATCAATGACCGAGGTCTCACGTTGGTTGAGCGAAACTCGGTGACGGCGATTGCTGTTCAGGAAAGCGACGAGGTGCTGCGTCGACTGTCGATGAGCGTTGGCACATCTGGTGCTCTCGCTGGGGGCTCTGGAGCGGAAGACTTGATGAGCGAGGCCAGCC
Organism: uncultured Acidimicrobiales bacterium; assembly: GCA_938002965.1. GTDB lineage: Bacteria > Actinomycetota > Acidimicrobiia > Acidimicrobiales > SZUA-35 > JAHELU01. Next base: position 21,198 of record CALKZY010000013.1, on the reverse strand, counting down.
TCGCCCTTCAGCATGCCAAACTCATGGGTCGGGGTAATGTGGTCGACGCCACACCGCAGCTGTTGGAGGCCGAGACCGAGCGCCGCATGATGGCCGACAAGGTGCGCTCGGCGATCGACAACGATGAAATCGTCCCTTGGGCTCAGCCGATCGTCGACATGCGAACCGGCAAAGCGCTAGGAGCGGAGATGCTGGCGCGATGGCCGCAGGCTGACGGGTCGATGATTATGCCGAACGTGTTTGTTCCCGTGATCGAGGCACACGGACTCAGCCGTTTCCTGGGGCGAATTATGCTACGCCAGGCCATTAGTCTGCTGGAGCGACTCAGCCGTCCTGACGAAGAGCATCTATTTCTGTCGGTGAACATCTCGGCATCGCACATTGTCGACCCGAACCTTGTCGACTACATCGACGCCCAGTTGGCTGGGCGGGGAGTCGCCGCCGAGAGGCTGCTCGTCGAGTTGACCGAGACCGAACAGGTCACTGACCCCGACATGTTATTGCAGGCGCTCGATCGGCTTCGGTCCATCGGGATCGGTGTCGCCACCGACGATGTCGGATCCGGGTGGTCGTCGCTGAATCAGATGATCGAAACGCCGTTTTCTCACGTCAAGATCGATCGGTCGCTGGTGACGGCCATGCACCGCCCTGGTGGTGTCGACTTGGTGGCATCGATCTGCTCGCTGGCGGAAGGGACCGGCCAGACCCCCATTGCCGAGGGCGTGGAGGATGAGCACCAAGTCGAGTTGCTTTTGACAGCCGGCTTCCGGATCGGCCAAGGCTTCCTTTTCTCCAGGCCGATGCCTATTGAAAACCTGGTCCGAGAACTGCGATATGGTGCCGGCGCTTCGAGCCGGGCGTCCGACGGTAGCGATGGATCCAATTTGATGCCTGGTTTGATGCACAACATGCGGCAAGGTGGTTCATGACGTGCAGTAGTGCCGACGAGTACGATCTTTGTTCGGGTCTCGCGGCGGAGACCTGACCAGAAGGTGGTTTTTCCACTCTCTAAGGACGCGCTGCGATGTGCCGTCGCAGCGCGTCCGATCCTCTTTTGGACGTTCCGTGAACCGATCGGAGCGTATAGGGCGCAGTCTGGTGGAGATCGGCGAAGTAGCTGTCTGCCCACTTCATAATCGGCCGTGATCGAAGTACTATCGCGCTCTCAGGCCGCTCGAACCGGGGGCTGTCCGATGACAAGATGACCTCCCGGTTGGCTACCAACACAGCCGACAGAACGTGAGGAAGGGCGGTTGGATAGGCGCGAATGTCGACATCAGGACCGTCGATGGCTTCGACCAACTGCCATATCGCATCCAGCCGGACTGAACTTGCTGTCGAGACGACAATTCGGACCCGCCACCCTTCAGCCGCTCTTGTGGCCATGGCTTGTCGAAATCGCTGCGTTTGGACTTTGGTCTCGTCGTCGATGTAAGGGTCGCTTCTGAGAGAGTCGAGGCCCACACGCTCGACATGTAGCGAAGCCAATTTGAGCACGCGGTTGTCGTCCGACCCTGGATCGCCGAGTAGGGCGTTGGCGGCGGCTTCGAACACATCGGCACTGCCGTCCAGGATGTCGACGCCGGCGGTCGTCGGGGCTGAGGTGTCGGTTGGGGTTAATGCCGAGTTAGCGTGGAGCTCAACGAGCAGGCCGTGGTCGAAAAAGTCGGGGTAGGCATCGGACAGTGACCGGCAGTGCTCGACCGATGCTGTAGTCGACTGTTTGCTCCAGCGACCCACCGTCGTTCGGTCGACGCCGACTGTGCGGGCGACCTGGCTCAGGAATCTGCCACCGTTGTGTTCGTTCAGAGCTGCCAGTCCTTCGGCGACAGTCCGACGAAGCTCCCTTTCGTACTGCGTCGACATAGCTGCACATGATGTTAGGCGGTATCGGGCGACGAGTCTTGGCGTCGGCTTGTTGCACGCCATGCATCATCATCAGTGGGGGTAACATCGTGCGATATCTGAGGAGAACATGTGATTGAGGTTGCGGTTTCCATCGAGGTCGACTTGGACCCGTCGGCGGTCTTCGCCTACTGGGCCGACTGGTCGAACAACCCCGAGTGGCAAGATGGCATGGAGCGATGCGAGTGGACCAGCGAACGACCGCTGCGACTTGGCTCAACCTATGATCAGCACGCCCGTTTCCTGGGCCGACCAATTGTGTCGTCGTTTGAAGTCGTAGAGTTCGAAGTTGCCCGACAGTTGCGGATTCGGACCACTAAGAGCGCGCTCCCGCTTGACATCACCCGCAGGGTCGAACCCCTCCCTGATGGTGGAACCATTCTGACCGCTGTCATCAAAGGTGACCCGCAGGGCCCGATGAAGGTGTTCAACCCTAACGAGGCTGATGGTCAGGCGGAATGTGGAGGCCGACTACGCCAGGCTCAAGGCATTGTTGAATGCTCGTGTTGATGGCGATCGCCAGTAGCGCTGAGTGTGCTGCGCCGGGGGATCGGTCGATGTGGGGTGACGATCGACACCGATAGCAGAGTGGGTCACCCCAACCGAGTCTGGCATCGGTACTATTTGGACAGGGATGGGTACCGGTTCGGTACGAGATGACTGCCGAGGGCTGCATGAAAATCTCAACAAGAAAGTCACATAGCGCGACCATGGGCTCAGTGCCCTCCGGCCGGTAGAGTCAGCGGTCGTGTCCGAGTTTCTGCGGGAGTACCTGCTCGTCCTACTTTTCGGCCTGCTTGCCATCGGTGTCGTCGGTGGCTTCATTGGCCTTGCTTCGGCTCTCCGTCCGAACCGCCCGACTGCAGGCAAGTTGCAGAACTACGAGAGCGGCGTCGACCCCGTTGGTACCGGCTGGTCTCAAAGCCAGATCAGATACTACATATTTGCGCTGTTGTTCGTGATGTTCGACGTCGAAGCCGTGTTTATCTTTCCCTGGGCGACCCGGCTTGAGGCCTACGGAATGTTCGGTCTGATCGAGATGGTCATCTTCATTTTCATTCTGGCGCTCGGCTTGGCCTACGCCTGGCGAAAGGGCGTGTTGCGATGGGCCTAGTTGAATCAGGCAAGATTCCAAAGGGTCTCGGCAAGCTGCTCAACATGAGCCGCAAGTATTCGCTGTGGGCCTACCAGTGGGGCCTTGCCTGCTGCGCTATTGAGATGGGAGCCGCTTTCGGCTCACCTCGCTACGACGTCATGCGACTCGGCGTTATCCCGCTGCCGGCCAGCCCCCGACAAGCCGACCTGGTGATCGTTTCCGGCACTGTGACCGACAAGATGGCCCCGGCAGTTCGTCGGTTGTATGAGCAGATGCCCGAGCCAAAGTACGTAATTTCCATGGGTTCGTGCGCCAACTGTGGTGGCCCGTACTGGGACAGCTATTCAGTGACCAAGGGCGTTGACCAGATCATCCCGGTTGACGTCTACGTGCCCGGCTGCCCGCCACGTCCCGAAGCGTTGCTGGAAGGCATCGTGTTACTTCAAGAGCGCATCCAGAACGAGGACATGTCCGAGAAGTGGAAGGGTGATCCTCTTGCCATCAGCTGATCAGGACACGCAGGCTTCCGAAAACGAAGAGACCGCAACCGACGAAGCTCGTCAGTCGCTGCTTGAGGCGATGACCAGCGAGCTCGGTGATGCGTTGGTGGCCAGCCATCTGGAACCTGGTGTGGACCTTTGGGTCCGGGTTGCCAATGAGGCCTGGTCCGATACCGCCGAATATCTTCGTGAGCGTCAACGTTTCCGCTACTTCGAATGGCTCGCCGCCATCGACTGGATGCCCTCACCGTTCGGCCGTAGCCTCGAGGCTGCCGTTGACATCGATCCAGCCCAGGCAGAGTCCGAGGAGCACGACGACTCCGACGATTCGGGTCTTACCGGCACTGGGGCAGACGGCGTCACCGGTGGTGGCACCAGATTCCAGGTGTTCGCTCGGGTATACAGTCTTTCAACCGGCCTGGGTGTCACCGTGAAGGCCGATGTCGGCGATGACTTGGCCATCGGAACATGGATCAAAACCTACGCCGGTGCAGCCTGGCACGAGCGTGAAACGCACGAGATGTACGGGATTGCATTTACTGGCAATCCCGACATGCGAAATCTCTATCTTCCCGTCGAGTTTGAGGGCTACCCGCTACGCAAGGACTATCCGCTGTTGGCCCGGCTGATCAAGCCCTGGCCCGGCATCGTCGACGTCGAACCCATGCCGGAGGAGCCGCCGGAGTCAGAGGCTGCCAGCTCGGCAGATTCTGAGACGCCGGCACCGGCCGAAGGCGGTGACGCCTGATGATCGTCTTGTCCCGACCGATGTTTTGCCAACGGCGAAACTCGAGTAGTGAGCGGAGCGAACGGCTGTGACCGACATGCTTGATCGCCGGCAGATGGCGTACATCGCTTCTCAAGCTGCGGATGCTCGAGTAAACGTCGAGCTTGAAGCCGAGGGTATGACGCTGAACGTCGGCCCCCAGCACCCCGCCACCCACGGCACGTTGCGTGTCGTGCTTCGCCTTGACGGTGAAGAGGTGGTGGCCGCTGATCCCATCATGGGGTACATGCACCGCGGCTACGAGAAACTGGCTGAGGTTCGCACCTATCCGCAGGTCACGACGCTGATCAACCGGATCGACTGGCTTGGCAGCTTCGCCAACGAGGTGCCGTTCATCCTGGCTGCCGAGCGGCTGATGGAGATCGAGGCACCACCTCGGGCCCAGTGGATTCGAACCCTGTTGTTCGAAATGGCTCGCATCGCCAACGTAACCCTGTTCTTGGGCGACATGGGCGTGCAACTTGGCGCCATCTCGCCGGTCTTCTACGCCTTCCGTGACCGGGAGTTCATTCTCAACCAGATCGAAGCCGCCACTGGTGGCCGCTTCCACCCGAACTTCGATCGCATCGGCGGGGTCAAAGACGACCTGCCCGCCGGGTGGATCGCTGACACCAAAGCAGCGCTTGAGACAATCCGAAGCTTCTGCGACGAGATGGAAGACCTGCTCCTCGGCAACGAGATCTTTGAGGCTCGAACTCGTGGCATCGGGATCATTCCTGCCGATGTAGGTCTGTCGTACGGTCTCTCCGGAGCCAATATCAGGGCATCCGGCGTCGACTGGGATCTCCGCCGGGACAATCCGGTCGGTCTGGTCTACGACCAGTTGGATTGGAAGGTTTGGACCCACCCCGACGGTGATTCATTCGCCCGCTACTGGGTTCGCTTGCAGGAGACTCGCGAGGCCTGTGACATGGTCGACCAGCTCTTGGACGGTCTTCCTTCGGGCCCAATCATGGCCAAGGTGCCTCGCATCATCAAGGTTCCCGCCGGCGAGGCCTATGTGGCTACCGAGAACCCGCTAGGCGAGATGGGGTACTACGTAATCAGCCAAGGCGGTTTGGAGCCGTTCCGGGTGAAGATTCGTTCGGCCAGCTTCTCCAACATGTCGATCACCCCATGGCTGCTTAAGGGCACCTACGTTCCCGACGTGATCACTATCCTTGCTTCCTTGTACTTCATCCTTGGAGATATTGATCGGTGAGCATCTTCGCTGTCGAACTTGCCTACTGGCAAGAGACCATCCTCAAGCTGCTCTTCGCCTTTGTCGCCGTTTTGATTCCGGCCGGCGCCACCGTGAACCTCTATCTATTCAAGATGGTGTCTTTCATGCAAAGCCGCCTTGGCCCGATGGAAGCCGGCCCGTACGGTTCGCTCCAGCTCGTGGCCGAGGTCGGCAAGTGGGCGCAGAAGGAAGATATCGTCCCGGCACGAGCCGACGAATTCGTCTACAAGGCATCGCCGTATGTGGTGCTGCTTTCCACCTTCTTGTTGGTATTGGTCGTGCCATTCGGTCCCGATGCCTTCTTCGCCAACTTCGGAACCGGCATTTTCTTTGCCATGGCCGTCAGCTCTGTCTCCGTAATCGGCATCTTGATGGCCGGGTGGGCCAGCGCCTCCAAGTACTCGCTCCTCGGTGGCCTTCGAGCCGCAGGTCAGCTGATCGCCTACGAGCTTCCCCTGGTGTTGGCTGTCGTCGGTGTTGTCATCCAGGCCGGTTCGCTGAACCTTCAGGACATCGTGATGGCTCAGCACAACGGAGAAATCTTCGGATGGGGTGCCATCGGTAACCCGTTCATCCTGACCCAGTTCGTCGGGTTCATGATCTTCCTCATAGCGGTCCAGGCCGAACTGACCCAGACCCCGTTCGATATGCCGATCGCTGAGTCGGAGCTGGTATCGGGCTACATGACCGAGTACTCAGGTTTCCGGTTCCTGCTGTTCTTCATCGGTGAGTTCGCCACCGCCAACATCTTCGCCTTCCTGGGCGCAACGTTGTTCCTTGGCGGCTGGTCGATTCCCCCGTTCCTGATGGACATCATCCCAGGCTTGGCTCCCGAGTTGGACGCCACCGGAGCGGTGTTGTCCGAAGGTGGCAACTCGGCTGCAGGCATGTCGCCGTGGTTCAACCTCATCGGCCCCATCGTGATGCTCGTCAAGATGCTGGCCCTGACCTTCATCGTCTACTGGGTACGGTTCACCTACCCCCGGTTCCGAGAGGATCAGCTCCAGAAGTTTGCCTGGAAAGTCCTCATCCCGATTTCGCTGGTCAACATCGCCGTCACCGGCGTCCTCAAGGTGGTGTTCTAGATGCCTAAACTCCCCGGCGTCATCAAAGGTCTCGGCGTTACGTTTGGCGAGATCACCAAGACGGTCACCAAGGGTTCGCACACCGTGCAGTACCCGCATGAGAAAGAGAATCCCGCCCCCCGAGCCCGTGGCGTGATCGCTCTGCACGAGGACAACTGCACCTCGTGCATGCTGTGCGCCCGTGAGTGTCCTGATTGGTGTATCTACATTGAGGGCCACAAGACTCTCGCCCCGCCTCGACGAGCGGGTGGCAAGCCCCGTTCGGTCAACAAGCTTGATCGCTTCGACATCGACTACGGCCTCTGCATGTACTGCGGGATCTGCGTCGAAGTATGCCCTTTCGAGGCCTTGTTCTGGAGCCCGGAGTACGAGTACTCCGAGCCCCGCATCGCCGACCTGCTTCACGACAAGGAACGCCTTGGTCAGTGGATGGAGACCGTTCCGGAATTCGAGTCCTATGAGCCCGGAGCCGAGGTCAAGCAGAAGAAGGTGCCGCGACCTTGATGCCCTTCGTACCGTTCGCTTCGCTCACTAGCCGAGTTTTGACCTTGCCAAAACTCGCCGTGCTGGATCGGCAGACAGCTTTGCTGGCTCAAGAGACCGCACTCACTGATACTGGTGCGTGGATCGCCAATATCTTCTTTTACATCATCGCCGCGGTGGCTGTTGTGGCCGCGCTCCGCATGGTGACCACGAATAACGTGGTCCACGCCTCGTTGTACCTGCTGGTCGTCCTGTCGGCGGTGGCTGCCACCTATGTGATTCTGGGTGCCGAGTTCGCCGCTGCGACGCAGATCCTGGTGTATCTGGGAGCCATCATGGTCCTGCTGCTGTTCGGTGTCATGTTGACCAGGGCCAAAATCGGAGCCGAGACGGACCTGGACCACGATCAGAAGTGGATCGGGGCTTTGGTCGCCGCCAGTCTGGGCGCAGTCATGGTTTATTCGCTGTGGGAGGGCTTCGGCGACATAAGGTTGCCGGCCGATCAGGTTCCCCAACGAACCGAGGCTGTTGCCGACGAGATTTTTAGTACATACATCGTTCCGTTTGAAGCACTGTCTGTGCTACTGCTGGCCGCCTTGATCGGTGCTGTCGTTGTAGCCAGGCGCGACTAGCTGGACGATCGAGAAGGGTTTAGATCGATATGTCGCTACTACTACTTGCACTGTTGTGTCTCATCCTCTTTGTGATTGTGTTCGCCTTGGCTTCCAGGCTGAACCGGGAGAGGTAGCGGCCGGTGTTCCTGAATCAGTTCCTGATCCTGGCCGCCGTGCTGTTCTGCATCGGTGTGTACGGGGTGCTGACCCGCAAGAACGGTGTCTTGGTGTTGATGTCGATCGAGCTGATCCTCAACGCCGTGAACATTAACCTTGTGGCTTTTGGAGCGTTCCACCAGCATCTGTCCGGGCAGGTCTTTGCTCTGTTTGTTATTGCCGTTGCTGCCGCCGAGGTTGGCGTGGGCTTGGCCATTGTTCTCTTGATTTACCGCAATCGGCGCAGTATTAACGTCGCCGAAGCCAACATTCTCAAAGGCTGACCCGTGTTCCTGCTTGCTGCTGAAGAAGCTGTCGCCCACTCGTGGCTGTATGACAACGCCTGGCTGATTCCCGCGTTGCCTGCGGCTGCCTTCGTGCTGATTCTCTTCTTCGGCAAACGCCTACCGAATAAGGGTGCCGAGATCGGCATCGCTGCCATCGTCACGGCCTTCATCTTGGCCGTCCTCACCACCTTCACATGGATTGGTGACATCGCCGACTCTGGAGGGCACTCCGAAGAGGCTCTCTCCTTAGTGGTCGACGGCGGCGAGTCCGTTGCCGTCGATCTGACCGCCGAAGAGGGCGAGGTCCGAGGAGCTCCGGTCATCAACGAGGTCGAATGGTTCGGTATCGGTACTGACGCCAACCGCTCCACCCTCGGCACCGAGGCCAACGGTCATAGCGACGCTGCAGGCGACGAAGATGGCCATGCCGAGGACAAGGGATTCAGCATCTCCATCGGCACCTGGGTTGATGGGCAGTCGGTGATGATGTTGTTCGTCGTCACCTTCATCTCTCTGCTCGTCCACGTCTACTCGACCGATTACGTCAACGGCGACCGGCGCTACACCCACTATTTCGCTTTCCTGTCGCTGTTTACCGCCTCGATGTTGTTCATGGTGCTGTCCTCTAGCACGCTGCAGCTCATCGTTGGCTGGGAGTTGGTCGGCGTCTGCTCGTTCGCTTTGATTGGGCACTGGTGGGAGGATCAGGCCAACTCAGATGCGGCTCTCAAAGCCTTCCTGACCAACCGTGTCGGCGACATCGGTCTGCTCATCGGCATGACCATCCTCTACTTCGCCGCCGACCAGAGTTTCAGCATCAAGACCATCAACGAGATGGCTGTGGCCGGAGACATCAGCAAAGGAACGCTGAGGATCGCCGCTCTGTGCCTGATGGCGGCCGTGATGTCAAAGTCCGGCCAGTTCATTCTTCACACCTGGCTGCCGGACGCTATGGCCGGACCGACGCCGGTCTCGGCTCTCATCCACGCCGCCACCATGGTTGTAGCCGGTGTCTACATGATCGGCCGTCTCTACCCGGTGTTCTTCGTCGGTTTCGGGATCGCCGGAGGAACCATCAACGTGATGGCTTTCATCGGTGGACTGACCTGCGTCGGTGGAGGCCTGTTGGCGTTCGTCCAACGCGACATCAAGAAAGTGTTGGCCTACTCAACGGTCTCACAGCTGGGCTACATGGTTCTGGCACTCGGCATGGGTGCCTACACCGCAGGTATGTTCCACCTCTTCACCCACGCGTTCTTCAAGGCTTGCCTGTTCCTGGGTGCTGGTTCGGTCAGCCACGCCTGCCATCACAGCTTCGATATGAAGGCTGACATGGGCGGGCTGCGCAAGTACATGCCCACCACCTTCGCCACCTTCATGATTGGCACGGCTGCCCTGGCCGGAATTCCCCCTCTCGCCGGGTTCTGGTCGAAGGACGAAATTCTCGTCGGCGCCGGTGTCTGGCCGGGGACCGAAGGCAACGGCACCTACACCATTCCTTTCATCTTCGGTATGATCACCGCCGCCATGACCGCCGCCTACATGACCCGGGCCGTCTGGCTGACCTTCTTCGGTGACTACCGAGGCCACGAGGAACCGCACGAGTCCGGGCCTCGCATTACTGTGCCGCTGGTCATCTTGGCCTCGATGGCGGTCGTTGTCGGCTTCTTCAATATGCCGAGCGGCTTCGTGAAGGCCCTCCGACTGCCCGAAGGCTGGGCCCACAAGTTCGAAGACTGGGTGGAACCGGCCGGTGTTGCCACCTTTGTTTCCAAAGAAGCCAACAAATTCACTCACGCCAAGCCCAGTTTGTCGCTGGCTATCGTGGCCACCGCTCTGGCCGTCGGCGCCGGGTTCTTGGTTTGGACCTACTACAAGCGCCTGTACGCCATGGACCCCAAGGCCACTGAGTACGCCAACGGCATGGCTTCGCGCATCCCGCCCTTGGCTGTTGGCCATCGGGTGCTGGAAAACAAGTACTACCTGGACCACCTGTACACCGGTGTGATTGCCGGAGCCACCAAGGGCCCGCTGGCCCGAGCGGCCAACTGGACCAACCAGAACATTCTGGATGGGTTCGTCAACGCGGTGGGAGCCACCTCTGTGCTGGCCGGTCGTTTCGTTTACCGCTTCATTGACCAGGGTGTCGTCGACGGGACGGTCAACGCCTCCGGTTCGACGGCGTCAAGGTTGGGGCAACTTCTTCGTGGGATGCAGTCGGGCCAGGTCCGCCAGTACGCCACGCTAATGTTCGGTGCCGCCACGGTGCTGGTCGCAGTATTCATTGTTGTGGTGTAGGGCTGCAACGGTTTCAATCAGTTTGATTTTGAGTTAGAGAGCAGAAGGACCACAAGTCATGGACTTCCTGAATTCCTGGGGATTGACGGCCATGGTGTTCGCACCGTTGGTGGGAGCCGTCGTGATGATGCTTATCCCCGAGCGGGATGAGGAGCTGCACAAGATGGTGGCGCTCGTCGCCTCGGCGGTGTCGTTCATCGTCGGCGCCCTGTTGCTGACCAACTTCGACTACGGCGCCAGCGGAACGATGCAGTTCACCGTCGACCGCAGCTGGATCGACATCATCAACGCCCGGTACGCCATTGGCCTCGACGGCATGTCGCTGCCACTGATAGCGCTGACCTTGCTGGTCACGCCTTTGGTCATCATCTACAGCTGGAATCACATTCCATCGCCCGGTAACGCCAAAGCGTTCCTGATGCTCATCCTGGTGCTGCACACCGGCATGCTCGGTACGTTCGTAGCCCGAGACTTGGTGCTGTTCTTCGTGTTCTTCGAAGTGGTGCTGCTGCCGATGTACTTCATGATCGGCGTGTGGGGAGGCGAGGATCGTCTCTACGCCTCGATCAAGTTCTTCCTCTACACCCTGTTCGGCTCGGCCTTCATGTTGGTCAGCTTCCTGGCCCTGTATTGGCTGACCGGCTCCGAGACCTTCAACATGGTTGAGCTGGCGGCTCGGGTTCAAAGTGAGGGCCTCACGTCAACTGAGCAAACAGTGCTGTTCGGCGGCATGTTCCTGGGCTTCGGCATTAAGGTGCCGATGTTCCCTTTCCACACCTGGTTGCCTGACGCTCACACTCAGGCCCCAACCCAGGGTTCGGTGATCCTGGCCGCCGTGCTGTTGAAGCTCGGCACCTACGGCTTTGTTCGAATCGCCTTGCCGATCCTGCCAGAGGGCGCTGTCGCTTGGGCCCCCTGGATTGGCCTGCTGGCTGTCATCGGAATCATCTATGGTGCGCTCGGCTGCTTGGCGCAGACCGACATGAAGCGGCTCATCGCTTTCTCCTCGGTGGCCCACATGGGTTACGTGATGCTGGGTATCGCCACTCTTACCGACTTCGGTATCAATGCCGCCATCTTCGGCATGGTCGCTCACGGTCTTATCACAGGCATGTTGTTCTTCATTGCCGGCTCGGTCAAAGAGCGTTTCCACACGCTGGAGATCAAGCGTCTGGGTGGTCTGCTCATCCAAGCGCCGCGTATGGGTTGGATCCTTGGTATTACCTCGATGGCCTCGCTAGGCCTTCCGGGTCTGGCTGGCTTCTGGGGCGAGTTCCCGGCGATCCTGGCCGCCTACAACCCCAACGCAGGTCTCAACACTACGCTGTTCCGGGTATATATGGTGGTGGCCGCCATCGGCACTGTCCTGGCTGCCGCTTACCTGCTGTGGCTGTTGCAGCGCACCGCATTCGGTGAGCCGTCGGAAGAGTTCGCAGACGATCCCAACATCCACGACACGGTGTTCACCGAGTGGGTGGCCTGGGTCCCGATGCTGATTTTGATCGTCGTGCTCGGCTTCGTGCCGGGCTTGATCTTCGACGTAACCAACGAGCCGGTTTCGTTGATCGGTGATGTATTCGAAAACATGTCCTCGGGCTCGGCCCTAGGAACCGGAGGCTGATCTCAGTGCTGGCTCAGAGCCTTCTCACCCAGACCGCCGTCGGTCAGGCTATTGTCGGGCAAAGTCTTGTCGCCCAGGGTTCAGCCGCGGAGTTTGTCCGCCCCCACATCGACTGGCATGCCTTCGCCCCGGAGCTGATCCTGGTCGGCTGGGGTGCCCTGGTGACCATCGTCGACTTGATCGGACTTGATCGGGTTCGTCGGATCATTGGTCCGTTGACCGGTATCGGTTTCCTCTTGGCCATGGTGCCGGTGCTTACCCTGTGGGACCTGGGTGGCGAGATCCCCCGAGTTCTATTCGACGGCGCCTACGTGGTCGACAACTACGCCCTGCTATTGAAGGGCGTATTCCTCCTCAGCGGCTACGTGGTGGTGTTGCTGGCCAGTAACTACATGGCCGAAGGCGACTACTACGACTCCGAGTTCTATCAGTTGATCGCCGCCTCAGTGCTCGGCATGTTGGTCATGACGTCAGCGCGAGATCTAGTCACGATCTTTATCGCCCTGGAACTGGTTTCCATCCCGGCCTACATGATGGCCGCTTGGCGCAAACGAGATCTCAAGTCCAACGAAGCGGGCCTCAAGTACATGCTGATGGGCGTGTTTGCCTCGGCCATTCTCCTGTACGGCATGTCGTTGCTCTACGGAGCGGCTGCCGATACCAGACTCACCGTTATCGGCGAGTCGTTGGCTTCGACCGACTCGGCTCCGTTCATCACTCTCGGTGTTTTGTTCACCATCATCGGTTTCGCCTTCAAGGTTTCAGCCGTCCCGTTCCACACCTGGGCCCCCGACACCTACGAGGGTGCCCCGACGCCGCTCACCGCCTTCTTGGCTGTGGCGTCAAAGGCTGCTGGCTTCGTGGGCTTGATCAGCATCATCTTGTTTGCCTTCGGCGATCTGCCCAATCTGGTCGAGCCGTTCATGTGGATCCTGTCGGCAGCCACCATGACTGTCGGCAACCTGATCGCATTGCGTCAGGACAACGTGGTCCGCATGTTGGCTTATTCCGGTATCGCTCAGGCCGGCTACATGTTGGCTCCGCTGGCGGTCTACGGCGGTCAATTGGCCGAAGCTCAGCAGGCGGTTGTCATTTACCTGGTCATTTACGCCGCTATGAATCTCGGGGCATTCGCCGTGGTAATTATCACCGCACGCAAGACTCGGTCCGGTGACATTGAGTCTTTCGGCGGCATGCTGCACTACGCTCCCGGGCTTACCGCTGCCATGACCGTCTTCTTGTTCTCCCTGGCCGGGATTCCTCCCATGGGTGGTTTCTGGGCCAAGTTCTGGGTGTTCAAGGTGCTCACCGATGGCTGGGAGCTTTGGGGCACCTTGTTGGCTTTGATTGCCGCTGTCAACTCGGTTATCGCCGCCTTCTACTATTTGAACGTGGCTAAGCAGATGTGGTTCCTGCCCGCTCGGGACGGCGACAATTCGCCAATTATCATTCCGCCAGCGCTGACCGCTGCGGTGGCAATCACAGTAATTGTCACGTTGCTCACCGGTGTTACCGGTTGGGTGCCCAGCTGGGCCGACTTCCCCGCAGTCGCCGCGGCACCATAGGATCGCGGCCGGCCCTCAGTGGTGAGGCGACTGCCTGAAAGCTGTTAAGACGACTCTCTCCTGGTGATTCGCCACTTGATGTTCAAGCCCGATGAGCGCTGAGCGCTTCGACCGCTTCGTGGAGCGCCGCCTCTACGGCCCTGACGGCTTCTATACCGTTGGAGGCCAGGCCGGTCGGAGGCGAGGGGACTTCATAACCAGCCCCGAGGTTGGGCCCCTGTTCGGTGAGGTGATGTTAAACGCCTGCTTGAGTTGGTGGGAGGAGATGGATTCGCCGGAGCCATTCACCGTGGTCGACCTTGGAACCGGGCCGGGCACGCTCCTTCGGTCGATGGATCTGGCCATTCAGGGCAGAGCTGATCATGAGGGTTGTCGGTCGTGGCGCCTGGTCGGTGTCGATTTGGCCGGAGAGTACGGCAATGGTGAGCTGCCGGAGAGTCTTGAACAGGCCGTGATTGTGGGCAACGAGCTGCTGGACAACGTGCCGTTTCGGGTGCTGCAGATCGGTGAAGCCGGTCCTGGCGAATTGTACGTCGAGTCCGGACGCGAGGAGATTCGCCCACTCCTCGACATTGATTCTGCCGCGGCCCGGGTTCTGGGACTGCCCGGCGCAGGCGAACTTGCACCCGGTACTCGGCTGCCGCTGCTCGACGAGGCCCATGAGCTCGTTCAGGGACTGCTCGATCGAAGGCCGGGCCGGATCTGCATGATCGACTATGGGGAGTCGTCTACGTCATCGTTGGCCGAGCGTGGTGGCTGGATGCGGGCATATCGTGAGCATCAGCGGGTCGAGGACTTCTATGGCGAGTCGGTTCCTTGTGACATCACGACCGATGTGGCCGTTGATCAACTTCCCTCCGGCGCTGTCGTTGAGCGCCAGGAGGACTTTCTTCGCCGGCACGGCCTTGAGGCTCTTGTTGCCGAGGGTCGTGAGTATTGGACCGCTCACGCCTCCCGGCCGGACGTGGCTGCTATTCGGATGAGGAGCCGAATAGCGGAGTCAGACGCACTAACCGATTCGGCGGGCCTCGGCTCATGGTTGGTGGCGCTCTGGCGGGGGCAATAGGCCTTGGCTTTCTGACCACATTGATCGCTAACACCATTGATGGCGTTGCTTCGACTACGATAGTCGATTCATGGTCGCCGCCAGTAGATTGCCGCTTTCCCGTACCGTCATAGCCGATGCCGCACTCAAGTTGGTTGAACTCCACGGGTTCGATTACCTGACAATGCGCCGCTTGGGGGAGAGCCTCAATGTTGATGCTATGTCGCTGTATTACCACTTTGAGAACAAGGACGATCTGCTGGACGTCATGTTGGAGCGGTTGTATGACAGCGTGATCATCTCCGGCCCACCTGACGAAGCGGACGATGCATTTGCCTCTTGGCTTCGGGCGATTCACCGGATGTTCGAGCATCCAGCGGCGCTTGAACTTTACAGCAGGAGGGTGGCGACCTCGCCGGCTGGGCCCCGTGGTGTGTTGTGGAGCGGAACGCGACTACTCCGACGCGGCTTGAACCCTGAGGAGGCAGCTATGGCTTACCGTCTGACAGCCGCTTTTGTTACCGGATTCGCCTTTACCAACCAATATGTGTCCGATCTCGCCGAGGCTGCGAAGTCTTGTCCCACTGCCGAGGATCCTGAGGTTCGGCAGTATCTCTCCCATATCCAGCAGGTCGATGCTGAGGCGGCATTCGAAGTCGGTCTCCAAATGCTGGCAAGGGCTCTCGTTGACAACCCGAAGTCGGTTTCCAGCTTGTAGCAGGGTCGGCATCGCCGACTACGGATGTTCTTACACCGATCGGACGTCGGGCGTGGCAACAACATCAACCCAGGAACTACTATCGACCCAGTAGGCGAGACTTGTCTCGATCCGCCGGGTATCGATAGTGCCCGGCCCAAGGGGAAAATCAGGCTGGCCCTTAGGCGCCTGGTCACGGTAAAGGAGTAGCCATGTCGGAAACGATCGGAGTATTCGAGAATGAGAACCGGGTGTTCCCGCCTCCGGAGCATTTCGTTGGGCAGGCCAACACCGGCGACCGATCGATGTACGCCGAAGCCGACGCCGACTACGAGGCCTTTTGGGCCCGCCAGGCCCGTGAGCTGCTGACCTGGTCCAAAGACTTCGACACCACCCTTGAGTGGGATCTGCCGTTCGCCAAATGGTTTGTGGGCGGCGAGCTGAATATCACCGCCAACTGCCTTGACCGCCATGTCGAAGCAGGTAACGGCGACAAAGTCGCCTACCTGTGGGAAGGCGAACCGGGCGACACCAAGACGCTGACCTACGCCGAGCTGCTGACTGAAGTGAAGAAGTTCGCCAACGTCTTGAAAGGCCTTGGCCTGGAGAAGGGCGATCGGGTCGCCATCTACATGCCGATGATCCTGGAGCTGCCGATCGCCATGTTGGGCTGTGCCCGCATCGGCGTTGCTCACTCGGTGATTTTTGGAGGTTTCTCAGCCGACGCCATTGTCGACCGTTGCGATGACGCCGAGGCGAAGGTGATCATCACCGCCGACGGTGGCTTCCGTAAGGGTGCAGCCAGCGCGTTGAAGCCGACGGTGGACGCTGCTTTGGCCTCCGGTGCCCCATCGGTGGAGAAGGTCATTGTGGCTAATCGTTGCGACCTCAACCCGGACATGGTCGACGGGCGCGATATCTGGTGGCATGAGGCAATGGTCGATGCCTCCGAGGACTGCCCGGCTGAGCCCATGGACGCCGAGCAGCTGCTGTACATCCTTTACACCTCAGGTACCACGGCCAAGCCTAAGGGCATCATGCACACCGTCGGCGGGTACCTCACCCAGGTGGCGTTCACCCACAAGTACGTCTTCGACATCAAACCCGAGACCGACATCTACTGGTGTGCGGCCGACATCGGCTGGGTGACCGGTCACAGCTACATCGTCTACGGCCCGCTGGCTAACGGGGTCACGTCGGTCATGTATGAGGGCACGCCGGACACGCCGGACAAAGATCGCTTGTGGGACATCATCGAGCGTTACAAGGTGACCCAGCTCTATACCGCTCCCACCGCCATCCGGATGTTCATGAAGTGGGGAGTTCAAGAGCCTGAGAAGCACGACCTGTCTACTTTGCGGGTGTTGGGCACTGTCGGTGAGCCGATCAACCCTGAGGCGTGGATGTGGTACCACGAGCACATTGGTGGCGAGAACACACCGATCGTCGACACATGGTGGCAAACCGAAACCGGCGGAAACATGATCACCCCGTTGCCGGGGGTGACGAACACGAAGCCGGGTTCGGCCTGTCATCCGATTCCCGGCGTGTTCGCCGAACTGGTGGACGACGACGGAAATGTTGTCTCCAATGGTGGCGGCTACCTGACGATCACTAAGCCGTGGCCCTCCATGCTTCGCGGCATTTGGGGTGACCCGCAGCGATACAAGGACACGTACTGGTCTCGATTCGAGGGCCGGTACTTTGCCGGTGACGGCGCCAAGCTGGATGATGACGGCTACCTGTGGCTGCTCGGCCGGGTTGACGACGTCATGAACGTGTCAGGTCATCGTATTTCCACCGCCGAAGTCGAATCGGCTCTGGTTGATCACCCGTCGGTTGCCGAGGCTGCCGTCGTCGGCTCCAATGACGAGGTAACGGGCCAGGCCATCATTGGCTACGTGATCCTGCGGGGAGGCAATGAGCCTTCGCTGGAGCTCGGCAACGAGATACGTGAGCACGTTGGCACCAAGCTAGGGAAGATCGCTCGACCCAAAACGGTGATAATCGTTCCCGACCTGCCTAAGACCCGCTCGGGCAAGATCATGCGTCGCCTGCTGCGTGACGTAGCCGACGGCCGAGAACTGGGCGACACCACGACGCTGGCCGACCCCGGCGTGGTCAACGAGATCGCCAGCCGGGCGGCTGAAGGTGGCGACGAGGACTAATCACACCAGATATCTGGCCAATCCTGATCCGTCCGGCCTATTCCAACTAGGCCAAAATTCAACTTACCCGATAATTGTTGGCCGGAACGGAACGCTACTGTTCTCTCATGTCTTTAACTAGGTGTGAGCGCTTTGCTGACATTCGAACTCCCAGGCGGCCATCCCTGGCCGGCGCCCACACTTGGTAAAACATCGGTGACTTCGCAGATCCCAATCGTCACAACAAAGGTCGGAGCTGCGTTTGAGCAGTTTTGTGCGGAGAGCTACGGCCCGGTCGCTCACGCCCTGGGCTGGGCACTCGGCTCACCGGATCTTGGTTCAGAGGCGGCCGATGAGGCGTTCGCCCGGGCCTTCGAGAGGTGGTCCAAAGTTGAGACGATGAAGAACCCGGCGGGCTGGGTCTACCGGGTTGGCCTGAACTGGGGTCGCCGCAAGCAGTGGCGTCGGGGTCGTGAAATCGAGCTTCTCTCATCTCGCCGACCTCCCACGGAATACGAGGACAGTTTCTCTGACCCGGACCTGGCTGCAGCCGTCGGAGAGTTGCCCATGAAACTTCGTGCGGTGGTGGTGGCCCGCATGGTCCTGGACTACTCCGAAGCCGACACGGCAGCGGCATTGGAGATCTCCCCCGGAACGGTGAAGAGCCGTCTTTCTCGCGGCTTGGCCAGTCTTCGCGAGACCCTGGGCGAGGCGTACGCCCCTCGCTATGCCGGGGGTGAAGCGTGACCGATCTCGAAGCACGCTTCCAGCGAGCCTTGACTATTCAACAGTACGGTTCGCCTGACTTTGGGGCCATCGCCGCCCGGGCACAAACGCGGGCTCACAACAAGCGGGTGGGCTCCGGTCTAGCCTCTCTTGCTGTGCTGGCCGTTGGTGCCGTCGGTCTGCTCAATACCGTCAACGGTTCATCGAGCGTGGTCGAAGCCGCCGACGGGTCGCTGTCAGTCGATCTTGATGTTGGCGACGCTGCGGACGCGTCGTCCACGACCGCCGCAAGCGCACCGTCGCAGCCGATCATTGCGGCTCTTTCCGCTGCGTCTGAACTGTGCTTTGGTTACGACAACACTTCAGGAGCAGGCACGCTTGCAGTGAGCCTGGAGGAAGACGGAAACGTCTCGGTCGACGAGAGTCGAGTGCGAGGCAGCACCGACGACCCTGGGTTTGTCTTTCGCTTCCGAGGTGAAGGACAGGCTGATGGCTTACGGGTACGGGCCCAAGGCTCGTACGAATCCGAAGGGCAACAGCAGTCCCTCGAAGAACTCCGCATGTTTGGTTTCAGCGAGGATCTGGCCACCGTCGCCGGGCCGGAGTTCGTGTACACCGGTACGGACTGCGGCGACCCCGGCACCGCCGGTCAGGCCGCACCGGGCCAAGTGCTGAGCGACGGGTACGGCGGATCTCTCGTTATCGACGCCGAAGCAGGCCTTCTCCATCAGCGATCCGACGGCTCGCTCGTGCCCATCGAGCTCCCATCAATTGACGCCGAGGTGGTTCAACGGTGGCCTACTGACCTTGCGTCGGTCGAGGGAACGTTCTACTTGTTCATTGATCAGCTTGTGAACCTCGCACCGGCTCCGGGTGAGGACGTCCACCTTGAGGTCTCCATCCTGGCTCTCAACCTTGAGACCGATGAGCTGATTGAAGTCGAACGCCGAGTTATCACCGACACCGATGGGCCGGACTGGATCTACAACGGACATATCACGTCCAACGGTGAAGACATCTTGGTAATGCGAGAGTTCTGGCAGAGCACCTGTCTCTACGCCGAGGCGTTGTCCTTGTCGGGATCCCGGACCAATTCTCCTGAGACCGCTGGCCTTGAACGGCCCCCGTGGATGGACGACATCACCGACGACGTTCGGTCGAAGCTCTCAACCGCCGCTGGGACCGCTGAGCTTGGCTGTATTACGTTGAATGAGATCGACGACGGAGGCGTGGCCACTCTCGGTCGCCAGGCTGATCCAACCACGTTCGAGGATTTCACAGCAGGCTTCCTGTTACTGTACGGCTGACGTAATAGATTTAGAGCATGAGAAACGGAGTCAAAACCGCTGCGTTGCTTGCTGCGTTGGCCGGGTTGTTGCTGTTATTCGGCTCCTTCTTCGGCCAGAGCGGCCTGACAATCGCCTTCGTCATCTCGCTGGTGATGATCGGGGGCTCGTTCTTCTTCAGCGACAAGATCGCCATCCGCTCAGCCCGGGCCGTACCAGTGGAGCGCTCTCAACTTCCCGAGTACTTCGACATCATGGAGGAGCTGACCGCCCGAGCCGAAATGCCGATGCCCATGTTGTACGTCAGTCCCGAGCAGCAGCCCAACGCCTTTGCCACTGGCCGAAACCCGTCGAACGCCGCAGTGTGCGTTACCGAGGGACTGCTGCGGACGCTGTCATGGGATGAGATCCGCGGTGTCTTGGCTCACGAATTGGCTCACATCCGCAACCGCGACATCCTCATTGGTTCAGTGGCGGCCATGATCGCCACCACCTTGAGTTACGCCGCCAATATGGCCATGTGGGGGGCTAGGGGCAGAGGCTCGAACCGTGACAATGGGAACCCGATAGTCATGATCGGCTTCGCCATCTTGGCCCCCATGGCGGCGTCGCTCATTCAGATGGCCATCAGTCGCAGCCGTGAATTCGAAGCCGACCGCCAAGCAGCCAAGCTGATGAATGACGGTGAACCGTTGGCCCGAGCACTGGAAAAACTGCACGGCTACTCACTTGAAATCGAGTCCAGCGTCCCGCCGCCTCAGGCCAGCCACTACATTGTCAACCCGTTAGCTAACCGACGGATCAACATGTCCAACATGTTTGCCACCCACCCTGCGCCGGAAGCCCGCGTGGCTGCGTTGCGTTCCGAAGAGTGGCGGAGCTAGCCGTTCAGTCCCTGAAGTTCTCGAACTGAAGGGGCAGGTCGAAGTCTGCTTCCTTGAGCGAAGTGATGACGTCCTGCAGGGCGTCACGCTTCTTGCTCGACACCCGAACTTGATCGCCTTGGGTCTGAGACTGGATGCCCTTCAGCTTCATGTCTTTGATGTGGGTGTTGATCTTCTTTGCCATCTCGGAGGAGATACCGGCTTTCAGGTCCACGGTCAACCGGGCCCGGCCACCTGCTGCATCTTCGACGTCCCCGAAGTCGACTGACTTGAGAGAGATCTTCCGCTTGATCAGCTTCTCCTCAAGCACCTGACGGAAAGCCATCATGCGATCTTGACTGGCTGATTCCAGGCTGATGACCATGTCGGAGTCTTTCAGCTCGATAGTTGAGCCGGTGTCCTTGAAGTCGTACCTGTTGGTTACTTCACGGTCCGTCTGGTCAACGGCGTTGCGGACTTCCTGCATATCTATTTCTGAAACAACGTCGAAACTCGGCATGGCTACAACCTAGACGCGAATGTTCCGAAATCGGCCACGAACAGAGGGTTGACGGGGTAACCTAATTGTTCCTGGGTCGGTGCCCGAGTGGCCAAAGGGATCGGACTGTAACTCCGCTGGCTTACGCCTACGTAGGTTCAAATCCTACCCGGCCCACGTTTGTCGTGCTTCGCGACATTGGAAACCCTCTGAACCTACGCGGTGTCAGGGGGTTTCTGGTTTTTGGGGTTGGTAGTCGCGTTCTGGGTTGAGGGTGAGGTGCCGTAGGAGTTGTCCGGTTTCGGTGACGATGATT